>NZ_FOEO01000026.1 GCF_900110765.1 Pseudomonas sp. NFACC02
CGACGCTCCGTGGGCCCGCGCCGAACGGGCATCCATGCCCTGACGGCGCTCTCGCGGCATCCCTGCCGCTCGACCCACTGCGCGTCGTCTACGTTTGGCCTGCTCCCAAGTCGCGATTTGTGGTGTCTGGGCTGTCGCGTATATGAACAGCTCGGGCTGGAGCTAGCGCTCCTCGCATTCTTGGGTCGTGCATCCATTTCCCGCACACTTCTCTCTTGTAGGAGCGTGGCTTGTCCCGCGATCTGCCGGGAACCGGCAGCAAAACCGGTGCATGCGGTGTGTCAGGTACAACCAAGTCGCCTGATTTTGCTGCCGCTGCGCGACAGATCGTCCGAGTACGGCCCAGAGCAAGCGCGTTCCTACGCCTTCGGCAGAATCAGCGGACTTCCATGACACTTGTTTTACGACTGCTGTTGCTGTTGCTGTTGCTGTTGCTTTTCCTGCCTCGTCAGTCCAGACGCCACCAAACGCGACTTGGGTGCAGGCTGAACGCAGGCGGTGTGGAGTGGGCCGAGCGGCATGGATGCCGCGAGAGCGCTGCGAGGACATGGATGTCCGTTCAGCGCGGGCCCACGGAGCGTCGCCGGAGTGAAGGAACCTCGACGAAGTCGAGGCCAAACCGGGAGTTCAGACCCTTGGTTACTTGGGGTCTTTTCAAGTAACCCGCCGAAGGCGGAACGCTTCTGCCGTTAGGCAGAACAAGATCAGCGCCCCCCGAATAACGGATATACACACGACTTAAAAGCCGTCAAAAAAGAAAGCGAAGCGCTTACAGCGCCCCAAACACCTTCTTCGCCAGACCCGTCGCAGCGGCGCCCGGATTCGCGCGAATGCTCTCTTCCTGTTTGGCGATCATCTTGAACAACCCGTCCAGCGTCTTCTCGGTCACATAGCCCTCGACGTTCGAATCCTTCGCATCGACCACGCCCAGACTCGCCGCCTGACCGGCAAAAGCGTTGTATTTCTGCGCCAGACCCACCTTGTCGGTGGCCTGCTTCACGATCGGCAGGAACCTGGCGCGGATCTGTTCGCGGCTCGACGTGTTCAGGTACTGAGTGGCCGAATCCTTGCCGCCGCTGAGAATACCCTTGGCATCCGACACGCTCATCTTCTTCACTGCATCGACCAACAGCGCCTGAGCCTGGGGCACGGCGGCTTCAGCCGCCTGGTTCATGCTGTTTTCCAACTGTTCAACCTGAGTGCCCATCCCCAGCAATTTCATCTTGCTCGCGACTTTGCCCAACTTGCCCGGCAGTTCGATGCGCACGTCCTTGTTGTTGCTGAAACCGCCCGGCACACCCAGTTGCTTGACAGCGATCTGGGCGCCTTGGGTCAGCGCATCCTTCAGGCCGCCGGTCGCGTCCGATTGCGACAGGTCACTGAGCGACAGCGCGAATGCACTGGCCGAGAACATCAGGCCGGCGCAAAGGCCCGTGAATGAAAGTGTGCGAAGCAGCATGGGTTATGTCCTTTTCAGAAAAGCGAAAGCAGGGGCGGCCGGTTTATCGGGCCGGGTTCAAACGGATCTTCACAGGAGGTTTTTCCTCCAGCGTCAGGTCCACGGTGTAGCGCTCGGTGCTGATCATCAGCAGTTTGCCGTCGACTTCGATGCGCGCACTGACGGCGTACGTGTGGCCCTGTTGAACCTGTTTCTGATCGTAGGTCAGGTGGAACGGTAGCGGCACCTGACCTTTGATCGGGCCGTTCTGGCTGGCCAGTGTCTGTGCGGGCGCATCGGCCCGCGACACATCCTGAAGCGTGACCTTCAGCGTAGCGGTCGGCGGCAAAGCCATGCGTTGAAGGTAAAACACCTCACCGTCCAGGGTGCCGGGCAGGTTGTCCGGGGCATGGGCGCACGCGGCGAGGACGGTGGTCATCAAGGTCAGCAGAATGTGTTTCATCGGGTGGATCTCCTTGGCGTGCGACGGCGTGCGCTTACACGGTGAAAACGGTTATGTGCGGACGGCTCCCTTCGTGAGCAAGCGCACTCCCAAAGGGGAAGGGGCACTGCGTCAGACGCCCGGGTCCGTGTCTACGACTTCTTCATTGCGATGCAGTGCCACCTGGCGAATGGACAGGCGGATTTCGGCGGGCAATACACGCTTGGCGGCGCCTTCGGCCAGTTCCCCCAGCAGCGCGTGATAACCCAGTTTGCCGTTTTCGTCCTTGCGCAACACGTCCTGGTCGAGCAGCGTCTGGATGAAGTGGCGGAACAGGCTCTTGTCGAAGAATTCCGGCGCGTTCAGGCCATGCAGGATCGACAGGCGCTGGGCCATGATCGTGCACAGGTCCTCCAGCTGTTCTGCCGTCAGGGTGTGCTGGCCGTTATTGAGCAGCAGGGAGATCGACATGTAGAAACGCTGCAGGGTCTGGGCGATGGCGCGCGACAGCACGGTCAGTAACACGAAGTGACGTGAGCTCGGGGCGGGGCGCAGGTAGACATCATTCTCGAAGCGTAGCAGGCCCTGTTCGACGAACGCCGCCAGCCATTGATCGATGACGGCATCCAGTTCGTCCAGCGACCAGCGAATGAACAGCTCCGCTTGCAGGTACGGGTAAAGCGCGCGTGCGTAGCGCAGGATCTGCTCGCGACTCATGCGCGACGAGCTCTGGAAGAAACTCGCGAGCAGCGAGGGTAGCGCGAAAATGTGCAACACGTTGTTGCGGTAATACGTCATCAGGACGGCGTTCTGCTCGTCCAGGTACAGAATCTTGCCCAGCGCGTCTTTCTGCTCGGACAGCAAGTCCATTCCCTTCACGTGCTCGATCAATGCACGGCCGTCACCGTCCGGCAACGTGGTGTGCGGGGAGTAAGGCACCGCGCGCAGCAGCGTCAGGTACAGGTCGAGCACGCGCGCCAGGGCCTGATCGTCCAGTGCATGCTTGTTCGTCGACAGCAGGGCCAGCGCGACCAGATTGACCGGATTGATCGCGGCCGCTTCGTTCAGATGCCGGGCCACGCGTTCGCCCAAGCGGTGAGTGGTCTCGTTGAGCCAGGCCGGTTTGAAGACCGGGCCCAGCTCCTGAGTGCGCCAGTCCGGTTGTTCGTGGTCGAGGAAGTCGGCCAGTTTGATCGGCTCGCCGAAGTTGACTGACACCTGACCGAAACGCTGCTTGAGTGCGCCGATGACTTTGAAAATGTCGAAGATCGATTCTTTCTTCTTCGCCGCGCCGCGCAATTCGCCGAGGTACGTGCGGCCTTCGAGCACCCGCTCGTAACCGATGTACACGGGGACGAACACGATCGGCGTGCGGGAATTGCGCAGGAAACTGCGCATCGTGATCGCGAGCATGCCGGTCTTGGGTTGCAGCATGCGACCGGTGCGCGAACGCCCGCCTTCGACGAAGTACTCCACCGGGAAACCCTTGGTGAACAACGTGTGCAGGTACTCGTTGAAGACCGCTGTGTACAACGGATTGCCCTTGAACGTGCGGCGCATGAAGAACGCACCGCCGCGCCGTAGCAGGCCGCCGATGACCGGCATGTTGAGGTTGATGCCTGCCGCGATGTGCGGCGGCGTCAGGCCGTTGCGGAACAGCAGGTACGACAGCAGCAGGTAGTCGATATGGCTGCGGTGGCAGGGCACATAGATGATCTCGTTGCCTTGGGCGACGTTCTGCACGCCTTCCAGATGGCTGACCTTGATGCCGTCGTAAATCTTGTTCCAGAACCAGCTCAGCACCACTTCCAGAAAGCGAATCGCGGTGTAGGTGTAGTCCGAGGCGATTTCGTTGCCGTAGTGCAGGGCTTTCTCGCGGGCCTTGGCTTCCGGGATTTTCTCTCGGGCGGCCTCGTCGAGAATGGCCTGTTTGACCAAGGGATCGGCGACCAGCCCTTTCACCAGGTTGCGACGGTGCGAAAGGTCGGGACCGATAGTGGCCGTCTTGAGGTTGCGGAAATGCACGCGCAACAGGCGCTGGGCCATGCGCACTGTGCGCTCGTAGCCTTTGTTTTCGTCGACCAGTTCGCGCAGGTGGACGGGGGCGGAAAACTGCACCCGGGTCTTGCGCCCCAGAATCAGAATCGTGACGAAACGGCGCAGACGCCCGGTGACGGCCCAACTGTCGGCGAACAGCAGTTTCCAGGGGCTGTCTTCCTTGTCCGGCGATTGGCCCCAGAACACGCTGACGGGAATGATCTGCGCGTCTTCGGTCGCATTTTGCGTCACGGCGCCCACCAGGCGCTCCAGGGCAGGTGGCGCGCCGCGTTTGTCCTGACGGCCCAGCCAGTCAGGCTCGGGCGTCAGGTAAAAGAAGGCGGCGGGTTCGGTCAGATTGCCCACCGCAACCGGCAGCACAGGACGCGGCAGACCGGCTTTGCGGCACTCGGTGTCGAGTACGGCAAGGTCGCTGAGCGACGGATTCTGCAGCGCATAAAAGACGGGACGGCTGCGGTCCAGATTGAGGGTAAACGACGATTGATTGATGGTTTCCGAACGCACCCACAGGTACAGCAAGCGACGCAGGGTGCCAAACACAAGACGGCGGAACGGGGAACGGGTCATACGAATTCTGCGCTAGGGGGTCAATGCCCACGAAGCGGCCAGTTTGCCGCATATGGCGGGGATGGGCAAAGTTGCGCGCAGGGACGAGGGCCTCGTCCTGTGCGAGCGAGCGTGCTCGCGAAAGGCGTTCAGTCCCTGCATCTTCAGGGACTGACACATGGCTTTCGCGAGCAAGCTCACTCCCCCAGGTGATTCGTAACCTGTGAGAGAGGAGTGCGCATGTCGCCTTACGACGTCCGCCAGGTGATCTCTTCTTCGCCGTCGGCACTGATGCGAATCCAGCGGTCGGCGTCTTCGTCGTTCTCTTCTTCCACCCAGGTGCCCGGCGCGCAGCGGACTTCGACGTTCAGGGCGGAGAAGGCGGCGCGGGCGCAGGCGATGTCGTCTTCCCAGGGCGTCTGGTCGCTGTCCAGGCACAGGCTATTCCACTTGCCGACGGCCTTGGGAATCCAGGTCACGGGGATGTCGCCCGCCTTGCACTTCCAGGTCTGGCCTTTCTGGACCCATTCGCTGCACGGGCCGATGTCTGCCGTCAGCCACGCAGTAATGGCTTTGTGATCGACATCAGCGTCTTTCAGGTAAATCTCGATATCGGGTTGGCGCATGGCGGCCTCGTGAGTGTTCTGGTAAATCCATTCGCGGATTCGTTCGGTGTACAGGTTCGATGCCGGTCGCCGGGTGCTTACTGCAGAACGAAATAATCGTAACGCATCGACACCGTGGTCTCGAACGGCTCCGTCTGGTCGACCACGCTTGCCCGTCGTTCGGCACTGGCGCGCCAACCGTGCGGCGTCATCGCCAGCAGATTCGCGCGGGCCTGACCATCGACCAGCGTCAGCTTGAACGTCAGGGTTTCGCTGTGCTGCAAGGTCATGCCCTCGGGCACCAGCGCCAGGTGCTTTTCGTCCGCGTAGTCACGGACTTCGTCGTACAGGCGTTGGCGCAGCTCCATCAAATGTTCATTGGTCGGCCCCACACGCATCAGGCCGCCACCGGGCGACAGCAAGCGCCTGGCTTCTGCCCAGTCCAGCGGACTGAACACGCTGGCGATGAACTGGAGGCTGGCGTCTGGCAGCGGCACGCGGGCCATGCTGGCAATCAACCACGTCAGGTCAGGATTTCGCTTGCAGGCGCGCTTGACCGCCTCGCGGGAGATGTCCAGTGCATAACCGTCGGCATCGGGCAGGGCCGTCGCGATTTGCGCGGTGTAGTAACCCTCTCCGCAGCCGATGTCGAGCCAATGGGCAGGATGACGCTCGGCGGCCAGCTCAGCCAGGCGTCTGGCCACCGGGGCGTAATGCCCGGCATTGAGAAAGTCGCGGCGCGCCTCGACCATCGCCTGGTTGTCGCCGGGGTCGCGGCTGTTCTTGTGCTGCACCGGCAGCAGGTTCAGGTAACCCTGGCGGGCGCGGTCGAAGCGGTGGCCCACCGGGCACACCACGCCGTTGTCCGCTGCGTCGAGCGGCGCTGAGCAGATCGGGCAGGTCAGCATCAGGCGAGCAACTTGACCAGGGTCTGATAGTAAATCTCGGTGAGCACGTCGAGATCGCTCGCCAGGATGCGTTCGTTGACCTGGTGAATGGTCGCATTGACTGGCCCGAGTTCAACCACCTGCGTGCCCAGAGTTGCAATGAAACGCCCATCCGACGTGCCGCCGCTGGTGGACGGCTGGGTGTCGCGACCGGTGACGGTCTTGATGCTGGCCGACACCGCGTCGAGCAGCGCGCCCGGTTCGGTCAGAAACGGCAGGCCCGACAGTGCCCATTCCACGTGCCAGTCCAGGCCATGTTTGTCGAGGATGTCGGCGACGCGCTTCTGCAAGCCTTCAACCGTGGATTCGGTGGAGAACCGGAAATTGAACACCGCCGTCAGGTCGCCCGGAATCACGTTGGTCGCGCCCGTCCCCGAGTTCAGGTTGGAAATCTGGAAGCTGGTGGGCGGGAAGAATGCGTTGCCTTCGTCCCAATGTTCGGCCGCCAGTTCGGCCAGCGCCGGAGCCGCCAGATGAATAGGGTTTCTGGCCAGATGCGGGTAGGCCACGTGGCCCTGCACACCCTTGACGGTCAAGGTGGCGCCGAGCGAGCCTCGACGGCCGTTCTTGACCACATCGCCGACGAGGGTGGTGCTCGAAGGTTCGCCGACGATGCACCAGTCCAGACGCTCCTTGCGGGCCGCCAGGCGTTCGATCACGGCTTTGGTGCCATGGTGCGCCGGGCCCTCTTCATCGCTGGTGATCAGGTAGGCGACCTTGCCCTTGTGATTCGGGTAATCGGCGACGAAGCGCTCGGTGGCGATGATCATCGACGCCAGGCTGCCTTTCATGTCCGCCGCGCCACGGCCGCACAGCATGCCGTTTTCGTCGATCAGCGCGTCGAACGGGTCGTTCTGCCAGGCCTTGACCGGACCGGTCGGCACCACGTCGGTGTGACCGGCGAAGCACAGCACCGGACCGTCCTGCGTGCCGTGGGTGGCCCAGAAGTTATCCACCTCCTCGATGCGCATGGGTTCCAGCATGAAGCCGGCATCACCCAGGCGTTTCATCATCACGGCCTGACAGTCGGCGTCGAGCGGCGTGACCGATGGGCGACGGATCAGGTCGCAGGCGAGTTGCAGAGTGGGCGAGAGGTCGGCTGGGGCTGTCATGAAAGGTCCGCAGAAGTAGGAGTGTTAACCCTGTAGGAGCGCGCTTGCCCGCGAATGCGTTCTGTCTGGCACATCATAGGTATCTGACACAAAGCATTCGCGGGCAAGCGCGCTCCTACAAAACGGCGGATATCTTAAAGCAAAACGGCGACCCTAAGGCCGCCGTTTGGTCGAGCGCACTTTTGTTTCAGGCCGTGGCGGGCTCTGTCGCCGCCTTGGGTTTCGGCAGCGAAGACAGGAAGGCCATGATCAACGCCGCCAGGTACGGCAGCGATTGCACCAACAGCATGGTCACCCAGAAACGCATGTCATTGCTCGGCAGCCCCTGCACCAGGCAGATGCCCAGCGCCGCGCCCCACAGCAGTAACATGATGAACAGCTCTTCCCGCGCCTCGGAAATCGCGACCAGCAGGCCGTGGCTGTCGGCATTTTTAGGCGTGCGAAAGAACGGGATGCTGGTGGTGAAGAAACCGTACAGCACTGCCTTCGCAATGGTGTGCGACAACGCCAGACCGGCCAGCGCGGCATAGAACGCGTCCTTGAGGTTCACGCCGACGGCGCGACGGTACAGGAAGATGATCTTGCCGACCTTGAAGAAAAACAGCGCCAGCGGCGGAATCGCGAAAATCAGCAGCGGTGGATCGATCCGGTTGGGCACGATGATCATTGCCGCCGACCACAGCAGCGCGCCGACCGTGAAGAAAATGTTCATGCCGTCGGCGACCCAGGGCAGCCAGCCGGCGAGGAAGTGATAGCGCTGGCCACGGGTCAACTCGGTGTCCTTGCCGCGCAGCAGGCTGGCGGCGTGACGCTTGATGATCTGGATCGCGCCATAGGCCCAGCGGAAGCGCTGCTTTTTGAAGTCGATGAAGGTGTCGGGCATCAGGCCCTTGCCGTAGCTGTTGTGAGCGTAGGCCGCCGAATAACCTTTCTCGAACACGCGCAGGCCCAGTTCGGCGTCCTCACAGATGCACCAGTCGGCCCAGCCCAGTTCTTCCAGTACCGAGCGACGGGTCATGGTCATCGTGCCGTGCTGAATGATCGCGTCACGGTCGTTGCGGGTGACCATGCCGATATGGAAGAAACCTTTGTATTCCGAATAGCACAGCTTCTTGAACGCGCTTTCATGCTGGTCGCGGTAGTCCTGCGGCGATTGCACGACCGCAATTTTCGGGTCGGCGAAGTGCGGGACCATGTGCTTGAGCCAGTTGCGGTCGACGCAGTAGTCCGAGTCGATCACCGCGATCACTTCCGCGTCAGGTGCGGTGTGCGGGATCAGGTAGTTCAGCGCGCCACCCTTGAAGCCGGCCAGTGGTGCAACGTGGAAAAACTTGAACCGCTCGCCAAGCATCTCGCAATGAGCCTTCACCGGTTCCCAGACGGCCGGGTCCTTGGTGTTGTTGTCGATCAGCAACACTTCGAAGTCCGGGTAATCCAGCGCGGCCAGCGCATTGAGGGTCTGTTTGACCATCTCCGGCGGCTCGTTGTAGCAGGGCACATGCACCGAGACTTTGGGTCGGTAGGCGGTGTCCGTTTCGACTGGCAGGAATTCACGACGTCGCTTGTGGGTCCAGACCGCTTCGGCCAGTTCGTGCGCCTCGGTTAGCAGCACGATAAAGACCCCGAAAGCACCGAGCGCCAGAAGGAACCCGACCAGCAGGCTGAACCAGGTGCTGTATTGCTGGCTGTAGTCGTAGCCGATCCACACCAGGACCGAGCCGCAGAGGAACGCGACAAATGTCAGGAAGGTGCGGCCTCGCTGGCGCAGGGCCGAGCCGTCGATCAGCAGCAGGGCGAGTGCCAACATCGCCAACACTGCGGATCCGATGGCCAATACTCGCCACTGCGGGATCGCAACCACCGGGCCTTCGAAGTTGAATTTCTGCTGGCGTGCTGCGTTGAACACGCCCCAGTACGCGCCGACCGAGCCTTCGTCGCTGGCTTTCCACGGCTGGTCGAAGGCTTCGATCACGAAGTAGTTGAAGCCCTGACGGTTGAGCTTGTTGACCAGCGTGCGCAGATAAATGGCCTGATCGGCCTGGGTCGCGTCGGCGCCGCCACGCATGTGGCCATTACTTGGCCAGCCGACCTCAGACAGCAGCAACGGCTTTTTCGGGAACATGTGTTTCAGCTCCCGCGCCCGGTCGAGTACGTACTGGCCAGCCTTGTCCATCGGGATGTATTCCCAATACGGCAGGATGTGTGCAGCGATCAGATCGACATGCTTTCCAAGCTCCGGGTATTTCTCCCAGATGTGCCACTGCTCGGAGGTGGTGACCGGCACTTTCACCGCCGCGCGCACGCGGTCGAGAATGGCGATCAGATCCTTGGGAGTGATCTCCTCGCGAAACAGCGCCTCGTTGCCTACGACCACGCGAACGACGCTGCGGGTGGTGTTGGCGAGTTCGATGGCGGTGTTGATCTCGCGCTCGTTACGTTCCAGGTCCGGACTGATCCAGATGCCCAGGGTGACACGCAAACCAAATTCTTCGGCCAGCTTGGGGATGTCCTTGAGGCTGCCATCCACCGAGTAGATGCGAATGTTGTCCGTCTCCTTGCTCATGATCTCCAGGTCCTGACGCATTTCATCGTCGGACGGGTAGACGCCTTTTTGAGGGCTTTGGCCCAGTCGGAACGGAGAGTAGGAGAATCCAGAGATCTGTTCGGGCCAGTTGGGGGCCGTGACCGGGCGGTTGATCAGCGCCCAGAAACCGGTAAACAGCGCGGCGATGGCCACGACGACAACCAGGTTGAGTCCAAATTTACGCGATGGCATAGGTACTTCGGGTTCCAAGAGGGGAACAGGGAGAAGCTGACAGACGTCAGCCAGCGAGAGCTTTGGCAACCGACAAAGGTTGAAGTTCTATTCCGGGAAAAATGTAGTTTTTTTCGCTATCTATGGCGAGGAGTTTTCCCGTTCCGATCGGCGAACACTGTTTTCTGTAGTAGACGTCGGAGGTTACGACGGCAGCGAACGCGGTGTGTCAGTGAAGCCTGTATTGGCTGAGCAACCGCATTCGTCCGACCCCGACCCGCACCAGGCCGGCTCACATCGCGCAGCGATCACCTTCAGGTTTTCTGACCAAACACCCGTCACCCACTGCTGTCCCAATCCTCGGCAGGGCCTATAATGCGCGCCGGTTTTTTGGGGTATTGGTCATGAGCACAGAAGATCCGCGGTTTGCTGGCGTCGCCCGTTTGTACGGCATCGAAGGCCTGGAGCGCTTGCGCGCGGCCCATGTCGCGGTGGTCGGCATTGGCGGCGTCGGTTCCTGGGCGGCGGAAGCCATGGCCCGCTGCGGCGTGGGCGAGATCTCGCTGTTCGACATGGACGACGTCTGCGTCAGCAACAGCAACCGCCAGTTGCATGCCCTGACCAGCACAGTCGGTCGCCCCAAGGTCGAGGTCATGGCTGACCGTTTGCGCGAAATCAACCCGGATTGCACCGTGCACGCCGTGGCTGATTTCGTCACCCGCGAGACCATGGCCGAGTACATCACGCCGAACATCGACTGCGTGCTCGACTGCATCGACAGTGTTAACGCGAAGGCGGCGCTGATCGCCTGGTGCAAGCGGCGCAAGATCCAGATCATCACCACCGGCGGTGCGGGCGGACAGATCGACCCGACGCTGATTCAGGTCTGTGACCTCAACCGCACCTACAACGATCCGCTGGCTTCAAAAGTGCGTTCGACCCTGCGTCGCGACTATGGCTTCTCGCGCACGGTTACTCGTCATTACAGCGTGCCGTGTGTGTTTTCGACCGAGCAACTGCGCTACCCGAAGCCGGATGGCAGTATCTGCCTGCAGAAAAGCTTTGTCGGCGACGGCGTGAAGCTGGACTGCGCCGGTGGGTTTGGCGCGGTGATGATGGTGACCGCCACTTTCGGTATGGTGGCTGCCACCAAAGCAGTGGATAAGATCGTCGCGGGCGTAAGGCGCCCGGCTGATCGGGTCAAGGCGAAGGAAGAAGCTCAGTCCTGAATGTCTGGCGGTCTTGACCGTTGAGCGAGCAATCTCACTTATAGGGTGTTCATTACCACTATTCGGGGTGACGCTGATGGTTTGGTTTGTCCTAACGGCCAAACTGTTCCGCCTTCGGCGGGTTACTTGAAAAGACACCAAGTAACCAAGTGTCAGGCTCCCGGCTTGGCCCTCCTGCGTCGGGTTCCTTCACTCCGGCGACGCTCCGTGGGCCCGCGCCGAACGGGCATCCATGCCCTGACGGCGCTCTCGCGGCATCCATGCCGCTCGACCCACTCCGCGCCGCCTGCGTTCAGCCTGCACCCAAGTCGCGTTTTGTGGTGTCTGGCCTGCTGCGGTAAGAAGATCAAAAGCCAGAGCGCTTTGCGCTGCTTGGATTCAACATCTCATGGCTCAACCCGCCAACTGCCGCATCCTCTGCAACACCGCATTCAGGCCGTTGCTGCGTGACGGTGATAACTGGCGGCTCAAGCCCAGCTGATTGAACCAGTCCGGCAGATCGACCTTTTGCAGATCCTGCGCCGTCAGACCGTTGACTCGTGCCAGCAGCAGCGCCACCAGCCCACGAATCAACCGCGCGTCGCTCGCGGCACGAAACTGCCAGTGACCGTCGATGACGTCGGCGAGCAACCAGACTTTGCTCTCGCAGCCGTCCACAAGGTGCTCGGCAGTCTTCTCTTCGTCAGCCATGGCGGGGAGGCGGTCGCCCCATTGCATGAGCAAGCGGGCGCGCTGCTCCCAACTCAGCGACGTGCCAAAGGTTTCCAGTGCGGTACGGGCGGCATCGGGAAGGCTCATCGCAGCAACTCCAGTGCCTGGTCCAGTGCGCTGAAAAACCGCGCCAGATCATCGGAATCGTTATACAGCCCCAGCGATACACGAATGGCGCCGGACAGGCCCAGGCTGTTGATCAGCGGAATCGCACAATGGTGACCCGCACGCACGGCGATACCTTGTTCGGTGAGCAGGTGCGCCAGATCGGCGTTGTGCACGCCGTCGATCACAAAGCTCGCCAACGCGATTTCTGGTTCACCCACCAGTCGCACGCCCTCGCGCAACATCAGCCCGGCCCGCAGCAGCGCGTGCAGGCGCATCTCATGCTCGGCGGCTGCGAGGTGATTGACATCGCTCAGGTAGTCCAGCGTCGCGCCCAGCCCGATCACGCCGGACACAGGCGGTGTACCAGCTTCGAAGCCCAGCGGGGCAGGGCGAAAGGTGGCGTGGTGGTAATCGGTCTGCAGCACCATCTCGCCGCCGAACTGCCAAGGTTTCAATTGCGCCAGCGCCTCGTGCCGACCGAACAGCACGCCGACGCCGTCCGGGCCGTACAGCTTGTGGCTGGAAAACACGTAAAAGTCGCAGCCCAGCGCCTGCACGTCGTGGCGACCGTGAACCACGCCTTGAGCGCCATCGATTACGGTGATAGCGCCCTGAGTCTTCGCCAATGCAGTCAACGCGGTAACAGGCTGCCAGGTGCCCAGCACGTTGGATAACTGACTGACGGCCAGCAGACGCGTGCGTGAGTTGATCAGGCCGCGAGCGGCGTCTAGATCGATCACGCCTTGTGGCGTCAGCGGCAGCACCACCAGCTTCAGGTCGCGGCGTTTAGCCAGTTGCTGCCAGGGCAGCAGATTGGCGTGGTGTTCCAGTGCGCTGACAACGATCTCGTCGCCGGCCTGAAACAGATGTTCCAGCCCGTACGCCAGCAGGTTGAATGCCGAGGTTGCGCCGTGGGTGAAGACGACCTGCCCGCCAGCACCGATGTGCAGCCACTCGCCCACTTTCTGACGAGTGTCCTCGAACGCCTGGGTGGCCATGGCCCCTGGCAAATGCTGCGCACGGTGTACGTTGGCGGCACCGGTGGCGTAATAGTGCGTCAGGGCGTCGATCAGGGCTTGAGGCTTTTGCGCTGTGGCGGCGCTGTCCAGGTAGGTCTGGCCTTGCCGTTCAAGGGCGTCGAGGGCAGGGAAGTCAGCGCGCCAAGGGGAAATGAGGGACATAGGATCTCGCTCTCTGCACCGCAGGCACGAATTCAACGTGAGTTCGTGCCTGCGAGTCGATCAGTTGTGAGCGTGCAGCGCTTCGTTCAACTCGATGGCCGACTTGTGGGATTTGCATTCCACGGCACCGGTTTGCGAGTTGCGACGGAACAGCAGGTCAGGCTGACCCGCCAGATCACGGGCTTTGAGCACCTTGACCAGTTCGTTCTTGTCGTCCAGCAGGGCGACCTTGGTGCCTGCAGTGATGTACAGACCGGCTTCCACCGTGTTGCGGTCACCCAACGGAATACCGATACCGGCGTTCGCGCCGATCAGGCAGCCTTCGCCCACTTTGATCACGATGTTGCCGCCGCCGGACAGTGTGCCCATGGTCGAACAGCCGCCGCCCAGGTCAGAGCCCTTGCCGACGAACACACCCGCCGACACACGGCCTTCGATCATGCCAGGGCCTTCGGTGCCAGCGTTGAAGTTGACGAAGCCTTCGTGCATCACGGTGGTGCCTTCGCCGACGTAGGCGCCCAGACGTACACGAGCGGTGTCGGCGATGCGCACGCCGGCCGGCACCACGTAGTCGGTCATTTTCGGGAATTTGTCGACGGAGAAGACTTCCAGCAGCTCGCCTTTCAGACGGGCTTCCAGTTGACGCTCGGCCAGCTCGTTCAGGTCGATGGCACCCTGGCTGGTCCACGCCACGTTCGGCAACAACGGGAACACGCCCGCCAGACTCAGGCCATGAGGCTTGACCAGACGGTGAGACAGCAAATGCAGCTTGAGGTAAGCCTCAGGCGTGGAGGTCAGCGCGGCGTCTTCGGCCAGCAGCGTGGCGACCAGCGGCTTGTGGCTTTCGGCCAGACGGGTCAGCAGCGCAGCCTGCGCAGCGTCCACCGACTTCAGTGCGTCAGCCAGCTTCGAGGCCAGATCGGTGTTGAAAGTGATGGCCTGATTGCCACCGGTGTAACCCAGAACTGGCGCAACCGCCGCGACGATTTCAGCCGACGGGTTGAGCAGCGGCAGGGCGTAGAAAACTTCCAGCCAGGCGCCTTGACGGTTTTGAGTGCCAACGCCAAAGGCCAGGCTGAACAGGGAAGTGGACATGTGAATACCTCTTTAAATGGCTATCTCAATCAGGCGATAGCTGCTGCGTACAGTTCGGGTTTGAAGCCAATCAGGGTTTTGCCGCCAAGATCCAGCACCGGACGCTTGATCATCGACGGTTGGGCGAGCATCAGTTCGATCGCCTTGTCCTGGTCGAGATCGGCTTTCTGCGCCTCGTCCAGCTTGCGAAAGGTCGTACCGGCGCGATTGAGCACCGTCTGCCAGCCGTGCTCATTGCACCACTGGGTCAGGTGTTCGCGGTCGATGCCCTGCGTTTTGTAATCGTGGAAATCGTAGCTCACCGGTTTTTCATCAAGCCAGGTGCGAGCCTTCTTCATCGTGTCACAGGCTTTGATCCCGTAAAGGTGCAACTTTTTATCGGCCATGAGCTTGCCCCCTTTGGAATATGGAAAAAAACGGTGACGGATTATGCCACGTACAAACCACTTGGGCGCGGACTGCCGATGCTTTGAATGGGTTTACCGCGGATTTTGGTATTCAGTCATACCTAGGTATCAGGACGTGGCCCAAGCTTGAACCGCTACTATGGCACTTCGACGCTGCACGCGGGTCTGCTCCGGGTGTCAGTCAAACAGTCGCTCGCCCGGGGAAATACGCAATGCAGACAGCCTATACCGTCCTTATCCTGTTGACGCTGGTAGGTGTCTCGCGATTGCTGGCCCGGGTCATCCCGCTGCCATTGCCTCTGGTTCAGATCGCAGCGGGCGCACTGTTGGCGTGGCCAACGCTGGGCCTGCATGTCGCGCTGGACCCCGAGCTGTTTCTTTTTCTGTTTCTGCCACCGTTGCTGTTCTCCGACGGCTGGCGCATGCCCAAACGCGATTTCTGGCGTTATCGCGGCCCGATCCTGACCATGGCGGTAGGGCTGGTGATCTTCACCGTCATTGGTGCGGGGTATTTCATTCATTGGCTGCTGCCCACCATTCCGTTACCGGTGGCCTTCGCGCTGGCCGCCGTGTTGTCACCGACAGACGCCGTGGCGGTGTCCGCGATTGCTCAGGACCGGTTGCCTGCACCGATCATGCGGCTTCTGCAGGGCGAGGCGTTGATGAACGATGCGACGGGCCTGGTAACCTTCAAGTTCGCCCTGGCAGCGGCCATCACCGGCGTCTTTTCCCTGACTGACGCCAGCCTCACGTTCTTGCTGGTGGCCTTCGGCGGCCTGGCGGTCGGGGTAGTGCTGAGCTGGCTGGTGGGACGCTTCCGAAGCTGGATGATCATGCGTGGCTGGGACGATCCGGCGACCCACGTCGTCTTCATGTTGCTGCTGCCGTTTGCCGCGTATGTGCTTGCAGAACGACTCGAACTGTCGGGCATTCTTTCGGCGGTGGCGGCGGGCATGATGCAGAGCTGGGTGGACCTGCTGCCGCGTCAGACCAGCACCCGGTTGCTCAACCGCAGTGTCTGGACCTTGTTGGAGTTTGCCTTCAACGGCCTGATTTTCCTGCTGCTGGGCTTGCAACTGCCGGACATCGTCAGTGCAGTCACCCATCACGAGCCTACCCTCTGGCCGACATTGCTGTGGCGTTGCCTTGATGTGCTGGCGATCTTTGTGGTTTTGGCGGTGCTGCGCTATGTCTGGGTGCGCAGCGTCTGGCGTCTGATGGTGCTGGCAGGGCGTTGGCGCGGGCATAACGAGGGCCTGGTGGAGTTGTCGCCCCGCTCATCGTTGCTGCTGACGGTGGGAGGTGTTCGGGGCGCGGTAACCCTGGCCGGTACGCTGTCGGTGCCCACGTTGCTGGCCGCGGGCGTCGAGTTTCCCGAGCGGGATTTGCTGATATTTATCGCGGCAGGCGTGATCTTGCTGTCATTGGTGGGCGCGAGCATCGGTTTGCCGCTGCTGTTGCGCGGACGGGTTTCCGAGCCGGACCTGCGCCTCAAGCGCGAAGTCCGTGACGCATGGAAGCGTACCGCTGAAGCCGCCATCCAGACGCTGGAAAACCAGGAAATTCCCGGCGCCACCGGCACCTCGCCCGACGCAGTCCAGGCCGTGCTGGCCACTGAAGTGAAGTCACGGATCATGTCCGAATACCGGCATCGTCTGGAGATTTTCAACGACACCGCCGAGGCCCAGGCCTTGGCGTTCCAGATGGAACAGTTGGAGAAACGGATGCGCATCAATGCACTGCGGGCCCAGCGACTGGAGCTGTACAGCCTGCACCGCCATCACCAGATCGGTGATGACGTGCTGCGTATCGTGCTGGCAGAGCTTGACTTGAACGAAGCCAATCTGGGGTTAGCCAAATAGCGCTGCCGCGACGTGCTCAACGGTTCAGGACGAACTCACGAATCCGTTCTGCAGCCTCGACGCATTCGGCCAGCGGCGCGACCAGAGCCATGCGAACTCGACCGGCGCCAGGATTGAAGCCATCTACCTCGCGGGACAGGTAGGAGCCTGGCACCACGGTAACGTGTTGTGTCACGAACAAATCGCGGCAGAACTGTGCGTCATCCCCGCCGACGTTCGGCCACAGATAGAAACTGCCATCGGGCCGCTGGACATCCATGACGGGAGCGAGAATGTTCAGCACCGCGTCGTACTTCTCGCGGTACAGGTCCCGGTTGGCCCGAACGTGCGCTTCATCGTTCCACGCCGCGATACTCGCCAGTTGGGTTTGAACCGGCATCGCGCAGCCGTGGTAGGTGCGATACAGCAGAAAGGCCTTGAGGATCTCGGCATCGCCGGCCACGAACCCTGAACGCAGGCCCGGCAGGTTCGAACGCTTGGACAGGCTGTGGAAGACCACGCAGCGCTTGAAGTCCTTGCGGCCCAGTTGGGCGCAGGCAGTGAGCAGGCCTGGCGGCGGGGTCTGTTCGTCGAAATACAGCTCGCTGTAACACTCGTCCGCGGCGATCACGAAGTCATGTTCGTCGGCCAGTGCGATCAGCTTTTTCAGCGTTTCGGCGGGGATCAATGCGCCCGTCGGGTTGCCCGGCGAGCACAGGAACAGGATCTGGCAACGCTTCCAGATATCGGCAGGCACGGCGTCGAAGTCGGGATTGAAGCCGTGCTCGGCCAGGCAGGGCAGGTAGTGCGGCTTGGCACCGGCCAGGAACGCTGCGCCCTCATAGATCTGGTAGAACGGGTTCGGGCTTACCACCAGGCCGTCATCGCTGCGGTTGACCACGGTCTGGGTAAAGGCAAACAGCGCTTCACGGGTTCCGTTGACAGGCAGCACATGTTTGCCTGCGTCCAGCCAGCCTTCAGGGACGCTGAAACGACGCTCGCACCAAGTGGCGATGGCTTCGCGCAGTGCCGGAATACCGGCTGTGGTCGGGTAGACCGCCATCTGGTCGAGGTTGTCGGCCAACGCTTTGGCGACGAATGCCGGCGACGTGTGCTTGGGTTCGCCAATAGAAAGCGCAATCGGGTTTTTGTCCGGGTTCGGCGTGACATTGCCGAGCAGGGCGCGAAGCTTTTCGAACGGGTAGGGCTGAAGCTGTTGCAGGGCATTATTCATGGGCGATCGGTCTCAAGAACGGGGCGCCTTCCCTTGGAGAAGGCGCCTTGAATCGAATGTTCAGGTCGGGGAATCGGGTCTCAGATGCTGATCCGCAGTTCGCTGCTCGGCTCCGGGTTGACGCTCAACTGCTGGACGATCGCGTCACGCAGCTGGCTGCACAGTTGCGGGTCGGACAGCGGCTGGTTGTTTTCGTCGGTCAGGAAGAACACGTCTTCCACGCGCTCGCCAAGCGTTGCGATCTTGGCGTTCTGCAATGACAGATCGAACTCCAGGAAAATCTTGCCGACGCGCGCCAGCAGGCCGGGGCGATCGGGTGCGCTCAGTTCAAGCACTGTGACCGGACGCTGCGCATCGTTGGAGATGGTCACCACGGGCGCGAAGGCGAAATGCTTGAGCTGACGGGGCACACGACGCTTGATGATGGTCGGGTAATCGTCAGGGTTGCGCAGTGCCTCGGTCAGACCGTCGCGAATGGCCTTGATCCGCTCAGGGTTGTCGCCGATCGAGCCACCGTCACTGTCGAGCACGATGTAGGTGTCGAGGGTGAACTGACTGGTCGAGGTGATGACCCGTGCGTCGTGAATGTTAAGGTTCAACTGGTCCATCGCGGCCACCGTCACCGCGAAGAAGTCGTGCTGGTCTGGCGCGTAAATAAAGATCTGGGTGCCGCCTTCGAACTCCCGCTGAGTGGTTTCCTTGATCAGGACCAACGGCCCGCCGTCCGCCGGTTGCTGCAGGATGGCGTCGCTGTGCCAGGCCACATCGCCGGCGGTATGGCGCAGAAAGTAATCGTCGCCCAGTTGCGACCACAATTGCTCGACATCGTCCGGGTCGGTGCCGTTGCGCACGAGAATATCCAATGCAGCGCTTTGCGTGCGGCGGATCTGTTCCTCGCGGTCCACCGGGTTTTCCAGGCCGCGTTTGAGCGCGCGCTTGGTTTCGGTGTAAAGCTGACGCAACAGGCTGGCCCGCCACGAGTTCCACAGCGTCGGGTTGGTCGCGTTGATGTCGGCGACGGTCAGCACATAGAGGTAATCGAGGTGCACTTCGTCACCCACGAACTGGGCAAAGTCGTGGATCACTTGAGGGTCGGACAAGTCTTTGCGTTGCGCCGTGGTCGACATCACCAGGTGGTTTTGCACCAGCCAGACAATCAGTTGAGTGTCCCAGTGCGGCAGATGATGACGAATGCCGAAGGCTTCGGCATCCATCGCGCCCAGTTCCGAGTGATCGCCACCGCGGCCTTTGCCGATGTCGTGGTACAGGCCCGCCAGGTAGATCAGCTCGGGCTTGGGCAGCTTGCCCATGAGCTTGCTGGCCAGCGGGAATTTCTCTGACACTTGCGTGTACTGAAGCTTACGCAGGTGTTTGATCAGGTTCAGCGTGTGCGCATCGACCGTGTAGATATGGAACAGGTCATGCTGCATCTGCCCCACGATGTGTCCGAATTCCGGCAGATACAGACCCAGAATGCCGTAGCGGTTCATGCGGCGCAGGTTGCGATGGATGCCGATCTCGCACTTGAACAGCTCGATGAACAGGCTGGTATTGCGGATATCGTTGCGGAACTCGTTATTGATCAGGTGCCGATGTTCGCGCAGCAGTCGAATGGTGTCCGCGCGCACGCCCTTGATTTCCGGACGCTGAGCCATCAGCACGAAGATCTCCAGCATGGCGAACGGCGTACGCTTGAAGACGTTCGGGTGGGTCGCCTCGATGTAACCGTCGTGCAGCTGGAACCGCGAATTGATCGATTCGGTGACGGTGTTGGCGTCGTCCGACAGAATCACTTCCTCGAAGTGCTGAATGATCAGGTCGCTCAACTGGGCGATGCTCATGACCACGCGGTAGTACTTCTGCATGAAGCGCTCGATGGCGAGCTTCGCGTCGCTGTCCTGATACCCCAGCAAACGCGCGATATTGGTCTGGTAGTCGAACAGCAGTCGATCCTCCGAACGCCCCGCCAGCATGTGCAGTGCGTAACGGACTTTCCAGAGAAATTCCTGGGAAGCTGCCAGCAGCGCGTTCTCGCTCTCCAGCAGGAAGCCCTGGTCGGCGAGCGCGTGCAGATTCAGGGTGCCGTACTGACGCCGCGCAACCCAGAGGATGGTCTGAATGTCGCGCAGGCCACCCGGCGAGCCTTTGACGTTGGGCTCCAGGTTGTATTCGGTGTCGAAATACTTGTGGTGGCGGGTCTTCTGCTCGGCACGTTTGGCGAGGAAAAACTCCTTGCTCGGCCACATTTCATGGGTGCTGGTGACGTCCAGCATACGCTGGCGCAGACGCTCGGGGCCGGCAATGGTGCGGCTTTCCATCAGGTTGGTGATCACCGTCAGGTCGGCACGGGCTTCAGTGGCGCACTCATCGACGGAGCGCACGCTCTGACCCACCTCCAGACCGATGTCCCACAGCAAGGTCAGAAAACGCTCGATGGAGTCGCGGAAGATCTCGTGATCAGCGCTGTCGAGCAGGATCAGCAGGTCGATGTCGGAATACGGGTGCAACTCGCCGCGGCCGTAGCCGCCGACCGCCAGCAGGGCGATGTCGGCGTCTTCGCTCCAGTCAAACTGTTCCCAGGCCTGTTGCAGGATGTTGTCGACGAACCAGGCGCGATCCTCGATCAGGCGACGAATGTCCCGGCCAGCCTTGAAACGTTCGTCCAGCACCTCGCGGGCCTGACGGATGGCTTTTTTAAAAGCAGCGATCGGGCTGGCCTTCAGCGCCAGTTCGGCCTGGAACTGGCCGCGATCGAACAAATCTGGGTCCACCTGCGGCATCGAACTGCTTTCCTTCTATCTATACCGGCTGTGTATGTAGCACGTGGTGATCACGCCGAAGTGCGTGGGATGGTGTCGTCGCTGCGCAGGGTGAAGATTTCATAGCCGGTGGCGGTCACCAGAATGGTGTGCTCCCACTGCGCTGAAAGCTTGCGGTCCTTGGTGATGGCTGTCCAGCCGTCACCCAGCAGGCGCGTGTCGGGCTTGCCCTGGTTGATCATCGGCTCGATGGTGAACGTCATGCCTTCCTTGAGCTCCATGCCGGTGCCGGCCTTGCCATAGTGAAGGACCTGCGGCTCCTCATGAAACACCTTGCCGATGCCATGGCCGCAGTATTCGCGCACCACGGAAAAGCCGTTTTTCTCGGCGTGTTTCTGGATGACTTCACCGATATCGCCCAGGTGTGCACCGGGTTTGACGATTTCGATGCCTTTATACATGCATTCCTGGGTGATCCTCGACAGCCGTTCTGCCCACTCGGGCACTTTGCCGACATGGAACATCTTGCTGGTGTCGCCGTGGTAGCCGTCCTTGATGACGGTCACGTCGATATTCAGCACGTCGCCTTCTTTCAGCGGCTTTTCGTTGGGGATGCCGTGGCAGACCACATGGTTGATCGACGTGCAGATGGATTTCGGGAAGCCCTTGTAATTCAGCGGAGCCGGAATGGCCTTCTGC
Source organism: Pseudomonas sp. NFACC02 (assembly GCF_900110765.1). Lineage (GTDB taxonomy): Bacteria > Pseudomonadota > Gammaproteobacteria > Pseudomonadales > Pseudomonadaceae > Aquipseudomonas. The sequence goes on from NZ_FOEO01000026.1 coordinate 21,168, forward strand.
TCGTTGACGATGTAGTCATGGCAGATGCGGTCCAGTTCGTCGGTGGTGACGCCAGGTTTGACGTACGCCCCGATCATTTCCAGGACGTCTGCGGCCAGACGACCGGCGATTCGCATCTTTTCGATGTCTTCAGGGGTTTTGAGGGTAACGGACATACAAGGCTCTCTCGGCGCGGCGGGGCCGCTGCTAAACACGGAAAAACGCGATTCTACCAGACCGCCGCCGGGCGGGTTATCATCGCATCCTTGTATGGCGGCTGGCAGGCTCATCGTCCGGTCGCGCAATGCAGGCAAAAAGTCCCGTAAAACAGCATCTTATTTCGGGTTCCGTTATCGGCACTTTTGTGATATAAAATGCGCCGCTTTACGGGGTAAGCCCCGAAAGCTCAAACCCACACACGTGTCGACACGATGACCTGGGTGCCCTCGGCTCAAGCCGTTGGTTGGTCATTGGGATACGTGGAGGCCTAACCCGACTTATCAAGGAACTATCATGTCCCAAGTCAACATGCGCGATATGCTGAAGGCCGGTGTGCACTTCGGTCACCAAACCCGTTACTGGAATCCGAAAATGGGCAAGTACATTTTCGGCGCGCGTAACAAGATTCACATCATCAACCTTGAAAAAACCCTGCCGATGTTCAACGAAGCACTGACTTTCGTTGAGCGCCTGGCCCAGGGCAAAAACAAGATTCTGTTCGTCGGCACCAAGCGTTCCGCTGGCAAGATCGTTGCTGAAGAAGCGGCACGTTGCGGTTCGCCGTATGTCGATCACCGCTGGTTGGGCGGCATGCTGACCAACTTCAAAACCATCCGTGCTTCCATCAAGCGTCTGCGCGAGCTTGAAGTTCAGGCTGAAGACGGTACGTTCTCCAAGCTGACCAAGAAAGAGGCGCTGATGCGCACTCGCGATCTGGAAAAGCTGGATCGTAGCCTGGGCGGTATCAAGGACATGGGCGGTCTGCCAGACGCACTGTTCGTTATCGACGTTGATCACGAGCGTATCGCGATCACCGAAGCCAACAAGCTGGGTATCCCGGTTATCGGCGTCGTCGATACCAACAGCAGCCCGGAAGGCGTTGATTACATCATCCCAGGCAACGATGACGCCATTCGCGCCATCCAGCTGTACATGGGTTCGATGGCTGACGCGGTTATCCGTGGTCGCAACAACGTTGCTGGCGGCACCGACGTTTACGTTGAAGAAGCTCCAGCGGCAGCTGTTGAAGGCTGAGTAGCAAACGCCTGGCGTTTACTCAGTACGCGAAAAGGGGGCTTTGCCCCCTTTTTGCCACCTCGAAAACCATCTGGCGTTGCCATCGACCTTATTGTCATGCGCAGCTGTCACCATGGATTTTCACGAATTTGAATGCCCGCCCGGCGGGTGGAATGGTTGAAGACCTGTCCAAGAGGATTTTGAAATGGCAGAGATTACTGCAGCGTTGGTCAAAGAACTGCGCGAGCGTACTGGCGAAGGCATGATGGACTGCAAAAAGGCCTTGACCAAGGCCGGCGGCGACATCGAAAAAGCCATCGACGATATGCGCGCATCCGGCGCAATCAAGGCCGCTAAAAAAGCAGGCAACGTCGCTGCTGAAGGCGCCATCGCAATCAAGGACAACGGCAAGCGTGCTGTCCTGATCGAAGTCAACTCGCAGACCGACTTCCTGGCTCTGCAGGACGACTTCAAGAATTTCGTCGCTTCCAGCGTCGAAAAAGCGTTCGATCAGCAGGACGTCACCGTTGAGCAACTGATCGAAGCCCAGGAAGCCGAGCGTACCGCTCTGGTTGCCAAAGTCGGCGAAAACGTCAACATCCGTCGTCTGGCGCGCGTTGAAGGCGACGTACTGGGTTCGTACCTGCACGGCAACAAGATTGGTGTTGTTGTGGCCCTGAAAGGCGGTGACGCTGAACTGGCCAAGGACATCGCCATGCACGTAGCTGCCAGCAATCCTGAGTTCCTGCTGCCTACCGACGTTTCGGCTGAAGCGATCGAGCGTGAGAAGAATGTCTTCATGCAACTGAACGAAGACAAACTGAAAGGCAAGCCTGCCGATATCGCCGAGAAGATGGTTGCCGGTCGTATCTCCAAATTCCTGGCTGAAGCCAGTCTGGTCGAGCAAGCGTTCGTCAAGAACCCGGAAATCAAGGTCGGTGAGCTGGCCAAGAAAGCCGGTGCTGAAATCGTTTCGTTCACCTACTTCAAGGTCGGTGAAGGCATCGAGAAGCCAGTCGACAACTTCGCTGAAGAAGTCGCTGCTCAAGTAGCCGCCAGTAAGCAATAAGACGGTTTACCGCTGTCGCCCCAAAGAGGCTGCCCGCTCACGCGCGCAGCCTCTTTGTCAAAGCGGCGGGGGATTTGTTTTTTCAGGAGGCAGCTTACGAGGCTGCACATCCCTGGCGCAGTAGCCTAGAGTTAGCAGGCTCAGAAGCAGCAGGCTGAAAACGGCCTTTCGCTCAGAAGATTTTTTTTAAAACGCCGCAGGAGAGATTCGCAATGGCTCAGCAGGGCAGTGGTTATCAAGCTCGCTATAAACGCATTCTACTCAAGCTTAGCGGCGAGGCCCTGATGGGGTCGGAAGAGTTCGGTATTGACCCTAAAGTGCTGGATCGCATGGCGCTTGAAGTGGGTCAACTGGTTGGAATCGGTGTCCAGGTCGGTCTGGTCATCGGCGGTGGCAACCTGTTCCGGGGTGCAGCGTTGAGCGCTGCCGGCATGGATCGGGTAACAGGCGACCACATGGGCATGCTGGCCACTGTGATGAACGCGTTGGCCATGCGCGACGCCCTGGAGCGTGCCAATATCTCCGCGATCGTGATGTCGGCCATTTCCATGGTGGGCGTGACCGATCACTACGATCGTCGCAAGGCGATGCGTCACCTCAACGCGAAGGAAGTCGTGATTTTCGCGGCGGGGACCGGCAACCCGTTCTTCACCACCGATTCGGCCGCCTGTTTGCGTGCCATCGAAATCGACGCTGACGTCGTGCTGAAGGCAACCAAGGTCGATGGTGTGTACACTGCCGATCCATTCAAGGACCCGCATGCCGAGAAGTTCGATCATCTGACTTACGATGAAGTGCTGGATCGCAAGCTGGGCGTTATGGATCTGACGGCCATCTGCCTGTGCCGTGACCACAAGATGCCTCTGCGTGTCTTTAATATGAACAAGCCCGGCGCATTGCTGAACATCGTGCATGGCGGGGCGGAAGGAACCTTGATCGAGGAAGGCGAACAATGATCAACGAACTCAAGAAAGACGCTCAAGAGCGCATGCAGAAATCCCTGGAGTCCCTGGCTCACAACTTCGGTCGCATCCGTACCGGGCAGGCTCACCCGAGCATCCTGGAAGGTGTCATGGTGCCTTATTACGGTGCGGACACCCCGATCAAACAGGTGGCCAATATCACGGTCAAGGACGCGCGCACCCTTCAGGTCGTGGCGTTCGAGCGCAACATGCTGGGCGCTGTCGACAAGGCGATCGGTAGCGCCGGTCTGAACCTGAACCCGACCAACCTGGGCGAGCTGCTGCTGATTTCGATGCCTGCGCTGACTGAAGAAACCCGCCGTGGTTTCACCAAACAGGCGCGTGAAGAGGCCGAGAACGCCCGTGTTGCCGTGCGTAACATTCGCCGCGATGTGCTGAGTGACCTGAAAGAGCTGGTCAAGGAAAAAGAAATCAGCGAAGACGAAGAGCGTCGTGCGGCCGATGACATCCAGAAGCTGACCGACAAGTTCGTGGCCGAGATCGAAGTGGCTGTGAAGAAAAAAGAAGCGGACCTGATGGCCGTATAAAGGCCGGGAAGCTTTCATGGAAAAGACGAAGCTGGCTGTGCCGTCATCGGTACCGCGTCATGTCGCGATCATCATGGATGGGAACAACCGCTGGGCTAAAAAGCGTCTGTTGCCGGGTGTGGCAGGTCACAAGGCGGGCGTGGATGCTGTCCGTGCGGTGATCGAGGTGTGTGCCGAGGCGAAGGTCGAGGTGCTGACACTGTTCGCATTCTCCAGTGAGAACTGGCAACGCCCGGCCGACGAGGTCGGGGCATTGATGGAGCTGTTCTTCACCGCCTTGCGTCGCGAGACCAAACGGCTGAACGAGAACGGCATCAGCCTGCGCATCATTGGTGACCGTTCACGGTTCCATCCCGAGCTGCAGGCGGCCATTCGCGAGGCAGAAGCCAGTACCGCGGGCAACAGCCGCTTCGTCCTGCAGATCGCCGCCAACTATGGCGGTCAGTGGGACATTGCCCAGGCTGCGCAGCGGCTGGCGCGTGAGGTTCAGGCCGGGCACCTGCGTCCGGAGGACATCACCCCGGAACTGTTGCAGACCTGCCTGGCAACAGGCGATCTGCCCTTGCCGGACCTGTGCATTCGCACGGGGGGCGAGCACCGCATCAGCAATTTCCTGCTGTGGCAGCTGGCGTATGCCGAGCTGTATTTCTCCGACCTCTTCTGGCCGGACTTCAAACACGACGCCATGCGCCACGCGCTGGCCGATTTCGCTTCTCGCCAACGCCGCTTCGGGAAAACCAGCGAGCAGGTAGAAGCTGGAGCCCGCGCTTAATGCTCAAACAACGAATCATTACAGCGCTGATCCTTGCGCCACTCGCACTGTGCGGCTTCTTTCTGCTAGAGGGCGGCAGCTTTGCCCTGTTCATCGGCGCGGTAGTGGCGCTCGGTGCCTGGGAATGGGCGCGTCTGGCGGGGTTTGAAACCCAGTCGATTCGTGTGCTTTACGCTGCCGTAGTAGCGGTCCTGCTGTTTCTGCTTTACCTGCTCCCGGGGCTGGCGCCCTGGATCCTGGTGGCTGCGCTGATCTGGTGGCTGGCAGCGACCTGGCTGGTGCTCACGTATCCTGAATCCAGTGGTCACTGGTCCAGCGTGGTCTGCAAGCTGGTGATCGGCCTGCTGATTCTGCTGCCAGCGTGGCAGGGGCTGATGCTGATCAAGCAGGAGCCTATGGGTAACTGGTTGATCCTGTCGGTCATGGTGCTGGTGTGGGGGGCTGACATCGGTGCCTACTTCTCCGGCAAGGCGTTCGGCAAACGCAAGCTTGCGCCCAAGGTCAGTCCTGGAAAAAGCTGGGAAGGTCTGTATGGCGGGCTCGCGGCGTGCCTGGTCATCACGGCTGTCGTGGGTATCTCCCGCGGCTGGTCGTTTCCTGAGATTTTGTTTGCGCTGATCGGCGCTGCGATCGTGGTGCTCATCTCCGTGGTCGGCGATCTGACCGAGAGCATGTTCAAGCGCAAATCCGGGGTCAAGGACAGCAGCAACCTGCTGCCGGGTCACGGTGGCGTGCTTGATCGCATCGACAGCCTGACGGCTGCCATTCCGGTGTTTGCGTTGCTGCTGTGGGCAGCGAAAGACTGGGGCGTGATGTGAGCGGACTTCAACAGATTACCGTGTTGGGCGCTACCGGTTCGGTTGGCCTGAGCACCCTCGATGTCATTGCTCGTCATCCGTCGCGCTATCAGGTTTTTGCGCTGACCGGTTTTACGCGTCTGACCGAGCTGCTGGCGTTGTGCGTTCGCCACACGCCTCGGTTCGCGGTGGTGCCGACTGCACTGGCGGCGCGTCAGTTGCAGGACGACTTGCGCGCTGCGGGCCTCGATACCCGTGTGTTGGTGGGGGAGGGCGGTCTGTGCGAAGTCTCGGCCCATCCTCAGGTCGATACCGTGCTGGCGGCGATTGTCGGTGCTGCGGGCTTGCGCCCGACGCTGGCCGCCGTCGAAGCGGGCAAGAAGGTCCTGCTGGCCAACAAGGAAGCGCTGGTCATGTCCGGCGCCCTGTTCATGCAGGCCGTGCGCCGCAGTGGCACGGTTTTGTTGCCACTCGACAGCGAACACAACGCAATCTTTCAATGCTTGCCGGGCAACTACGCCAGTGGTCTGGGTGCAGTCGGCGTGCGGCGGATACTCCTCACGGCGTCAGGCGGGCCGTTCCGCGAGACGCCGCTGGCGGATCTTGAACACGTGTCTCCCGAGCAGGCGTGCGCTCACCCGAACTGGTCCATGGGGCGCAAAATCTCCGTGGACTCGGCGAGCATGATGAATAAGGGGCTCGAGCTGATCGAAGCCTGCTGGCTGTTCGATGCCGCTCCGGCGCGTATCGAAGTGGTCATTCATCCGCAAAGTGTCATCCATTCAATGGTGGACTACGTCGACGGCTCGGTGCTGGCCCAGTTGGGGAATCCGGATATGCGTACGCCCATCGCCCACGCACTGGCCTGGCCGGAGCGTATTGATTCAGGCGTTGCCCCGCTGGACCTGTTCAGCATTGCGCGGCTGGATTTCCAGGCGCCGGACGAATTACGCTTCCCTTGCCTGCGTCTGGCACGGCAAGCTGCGGAAACCGGTAACAGCGCGCCGGCGGTGTTGAATGCCGCTAACGAAGTGGCCGTTGCAGCATTTCTGGATCGGCGGATTCGTTATCCGGAAATCGCGAGTATGATCGACGAAGTCTTGAATCTGGAGCCTGTCGTGGCGGTGAACGAGCTTGAGACGGTTTTCGAAGTTGACGCCAAGGCTCGTGTGCTGGCCGAACACTGGCTCGGCCGCCATGGGCGGTAAACGGCACATGCCAGAAGGCACAGGTCCATCGCTGCGGGCAAGGCTGTATTTCAGATGCGCCTGCAGCGCTGAACCGGTACCCGGAGAACAGCGATGAGCGCGCTATATATGATTGTCGGCACCCTGGTTGCCTTGGGTGTGCTGGTCACCTTTCACGAATTTGGTCACTTCTGGGTGGCCCGGCGTTGTGGCGTCAAGGTTTTGCGTTTCTCCGTCGGGTTCGGCATGCCCCTCCTGCGCTGGCATGACCGCAAGGGCACCGAGTACGTGGTAGCCGCTATCCCGCTGGGCGGCTACGTGAAAATGCTCGATGAGCGCGAAGGCGAGGTGCCACCCGAGCTGGTCGATCAATCCTTCAATCGCAAATCGGTTTATCAGCGTATCGCGATTGTCATCGCGGGGCCGGTCGCCAACTTTCTGCTGGCCATCGTATTTTTCTGGGTGCTTGCCATGTTGGGTAGCCAGCAGGTGCGCCCGGTTATTGGCGGTGTCGAGGCCGGCAGTATCGCCGAAAAAGCGGGACTCACCTCGGGACAGGAGATCGTTTCCGTGGATGGCGAACCCACCAGCGGGTGGTCCGCCGTCAATCTGCAGCTGGTGCGCCGTTTGGGTGAAACCGGCAGCATTGCGTTGAAGGTGCGCGAGCAGGGCTCCGATGTCGACACGCCACGCACCTTGGTGCTGGACAACTGGCTCAAAGGGGCGGATGAGCCGGACCCCATACGGTCGTTGGGCATTCGTCCATGGCGTCCGGCGCTGGCACCCGTGCTGGCGGAACTCGATCCCAAGGGGCCCGCTCAGGCCGCTGGCCTGAAAACCGGTGATCGTCTGTTGGCCGCCGATGGTCAGCCGATCAACGAATGGCAGCAACTCGTGGACTGGGTGCGCGCCCGTCCCGATGCGCGAATTTCACTGACCGTTGAGCGCGACGGTGCAAAAATCGACGTGCCGGTCACGCTGGTCGCTCATGGCGAGGGCAAGGCTGCGACGGGATACCTGGGCGCAGGGGTGAAAGGTGTCGACTGGCCACCGGAGATGCTCCGCGAGGTCAGTTACGGTCCGCTCGCCGCCGTGGCAGAGGGCGCGCGACGTACATGGACCATGAGCGTACTGACCCTCGATTCGCTGAAGAAAATGTTGTTCGGCGAGCTGTCGGTAAAAAACTTGAGCGGACCGATAACCATTGCTAAAGTGGCGGGCGCTTCGGCCCAGTCAGGTGTAGGTGACTTCTTGAATTTCCTTGCTTATCTGAGCATAAGCCTGGGGGTTCTCAATTTGCTGCCCATTCCAGTGTTGGACGGGGGGCACTTGCTGTTTTATCTGATCGAGTGGGCACGTGGTCGTCCACTGTCGGAAAAGGTACAGGGTTGGGGGGTTCAGATCGGGATAAGTCTGGTGGTTGGAGTCATGTTGCTCGCACTGGTCAACGATCTGGGACGACTGTAAAAGCTACGCCGAATTGTGAATCTGCCGCATTTTGCGGCAGTTTGTTTATTGCCAGTTGGAATAAGAAAGGACTTCATGAAACGTCTGCTGCTAACTGCGGTTCTTGCCGTACTGATGATCGCCGAAGTTCACGCCGAGTCCTTCACTATCTCCGATATCCGTGTCAACGGCCTACAGCGGGTTTCCGCCGGTAGCGTCTTTGGTGCGTTGCCGTTGAATGTGGGTGAACAGGCCGATGACGCGCGTCTTGTCGACGCAACGCGTGCGCTGTTCAAAACCGGATTCTTCCAGGACATCCAGCTGGGCCGTGACGGCAACGTTCTGGTCATCACGGTGGTCGAGCGTCCGTCGGTGGCCAGCATCGAGATCGAAGGCAACAAGGCGATCACGACCGAAGACCTCATGAAGGGCTTGAAGCAATCGGGTCTGGCCGAAGGCGAGATCTTTCAGCGTGCGACCCTGGAAGGGGTTCGTAACGAGCTGCAGCGTCAGTACGTGGCCCAAGGCCGCTATTCCGCAGAAGTCGCGACTGAGGTGGTGCCTGAGCCGCGCAACCGCGTTGGGTTGAAGATCAACATCAACGAAGGTGCGGTCGCAGCGATCCAGCACATCAATGTCGTGGGCAACTCGGTGTTTCCCGAGGAAGACCTCATTGACCTGTTCGAGCTGAAGACCACCAACTGGCTTTCCTTCTTCAAAAACGACGACAAGTACGCCCGGGAAAAACTGTCCGGCGACCTGGAGCGTCTGCGTTCGTACTATCTGGACCGCGGCTATATCAACATGGATATCGCCTCGACTCAGGTCTCGATCACGCCTGACAAGAAACACGTGTACATCACCGTCAACATCCATGAAGGCGACAAGTACACCGTCAAGTCGGTCAAGCTGAGCGGCGACCTCAAGGTGCCTGAAGACCAGGTCAAGTCGTTGCTGCTGGTCAAGCCGGGCCAGGTGTTCTCGCGCAAGGTGATGACCACCACGTCCGAGCTGATCACCCGCCGTCTGGGTAACGAGGGTTACACCTTCGCCAACGTCAACGGCGTGCCGACACCGAACGACGCGGACCACACGGTCGACATCCTGTTCGCCGTGGATCCGGGTAAACGTGCTTACGTCAACCGCATCAACTTCCGTGGCAACACCAAGACCGCGGACGAAGTGCTGCGTCGCGAAATGCGTCAGATGGAAGGTGGCTGGGCTTCGACCTACCTGATCGACCAGTCCAAGACCCGTCTCGACCGTCTGGGCTTCTTCAAGGAAGTGAACGTTGAAACCCCTGCGGTGCCGGGCACCGACGACCAGGTTGACGTGAACTACGCCGTGGAAGAGCAGGCGTCCGGTTCGATCACCGCCAGCGTCGGTTTTGCACAGAGCGCCGGTCTGATCCTGGGCGGTTCCATCAGCCAGAACAACTTCCTGGGTACCGGTAACAAGGTCAGCATCGGTCTGACCAAAAGTGAATACCAGACCCGCTACAACTTCAGCTACGTCGATCCGTACTTCACACCGGACGGTGTGAGCCTGGGTTACAGCGCCTTCTACCGCAAAACCAACTACGACGACCTCAATGTCGACGTGGCGAGCTATTCGGTGGACAGCCTGGGTGCCGGTATCAACATGGGCTACCCGATCAGCGAGACGTCGCGTCTGAACTTCGGCCTGTCGGTCCAGAAAGACGAGATCAACACCGGCAAGTACACCGTTGACGAAATCTTCGACTTCCTCGAGAAGGAAGGCGATAACTTCACCAACTTCAAGGCGTCTGTCGGCTGGTCCGAGTCGACCCTGAACAAAGGCACGCTGCCGACCCGTGGTCATTCCCAGAGCCTGACCCTGGAAACCACCATTCCCGGCAGCGACCTGTCGTTCTATAAACTCGACTACCGTGGCCAGTTGTTCCACCCGATCACCACCAACACCACCCTGCGTCTGCACTCGGAACTGGGTTACGGTGACGGCTACGGTTCAACCTCCGGTCTGCCGTTCTACGAGAACTACTACGCGGGCGGTTTCAACTCGGTTCGTGGTTTCAAGGACAGCACCTTGGGTCCACGCAGTACGCCTAGCCGGGGTGCAGGCGTGCCTGGTGGTAAACCCGGTACGGTGCTTGACCCTGATCAGGATCCGTTGCCATTCGGTGGTAACGTGCTGATCACCGGCGGTGCTGAAATCCTGTTCCCGCTGCCGTTCATCAAGGACCAACGCTCCATTCGCACCTCTCTGTTCTGGGACGTGGGTAACGTATTCGACACCAACTGTGGTGGGGCCAAGACCACCGTCAACGGCGAGAAGGTCGAGTGTAACGGCCCCGATCTTTCCGGCCTGGCCAGCTCCGTCGGTGTGGGCGTGACATGGGTGACCGCGCTGGGCCCGTTGAGCTTCGCATTGGCGATGCCGGTCAAGAAACCGGACAACAACACCGAAACCCAGGTCTTCCAATTCTCTCTCGGTCAGACCTTCTAAGGGTCTGGTCATTGATCACGACAACGGATTTGCAGGAGTTACATTGTGCGTAAGTTGACCCAATTGGCATTGCTGGCAACGGTTCTGATCGCAGGCCCGGCATTCGCTGACATGAAGATCGCTGTCCTGAACTATCAGATGGCGCTGCTGGAATCGGACGCGGCCAAGAAATACGCCGTCGACGCTGAAAAGAAATTCGGTCCTCAACTGACCAAGCTCAAAGCGCTGGAAAGCAGCGCCAAGGGTATCCAGGATCGTCTGGTTGCTGGTGGCGACAAAATGGCTCAGCCTGAGCGCGAGAAACTGGAGCTGGACTTCAAACAGAAAGCCCGTGACTTCCAGTTCCAGTCCAAAGAGTTGAACGAGGCCAAGGCCGTCGCCGACCGTGAGATGCTCAAGCAACTGAAGCCAAAACTGGATTCGGCGGTTGAGGAAGTGATCAAGAAAGGCGGTTACGACCTGGTGTTCGAGCGCGGTGCCGTGATTGACGTCAAGCCACAGTATGACGTCACTCGCCAGGTCATCGAGCGCATGAACCAGCTGAAGTAACTTCATGACCGCGACTATCCAGCTCGGCCAGTTGGCCGAGTTCCTCGGTGCCACGCTTCGTGGTCCGGCGGACAAAGAAATCACCGGCCTTGCCACCTTGCAGGAGGCAGGGCCCGGTCAGGTCAGTTTTCTGGCCAACCCTCAGTACCGTAAATTCCTCGCGACCACTCATGCGTCTGCCGTGTTGCTCAAGCCGGCGGATGCCGAAGGTTATGCGGGCGACGCGTTGTTGATTGCCGATCCTTACCTGGCGTATGCACGCATCTCCCACTTGTTCGATCCGAAGCCCAAAGCGGCAGCCGGCATTCACCCGACTGCAGTGGTGGCTGAAGACGCATTCGTTGATGCGACTGCCAGTGTGGGGGCCTATGCGGTGATCGAAAGCGGAGCGCGCATCGCGGCCGGCGTCACCATCGGCGCTCATTGTTTCATCGGCGCGCGCAGCACGATCGGTGAAGGTGGCTGGCTGGCGCCCCGCGTGACGCTTTATCACGATGTGCGCATCGGTCGGCGTGTGGTGATTCAGTCCGGTGCGGTGCTCGGTGGTGAGGGCTTCGGCTTCGCCAACGAGAAAGGCGTGTGGCAGAAGATCGCGCAGATCGGTGGCGTCACCATCGGCGATGACGTGGAGATCGGCGTGAACACCGCCATTGATCGCGGCGCCATGGACGATACCCGCATCGGCAATGGTGTGAAGCTGGATAACCAGATTCAGATCGCACACAACGTACAGGTAGGCGATCACACGGCGATGGCCGCTTGTGTCGGTATCTCCGGCAGCGCGAAGATTGGCAAGCATTGCATGCTGGCCGGTGGCGTGGGACTGGTCGGACACATTGAAATTTGCGACGGTGTTTTCATTACCGGGATGACCATGGTGACCCGGTCGATTACCGAGCCTGGCTCTTACTCTTCGGGGACGGCGATGCAGCCGGCGGCGGAATGGCGCAAGAGCGCAGCACGTATTCGCCAACTGGACGATATGGCGCGACGGCTGCAACAGCTGGAAAAGATTGTCGAGGCAGTGACCTCAGGCGGTAAAGCGTCATCTGATGGCTGATACCTTTTTCTTATCAAGTGTGCAAAGCCGATAAACTGCCTCCTTGATTTGCTAGAGGAGTGCTGCGCATTCGTCGCGCACTCCCAATCTTTACTACAGGCTTCCTCTCGAAATGATGGACATCAACGAAATTCGCGAATATCTGCCCCACCGTTACCCGTTCCTGCTCGTGGACCGTGTCGTGGCGCTGGATGTTGAGAATAAGAGCATTCGTGCCTACAAGAATGTCAGCATCAATGAGCCCTTTTTCAACGGGCACTTCCCCCAGCATCCAATCATGCCGGGTGTGCTGATCATCGAAGCCATGGCGCAAGCCGCTGGCATCCTTGGCTTCAAAATGCTTGACGTGAAGCCTGCCGACGGCACCCTGTACTATTTCGTGGGCTCCGACAAACTGCGCTTCCGCCAGCCGGTGCTGCCGGGCGATCAGTTGATCCTTGAAGCCAGGTTCATCAGCTGCAAGCGTCAGATCTGGAAGTTCGAATGCCAGGCGTCGGTGGATGGCAAGCCAGTCTGCTCCGCAGAAATCATCTGTGCGGAACGTAAACTATGAGTTTGATTGACTCTCGCGCAATCATCGATCCGACGGCCATTCTGGCTGACAATGTGGAGGTCGGCCCTTGGTCGATCGTCGGGCCCGGTGTGGAAATCGGCGAGGGTACGGTCATTGGTCCGCACGTGATCCTGCGTGGCCCGACCAAAATCGGCAAACATAATCACATCTACCAGTTTTCATCGGTGGGTGAGGATACGCCGGACCTCAAGTACAAAGGCGAAGCGACGCGTCTGGTCATTGGTGACCATAACGTGATTCGTGAAGGCGTCACGATCCATCGCGGCACCATTCAGGACCGCGCCGAAACCACGATCGGTGATCACAACCTGATCATGGCCTACGCCCACATCGGCCACGACAGCGTCATCGGCAATCACTGCATTCTGGTCAACAACACTGCGCTGGCCGGTCACGTGCATGTGGATGACTGGGCCATCCTGTCCGGTTTTACCCTGGTGCATCAGTATTGCCACATCGGTGCCCACAGCTTCTCCGGGATGGGTACAGCCATCGGCAAGGACGTCCCGGCGTTCGTCACGGTGTTCGGTAATCCGGCCGAGGCGCGCAGCATGAACTTCGAGGGCATGCGCCGTCGTGGGTTCTCTGATGAGGCGATCCACGCGCTGCGCCGCGCCTACAAGACGGTCTATCGTCAGGGGTTGACCGTTGAGCAGGCGATCATCGATCTCGCCGAGCCTGCGGCACAGTTTCCGGAAGTCGCGCTGTTTCTTGATTCGATCCAGAAATCGACCCGCGGCATCACCCGTTAATCATGAGTGTCCTGCGTATAGCACTGGTCGCCGGAGAAGCTTCCGGCGACATCCTGGGCTCCGGTTTGATGCGTGCCATCAAGGCCCGTCATCCTGACGCTCAGTTCATTGGCGTGGGTGGTCCGCTCATGGAAGCGGAGGGCATGAGCTCTTACTTCCCGATGGAACGGCTCTCGGTCATGGGGTTGGTCGAAGTGCTCGGCCGACTCAAAGAATTGCTGGCTCGTCGCAAGCTGTTGATCCAGACCCTCATCGACGAAAAGCCGGATGTGTTCATCGGTATCGATGCGCCGGACTTCACCCTCAATATCGAACTCAAGCTGCGCCAGGCCGGGATCAAGACCGTGCATTACGTAAGCCCGTCCGTCTGGGCATGGCGGCAAAAGCGGGTGCTGAAGATTCGCGAAGGGTGCGATCTGATGCTGACCTTGCTGCCCTTCGAGGCGCGTTTTTACGAAGAGAAAGGCGTGCCGGTGCGTTTTGTCGGCCATCCGCTGGCCGACACCATTCCCCTTCAGGCCGATCGCGACGCCGCGCGCGCCGAGCTGGGATTGGGTAATGGCCCCGTGGTGGCGTTGATGCCGGGCAGCCGTGGTGGAGAAGTGGGCCGTCTGGGGGCGCTGTTCTTCGATACGGCAGAACGCCTGTTGGCTCAGCGTCCAGACATCCGTTTCGTGCTGCCCTGTGCGAGCCCGCAACGTCGTGCGCAGATCGAACTGCTGTTGCAAGGGCGTGATCTCCCGCTCACTCTCCTGGACGGTCGCTCTCATGTCGCTTTGGCCGCGTGTGATGCGGTCCTGATCGCGTCGGGCACGGCCACCCTGGAAGCGCTGCTGTACAAACGACCGATGGTGGTTGCCTATCGTCTGGCGCCGCTGACCTACTGGATACTCAAGCGGATGGTGAAGAGTCCGTATGTGTCGCTGCCGAACCTGTTGGCCCGGCGTTTGCTGGTCCCTGAGCTTCTACAGGATGCGGCGACCGCCGATGCCCTGGCGCAAACCTTGCTGCCGCTGCTCGATAACGGCGCGGAGCAGACAGCCGGCTTCGATGAGCTTCACCGAACCTTGCGTCGCGACGCATCCAATCAGGCTGCCGATGCGGTATTGAGCCTGATTGGCGCGTCGCCTTCACGATGAGTGTGCAATCAATGCAAATGGGCCTGGACTTCAATCTGGTCGAGGATCTGGTCGCCGGTGTCGACGAGGTGGGCCGTGGCCCGCTGTGCGGCGCGGTCGTGACGGCCGCCGTGATCCTGGACCCCAATCGCCCCATTCTGGGTCTGAACGATTCGAAAAAGCTCACCGAAGCCAAGCGCGAAAAGCTGTTCGACGAGATCTGCGAGAAAGCGCTGTGCTGGCACATCGCACGGGCTGAAGTCGAAGAAATCGACGAATTGAACATTCTGCACGCCACGATGCTGGCCATGAAACGTGCCGTCGAAGGCCTGCTCATCACGCCGAAGCTGGCACTGATCGATGGTAATCGCTGCCCTCAGTTGTCCGTGCCGTCTGCGCCGGTGATTCAGGGCGATGCTCAGGTGCCCGCCATCGCTGCCGCATCGATCCTGGCAAAGGTCAGCCGTGATCGGGAAATGGCGGCGATGGAGCTTGTTTATCCGGGGTACGGCATTGGCGGCCACAAAGGTTATCCGACGCCGGTTCACCTGGAGGCGCTGGCCCGACTGGGGCCGACGCCCATTCATCGGCGTTCGTTCGCCCCGGTGCGAGCAGCCTACGAAGCACGGGAGATGATGATCTCGACCGGCTTTACCCCGTTGCCGTTCAGTTGATCGCGGGCTGATGTTTTCATGAGAGGCCGGTACAATCCGGCCTTTGTTTTCTGTGCGCTATAGGATCACCCATGCCGGCTTCTTTCGTTCATCTACGCCTGCACACCGAATACTCTCTGGTTGATGGTCTGGTCCGGGTCAAGCCGCTGGTTAAAGCGCTCAGCGCCATGAACATGCCGGCGGTGGCGGTGACCGACCAGAACAACCTGTGTTCGCTGGTCAAATTCTATAAAGCCGCCATGGGTGCCGGGATCAAGCCGATCTGCGGCGCTGACATCTGGCTGGCGGGGCGCGACCGCGAGGCGCCGCTGAGCCGCATGAGCCTGCTGGTGATGAACCCGAAAGGCTATCTGAACCTCACCGAACTGATTTCCCGTGGCTTCATGCATGGGCAGCGTAACGGAATGGTGGTCATCGAGCGTGAGTGGGTCGCTGAGGCCAACGAAGGCTTGATTGCATTGTCCGCGGCCAAAGAAGGCGAAATCGGCATGGCCCTGCTGGGCGGTAACCCGTCTGAAGCCGACGAGTTACTCAAGGAATGGATGTCCGTGTTTGCGGACCGCTTCTACGTTGAAGTCCAGCGCACCCATCGCATCAATGACGAAGAACATCTGCACGCGGCCGTGGCCCTGGCCGAGCGCCATGGCGCGCCGCTGGTGGCGACCAACGATGTGCGCTTCATCAAGCAGGAAGACTTCGAGGCCCATGAAACGCGGGTCTGCATCGGTGAGGGCCGTGCGCTGGACGATCCGCGCCGATCGCACAACTACAGCGATCAGCAGTACCTGAAAAGCGCCGAGGAAATGGCCGAGCTGTTCAGCGATCTGCCGGATGCGCTGGCCAATACGGTGGAAATTGCCAAGCGCTGCAACATCGAGGTCAAGCTGGGCACGCACTTTCTGCCCAACTTCCCGATCCCGGATGGCCTCACCATCGACGAGTACTTCCGCAAGGTCTCGTTCGAGGGCCTGGAGGAACGGCTCGCGGTGCTTTGGCCGAAGGAGACGACGCCCAACTACGAAGAAAAACGCCAGGTCTACGTCGACCGCCTGAATTTCGAGCTGGATATCATCATCCAGATGGGCTTTCCCGGTTACTTCCTCATCGTTATGGACTTCATCCAGTGGGCGAAGAACAACGGTGTGCCGGTCGGTCCGGGCCGTGGGTCGGGTGCGGGTTCGCTCGTGGCGTACGTGCAGAAGATCACCGACCTCGATCCGCTGCAGTATGACCTGCTCTTCGAACGTTTCCTGAACCCGGAGCGGGTGTCAATGCCCGACTTCGACGTCGACTTCTGCATGGACGGCCGTGACCGCGTGATTGACTACGTGGCCGAGAAGTACGGCCGCAACGCGGTCAGTCAGATCATCACGTTCGGTTCCATGGCGGCCAAGGCCGTGGTACGAGACGTGGCGCGGGTACAGGGCAAGTCGTACGGTCTGGCGGATCGTCTGTCGAAGATGATTCCGTTCGAAGTCGGCATGACCCTGGAAAAAGCCTACGAGCAGGAAGAGATTCTGCGCGACTTCCTCAAGACTGACGAAGAAGCGGCGGAAATCTGGGAAATGGCCCGCAAGCTCGAAGGCGTTGTCCGCAACGTGGGCAAGCACGCCGGTGGTGTGGTCATTGCGCCGACCAAACTGACCGACTTCGCGGCGATCTATTGCGACGAAGAGGGCAGCGGCCTGGTCACCCAGTTCGACAAGGACGACGTCGAAGCCGCCGGTCTTGTGAAGTTCGACTTCCTCGGTCTGCGGACGCTGACGATCATCGATTGGGCGATGAAGACGATCAACCGCGACCGTGCCAAGGCCGGAGAGGAGCCGCTGGACATCGCGTTCATTCCGCTGGACGACGCTCCGACCTACGACTTGCTGCAGAAAGCCGAAACCACGGCGGTATTCCAGCTTGAATCGCGCGGCATGAAAGAGCTGATCAAGAAGCTCAAGCCTGACTGCCTGGAAGACTTGATCGCACTGGTGGCGCTTTTCCGTCCAGGGCCGCTGCAGTCGGGCATGGTGGACGACTTCATCAACCGTAAGCACGGTCGTGCCGAGCTGTCGTACCCGCACGTCGACTATCAATACGAAGGCCTCAAGCCTGTCCTTGCGCCGACCTACGGGATCATCCTGTATCAGGAACAGGTGATGCAGATTGCCCAGGTCATGGCGGGCTACACCCTGGGCGGCGCCGACATGCTGCGTCGTGCCATGGGTAAAAAGAAGCCCGAAGAAATGGCCAAGCAGCGCGGCGGTTTCATCGAAGGTTGCAAGACCAACAACATCGACCCTGACCTGGCCGGTAACATCTTCGACCTGGTAGAGAAATTCGCCGGTTACGGTTTCAACAAATCCCACTCCGCCGCCTACGGGCTGGTCTCGTACCAGACGGCCTGGCTCAAGAAGCACTACCCGGCGCCGTTCATGGCGGCGGTACTCTCGGCGGACATGCACAACACTGACAAGGTCGTGACCTTGATCGAAGAAGTGCGGACCATGAAGCTGCGCCTTGATGCGCCGGACGTGAATAACTCCGAGTTCAAGTTCACGGTGAATGACGAAGGTCGCATCGTGTACGGCCTGGGCGCGATCAAGGGCGTCGGCGAAGGTCCGGTGGAAGCGATCACCGAGGCGCGTCAGGCGGGCCCGTTCAAGGATCTGTTCGACTTCTGCGCACGCATCGACCTCAAGCGGGTCAACAAGCGCACCCTGGACGGCTTGATTCGCAGTGGCGCGCTGGACCGTCTTGGCCCGTTCTTCTTTGATGAGCCGAAACAGTATCAAGCCAACATCGATCGTAACCGTGGCGTGTTGCTGGCCTCGCTGGAAGGCGCGATTCAGGCCGCCGAGCAGACCGCGCGCAGTCATGACAGTGGTCACGCCGACCTGTTCGGCGGGCTGTTCGTGGAAGCGGACGCTGATGTTTATGCGAACCATCGCAACGCCAAGGAGGTCACTCTCAAAGAGCGGCTTCGTGGTGAGAAGGAAACGCTGGGGCTGTACCTGACCGGTCACCCCATCGATGAATACGAAGGTGAGATCCGCCGCTTCGCCCGTCAGCGAATCGTCGACCTGAAACCTGCGCGCGACACTCAGACCGTTGCCGGACTGATCATCGCGCTGCGCGTCATGAAGAACAAAAAGGGCGACAAGATGGGGTTCATCACCCTTGATGACCGCTCCGGACGTATTGAAGCGTCGTTGTTCGCCGATTCGTTTCAGGCGGCCCAATCGCTGCTGCAGACGGACGCGATGGTCGTTGTGGAAGGTGAGGTCAGTTCAGATGATTTCTCCGGTGGCCTGCGTTTGCGCGCCAAACGGGTCATGAGTCTGGAGGAGGCGCGAACGGGCCTGGCCGAAAGTTTACGCCTGACCGTGCATAGCGAGGCGCTCAAGGGCGATCGTCTACGCTGGCTGGGTGACCTGTGCAGGAAGCACCGGGGAGCGTGCCCGATCACGCTCGATTACACCGGGCAGGAAGCCAGGGCGTTGCTGCAGTTCGGCGAAGCGTGGCGAATCGATCCCGCAGACAGCCTGATTCAGGCGCTGCGTGACCAGTTCGGACGAGAGAACGTCTTCCTGCAGTATCGCTGAAAGCTGATCTCGATTTTTAAACTCGACACTTTTAAGCTCGACCTTTTTAATCTCGACCGTAAGCCGCCAGATCCTTTATGGTATGGCGCTTACGGATCAACCGGCCGGCCTCTTGGCCGTCGACCCAAGACGGATGCCTATGAACCCGAATTTTCTGGATTTCGAACAGCCGATTGCTGACCTGCAAGCCAAAATTGAAGAGCTGCGTCTGGTCGGCAATGACAACTCGCTGAACATCGGCGACGAGATCTCTCGACTGCAAGAGAAGAGCAATACGCTCACCGAAAGCATTTTCGGCAACCTGACCAGTTGGCAGATCGCGCGCATGGCGCGTCATCCGCGCCGTCCGTATACGCTGGACTACATCGAACACATCTTCACCGAATTTGACGAGCTGCATGGCGATCGCCACTTCTCCGACGACGCGGCCATCGTGGGCGGTATCGCTCGCCTGGAAGATCAGCCGGTCATGGTGATCGGTCATCAGAAGGGCCGTGAAGTGCGCGAAAAAGTGCGTCGCAACTTCGGCATGCCGCGTCCTGAAGGCTATCGCAAGGCCTGCCGTCTGATGGAAATGGCAGAGCGCTTCAAGATGCCGATCCTGACGTTCATCGACACCCCGGGCGCTTACCCCGGTATCGACGCCGAAGAGCGTAACCAGAGCGAGGCCATCGCGTGGAACCTGCGCGTCATGGCACGCCTGAAGACGCCCATCATCGCCACCGTGATCGGTGAGGGCGGTTCGGGCGGGGCATTGGCCATCGGCGTCTGCGATCAGCTCAACATGCTTCAATATTCCACCTACGCGGTGATCTCGCCGGAAGGCTGCGCATCGATTCTGTGGAAGACTGCCGAGAAGGCGCCGGACGCCGCTGAGGCGATGGGCATCACTGCCGAGCGTCTCAAAGGGCTGGGCATTGTCGACAAAGTGATCAGCGAGCCACTGGGCGGCGCACACCGCGATCCAGCGGCGGCTGCCGAATTGATTCGTGCAGAACTGAGCAGCCAGTTGGCGATGCTCAAGAAGTTCAACAACGACGAACTGCTGGCTCGCCGTTACGAGCGCCTCATGAGCTACGGCGTTTAATCGAGGCGGGCCTCTCACCGAGGCCAGCATCGAGGTCCGGCCAGCGTAACGCAGGGTTAAACCAGCATGACCAGGCCGGACACCATCAAAAAAGAGTTATCCAGACGACTGTTGTCACGCTTGTCCAACTGGCGTGGCGCAGCCGGTTGGCGCATTGCCTTCTCGGGTGGGCTCGACTCCACCGTTCTGTTGCACCTGCTGGCCGATCTGGCCCGGCATCACCGCCTCCCTCCGCTGAGCGCCATCCATGTTCATCACGGCCTGCAGGCCGTTGCCGCGTCGTGGCCGGGGCATTGCCGCCAGATGTGTCAGATTCTGGGCGTGCCGTTTCAAGTCATCGAGGTGCAGGTGCGTCCAGGCGCCAGCGTGGAGCAGGCGGCGCGCGACGCCCGTTACGCCGCGTTCGACGAAGTGCTTCTCCCGGGGGAAGTGCTTCTGGCTGCACAGCACCGTGACGATCAAGCCGAAACCCTGATGTTTCGGTTGCTGCGAGGTGCGGGCGTCAAGGGGCTGGCCGCCATGCCTGCCCAAAGAGCGTTAGGCAGGGGGCAGTTGTTTCGGCCGCTGCTGGAGGAGCCACGTGCGCTGCTGGAAGCCTATGCCACGGAGCAAGGGCTGAGCTGGATCGAAGACCCCAGCAACAAGGATTCGCGGTTTTCTCGCAATTACCTGCGCAACCAGGTACTGCCCATGCTCACGGCGCGCTGGCCACAAGCGATTGCGAGCATCAACCGCAGTGCAGCGCACCTGGCAGAAGCGCAAGGACTGCTGGACGAGCTGGCGTTGCAGGACCTCGCACACGTGGACACCCCGTGCCCGTGGCCGTGGCTGAATGTGCCTTCACTGGAACTGGCACCGCTGGAAGCCTTGTCCGGCGCACGGCAACGTAATGCGCTGCGCCACTGGCTCGGGCCGCTGACGCGCTTGCCGGACAGCGATCACTGGGCAGGCTGGGACTCGTTGCGCGATGCAGGGCCCGATGGCCGACCGATCTGGCGTCTGGCGGATGGGCAACTGCACCGCGCGGAGGGGCGCATCTGGTGGTTGTCGGGCATCTGGCTGAAGAACGTTGCCGGTTCCCAACATTGGTCGACTGCGTCGCAACCCTTGATCCTGCCCGGGAACGGCATGCTGGAAATCCTCGGCGAGATTCCTCGAGGTGGCTTGCACGTTCACTATCGGCAGGGCGGCGAAATCGTCGATGTGCCCGAGAGGGGACGAAGGGATCTCAAACGGCTGCTCAATGAAAAGGGTGTGCCGGTCTTTTTGCGCGGCCGATTGCCGCTGTTGTATCGGGGTGAGCAGTTGTTGGCCGTTGCCAATCTGCCTGGGCTGGACGCCGACCCCCGTGGTGACTGGCGATTGCATTGGCAGCCACCGACGAATGACCACAGTTTGAGATGAGAGCCCGTTTCCGGTAGACTACGCTCCCTTCTTGATACAGCTTCTGTCGATCCTTTCGGAACGATGCAAGTTGCCGATTACCAGCCAGTCATTACTGGGCGATTCTCAAAATGTGGCGAGCAATGGACAGGTCCGATTTCGACCAGTCATTTTCAGCGCGGCTATTTCAGAACTGCATCGTGAGACTGGCAGGTCATCGGGGGCTTCGGCCTTCCTTCGCTTTCCCCGGCGGCTCTGACCGCTTTAACGCAGACTTCTAGGGTTTTTCATGACGCGCTACATCTTCGTCACGGGCGGTGTTGTTTCTTCATTGGGGAAAGGCATTGCCTCGGCTTCATTGGCGGCCATCCTGGAGGCGAGGGGACTTAAGGTCACCATGCTCAAGCTGGACCCCTACATCAACGTCGACCCCGGCACCATGAGCCCGTTCCAGCATGGTGAGGTGTTCGTCACGCACGACGGCGCCGAGACCGACCTGGACCTGGGTCACTACGAGCGTTTCATTCGCACCACCATGACCCAGAACAATAACTTCACCACTGGCCGTGTGTACGAACACGTCCTGCGCAAAGAGCGCCGTGGTGATTATCTGGGCGCCACCATTCAGGTGATTCCGCACATCACCGACGAAATCAAACGTCGCATCATCAAGGGTGCCGGCGATGCCGACGTTGCCCTGGTGGAAATCGGCGGCACGGTCGGTGACATCGAGTCGCAACCGTTCCTGGAAGCCATCCGCCAGTTGCGTTTCGAAGTGGGCGCCAAGCGCGCCATGCTGATGCACCTCACCCTCGTTCCGTATATCGCCACGGCCGGTGAAACCAAGACCAAACCGACTCAGCACTCGGTCAAGGAACTGCGCTCCATCGGTCTGCAGCCTGACGTGCTGATCTGCCGTTCCGATCACGCGATCGACGTCTCGTCGCGCCGCAAGATCGCCCAGTTCACCAACGTCGAAGAGCGCGCGGTGATCGCGCTGGAAGACGCCGACACCATCTACAAGATTCCGGGCATCCTGCATTCGCAGGGGCTGGACGATTTCGTCGTGGAGCGCTTCGGTTTGCAGTGTGCGGGTGCCGACCTGTCCGAGTGGGACAAGGTCGTTGACGCCAAGCTAAACCCTGAGCATGAAGTCACCATTGCCATGGTCGGTAAGTACATGGAGCTGCTGGACGCCTACAAGTCGCTGATCGAAGCGATGAGTCACGCCGGCATCACCAACCGCACCAAGGTCAACCTGCGTTACATCGACTCCGAAGACATCGAGAATCAGGGCACCGGCCTGCTGGAAGGCGTGGACGCGATCCTGGTTCCAGGCGGCTTCGGTCTGCGTGGCGTGGAAGGCAAGATCACGGCCGTCCAGTTCGCCCGCGAAAACAAAGTGCCTTACCTGGGCATCTGCCTGGGCATGCAGGTGGCCGTCATCGAGTTCGCGCGTAATGTGCTGGGCTGGAAAGACGCCAACTCCACCGAGTTCGACCGCGCCAGCCCGCACCCTGTGGTCGGCCTGATCACCGAGTGGGAAGACGCCACCGGCGCCGTTGAAACCCGCACCGAAGCGTCCGATCTGGGCGGCACCATGCGTCTGGGTGCTCAGGAGTGCCAGCTGGAGCCGGGTTCGCTGGTGCATGATTGCTACGCCAACGATGTGATCGTCGAGCGCCATCGCCATCGCTACGAAGTGAACAACAAGCTGCTGCCGCAACTGATCGACGCCGGTCTGAAAGTGTCCGGTCGTTCCGGTGATGGCGCGTTGGTCGAAGTGGTCGAGTCCAGGGACCATCCGTGGTTCGTGGCCTGCCAGTTCCACCCTGAGTTCACCTCGACTCCGCGCGACGGTCATCCGCTGTTCAGCGGCTTTGTGAAGGCTGCACTCGCCCAGCACCAGAAAAACGCCTGATAGGGAATTCATTACATGGCACAGAAAATCATCCGCGTCGGTTCCATCGACATTGCCAACGACAAGCCGATGGTCTTGTTCGGTGGCATGAATGTTCTGGAATCACGGGACATGGCCATGCAGGTCTGCGAAGAATACGTACGGGTGACCGAAAAGCTCGGCATTCCTTACGTGTTCAAGGCCAGCTTCGACAAAGCCAACCGTTCCTCGGTGACCTCTTATCGCGGCCCGGGTCTGGAAGCGGGCATGCGGATCTTCGAAGAGATCAAGCGTACCTTTAACGTGCCGGTGATCACCGATGTGCATGAGCCGCATCAGGCGGCGACCGTTGCCGAAGTCTGCGACATCATCCAGTTGCCGGCTTTCCTGTCGCGGCAGACCGATCTGGTGGTGGCGATGGCCAAAACCGGTGCCGTGATCAATATCAAGAAAGCCCAGTTCCTCGCCCCACAGGAAATGAAACACATCCTGAACAAGTGCGAAGAGGCCGGGAACGATCAGTTGATTCTCTGTGAGCGTGGTTCGAGCTTCGGCTACAACAACCTCGTGGTGGACATGCTCGGTTTCGGCATCATGAAAGCGTTCGAATACCCGGTGTTTTTCGACGTGACCCATGCGCTGCAGATGCCTGGCGGTCGCTCCGACTCTGCTGGCGGTCGTCGTGCCCAGGTCACCGACCTGGCCAAGGCGGGTATCAGCCAGGGTCTGGCGGGCCTGTTCCTCGAGGCGCATCCGGACCCGGATAACGCCAAATGCGACGGTCCTTGCGCGCTGCGACTGAACAAGCTGGAGCCATTCCTGACCCAGCTCAAGGCGCTCGATGATCTGGTGAAGAGCTTCCCGACAATCGAAACGGCGTAAAACCCGCTTCTCCGGCACTGACGCCTCCGGTACAGTGCCGCTCGTTTCTTTCCCGACCAACGGGTCGGGATTTTTTGTCGTCTTGGGCCTGCCCGCTGTCTAGTGCCTGAAGATGGCAGTCGTTTTCCCAGCTGCGTCGTTTTCGTCAATCTTGGAGTGTTAACAACAATGGCAAAAATCGTCGACATCAAAGGTCGTGAAGTTCTCGACTCCCGTGGCAATCCCACCGTGGAAGCAGATGTGCTCCTCGACAACGGCATCATCGGCAGTGCATGTGCGCCGTCCGGTGCTTCCACCGGCTCGCGTGAAGCGCTTGAGCTGCGTGATGGCGACAAGGGCCGTTACATGGGCAAGGGCGTTCTGAAGGCCGTGGCCAACATCAATGGCCCGATCCGCGACCTGCTGCTGGGCAAGGATCCGGTTGACCAGAAAGCACTGGATCAGGCGATGATCAAGCTCGATGGCACCGAAAACAAAGCCAGCCTGGGTGCGAACGCCATCCTGGCGGTGTCCCTGGCGGCTGCCAAGGCTGCAGCGCAGGATCAGGACCTGCCGTTGTACGCGCACATCGCCAACCTGAACGGCACGCCAGGTGTTTACTCGATGCCGGTCCCGATGATGAACATCATCAACGGTGGCGAGCATGCCGATAACAACATCGACATCCAGGAATTCATGATTCAGCCAGTTGGCGCCAAGACCTTCTCCGAAGGCCTGCGCTGGGGCACCGAGATTTTCCATCACCTGAAAGCGGTTCTGAAGGCCCGTGGCCTGAACACTGCCGTGGGTGACGAAGGCGGTTTTGCACCGAACCTGAACTCCAACGCCGACGCACTCGACGCGATCGCCGAAGCAGTGGCCAACGCCGGTTACAAGCTGGGCACTGACGTGACCCTGGCCCTGGACTGCGCGGCCAGCGAGTTCTACAAGAACGGCAAGTACACGCTGAGTGAAGAAGGCGAGTACGACTCTGCCGGTTTCGCCGACTACCTGGCCGATCTGGTCAGCAAGCACCCGATCATCTCCATCGAAGACGGCCTCGACGAGTCCGACTGGGATGGCTGGAAAGTCCTGACCGACAAGATCGGCGACAAGATCCAGCTGGTGGGCGACGACTTGTTCGTGACCAATACCAAGATCCTGAAAGAAGGCATCGAGAAGAAAATCGGTAACTCGATCCTGATCAAGTTCAACCAGATCGGTACCCTGACCGAAACCCTGGAAGCCATCCAGATGGCCAAGGCAGCCGGATACACAGCAGTGATCTCCCACCGCTCGGGTGAAACCGAGGATTCGACCATTGCCGATCTGGCAGTGGGCACCGCGGCAGGTCAGATCAAGACCGGTTCTCTGAGCCGTTCCGACCGCATCGCCAAGTACAACCAACTGCTGCGTATCGAAGAGCAATTGGGTGCCAAAGCGGTTTATCGTGGTCGCGGTGAGTTTCGCGGCTGATTGCAAGATGGTAAAAAGGCAGCAGGCGCGGTAGGGTTTTTCGCTAAATGCGATTTATCCTGACGCCCTGACCCAAGAGCCCGGTGACCACCGGGCTCTTGGTCATTTGATATGGTCGGTTTTGCTGTCTTTCTCCACCGGGTAACAGATATTCACAATGCGCAGTCCTAACTGGTTGTTCCTCGTTCTGCTCTTGCTGCTCGCTGGCCTGCAATACCGCCTGTGGGTGGGTAACGGCAGTCTCGCTCAGGTGGCCAGTCTGACCCAGCAGATCGCCGATCAGCATGCCGAAAATGACGCGTTGCTCGAGCGTAACCGTGTGCTGGACGCGGAAGTGATGGAGCTGAAGAAAGGTCTGGAAACCGTTGAAGAGCGTGCCCGTCATGAGTTGGGCATGGTCAAGGACGGCGAAACCCTTTATCAGTTGGCACAGTGACCCTGGCGTAATGACTCAATCCCTTCCTGCCTTCTGGGCAGTGATTCCCGCAGCGGGTGTCGGTGCCCGTATGGCGGCAGACCGTCCCAAGCAGTACCTGCAACTGGGCGGACTCACCATTCTTGAACACAGCCTGCTTTGTTTCCTCGATCATCCCCGACTCAAGGGACTGGTGATCAGTCTGGCTGTGGACGATCCTTATTGGCCGACCTTGCCATGCGCCCTGGATTCGCGAATCCAGCAGGTGGCGGGCGGCAAGGAGCGCGCGGACTCGGTCCTCAACGCATTGCTCCATCTGCATGCCAGTGGCGCGGACGACAATGACTGGGTGCTGGTACACGATGCCGCGCGGCCGAACCTCATGCGTTCTGACCTGGATAACCTGCTCAGTGAGCTGAAAGACGATCCCGTTGGCGGCTTGCTGGCAGTGCCTGCCAAAGACACCCTCAAGCGCGCGGACGCCAATGGCCGGGTCACGGAAACCGTAGACCGCAGCTTGATCTGGCAAGCCTACACGCCACAGATGTTTCGTCTCGGGGCGTTGCACCGGGCGCTGGCGGACAGTCTGGTGTCGAACGTCTCGATCACCGACGAAGCGTCGGCTATCGAATGGGCGGGCCAGTCGCCACGCCTGATCGAGGGCCGGGCGGACAACATCAAGGTCACCCGCCCGGAAGACCTGGAGTGGCTGCGCCAGCGGCGAGGCGAGTTCAATCGCTGAAGCAGCGCTGACCCGTCCATAGTTCCATTGTAGGAGCGCGCTTGCGCGCGATTGCGGTGTGTCAGCTACCGCAACTGTTGAGCTTGCCTACGTCATCGCGGGCAAGCGCGCTCCTACAATGTACCGCTTTACTGCCGGTATTCCGGCCGCAACGCCAACCCCGCTTTCAGATAATCCACCAGTTTCCTGACCTTCGGCGACAAGTGCCTCTGTTGTGGGTAAAGCGCCCATACCGCGGTATTCGGCGGCTGGTGGGCGTCGAGCAGCGACACCAGTGCGCCGCTTTTAAGGTGCTCAAGCACGTAGTAGTCCGGCAACTGACATAGCCCCACGCCCAATAGCGCGGCATCCAGCACCGCCTGTCCACTGTTACAGCGCCAGTTTCCGTGAACGCGTTGTGAAAACTCCTTTCCGTTCTGTTGCAGCAACCAACTGTCGGAGCTGCCGATCAGGCAGTTATGGCGGCTCAACTCCGACACGCTGTGCGGTCGGCCATACCGCTCCAGGTAAGAAGGCGATGCACACAGGTACATGCGCCGAGGGGCCAGGCGCGTGGCGACCAGCCTGGATTCCTGCAAACGGCCAAGGCGTATCGCCAAATCCATGCCTTCATGCACCAGATCCAGCGTGTTGTTGGTCAATTCGATGTCGACACGCAGCTGCGGGTATTCATCCATGAAACGCGTCACCAGTGGCGCTATGAACCGCTCGCCGTAGGCGACCGCGCAGGTCATGCGCAGCAGGCCTTTGGGCTCGCTGGTCAGGTCACCCACCGCGCGCAACGCTTCTTCGCGGCCATCCTGCAAACGCTGGCAATGATGCAAAAACGTCTGGCCTGCTTCGGTGAGTGCTACCTTGCGTGTGCTTCGGTACAGCAAGCGAGTCTGCAGGCGTTCTTCCAGACGAGCGATCTGTCGGCTGATGTGCGACGAGGAAACACCCAGCCGCTCAGCGGCAGCCGTGAACTGACCGCATTCCGCCACGGCGACAAATTCATCCAGCCCTTCCCAGCGATTGGTGTACATCGATTATCCCTGTACAGCATTAATGTTTTGCTTTCGCACGGATTATTAATCAAACCGCACTGCTTTACACTCCAGACTCGTTTTCACTTCGCTGGAGATCATGATGATCAAGTCACGTGCTGCCGTTGCTTTCGCGCCCAACCAACCGCTGCAAATCGTCGAGGTGGACGTCGAGGCGCCGAAGGCGGGTGAAGTGCTCATCCGCACCGTGGCGTCGGGTGTTTGCCATACCGATGCCTACACCCTGTCCGGCGCTGACTCCGAAGGTGTATTCCCGTGCATTCTGGGCCATGAAGGCGGCGGGATCGTTGAAGCCGTCGGTGAAGGCGTGACCTCGCTCGCCGTTGGCGACCACGTGATCCCGCTGTACACCGCCGAGTGCCGTGAGTGCAAATTCTGCAAATCCGGCAAGACCAACCTCTGCCAGAAAGTCCGCGCCACTCAGGGCAAAGGCCTGATGCCGGACGGCACCACGCGCTTCAGCTACAACGGCGAGCCGGTCTATCACTACATGGGCTGCTCGACGTTCTCCGAATACACGGTGGTCCCGGAAATTTCCCTGGCCAAAATCCCTAAAGAAGCCCCGCTGGAAAAGGTCTGCCTGTTGGGTTGTGGTGTCACCACCGGCATCGGCGCCGTGTTGAACACGGCCAAGGTAGAAGAGGGCGCCACGGTCGCCATCTTTGGTCTGGGTGGCATCGGGCTGGCGGCAATCATCGGTGCGAAGATGGCCAAGGCCTCCCGCATTATTGCCATCGACATCAACCCGGCGAAGTTCGACGTTGCACGTGAACTGGGCGCCACTGATTTCATCAATCCAAAAGACTACGGCGACAAGCCGATCCAGGACGTGATCGTCGAATTGACCGATGGTGGCGTCGATTACAGCTTCGAGTGCATTGGTAATGTGCAATTGATGCGCGCTGCTCTGGAATGCTGCCACAAGGGCTGGGGCGAGTCCGTCATCATCGGCGTCGCACCGTCGGGTCAGGAAATCGCGACGCGTCCCTTCCAGCTGGTGACCGGTCGCGTCTGGCGCGGGTCGGCGTTCGGTGGCGTCAAGGGCCGTACCGAACTGCCAAGCTACGTCGAGAAGTCGCAGACGGGCGAGATCCCGCTGGACACCTTCATCACCCACACCATGGGCCTGGACAAAATCAACGAAGCGTTCGACCTGATGCACGAAGGTAAAAGCATCCGTTCGGTCATTCACTTCTAAAAGCCGCCCCAAGCGGCAAGCCGTAAGCTGCAAGCAAGAGCGCCGCGTCCTCTTGCAGCTTTAGGCTTGCAGCTTGCAGTTGGGAGTTCACGACCATGAATCTGGAAAATCTCTCGTGCCAGAAGAGCTTCGGCGGCTGGCATAAACGCTATAAACATCATTCCGACGTGCTGGGCTGCGACATGGTATTCGCCGTTTATCTGCCGCCCCAGGTAGAGCAGGGCGGCAAGCTTCCCGTGGTTTACTGGCTCTCGGGCCTGACCTGTACCGACGAAAACTTCATGCAGAAAGCCGGCGCGCAACGTATTGCGGCCGAACTCGGGCTGATCATCGTTGCGCCTGACACCAGCCCGCGTGGCGCTGACGTGCCGGACGACCCGGACAATGCCTATGATTTCGGTCTGGGCGCCGGCTTCTACCTCAACGCCACGCAACAGCCCTGGGCTCGTCATTACCGCATGTACGATTACGTGGTGAGCGAGCTTCCGGCGTTGATCGAGGCACACTTCCCTGCGTCTGAAAAACGCAGTATCAGTGGCCACTCGATGGGCGGGCACGGAGCCCTGGTCTGTGCGTTGCGCAACCCGGGACGTTACAAGTCGGTTTCTGCGTTTTCGCCGATCACCAACCCGATGGACTGTCCATGGGGCCAGAAAGCGTTCTCCCGCTATCTGGGCGAAGACCGCTCACGCTGGCGCGAATGGGATGCCAGCGTGCTGATCGCCGACGCCAGGGAACGTCTGC
Organism: Pseudomonas sp. NFACC02; assembly: GCF_900110765.1. Classification (GTDB taxonomy): domain Bacteria; phylum Pseudomonadota; class Gammaproteobacteria; order Pseudomonadales; family Pseudomonadaceae; genus Aquipseudomonas. Next base: position 50,823 of record NZ_FOEO01000026.1, read on the forward strand.
CGCTGCTGGTCGATCAAGGGGATCGGGACGATTTCCTTGCCAGCCAACTCAAGCCTGAGTCACTGGTGCAAGCGGCGAAAGCCGTGGGGCATCCACTGGAGTTGCGCATGCAGCCCGGCTATGACCATAGCTATTACTTCATCGCAAGCTTCATCGAAGACCATCTACGCCATCACGCCGTGGCATTGGCGGCGTGACGACGTGGCCCTAATGTCCGACAAAGTAGGTAGAATCACGCCCTGACTTTTTCAGGGCGTTTTTTTATGCGTATTGGCCACGGCTACGATGTGCACCGTTTCACTGAGGGCGACTTCATTACCTTGGGTGGGGTGCGTATCGCGCACAGGTTTGGGCTGCTCGCTCATTCCGATGGCGATGTCCTGCTGCACGCCCTGAGCGACGCCTTGCTGGGCGCAGCCGCGCTGGGCGACATCGGCAAGCACTTTCCTGACACCGACCCGCAATTCAAGGGGGCGGACAGCCGCGTCCTGCTGCGCCATGTGCTGAAACAGGTGCAGGCCAAAGGCTGGAAAGTCGGCAACGTCGACGCCACGATTGTTGCCCAGGCCCCTAAAATGGCACCGCACATCGACACGATGCGCGCGCTAATTGCCGAAGACCTGCAAGTGGACCTCGATCAGGTCAACGTCAAAGCGACCACCACCGAGAAGCTCGGCTTTACCGGCCGTGAAGAAGGCATCGCGGTTCACGCCGTTGCGCTGTTGATTGCCGCATGACCGAATTCGAACTTCTGGGCCCGAGGGCCTACGGCGACGCATTGGGCACCGCAGTGCTTAAAGCGACGGCTGACGACTTCCAGGTGGATGAGGTGCTGGACATTCCGCTGTCTGGCGACGGTGAGCATCTCTGGCTGTGGGTTGAGAAGCGTGGTTTGAACACCGAAGAAGCGGCCCGACGTCTGGCCAGGGCGGCTGGCGTTCCATTGCGCACGGTCAGCTATGCCGGTTTGAAGGACCGTCAGGCACTGACCCGGCAGTGGTTCAGCATTCAACTGCCCGGCAAGGCCGATCCGCAGATGTCGACGGCTGAGGACGACACCCTCAGGATTCTCGACAGCAAGCGCCATAAGCGCAAACTGCAGCGCGGCGCGCATGCCGCCAACGGCTTTACGCTGCGTCTGACGCAGTTGCAGGCGAAAAAGGCTGAGCTGGATGCGCGCCTGGAAGCGATCAAGCTCAGCGGCATTCCCAATTATTTTGGCGCTCAGCGCTTCGGTCACCAGGGCGGTAACCTTGGCGAAGCGAGGCATTACGCTGAACGACAGGCATTGCCAGAACAGCGCAATGTCCGTTCGCGCCTGCTTTCCACCGCGCGCAGCTATCTGTTCAATCTTGTGTTGGCCGAGCGCGTTGCCAATGGCACCTGGAACAAGGCACAAGTGGGCGATTTGCTGGCATTCACCGACAGCCGCAGCTTTTTCCCGGCGGGCGAGGCCGAGTGCAGTGACCCGCGTCTGGCGATTCTCGATCTGCACCCCACCGGCCCGCAGTGGGGCGAGGGCGATTCGCCTGCGGGCGGGGCCACGGCAGTGCTCGAGAACAAGGTCGCTCAAAGCGAGTCGTCGCTCTGTAACTGGTTGATAAAAGCGGGAATGGAACACGAACGTCGCATCCTGCGACTGCCCATCGGGCGGTTGACGTGGCATTATCCCGAGCCTGACATTCTGCAACTGGAATTCGTCCTGCCGGCCGGATGCTTCGCCACCGCATTGGTGCGCGAACTCGTCGATCTGGCGCCTGCGGGACAGACGGACAGCTCATGCGTATTCTGATTTCAAATGATGATGGGGTCTCGGCACCCGGACTCGTTGCGCTCCACGGAGCGCTGACGGGTTATGCCGAGTGCACGGTCATCGCTCCCGATCAAGACAAGAGTGGTGCCAGCAGTTCCTTGACCCTTGACCGGCCATTGCACCCTCATCTGCTCGACAACGGCTTTATCAGTCTTAACGGCACGCCCACCGATTGCGTCCACCTGGGGTTGAACGGTCTGCTGGAGCAAGAGCCCGATATGGTGGTTTCCGGTATCAACCTGGGCGCCAATCTGGGGGATGACGTACTGTATTCCGGCACCGTCGCAGCCGCGCTGGAAGGGCGTTTTCTGCAACGCCCGTCGTTCGCGTTTTCATTTTTGTCGCGTCAGGTCGATAACCTGGCAACCGCCGCGCATTTCGCCCGGCTCCTGGTCGAGGCGCACGAGCAACTCGATCTTCCACCGCGTACCGTATTGAATGTGAATATTCCGAATTTGCCGCTGGAACACATACGCGGCATCCAGTTGACCCGCCTCGGGCACCGGACGCGCGCTGCGGCGCCGGTCCGTGTGGTCGATCCGCGTGGCAAGGCCGGGTACTGGATTGCCGCGGCCGGCAATGCTGAGGACGGCGGTCCGGGCACGGACTTCCACGCCGTGATGCAGGGGTACGTGTCAATTACGCCGTTGCAGCTGGATAGGACCTATCAGGACGGTTTCAACAGCCTGAACGCATGGCTGGAGGGAATGGCCTGATGTCGCGTGAGCAAGATGATCTTTTACGTCGTGGCGTGGGCATGACCTCCCAGCGCACGCGTGAGCGGTTGATTCAGCGGTTGTACGAGGAAGGTATCAGCAACACACAGGTGCTGGACGTCATTCGCAAGACGCCTCGACACCTGTTCGTCGACGAGGCACTGGCCCATCGAGCGTACGAAGACACCGCGCTGCCGATTGGCAATAACCAGACCATTTCCCAGCCCTACATGGTCGCTCGCATGAGCGAGTTGCTGTTGGCGGCGGGCCCGCTGGACAAAGTACTGGAGATCGGCACCGGCTCGGGTTATCAGACGGCCGTGCTGGCGCAGCTGGTGGAGCGGGTGTTCTCGGTCGAGCGGATCAAGGTGCTTCAGGATCGCGCCAAGGAACGCCTGTTGGAACTCAACCTGCGCAACATGGTGTTTCGCTGGGGAGACGGCTGGGAGGGCTGGCCGGCCCTGGCTCCTTACAACGGCATCATTGTCACGGCAGTTGCGACTGACGTACCCCAGGCGTTGCTTGACCAACTGGCACCCGGCGGCCGTCTGGTGATTCCGGTCGGGGCGGGTGAAGTCCAGCAGTTGATGCTGATTATTCGGGAAGAACATGGCTTCTCACGTCACGTGCTTGGGGCGGTGCGGTTCGTGCCGTTGCTCAATGGGCCCCTGGCGTAACCACTGTTTCACAACTGCAATGAATTCCGTGAGGCGCCGCCTGTCTACAGGCTGGCGATTTGCGATGAGGGTCTTACCGTTCTGCTAAATGTCGCCGTGTATATTTTTGTAACCGGTTTTTTCATGGCTGTCCGTCATCATCTCGACACAATGGACAGCTTCAATTCAGTCACCAGTAAAGGGAGTGGCGGGTGAGTCTCACAGTCATTCGGCAGCGTATGTCTTCAACAAGCTTTCCACGTCTGGTGATTGGCATTGCCCTGAGTGTCCTTCTGGTTGGCTGCTCCAGCGCACCGTCGGGCGGCGTGCGCGTCGTTGATCGCAACGGCAAGTCCTCAGCACCCACCCGCCAGCCGGTGACCACCGGCCAGTATGTGGTCAAGCGGGGCGACACCCTGTTTTCGATCGCCTTCCGTTACGGCTGGGACTGGAAGGCGCTGGCGGCCCGGAACAATATCCCTGAGCCCTACACGATCCACGTCGGTCAGGCGATTCGCTTCGATGGGCGTTCAAATTCATCGTCCACTGCCGTGGCAACTGCACCTGTCGTTGTTCCTCGGACGGCCGCCGGTGGCGGTACCCAGAGCACGACGACCAACTCCGGTTCGGCCTCGGGATCGCTTAAAACCACCGTTATCACGCGACCTGTCGGCGCCACTTCAGGCGGTACGACCGCGTCTGCCACCGCCCCGACAGCAACGCCGGTCAACACGCCCGTCGTGACCGGTGCCCGATCAGCCAGCGGTTGGGGATGGCCAACCAGCGGTGTTTTGATCAGTAAATTTTCTTCAAACGGTAGTTTGAATAAAGGAATTGATATCGCCGGAGATTTGGGACAGCCTGTTTTAGCCGCGTCTGATGGTTCAGTGGTCTACGCCGGGAGTGGTTTAAGGGGCTACGGCGAGTTAGTCATCATCAAACACAGCGATACCTACGTCAGTGCTTACGGTCATAACCGTAGGCTGTTGGTTCGGGAGGGGCAACAGGTCAAGGCTGGGCAGACAATTGCCGAGATGGGTTCCACGGGTACTGACCGGGTGAAACTGCATTTTGAGATTCGCCGTCAGGGTAAACCTGTTGATCCGCTGGAATTTTTGCCACGTCGTTGATCGGTTACCAGCCTGTTCCTGCCGTAGAGGGGACAGGCTCAAGTGTTGCCAAGGAAGAAGGCGCCACGGGGGCTTGAGGTCGAACTCACCAAAGGACTATAACAATGGCTCTCAACAAAGAAGTGCCGGAGTTTGACATAGACGACGAAGTTCTCCTTATGGAGCACGCGATCGTCCTGGATTCTGCAACGGATGAGAAGCCAGCTACACCTTCTATTCGTGCGAAGGCCAAAAACTCCACAGCACTCAAGCAGCACAAGTACATCGATTACACGCGGGCACTGGATGCCACGCAGCTCTACCTCAACGAAATCGGCTTTTCTCCTCTACTGTCCCCGGAAGAAGAGGTCCACTTTGCGCGTTTGTCGCAGAGCGGTGATCCGGCCGGACGTAAACGCATGATTGAGAGCAATCTGCGCCTGGTGGTGAAAATCGCCCGACGTTATGTCAATCGTGGTCTGTCATTGCTGGACCTGATCGAGGAGGGCAACCTGGGCCTCATTCGAGCGGTCGAGAAATTCGATCCGGAGCGCGGTTTCCGCTTTTCTACCTACGCGACATGGTGGATTCGTCAGACCATCGAACGCGCGATCATGAACCAGACGCGGACCATCCGCCTGCCCATTCATGTGGTTAAAGAACTCAACGTCTACCTGCGCGCCGCACGCGAGCTCACCCAAAAGCTCGATCATGAACCTTCCCCGGAAGAAATTGCCAACCTGCTGGAGAAGCCGGTCGCCGAGGTCAAGCGCATGCTGGGTCTCAACGAGCGGGTGTCTTCGGTGGATGTTTCTCTGGGCCCTGATTCCGACAAGACCCTTCTCGACACGCTGACGGACGATCGCCCCACGGACCCGTGTGAGCTGCTGCAGGACGACGACTTGTCGCAGAGCATCGATCAGTGGCTCTCTGAGCTGACCGACAAGCAACGTGAGGTGGTGGTGCGTCGCTTCGGTCTGCGTGGGCACGAAAGCAGCACGCTGGAGGATGTAGGGTTGGAGATTGGTCTGACGCGCGAGCGAGTGCGGCAGATTCAGGTCGAAGGCCTCAAGCGTCTTCGAGAAATCCTGGAGAAGAACGGCCTTTCAAGTGAGTCGTTATTCCAATAACGGCGCTCTTTGACTGCCCTGTTAGATGGCAGATTGGTATCAACTAAAGCCCCGACGTGTCGGGGCTTTTTAATGTCGCCGATTCTTATGGCTTTTACGAATAAATGGCGAGCTCAGCGCAATCAGATCGTTCCTGATATGTATGGCGCTCGTCAGGGGATATAACGCTCGTTGTAAGACCTTTCGTACATAAGTTGTCAGTTATTAGCCAAATGCACAGGGCATAACGCGCCATGGCGCGAATGAAATAAATTAACTCGTTGATTTAAAAGGCACTTATCTTTTTTCGCTCATCCCTTCATGTAGTGTTTTGAAAACTCAGGGGTGTTGCTCTGTCTGCTGAAATCACTAAGATCAGAACTGTGCCAAGGGACAGGCACAGGCGGTCAAGGAAGACAGCCGCAAGGACATCGCAGGATGCGATTCATCAGGATGATGAAAAGGATTAAAGGGATTACGGAAAAAATGTGGGCGGGTCAAACCGCCCCTTTTTTCGTCTGCTGAAAAGTGACCCCATCAGCGTATCGTTTCCGACAATGCAAAAAGGCCCCGAAGGGCCTTTTGCAGATGTCCGCCTTTGGCTTAACGTTCCAGGTCGGCGATCTTGCCCGTCTTGCCATCCCACTCTTCAGCATCCGGCAGCGCTTCTTTGCGCTCGGTGATGTTTGGCCAGATCTCTGCCAGCTCGGCATTCAGCTCGATGAAATTTTCCATGCCTGCCGGGATCTCGTCTTCCGAGAAGATCGCGGTAGCCGGGCATTCAGGCTCGCACAGTGCGCAGTCGATGCACTCATCCGGGTGAATCACCAGGAAGTTCGGGCCTTCGTAGAAGCAGTCCACCGGACAGACTTCTACACAGTCGGTGTACTTGCACTTGATGCAGTTGTCGGTGACGACGAAGGTCATTTCTAATTCTCTCCTCAGGCGGCGGCAGCAGAGCCCTTCACGGCAGGGTTGCTGGGTCGGGGTGTTTCCCGGGCCATTCAGAACGCAGTCAGCTCGTCTCATACTGAAAAGCATGAGCGCGGTACTTTGGTTCGCTGTGTTCGAACGCGGCTCGGATCTCTTACGGCCCGGCTAGAGGCCGCACCATTCCCAAACCGCGCGGGATTCTAACAGCTTGTTGCAAAGACCGTTAGATCCGGTTTTGCAGTCCATATAACCATTCGATTGCCTGGCGTGGCGTCATGTCGTCAATCTTCAGCTTCGACAACTCTTCAAGCACGGGGTGCGGCAACGTGGCGAACAGGTCGGCCTGCTGTGGTGCTGGCGTTTTGCCTGGCTTTGGCTTGGGTTGTTCATGGGGCAGGCTGGTGGTTTCAAGGCGCTGCAAGTGTTCCTTCGCACGACTGATCACTTTGCCGGGAACCCCCGCCAACTGGGCCACGGCCAGGCCGTAACTCTGACTCGCGGGGCCAGGTAGGACACGGTGCAGGAACACGATGCGCTCGTTGTGCTCCGTGGCGTTGAGGTGAACGTTGGCCACCAGCGGTTCGCTTTCCGGCAGCACCGTCAGCTCGAAATAGTGCGTAGCAAACAGTGTGTAGGCGCGCAGCTGGGCGAGACATTCTGCCGCAGCCCAGGCCAGTGAAAGCCCGTCAAACGTGCTCGTACCGCGGCCGACTTCGTCCATCAGCACCAGGCTTTTGTCCGTGGCGTTGTGCAGGATGTTCGCGGTTTCGCTCATTTCGACCATGAACGTCGAGCGTCCTCCCGCCAGATCGTCGCTGGAGCCGATGCGGGTGAAGATACGGTCGACCAGCGAAAGCTCGCAACTGGCGGCTGGAACGAAGCTGCCGATATGGGCCAGCAAGACGATCAACGCGGTCTGGCGCATGTAGGTGGATTTACCGCCCATGTTAGGACCGGTGATCACCAGCATGCGGGTGTTGTCGTTCAGATCCAGATCGTTGGCCACGAAGGGCGATGACAGCACTTGCTCGACCACGGGGTGACGACCTTGCTCGATGCGCATGCAGGGCTCGTCCGTGAAGCGTGGACAGTTCAGGTCAAGGTTCAGCGCGCGCTCAGCCAGGTTGCTCAGCACGTCCAGTTCGGCGAGCGCCGCAGCGGTGTCCTGAAGCGGTGCCAGATGACCGATCAGGTCTTCAAGCAGCGTTTCGTAGAGCATTTTTTCGCGAGCCAGGGCGCGGCTCTTGGCCGACAGCGCCTTGTCCTCGAATTCCTTAAGCTCCGGAGTGATGAAGCGCTCAGCGCCCTTGAGCGTCTGGCGACGGATATAGTCGGCGGGCGCCTGCTCGGCCTGCTTGCTCGGCAGCTCAATAAAGTAGCCATGCACACGGTTGTAACCGACCTTCAGGTTGGCGAGACCGGTTCGGGCCTTTTCTCGGGCTTCCAGGTCGATCAGGAACTGGCCGGCGTTCTCGCTCAATGACAGCAGTTCATCGAGTTCGGCGTCGTAGCCGGTTTTCAATACGCCGCCGTCGCGGATCACGGCGGGCGGGTTGTCGATAATGGCCCGTTGCAGCAGGTCGGCCAGCTCTGGATAAGTGCTGGTGGTGCGCGCAAGTTGCTGAATATGCGGTGCCTCCAGTTCAGCCAGCGCCAATTGCAGGTCCGGCAGCGCACCCAGGGCGTCACGCAGACGCGCGAGATCCCGAGGACGGGCGTTGCGCAGGCCGATACGCGCGAGAATCCGTTCGATGTCGCCAATTTCTTTCAACTGCGGCTGCAGGTTTTCGAACCGATAGTGCTCGAGGAAGCAAGCGATCGATTCCTGACGCGCTTGCAGCACCTTCAGATCGCGCAGTGGCCGATTCAGCCACCGCGTCAGCAAGCGTGTGGCCATCGCGGTCTGGCAGCGATCCATGACCGATTGCAGGGTATTGTCGCGGCCCCCGGCCAGGTTGGTGTCCAGCTCCAGGTTACGGCGGCTGGCACCGTCCAGAATGACGGTGTCATCCATGCGTTCATGACGCAGGCTGCGCAAGTGTGGCAACGCCGTGCGCTGGGTTTCCTTGGCATAGCCGAGCAGGCAACCCGCAGCGCCGATGGCCAGGGTCAGGGTCTCGCAGCCAAAGCCTTTGAGGTCCTGGGTCGAGAATTGCTGACACAGACTCTTGTGCGCCGAGTCGCGCTCGAAATCCCAAGGGGCACGGCGACGCGCACCACGGCGCTTCTCGGCAGGCAAACCTTGTGGCCAATCGTCGGGAATCAACAGCTCAACGGGATTGATACGTTCGAGCTCTGCGAGCAGGTTTTCCCAGCCTTTTATTTCCTGAACAGTGAAGTTGCCACTGGTGATGTCCAGGACGGCGAGTCCGAACAGTCGCTCATCGCCCAATACCGCAGCAATGAGGTTGTCGCGACGTTCGTCCAGCAATGCCTCGTCACTTACCGTGCCCGGGGTAATGATGCGCACCACCTGACGCTCGACGGGCCCTTTGCTGGTCGCCGGATCGCCGATCTGCTCGCAGATCACCACGGACTCGCCCAGCTTCACCAGCTTGGCGAGATAACCCTCTGCTGCGTGATACGGGATGCCGCACATGGGAATGCTTTGCCCGGCCGACTGCCCTCGGGCGGTCAGCGTGATGTCGAGCAGTTTGGCCGCCTTTTTGGCGTCTTCGTAGAAAATCTCGTAGAAGTCACCCATGCGATAGAACATCAACTGGTCTGGATGCTGATTTTTCAGCTTCCAGTACTGCTGCATCATGGGGGTGTGCGAAGAGAGGTCGGAAATTGCTTTATTCATCAGTTGGTTAGGCAAATTCTTAGGGGGATTGAGGCAAATAAGGACCGTCGCGTGGAACTCCACCTACATGGGCCGACGTCGGATCCGATTGCTTTTTCGATGGGCGCAAGGTTACCACGCACGTTCGCAGGCCGCAGGCCCGGATGATTCGTTGCGTCACGTTTCTGAAGCGACACAAGGCGCCCAGGGCTGTCTAGGCTGTCGAGGCGGCTGTCCGATTCCGGGCAGGCATTTCAAAAAAAGGACGTTATGTATGCGACGTAAACGCGGAAGGGATTCCACCAATGGACGTTTTATCACCCTCGAGGAAGCGCGTCGGCGACCTCGGGAGACCATTATCGAAACCGTCAGGAAACGATGCCCCGAAAAGCAGGAGCGCACCTAGGTGACGGGAACAGCTGTGGTCAAGGCTTCAGTCACGCGTCGGCTTGCGCATGAGCAAGGCTCGTGTAGCGTGTGCCCATGGCGTGATCGATAGAGGAGCGTTTCGTGGACGACATCACTCAACTGGCTGCCACACTGGGTCAATGCCTGCTCGATGCAGGCGCCCAGGTCAGCACCGCTGAATCCTGTACCGGTGGCGGGATCGCTGAAGCGATCACGCGTATCCCTGGCAGTTCGGCCTGGTTCGAGGCGGGGTACGTCACGTACTCCAACCGCCAGAAGACGCAACAACTCAATGTGCCTGAAGCGTTACTCGGTCAAGTGGGCGCGGTCAGCCGGGAGGTGGTCGAGGCGATGGCCCTTGGTGCCCAACGCCACAGCGCTGCGCAGTTTTCCGTGGCGGTCAGCGGTGTTGCGGGCCCGGATGGAGGCTCGGCGGAGAAGCCGGTGGGTACTGTCTGGATTTGCTGGGGCGCTGCGCAACAGTTGATTGCGCAGCGTTTTCAGTTCCCGGGCGACCGTGATGCGGTGCGCCGACAAACGGTGAAGGCCGCGCTAGAGGGGCTTATACGGCTCACCCGCGGAGAAATACCAAATCAGGGGTAGGCGCGCGCCTGACCCTGTGGAATAATACTGTCTACTTATACAGTTATATCGGCCATCAGGCCTAACCGATTACGAGAGGACTTCAATGGACGACAACAAGAAGAAAGCCTTGGCTGCGGCCTTGGGTCAGATCGAGCGTCAGTTCGGCAAAGGCGCCGTGATGCGCATGGGTGACCATGACCGCCAGGCTATTCCTGCTATCTCCACCGGCTCGCTCGGTCTCGATATCGCACTGGGTATCGGTGGCCTGCCAAAAGGCCGGATCGTTGAAATCTACGGTCCTGAGTCTTCCGGTAAAACCACGATGACCCTGTCGGTCATCGCCGAAGCACAAAAGATGGGCGCGACCTGTGCGTTCGTCGACGCCGAGCACGCGCTCGACCCTGAGTATGCCGGCAAACTGGGCGTCAATGTCGACGACCTGCTGGTTTCGCAGCCGGACACCGGTGAACAGGCGCTGGAAATCACCGACATGCTGGTGCGCTCCAACGCGATTGACGTCATCGTCGTCGACTCCGTTGCCGCGTTGGTGCCAAAGGCCGAAATCGAAGGCGAAATGGGCGACATGCACGTCGGCCTGCAAGCCCGTCTGATGTCTCAGGCGCTGCGCAAGATCACCGGTAACATCAAGAACGCCAACTGTCTTGTCATCTTCATTAACCAGATCCGTATGAAAATCGGTGTCATGTTCGGCAGCCCGGAAACCACCACCGGTGGTAACGCGCTGAAGTTCTACGCCTCGGTTCGTCTGGACATCCGCCGTACCGGCGCGGTGAAAGAAGGCGACGAAGTGGTGGGCAGCGAAACCCGCGTCAAGGTCGTGAAGAACAAGGTGGCACCTCCATTCCGTCAGGCTGAATTCCAGATTCTGTACGGCAAGGGCATCTACCGTAACGGCGAGATCATCGATCTGGGTGTGCTTCATGGTCTGCTGGAGAAATCTGGCGCCTGGTACAGCTACCAGGGCAGCAAAATCGGCCAGGGCAAGGCCAACTCGGCCAAGTTCCTGCAGGACAACCCGGAAATCGGCGCGACCCTGGAGAAGCAGATCCGGGAAAAACTGCTGACAGCGGCACCGGATGTCAAAGCTCAATCGTCCCGCGCTGCCGAAGACGATATGGCTGAAGTCGAAGCTGACGCCGATATCTGATTGTCGTCATGCCGCTAGAGCTTGATACGCCCGTCGCCGTGCGGCGTACTGCAATGGACCTGCTCGCACGTCGCGAGCATGGTCGAGTCGAGCTGACGCGTAAGCTGCGTCAGCGCGGCGCCCCGCCTGAAATGATTGAAGCCGCCCTCGACCGCTTGACGGAAGAGGGGCTGCTTTCAGAATCCCGTTATCTCGAAAGTTTTGTGTCCTACCGTGCCCGGTCCGGCTACGGCCCGTTGCGCATTCGTGAAGAGTTGCAGCAGCGAGGTCTGCCACGTTCCGATATCGAGCAGGCGCTCCGGGAGTGTGGTATCGACTGGCGGGAAAAGCTGGAAGAAGCCTGGCAGCGCAAGTTCGCAGGGCGGTTGCCCCAAGATGTCCGGGAGCGCGGCCAGCAGATGCGCTTTCTGAGCTATCGCGGGTACCCGCCGGAGCTCATCAGCCGCTTGTTAAGCGGGAAGGGCGGCGACGATTATTAGTCATTCCGCCCCTTTATAAGCCAAGTGCGGTATGAGGTCGGTCCCACGCGAGGTGTGGGACACATCTCTAAAAGTCACCGAGCGAGCTTCATGTCACGTTGCCTGCATGGGCTCTCGTCCGCGTGACGGTCTCACATCCACTGGATTTGCCCAGTTCTCACGCTGGTTAATGAAATCCACCAGCATGCGCAATCGTCCATGGTTGCGTCCGGTGAACGTGAACGCCAGCCGCGTGAGGTGGCTGAACTGTTCTTCGTCATGCTCTTGCTGATACCCGTGCTGATGGAAATCATCGCTCAACCGCAGGTCGGCAAACGCCTCTTGCATGTGGGCCAAAGCCTTCTCGCTCAGTGCGTGGTGCATGCGAATGACGAAGGTGTTTTTCAGCCATCGGCTTGAGTGGAAGTTGCTGTAGAACTGGTTGATCTCTTCGACCGCTTCGTCGGCGCTGTACACCAGTTTCAGCAGGTTCATGTCAGTGGGCAGAATATAACGGTTGGCCTCAAGCTCGTTCCTGATAAATGTCAGGGCGCCTTCCCAGAAGGTGCCGCCAGGTGCATCCAGCAACACGATCGGGACCAGCGGGCTTTTACCCGTCTGAATCAGGGTCAGGACTTCCAGTGCCTCGTCCAGCGTGCCAAAGCCGCCCGGGCAGAGTACCAGGGCGTCGGCTTCTTTTACGAAGAACAGCTTGCGCGTGAAGAAGAAGTGGAACGGGAGCAGATTGCCGGTGCCATCCACCGTGGCGTTTGCGTGCTGTTCGAAGGGCAAGGTGATGTTGAATCCCAGGCTGTAATCCAGCCCCGCGCCTTCGTGAGCGGCTGCCATGATGCCACCGCCAGCGCCAGTGATGACCATCAGGTCGGACGCAGCGAGTTTCATGCCCAGCTCCCGCGCCAGGGCGTACATCGGATGCTCGAGGGGTGTGCGCGCGGAGCCGAACACCGTCACTTTTCGCCGACCCCGGAATTGTTCGAGGACGCGAAAGGCGTTATCCAGTTCGCGCAGCGCCTGCAGGGTGATCTTGGCGTTCCATCGGTTGCGGTCGTCCTGGGCCATGCGCAGAACGGTCAGCATCATGTCCCTGTACAACGGAAGGTTAGGACTGTTGGGGGCGACCAGGTTCAACTGTTCTTCGACCTTGCGGGTGAGGTCGACGCCGGTACTCTGGAAATGGCGAGATAACACATCATTGGGTTCGTAAGGCATTCAGATTTTCTCCTTCTGCAGAATCATCGATCCTGACTCGTTCGACAGGATCACGACGCCTCATGCGTCGCTGCGGATAGCCCACCTCTGGCGAGGGTCAGTACCGGATGGCGTCGAATTGCGCCTCACTGATTCTGCCTGTGTCCTTGGGTTGAAAAGAAAAACGTTGAGGTTGACGAAGGTGAGAGGCAACCCCCTTTTGCCTCCAGCGGGTGACGAAAACACGACTGTCTGGATAACACGTGGCTTGATGATGTGCCCGAAACGTCGGTGCTGGCAACGACTCTTTGCGCGTGCAGTTGAGTGGTGTTCGCGCTCTTGAGCGAGGGGGCGGGGTAATCATTCGACGCTGGGGCAGCCGTGAGTACCCCCCCCCTGAAACGGAACGGGGCACGCTCTTTATCGACGGGTGCCGGTGGCCAAACTGCGCGCCGAGGATTGGCGACGGCGCGCGGCGCACTGGAGAGAGAGGGGTTACTTCTTCTTGGCAGGTGGTTTCGCGGCACAATCGGCGGCGGTGATCTGCTGAGTGGTGATCGGGCGATCGGTTTTGTATTCCCGGAACTCATAGCGCAGGATTGCACCCTTGGCCATCAGTTGGCGGTATCCCGGATTGCGGCACACGCTCGTGCCCAACTGATGCCCGACGAGTTCGGGGTTCTCGCGCATTTGTTGGGCCTGGCCCGCCTGGACGCTCAGATGGTCAATGAGGATCTTGCCTTCGACGGTGTAACCTTGGTCAAGGATGTCTTCACTGATAGCATTGGGCTTTCCGACGTTGCTTTTCGCCGCGACTTGTTCCAGCTCTTTGTTCAGTTCGTAATCCTGCTTGGACGCCGCGTTGGCGCACAGCGGAGCAATGAGCAAAAGCGTGAGAGCGGGGGCGATGAGGCGCAGCATTGGATTCTCCTGGGGCAGTGAACGTCGTTGGACCGATAACGTTCGCGGGCGTTCACTGGCGACATAAGGCTTTCAAGGCCGGCAAGTATAGGGGAGTCGTGTCGACGTACACCAGAGAGCCGGGCGTCTCTGATAGACTGCGGCGACTTTTCTCTGTCGGAAATTCATCGTGTCACTGTCCTCTTTCCGTCCAGCTCCGTGCTCTTGGTGTCTGCAGCCATGAGCCACGCTGTCTCGCGACTTCGTGCTGAACGATTGGCGCGCAGCACCCGGCCGTTCATCGCACGCGGCGCGCGAGCTCCACGGTGCCCCGGCTGCCGTGTCATTGAGAGCCATTGTCTGTGTGCATGGAAGCCTTCGGTCAGCGCAACGTCGGCCGTCTGCTTGTTGATGTATGACACTGAGCCGCTCAAGCCCACCAATACTGGCTGGTTGATCGCCGACGTGATCAAAGACACCGAGGCATTTACCTGGTCGCGAACCGACGTGGACGAAAAGCTGCCCGCGTTGCTGAATGATCCGCAGTGGCAGCCCTATATTGTGTTTCCGGGGGAGTTTGTCGCTGCCGAGCGGGTGGTAACAGAGGTGAACGTTGCGCCGGGCAAGCGCCCACTCTTTATCTTGCTCGATGCGACCTGGCCGGAAGCCCGCAAGATGTTCCGCAAAAGCCCGTACCTGGATCATCTGCCGGTGCTGAGTCTGGCGCCGGAACAGATGTCGCGGTATCGCCTGCGCCGGTCAAAGCGCGATGATCATTTCTGCACCGCAGAAGTGGCGGCCCTCTGCCTGGAGCTGGCTGACGATCAGCAGGCGGCCGGGGTGCTGGATGCGTACCTGGATGTATTCAGTGCTCATTACCTCGGAGCGAAATTTCAGCAGCCCATCGATCCGGACGACGCCCCGCACCGCTATTTGAAAGCGTTCATCTAGGCGACCATCTCGATCCTGATGCCGCCCGGCTATCCACGGCGACACTCGCCCTCTTGCAACCCTGGATAAACGGATCCAGGCGGGCATTCACTCAATGGGCGGACTGGGCATTCCTTGGCCACAACTGCGCCAGCAGCATCCCCGCCAGCATCAGCGCGCAGCCGACATAGCCGCGGATCTGCAGTGCTTCGCCCAGCAGCCACGCACCGGCAATGGCGGCAAAAACCGCCTCAAGCGACAGGATGATCGCGGCATGGGAGGCAATGGCGTGCTTCTGTGCCACGACCTGCAGGGTGTAACCGATCCCTACCGCCACCACGCCGCCGTACAACAGGGCGGGGCCCGCCGCGAGTATGGCGTCCATTGCGATGGGTTCGAACATCAGAGCCAGTATCAGGCTGACCACCGCGCACGTCACGAACTGAAGGAACGCCAGGCGAATCGGGTCGTGGCGGCTCGCGAATACCCCGACCAGAATCACATGGCCACCCCAGACAAACGCGCCCATCAGTTGCAGCCAATCGCCGGACGCGACATGGAAGTTGTCGCCTACGCTCAACAAGAACATGCCGATGACGGCCAGTACGCAACCCAGCCACGTGCCGATGCCGGTCTTATGGCCGAGAAGCAGGCCCAGCAGGGGAACTACAATGACGTAGAGGCCGGTGATAAAGCCTGAGTTCGTGACGCTGGTGAACAGCAGGCCGACCTGTTGCAGATTGATGCCCAGTGCCAGCGCAAGGCCCATGACGATGCCGCCTTGTAGCAGGCCACGAGTCAGTAACGGTTCGGGAGCGGGCCCGGTTGCCGGGCGGCGTAGTACCAATGGCAGCAGACAGATCGAGCCCAATGCGAAGCGTAGCCCCGAATACAGATAGGGACCGATGTGATCCATGCCGGCGGTTTGGGCGACGAAACCGCTGCCCCAGATCATCGCGGTCAGGAGCATGAGCAGATCCGCTCGGAGGGCGTGTTTTTGCATGAGGGCACTCGCAAGAATCGGGGCGCAGACTGTGCCGCAAAGCGCCGAACTTGACCACCCCGGCTTCGCTGGGCATCCTTGGCGCCGCATGAGTGCTTGAACGCCACTTCCTGCGTGCGCGGGCGTTGTTTGCGTCGCACTGACGCTCCGTGAAAGGGTGGCATTTGCCGATGCCATCGTGATCGCCGAATCCTTCGGCGCTCACCTATAAACAGGATCATGAAATGACCTACGAAATCCTGATCGCCGATGACCATCCTTTGTTCCGTAGCGCCTTGCACCAGGCCTTGACCCTGGGTTTGGGCCCCGAGGCCCGACTGGTCGAAGCGGAAAGCATCGCCGACCTGGAGGCGCGTCTGACTGAGAAGTCCGATTGGGATCTGGTGTTGCTGGACCTGAACATGCCCGGAGCCTATGGGTTCTCTGGGCTCGTGCTGCTCCGAGGGCAATACCCGCAAGTCCCTGTGGTCATGGTGTCGGCGCAGGAAGAGGCGGCTGTGGTGGTCAAGTCGAAGGAGTTCGGCGCCAGCGGGTTCATTCCAAAATCCAGTTCGCTGGAAACCATCCAGCAGGCGGTGCGCACGGTGCTCGACGGCGACGTCTGGTGGCCGGCGCAGGTCAACGAAAACGTGAGCGTCTCGGCGGAGGCCAAAGCTGCCAGTGAAGGTCTTGCCAGCCTGACGCCGCAGCAGTTCCGCGTGCTGACCATGGTCTGTGAAGGCTTGCTGAACAAACAGATTGCCTATGAGCTGAGTGTGTCAGAGGCCACTATCAAAGCCCACGTGACCGCGATCTTTCGCAAGCTGAACGTGCGAACGCGAACGCAGGCCGCCTTGCTCTTGCAACAACTGGAATCGATTTCGCCCAACTGAAGCGTCTGTTTCACCGCTTTTCGCGGCCTTCAGCGGCTGTTCTTCACACTTTTTTGACCGCCGCTGAACTAGCCTCCACCGTTTTCTTTTATCAGTAGTTTTCCTATGACGTCGCCTTTCAAAGGTCAAACCGGCCTTAAACGTATTCTCAACGCTTCCGGGTATTCACTTGACGGTCTGACCGCCGCCTTCAAAGGCGAGGCAGCGTTTCGTCAACTGGTGCTGCTCAACGTCATTCTGATCCCGGTGTCGTTTCTGTTTCATGTCAGCCGGGGTGAGCGGGCGATTCTCATCGCCGTGTGTCTGCTCGCGCTGATCGTCGAATTGCTGAACTCTGCCATTGAAGCGGCCATTGACCGGATTTCCCTGGACCGCCATCCGCTGTCGAAAAATGCCAAAGACATGGGCAGCGCGGCTCAGTTCGTCGCGTTGAGCATGATCGCCGTGGTCTGGGCGTTGATTCTGTTGGGTTGACCGGACATACGTCTGCCCAGCGTCAGGCAATGCTGGGCAACACGATCTCGTCGCTGCGCCGCACGCCAGCCGTGAAGGCGCGGCAAAGGTCCAGAAATTCGCGGATGGCCGAGGTCTGGTATTTCTGCTTGTGCCAGATGAAGTAAAACTGACGCACCAGATCCAGCTCCGGTGTTTCCACTGCGACCAGGCTGCCCCGGCGGAAGGCATCACGCAACGCCAGCCGGGAGATGCAACCGATCCCCAGTCCCGATTCCACCGCGCGTTTGATCGCCTCGGTGTGCTCAAGCTCAAGGCGCACATTCAGGCTGTTGAGGTGATGACGCATCGCCTGATCGAACGTCAGGCGCGTGCCTGAACCCTGCTCCCGAAGAATCCAGGCTTCCTGTGTCAACTCCGCAAGCGTGGCATGCCCGCGTTGGGCCAGTGGGTGTTGCGGCGCGCAGAACACCACGAGCTCGTCCTCTACCCAGGTTTGCACCTCAATGTCGGGATGGCTGCAATCACCCTCGATCAAGCCCAGGTCGATTTCGTAGTGCGCCACCTGCTGCACGATATTGGCAGTGTTCTGCACATGCAGCTTCACTTGGCTTTCCGGGTGACGTTGCATGAAGCTGCCGATCAATAATGTGGCCAGATAATTGCCAATGGTCAGGGTCGCGCCGACCGCCAATGAGCCAAAACCGGATTTACCGTTGAGCAGGTCCTCGATTTCCTTGGCTTGGTCCAGCAAGGCAACCGCCTGGGGCAGCAACTGGCGCCCGGTGGCATTGAGGCTCAGGCGTTTACCGGCGCGATCGAACAGTTGGCAACTGGACTGCCGTTCGAGTTCGGTGATGGAGGTACTGGCCGCCGATTGCGACAGAGAAAGCTGCACGGCAGCGCGGGAAACGCTTTCCTGCTGGGCTACGGCGACGAACACTTGCAACTGACGGAGAGTAAATCGCATATCTATATAACCGATAACCCATATCTTGATAATTCAGTTAACAGATATTGTGTCTGCCACTAGAATATCGCGCAATGGCGCTTTGACCAGCGCATGCACCTTTCAGGAGTCTCCACGTACCATGAGCAACATGAATCACGAGCGTGTCCTCAGCGTTCATCACTGGAACGACACCCTCTTCAGTTTCAAGTGCACCCGTGATCCAGGCCTGCGCTTCGAGAACGGTCAGTTCGTCATGATCGGTCTGCAGCAGCCAAACGGGCGCCCGCTCATGCGTGCCTACTCCATCGCCAGCCCAAACTGGGAAGAGCATCTGGAGTTCTTCAGCATTAAAGTGCCGGATGGCCCGCTGACCTCGCAGTTGCAGCACCTCAAGGAAGGCGACGAGATCATCATCAGCAAAAAGCCTACGGGCACGCTGGTTCTGGATGACCTCAAGCCAGGCAAACACCTGTACCTGCTCAGCACCGGCACCGGTCTTGCGCCGTTCATGAGCGTGATCCAGGACCCGGAAACCTACGAGCGTTTTGAAAAGGTCATCCTGTGCCACGGCGTGCGCTACGTGAACGAAGTCGCCTACCGCGAATTCATCACCGAGCACTTGCCGCAGAATGAATTCTTTGGCGAAGCGCTGCGCGACAAGCTGATCTACTACCCGACCGTTACCCGCGAGCCGTTCGAAAACGAAGGCCGCCTGACTGACCTGATGCGCAGCGGCAAGCTGTTCAGCGATATCGGTCTGCCGCCGATCAACCCGCAGGACGACCGCGCCATGCTGTGCGGCAGCCCAAGCATGCTCGACGAAACCAGCGAAGTGCTGAACAGCTTCGGTCTGACCGTTTCGCCACGCATGCGTGAGCCGGGTGATTACCTGATCGAGCGTGCATTCGTCGAGAAGTGATGCTCAGCCCGCAGGTCTTCATGCTTGCGGGGCTTATCCTGACTGAAGATATTCAGCGTTTACTGCGGCCCCTTCCCGAGCAAGCTCGGTCCCACAGGGTTTTGCATCTGGCTGAATATCAGGGCTTCGTCTGGAGTCCTTTGTGGGAGCGAGCGTGCTCGCGAAGCGATCAGTGCGGGCACTAGCGCTTTTAGTGCCTGACAAAAAAACCGCCTGGAGGTCACGGACCAGGCGGTTTTTTTGTGGGCGATCATTGTGGGCGATGGTTGTAAGCGTGCAGCGGGATCAAGCGGACGCGAGTACGACTTCCAGCACCCGAATCAGGCCTGCCTGCGGATAATGCCAGCGCACGTCCAGATCCCAGAATTGCGCGCCATACACACGCTCTGGCACTGGCACTTGATACGCCGGGCGCGGGTCTTGGGCCAGGCATTGGTCTATCAGCTCCACCAGAGGCTCACCCAGACGCAGGGCATGTTCATGCGCCTGCGCGAGCGCTGCATCGTCCCACTGCACGGGAATCAGCGTCGGCGCGGCGGCAGCCATGTGGTTGCTGGCATCAGCCACGACATCGGCATAGGGCACGTAAGGCTTGACGTCCAGCACCGGCGTGCCGTCCAGCAGATCGATGCCCGACAGCCACAATCGTCCGGCTTCGACTTTCTCCAGCTTCACCACCGATTGACCGATGCCGTTAGGCCGATGCGTGGCCCGGGTGGCAAACACGCCCATCGACTGATTGCCCCCAAGCCGGGGAGGGCGCACCTTCAGTCTGGGTTTGTCCTCCAGCGCTTGATGGAACAAAAACAGCAACCAGACATGACTGACCTGTTCCAGCCCCTCTACGGCCTCACCTTGGTTAAATGGCGCCACCAGCTCAAGCACGCCACGGGCTGCCGGTGCCAGCTGAGGTTGGCGCGGAATGGCGAACTTTTCCCTAAAGCAGGAGCGCACGAAACCAATGGGGGAAACGCTGTAGCTTGGGTTCATCGAGTCGTCGACAGCCTTCAGCCGCGAATGCGCAACGTCAGCCCGCGCAGGAAATTGCGCAGCAGCTGGTCGCCGCATGGGCGGTAGTTGTTATGCCCGGCTTTGCGAAACAAGGCGCTCAATTCAGGCTTGGACACGGGAAATTCGGCGGCCTTGAGAATGGCGTGCATGTCGTCTTCCTTTAGCTCGAAAGCGACGCGCAGCTTTTTCAGCACGATGTTATTGGTCATCGGCAATTCGATAGGTAACTGAGGACGGGTTTCGTCCTTGCCGCGTTTGAAGAACACCAGACCGTCGAGAAAGTGGGCCATGACTTCGTCGCTGCAAGGCTCGAAACCTTCCTCTTCGTCTTTCTTCATGTAGGCCATGATCTGAGCCTTGGTCACGTCGAAACCGCCCAGCTTGATAATGTCCGCCACCTTGGCGTCGCTGATATCAAGCATGTAGCGGATGCTACGCAGTACATCGTTGTTCATCATGATGCGTGTGTCCTGATCAATCGGGTGTAAGCGCGCGCGAGTGCCGCACAGCGCTGAAAATGCGGGTTAGAACTTTTCTTTGTCGGTCATGTAGCGCCATTGGCCTTCCGGCACCTTGCCGATCGAGACACCGCCCACGCGGATCCGTCTGATCGACACCACCTTGAGGCCGACCGCCTCGCACAGTTGGGCGATGACGCCAGGCTGCGGGTTCTTCATGGCGAAGCGCAGGCGGGTTTCGTTCTGCCAGCTGGCTTTGACCTTGGGCAGTTCCTTGCCCTTGTACATCAGGCCGTGATTCAGGCGGTTGAGGCCGTGAGCAACCATCTCGCCGTCGATCTCGACGACGTATTCCTGTTCGATCTTGCTGCGGTCGTCGGTCAACTTGCGCAGGATTTTCCAGTCCTGGCTGAACACCATCAAGCCGCTGGCATTGGCTTGTAACGTCGAGATGGCTTCCAGACGCAAGAAGTGGCCTTTGAGCGGACGCTTGCCGAAGCTGTGCTCGGCCGACAGCGACTCGGGCGTAATCAGCGACAGGGCTTTTTCAGGGCTCATACCAGCCGGAACGTTGAACAGGATCGTCACGGCTTCAGGGGTGACGGCCTTGGCCTCCGGGCTGAGCACGACGGTCTGGTTCTCGACCTTGAATTGCGGCTCGTCGACGACAACGCCGTCCACCGTGACCCAACCGCCTTCGATGAACAGCTCGGCTTCGCGGCGCGAGCAGCCGACCAGCTCGATGAGGCGTTTGGAAAGGCGAATGGGGTCAGTCATGAGAAAAGCCGTAACAGAAGGGAAAGGCGCCTATTGTACCCATGCAAGCACCGTTAATCGCGGCAACATTGAAAATGCTTCCTCGATAAGACTCCATCTGAAGGATTTTTCCGGGAGCAGCGTGGGTCTGCTCTTGATTCCTACTTCAGATGGAGCTTTTTCATGATCAAATGGCTACCCGCGTTGCTGATGACTGTCAGCTTGCCCCTGCTTGCTGCACAGACGCCTTCTTACGGTCCGCAACTGGAAGGGTTTCAGTACCCGTTTCCCGCGCAGAATTTCGCCTTCGAGTCGCAGGGCAAACCGGTGCAGATGGGCTACATGGACATCAAGCCGACCGGTACGCCGAACGGCAGGAGTGTGCTGATGCTGCACGGCAAGAACTTTTGCGGCGCCACCTGGGAAGGCAGTATCAAGGCGCTGACGGCCGCAGGTTATCGCGTGGTGGCGCCCGATCAGATCGGCTTTTGTCGTTCCAGCAAGCCCGCCGACTACACGTATTCATTTGAGCAATTGGCGCAGAACACCAAGGCCTTGCTGACAAGCCTGGGCATTGATCATGTCACCGTGGTCGGTCACTCCATGGGGGGCATGCTGGCGACACGCTTTGCCTTGATGTACCCGGATCAGGTGGACCAACTGCTATTGGTCAATCCGATCGGCCTTGAAGACTGGAAAGCCAAAGGCGTGCCCGAGCGCAGTTTTGACGACTGGTATGCCCGTGAGCTGAAGACCAGTGCCGAAAGCATCCGCAAATATCAGCAATCGACCTATTACGCCAACGAATGGCGGCCGGAGTTCGATCATTGGGTCGATATGCAGGCCGGCATGTTCAATGGCAAAGGCAAGGAAGAGGTGGCCAGGGCGTCGGCGCAAACCTACGAAATGATCTTCAATCAGCCGGTGTTCTACGACTTCGAAAAGCTGAAGATGCCGACGGTGTTGTTCATCGGGCAGAAAGACAACACGGCCATCGCCAAAGACGCCGCGCCGGAAGCGCTGCGCAAGACGCTGGGTAACTATCCCGAGTTGGGCAAGGCGGTCGCCAGGCGCATTCCGCAGGCGACCCTGATCGAGTTTGCCGGCCTGGGACACGCGCCGCAGATCCAGGATCCGCAGCAGTTCAATCGGGTTTTGCTGGAAAGTCTGAAGCGCTGGGCGGGCGCGTGATTTCTGGCTGAGACGCTGCATGAACAACATTGTGCCGGCTTGCTGTCGAGTGCGGTGAATCAGCAACATCAACAGTGGCTGACACACCGCATTCGCGGCCCTCGTAACCTCGGACGGCTCCTACAGAGACAGCGTCGTCCAAAGACTAGGGCGACGCGGATACTGAGCCGGCTTGCTGGCGAATGCGGTGAATCAGCACCATCAACAGTGACTGACACACCGCGTTCGCTGCCCTCGTAACCTCGGACGGCTCCTACAAGATCCGCGTCGTTTCAAAGGCATGGGCA
>NZ_FOEO01000025.1 GCF_900110765.1 Pseudomonas sp. NFACC02
TCGCTTTCTTGATGCGTGCATCAATCGTCCGCGCTGCATTCTTAACTGTAGGAGCGTGGCTTGTCCCGCGATCTGCCGGGAACCGGCAGCAAAACCGGTGCATGCGGAGTGTCAGGTATAACCGGTTGCCTGATTTTGCTGCCGCTGCGCGCCAGATCGTCCGAGTGCGGCCCAGAGCAAGCTTGTTCCCACGGCCTCTGGTCAGAATCAAAAGCCGCGAGCCGTGTTAAATACCGATACCGTCTGGTGTAGGAGCGCGCTTGCCCGCGATCTGCCGGGAACCGGCAGCAAAACCGGTGCATGCGGCGTATCAGGCATAACCGGGTTGCCTGATTTTGCTGCCGCTACGCGCCAGATCGCGGGACAAGCCACGCTCCTACAAGAGAGAGGTGTGCGGGAAATGGATGCACGAACCAAGAATGCGAGGAGCGTTAGCTCCAGCCCGAGTTGCTCTTGTACGCGACAGTCCAGACACCACAAATCGCGACTTGGGCGCAGGCCAAACGTAGATGACGCGCAGTGGGTCGAGCGGCATGGATGCCGCGAGAGCGCCGTCAGGGCATGGATGCCCGTTCGGCGCGTGCCCACGGAGCGTCGTCGGAGTGCGGGAACCCGAGGAACGAGGGCCAAGCCAGGAGCAAAGCGTTTTTGGTTACTTTTGTCGCTTTTTACAAAAGTGACCCGCTGTAAGAGCGGAACCACATGTAGCCGTTACCGCAGCAACGGATATACACCCAGCCCCCATGCCCAATAAAAAGGCCCCCGAAAAGGGGCCATTTCTAAAGCTTTGCAAGCTGCAAGAGAAGGGTTCACCCCCCCAAATACGCATCCCGTACCTTCGGATCCACCAGCAACTCAGCCCCCGAACCCTGCATCACCACCCGGCCGTTCTCCAGCACATACGCACGGTCGGCGATTTTCAAGGCCTGGTTGGCATTCTGCTCAACCAAAAACACCGTCACACCATCCCGACGCAACTGTTCGACGATCTCGAAAATCTGCTGAATGATGATCGGCGCCAGACCCAGCGACGGCTCGTCGAGCAGCAGCAGCTTAGGCTTGCTCATCAGTGCGCGACCGATGGCGAGCATCTGCTGTTCGCCACCGGACATGGTGCCGCCGCGCTGGTTGAAGCGTTCTTTCAGACGCGGAAACAGGGCCAGCACCTTGTCCATCTGCTCTTGATAATCACCCTTGTCCGTGAAGAAACCGCCCATGGCCAGGTTCTCTTCCACGGTCAGGCGAGCGAACACGCGGCGGCCTTCCGGCACCACGGCAATGCTCTTGCGCATGATCACCGAGGACTCCAGGCCCACCAGCTCTTCACCCATGTAACGGATGCTGCCGCTGTGCGCGCGCGGCGAACCGCAGAGGGTCATCAGCAGGGTGGATTTGCCGGCACCGTTGGCGCCGATCAGGGTCACGATCTCACCCTGTTGCACGTCGATGCTGACGCCATGCAGCGCCTGGATCTTGCCGTAGAAGGTGGAAACGTTGTCGAACTGCAGCATTTACGCTTCCCCCAGGTAGGCTTTGATCACTTCAGGATTGTCACGGATCTGCTCGGGTGTGCCGTCGGCCAGAGGCGTGCCCTGGTTGATTACCACGATGTGGTCGGAAATGCTCATGACCAGTTTCATGTCGTGTTCGATCAGCAACACCGTGGCGTTGTGCTCGTTACGCAGCACGCCGATCAGCGCCTTGAGGTCTTCGGTTTCCTTGGGGTTCAGACCCGCAGCCGGTTCGTCTAGCATCAGGATGCGCGGACGGGTCATCATGCAGCGGGCGATTTCCAGACGACGCTGCTGCCCGTATGCCAGCGTACCGGCAGGGCGGTTGGCGAAGGCTTTGAGGTCAACCGCTTCGAGCCAGTGTTCGGCGTATTCCATGGCCTCGCGCTCGCTCTTGCGATACGCCGGCGTCTTGAACAGACCGGACAGGAAGTTGGTGTTCAGGTGACGGTGCTGGGCGACCAGCAGGTTTTCCACGGCGGTCATTTCCTTGAACAGACGCACGTTCTGAAAGGTACGCACCACGCCCTTGCGCGCGATCTCGTGACCGGCCAGCCCTTGAATCGGTTCGCCGTCTAGCAGGATGGTGCCCGCTGTCGGCTTGTAGAAGCCCGTGAGGCAGTTGAACACGGTGGTCTTGCCGGCACCGTTAGGGCCGATCATCGACACCACCTGTTTCTCGTTCACGGTCAGACCTACGCCGTTGACCGCCAACAGGCCGCCGAAGCGCATGCTCAAGCCCGAAGCTTGCAGAAGTGGACGGCTCATCAGCGTTCCCCTTTGAGTTTCATGACGGGACGCTGCATTGGCAGGAAGCCCTGAGGACGCCAGATCATCATCAGCACCATCAAGGCGCCGAAGCCCAACATCCGGTATTCGCTGAATTCGCGCAGCAGTTCAGGCAACAGAATCATCACCACCGCAGCGAGAATCACGCCCAATTGCGAGCCCATGCCGCCCAATACCACGATGGCGAGGATGATCGCTGACTCAAGGAACGTGAACGATTCCGGAGTAATCAGGCCTTGGCGCGCGGCAAAGAAGCTGCCGGCGAAACCGGCGAACGCGGCACCCAGGGTGAACGCGGAGAGCTTGATCACGGTAGGGTTCAAGCCCAGTGCGCGGCAGGCGATTTCATCTTCGCGCAGGGCTTCCCACGCGCGACCGATCGGCATGCGCAACAGGCGGTTGATTACGAACAGGGCCAACAGCGCCAGGAGCAGGGCGATCAGGTAGAGGAAGATCACCTTGTTGATGGAGTTGTATTCCAGGCCGAAATATTCGTGGAAGGTCTGCATGCCTTCAGCGGCCCTGCGTTCGAAGCTCAGGCCGAACAGCGTCGGTTTTTCGATGTTGCTGATGCCGTTCGGACCGCCGGTGATGTCGGTCAGGTTACGCAGGAACAGGCGAATGATTTCGCCGAAACCCAGCGTCACGATGGCCAGATAGTCGCCGCGCAGGCGCAGCACCGGGAAGCCCAGCAGAAAGCCAAAGGTCGCTGACGCCAGACCGGCCAGCGGCAGGCAGATCCAGAAACCGAGGCCGAAGTAATGCTGCAGCAGGGCATAGGTGTAGGCGCCGACGGCGTAGAAGCCGACGTAGCCCAGGTCCAGCAGACCCGCCAGGCCAACCACGATGTTCAGGCCCAGACCCAGCATCACGTAGATCAGGATCAGCGTGGCGATGTCCACCGCGCCACGCGAGCCGAAGAACGGCCAGACCAGGGCGGCGATGACGATTGCACCGAGGAACCAGCGCTGGGTCGACGGCAGGGTCAGGAAATTGCTGGCCTTGTCCGACACCAGTTGCTTTTGCGGGCGCGAACGCCACATGGCGCTGATCTGCTCATTGAACAGCACGCGCAGAAACATCAGCAACGCGGCGGCGAAAATCACCAGCACGGTGGTGGTGCTGGCACCGACAACCGCCAGGTTGACCCCGACGATGTCCAGTTTGAGCCCGAGAATCGGGTAAGCGACGGCCAGCACCAGCACTGCGCTGAAGAGGGCCGATTTGAGATTCCTGGTCATACTTTTTCAACCTCCGGACGGCCGAGCAGGCCGGTTGGCCGGAACAACAACACCAATACGAGAAGACTGAACGCCACCACATCCTTGTACTGGTCACCGAAAATGTCGGCGCCAAACGCTTCAGCCACACCGAGCACCAGACCGCCGAGCATCGCGCCCGGGATGCTGCCGATACCGCCCAGTACCGCTGCAGTGAAGGCCTTGATGCCGACGAGGAAACCGGCGTTGGGGTTGATCACGCCGTACTGCATGCTCAGCAATACCGCGGCGACCGCCGCCAGCGCCGCGCCGATGACGAAGGTCAGGGCGATGATGTTGTTGGTATTGATGCCGAGCAGGTTGGCCATCTTGATGTCTTCGGCACAGGCACGGCAGGCGCGACCCAGGCGGGAACGGGAGATGAACCACGTCAGACCGAGCATGGCCACTACGGTGACAATGAAGATCAGGATCTGCATGTACGAGATCACCACTTCGTGCGTGCTGCCGGGGCCGAAGACGAAGTTGCCGGGGATCAGGTTCGGGATCGATTTGTCCTTGGAGTCCTGCGACAACAGCACGGTGTTCTGCAGGAAGATCGACATACCGATTGCGGAAATCAGGGGGATCAGACGGTTGCTGCCACGCAGCGGACGGTAGGCAACCCGTTCGATGGCGTAACCATAGGCACTGGTCACCACGATACTGGCGACGAATGCAGCCGTGATCAGCAGGGGCAGGTTGTCCAGCCCGAGCATGGTCAGGCCCGCCAGGGCGATGAACGCCACGTACGAACCGATCATGTACACCTCGCCGTGGGCGAAGTTGATCATGCCGATGATGCCGTAGACCATGGTGTATCCGATGGCGATCAAGGCGTAAGTGCTGCCAATGGTCATGCCATTAACCAGCTGTTGGAAAAAATGATAGAGATCTATCTCGGGCATTGCCGCGCTCCTAAAAACCTTCTCGGTGTTCCACTGGTGAAGTCTTTTTCCCGCTCGCGCGTCGTGATCTACGTCCGCGTTCGGCACGAGCCCAGTGAATCACTGGTGCGGTTTCAAGATGTTCAGGGCATCAGGGTTCTTGTGAAACCCCGCGTCCCAACTAAAACAAAGCCCACTGCGGTTGCAGTGGGCTCCGGGTTCAACATGAGGCGTGTGATTACTTCACAGGGGCTTCAGTCTTGGTGCCATCTTTGTGCCAGGTGTAAACGACGAATTTGAAGTCTTTCAGGTCACCCTTGGCGTCGAAGGACAGATCGCCGGTAGGGGTCTTGAAGGTGCCTTTGTGGATGGCGTCAGCCACTTTGGCGGTGTCTTCGGACTTGGCGGCTTTGATGCCTTCGGCGATCACTTCAACAGCAGCGTAGGCCGGGAACACGAACGGACCGCTCGGGTCTTCTTTCTTCGCTTTGAATTCTTCTACCAGTGCCTTGTTGGCGGGGTCCTGGTCGAAGGACTTCGGCAGGGTCACCAGCAGGCCTTCGGAAGCGTCCTGAGCGATCTGCGAGATCGACGCGTTACCCACGCCTTCCGGACCCATGAAGCCGGCTTTCAGGCCTTTTTCCTGTGCCTGACGCAGGATCAGACCCAGCTCAGGGTGGTAGCCGCCGTAGTAAACGAAGTCGACGTTGGCTTGCTTCATTTTGGCGATCAGCGAGGAGAAGTCCTTGTCGCCGGCGTTGATGCCTTCGAACAGGGCGACTTTCACGCCGTCTTTTTCCAGCGTTTGTTTAACGGCAGTGGCGATACCTTCACCGTACTGCTGCTTGTCGTGGATGACCGCAACGATCTTCGGCTTGACCTGTTTGGCAATGTATTCACCCGCCGCCGGGCCTTGAGCGCTGTCCAGGCCGATGGTGCGGAACACCATTTTGTAGCCACGGTTGGTGATTTCCGGGCTGGTGGCCGCCGGAGTGATCATGATGACGCCTTCGTCTTCGTAGATGTCGGACGCAGGCTGAGTGGAGCTGGAGCACAGGTGGCCGACCACGAATTTCACGCCGTCGTTGACCACTTTGTTGGCGACTGCGACCGCTTGTTTAGGGTCACACGCGTCGTCGTATTCAACGGCTTCGAGTTTCTTGCCATCGACGCCGCCTTTGGCGTTGATGTCAGCGATGGCCATTTTGGCGCCGCTGAACTGCATGTCGCCGTATTGGGCAACAGCACCGGTCTTGGGACCGGCGATACCGATCTTGATGGTGTCAGCTGCGAACGAATGGCTGGCAACCCCCGCCAGAACCAGTGCGGCAAACAGCTTGGAAATCTGATTAATACCCTTAGTCATGATGCTCCACTCTTGCGTTGTAGTTTTTATAATCCTGACGGCCAAAAGCTGCAGGACCGGATTGATATATCCAGGCCACACCCCCGGCAACTGTACCGGAACAGTTTAGAGCGCCGGTCGAGCGCTTGAAAAGCTGGCTGCAGGGGGCAAAACCTGTTGATGTCGCTTAATCGAAAGAAAGATACACAATCAAGCCGGTCTATCGACGAACCGGAGCCGTCTATCCACCGACCTGAGCGAAGTTCTCTGCAATCAATCACTTGAATCCGGGTTTGTCGGCCGGGAAGGCGGCGCTATCATGACGCCGATTTTCCAAACGGTGAAACCCATGACGCAAGAACCTAGCACCCTCTATGCCAAACTGCTTGGCGAAACGGCCTCAATCTCGTGGAAAGAATTGCAACCTTTCTTTGCCAAGGGTGCCCTGTTGTGGGTCGAGCCTTCGCAGGATTTGATCGCGGTTGCCGAATCATTTGCCGAGAATGCCGAGGCGAAGGTCGCGGCCTGGCTGGGCACGGGGGAGGTCGGCAAGGTCTCTGAATCAACGGCTCTGGACTTGCTGGAGCGCGACCCGCCGCTTTGGGCGGTCGTGGTTGCACCTTGGGTGTTGATCCAGGAAAGGGCGTGAGGGTTGGTTGTGCGCTGATTTGGTGCGGACGCTGATGGCAAAGTGGGTAGGTTGGTAACTGACGGTGTGCACTTGGTACCGGAAGATCAATCCCTGCGGGAACGCCACCCCGGGGCGCTCCCACGGTTAAGAACGCGGCAGGGCGACTGATGCACTAATCATAAAAGTCTTGTGCAACGTGGGAAGAGGGCCCATTAAACCCTCAATTCAAACCCTCCGTCCTCCACGCATACTGATTCAGAAATCACTCCCGTCGACCATGCTGCTCCAGAAAGCACCGGCTGAATGATGGCCGCGAGCCCAAATGCTGCACGGGCAGCGTCACAGTCCGGATTGTGCTGGCCATCGGTCCATGAGGCCTCGAACTCTCTGCAGGTGCTGGAGCGCTGCGCGTAGATCGAGCAACGCGTTCCTGTCCCCACTTCCCCCTCAAGGGCGGTGCAGCGCACGGATTTGCAATCGGTTCCCAGCATCGCGACCCGGCTGGGGCTGATGCTGCTGACCAGCTCGTCGGGCACGGTTCCACCCGCCGATGTGCATTCTCCCCAAAAAAAAGACACACGAAAGTGTGAACAGCAGGCACCACAATTCAGGCACGGACTGGCTTCGGACATGGACGTTAACCGAGGAGAATGAGTCAGGAAAGGGGATGAATCGGCGGGCTATTCTAGGCTTTCCATGGCGGCTGGGAAGTAGGCCGAGAAAATATTTCTGGATGTGTATGACGCTTGAAATGCGCAGGCATGAGGGGAGTGTCTGGCCATCTGGAAACGCCCTTGAGATGGGCTTACATCAGCCTTGCGAATGATCAAAGACAAGGCCGGCATCCCTGACTAGATTCCATATCTCCGGCTTAGTGGTGTCTGGCCAAAAAAACAATAAAGAGATCGACACATGGATCATTCGACTCAGGCAGCGAACGCGTGGCGCATATTGTTTTTGCTGTTTCTGGCCAACCTGTTCAATTTCTTCGATCGCACCATCCCCGCGATCATCATCGAGCCGATCCGCAAGGAGTGGCTGTTGAGCGACTTTCAGCTGGGCATCATCGGTACGGCGTTTACCCTGGTCTACGCCATCGCCGGTTTGCCGCTCGGTCGCATGGCGGACAACGGGTCGCGCCGCAAGCTGATGGGCTGGGGGCTGGCCGTGTGGAGTGGTCTGACGGCAGTGAATGGCCTGGTCGGTAATTTCTGGGCGTTTCTGTTGGTGCGCATGGGCGTGGGCATTGGCGAAGCGAGCTACGCGCCTGCGGCCAACTCGTTGATCGGTGATCTGTTTCCTGCGCACAAGCGGGCACGGGCGATGGGGATATTCATGCTCGGCTTGCCGCTGGGCCTGTTGCTGGCCTTCTTTACCATCGGCGCGATGGTCAAGGCGTTCGACAGCTGGCGAGCGCCGTTCTTCATCGCCGCTGTACCGGGGTTGCTGCTGGCGGTGTTCATGTTTTTCATTAGGGAGCCCGCACGCGGCGCCGCTGAAAGCGTGGCGATGTCGCAGGAAAAGATCGACCGGCCAATCCGTCGCGTCTTGGCGGTCCCCACGTTCCGCTGGCTGGTGCTGGCGGGCCTGGCGTTCAACTTTGCGACCTACGCGTGCAACTCGTTCATGGTGCCGATGCTACAGCGGTACTTCCTGCTCTCGTTGCAGGACGCCGCGATGGCGACGGGGATCATCGTCGGTGTGACCGGGCTGGTGGGTTTGACGCTGGGAGGCTGGATCGCTGACAAACTGCACCAGCGTTTCGCCAACGGGCGACTCATGTTCGCGGCGTTGAGCATGGCCATCGCGTGCCTGTGTACCGGCTATTCGCTGCACGCCGGGCGCATCGAGATCGGTGTGTTCGTGGCTGTGTTCAGCGTTGGCTGGTTGTTTTCCTACAACTTCTATACCTGCGTTTACACGGCGATTCAGGACGTCGTGCAGCCTCGACTGCGGGCCACGGCGATGGCGCTGTTCTTTGCCGGGCTGTACCTGTTGGGTGGCGGCCTGGGACCGGTGGTGGTGGGTTTGCTGTCTGATCACTTTGCCCATTCGGCGATGTACGCCGCCCAGGTGGAACAGATGACCGAACCCTTCAAGGCGGTCGGCCTGCATGATGCGATGTACCTGATCCCGGTCGCCTTGTTTTTTGCGCTGGTATTCCTGGCGCGGGCGTCTAAATGCTTCAGCCGCGATGCGCAGCGGATGCGCGAAGGGATGGTGGCCGATGAGCCGGTGGGGCAGGGCGTGAAGCCGTCGGTGGTGTAACCCTGGTACGAAACTGTTTGCGAACCCCTGTAGGAGCGCGCTTGCCCGCGATGGCGTCGGCACATCCAACAGAGTGGGTGACAGACATACCGATATCGCGGGCAAGCGCGCTCCTACAGGTTTTGTGTTCGCCGCATCATCTGCGGCAAGGCGGGTTAACCCGCGACCAACACCCGAATCGCTTCCAGCCGAAGGGCCGCTTTGTCCAGCATCGCCAGTCCCTGCTCACGCAGTTCGCGCAGCGCGGTCAGTTCGCTGTCGCGAACGGTCGGGTTGACCGCTTGCAGTGCGGTCAGACGGGCCAGTTCTTCGTCGGTGTCGGCGGCCAGACGACGCTGTGCTTCCGCTACGCGTTCGGCATGTTTCGGTGCGATCTTGCTTTCGGCGGCGGTGATCTGCGGGTTGAGCACGTCGCGCTGGGCCTGGATGAACTTGTTGGCGCTGGCCCGCGGTACGCTTTCCAGCTGATCGTTCAGCGTGGCGAACGAGACGCGGCTCGACAGATCGTTGCCATTGGCGTCCAGCAGGCAACGCAGGGCGGCCGGTGGCAGGTAGCGCCCCAGTTGCAGCGAACGCGGTGCAACCACTTCACTGACGTAAAGCAGCTCAAGCAGCACGGTCCCCGGTTTAAGCGCCTTGTTCTTGATCAGAGCGACGGCGGTGTTGCCCATCGAGCCGGACAACACCAGGTCCATGCCGCCTTGCACCATCGGGTGTTCCCAGGTGATGAACTGCATGTCTTCGCGGGACAGCGCCTGGTTACGGTCGTAGGTGATGGTCACGCCTTCGTCGTCGCCCAGCGGGAAGCTGGCGTCGAGCATCTTCTCGCTCGGCTTGAGGATCAGGGCGTTTTCCGAATGGTCCTCGCTGTCGATGCCGAACGCGTCGAACAGGGTTTCCATGTAGATCGGCAGGGTGAACTGATCATCCTGCTCAAGGATGGCCTCGACCAGCGCCTCGCCTTCGCCTGCGCCGCCCGAATTGAGTTCCAGCAAGCGGTCACGACCGGTGTGCAATTCGCTTTCCAGGCGTTCGCGTTCCGTACGGGCCTCAGCCACCAGCGCCTGCCAGTCATCCTCGTCACCACCTTCCAACTGCGGCAATAGACGCGCGCCGAACTGATGTTGCAGGGCATTCCCGGTCGGACAGGTGTTGAGGAAGGCGTTGAGTGCTTCGTGATACCACTGGAACAGGCGCTCTTGCGGGCTGGTTTCCAGATACGGTACGTGCAGCTCGATGATGTGCTTCTGGCCGATTCGGTCCAGACGGCCAATACGTTGCTCCAGCAAATCCGGGTGAGCGGGCAGGTCGAACAACACCAGGTGATGGGCGAACTGGAAGTTACGGCCTTCGCTGCCGATTTCCGAACAGATCAGCACCTGTGCGCCGAACTCTTCGTCAGCGAAGTAGGCGGCGGCGCGGTCACGTTCCAGGATGTTCATGCCTTCGTGGAACACGGTTGCCGGGATACCGGAGCGCACCCGCAGTGCGTCTTCCAGGTCCATTGCCGTTTCGGCGTGAGCGCAGATCACCAGCACTTTGACGCGTTTGAGCATCTTCAGTGTGTCGATCAGCCAGTCAACGCGAGGGTCGAAACGCCACCAGCGTTCTTCTTCACTGGTTTCGCCCTGCGCCTGGAAACTGACTTCCGGGTACAGGTCGGCGTGCTCACCGATCGGCAATTCGAGGTATTCGGCCGGGCACGGCAGCGGATACGGGTGCAGCTTGCGCTCCGGAAAGCCCTGCACGGCGGCACGGGTATTACGGAACAGCACGCGGCCGGTGCCGTGACGGTCAAGCAATTCGCGGATCAGACGGGCGCTGGCTTCGGTGTCGCCATCGGCCACGGCACCCAGCAGTGCTTCGCCTTCGGCACCGAGGAAGCCGTGAATGGTCTTGTGTGCTTCCGGCGAGAGACGGCCCTGATCAAGGAGTTCCTGAACGGCTTCGGCGACCGGGCGATAGTTTTCGCTCTCGGCGCGGAAGGCGTGCAGGTCGTGAAAACGGTTCGGGTCGAGCAGGCGCAGACGGGCGAAGTGGCTGTCCTGGCCCAACTGCTCCGGCGTCGCGGTGAGCAGCAACACGCCGGGAATCACTTCGGCCAGTTGTTCGACCAGCGAGTATTCCGGGCTGGCTTTGTCCTCGTGCCATACCAGATGGTGCGCTTCGTCGACGACCAGCAAGTCCCAGCCCGCCGCGAACAGCGCGTCCTGGGCCTTCTCGTCGTCAACCAGCCACTCCAGCGACACCAGTGCGAGCTGGGTGTCCTCGAAGGGGTTGCTGGCATCGCTTTCAATGAAACGCTCGGCGTCGAACAGCGCCACCTGCAGGTTGAAACGACGACGCATTTCGACCAGCCACTGGTGCTGCAGGTTTTCCGGAACCAGGATCAACACGCGGCTGGCGCGCCCCGACAGCAATTGACGGTGAATCACCAGACCGGCTTCGATGGTCTTGCCCAGGCCCACTTCGTCAGCCAGCAAAACACGCGGAGCGATTCGGTCGGCCACTTCACGGGCGATGTGCAGCTGGTGGGCGATAGGCTGTGCCCGAACGCCGCCCAGGCCCCAGAGCGAGGATTGCAACTGACGGCTGGTGTGCTCCAGCGTGTGATAACGCAGTGAGAACCAGGCCAGCGGGTCGATCTGCCCGGCGAACAGACGGTCGCTCGCCAGACGGAACTGAATGAAGTTCGACAGTTGGGTTTCCGGCAGGGTGACCTGCTGGTTCTGTGCGTTGAGGCCGTGGTACACCAGCAGGCCGTCGACGTCCTCGACTTCGCGAACGGTCATCTTCCAGTTCTCGAAGTGGGTGATGGTGTCACCCGGCGAGAAACGGACACGCGTGAGCGGGGCATTGCGCAACGCATACTGGCGAGTGTCGCCAGTGGCCGGATAGAGCACGGTCAACAAGCGGCCGTCCTGTGCCAGAACGGTGCCTAAACCCAGCTCGGCTTCGCTGTCGCTAATCCAGCGTTGCCCCGGTTGATACTGCTGCGCCATGCTGCCTGACTCCCGCCTTGAAAAAGCCGACTATGTTAACGGAACAAGCCGCCCAGGCCAAAGCCACAATGTAAAAACGCCCGTATTTATTGGGTTTGTGGCCGTGCGCTAGCACTTGTTGCGAAAAACATAGTCCAAACTTCCTCTGCAAACGGCTCAAGTCGACGAAACGGCAGCCGACAGCTTGATAACAGGAGACCATTACCATGCTGCCACCGCTGATTCCCTTGAGTGCAGCCCCCGTGACTGCGCAGCAGGACCCGGTCAAGCCCACCCCGGACATTCCTCCCGTCGCGCCCGTGCAGCCGAGTTCCAGCGACAGCACGATTAACATGCGGGAGCGCGATCCCGAGCAAGCCCAGTTGCTGCTGCGCGAAGAACAGCGCCGACAGCAAAGGCGTCGCCGTGACCGTCGTGCTGCCGACCGTCATCCCGATCTTTCTGAAGACACCCTGAACGAACCCCAACACGCCGGCCCGGCCATGCCTGGGGATTACCTGAATGCGGACAATACCGTCCCGGTCGTACCGATCATCGACGATGAACCGCGTCAGGGCTTGTGGGTGGATTTGAAAATCTGAGGTGCTGGTCAGCGCCGCCGGGATTACGCATTATTGTCGCCATTGGACATTCTAGAGCAGCACGCCATGAGCGATGACGAAAAACTGGTAGACCTGAGTGTCGAGCGCGCCAAGCGTGTTCACGATCTCAATGACAAACGCCTCAACGAAGTGCGCCAGGCCTTCGAGCAGGCGATGCCGCTGGGCAAGGGCAAGAAAAAAACCAAGAGCAAGCCGAAAAAGCGCTAGACCTCCTTTCTTTCTCCGATCCGTCAGTGCGCGGTCGCTTCGATGCGTCGCGCCATTGACCTGGGTCAACACTTCTTCTGCGTCGCCTGCGTAATCTGAACCTATCGAACAGGGTCACAGCAGGAGGGGCGCTTATGTTTCTCGATCATGCAGTGATAGCGGGTGTGATGACGGTCATGCTGATGCTGAGTTTTTTTGCTGGGTTGTCACTGTTTATCTGGAGGGACTCGCACAAGCGCGGCAAGGATTGAGTCCCTTATAAAAAGAGCACGCAAGGCATTTTGGGCGACTTCGGTTGCCCATTTTTTTTGGGTGGGGGTTGGGAGACTTGCTAAGGGGGACTATCCATTGCCGCGGTAACGGCGGCTTAGGGTTCCGCCCTTACGGCGGGGCACTTTTGTAAAAGCGACAAAAGTAACCAAAAACGCTTTGCTCCTGGCTTGGCCCTCCTTCGTCGGGTACCCGCACTCCGGCGACGCTCCGTGGGCCCGCGCTGAACGGACATCCATGTCCTAGCAGCGCTCTCGCCGCATCCATGCGGCTCGGCCCACTACGCGCCGCCTGCGTTCGGCCTGCACCCAAGTCGCGATTTGTGGCGTTTGGACCATTGATGTCGAAGAGCACAAGCAGAAGCAGAATATCAGTCTGACGCAGTCCCTGTAGGAGCGTGGCTTGTCCCGCGATCTGCTGCGAAGCAGCAGTAAAACCGGACACCTTGGCAGTATCAGGTCAACCGCATTCACAGGATTAGCTGCCGGTTCCCGGCAGATCGCGGGACAAGCCACGCTCCTACGGTTAGGGGGTGGCGTGGGAGATGGATGCACGAATCAAAAAAGCGAGGAGCGTTAGCTCCAGCCCGTGTTGCTCTTGTACGCGACAGTCCAGACACCACCAAACGCGACTTGGGTGCAGGCCGAACGCAGGTGGTGCGGAGTGGGACGAGCGGCAGGGATGCCGCGAGAGCGCCGTCAGGACAGGGATGTCCGTTCGGCGCGGGCCCACGGAGCGTCGCCGGAGTGCGGGTACGACGACGAAGGAGTCGCCAAACCAGGAGCTGGACACTTGGTTACTTGGTGTCTTTTCAAGTAACCCGCCGAAGGCGGAACGCTTCTGCCGTTAGGCAGAACAAGATCATCGCCGCCTAAATTAAAGGATATACATCCGCCCTCAGCGCAACAAAATCAGCCCACCGTAATAACCGGCAACTCCGCCAGACTCACCGTCTGCTCCTTACGCGGTGCCAGAATCTCCGCCTCGCCATCCACCACCAACTCATCGTTCTGGTTGAAAACGCGCGTCGCGATCCGCACCCGAAACTTCGGCAGTTTTTCCAGAATCTCCAAACGCACCGTCAACGTATCGCCGATCTTGACCGGCTTCTGAAAGCTCATCTGTTGACCCAGATAAATCGTGCCCGGCCCCGGAAGCTCGCAGGCCACGGCGGCACTGATCAATGCGCCACTGAACATACCGTGAGCGATACGATCCCTGAACATGCTTTTGGCCGCAAACTCCGCATCCAGATGCACCGGGTTACGGTCGCCGGACATTTCGGCAAATAGCTGAATATGGCGCTCTTCGACCGTCTTGCTGTAGCTGGCGGTCTGGCCGACTTCAAGGGCTTCGTACGGCGTGTTGGTGACTTGGGTCATGTTGCGGTCCTGTAACGTGGAAATGAAAAATGGATACAGCGCTGAAATCCCGACAGGTCATTCGGTGCGGGGCGGTCGAGGTTCGCTGAGGGCCTGTTCGAGCCAGGCGAGTAAATCATGGGTCACCTCCTCGCGGTTGGTTTCGTTGAAGATTTCATGTCGTGCCTGCGGGTATAGCTTCAGCGTTACGCGCGCGTGATCGGTGCCCGTCAGCGCATGTGCCAGATCCTTGAGACGTTTGCCCTCGCTCACCGGATCACATTCGCCGCCGATGATCAGGATCGGCAGGCTTTTATCGATCTGCGCCAGACTGGATTTCTTGCTGACCTGTTGCAGCCCACCGAGCATGTCCAGCCAGAACTGGTTGGTGCAACGAAAGCCGCAGAGCGGGTCGCTGATGTATTTGTCGACTTCTTCCTCATCGCGACTGAGCCAGTCGAACGGCGTGCGCACCGGTTTGAAGGCCTTATTGAACGAGCCGAACGACAGGAACTCGATGATCGCGCTACGCCCTGTAGCGCCCTGTCGCCAGCGTTCGAGACGGGCGATCACGGCAGCGCTGCGGTAGAGCGACACGGGTTGGAAGTTCGAGCCGCTGAGCACCGCACCCTGGACGCTGGCGCTATGATGCAACAGGTACGCTTGAGCGATGTAGCTGCCCATGCTGTGCCCCAGCAGAAACACCGGGACGCTCGGATGACGCTGGCCGATCGACGCGCTGAGGCTGGCCAGGTCGCCGACCACTTTGTTCCAGCCGTCCCGGTCGGCATAGTGCCCAAGCACACCGTCGGCGGCGGTGCGGCCATGGCCGCGTTGATCGTGGGCATACAAGGCGAAACCCGCCTGAGTCAATGCGGCGCCGAGGCGGGCGTAGCGTCCGCTGTGCTCGGCCATGCCATGAGACAACATGACCACGGCCCGCGGTTCGGCCAGCGGCGTCCAGGCGTTGACGTACAGGCGGATGTGATCACGGGTGTCCAGCCAAAAAGCATCGTGTTCCATGGCGTTTCCCTGGCCCTGTAAAGATTTGTCTTGAAATAGCGCTCTCTCGGTCGCCTGATTGCAGTGTATAGCGCTTGTCAGATGGCAGCCTGATCACCCGCAAGATTCACGTCATTGATGACGATTTGCCTTCCTGGTGGCAACTGCTAACGTCCGGCAAGCACCTGCTTCATCGCGGTGTCAGCACTCTCAGGTAAGAGGATAAAAAGAACATGCAACCTGATTTCTGGAACGACAAACGCCCGGCGGGCGTTCTCTCCGAAGTGGACCTGCACGCTTACAAGTCCGTGGTGGAGGTGTTCGAGCGCAGTTGCAAGAAGTACGCGGACCGTCCGGCCTACAGCAACATGGGCGTGACCCTGACCTACGCAGAGCTGGAGCGACACTCGGCCGCGTTCGCCGGATACCTGCAGCAGCAGACCGAACTCAAGCCCGGCGACCGTATCGCCGTGCAGATGCCCAACCTGATCCAGTACCCCATCGCGGTGTTCGGTGCGATGCGCGCGGGCTTGATCGTGGTCAACACCAACCCGCTGTACACCGCCCGTGAAATGCGTCATCAGTTCAAG
Source organism: Pseudomonas sp. NFACC02 (assembly GCF_900110765.1). Classification (GTDB taxonomy): domain Bacteria; phylum Pseudomonadota; class Gammaproteobacteria; order Pseudomonadales; family Pseudomonadaceae; genus Aquipseudomonas. The sequence goes on from NZ_FOEO01000025.1 coordinate 15,725, forward strand.
GATTCCGGTGCCCGCGCGCTGGTCTACCTCAACGTCTTCGGCAAGAACGTCCAGGAAGTCCTTCCCGACACCGACATTCAGTACCTCATCGAAGTGAAGATGGGCGATATGCAGTCGGCCGCCAAAGGCTGGCTGATCAACACCGTGGTCGAGAAGGTCAAGAAGATGGTGCCCGACTACGACCTGCCGCAGGCCGTGTCATTCAAGAGCGTGCTCAAACTGGGACGGGGCGATCATCTGCAGCGCGTTCAACTGGACCTGGAAGACATCGCCGTTCTGCAATACACCGGCGGCACCACCGGTTCGCCAAAAGGCGCGATGCTGACCCACGGCAATCTGGTGGCCAACATGCAACAGGTCTATGCCTGCATGCTCCAGCACGGCCCGGACGGTTTGCCGATTTTCAGGCAAGGCAGCGAGATCATGGTCGCGCCGCTGCCGATGTACCACATCTATGCCTTTACCTGTAATTGCATGTGCATGATGGTCAGCGGCAATCACAACGTGCTGATTACCAACCCGCGAGACATCGGTGGATTCATCAAGGAGCTGAAAAAGTGGAAGTTCTCCGCGATGCTCGGCCTCAATACCTTGTTCGTTGCATTGATGGATCATCCGGATTTCAAGACGCTGGACTTCTCCAGCCTGCGCCTCACCAACTCCGGCGGTACCGCGTTGGTGAAGGCCACGGCCGAACGCTGGCTCCAGCTCACGGGCTGCCCGATCGTGGAAGGTTACGGCCTGACCGAAACCTCGCCGGTCGCCACGGCCAACCCTTATGGCAACCTGTCGAAACTGGGCACGGTCGGTATGCCGGTGCCGGGGACTACCGCCAAGGTCATCGACGATGAAGGCGTTGAATTGCCGATCGGCGAACGCGGCGAGCTGTGCCTGAAGGGGCCGCAGATCATGCTCGGTTACTGGCATCGCCCTGATGCAACCGCGGAAGTGCTGGACAGCGAAGGCTGGCTGAAGACCGGGGACATTGCGGTCATCGATCCGGACGGTTTCATTCGCATTGTTGACCGCAAGAAAGACCTGATCATCGTGTCGGGTTTCAACGTCTATCCCAACGAGATCGAGGACGTCGTCTCGCGTCACCCGAAAGTCGCCAACTGCGCGGTGATCGGGGTGCCGGACGAGCGCTCGGGTGAAGCGGTGAAACTGTTCGTGGTGCCGAGGGATTCGAGCCTCACCTGCGAAGAACTCAAGGCGTATTGCAAAGAGAACTTTACCGGCTACAAGATCCCCAAACAGATCGTGCTGCGTGAGTCGCTGCCCATGACCCCTGTAGGCAAGATCCTGCGAAGAGAACTGCGCGACACCGCCTGAAGCGGCTATAAACAGAAACGGCGTGTTGAGAAACACGCCGTTTTTTATTGGCGCAGAAACAGGTGTATGAGCGCGCTTGCCCGCGAATGCTGTGTGTCAGAAGGCAATTATTTCGGATGTGCCGAAGCATTCGCGGGCAAGCGCGCTCATACAATTATTGAGCGTTTTCGACATTTAGGTTCATTGCTCTAAACGTGACGTTTAATTATTCAAGAGTCATTTTTGTGACTGCGTGGGCCTATATTGGCTCTAGTCGGCCTCTAGCAAAGCTGCTACGCTCGGCCCGCTTTTTGTCCTGTCGATAAACAAAAAGCTGTGGCTACATCATTCCAAACACAAGAAATCATCGCATCGAGCGGTGTGTAGAAACGCTGTCGCTGAGGAGTCGGCTTCCATGATCGAAAACTTCTGGAAGGATAAATATCCGTCTGGCATTGCTGCCGATATCGATCCGGACGAGTATCCAAACGTTCAGGCGGTATTGAAACAGTCCTGCGAGCGTTTCGCCAACAAACCTGCGTTCAGCAGCCTGGGCAAGACACTCACTTACGGTGAGATGTATGAGCGGTCCGGTGCGTTTGCCGCCTACCTTCAGCAGCACACCGACCTGCAACCGGGCGACCGTATCGCCGTGCAACTGCCCAATGTGCTGCAGTACCCGGTTGCCGTGTTCGGCGCCATTCGCGCGGGCTTGATCGTGGTCAACACCAACCCGCTGTACACCGCGCGGGAAATGGAACATCAATTCAACGACTCCGGCGCCAAGGCCCTGGTGTGCCTGGCGAACATGGCGCACCTGGCGGAAAAGGTCGTGCCCAAGACCGGCGTCAAGCACGTCATCGTCACTGAAGTCGCCGACCTGCTGCCGCCGCTCAAGCGCCTGTTGGTCAACAGCGTCATCAAGTACGTGAAGAAAATGGTGCCGCCGTTTCACCTGCCCAAAGCCGTCAAGTTCAACGACGTATTGGCGATGGGGCAGGGCAAGCCGGTCAACGATGCCTCGCCAAAAAGCAGCGACGTCGCGGTCCTGCAATACACCGGCGGGACGACGGGCGTGGCCAAGGGCGCCATGCTGACCCACCGCAACCTGATCGCCAACATGCTGCAGTGCAAGGCGCTGATGGGGTCCAACCTGAATGAAGGCTGTGAAATCCTGATCACCCCGTTGCCGCTGTATCACATCTATGCGTTCACCTTTCACTGCATGTCGATGATGTTGATCGGCAACCACAACATCCTGATCAGCAACCCGCGCGACTTGTCGGCGATGGTCAAGGAGTTGTCGAAGTGGAAGTTCAGCGGCTTCGTCGGTCTGAACACACTGTTCGTGGCGCTGTGCAACAACGCCGATTTCCGCAACCTGGATTTCTCCTCGCTGAAAGTCACCCTGTCCGGCGGCATGGCGCTGCAACAAGCGGCCGCCGAACGCTGGAAAGACGTGACCGGCTGTTCCATCTGCGAAGGTTACGGCATGACCGAAACCAGCCCGGTGGCGACGGTCAACCCGATCCAGAAAATCCAGATGGGCACCATCGGCATCCCCGTGCCGTCGACGCTGTGCAAGACCATCAACGACGCGGGCGAGGAATTGCCGCTCGGTGAAGTTGGCGAGCTGTGCGTCAAAGGCCCTCAAGTGATGAAAGGTTACTGGCAGCGCCAGGAAGCCACCGATGAAATGCTCGACGCCGACGGCTGGTTGAAGACCGGTGATATCGCGGTGATTCAGCCAGACGGCTACATGCGCATCGTCGACCGCAAGAAAGACATGATTCTGGTGTCCGGCTTCAACGTGTACCCGAACGAACTGGAAGACGTGCTGGCAACCTTGCCGGGCGTGTTGCAGTGCGCGGCCATCGGTGTGCCGGACGAGAAGTCGGGCGAGGCGATCAAGATTTTTGTGGTCGTAAAACCGGGGGCGACCCTGGCCAAGGAGCAGGTCATGGAACACATGCGCGCCAACGTCACGGCGTACAAGGTGCCGCGCAGCATCGAATTCCGCGACGCGCTGCCCACCACCAACGTCGGCAAGATCCTGCGCCGCGAGTTGCGTGACGAAGAGTTGAAAAAGCTGGCGTTGAAGAAGCCGGCCTGATTCACGGCAATACCGACAGACCCCGCCAGCGTGCGGGGTTTGTTGTTTTATGAACAACGCCGCTGTCTGTAGGAGCGTGGCTTGTCCCGCGATCTGGCGGGAACCGGCAGTAAACCCGGTTGATGCGGTGCAGCTGACACGCCGGGGTAGTCTGGTTTCATTGTCGCTGCGCGCCAGATCGCGGGACAAGGTGGAGCGCCACCCCGGCAGCCCCTACAGGCTTTATGCCAAACCGCAGATATGCATCATCCCCACCAAATCTGCGACAATCCGCGCCCTGCATTCAGATAGAAAAGACTTCGCGCCCTGATGACCGACGAATCGACCTCAATCGACCAACTGTATAAAAACCTCGACCACGCGATGATCAGTGATCGTCATCGCCTGCGTCGCCAGTTGCACGAACTGCGCAAGAAGCCCGACGAGGCGAAGCTGGCACAGTGGGTTGAGCGTGTCCAGGCGTCGTGCGCGCAAGCCGTGAGCCGTAAGCAAAGCGTGCCGACGATCCGCTACGACGAAAACCTGCCGATTGCCGCCAAGCGCGATGAGATCAAGGACGCGTTGCTCAAGCATCAGGTGCTGATCATCGCCGGTGAGACCGGTTCGGGTAAAACCACCCAGTTGCCGAAGATCTGCCTGGAAATCGGGCGTGGCCAGCACGGTCTGATCGGCCATACCCAGCCGCGGCGTATCGCGGCACGCAGCGTCGCCAGTCGGGTCGCTGAAGAAATCGGCACGCCGCTCGGCGCACTGGTCGGTTATCAGGTCCGCTTCGAAGACCAGAGCGACAGCAACACCCTGATCAAACTGATGACCGATGGCATCCTGCTGGCCGAAACCCAGCACGACCGTTTTCTCGAGCGCTACGACACGATCATTGTCGACGAAGCCCACGAACGCAGCCTGAACATCGACTTCCTGCTCGGTTATCTGAAAACCCTGCTGCCGCGCCGCCCCGACCTGAAAGTCATCATCACCTCGGCGACCATCGACCTGGAGCGCTTCTCCGAGCATTTCGACAAGGCGCCGATCATCGAAGTCTCGGGCCGGACCTTCCCCGTCGACACCTGGTATCGCCCGCTGACGTCTGAGCAAGACGAAGAGGGCAACAGCGTCGAGGATGATCTGACCGTCGATCAGGCCATTCTGGCGACCCTTGATGAGTTGGCGGCATTCGAGCGCAGCGAACGCAAGTCGCCGGGGGACGTGCTGGTGTTTCTGCCGGGTGAGCGCGAGATCCGCGACGCGGCCGAGATGCTACGCAAGGCTCAGCTCAGACACACGGAAATTCTGCCGCTGTACGCGCGCCTGTCGCCGGCCGAACAGCAGCGGATTTTCCAGTCGCATCCGGGCCGTCGCGTCGTGCTGGCGACCAACGTGGCCGAAACCTCGCTGACCGTGCCGGGCATTCGCTACGTGATCGACACCGGCACCGCGCGTATCAGCCGCTACAGCTATCGGGCCAAGGTTCAGCGTCTGCCCATCGAAGCGATTTCCCAGGCCAGCGCCAACCAGCGCAAGGGCCGATGTGGGCGGGTCGAGCCGGGCTTGTGTGTGCGGCTGTACAGCGAAGAGGATTTTCTCTCGCGCCCTGAATTCACCGATCCGGAAATCCTGCGCACCAACCTGGCGGCGGTCATCCTGCAGATGCTGCACCTGCGTCTGGGGCAGATCACCGATTTTCCGTTCATCGAGCCGCCGGACGGCAAGGCGATCAGTGACGGTTTCAACCTGTTGCAGGAGCTGTCCGCCGTCAACCGCGAGAACCAGCTGACACCGTTGGGTCGCCAGTTGGCGCGCTTGCCGGTGGACCCGCGCATGGGGCGCATGCTGCTGGAAGCGGCCAGACAGGGCAGCTTGCAGGAAGTGCTGATCGTCGCCAGCGCCATGTCGATCCAGGACCCGCGCGAGCGTCCGCCGGAGCGTCAGCAGGCCGCCGATCAGGCGCACGCGCAGTGGAAAGATCAGGATTCGGACTTCGCCGGGCTGGTCAATCTGTGGCGCGGTTTCGAGGAACAGCGCCAGGCGCTGACGGCCAGTCCGCTACGCAACTGGTGCCGTCGCAATTTCCTCAATTACCTGCGACTGCGCGAGTGGCGCGACTCCCATCGCCAATTGAGCCTGATCTGTCGTGACTTGCAGTTGACGGTCAACAAAGAGCCGGCCGACTACCCGAAATTCCACAAGGCGGTGCTCTCCGGCCTGCTCAGTCAGATCGGACAGAAAACCGAAGAGGGTGACTACCTCGGGGCGCGCCAACGGCGTTTCTGGGTGCATCCGTCTTCCGGGCTGGGCAGAAAGCGTCCGCAGTGGATCATGGCCGCTGAACTGGTCGAAACCACCAAACTGTATGCGCGCATGGTGGCGAAGATCGAACCCGACTGGATCGAGCCGCTGGCCGGGCATCTGGTCAAGAAAAACCACTTCGAACCGCATTGGGAGAAGAAGCGCGGTCAGGTCGTGGCCTTTGAACAGATCACCCTGTTCGGTCTGATCGTGGTCGGACGCCGTCCCGTGCATTTCGGGCCGATCGACCCGGTGGTGTCGCGTGAGTTCTTCATTCGTGAAGGCCTGGTGCGTGGCGAGATTCAGTCGCGCGCCAAGTGCCTGAGCGCGAACGCCCGGTTGCTGGAAGAGCTCGACGAACTGGAAGCCAAGGCCCGTCGTCGCGACATCCTCGCGGACGAAGAAACCCTGTTCCGTTTCTACGACGAGCGCCTGCCCGCCGAGATTCACCAGACCGCGACGTTCGACGCCTGGTACCGGATGGAGAGCCAGAAGAACCCGCAGTTGCTGATCATGCGCGAGGAAGATGTCCTCGCCCGTGAAGCCAGCGAGGTCACGGCCAATCAATACCCGGACACCTTGCGGTTAGGCGAGCTGACCTTGCCGTTGACCTATCACTTCGAGCCCAATCACCCGCGTGATGGCGTGACCCTGCGCGTGCCTGCACCGTTGCTGCTGTCGCTGCCCGCCGAGCGTCTGGAGTGGCTGGTGCCGGGCCTGCTGGAAACCAAGTGTGTGGCGCTGGTACGCAACCTGCCGAAGGCGTTGCGCAAGAACTTCGTGCCGGTGCCGGACTTCGTCAAGGCCGCCTTGCAACGCATGGTGTTCGCTGAAGGGTCGCTGCCTCAGGCGCTGGGTCGAGAGTTGCTGCGCATGACCGGTGCGCGTGTCACCGACGAGGCGTGGGCCGAGGCGGCGCAACAGGTGGAAAACCACCTGAAAATGAACCTCGAGGTGGTCGACGCCAACGGCAAGTTCCTCGGTGAAGGCCGCGACCTGGATGAACTGACCGCGCGCTTTGCCGAAGCCGGACAGGCCGCACTGGCCGTGCCGCAAACCGAAAAGAGCCAGCAACCGGTCGAAGCCAAGGGCTTTGCGGCGGTTGCGGAAAAGACGCAACAGAAGATCGCCGGCCTGTCGATGACGGTGTATCCGGCGCTGGTGGAAGAGGGCGGTACGGTCAAAGAAGGGCGCTTCTCGACCCAGACCGAGGCCGAGTATCAACATCGCCGCGCGTTGCAGCGCTTGTTGCTGCAACAGCTGGCGGAGCCTGCGAAATTCCTGCGCAGCAAACTGCCGGGGCAGACCGAGCTGGCGCTGTTGTACCGCGACATGGGCCGGGTCGATGGGTTGATCGAAGACATTTTGCTGGCCAGTCTGGACACCTGCATTCTGGAAGGCGAGGCCAGCTTGCCCCGTGATGGCGCGGGCCTCATGTCACTGGCCGAGCGTAAGCGTGGCAGCCTGACCGAGCACGCCGAGCGTCTGGCGAGACTGACGCTGGAAATCCTCAAGCTCTGGCACGGGCTGCAGAAACGCTTCAAGGGCAAGATCGATCTCGCCCAGGCCGTCGCCCTGAATGACATCAAAGGGCAGTTGGGCAGGCTGGTCTATCCCGGCTTCGTGCGCGAGACGCCGGCGCAATGGCTGAAGGAGCTGCCGCGTTACTTGAAGGCCATCGAGATACGGCTTGAGAAGCTGGGCAGTCAGGTGCAGAAAGACCGGGTCTGGAGCATCGAGCTCGGCAACCTGTGGGCGCAATATCAGGCCCGCGCCGACAAGCACGCCCAGGAAGGCAAGCGCGATGACGAATTAGTGGTCTACCGCTGGTGGCTGGAGGAATACCGCGTGTCGCTGTTCGCCCAGCAGTTGGGGACCAAAGTGCCGATTTCCGATAAGCGCCTGAGCAAGCAGTGGAGTCAGGTCGAGGGTTGAGCAGCGGCGCGATCTTTTTTGTACAAGCCGGCTCCCACTGCCTTCGGCCAGATTCAATAGCCCGTTCGCACTGCCCGATAGCGCCAAATCCCGGCCGATATGGCAAACTTCGCGGCTTAAAACCTCAACGCTGTATCCAGATTCATTCCCGAATACGGGAAACTTTACCGTTGCATTGGTACTGTCGTTCCAGAAAACAGCCAGCACCGTGCTTACGCAGGCCCTTTGCCTGCTGCCGTCAATAAGAGAGGAACGACCGTGTACGACGTCGTGATCAGTGGCACAGGGCTCTACACCCCGGCCAACAGCATTTCCAACGATGAACTGGTGCATTCTTTCAACGCCTACGTCGCTCAATTCAATGCCGACAATGCTGCCGCCATCGAAGCGGGCGAGGTTCAGGCGCTGACCGAATCCAGCGCCGCCTTCATCGAGAAAGCCAGCGGCATCAAAAGCCGTTTCGTCATGGACAAGGACGGCATCCTCGACCCGCAACGCATGAAGCCACGTTTGCCTGAGCGCTCCAACGACGAGTGGTCGATCCTCTGCCAGATGGGCGTCGCGGCCGCCGAGCAAGCCTTGCAGCGCGCGGGCAAAACCGCAGCCGACATCGACGGCGTGATCGTCGCCTGCTCCAACCTGCAACGTGCGTACCCCGCGATCTCCATCGAGATTCAGTCGGCACTCGGCGTTCAGGGCTTCGGTTTCGACATGAACGTCGCCTGTTCCTCGGCCACCTTCGGCATTCAGGCCGCATGCAACAGCGTCAAGCTGGGTCAGGCCCGGGCAATGCTGGTGATCAGCCCGGAAATCTGCACGGCGCACCTGAATTTCCGTGACCGCGACAGTCACTTCATCTTCGGCGATGCCGCCACCGCGGTCGTGGTCGAACGTGCCGACCTGGCGACCTCGGCACACCAGTTCGACATCGTCAGCACCAAGCTGCTGACCACCTTCTCGAACAACATTCGCAACAACTTCGGTTTCCTCAACCGCACGGCGGAGGAAGGTGAGGGCAAGCCGGACAAGCTGTTCGTTCAGGAAGGCCGCAAGGTGTTCCGAGACGTATGCCCGATGGTGGCGGAGCTGGTGGGTGCGCATCTGGAAGAGAACAGCCTGAGCGTCAACGACGTGAAGCGCTTCTGGCTGCATCAGGCCAACCTGAGCATGAATCACTTGATCGTGAAAAAGCTGCTGGGCCGCGACGCCTCGGTCGAAGAAGCCCCGGTGATTCTCGACAGCTACGCCAACACCAGCTCCGCCGGTTCGGTCATTGCCTTCCACACCTACCAGGACGATCTGCCAAGCGGCGCGCTGGGCGTTTTGAGTTCGTTTGGCGCGGGTTATTCGATTGGTAGCGTGATTTTGCGCAAGAAGTGATCGGGCTCTGCTCTTCCTAGTAGGAGCGTTGTATCTGCAAAAAAACAGCCCGAAGCTGACCTGTCGGAACGGATGATGGGGATCCGACAGGCCAGCTCCGGGCTGAAGTGTGGAGCGGCCTCAGGCGGCGGGAGCATGCCGCCTGAGGCTTTGACTTGAAGCTTGCAGCTGCTTGGCTTAGAACTTCGCAAGCACGTCCAGTTGCAGCGTGTTCGCATCGGCGTCGCGCTGGCTGGCCACGGCGTAGTCAGCCTTGGTCAGGAAGTAAGTGGCGCCAAGCGTGAAGTTCTTGTCGATGTCGTAGGAAACGCCCAGCTTATGGCCACGCGAACCGGTGGTGCCGTTGGCGAAGTCCGAGTCGGTGAACGCGCCAACCACGGCGTTACGCTGAGTATCGCGGTAGTTATAGTCCAGACCGAAACCAAACACTTTGGTTTTCACGCCGGTCAACCAGCCAGTGTCTTCGTCGCTGTCTGTGGCGTTGTTGACCACGTACTGGCCATACACCGACAGTGGAACGGCCAGGCCGTTGATGTCCACTTGACCGAAGCCTTCGATCAGACGGAAACGGTTGGTGTTGTTGCCGTTGACCGACAACGCAGCGGCGTCTTTGTCGTTCTGGTACTGGTAGATACTGCCGCCCACGGTCACTTTCAGCGCGTCGATCGGTGCGATCCTGGCACCCAATTGAGCGGCGTTCAGGCGCAGGTCGTTCTTGAACTGTGTACCGTCGCCGTCGATGTTGTCCTTGAGGGTGTAGTTACCGGCGCTACCAAACAGCTCGAAACCTTTGGTGATCGGCAGGCTGTAGGTAGCAGCCAGACCCTCCGGGTTGATGTCGCTATCCCAAATGATGTCGCCCATGCTGACCCAAGGCTGATTCATCTTGCCGCCAATGATGTGCAGGTTCTTGATAGCGTCAGGGTGGTAGTCGATGTAACCCTGATCCAGCCACAGGTCCTTCTTGACGAAGTAGCCGTCCAGATCCTGGTTGGTCGAACGAGCATCGTTGCTGCCGCCGGTGGCGATACGGATGCCGGTGCTGACTTGTGGGTTGATCTCGGTGTAGGCGCCCAGACGAGCACGGATACGCTGGCGGTCCTTGTCCTGGCTGTTGTTCTGGCCATCGATCTTGATGGTTTCCTGACGGACGCGAACGTCGCCTTTGAACTGGGTCTTCGCGGCCCAGGCGACTTTCTGTTCGAAGGCGGACAGCTCGGACGACTTGGCGGTGGTAGCGGCGGCGATCTGGTCGGCTGTCGCCTTCTGGGCCTGTTGTTGAGCCTGCTGATCCTTGGCGAGTTCCGCTTGCAGTTCGGCGTATTGGGCTGGCGAGATCGAGCCGTTGGCCTTGAGCATGTCGAGCAGTTTCGCGTCGACTGCGGCGCTGGCCGGAACACTCATGGCCAGCAACAGACCGCCACACAGGGCTGCCGCAGTTTTAGTGGAAGCAACACGCATATCAATCTCCGTAGATGAGAGGGATGACAAAGCCATCCAGGGAACAACCGACCGGGGGCGGACGGAAAAAAGTCTGGTCTTTAGAACCAGGAGCTCTAAAAACTGGCGCCAGTATTGCGGGCGTTTATGACACGGGGATGGCTATGTGATGGCATGTCGGTGACAGTTGCAGAGGTCGTTGAACCCGCGGTCTAGAGCGCTGTAAGGACAAATTTCATGTGTGGATGTGTTTGATAGGTGATACTGCGCGAACGTTGGCGAGGGGATGGGAGGGGGCGATGTCGTTACACCGGTTGGATGCACTGTCGGACCTGAAGCCCGAAGAATGGGATGCGCTGATTCCCGGCGACTCGCCGTTTCTGCGTCATGGGTTTCTTAGTGCGCTGGAAGACAGTGGCAGCCTGGGACCGCGTTCCGGCTGGCGTGCCGAGCATTTGCTGCATTACGAAAATGACCGGTTGATTGCCGCATTGCCGGCTTATCGCAAGTGGCATTCCTACGGCGAATACGTCTTCGATCATGGCTGGGCCGATGCCTGTCGGCGAGCGGGGATTGCCTACTACCCTAAGCTGCTGATCGCCGTTCCATTCAGTCCCGTCAGTGGTCCGCGATTGCTGGCAAAGACACCGGAGGACGGTCGGGAACTGCTGGCATGTCTGCCGGGGTACGCCGAGGCTGAAACGCTCTCCAGCGTTCACGTCAACTTCACCGACCCCGTGGCCGATACGCTGCTGGCCGAGCAACCGGGCTGGTTGCAGCGCATCGGCTGTCAGTACCACTGGCAGAACCGTGGCTACCGTGACTTTCAGGACTTCCTTGACGCACTGAGCTCGCGCAAGCGCAAACAGATGCGCAAGGAGCGCGAACAGGTGGCGGGGCAGGGCTTTGATTTCGAGTGGCTGGAAGGGCATGAGCTGAGTCAGGCCCATTGGGATTTCGTGTATGCCTGTTATTCCAACACCTACGAGGTCCGTGGTCAGGCTCCGTACCTGACCCGGGAGTTTTTCAGCCTGGTTGCCGAGCGCATGCCCGAAGCGATCCGCGTGGTGCTCGCCAGACAAGGCTCACGGCCCGTGGCGATGGCCTTCAGTCTGATCGGTGGCGACAGTTTCTACGGACGTTACTGGGGCTGCTTGGCCGAGTTCGACCGATTGCATTTCGAGACGTGTTTCTATCAAGGCATGGACTACGCCATCGCCAACGGCTTCCAGCGATTCGACGCGGGTGCGCAGGGCGAGCACAAGTTGATCCGGGGGTTTGAGCCGGTGATCACCCATTCCTGGCATTACCTGGCCCATCCGGGGTTGCGCGAGGCCGTGGCGGACTTCCTGACCCAGGAGCGCGCGGGAATTCTGGCCTACGCCGAGGAAGCGCGTGGGGCGTTGCCGTATCGGCAAGGTGAGTGACTGAGCCACGCTGCGGTGAATAGGCCTGACGCAGCTCTGTAGGCCGCCTTCGCTGCCCTCGTAACCTCGGACGTCTCCCACAGGGTCCTGGGTAGATGCACGAACTTGTGTCCAGACCGCAGACCTGTAGGAGCCGGCTTGCTGGCGAAGGCGGTGGGTCAGCACCATCAACGGCGACTGAAGCACCGCATTCGCGGCCCTCGTAACCTCGGACGGCTCCTACAGGGACGGCGTCGTTCTGGAGCCCTGAGGACGACGCGGATACTGTAGGAGCCGGCTTGCTGGCGAATGCGGTGGGTCAGCAACATCTAGGGTGACTGATCCACCGCATTCGCTGCCCTCGTAACCTCGGACGGCTCCTACAGGGACGGCGTCGTTCTGGAGCCGAGGACGACGCGGATACTGTAGGAGCCGGCTTGCTGGCGAATGCGGTGGGTCAGCACCATCAACGGCGACTGAAACACCGCATTCGCTGCCCTCGTAACCTCGGACGGCTCCTACAGGATTTGCGTTGTCCCAAAGACTTGAGCGCGACGCGGATACTGTAGCCGGCTTGCTGGCGAATGCGGAGGGTCAGCACCATCAGCGGTGACTGAAACACCGCATTCGCGGCCCTCGTAACCTCGGACGGCTCCTACAGGGACGGCGTCGTTCTGGAGGCCTGAGGACGACGCGGATACTGTAGGAGCCGGCTTGCTGGCGAATGCGGTGGGTCAGCCCCATCAACAGTGACTGACCCACCGCGTTCGCCCGAATTGCGGCCCATACCCTCGTAACCTCGGACGGCTCCCACCTGTTACTGGCACGTCCCGAAAGCCCGGTCACCAGAACGGCGACTACAACGACTGGGGTGCCACGGGGAAATCTTCCACCCCGACAAACCCACCGGTCTGATGCGCCCACAGCCGTGCATACAGCCCTTTGTGCGCGAGCAGTTCGGCGTGGGTGCCGCTCTCGGCGATACGGCCGTCTTCCAGCACGATCAGCCGGTCCATGCGCGCGATGGTCGAGAGTCGGTGCGCGATGGCGATCACCGTCTTGCCCTCCATCAGGGTTTCCAGGCTTTCCTGAATCGCGGCTTCGACTTCCGAATCCAGCGCCGATGTCGCTTCGTCCATGATCAGGATCGGCGCATCCTTGAGCAGCACGCGGGTAATCGCGATCCGCTGGCGTTGGCCACCCGACAGCTTCACGCCGCGCTCTCCGACATGCGCATCCAGCCCGGTGCGGCCTTCGGAATCGGACAACTGCGGAATGAACCCGTCGGCCCGTGCCTTGCGCATGGCCTCCCAGAGTTCGGCCTCGGTGGCGTCCGGCTTGCCGTACAGGAGGTTGTCGCGAATCGAGCGGTGTAGCAGCGACGTGTCCTGCGTGATCATGCCGATGTGCGAACGCAGGCTTTCCTGAGCAACGAGGGCGATGTCCTGATCGTCGATCAGAATCCGGCCACCTTGCACGTCGTACAGACGCAACAACAGGTTCACCAGCGTGGATTTGCCGGCGCCGGAAGGGCCGATCAAGCCGATCTTCTCGCCCGGCTTGATGTCCAGGTTAAGCCCGTGAATCACGCCCTTGCCCTTGCCGTACTGAAACTCGAGGTTCTCGAATTTCACCTCGCCACGGCTGACCAACAACTTCGGCGCGGCGTCGCGATCGGTGACACCGACCGGCTGGGAAATGCTTTGCAGGCCGTCCTGCACCATGCCGATGTTTTCGAAAATGCCGTTGACCACCCACATGATCCAGCCGGACATGTTGACGATGCGGATCACCAGGCCGGTCGCCAGCGCAATCGCGCCGACCGAAATCAACGACTGGGTCCACAGCCACAGGGCAAGGCCGGTGGTCCAGACGATCAGAATACCGTTCAGCGTGGTGATCACGGTGTCCATCTCGGTGATGACGCGACCGGCGAGCTGGGTCTTCTCGGTCTGTTCACTGATCGCTTCGCGGGCGTACTGTTGCTCGGAGCTGGTGTGGGCGAACAGCTTGAGGGTGGTGATGTTGGTGTAGCCGTCGACGATGCGTCCCATCAACTTGGAGCGGGCATCGGAGGACACCACTGAGCGAGCCTTGACCCGTGGCACGAAATACCAGAGCGCCAGGATGAAACCGAGAATCCAGCTCAGCAGCGGAATCATCAGACGCCAGTCGGCCTCGGCAAACAACACCAATGCGCCGATCGAGTAGATCAACACGTGCCACATGGCATCCACTGTCTGCACCGCCGAGTCACGCAGGGCGTTACCGGTCTGCACGATCCGCTGGGCAATACGCCCGGCAAAGTCGTTCTGGAAGAAGTTCACGCTCTGTTTGAGCACGTAACTGTGGTTTTGCCAGTTGATCATGCTGGTCATGCCCGGGCTGATCGTCTGGTGCACCAACAGGTCGTGCAAAGCGACAAAAATCGGCCGCAGGACCAGTGCGACGACCACCATCCAGGTCAGCTCCAGCGCATGGTCGCTGAAGAAATTGGGGTTCGGTCCGCCTTGCGCCAGGTCGATGATGCGGCTCAGGTAGCTGAACAACGACACTTCGATCAACGCGCCGATCAGACCGACCACGAGCAACGCGACAAAGCTGGGCCAGACCTGACGCAGGTAATAGACGTAGAACGCCATGACCTGATTGGGCGGGGCGGCGGTGGGGGCATCGCGGAAAATATCGATCAGTTTTTCGAAACGACGATAGAGCATTGGCTATGACGCCCACGCTTGAGCGGGCTCTCCTTTTGGCGGGACCGAAAAATGTCCCTTGTTCTGACCGCGTGAAGGCGCGATTGCTCGCGTTGATTCACGCTGTTTCATCCTGAAAAGTAAAAAGCCGGGCAAGCGCCCGGCTTCCGCGCACCTGACTAGCTTAGTTCACGACTTTGACCGATTTGATGAGTATCGGGTCGACGGGCACGTTCTGCATGCCGCCTTTGCTCGTTGTCTGGGAATTGACGATGGTGTCCACGACGTCCATGCCTTTGACCACTTTGCCAAAGACTGCGTAACCGAAGTCCCGCACGCCGTGGTCGAGCATTTCGTTGTCCTTGACGTTGATGAAGAACTGGCTGGTGGCCGAGTTCACATCGGACGTACGCGCCATGGCGATGGTCCCGCGCACGTTATGAAGGCCGTTGTCGGCCTCGTTCTTGATCGGATCGTGCGTCTGCTTTTGCATCATCTGCGCGGTGAACCCGCCGCCCTGAACCATGAAGCCCGGGATCACGCGGTGGAAGATGGTGTTGGTGTAAAAGTTTTCGTTGGCGTAGGTCAGAAAGTTCTTAGTGCTGATGGGGGCCTTGTCCTGGTTCAGTTCGATTTCAATCTGGCCGAGGCTGGTGTCCAGCACGACGTGGGGAGCGGGCGCTGCCATCAGATTGGAGGCGAACAGCACGGCAGCGGCGGAGAGGGCAATTTTTTTCAGCATTAGGCAAATGTCCTGAAAGTGATTTCGACTGCAAACAGCTGGCAAGGGAAGCACGTTTGCAGGGATTTTGACAGGGGCGGGTTCCCATAAATGGTATGGCCACTGCTCCGTGTGCAGTAGCCGGCTTGCTGGCGATTTTAATGTCCGCCCAGGAATTTCAGCAGCACCCGATTGAACGCTTCCGGCTGGTCCAGCGGAGTGGCGTGCCTGGAGTCTTCGATGACGATCAGTTCTGCATTCGCGATCAGCCGGGTGTAAGCCTGTTTCAGCGCCACCGGCGTGTAGTCGTGATCGGCCGTCACGATCAACGTCGGGCAGGCTATTCGCGACAGCTTGTCCTGCACGCCCCACCCCACGATCGCATTGAAACTGGCGAGGTAGGCGCGTTTGTCGTTCTGGGCCCAACGCTGGGCGATCTTGTTTCGCAATTCCGCCTGTTCAGGCTTGGGAAACAGGTTCCTGCCCAGCCCTTTGCCGATGGTCTCCATGCTGAACACCCGGGCCAGTAACCAGCGTTTGGCGAACTGACGAAAGTCGTCGAAGCTTTTGACCTTCACTTCGGGGGCACTGTTGACGATGGTCAGGCTCTTGAGCCACTGCGGCTGATCCACCGCCAACTGGAAGCCGATCATGCCGCCCATGGACAGGCCGACCAGATGCACCGGCCCCGGTTGCAGATGTTCCAGCAGCGCTACGATGTCGTCGCTGAAGCCGGGAATGCTGTAGCGCTCATGGGGTTTGTCCGAGCGCCCGTGGCCGCGCACGTCGACGGCGATCACCCGATAGTGCGCCGCGAGGGCCGGGATCTGGTATTCCCAGTCCTGGGCACTCGAGCCCAAACCATGAACCAGCAATACCGGGCTGCCATGGCCGTACGTTTCGTAATGCAGTGAACAGCCTTCGTGGTCGAAGTAGGGCATCGTTTACACCTCAAACCGCCTGTCGTGGCGCCGCGAACGCGGCATCCAGCGGTGCGGTGTCGAACGTCTGGATTAGTTCGATCAGGATCTGGGTAGCAGGTCCCAGCGGTTTGTCCTTGCTGGAATAAAGGTAGAAGGTCGGGCTGCGACTGCCACCCTTGTCCAGCGGCAGCACCTTGAGCACGCCTTCTTTCATTTCGCGCTCGATCATGTGCCGAGGCAGCCAGGCAAACCCCAGCCCGCTGCTCACAAACGTCGCGGCAGTCGCCAGACTGCCCACGGTCCAGCGCTGCTCGGAGCCCAGCCAGCCAACGTCCCTTGGCTGGTTGCGACCCGAGTCACGAATCACGACCTGCAACTGGCTTTCCAGGTCCTGAAAGGTCAGTTCGCGCTGCATCTGGTGAAGCGGGTGTTCCGGGTGTGCAACCGCGACAAATTCCACGGAGCTCATTTCGGTGCCCAGGTAGCCCGGGATATTGAATCCGCTGATTGCCAGGTCTGCCACGCCCTCGAGCAAGACCTCTTCAACGCCGGACAGTACCTCTTCACGCAAGCGCACCCGGCAGCCGCGACTCTGCGGCATGAACGCGGTCAGGGCACGGACCAGCCGGGCGGTGGGATAGGCCGCATCGACGACCAATCGAACCTCGGCTTCCCAGCCTTGCTCCATGTGGTGAGCCAGGTCCTCCAGTTGACTGGCGTTTTTCACCAGTTGACGCGAGCGACGCAGCAGCACCTCACCGGCCTCGGTCAACACGGCCTTGCGGCCATCGATGCGCAGCAATGGCACGCCCAACTGGTCCTGCATCCTGGCGACGGTGTAGCTCACCGAGGACTGCGAGCGGTGCAGGGCTTCGGCGGCCTGGGCAAAACCGCCATGGTCGACCACGGCCTGCAATGTGCGCCATTGATCGAGGGTCACGCGGGGCGCTTTCATCTTTCGCTCCTGTTGTCCTAAGCTGGCGGTCCAATAATGAGGACTGCCGCATGAAAAAATTCTGTTGTGTGTTGCTGGCGATGCTGCCCCTGAGCGCCTTTGCCTACCCGATCGATGTGGAGAAGCACATCAACGGCGTGCAAATCGACTACAACAGCCACGACACCGCTTACGACATCGGCAACATCACGGTGAACAACTATGGCGACGTTCCGGCCAAGTGCACCGTGGTCTTCAGCAATGGCCCGGAGGCGCCGCGCACCCGTCGGGTACAGGTCGCGCCGAAGAGCAGCACTGACGTCACGGTTAAATTCAGCCGCGAGATCGTCAAGCTGCGCATCAAGCTCAGCTGTGAACCGCAATAAGCTGGCAATCCGGTGACAGGAGAGACTAGTGCCCTTCTGTCGACGAAACAAATTATTAGATATTTAGAAGCAGTTTTTTACGCTTTTTAATCGATCTGGTCACGTTTAACCTTCTCTCCATCGAATTCATTCACACCCATTCGCTGGAGGCCACACCCCATGTCTCGCGTCCTGATCATCGAAAGCAGCGCCCGTCAGCAAGACTCCGTCTCCCGTCAACTGACTCAGCAATTCATCAGCCAGTGGCGCGCCGCCCATCCAGCCGACGACATCACCGTGCGTGATCTGGCGGTCAAGCAGGTCCCGCACCTGGACATCGATCTGCTGGGTGGCTGGATGAAGCCGGAAGGCCAGCGCAGCCCGATCGAACAGGCCGCACTGGATCGATCCAACGAGTTGACTGAGGAGTTGGTCGCCGCGGATGTCGTGGTGCTGGCTGCACCGATGTACAACTTCGCGATTCCCAGCACGCTGAAATCCTGGTTTGACCATGTGCTGCGCGCCGGTGTGACCTTCAAATATGGCGAGACGGGACCTCAAGGCCTGCTGACCGGCAAGCGCGCTTACGTGCTCACCGCACGCGGCGGTATCTATGCTGGCAGCACGCTGGATCACCAGGAACCGTATCTGCGTCAGGTGCTGGGGTTTGTCGGTATCCACGACGTCACGTTCATTCACGCCGAAGGGCTGAACATGGGCGGCGACTTTTCCGAGAAAGGCCTGAATCAGGCTGTCGCCCGGCTCGCTGAAGTGGCCTGAGACCCTGCCGCACCGGACTTAATCGTCAGTTAATCCTGGCGCGTGATCATCCTCGCGTTCATCGACTCTCCCTTGGCACTTGAAACGCTCCTGAGTGCATCGCCCGATAGACCCGCCACCTTGCGTCGGGTCATCGGGTTTTTTATTGCCTGCTCAATACGCACGCTGTTTGTAGGCGCGCGCTTGCCCGCGATAAGTTTTTCAGCCACATAGATGTATTGAATGCCCCGGTCAATCGCGGGCAAGCGCGCTCCTACAGGCGTGAAGACTCAGAAAATCTCAAGACAAGGTTGCCCACCGCAGCCGCGGATGATGTTTTTCCGGTCGCGATCAGTTATCCACGCCTCGCCAAACACGCCTTACAGCGCCGAGACACTTGAGCTAGACACCCCGCACGACTGCATCATCGGGACTGATGTTTGATATTCCCAAGCGTGGTTTTTCATGCGTCGGCCAACCGAATAGATTGGCTCCAACGAAACGAATCACCGACTTACCGAATACCCAACTTACTAAACAGTTCAGCGGAGATCTCAATCATGAAAAAATCAATTGCCTTCGGTTTCGCACTTTCCATCCTGGCTGCGGGTTCTGCTTTCGCCAGTCCTGAAAAGACCTATCAACGTGCGCTGGTCGATGCTTCCAGTGCAACGGTTCTGGACAGCAAAGTCGCCAGCAAAGAGGCGTTCAAGCCTTTCGACAGTAAGTCGTCCAGCACAGTGATCGTCGCTGACAACCGTAAAGAGTTCGGTTCGAGCTATCAGCGTTACTGAGTGCACCGTCCAGTCCTACTTGAACGCACAGCAACAGCCCGGCCGATGCCGGGCTTTTGCTGTGTGCTGAAACAGGATCGACACGGGTCCGACAAGGACAGCGCTCAGGCCTGCTGCTTTGCCAATCCCACTCGCATGTCCATTCCGCTCGGCTGTTGATACAGGCTCAGGCCGAACTCGGGCAACACCGCCAGCAGGTAATCGAAGATGTCTCCCTGAATGCGTTCGTAATCCGCCCAAGTGGTGGTGCGGGTGAAGCAGTAGATTTCCAGCGGAACGCCCTGAGCAGTGGGTTCCATCTGACGCACCATGCAAGTCATGTCGGGGTGAATGTCCGGATGACTCTTCAGGTACGCCAGGGCGTAGGCGCGAAAGGTCCCGATGTTGGTGATCCGACGGCGGTTGGCCGAAAGCTCGGCGACGTTGCCATGAGCTTCGTTCCACGCCTTGAGTTCGGCCTTCTTGCGGCCCATGTAATCGGTGAGCAGTCGCACCTGCGTCAGTTTTTGTTCTTCGGCATCGGCGACGAACCGTACGCCGCTGGCGTCGATGAACAGGGCGCGCTTGATCCTGCGTCCGCCGGCTGCCTGCATTCCGCGCCAGTTCTTGAACGACTCGGACATCAAGCGCCACGTGGGGATGGAGACGATGGTCTTGTCGAAGTTCTGCACCTTGACCGTGTGCAGGGTGATGTCCACCACATCACCGTCGGCGCCGACCTGAGGCATTTCGATCCAGTCGCCCACCCGCAGCATGTCGTTGCTGGTCAACTGCACGCTGGCAACGAACGACAGCAGCGTGTCCTTGTACACCAACAGAATCACCGCCGACATGGCACCCAGGCCTGACAGCAGCAGCAACGGGGAGCGGTCGATCAGGGTCGCGACGATGATGATCGCGGCGAACACGTACAGGATCATCTTCGCCAGTTGCACGTAGCCTTTGATCGAGCGGGTTCTGGCGTGTTCGGTGCGGGCGTAGATGTCGAGCATGGCGTTGAGCAGTGCGCCGACGGTGAGCATCATGAACAGGATGGTGAAGGCCAGCGCGACGTTCCCCAGCACGTGGCTGACGGTCGGGTTCAGGGCGGGCACCAGGTTGAGCCCTAACTGGATGACCAGTGACGGGGTGATCTGCGCCAGCCGGTGAAACACCTTGTTGTGCAAAAAATCGTTGAGCCAGAACAACGCGGGTTGGCGCCCGAGCGCCTTCATGGCGGACAGAACGATGAAACGCACCAGACGCCCGAGGGCGAATGCCGCGACCAGCAGGATCAGCAAACCCAGGGTTGTGCGCAGCATCGGCTGGTTGTCGAGCATGTCCCAGAGGTCCTGGGCGCGCAGCCAGAGGGAGTGAGTGTCCATGAGGGGCATGATCTCCAGATAAAAATGGGGGGGAGATTAGAACATTGTTGCGGCAGGGAAAGCTGCATGGAGCAATTCCCGTAACAAAATAGGCCCATCGAGGTAAAGAAACTCGGCGAACACGGCTTAAACCGGTAACCTATGCGACTGTTTTTTTGTATTCCGCCGAGGTAACACCCGTGTTCTCCCAATTCGCCCTGCACGAACGCCTGCTCAAAGCCGTGGCCGAACTCAATTTCGTCGAGCCTACGCCTGTGCAAACAGCGGCCATTCCGCTGGCGCTGGAAGGACGTGATCTGCGGGTGACGGCACAGACTGGCAGCGGCAAGACTGCCGCGTTCGTATTACCGATGCTCAATCGCCTGATGGGCCCAGCCAAGGTGCGCGTCGACATTCGCGCGTTGATCCTGCTGCCGACCCGTGAGCTGGCCCAGCAGACCCTCAAGGAGGTCGAGCGGTTTTCCCAGTTCACCTTCATCAAGGCCGGTCTGATCACCGGTGGCGAAGACTTCAAGGTTCAGGCCGCCATGCTGCGCAAGGTGCCGGACATCCTGATCGGCACGCCAGGCCGTTTGCTGGAGCAACTGAACGCCGGCAACCTGGACCTCAAGCAGGTGGAACTGCTGGTGCTCGACGAAGCCGACCGCATGCTGGACATGGGGTTTGCCGAAGACGTCGAGCGACTGGCCGGCGAGTGCGCCAATCGTCAGCAAACCATGCTGTTCTCCGCCACGACCGGTGGTTCGGGTCTGCGCGAAATGATCGCCAAGGTGCTCAAGGATCCACAGCATCTGCAGGTCAACAGCGTCAGTGAGCTGGCGGCTGGCACGCGCCAACAGATCATCACCGCCGACCACAACGTTCACAAGGAACAGGTGTTGAACTGGCTGCTGGCCAATGAGACTTACCAGAAAGCCATTATCTTCACCAACACCCGCGCCATGGCCGACCGTATCTACGGCCGTCTGGTGGCGCTGGAGTACAAGGCGTTCGTGCTGCACGGCGACAAGGACCAGAAAGATCGCAAGCTGGCGATCGATCGCCTGAAGCAGGGCGGCGTCAAGATCCTGGTGGCCACTGATGTTGCGGCCCGTGGTCTGGACGTTGATGGCCTGGACATGGTCATCAACTTCGACATGCCGCGCACTGGCGATGACTACGTTCACCGCATCGGCCGCACCGGCCGTGCGGGTGGAGAAGGTCTGGCGATCTCGCTCATTACCCACGGTGACTGGAACCTGATGTCGAGTATCGAGCGCTACCTCAAGCAGAAGTTCGAGCGCCGTACCATCAAGGAAGTCAAAGGCACCTACACCGGGCCGAAGAAGGTCAAGGCATCCGGCAAAGCCGTGGGCGTGAAGAAGAAAAAGACCGATGGCAAAGGTGACAAGAAGGGCGACAAGAAGAAAACCGCCGCCAAGGGCCCGACCAAACGCAAGACGGTGAACCGTCCGAAGGCCGATCCGCTGGTGAGCCAGGACGGTCTGGCACCGTTGAAGAAGCGCGTTACCCGTCCTCCGGTCTCGGAATAACCGTCTGCTGTATTCGAAAATCCGTGCACCGTTGCTCTGTGCACGGAACCACTGTGGGAGTGAGCTTGCTCACGAAGACGTCAGTCCTTTCGCGCGATCTTTTGCGATTGAACGTCAGCTTTCCTGAGCAAGCTCAGTCCCACAGGTGCGATGTTCCCCGGTGAGTGACCACCGCCAGCATTGCGCTTATCCATCCGCCTTCTTCGCCGCTTCATCCATCTCCTTCAATCGCTGATCGATCAACTGGCACTTGTCCGGCAGGTCCTTGCTGGCGGTTTCCAGTTGCATGTCCTTGATCTCCTGATTCAGCTCCTTCGCTTTCGCGGGATTTTGCTGGGTCAGCTTTTGAACCTCCTGCGCCAACTGTTCCCGTTTGGCCTGGGCTTCCTCAAGCGTACAGGCCCAAGCCGGTGCGGCGGCCATCAGCGTCAGGGCGGCCGTGATACTCATCAGGGTTTTCATGATTGCCTCTGTTTCCATGACGGGCTTACTGAATGGAGAGGGCGGGCGAGGTAAAAGTTCAGCATGTGACCGCTGGGCCCTTGGGCTGAACGGGGGGCGTGGTACCCGGTCACACCTCAAGAGCGTGAAGCCCGAACACCGGACGTCACGGGTCAACCCTATCCTTCCTGGAGGTTGGAATATGTCTGCTGAATCCATCAACACACGCTATGACTGGGACTTGATCGAGCGCCTGTTGCATGAAGTCCAGAACAGCGCCGACAAGCCGTTCGCTCCGCGCAAATACGCTGAAGAACATGCGGCGGCCAAAGCGGCCGAGGGCGAAAGCACAGGCAATCTGGACACCTTGAAAATGGAGGCCGCGGACCTTGAAGCGTTATTGTTCAAGCGCGGCTTCATTGAATCGCGGCCGGAAGAGGAGGGCGGCAATGGCGAAAACTTCGTACTGACCCCGCGCGGCTCAAGCCTGCTGGCGATGATCGACAGCAGCATTCCCGGCAACGACCACCCTCGCCAAGTGCTGGACGAACAAGCCGATGCGCTGGATCCTGATACGTTCGATGAAGTGTCGTCCAAGCCGCAAGTAGCTTGATTTCGGCCTAATGTCTGCACCTGTTTCTGTTGGAACCGGCTTGCTCGCGACTGCAATGGGTCAGCAACATCCAGGGTGACTGATCCACCGCATTCGCGGCCCTCGTAACCTCGGACGGCTCCTACAGTATCCGCGTCGTCCCAAAGACTTGAGGACGACGCGGATACTGTAGGAGCCGGCTTGCTGGCGAATGCAATGGGTCAGCAACATCTAGGGTGACTGATCCACCGCCTTCGCTGGCCTCGTAACCTCGGACGTCTCCTACAGGGAATCGCGTCTTTCCAAAGACTTGAGGAGGACGCTGGCACTGTAGGAGCCAGCAGGTCGACTCCTGCCAGTCGTGCGAGCGCGTGCACATCGTCCGGCATCATTACGCTTTCTTGGCCCCTTTCAAGCAGCTCAAGTTCGTGAAGTCCTGGCGCACATCGGCGATTTTGTCCAGGAGCTTCTGGCGCTGTTCCGGTGAGCTCTGGGCCACCAGATCGGTAATCAGCGAAATGGCCGCCTGTTCGGTGTGGTCGTAGGCTTGCCGGTACTCCGGTGTCCAGAAGGTCTGGCGATCCTGAAGCAGCTTTGCAATCTTCTGATCAAACCCCGGCGCCTGACGCTGCTTGACCGCCGTCAGCAGCAGAGACTGCCAGTGCGCGCGGTTATCGATCCACAAGCGATTCTGCTCGCCCAGTGAGGTCGACCATTGCAGGACGCGAGCTTTCTGCGCCGGATTCAGTTTGCCAATCCACGGGTTGAGGCGTTTTTCCATGCGTTGAGCGCGGTCGCGGATTTGTTGATCCAGCGGTTGGTCGACGAACTCCGACTCATGCTTGCGCATGTCTTTCGCGAATGCGGCTTCCATCTCAGCCACTTGCTGGTCATCCAGTTGACGCAACAGTTCGACCGCTGACGGGGTGATTTCTCGGGAAATAGTGGCGATGGCCTGCCGTGCTTCGGCCGTGCGCGCTTTGAGCTGCGTTTCGTTGACCTGATTGCTCTCAACCATGCCTTGCAAACGATCGAGCCAGGTCAGGTAATCGGGAATCTGTGTGCTGCAATGCCAGCTCAGGTGTTCCTTCAGACGTTCATCGAGCCAGTCTTTTTGCGTGGAATCCAGATCCAGATAATCGTTGAGCGACCAGGGAATGATCAGATCCAGATGCCGGTACGTGAGACCAATCTGGCTGCAGCCTGTGATCAACAGCAATCCAAGCCACAGCGAAATGCAGGTCTTCAACACGATGCGCATGACAGCTCCTTGCCGGGTTCGTCTCCCAGTTATAGAGCCAGTCAGGCCATACCAGTTCAGCCCGTCAGAAAAACGAGCGCACGACCTTCAGTGTCACGGCACTTTCGCATTGGCTGTTGTGCCCGCTGTAGGCGCTGCAATCGGCGCCGTTGAGGCTGGAACCGCTGTACATCAGGTTCATGTCCATGCCGAGCCAGGGGCGCGAGACATTGAACGACCAGTCGTTGTACGCGCTGACAGCGCCGCCGCCGTCAATGATTGCGGGCGAGTCGAGCTGATGATTGCCGTACTGCATGCGCACGTCCAGCCCGAGATACGGCAGGCCGCCAAAGTCGAGGAACAGCGTGCTGTCCTGGCGCCCTGCGTCCGTACTTACCGCCGTCCCGATGCGGCTATCGAAAATACGAAAGCCTGCGTACAGCTCGTGACTGTCGATCTGGTCCGTGTTGGGGTAGCTGTAGCGAATGACGCCCAGTTCATAGCCCAACGTTTTGTCGAAGGGCTTTTTGAAGCCCATGTAGGAGTCGACCTCAAGGTTGGTGTCGGGTGAAAGACCGGCACTGGGCGACCACTGCCCAAGGTAGAAGCCGCTGTCGTGAGTCAGGTCCAGTCCGCCGTGAAAGGCAGTGTCACCGTTGCCCGGCGTCACGAGGCCTTGAGCCATAGTACGGCTCGGGGTGGTGCCGAGCTTGAGGCTGAAGTCGCCCAGTTCCCGTTCTATCACTTGAGCATTGGCGGGCTGGTACACCGCCACGGCGCAGGCAAACACTGCACCGGTCCAACGGGAAAAACAGCGAGCATAAGGCATGCTTCACTCCTTTCAGTTTCAGAGGAGTGGATCGAAGGTGTCATATCGTCAGGCGACAGGGCCGGATAAGAACCGCGAGCTAGAGCCTCGCAAGCATACCGGCGAATGATGCGATGAATCTACCGCTGGTCGATTCGTCGCAGAAAATCTGAACTTTGCGATCACTTGTTGGGCGAAATGAGCTTGTTCACCACGATCAGCGCCTGCGCAAATGAGGGATAGCCGCTTTTGGCGACGTCCAGCTCGTCGTACCGCGACCGGTAGACTTTCGCTTTTTCCTGATCCAGCACGGCAGTGCGCTCGGCGAGCAGCGCGATGGCCAATGGGTACTTGCGATCGGCAGAGTCCTTCAGCCTGTCGGTCACCTGTTGCTCATCGGCGCCCTGGCGAATCAGCAGCACCGCCTGATAAAACTCCGCCTCTCCGGTGGTGTCCTGTTTTGCCGCGCGTTTGAGCAAGGCACTGGCCAGCTCGTAGTTGTCCTCGCGCCGCTCATTGATCAGCAGTTTGGCCTGAAGCATGTCGTTTTGATAAAGCAGATAGTCCGTACGGCAGGCGCTGCCTGGCGTCGTGGTGTCACACCCGTGTGTTGCACAACCGCCCAGGCCAAGGCAGAACAGGGCGCCGAAGAACATCCATTTTTTCATATCGGTTTCCGCAAAGACGTCCAGTGATCAGGGCATCGTCCTGTCTGTTCTGTGGACACGCCAGTCCGAGACTGGGACGAGTGGTCTATGAGCAGACAGTAAAGCAGAGCTTTGCTGGAACGAAGGAGCGATGGACCTGGCGCTTTGTGATCAAAGCGCCTGGATGTCGACCGCGCGGGCGGGGAAAGATTTACTTTTTACCGAGGGAGATCTGTTTCGACGGGCCGAAGGTCTGGCCGCTCACGCCTTTGGCGATCTGCTGAATCTCGCCACCGGATTTCAGGAAAGCCGCGATTTGTGCGTTGATCGAATCGCTGGTTTCAACGGCAGGGGCTGGCTTGGCTTTCGAATTGGATGCTTTTACACGCATGGCTGCTATTAACCTATATAAAATTAATACGGCCGGCCATCTTATCGGAATGCGCGAGAAATTGCTTGGTAAATATCGCTGCGGACCTTAGACCGATTCATCGTGAAGAAGCAAATCATTTCGCAAAAATGCCTGCTAAATGCCTGTTTTAATTACCAACGGCCGCGCCGTCAATGTCCAGAACTGCACAGAATAATCGTTGCATAGTCGACTCCCCACCTGACGAATGGACCAGCAGGCAACCGAGCCAAAGGATGGATTTTCATCAAGGCCTTGATTTTCAAGGCATGCGCGGTCGCTTGAAATCGGCACGGCGGCGAGCGGCAACGCAAAGGCAATCTCGGGTAGAATGCCGCCCACGCAATGAGGGTATCTGGACATGGCTTTAGTCGGACGTTACAACAGTTTGCAAGTGGTCAAACACACTCACTTCGGTTTATATCTGGACGGGGCGCAGGACGGCGAAATATTGCTGCCCAATCGTTATATTCCCAAAGATATTCCCAGTGAAGATGAGGATTGGCTCAACGTCTTTATTTATCTGGACAGCGATGACAAGTTAATTGCCACCACTGAAAAACCGAAAGTTCAGGTCGGTGAATTTGCCAGTCTTAAAGTGGTTGAGGTCAACAGTATCGGCATCTTCCTCGACTGGGGGTTGCCGAAGGACCTGTTGCTGCCGTACTCCGAAGAGAAGCGTCCGCTGAAAGCCGGTGATTACTGCGTGGTGCATGTCTACCTGGACAAGCACACCCGCCGTATCACCGCGACTACGCGGCTGGACCGCTATTTGGACAAGGTGCCGGCCAACTACACGGTCGGTCAGGAAGTGGACTTGCTGGTGGCGGAAGAAACCGCGATGGGCTTCAAAGCCATCATCAACAACAAGCATTGGGGCCTGATCCACAAGAATGAAGTGTTCAAGTTCCTGCGTTCGGGCAAACAGGAAAAGGGCTTCATCAAGGAAGTGCGCAGCGACGGCAACATCAGCCTGAGCCTGCAGCCGGTTGGCGAGCAACTGTCCAGTAGCCTTAACACCAAGATCCTGGACAAGTTGCGTGAGAACAACGGCGTGTTGCCGGTGAGCGACAAGAGCGACCCGGCCGTGATCAGCAATCTGTTCGGGGTCAGCAAGGGCAACTTCAAGAAGGCGATTGGGGCCTTGTACAAGCAGGGGCAGATTGTGATTCATCCCGACCGTATCGAACTGGTCTGATTGATCTGATCTGATCTGATCTGATCTGATCTGATCTGGGCGTGCGTCATCGCCGAGCAAAAAGTGCAACGCTTCTTGCAGCTATCGGCGATGACGCAGGGTCACAGCCTTGAGCGTGCCCTCCGGTGCGCCACCCTGCCGACTTCGAGGCTCTGCTCATGAAACGATTTCTTAGCGCTTATCTGCCGACGCTTCTCGCGTTTCTGGTGCTCGACGGTCTTTGGTTGGGCGTGCTGATGGGGCCGACTTACCGCGACTGGCTCGGGCCACTGATGCTGGCGCGACCGGTGATCTTTCCCGCAGTGCTGTTCTATCTGATCTATATCGTTGGCATCGTGCTGATCGGCGTATTGCCGGGTGTCGGACGAGGAAGCCTGCGGCGTGCGGCGGGCTACAGCGCGCTGCTGGGACTGATGGCTTACGGGACCTACGACCTCACCAACTGGGCGACCTTGCAGGGCTGGCCTTCGCAACTGGCGCTGGTGGACTGGGCGTGGGGCACGTTTGCATCGGGTGTGGCGGGGGCGGTGGGGTATTGGGTGAGCCGCAGGTTCAGCGCCTGACACGGCATTGGCAGGGCATGGCTTGTCTCGCGATCTGTCGGGAAGCCGGCAGTGAATGCTGTTCGCGCGGTGTATCAGCCAGAACAGCGGTGTCTGGATTTGCTACTGCTGCGCAGCAGATCGCGGGACAAGCCACGCTCCTACAGAATTGATGGGCGTCTGGCCGTCGGTGATTAATTCTGTACGAACGCCGCAAAGCTCAGGTTCGCGCCGTTCGGGCGCATGTCCTTGAGGTACGAATCCTTGTCCGCGGAGAGCTCCAGGCTGACCGTCGATTTGCGTTTGCCTTCATTGCGGATCACCACGCCGTCCTTCTGTTCTCGCAGGAATTTGGTGGTCACCTTCAAGTGAATCAATTCGTCGGTGCTCGGCGTGTGCAGCAGCAGGTGCAGCCATTCGTACTGGCCCACCGCGAGACGGCTCACGGGCAGGTCGAACCACCAGATGTTGCGCTTGGGGTCCAGCACGGCGAAGTGGGTGTTGTTGGTGCCCAGTACGGCGCCACCCAGTTGTTCATTGCGGCGCGCAATGGCTTGCTGCTTGTCGATTTTCATAGCGTTCCTGTGGATCTGAATCTGTTGAACCCGTGTGTGCAGGATAGGCACCGTCCGGCTCGGCCGCGCATTCTCCGGGGTTGTCGGGCAAACATAAAGTCAAAACTGTCGGTGCCGCGCCGTGGTGCGATGAAAAGCCCAGTTACACCTGCACCTTCACCACTCGGAAAAATAATTGAAACTCTGGGGCGCCGCAGCGACTCAACCATTACGTCGAGGTTATGACACCTGATTAATGACCCTGGAGAATTCTCATGAGCAGCACTGGCGATAAAGTTAAAGGCATGGCCAACGAAGCAGCCGGTAACGTCAAGCAAGGCGTCGGCAAAATGACGGATAACGATAAATTGCGCGCTGAAGGTAAGGCGCAAGAGCTCAAAGGCGAAGCTCAGCAAGCGGTCGGCAAAACCAAAGATGCTGTGAAAAAAGGCGTCGACAAGGCCTGATGGCCTTCGCGCTTCGGGTGTAGCCCACCTCAAGCGAACGCAGCGTGACCTGTAGCGGCCATCCAGTGATGGCCGTTATTGTGTCTGGCCCAAGGTGCCTGGAAACATATCGGTCGTGGCAAAAGTGCTTAACTCAAGGTAAAAAGCCGGCCCAGTGCGGCGTGGCTACGGAATTTCAAAGCGTTTGCCCGCTCGTATAGGTAAATGTGCTTCAGATACGTCTACGTCGCGAAAGGAGACGCCATGATATTCCCGGATTTGCGCCAGCTACCTTTGAAGACGGTGTTGGTCAGAACGGTTAAAGAGTTTCTCGATGACGAGATGTCGACGTACGCCTCGGCGTTGGCTTATCAGACGCTGTTCTCGCTGTTTCCCTTTTTGCTGTTCCTGATCGCCCTGATCGGTTTCCTTCACCTTCCTGACTTCTTCAGCTGGCTGCGTCTGCAGTCCGAACTGGTGCTTCCGCCTCAGGCGCTGGATCAGGTCAACCCGGTGATTGACCAGTTGCAGCAGTCCAAGGGCGGCTTGCTTTCGATCGGTATCGTCATCGCGCTTTGGAGTGCGTCTGCTGGCGTGCGCTTGATGATGAGTGCGATGAATGCCGCGTATGACGTGGTTGAAGCGCGCCCGGTGTGGAAGCGTCTTCCGTTGTCCGTGCTGTACACCATCGGCTTTGCCGGCATGCTGCTGGCGGCTGCGGCGCTCATGGTCTTGGGCCCGCAGGTGATGGGCTGGCTGGCGGCGCAGATCGGCATGGAAGATTTCATCGTGACCTTGTGGACCATCGTGCGCTGGCCGGTGATCGTCCTGCTGCTGATGGTCTCGGTGGCGATGATGTATTACGTCATGCCCGATGTTGAACAGGAATTCCGCTTTATCACGCCGGGCTCGGTGCTGGCCGTCGTGGTCTGGATCGTCGCCTCGCTGGGTTTTGCCTGGTATGTGAAAACCTTTGCCAACTACGATGCCATGTACGGCAGCATCGGTGCGATCATCGTGCTGCTGCTGTATTTCTACATTTCCGCATCGGTGCTGCTGTTGGGCGCGGAAATGAATGCGGTGATCGAGCACATGTCGCAAGAGGGCAAGGATAAGGGTGAAAAGGCCGCCGGTGACGGCGGTGTCGACGCCGAGCCGCGAACTGAAGTGCCAGCGGGTCAGAAAAGGCATGTGTCGGGGCTGGGTCGCGATCACAGTCGCGACTACGTTGACCACCACAGCGAGCATGGCGATCACAGCCACGACCACGATTACGACCCCCATTTGCATCCGCTCAAGACTGACAAAACCTGATCGATACTGTGGCAGGATGCGCATTCGTTCAGCGCATCCGCCCTTTCAAAAGGTCCTTCCATGATTCGTGAAATTCTCAAGATGGGTGACGAGCGCCTGCTGCGCATCGCGCCGCCCGTGCCGGAGTCGATGTTCGGCTCCGATGAGTTGAAGTCTCTGATCGACGATATGTTCGAAACCATGCGAAGCGTCGGCGGCGTCGGGTTGGCAGCGCCGCAGATCGGTGTCGACCTGCAGCTGGTGATTTTCGGCTTCGAACGCAGTGAGCGTTATCCGGAGGCGGAGGCCGTGCCGCAGACCATCCTCCTCAACCCGCTGATCACACCGCTTGAACCGACCCTCGAAGAGGGCTGGGAAGGTTGCCTGTCGGTCCCGGGTTTGCGTGGCGTGGTGGAACGTTACGAGCACATCCGCTACGAAGGTTTCGACCCCGACGGCAAGCCCATCCAGCGCATCGCTCGGGGGTTCCATGCGCGTGTGGTTCAACACGAATGCGATCACTTGATCGGCCGTCTGTACCCGTCACGCATTACCGATTTCAGCCGCTTCGGCTTCACCGAAGTGCTGTTCCCCGATATGGACCCGAATGCGGATGATTGAAGATGGCGCCGTTTCGGTGTGAGTCCTGCGGACTCGCACTGCGGCCAGCGGCCAACGACGTTACACGAGTCCGCCGCTGCCGGAACCGGCAGCAAAGTCAGCACACGCGACACATCTGACACTGTTCCCAACAGTCAGCGCCATTACTTCACGGGCTTGATAAACCGCAATGTCATCCGGTCCGACTCGCCGATCGCCAGATACTTCGCTTTATCCTGCTCGCCCTTGACCAGTGTCGGTGGCAAGGTCCAGACGCCGTCGGGGTAATCCTTGGTGTCTTTCGGGTTGGCGTTGACCTCGCTTTCACCCGCGAGCGTGAAGCCCGCTGCCTGGGCCAGTTTCACGACATAGTCGGTGGGCAGATAGCCGTTGTGTGCGTTGTCCTGCGCGGTCGTTCCGGGTTTGGCCCGATGATCGACCACACCCAGTGTGCCGCCCGGCTTCAGCACGTCATAAAACGCTTTGAAGGTCGCGGCTTCGTTACCGGCATCCACCCAGTTATGCACATTACGGAAGGTCAGGACCGTGTCCGCTGACCCTGGCTTGCCGAACACCGGAGCCTTGGGCGTATACGCCACGACGTCGACCTTGCCGTAATGGGCGGGGTCCGCGGCGTATTTCTGCTTGAGATTGTCAGCGGATTTTTTCGCGTAATCGCTGACGGAAGGGTCAACGATCGCCGCGACGTAATGGCCTTTGTCCTTGAGCAATGGCGCCAGCAATTCGCTGTACCAGCCATTGCCGGGAGTGATTTCAATGACGGTCTGGTCGTCGCGCAGGCCAAAGAATTGCAGGGTCTGTTCCGGGTGGCGGTACTGATCGCGTGCGGCGTTCTGCGGAACGCGCCAATCGCCGTTGAGTACGGTGGCGAACTGTTCGTGGCTGATGTTCGAGGAGGAAGCGGGGGCGGCAGCAACGGCCAATGTCGATCCGAAAACTGCAACCAGCGAATAAGCCAATAGCGTCGGTTTCATGTGCATCCCGTTCAATGGCAAAAGGTGATGAGCGAGGCTAGCACGCGGGATTCAGGTGTGGATCACACATTTGGTTTGGTCGAGTGCGCAAACAGATCTAAGCCGGATCAGCGGTTGTGAACCAGCGCAACCAACGTTTTGGTTTGCCGATAGCGCGTCAGGCGATCCGCCAGTTCGCGTGGCAGGTGCTCTGTCGCGACAAACCCGAGCCGCTGATAAAACCCGGCCAGCTCGGGGTCACAGAACAGCCAGACCGGACCGTCCACCTCGTCGAGCGCTGCGGCGATCAAGCGGCCAGCGACTCCCTCTCTACGCCGAGACGGCGCCACGAACACGCCCGTCAGCCAATGTCCGCCGGCCATGGGCGTGAGGTTCAGCGCGCCTGCGATCTCGTCGTCTTTCGCCACCCACAACGTTGCCTCACCCTTGCCACGCATGGACGAACGATGCGCGCGGTAGAACTTGTCCACCAGCGGACGTTGAAGATCGGGTACGGGATAACACTGCATGACGCACCGGGTTCAGGCTGGGCATTCGGGCCTACGTTCTACCGTCATAGCCCATCGATCTACAAGATTTTCCTGCGCCGTTGCACAGAGGGTTATCAGCGAGTACGCGGGGACCGGCGACGGTTGGCACGCAGCGGTGGTCTTCTGGTGCCTGGGTATGCTGAACTGTTTCGGCGCCACAACGCTCAGTCCGATCGACAGCCCTCAACATCCTCATGCCTGGTGCCGGTGCTCGAACATGTCCCAAGGTTTCGCCGAATTATTGATGTACGTCGCTCCGCCACGCGTGCAAACCGCTCAGGAGGCATGGCTCGCGCGCGTCCTCGAGTTACTGTCGGCTGAGCGTCTGGAGGCGCAAGGGCTCGACCTCAGGCAGCTGTGGCTGTCTCCGGCATTGCTGCTCGCGCAGACGTGCGGCTATCCGTTGATGACCCTGTTGCGCGGACACGTGCAGGTGGTCGGTCATCCGGTCTATCAACTGCCCAATAGCGCAGCTGGCAATCATTGCAGCCTGCTGGTGGCGCGATCCGAAGATCCTCGTCAGCAGCTTGAAGACTTTCGTGGCAGTCACGGCCTGCTCAATTCCCGCGATTCAAACTCCGGCATGAACCTGTTTCGCCACGCATTGGTGCCGCTGCAAAAGGACGGGCGCTTCTTTGCGCAGGTGTCGTTGACCGGCGGGCACCGCAACAGCCTGGCTGAGATCAAGGCGGGAAGAGGCGACCTGGCGGCCATCGACAGCGTGACGTTCGACTATCTGGCCAGAGAGACGAGTGAAGAGGTGGCGGGCATCAAGGTCATCGGCCGTACCGCTCACGCGCCATGTCTGCCCTACATCACACGGGTGGAGGCAGATGGGGCGGCGATCCGCCGGGCGATGAATCAGGCGTTGAAGGACCTGCCTGACGTTGCCCGTGTACTGGCGATTGATGAGGTCATACCTGCAAGCGAAGCGGATTATGAAGTGCTGCTGGATTACGAGCGGGAAGCGCATGTATTCGGTTTCGACCTATAAAAATCCACATCGCCTCCGAAACCTTCCTTCAATGGCTGGCAATGGCTGGCTTCACCCACGGTCGTCCCCATTCGACAGCCTCGCGCCTGGACCGCGGATATAATCGCCTGCCCGCCACGGTCAACCGACCGTCGTGCTCTCTCGCGGCACCGGCATGACTACCCCTAGATTTCGCAGCGTCCGGGCATTTCAACACGCTCGTTCAGTGTCTGCGTCGATAAAGCTGAAACCTGTTGCCTGCGCGCTTGTCTGGAATGAAGCGTGTGCTGTGCTAAACCCTACTCAGCCTTTTCTATTCTTGAGCCACGAGAGACCACAATGACCTCGATCAAACACCTGCTCGGCGCTTCGCTGTTGGCACTGTCCGCGTTGTCCGGTTCAGCCCACAGTGCGGAGAAAACCGCGCCGATCCACTTTGGCGACATCACGTGGGAAAGCGGCAGCCTGATCACCGAAATCCTGCGCACCATCGTCGAGAAGGGTTACGGTTACCCGACCGACAAGCTGCCGGGCAGCACTGTGAGCCTTGAGGCCGCGCTGGCCAAGAACGACATTCAGGTGATCGGCGAGGAGTGGGCCGGACGTAGCCCGGCGTGGGTCAAGGCCGAGGCGGAAGGCAAGGTCCATGGCCTGGGGGACATTGTCAAAGGCGCGACCGAGGGCTGGTGGGTGCCGGAGTTCGTGATCAAGGGCGACCCCGAGAAGGGCATCAAGCCGCTGGCGCCGGACCTGAAGTCGGTGTCCGACCTGCCCAGATACAAGGACGTGTTCAAAGACCCTGAATCGCCGGACAAGGGGCGCTTCCTCAACAGTCCGACCGGCTGGACGTCGGAAATCGTCAACACGCAAAAGCTCAAGGCCTACAAGCTCAACGACAGTTACGTGAACTTCCGTACAGGATCGGGCGCGGCACTGGATGCCGAAATCGCTTCGTCCATCCGTCGGGGCAAGCCGGTGTTGTTCTACTACTGGTCGCCGACCCCGCTGCTCGGTCGCTTCAAGCTGATCAAGCTGCAAGAACCGCCGTTTAACGAGGCCGCCTGGAAGACCCTGGCCGACGCCAGCAACCCCAACCCGATCGGCTCCAGCTCGCTGGCCGCGCATTTGGCGATCGGCGTGTCGGAACCCTTTTATAAGCAGTACCCGGATCTGGTGAGCTTCTTCAAGAAGGTGGATCTGCCCATCGACCAATTGAACAAGACCCTGGGCGAAATGAGCGAGAAACGCCTGGAACCGTCTGATGTGGCTAAAACCTTCCTGAAGGATCACCCGGAAATCTGGACCACATGGGTTCCGGCCGATGTGGCGAAGAAAGTGACGGCGGGGCTGTAACCGGTTTTCCGGCCGCCCTACGTGTGGGAGGGACGACGGGAGGTGACGCAGCTTGCGAAAGCGCTGTGTCAGGCACAAAGCATTCGCCACCGTCGTAACCTCCGGCAGCTCCCACAGGTTCAGTGTGACGGGCAGGATCAGCGTGAACCTTTAAACTGGCGACCCACCTTTTCCTGCGCCATGCTCAAGGGCGGTCATTCGATCCACCCTTGAGCCCCGCCATCATGAACATGCCGACGCCTTCCGTTAACACCGAACGCCTGATCCTTCGCGAGCTGGTGCCTGATGACACTGCGGCTCTGGCCATGATTCTCGGTGATCCCGAGGTCATGCGTTATTCAGTGCGTGGCGTGCTGTCCGAACAGGCCACGCATGAGTTTATCGACTGGTGTCGGTGCTCCTATCGTCAACACGGTTTCGGGCCGTGGGCCGTGGTGGACAAGTCGACATCAACCTTGGCCGGATTCTGCGGTCTGAATGCAGAGCGCGTAGACGACGCCGATGAAATCGAAGTCGGCTACCGGCTGGCGCCCGGGTTCTGGGGCAGGGGACTGGGCACCGAAGCGGCACGTGGAGCGCTGGCTCATGGTTTCGACACCGTGGGAATCGATTCGCTGATTGCGATTGTCCAGCCCGCTAACGTCGCATCGGTCAAGGTCATCCAGAAGCTGGGTTTCGGCAGCTACATCCACAGTCAGTACCACCGGCAGGGCGTCAGGATCTACCGCATGAACGCGCAGCAATGGTCGTCGCGGCCTTGTACGCGAGGTTGATGGCCAAGGGTTGTGCACCTCGCCGAGTGGCAAACCATTGCTCAACGGCTGACGTCAACCGTCGTCAGTGAGTTGATCACACAGATAAAGTCGCCGGGGAGAGGACATGGGATTTAGCAGACCGACTGCGTTGATGATGTTGAACGTGGCAGCGGGGTTGTTGTTCGGCCTGCTGCTTGAGGTGCCTGGTGTTGCGCTGGCCGCTGAAGCCGCCCCCGTTCCTGTGGTTCCACCCAGCGCGCTGGCGTTCGTGCAGGACCGGCATCTGGGCGAGAGCCTGGGCTGGCTGGGCTATCAGGTGGCGTCGCGCACGGTGACGTTTGCCACGATCGTCGAGACAGTCGGCCGTACCAAGGCCCAGGAAATCGTTCAGGACGAATTGCAGTACTTGCAGCCTCAGTATCAGCAGGAGTGGGACCGCAACCTGGCGGCGGCCTATGCAGCGTCGTTCACCCCCGAAGAACTCACCGCGCTTAATGTCGGTGATCCGCCGCAGGACATTGCCAATAAATTCCGCACCAAGCAGCGTGACGTCGGCATGGACATGAAAGGCCGCTCCAGCGAGCTGCTCAAGGTCTATGTGTCCACGGCGCTGGACAATGCGCTGAAAAAAGCCAAGCCTTAACGCCGCATGCCCCGTGGATTCGGGGCTGAATTTTTCTGAATCAACACGGGGAAGGAAAGACCATGGACCCATTCATGCAGGCGGCCATTGAAGAGGCGCAAAAGGGATTGGCCGAGGGCGGGATTCCCATCGGGTCGGTGATCGTGCACGACGGCAAGATCATTGGCCGCGGGCATAACCGTCGGGTTCAGGAAGGCAGTGCGATCAAGCACGGTGAAATGGACGCCTTCGAGAACGCTGGCCGCCAGCCGGCGAAGGTCTACCGCGAAGCGACGCTCTACACCACGCTTTCACCCTGCGCGATGTGCAGCGGCGCCATCTTGCTGTACGGCATCCGCAAGGTCATCGTCGGTGAAAACGAGACGTTCATGGGCGAGGAAGACCTGCTGCGCTCACGCGGTGTGCAGGTGGACGTGGTGCATAACGCGACCTGCATCGGCCTGATGAAGCAGTTCATCGCCGACAAGCCCGAGTTGTGGAATGAAGACATCGGGGAGTAAGTCGTGGGGCGCCGGCTTGCTGGCGAATGCGTTGGGTCAACAACATCAATGGTGACTGACCCACCGCCTTCGCTGCCCTCGTAACCTCGGACGTCTCCTACAGGGTCCGGGTTGAAGCACGAACACGTGTCCAGACCGCAGACCTGTGGGAGCCGGCTTGCTGGCGAATGCGGTGGATCAGCGAGATCACCATTGACTGACCCACTGCATCGCGGCCCTCGTAACCTCGGACGTCTCCCACAGCGTCCGGGTTGAAGCGCGAACACGTGTCCAGACCGCAGACCTGTGGGAGCCGGCTTGCTGGCGAATGCGGTGGGTCAACAACATCGATGGTGACTGACCCACCGCCTTCGCTGCCCTCGTAACCTCGGACGTCTCCCACAGGGCACCGGGTGGATGCACGAAATTGTGTTCAAACCGCAGACCTGTGAGCCGGCTTGCTGGCGAATGCGGTGGGTCAGCAACCTCGATGGTGAATGAACCACCGCATTCGCTGCCCTCGTAACCTCGGACGTCTCCCACAGGGAACGCGTTGTTTCGAAGACTTGAGGACGACGCTGATACTGTGGCCGGCTTGAACTGGCGAATGCGGTGGGGCAGCGACATCACCCGTGACTGACCCACCGCCTTCGCTGCCCTCGTAACCTCGGACGTCTCCTACTGAGCCCGGGTTGATGCACGCACTTGTGTTCTGCCGCAGCGCGCCGCTTATTCGATATGCAACGTCGAGTTGAACTGGCTGATGGCATCCACCACATGCCGCGAGCCTTGCTGGATCTCCAGAATCACTTCCCCGGCCTCGTTGGCCAGCTCGACGCCGGTGTCTGTCCGGCTCAGGCTGGACTGCATGCTCGAGACCGCACTTTTGGCCAGCTCATTGTTCTGTCGCACCACGTCGACAATTTCCACCGTCGCCTTGCTGGTTCTGGCCGCCAGGCCCCGCACCTCGTCGGCGACCACCGCGAAACCACGCCCGTGTTCTCCGGCACGCGCCGCCTCAATGGCGGCGTTGAGTGCCAGCAGGTTGGTCTGGTCGGCAATTCCGCGAATGGTCTGCACGATGGTCGCAATGACCTCCGACTGTTTGTTCACGGCATCGATGCTGCGTGCCGCTTCATTAAGGTCGGCCGAAATCTGCTCGATCACTTCCACCGTTTGCTGCACCACACTCGAGCCTTTCCGCGCGCACGCGTCAGTACGTACCGAGGTGTCGTGCGCCGTGGTCGCGGCACAACGCTGCACAGTGACCTGCTCGGTAATGTCGCTGGCGAATTTCACTACTTTGTACAAACGGCCGTTGGCGTCGAATAACGGGTTGTAGGTGGCTTCCAGATAAACGCTCTCACCCAGTTTGTTCACCCGTTCGAATCGATGGGCATGATATTCGCCCCGGTTCAGTGAGGCCCAGAACGCCTTGTACGAAGGCGACTCGACTTCAGCCCGGGTGCAGAACAGGCTGTGGTGCTGGCCGATGACCTCGTTGAGCGGGTACTGCATCGTCTTCAGGAAATTCTCGTTGGCGGTAATGATCCGGCCGTCCGGACTGAATTCGATGATCGCCATCGAGCGACCGATCGCATCGATCATGCTCTGGTTTTCATGGTTCTTCTGCGAGCGAACGGTGATGTCGGCAGCGACCTTGATCACGCTCTGGACTTTGCCGTCACTGTCGAACACCGGCATGTAACTCGCTTCCAGCCAGATCTCGCGCCCTGACTTGTCCAGGCGCATGAACGTCCCGCACAGTGGTTCGCCACGGGCCAGGTCGCGCCACAATTGAGCGTAGGCGTCGCTGTCGCAGAAGGCTTTTTCGCAAAAGATCCGGTGATGTTTGCCCACCAACTCACCGGGCTGATAGCCCATGGCGAGACAGAACTTCTCGTTCGCCTCGAGGATGATGCCGGCGGGCGAAAACTCGATCATTGCCATGGAACGGCTGATCGCCGCCAGCTTGGCCTTCGATTGGCAGAGGTCCGCGGTTGATACCTGCAATTGGGCTTCGATGGCTTTGCGGTGTGAATTGAACATCTGCCATCTACCTCACTGATTGCAAAACGCGGTCGACGTGACCGACTTCCTGGATGGGCTGTTACGAGAGTCGACCTTTTAGCGGCGAGCTTGAGTCATGGCGGTATGACATCTGTCCGCAGCCTGTCAGGACGTAAACGGCTGAAAGGCGCGTGGCAGAGCGATCTGGAGGCAATTGAACACGTGCTTTCCAGTAGTCTGATGACCGTCGGCGCGATCAAAGGTCGCGGATGAGCGGGTTGTGCCGGAAGGTCCATATAAGGCGCCTGACGTCCATGGTCGGTGACCAACGCCGCAGCGCGTTGAGCGGGTTGGGGTGGCTGCGAATGTTCAGATCATAGACAACGGGGAAACAGATGCAATCACAGTAGTGGCATTTTCACACTCAACTGCGTGCGTGTTCGCAAATCACCAAAAACGACCTGCGCTGTCTGTGACGAAGACAGCGCTTCGGCCCGAAATGTCAGCCTCAACGCTTCAATGCTGACGGTGTGCCGCGCCGAACAGCTGGACTTGCTGCAACCGCCCGTCTTCTTCAACCAGGCGTACCGGCGCTGTCCCGCCGGGCATGACCACGTCCACCAGACCTGCCTGAACCCAGCCGCTCAGCCATGCTGCGGAGGCAACCGCGCTGGCGCTGGTGCCGGAAGACGCCGTTGGCCCTTCGCCGCGTTCGAAGACGCGGGCCAGGATCCGGTTCGGCGCAGCTTTCGCGGCCCATTGCAGGTTGATGCCGGCGGGGCATGGATCGCCTTCGCCCAAGTCTCCGGCGGCAAACGCGATGCGGGTCAGTGCGTCGTTCAGCGGCTGCTCGTGCAATTGTTCAAAGGTCGGCAGCGAAGACGCGTCGGCGACCAGCGTCACGCAATGCGGATTACCGACCCGGACGAAGACGCTGGTCTGCCAGTCGGGATGCAGACGGGCAAGACGCTCGACTCGGCTGACCGGGTGTTGATCCAGCAGGGTGTCGCTCACGCCCGGACCTTTGGCGCCGACTGCCGGCGCACCGAACCCCGGCGTACCGATGTCCAGCCAGAACCCCGAGACACCTTCGATGACGGCCGGGACGACTTGGGTCGGGACCGGGCTGGCCGAGTCGCTGTTGTCGTGATGAACCCTCAGGGTGAAACCGTCGTCGCTCAATGTCCGGCGAGCGTCGGTCAACGACTGGGCGAAGATGGTCAGACCGTTGCCACTGCGTTCGGCGAGGGTGCCGTCGGTGTTGACGATCAGCACATCAAACGGCGCAGTGTCCTGAAACGGACCGACCAGCAGGCCGTCCGAGCGATGCGCTTTGCTGCCGGCAGGGCGTTGACCTTCGGGCCAGTCGCAGATGGCTGCGACCGCCTTGGCGGTCCATGCTCGCCGAGCCAGCGCGGCGTCAGAGGCGGATTCAGGGACGTCGATGCCCAATGAACGCAACGCATCAGGCGAAATCACGGCGTAGATATTGCCGCGTGCATCGTAGAAGGGGGCCATGGCGGGTCCGGGGGGCGGCATTGGAAAACCGCTATTAAATCAGGCTTTTCATCCTGGTTTGGACACCTCTTTTTTGGAAACAGCGGACACCGGTCGATCGTTCCCACGCTCCGCGTGGTCACGCAGCCACTGACGCTCCGCGTCAGCCAGGATCAGACGATCAACGGGCGCTGTTGCTCACATCACCAGCGTCAACCACGCGGACACCAGCAACAGCACCGCCATGGCCTGGTTGAACCGCTTCATGCTCTGCGCCGAGCGGCAGAATTTCGCCGCGCTGACACCCAGATACGCCCACGCGGTCATGCAAGGAATCGACACCAGGAAGAACATCAGCGACAACCACATCACGCGTAACAGGCGGTCGGCGTCTGTGCCCGCGAACACACTGACCACCGCCAGGGCCATCATCCAGGTCTTCGGGTTGACCAGTTGCAGACTGGCCGCGCCCCAAAGGCCCAGCCGCGGGCCGCTTTTCGCCTGAGAAGGATCGACCGCTTCGGCTGGCGCACTGAAGATCTGCCACGCGAGCCAGGTCAGCCACGCGATCCCGATCCACGACATCACCGTCTGGACCTGCAGATGCCGCGCCAGCACATCCCCTAATCCTGTCCCCACCATCAGCACCAGCAAGGCCGCTCCGCCGCAGGCGCCCAAGACAATCGGCGCCGTGCGCAGCAGGCCATACCGCGAGCTGTTGGTCAGCACCAGAATGTTGGTCGGGCCGGGAGTGATGGAAGCGACGAAAGCGAACAACAGGAATGGCAGAAAGGTGTGCATGGGACGACTCGGCAGCGATTGAACAGGCAGAGATGATCGCGGCAGGTGCGGGTGTCAGTCTGGAAGAATTGAGCAGCGTCTGCGGTAGTCGGCAGGGGTCATGCGATAGGCGCGCTGGAACCAGCGACCGAGGTGGCTCTGATCGGCAAACCCCAACGCGGCCGCAACCGTGACGGGCAGTTCGCCACGGGCCAGCAGACGCCGGGCGCGGGCCAGACGCAACTGGATCAGATAGGCGTGTGGCGCCAGGCCGAACGCCGCCTTGAACGCGCGGCTCAGGCGAAAACGGTCCACGCCGGTCACAGCCGCCAGATCGTCAAGACCGATGTCCTGGTGCAGATGGCTGTGCAGAAAATCCCGCGCGCGCTGCGCCACCAGCGGCAGACGCGGATCGGGGCTGATCAGGGCACGCCAGTGCACGTGGCGGGTGAGGTTCGACAGCAGGTTGTCCAGCGCGGTCTGGCGCACGATGCGCAGCTCGTCGTTGTGCATGGCTTCGAACGCATTGGCGGTAGCGATCGCCAGACGGCTGTCATCGGCAAGGGTCGCGGCAAAACCCAGTTGAGCGTTGTCCGGCGCTTCCTCGAACTGAGCGTGCAGTTCACGGTCCAGCCAGTGCGGGTCCAGGTAAAGCGTACGGTAGGTAAATCCGCCCGCTTGCGGGGCGTTACCGTCATGGATATCGCCAGGTTCGAGCAGGAACACCTTGCCGGGGGTGCTGTTGTGTTGCTGGCGACGGCAATTGAACTGTTGCAGACCTTGCTCGGTGATGCCCACCAGATAGCTGTCGTGCCAGTGGGGATCGTACGCATGCCCCTCGAAATG
This sequence comes from Pseudomonas sp. NFACC02, assembly GCF_900110765.1. Lineage (GTDB taxonomy): Bacteria > Pseudomonadota > Gammaproteobacteria > Pseudomonadales > Pseudomonadaceae > Aquipseudomonas. Next base: position 57,315 of record NZ_FOEO01000025.1, read on the forward strand.
CGCGCGCACCGTCTCGATGCCGGACGTTGCGTCCTGCTTGAGATCGATCCAGTTGCGTTCGGGCATGGGGTTCCTCGTCATAAGCGCGGCATCAGGCTGACGTACATTACCGTGCAGCCTGACGCCGGGTCTGGAAGATTTGTGCAGCAGCCGACCAGCGTCGATTCACGCCTTCAAATCGAAACCACTGCGCCCCAGGCGCTCGCCGTTGATCAATACATCGACTTCATGGCGACCGGCGTAATGCACGCGGGTGGTGAAGTTGCGTACCTGCTGCTCGCGGCTGATGTTGACCGACTGCCCGGCACCAAGCTCGAACGTCTTGAGTTTGAAGACCTTCGCGGAGGTACCGCCGGATTTCTTCACGTAATGAATCGCGTAATCGACGATCAAGCGTTGTGCCTCGTCTGACGTCGACTTCAGCGTGAACGACAGGTTGATCCGATCGCCCAGGTTGATCACGTCGGGCGTCACGTTAAGGTTGTCCAGCGTGACTTGCGCTTTCTGGCCTGCGCCCATCAATGTCAGCGCCCGGACGTTGCCTTGCTTGATCAGCGAGCGCAGCGCATGGCGGGCAATCCACGCGCTGTTGGGGTTGTCCAGCGACCAGCCTTCCAGTTGGTCGAGCACCCACTCGGGGTTGTCCTTGGTGATGTCGTTGAAATGGTTCGCCACCGACTTGCGCACGTAGAGACTGTCATCGGCCTTGAGGTTATCGAGGATGTCGAGCACCGGGGTCGGATCGACCATCAGGCTCTCCAGCCTGAACGACCATGGCAACCGTGGTCGACAGCCTTCGCTGGCCAACCGCCGAACATGTGGGTTTTCATCCAGCGACCAGCCGTGCATCACCGCGATGGCCCGCGCGAAGTCCTTGCGCAAGAAGTGCCTGACCGCGAATTCCGATGAGCCAAAGGCGGTGAAGAATTTCAGTGCATCCATCGACCGCGCAAAGTCGTCCTGGCCATACAACGCAACGTACTCCGGCAGAATCATGCTGACGAACGCGCTGTTCAGTCGAGGTGCCAGTGCGTACAGAATCTCCAGCGCTGCCGCATAGTCTCCGGGCAATCCGGCGTGCAGGCTTTGGCTGACGCGGTTCAAGCGTTGCATCACCGAAAGCCCGTCCAGCCCTTGCGACGCCCGCGCCATGAATCCCTTGCGATCAAACGCCGGGTACACCGCCCACGTCTCATCGGCGATGTGTTGCAAGCGGTCGCGGTTGAAGATCTCCTTGAGGGCGGGGGAATCGGACATGAAAGCACTCTGACAAATATTGAATTGACCAAGGGTACACAATCGTTAGCCGGAGAAGCGCACGGCAGAGGATTTTTCCGGAAGGCTGCTCGACTATTCTTGTTACAAAGCGAATTGCCCTACACGTTGCTCATCCACCCTCACAGCGCGAACCTACGCGCCTGATCGCCATCAAAGACCGGAATCGTTACCCATTCTTCAGAAGGTAAATGATGAACAGTTTTCTGCGACACCTCGCGCTTGTCTCGTTGAGCAGCGTGCTCAGTCTCAACGCGGCGCAGGCGGATGACAGCGCGCGTTCAGCCGCCACGCTTTCACCTCAGTGGCTGGCCTCCTCCAGCTACCCCAACCGCTCGAACAACAGCGACAACGGCGCCATCCGCCGCGCCAATCCCAACAGCCGCCAAGGTACTCAGTCCATCTCGCCCACGATGCGCGGGCCCAACCTCGGTCCGACCCAGCAACGTCCACCGACGCTGGAAAACGGCGGCATCGGTAACGGCTACCCTTCACGACAACCCGATTCGCGACCCTCAAGCGGCACCGAGCGTCGCAGCAACTAAACCGGCAACACGACAGCCAGAGTCTACTTTTCCGCCAAAAGGAACCGCCTATGTTGCGTACACCGACGATCCGCAAAACCCTGCTCGCCACCCTGTGTGCTTCGGCATTGCTCAGCCTGTCATTCCAGACACACGCCGCCACTTACCAGAGTGAGGAAGGGACGCTGACCGTGGACGAGGTGGTGGGCGGTCTGCAACACCCTTGGGCGGCGGCCTTCCTGCCAGACAACAACGGCATGCTCGTGACCGAACGCACCGGCAACCTGCGACGCGTAACGCCTGACGGCAAGCTGTCGGCACCGATCTCTGGCGTGCCTCAGGTCTGGGTGCAAGGGCAGGGTGGTTTACTGGATGTCGAGTTGTCGCCGGACTTTGCCAAAGACCGCATGGTGTACCTGACGTACGCCGAAGTCGGCAGCGACGGTAAAACCGGTGGAACCGCTGCTGGACGCGGGCGTCTGTCGGACGACATGACCCGCCTGGAAGGCTTCACACGCATCTTCCAGCAGCAGCCGAAATTGTCGGTGGGCAATCACTTCGGTTCGCGCATCGTCTTCGACCGTGACGGCTACATGTTCATCGCGCTCGGCGAGAACAACAATCGTCCGACCGCGCAGGACCTGGACAAGCTGCAAGGCAAAATCGTGCGCCTGTACCCCGACGGCAGCGTGCCCAAGGACAACCCCTTCGTCGGTCAGAAAAACGTACGACCGGAAATCTGGAGCTACGGCCATCGCAACCAGCAGGGCGCGGCGCTCAACCCGTGGACCGGAACGCTGTGGACCAACGAACACGGGCCCATGGGCGGCGACGAAATCAACATCATCGAACGGGGCGCGAATTATGGCTGGCCGATCTCGACCTTCGGCATCGACTATAACGGCCAACCGATTTCCGAATCCAAGGGCAAGATCGTCGACGGGGTGAAGAATCCGTTCCATGTCTGGGAGAAATCCCCGGGCATTAGCGGCATGGCGTTCTACAGCGCGGACCGGTTCAAGCAGTGGGACCACAACGTGTTCATCGGCGCGCTGTCGGCCCAGGTGCTGATCCGTCTGGAGCTTAAAGACGACAAGGTGGTGCACGAAGAGCGGCTGCTGGGCGAACTGAAATCGCGTATCCGCGATGTACGCCAGGGGCCGGATGGTTACCTGTACGTGCTGACCGACGAGGACGATGGCAAATTGCTGAAGGTGGGGCTGGCGCAGTAAGCCCCTGCGCAACGCTTGTGTAGGAGCGCGCTTGCCCGCGAAGACGACCGATAGGGTCACACATCGATGTCGGATGTCCCCAGGTCTTCTCGGGCAAGCGCGCCTACAGGTGGGCAGGGCGATCACGCGTCGCACGACCTTGCCGACACCGGCACGTCGAACACCCGATCGAACGCCCACTGAAACACCAGTGCGTAGAGGAAGAAAAACACGAACAACCCGAGGTCGGTGACCAGCGCAGCCCACCACGAGATGTTCAGCCACCAGGCCACGAGTGGCACCAGCAGCACGACCAGTCCACCTTCAAAACCAAAGGAGTGCAGCAGTCGGCGGCCAAACGTACGCGTGCGCTGCGTTTGGCGGGATTCCCAGTACTCGAACGCGGTGTTGTAGAGCATGTTCCAGATCAAGGCGCTGGCCGAGAGCATCAGCGACAGCGCCCCCGCGTGCGCCAGTCCAGCCTCGTAGATCAGGGATATCGCGGGTGACAGCACCGCGATGGCGATGGCTTCGTACAGGACGGCTTGAACCAGCTTGCGTGCGGGGCCTTGCATGACATTCTCCAAAGGCATGGGCTGTGAATGCCGACAACGTTATCCGCACCTTGGCGCCGCGAAAAATGAGATAAATTGACCCCGCGTCAATTCAATTCATGTCGATTCATGCAGGGAGCTTCGGTGTTTTCCAACCTTCCACTCAACGCGTTGCGCACCTTCGAGGCTGCCGCGCGGCTGGGCAGCTTCAAGGTCGCCGCCGAAGAGCTGTCCGTTACCCCTGCGGCCATTTCTCATCAGGTGAAAACCCTTGAGGCCTGGCTGGGCGCGCTTTTGTTCGAGCGGTCCGGTCAAGGCGTGACGCTGACCGAGGAGGGCGAACAGCTGTATCGGCAAGCCCATCGTGCGCTTCTGGATATCCGCCGCAGCCTGGAAAGCTTCTGCCCGGACACGCCCTCGCAAACCCTCACGCTCTCTACCACTCCGGGCTTGGCGGCCGCCTGGCTAATTCCTCGGCTGGGCGGTTTTTATCGTGCGTTTCCGCAATTCAACGTTCGTGTTGACACCCGAAACGAGCTGGTTGACCTGCTGAGGGATTCCAGCGTGGATCTGGCGATTCGCACGGTGAGCCGTGACGACCCGAATCTGTTCCATCTGGACCTCATGACCGAGCGGTTCGGTGTGTATGCCGCGCCCGAACGTATCGATGCCGTCGACAGCGCGAGCGTGGAGCTGATTGACCTGTTGTGGCAGATTCCCGGGGCGTTTGCGATCAGTTGGAACACCTGGTGCGCTGTAGCAGGCTGCGAGGAATGGCTGGAAACAGCGCGCTTGCGAGCGTTCGACGATGAGCATTACGCGCTGAGCGCTGCGGTGGCCGGTCAGGGGCTGGTGCTGGCGAGCAACGTTCTGGTAGCGGACAGTGTGAAGCGTGGCGAGCTGGTGGCGTATCGCCCGGACGTCAGCCTGCCCGGGCCGCGCTATGTGGCCGCTTGCGTGCCGGGACGCGAGCGACAGGAACCGGTCAAAGCCTTCCTGGCATGGTTGACCGCAGAGGCCGCCGGCACCGTGGTCGGTTGATCGCAGCCGCCTGCCCTCAAGCGCTTTAACGCAAGTTCAAGGCCTGCGCGGCAGCAGGCTTGGCACCGCGTGCATCAATGCGTTGATCGCAAAACCGATGAACATCACCCCGCACAGACGGGTGATCGTCAGTTCGTGGCGTTGGTACAGCGTGCGAACGTGTCGGGCGCCGACGACGCCGATGATGATGCCGTAGGCGGCGATTCCGCCCAGGGTACTGACCAGAATCAATAGCGGCAGCATCGACCAGTTGAGCAGGTCGGCGCGGCTGGAGAGCAGGGCGGTGAAGGTGGCGACCGCCACCGGGTAGGCTTTCGGGTTGGTCAGGCCGAACATGATGCCGTGCCAGAACGGATGACGGCCGGGGGCTTTTGGCTTGTCTTCGTTGCTGCGTCTGGCACGAATGGCGCGCCAGCCGAGCCAGAACAGAAACACCCCGCTGATGAGGCCGAGCACATCGAACGCCGTGGTGCCGATGACCCTGGCGCCAATGATCGCCGCCAGCGCCGTGCTGCACCAGATCACATCCCCCAACAGATGCCCGCAGAGAAACGCAGCCCCGGCACGTCGGCCCTTGGAGGCGCCAATCCCGAACACCGCCAGCACGCCGGGACCCGGCGAAATGGCGTAGATAAATCCTGAAGCGAGCACGGCCATGAGCAGCGAAGGCGTCATCGGAAGACTTCCTGAAAAGGTAAGCGCTGGAGTGTAGATGAGCAGCCGACTTCACACCTATCCGTTTCTGCCGGGGGCGTAGGAGCGTGGCTTGTCCCGCGATCTGGCGGGAACCGGCAGCAAACCTGGCGCATGCGGTTTGTCAGGTACAACCGAGTTGCCTGATTTTGCTGCCGCTGCGCGCCAGATCGCGAGCAAGCTTGCTCCCACGGCCTTCGGCCAGAATCAAAAGCCTCTGCCTCTACTTCTAAGTGCCACCCTCCGGCCCTCAGCCCGTTGCCGCCGACTTCACACCGACCCGCTTCTGCCGGAGGCGTAGGAGCGCGCTTGCCCGCGATCTGCCGGGAACCGGCAGTAAATCCGGTGCATGCGGAGTGTCAGGCATAACTGGGTCGCCTGATTTTGCTGCCGCTTCGCGCCAGATCGCGGGCAAGCGCGCTCCTACAGGTTTGGCGTGAATCAACAGCAGGCGGCATACCGTCAGGCCACGATCAGGCGTCTCTCACCACTTCGCTCCCACGGCCTTCGGCCAGAATCAAAAGCCTCTACCTCTAAGTGCCACCCTCCGACCCTAAGCCCGTTGCCTCCGACTTCACCGATCCGCTTCTGCCGGAGGCGTAGGAGCGCGCTTGCCCGCGATCTGCCGGGAACCGGCAGCAAACCCGGTGCATGCGGAGTGTCAGGCATAACTGGGTCGCCTGATTTTGCTGCCGCTTCGCGCCAGATCGCGGGCAAGCTCCTACAGGCTTGGCGTGAATCAACAGCAGGCGGCATACCGTCAGGTCACGATCAGGGGGCTCTTACCACTTCGCTCCCATGGCATTCGGCCAGAATCAAAAGCTTGCAGCCTTCTGCCTCTACCCCAACCCTCCACCCTCCAGTAACCACCTTCGACGCTTTTCATCTGTCGCGACAAAAGCGCATTCTGTCGCCCTGAGCCAATGGCAGTACGCGGACACGGCTGTTCGTGCGGTTTCGAGGGTGGGAGCGAGATGATGATTGAGCTGAGAATGGGCAACATTCCTGAGATACCTTTTCTGTGGTCACTGCGTACGCGCGCGGTGCGACAGCTCTGTGCGAGTCACTATTCTCCCGAACAGATCGAGGTCTGGAGTGAGTCTCCGCCGCCTGAGTCTTATCTGCGGCTGTTCGCCACTCACTGTGCTCTGGTGGCGGAGGAGAACGGTCAACCGCTCGGCTATGGGATTCTGGACCGACAGACCGGCGAGTTGATCGCGCTGTTCGTCGAGCCCGCTCAAGCGGGGAGGGGCGTCGGCAAGCGGTTGATGGAAGGGCTTGAAGCCATGGCGGCCGAGGAGCATTTCCCCCGGTTGTATCTTTATTCTTCGCTCAACGCCGCGGACTTCTATCGAGCCATGGGCTTTGTGGCGGTTCGAGACGAAGCCTATGAACACCCTGGCGGTATCACCCTGCGCAGCCTGTACATGGAACGGACAATGCCCGGGGATTCAGTGCATTGACTAAACGCGTTTGCGGCGATCCTTTTGGCTTGGTACCGTCGGCTGGCCTCTTAACAGGGAAACCGGGCCATGCCAGCAGAGTACCCGTTGCAACGCCGTATCCAGGACGGACGACCGCTGCTGATCAACGCCGAGCCGTTGCAGTCGCGCAGTGACGACACGCTGCACCGGTATCGCGAAGGGCAGTTGTGGGCCGTCCGGGGAGGTGTGATCACGGCTGAGCTGGACACCGGTAGTTGGGTCGTCCCCGCACGGCACATCGGCTGGATTCCGCCGGGCGTTGCCCACGCCGCGCGCGTGCATGAGGCGGCGAAGGGCTGGATGATTTACCTGCGCCCCGACATATGCCCGCTGTTTCCCGTTACCCCTACGGTGTTCGCCCTGACTGCACTCTCCAGCGCCTTGCTCGAACGCATTGCCGTCTGGGGCAACGACGCAGGACATGAAAGCCCGGCTGAACTCACGCCGCCCCAGCATCGCCAACTCGATGTGCTGTTCGACGAATTGAAGATATCCCCGGCAACGCCGTTATTCCTGCCCATGCCCAGCAGCCCGCATCTGGTCGGCATGACCCTGACCATCGTGGCCGACCCGGCCAACAAATTGAGCCTGGACGACTGGGCGCGCCGCGTGGGGATGTCTCGCCGCGGACTGACCCGCCATTTTCGGGCAGAAACCGGCATGTCGCTCATGCAGTGGCGCATCGTCGCGCGGATGAAGCGGGCGCTGGAGCTGCTTTCACAAGGGGACACGGTCAATCGCGTGGCCAAGCGCCTGGGCTATGACAGTGTCAGCACGTTTATCAGTGCCTTCAGCGCGCAGTTCGGCATGACCCCCGGCATGTATGCCGTGTGATGTGACGCAAGTCCGGTGGTCTGCGAGCCACCCTCATCCCGCCAGCTTTGTTATCCTGCGCGCCTTTGTCGCACCTAACTGCCGTTTTCACCTGCCAAATGGGGTCTTTCATGACAGCCATTCTTCGACCACGTCCACAACCGATCAGCCGGGGCGACTATAAGACCCTGGGCCTGGCGGCATTGGGCGGGGCGCTGGAAATCTACGATTTCATCATCTTCGTCTTCTTCGCGCTGACCCTCAGCCAACTGTTCTTTCCGCCGGAAATGCCCGAGTGGCTGCGCTTGCTGCAAAGCTTCGGGATCTTCGTCACCGGTTATCTGGCGCGCCCGCTGGGCGGCATCCTGATGGCGCACTTCGCCGACAAACTGGGCCGCAAACGGGTGTTCAGCCTGAGCATCCTGATGATGGCTTTGCCTTGTCTGCTAATTGGCGTGATGCCGACCTACGCCGACATCGGCTATTGGGCTCCGTTGATCCTGCTGGCACTGCGCATCCTGCAAGGTGCAGCGGTGGGCGGTGAAGTGCCGAGCGCCTGGGTGTTCGTCGCCGAGCACGCGCCCAAGGGGCATCGCGGCTACGCGTTGGGTGTTCTGCAAGCGGGCCTGACGTTCGGCTACCTGATCGGTGCGCTGACCGCGACCTGGCTGGCCAAGGTGTACAGCCACACGGAAATTCTCGACTTCGCCTGGCGCATCCCGTTCCTGTTGGGCGGTGTCTTTGGTGTGATCGGCGTCTGGTTGCGCCGCTGGCTGAGCGAAACGCCCGTGTTCATGGCGCTGCACGCGCAACGTGAGCGCATGACCGAACTGCCGCTGTGGGCCGTCGTGCGCGAGCATCGCCAGTCCTTGCTGCCGGCAGCGTTGCTGACCTGCGTGCTGACCTCGGCGGTGGTCACGCTGGTGGTGATTACGCCCACGGTCATGCAGCAGCGATTCGGCATGAGCGCCAGCGACACCTTTGCGCTGAGCAGCGTAGGCATTGTCTTTCTCAATATCGGGTGTGTGCTGGCGGGCAGGCTGGTGGACCGCATCGGTGCCTGGCGCGGCGTGATCCTGTACAGCCTGCTGCTGCCGGTCGGCGTCGGCCTGTTGTACGCCAGCCTGGTGATTCATTGGCTGCCGGTCAGCCTCGCGTATGCGTTGGCGGGGCTGGCCTGTGGCATCGTCGGCGTCGTGCCGTCGGTCATGGTCGGACTCTTCCCGGCGACGATTCGCGTGTCGGGCATCTCCTTGACCTACAACGTCAGTTACGCCCTGTGGGCCAGCACCACGCCGCTGGCGCTGATCGCACTGATGCCGTGGAGCCCGTGGGTGTGTGTAGGCTACTGCGTGATCATGGGCGCAGTGGGACTGATAACCGCGCTGTTCTTCGGCCTGCGCAGAGGCCTGCAGGTCGATGACCCGACAGTGGTGCGCTGCGGTCGCTGACCGTCGGGGCGTCGGCGAGCGGCGCCCGATCCCTGAAGGTCAGCCGACCTCCCGAACACCTGTCAGGCATTTCCCTTTCTGACCCACGACCTGCGCTTTTCAGGCGCAGGCCGTGGCTGAGTGCTGCGCTGTCCTCAGCCAGCAGGCCCACAGCACTGACCGCTCATTTGTAACAGATGATTGTAATTATCATTTGCCACGTATATCGTCCCTGTCTATACAAGTATCCAACCCTTGAGCGCGTGAACGTTATCGTTTGCAACTGATGGCGTGTGTCTGAAGTTATATTTGTAAGACTAATCAGGCGAAGTTTCTCTCATTTATGTAGGAATAATTACTTCTTTCGGTACTCATGTTCGTCCTGTGAGTGCTCAGTATTGACACGTCAAAAAAACACGAAAAAAGCTCAATAAAAACTTTTTAACGCCGATGGTTGTTTTAAGCCGTGGCAGGTAACTCATCGAGGTCGATACACAACAATGCTGGGACTAGAGCGGAAGCGGAAACGATTAAGCAGGGCGACTCCACGAGAGCGAGAAGTGCTGCAGCTGGTGCTGTTGGGGTATACCAACAAAGACATCGCCCAGCAGCTCGGCATCAGTGATTACACGGCCCGCGACCATGTGTCCGCGCTTTTGAAAAAGAATGGGGTGAAGAATCGCGCACAACTTATGGCTTTGCACGTCGCATTCCCACGCAAGAAAAAACTTCCACACCCCCTACATTTGACGGATTGTATCGCTGATTGATCGGCGCATAATAAGCGCTCTGAGTCTTATCGTATTTTGAATAGGGGTTGTGCCTCGATAGCTGTTCTTCGGGAGTTTCTCTGTGCGTGTGTGAAAAGTATTTGATCCCTCATTTATTTTTCAAGGCAGGTGTCAGGGAGTGGCGATGCGCGAGTATCGCGTGAGTGTTGATCTCTTGAAACTCCGTTAACGGCTATTCCCGGTGTCCGTGGATTCGTCGGTTTTTTACCGACGCGGGTCATTACGCGCTTTTTGCCGGAAACCGCGCGTCAGGACACCTGACGGACCGCCCGGTGTTGTGCTCCCGGGCAAGAAATTAAAAACAACAAGGAACGAACAATGACTGCATTCAGCTCGATTCAACGCGGCAGGGCAACAGACACGCCGCGATTTGCGCAAGAACAGGACGATCAGGAAGTCCTGAGTGAGTTTCAGCGATTGAGCGACCGCCAGCGAGCGATGTCCAGGGATCAGCTTCAAGCGGTTCATCGACAGTGGTTTGGGCCGCAAGGGTTGTTTGCCACGTTTTGCGCTGAAATCGAACGGTTGGGACGCCAGGCACCAGCACTCGATGACCTCACTCGCCTCGGCAGCGCACGGCGACGGCAAGAAGCTGAGTTGGCCGTCGCCTTCGCGCTTGCCCAGAGTCACCGTCGAGGAGCAGCGCACAACCCGTTCCACGGACGTCACCGCGAAGCGCTCTGTTGCGTGATTTTCGATGAGTCGGGTGCCTACACGCTCGTCGAGCGATACGCGGCCTATGAGGCCATGCGCCAGGCCGACTCAGAGTTCTTTATAAAACTGATCGCGACCACGCGCGGTGTGGTGGAGCGTCGCATTGTCTTCCGAGGGTTGCTTGAGCATTTCGACCGGCTGCTGCCTCTCGAAAAAAGCATCTACCCCGGTGCCTATCGGGACGTTCAGTTGGCTCATCTTGAGCGTGAAGAAGGGCTGTACGGTCCGTTGAAGCTTGAGGACAGCCTGGTAACGCTGTTTGAAACGGTGTCGCCGATGGATCTCCTCAAGCAGATACAAAGCCCGGAAGACCCGTTGGGGTGACCACAATGCCCGTTAATTCGCCCGAGGCGCCGGCAGGCTTCGAAACCATCGCGCGTCTGCGCCGCTGACTCACTCAAACTCCGGAGTCAATCTCTCACACACTCTCACGCCGGGCCTGGCCGAGGTCACTCGGTTTCGCCCGGTGCTCTTGGCGTCGTACAGCGCCATGTCCGCTTCGTGCAGCCACATGCTGGCGTCGGTAAGGTGCGGGCCGTAAGGTGCGATGCCGATGCTGAGGCTGACTTTGAGGTCGGGCAGGACGCTGTGGGTATGCTCGTGAACCGTGCGCCGCAAGCGTTCGAGAACGTCGGTGGCCTGGGCCAGGGTGGTGTCGGGCAGGATCACGCAGAATTCATCACCCCCGTAGCGACCTGCCAGATCACTTTCGCGCAGGCCGGCAGACAGCACGCTGCTCAGCTGTTTGAGCACGTTGTCGCCGATGATGTGGCCGTAGGTGTCGTTGATGGTCTTGAAGTGATCGATGTCGATCAGCGCCACGCTGTTCTGCCGTTTCAGTGTCTGGCAGTTATTGAACTCAACGGTCAGCAGGTCTTTCCAGGCGCCGTGATTCATAAGGCCGGTCAGGCTGTCCGTGGTGCTGAGTTTTTCCAGTGCTTTCTTGCTTCTGGACAGTTGCAACGCGACGCGATAGCAGACCAGACCGATCGCCATCGGGTAAATCACCAGCATTGGCAAAGAGGCGTACACCTGCACCTGTGTGACGGCCGGAAACAGTTCTGGCAGGAAGATGAACCCACCCACCAGCGCGCCGGCTATCTGCGCCCCGCAACCGACCAGAAAAAAACGTGGGCCGCCCGCCGCGATGTTATTCATGGCCATCATCGAAAGCACTGTGACCGTAGGCAACGGGTTGAGGCCCATTGCCCCTGCCCAGAATCCGCCCAGAATCGAGTCGTAAATAAGGTTACGCCGCTCAGCCGCGTAGGGATTTTTTGAAAGTTTGGCCAGCAGGTATGCCAGGTGAGACCAGCCGTAGCCGTTCAGAATCATTGCGATCCATACCCAGGCGGGAGGGTGTGACGGGTACATCGCCGCCGCGACGGTAAAGAAACCGATGCTCAGCCCCACCGTACGCGGCACATACATGCGCCGAGCAAACGAAAGACCTTTATGACGTGAGGTGTTCATAGCGCTTCACCGGGTCCATGATGCAGCATCCCGACTGAAACATCGGCCAATACCAGCGGTTCAGAGTGTCGCTTGCCCATTGGGTACAGGGAAGAGCCATTTGCCACTATCAGGTAAATAATCGCCACCGGCTGTCGCCTGCTCAGGCGCGAACACCCAAACGGGTGCGCCAAGCGTAGTCGGAATGCGTGGAACCACCAGCGGACCACTGATCTGTCAGGGTCGATTTTTCCGTGATCTGTGTCTTTTCTTGCCGTATGCGCTGCGATGCAATGGCGCAACCGCCGTGGTTCTTCACCGGCTATCCGAACTTGCCGCTGGACGTGGTCATGCCCGAACTTGCCAACCTCATTGCCTTTGCCCTCATCTCACTCGGTATGGTGCTGACACCAGGGCCGAACATGATTTACGTGATCTCGCGATCCATCTCACAAGGTCGAAAGGCGGGTTTGATCTCCCTTGGCGGCGTGGGCATTGGCTTCATCTTCTACATGCTTTGCGCGGCATTCGGCATCACCGGCCTGGTCATGGCGGTGCCTTACGCGTACGACACCTTGCGCATCGCCGGCGCCCTGTACCTGCTCTACCTCGCATGGCAAGCCGTCAAACCGGGAGGTCGCTCGCCGTTTCAGGTTAAAAACCTGCCGCAGGACAGCCCCAGACAACTGTTCCTCATGGGCTTGATGACCAACCTGTTCAACCCGAAAGTTGCGGTGCTCTATCTCTCACTGCTGCCGCAGTTCATCACGGTTGGTAACGGCACCAGCGTGCTCAGCCAGTCACTGGTGCTGGGCAGCGTGCAAATTGGCGTCAGCCTCACCGTGAACGCGATGGTCGCCATGGCCGCAGGCTCGATCGCGGTCTTCCTCTCCACAAAGCCGACCTGGGCCAATGTTCAACGCTATCTGATGGGGACGGTGTTGTTTGGATTCGCCGTACGGATGGCGGTGGAAGGGCGCAGGTGAGGCGTGTTTGGGGCGAGCTTGAAAAATGCTGCTTTTAAGGCTTCAATTGCTGCCTTTAAAGCAGCATTCAGGTGGTTAACGTGCTGTCTACATTCCTGTTCTCTGAGTACCGCAGAAAGGTGCTGGCGCTGCTGTTGCTGCACCCGGAGAAGCAATATCACCTGCGCGAGATCGCTCGACTGACTGGCACCCTGTCCGGAACGCTGAGTCGCGAGTTGAGCAAAATGGTAGAGGTGGGGGTGTTGCTCAAGGAGCGTGTCGGCAATCAAGCGCAGTATCGGGCGAACCGGCGATGCCCTATTTTCCCGGAGCTCGTCAGTATCTTGCGCAAGACTGACGGTGTAGCCGATGCGTTGGCTGAGGCGCTCGCTCCGTTGTCAGATCGAATAGCCTGCGCATTCGTGTTCGGCTCGATGGCAAACGGGAAAGCCACTGCCGAAAGTGACATTGATCTGATGGTCATTGGCAACGTCGGTTTCCGCGAACTGGTGACGCACCTGTATTCATTGCAGGACAGCATGGGGCGAGAGATCAATCCAAAGCAGTACCAACAGCAAGAGTGGTTCCAGTTGTTAACAGAGCAGGGTGGCTTCGTGCGCGATCTGATGGTCAAGCCTAAGATGTTCGTCATTGGTTCGGAGGACGACCTGACCCATCACAAGGAGTGAGCGATGACACTGGATAATCTGATTGGCAGGGCTTTAGAAAGCATTCCCTACGATGCCGGAAATGTGGAGCGACTCATGGCGGCGGCGAAGAGATGTCTTGAAGACGCGCGGCTTCCGGGAATGAGCTGTGAGGGGCGGTTCGACATGGCGTACAAGTCGATCATGCAAGCCGCCAACGCTGTATTGCAGGCGAACGGCTTTCGCATTAACGAGTAAACCCGGGCACCACCAGACGATGATCCAGACATTACCGTTAACGATCGGTTTGGAGCGGACGCGGATGATTACCCTGGATGGGTTGCGCAAACAGCGCAACCTCAGCGATTACTCCGGCGATCCCGTAAGCGAATCGATGGCCCAAGACGCGTTAGGCCAAGCCCAATTCCTCATAAATGACATAACGGTCTGGCTGAAAAATAACCCGTAATGGCTACTTTTTTGCTGCTTTTAAGGCTTCAATCGCTGCCAAAAAAGCAGCAACTCACTTGCCCCCCGTCAGACTGTTCACCAACGCCTCATGCGCCTTGATGTCTTTTTCCAGCGAAATCACGTTGACCACCGCAGTGCGCGTGCCTGAGACGGCGGCAATGGTCGTGCTCAGCACCTTGCCACCGTCGACGCTGCCGGAAATGTCGAGCTGGCGCAGGTCGAGGCCTTGGCGGACGATCTTCTTCTCGCCCAGTTTGCTGAAGTCCTTGTAGCTGGACTGCTGCTGCACGAGGGTTTCGGCGATGATGTTGTCCAGGGTCTGCGCATCGTTGGACGGCACGTTCTGCGCATCCGGCAAAGGTGTCTCGGTCACGATCACCACGCGTTTCGCGGGTTTGTTCATGTACAGCGCACCGGTGACGCCTTCGGCACGGGCCTTGTCGTCGATCTCTTCCATCGGCCCTTCGACGTACTCCTTGGGCAGGCCGAAGACAAACTTGCCGCCGAGCATCGTCACCTGCTGCGTCGCCGGTGGCGCGGGGACGGGCTTGGGCGTGGTCTTGGCGGACTTTGACGTTTTCGACGTCTTCGAGGTATTCGACTTCTTCGAAGTTTTCGAAGTTTTCGAGCTCTTGGACGTCGCGGAGGTCTTGGCGGTTTTTGAGCTTTTTGAGCTTTTGGCGGTCTTCGACGTTGCCGAAGTCTTGGAGGTTTTTGAGGTCTTTGAGCTCGTTGAAGTCTTGGCGGTCTTCGACGGTGTTGAGCTCTTTGTGGCTTTGGACGGCTGAGGGGTGGTGGTCGATGTGGCAGGCTGCGGGGTGTCAGTCGCCGCCTGCGCGCCCGTCATGCCCAGGCACACGGCCAGAACGCTGCTGACCACGACAGTTTTCAGATTAAGCGAGCGCATTCCTACCTCGTTAAAAGCCAATTCCTACAGAGGGTCGGCATTTTGCCTGAGGGAGAGAAGCCGTAGATAGGTTCATGCCCAACATTCAGACGCCGTGCAGCTCTGTGGCAATCCAGCGCGCCGGATTGCCACGTTGCCGATTGTCGTTAATGGGGTGGTAACAGGTCAGAAGACATTGATCGGATAATCCACAATCACCCGGTACTCATCCGCATTGTGATCCACCGTTTTGTACCCGTCGCCGCCACGGTTGGTCGCCCACCGCAGCCGCACGCCCAGGTTCTTCGCGGGGCCGCCTTGCACCACATACTTCAAGTCGGCATCCCGCTCCCAATGCATGGCGTCTTTTCCGTCAGCGTTGTAATAGCTGTAACCCGAGTCAGCCGCCGTGGTTGCCTTCGTCAGATCCATCGTCCCGCGCGTGTAGGAGAGCGACGAGGTCAGTCCTGGCATTCCCCACCCGACGAAGTCATACGCATACTGCAACTTCCAGGATTTTTCCCCGGGCGCGTTGAAATCCGAATACTGCTGCGAGTTGTCCAGGTAAATGCTGTCGCCGTCCTGGATGTAGTCGAACGGCGTGTTGCCGTTGACCTTCTGCAGCGATGTCGTCAGGGTCTGATGCCCGACCGTCACGCCCAGGTGTACGCTGAACGTGTTGTTGTCGATGCTGCCCAGCAGCGCCTGGCCGGTGTCCTGCGTGTGGTAGTAATGGAAACCGGGGTTCAGACTGACCTGATCATTCAGCGCCCAGTTGTAGTCCAGGTCGTAGTAATACTGGTTCCAGATGTCCTTGAGCTGCGAGGCATACAGGCTCGACGTCATCCCCGGCACACCGGTGTACGTCGCACCCGCCCAGCTCATGTGCTTGCTCTTGTCGCCATCGGGCAGGGTGCCGTAATAGGTGCCAATGCGCCCGTTGCCGCTCTGGTTGAACAACTTGTCGGAACTCACCTGACCGGCGTCCAGCGTCAGATGATCGACGCTGTTGTTGGTCAGGCTGAAGCCCCGAAATGTCATCGGCAACATCCGCGTCGCGCCGCCGGCGATCACCGGATTGTTGAGGAACATGTCACCGGCTTTCAGCACCGTATCGAACGCCCGCATCTTCAACGCGCCACCGGCCGAGGAGAATGAGTCAGGCGCATCGCCATACAGGTTGTCCTTGTTCGGATTCGGTGCCGTCGTCGGCAAGATGCTCGAACCGCCGCTGCCTCCGCCGCCGTCCAGCTTCAGCCCGAGCATCGCATTGGCGTCGATCCCGAAACCCACCGGCCCCTGAGTGAACCCGGACTCATACGTACCGACAAAGCCCTGGCCCCACTCCTTGCTGTCCTGCTTGCCATCGTGCCGGTCGTGGTTGAAGTAATAGTTCTTCAGGTCGAGATTGAAATTCGACCCCTCGATAAACCCGTCCTTGCTGCTCGCGGCGTCATCGGCATACACGGCCGTCGACAGTGTCGCGGTCATCGCAACGAATAAAACGCTGTATTTGAAAGACTCGTTCATTGTTATCTATTCCCCGCAGACTTTATGGATACTGGCAGTGGCGTAATAAATAAGCCTTGTTTTTGTTAAGTGTGTTGCAACTTTCTCCTGCTCAAAAAAAAGCCGCTGGGGACAGCGGCTGAAGTTTGGAGCTTTGAGGCCCCACGCCGGGAGCAACGACGCAGAACAGGATGAAACAGAGACGTGAAACGGACAAAAACTGGAACAGCGTACAGGTCAGGTGTGCTTGGTATTCTCCGTTTGAGGGTTATAGGTCGAGGCTTGTCGAGTCTTGTCCTGCTCCCTCGCCCTGGCGGCAAGAGCCTCCTCGTGCTGCTCGAAGGTCGCATGAATCGCATCATTGCGCGCAACAAAGGCTGAAGACTCTTCCGCCATGGCGAACGGTGCGGCCAATAAAGAAGACAAGACAAGAGCGCTGGCAAAACCAATGGCTTTAAACATATGAGTAAACCTTCTTGGTCGTGAAAGTTCGATTAGGTGAGCTCACTTTAAGAACCATGGCCTCAAGGATCAAATGAAACCCGGGTAAATATTGTTTAGCGAAAATGTTATGTGTAGAACACGGAGTTAATGACTGCCTGGGGATTTATCCATAGCCGCTAATTTCTTCCGGAAGGCTACGTACAAGCTGAGCATTTTTGCCGTAGGCCCGTGCGTAGAAACTTCTCCACAGACGGTTCACTCAGATCCGTCCTTGACAAGACAAAAAAACTCAAGCGTGATGTGTCCACGTTTCATGGAATGTGGACACTTGGAAGGCGGGCGATTATGAAGGGTCAGGACGTTTTGCTTCTGTTCAAAATGGCGAGCCTCCATACCCAGGAGGAAATGAGACCGGAAGGGCCGGGGGAGAACCGCCTGTTCGGCAATCTTTCTGAGATTGATCTACTGGATCGTCGCTTCACGACGGGACCCCGGTTTACGACTGTTTCAGCGGAGCCGGAAGATCTCGTCAGCACCCTCAACCGTCTGGAGAAAGCTGTATCGGCCGAATGGACAGGATGGGAGGGGAACGATGAGCAGGGTTCGCCTGTAGCTGATCGATGGTCCGACAGCTATTCCCTCAGGGCGTTGTCAGATTCACTCGGGATCAGCAAAAGCGAGGTTTCAAATTCGATCAACCGTTGCCGCAAGGCTGGATTGCTGACGAATGACTACCAGACCTCCTTACCCAAGGTGAATCGGGACGAGCTGCTCAATATCACCGAATACGCACTGAAGTACTTTTTTCCTGTGAAACCGGGCGCGTTGACACGAGGCATTCCGACGGGGTTTGCATCGCCTGTACTCACGAAACATCTGAAAAGTGCCGGTAACCAGATCATCGTCTGGCCGGACCCTAAGGGAAAAGAAAAAGGGCAGGCCGTCGAGCCCCTTTACAAAACCGTCGCTCATGCGGTGAAACAGGATCGAACCTTGTATCACTATCTGGCTCTGGTGGATGCTATTCGACTCGGCGGCCCGAGGGAAACGGCCGTAGCAGTCAAGCTATTGAAAGCAGGGATGAGGATATGAGCGAGGCGGCGAATCACAACTTCGACATGCTCGGCATCAGCACACTGGCGACCGAATGCAGCCACACAGCCGAAGCAATGGCGAGGAGGGCGCAGATCTACCCAGGGAGCCCGCTGGCGAGGTGAATGTGGATCGTGCCCACGCTCCGCGTGGTAACGCATCCCGAGACGCTCCGCGTCTCCTGGCACCAGCGCTGCACCTCAACCAATCCCGTCTGCTCCGCAAAGATGCCTCGCACTCGAATACCGCCAATACACCCCTTATCGACGTAACCACGCTTGACGGGATCGGGATGAATGTCATCAGCGTCTGCCGCATCTCGCGTTCGGAACAGACCCTGTCCGCAAGCACACTTTCTGACTCTCCTCATACCCGTGGTTAGTTTAACCAGGGCCATTCTTTCGAACTTCACTCCCAGCCCGCCCGCAGCCCGCCAGTCTTCCAAAGCCCGACATCTGTAGGAAACATCGCAGCTAACTTCAAAAAGATCCTACACCTCGCAACTCGGAGGCCTATATCCCGTCGCCTTGTATTACCGGAAAAATCCTCAACCGCAGCATTTCTTGAATCGGTTAGGAGAACGTTTATGTCCTTTGACGCATTCATCCAGATGGATGGGATCGGTGGCGAGGCTTTGGATGGCAAACACAAAGGCTGGATCGAAATTACCGGCTACAACTTCGGCAGCCACCAAAGTACAACGGCCACCGCCAGTTCTACCGGGGGCGCTTCATCCGGCCGCACCACGCTCACCGATCTGACGTTCACGAAGTTGCTGGACAGCGCCAGCTGCCGACTGATGGAAGCCTGTTGCGCAGGCGATCACCTGAAAGAAGTCAGGCTCACCCTGAATCGCGCGGGCGGGGAGAAGCTCAAGTACTTCGAAATCATCCTCGAAGAAGTGATCATTTCCGAATACACGCAGAACGCCAGCGCTGGCGTCCCCCTTGAAGTCGTCAAGCTCAATTACGGACGGATCAAAACCGTTTACACCCAACAGAAACGCACCGACGGCAGCGGCGGCGGCAACGTCGCGGGTGGATGGGACCGAATCGGCACAAAAAATACGCCTGAGGTATCCCATGGCCACGCCTTACAGCTTCATCAACCCACGCATGCAGACCTACCAGGGCCTGAAGTCCAGCGTCTCCCTGGCCGGGAAGTCTTTGGCGAAGTTCGACACGCTCAACGCGCACATTCGCGACACCGTCGTGCTCGCTGGCGAGATGGTCATCATTGGCGATTACTCCACCAAATCCTGCACCACCCAAGAGGCCTACCTGATGAAAAGGGCCACCGAAGTGCACCACATGCTGCTCATCAACGGCATGGCAGGAGACAGCTACATGGTCGAGAACTACGACTTCTTGCAAGACGTCCTCGACAGAACCTCCATCGCGACAGGTACGGTCTCCGACGGTTGGAGCCGACATCTCAAAAACATCGAGGGCAGCCTGGGAGAAATCGATGCGCTCTACAAAAGCCATTTCTCCTCCGGGAAACTCCAGAACCGCGAGCTCTTCTTCCAGAAGCGCACCCTGCTGGAAGCCAAAATACAAAAACAGTTGAGCAGCTACGCCAGCACCGGCTCAGGCCTGGGCAAAAACACCCGCATCAAGGACTTGTTGGGACTGTCCACCAAAAGCTATGCAAAACACGGCGAGATCGCCCGCTACGCCGACACCGTGGCAGGCGTTGCAAAAGCGGCAACCATCATCAAACGAGGGGGATACATCGGCGTCGCGCTTGAAGTGG
>NZ_FOEO01000029.1 GCF_900110765.1 Pseudomonas sp. NFACC02
GTGGTCAGCGCCATCGGCAGCCTGACGGTTGTTACCTACACGGTCGGCGCCATCAGCGGCCAGACGATTTGCACCGACATGGTCAGCACCATCGGAAGCCTGACGATAAGAACCGGTGTGCGATGCATTAGTGTGAGAAGAGCCGCCTTCAGCGACAACAGTACCGTTCAATATCGCGTGATTATCAGAAACGGGCAGAGCGAATGCACTCGATGCCAGAATGGAAAGACTAAGGCCAAACAGAAGGTTCGAAGTTTTCATGATGTTTGCTCCATCAAAGTTCAGTAGTTTCTTTAACTTGGGTATGGAGTGAATTCTACGCGCGTATGCATTAAGCAGAAGTTAACAAGATTGCTAACGACCATCGTTGAAAATGATAGTTGGCTGCAGCGCCCGGTTTTAAAGCGCTCCGGGGGATTTTGATCCGAGATGGGGCAATTTCTGTCAATTTTGACATTTTTCAATCTTGACAACTGTTTAATTTTGTGAATTAAACTTTTTTTGTTGGGGTTTGCGTCGCGAGGCGTGATTGAGCTGGCCTTTGGCGTGAAGCGGCCTGCCCGATGAGCAAAGTCACTCCGTAAGCCTGCGAGGGTGCGTAATGACGGGGCTCGAAGGTTTTGCCGAGCCTGAAAAAACTAAGCCCGGCATGAGCCGGGCTGGAAGAGAACCGCTTGGAGTCGATCAGCTCAGGCGGTTTGCACCCACGTGGTCAGCGCCATCTGCAGCGACACGATTTGCACCAACATGATCCGCACCGTCAGCAGCCAAGCGGTTGGCACCTACATGGTCGGCACCGTCGGCAGCCAGGCGACTGGCACCTACGTGGTCCGCACCGTCGGCAGCCAGGCGATTGGCACCTACGTGGTCCGCACCGTCGGCGGCCAGGCGGTTGGCACCTACATGGTCGGCACCGTCAGCAGCCAGGCGGTTGGCGCCTACGTGGTCGGCACCGTCAGCAGCCAGGCGATTGGCACCTACGTGGTCGGCGCCATCAGCAGCAACGCGACCGATATTGGTATGGGAAGAGCCGTTTTCGGCAACTACCGGCGCGTTGATATGTTTGCTTGCGTCCACAGCGGGAAGTGCAAAAGCGCTAGATGCCAGAAGAGAGAAAGCGAGGCCGAAGATCAGTTTGTTAGTTTTCATGGTAGTTGCTCCAGATCGATTCAAGTAAGTGGGTGACTCGGTATGGAGTTAACTTTACTCGGCTCTGGATTATTAAGAAGTCAATCGCATTAGTAGCGATCATCGCTGAAATTGATACTACGAAAAGCACATGGTGATTCAGCGACTTAGCAGGCATGGCCGCGAAAAGAAGGGGCAGCCACCTGCGTGGCTGCCCCTCCGGTTTTCGTGCCTGGGCGCGCACGCACGGCCCTTTCAGTACGATCAGTCGGTCTCGATACGGGAGTGCTTGCGGGTGTCCTTCATGAATACGTAGACCAGCAGCGAGCAGGCGATACAGGCGGTGACGTACCAGTAGTAACCGGTTTCCATGCCGATGCTCTTGAACCACAGCGCGATGTACTCGGCGGTGCCGCCGAAGATCGAGACGGTCAGTGCGTACGGCAGGCCGACGCCCAGTGCACGAATTTCAGTGGGGAACAGCTCGGCCTTCACAACGGCGTTGATCGAGGTGTAACCGCTGACGATGATCAGCGCCGCCATGATCAGGAAGAATGCACCCCACCAGGTTTGAATCGTGTGCAGCGTTGTGAGAATAGGCACTGTGCAGAGTGTGCCGAGCACACCGAAGGCGATCAGGATCGGGCGACGACCCACCTTGTCAGACAGCGCACCGATTACCGGTTGCAGCACCATGAACAGAAACAGCGTGGCTGCGGAAATGGTGGTGGAGTCGGTGATGCTCATGCCGACGGTGTTCACCAGGTATTTCTGCATGTAGGTGGTGTAGGTATAGAACGCCAGGGTACCGCCCATGGTCAGGCCAACCACGGTCATGAGTTCCTTGGGATGACGCATCAGGGTGCGCATCAGGCTCTCTTTTGGCTTTTCCTTTTTCTTGGTGAATGACTCTGTTTCTTCCATGCCGCGACGCAGGAACAGCGCTACCACGGCACACAGTGCGCCAATGGCGAATGGAATGCGCCAGCCCCAGGTGTTCAACTGCTCGACCGTGAGCGTCTGCTGCAGCACGATCAACACGCCCAGTGCGATGAGCTGGCCGGAGATCAGCGTCACGTATTGGAAGCTGGAGAAGAAGCCACGACGTTCCTTGGTCGCCATCTCGCTGAGATAGGTCGCCGAGGTGCCGTACTCGCCACCGACTGACAGGCCCTGCAGCAAGCGAGCGAACACCAGCAGGATGGGGGCGCCGACGCCGATGGTTTCGTAACCGGGTGTCAGGGCGATGATCAGCGAGCCGAAACACATCAGCAGAACCGAAACCATCAGAGCAGCCTTGCGGCCTTTGCGGTCAGCGTAAAGGCCCATCAGCCAGCCGCCGATCGGGCGCATCAAAAAGCCGACCGCGAAGATTGCCGCAGTGTTGAGCAGTTGTGCGGTGGTGTCCCCTTTAGGGAAGAAGACTTTGGCGAAGTAAAGGGAGAAGGCAGCGTAGACGTACCAGTCGTACCACTCGACCATGTTGCCGACCGACCCGCTGAAAATCGATTTCAGTCGATTTCGGGTGGTTTTTTCGGCGACGGGCGCGGTCGATGATCCGTTGGAAACAGAATTGGGAATGGCCATAGGATTTCCTGCAAGTCATTGTTTTTAGATGGATCGCAGCGATGCGGTCTTGCCAGGGTGATAGCAGGAGACGTGCCAGGCCTTGAAAAGCCCGGACTAGAAGGGTTTGCTTGGCTTGGGTGAGCGGAAATCCGCCGATGTGGTGTGGTTGGGTGAGCGAGATTTTGCTTATCGCGTGCGTTTTTTAAGGAGCGCTCTTGCCCGGGATGGCATCAGGTCAGCCCGCCTATTCGTATCAGGTTCGCAGCATTCGCCACCGTCGTAACCTCCGGCAGCTCCTGCAATGGACGGGGTCTTACACAGAGTCGCCGCTGTCAGGCAGAAAAACTTCCCGGACCAGGCCATGGCGCTGCATCTTTTCATTCAGCGTTCGTCGCGGCAGTTGCAGCTCGTTCAAAACCGCTTTGATGTCGCCCTTGTGCCGGCTCAGTGCCGAGCGCAGGCAATGGGCCTCGAACGCTTCCTGCTGCGCCGCCAGCGACTGCCCGGCCGGCATGTCCACCGAGGCCGGGTTTTCCAGCCCGAGCACCTGACGTTCGGCGGCGTTGGCCAACTCCCGCACATTGCCCGGCCAGTCATGGCTCAGGAGATGACTCAGTTGCCCGCCACTGAGCACCGGCGCGATACGGCCCAGACGTTCCGCCGCCTGCCGTGAGAAATGACCGAACAGCAGCGGGATGTCTTCGCGGCGTTCACGCAGTGGGGGCAGGCGCAGCTCGGCGATGTTCAGGCGGTACGCCAGGTCTTCACGAAAACGCCCGGACCTGGCCTCGTCCAGCAGGTCTGGCTTGGTCGCGGCGACGATGCGCAGGTCAACCTCGATACTCTGATTGGAGCCCAATCGTTCAAGGCGCCGGTCTTGAATCACCCGCAGCAGTTTCACTTGTTGCGCCAAGGGCATGCTTTCGATTTCGTCGAGGAACAGCGTGCCACCGTGGGCGAACTCCAGTTTGCCGATGCGCTTGCCTTGCGCGCCGGTGAAGGCACCGCTCTCATGGCCAAACAGTTCGGCTTCGAACAACTGCTCCGGAATGGCGGCGCAGTTGACGGCCACAAACGGTTTGTCGGCCCGAGGGCCGAAGTCGTGCAGGCAGCGCGCGACCATTTCCTTGCCGCTGCCGGTTTCGCCGCGAATCAGCACGTTGACCGGCAGTTGGGCGAGGTCCTGAACCTGACGGCGTAGCGTCTGAATGCTCGGCGACAAGCCCAACAAGGTGGCTTCGAGACGGCTGCGATGGTCCGCCTGTTCATGCAGGCGGCGGTTCTCCAGCACCAGCCGGCGTTTCTCCAGTGCACGGCGCAGGCTGCTCAGCAAGGTCTCCGGGGTGAACGGCTTTTCCAGAAAGTCATAGGCGCCGTCGCGCATGGCGTCCACCGCCATCGGCACATCGCCGTGCCCGGTCAGCAGAATCACCGGCAAGTCCGGATCGCGGGCCTGGAGTTGCGCCAATAGCTCAAGCCCGCCCATACCCGGCATGCGCACGTCGCTGAGGATCACGCCGGGAAAGTGTACGGGCAGTCGCGCCAGACAGTCTTCGGCCCGACTGAACAACTGCACCGCGAAACCAGACAGTGACAGCCATTGTTCTACGGCCTCACGAATGGGGGCCTCGTCGTCGACCACGACCACCGAGTTCAGCATAGGGTTTAAGCCTCCGCGGCCTGGGCCAGACAGAAGGAAAAACGCGCGCCATTGTCGAGGTTTTCGGCGCTCAGGCGTCCTCCCGACTCATGCACGATAGCGTAGGAAACCGCCAGTCCGAGACCGAGCCCGTCACCGACGGGTTTGGTGGTAAAGAATGGGTCAAAGATGTTCGCCAGATGCTCCGGGGCAATTCCGCTACCGCTGTCTCCCACGCTCAAGCGCCACTGCTCGCCCTCTGCATCGATGCGGATTTCCAGTCGCTTGATCGGTCGCTCGCGCATGGCGTCCAGGGCATTACGCAGCAGGTTGATCAGCACCTGCTCCAGGCGAATCGCATCGCCCCGTACCCAGGCGGGACGCGTCAGGTCCAGTACACAGCTCACGCGCTCCTCACGAATCCGGGCGTCGAGCAGCAACATCGCCTGATCGACCACACAGGCAAGGTCCACGCGCTCTCGCAGGCCACTGGGGCTTTTGCGGGCGAAGGTCTTGAGGTGTCCGGTCAGCGCCGCCATGCGGGTCAACTGCTGGTCGAGCAGGGCCAGCGCTTTATAAGCGTCATCGACCCGGCCATGGTCGAGTAATAACCGCAGGGTTGCCAGTTGCATGCGTTGTGCGGTCAGCGGCTGGTTGATTTCGTGGGCGAGGGCGGCGGACATTTGCCCCAACGCCGCGAGCTTGGTCGATTGCACCAGTCCGTCCTGGGCCGTTCGCAAATCCCGAGTGCGCGCTTCGACCAGCTGTTCCAGCTCTTCACGGCTGCGTTGGCGCATGCGCGCCAGTCGCCAGCGCTGATAGAGAAACAGCCCCAGGAACACCAGCGTCAACCAGGCGCCGGCGGCTGCTAACGCGGCGTTTCGAATGTCTTCAGTGGCAGGCTGAGGTTTGCGCAGCAGGTGCAGTGTCCAGCCTTCCGGTTGCAGCGGTAACGACTGCCAGAGGTAATCGGTGGAGCCATCGGGCGCGACGACCCGGCTCAGGTGGCTGTTGTCGCTGAACGTGCGCAGCGGCTCCTGAGTCAGGGGTGTCAGCGGTTGTTTATCGTACTGGCGGGTGCTGCCCAATTCACTGCGGTCCTGATCCGACAACGGCCGCAGCGAGCGATAGCGCCAGCCGGGCTGATTGGCGATGAAAACCACACCTTTTGCATCACTGACCAGCAGCAGGTCGTCGCCCTGCGCCCACGTGTGCTCGAGGTCAGGGAACTCCAGCTTCACCACCATTGCACCGATGAACGTCCCGGCGTCGTCACGCACTGCGTTGGCCAGGAAGTAACCGGGGATGCCGCTGGTGACGCCGACCGCGTAAAACCGCCCGACGCCCGTGGCCTTGGCTTGCGTGAAATAAGGACGAAACCCGTAATTGTGGCCGACGTAGCTGCTGGGCAGTTTCCAGTTGCTGGCACCGATCGCCAGTCCGTCACGATCGAGCAGTTCCAGCGTGGAGGACTGCGCGGCGCCGTTGATCTGCTCGAGTTTCAGGTTGAGGGCTTGCGTGGTTTCAGCGCTGACCGGTCCGCGCAGGGCGGCGCGCAGTTCCGGGTCCAGTGCCAGGACGGCGGGGAGGGCACGGTAACGCTCGATCAGGGTTTGCAAGGTGTTGGCATACAGCGAAAGCTGGTCTTGCGCGCGAGCAGCCTCGTCTTCGAGTGAATGGCGTTGCGCCTGATGCATCGCCAGGGTGGCGACAATCACGGCGCCCGCCAGGATGAGCAGGACATATAGAAGAAGACGGGCGGCGCGGGGCATGTGAAAGGCCTGAGGGTACTGAACCTGTAGGTGCTCGCCCGCAATAGCCCATGTCAGTCGCCTCGGCAGGCGCTGAAGGCATGTAATCGCGGGCAAGCGCGCTCCTGCACATTAATCTCTTCGTGGCGCGATCTTGCACACCGCGCCACCTGCGGGGCTTAAAGCAGGCTGAACGTCGTTTCTTTCACGTCCTCGGAGTCCAGACCGATCATCAGTTTGAATTCGCCCGGTTCAGCCGCGTATTTGAGCGACGGATTGAAGAACTTCAGGTCTTCCTCGGTCACGGTGAAGGTCACGGTTTTTTCTTCACCGGGTTTCAGCATGATTTTCTGGAAGTTCTTCAGCTCTTTGACGGGACGGCTGATGGACGCCGCGACGTCCCGCAGGTACAGCTGAACCACCGTTTCGCCCGCAACCTTGCCGGTGTTCTTCACCTGAACAGTCGCGGTCAGTTTGTCTTTGCGGGTCATCTTGTTGATCGACAGGACGATGTCCGAGACGTTGAATTGGGTGTAGCTCAGGCCATAACCAAACGGGAACAGCGGGCTGGTCGGCTCTTCGAAATAGTTCGAGGTGTAGTTCGAGTCGTTGACGCGGTACGGACGACCGGTGTTCAGGTGATTGTAGTAGGCAGGTACCTGCCCCACCGAGCGAGGGAAAGTCATGGGCAGCTTGCCGGACGGGTTATAGTCGCCGAACAGCACGTCCGCCAGCGCATTACCGCCTTCTGTGCCCAGGAACCAGGTTTCAAGCATGGCATCGGCCAGCTTGTTTTCCTCGACCAGCGCCAGCGGCCGGCCATTCATCAGCACGATGACCAATGGCTTGCCAGTGGCTTTGAGCGCTTTGATCAGATCGCGCTGACGACCTGGCAGTACCAGGTCCACACGGCTTGCGGCTTCATGGGACATGTTGCGCGATTCGCCGACCACGGCCACGACCACGTCCGACTGCTGGGCTACCTTGACCGCCTCGTCGATCATCTCCTGCTCGGGACGGCCATCGATGTGAATCTGGTCATCCATCTTGTCCAGGTAGGTGATCGCTTCCTGGTTATCGGTGACGTTAGTACCGGCGGCGTAGAGAATCTTCGCTTTGTCGCCGATGGCATTGGCCAGCCCGTCGTAGGCGCTGACCGTCTGACGCGCCAGGCCCGCGGCAGACCAACTGCCCAGCATGTCCAGCGAGCTCTTGGCCAGCGGACCAACGATAGCGATGGTGCCTTGTTTCTTCAGCGGCAGGGTGTTGTGGTCGTTCTTCAGCAGGACCATGCTGCGGCGCGCGACGTCTCGGGCTTCGGTGCGGTGCAGGCGGTTTTCGGCATCGCGATCGACCGGGTCGTCGACGGCCGCGCCTATGCGCAGGTAGGGGTTGGCGAACAGGCCCATTTCCCACTTCGCGCCGAGTACTTCGCGCACGGCATTGTCGACCTCCTTGATCGACACTTCACCGTTCTTGACCAGCGCAGGGAGTTCTTCGCCGTAAGCCTTGTCGTTCATGCTGAGGTCTACACCGGCCTTGATCGCCAGCTTCGCGGCTTCGCGGAAGTCCTTGGCCACGCCGTGGTCGATCAGTTCCTTGATCGCCCCGTGGTCGCTGATGGTGACACCCTTGAATCCCCAGTCCTTGCGCAACACGTCCTGCAGCAGCCACGCGTTGGCGGTGGAAGGCACGCCGTTGATTGAATTCAAGGCGACCATCACACCTCCAGCGCCCGCGTCGATGGCGGCGCGGTAGGGTGGGAGGTAATCCTGCTGCATGCGCACCGGGCTCATGTCGACGGTGTTGTAGTCGCGACCGCCTTCCACTGCTCCATAAAGGGCGAAGTGTTTGACGGCGGCCATGATGCTGTTCGGTGCTTGAGTGCTGGTGCCCTGGAAAGCGCGGGTCATCGTCGCGGAGAGGCGGGAGACGAGATACGTGTCCTCGCCGAAGCCTTCGGAGCTGCGGCCCCAACGGGCATCACGGGTGATGTCGACCATCGGCGCGAAGGTCATGTCTACGCCATCGGCAGCGGCTTCGATCGCGGAAACGCGACCGGCACGGGTGACGGCGTCCATGTCCCAGGTCGATGCCAGTCCCAGGCTGATCGGAAATATGGTGCGCTGGCCGTGGATCACGTCGTACGCAAAGAACATCGGGATCTTCATGCGGCTGTGGCCGACGGCGGCGTCCTGCATGGCGCGGTTATCGGGCAGCAGAACGGAGTTGAAGGTACCGCCAATTCTGCCTGCAGCGATTTCCTTGACGATTTCCGACTTCGGCATTTCCGGGCCGATGCTGATGAGGCGCAGTTGACCGATCTTCTCGTCGAGGGTCATCTGCTTCATCAGGTTGGAGATGAATGCATTCTTGGCCTGTAACGTGGACAGATTACTGGCGGGGCTGGTTGCGGTTTCGGCCCAGACGGACTGACTGGCCAAACCGACGACTAGACTCAGTAAACACAGCTTATTCATGAATGATTTTCTCAAGGCGTTGACCGGCAACTCGCGCGAAATACCGGGTGGCCTTTGTTTTTGGTGTGAAACCTTTGGTTTTTATTGTCATCAGGACGGGGCTGTCGCTGAACTCCCGAGGCATCTGAGCATCAGTAGCGCAGCGAGTTTTATCTGATTGCTGCTTGGCAATCCAGTGTCCTGACAACGTGATGGGGCAGGATTATGCCGGGGATCGTCCGATTTGGCTAAAGTCATGGTCAGACGGGAAGACTAATGCAGGACATGAAGGGGCGCACAGGCTATGCAAATAGAGCGTTATGGACACATTCGGGGCAGTCGTTACAATTTGTCACTGACGTTGCTGATGCTGCTGAGCACGTTGTTGTCCGGTTGCGGCATCAACAATATTCCGACTTATGACGAGCAGGTCAAAGCCGCCTGGGCTCAGGTGCAGAACCAGTATCAGCGGCGGGCCGACCTGATTCCCAATCTGGTCGAGACCGTAAAGGGCTATGCCAAACAGGAGCAGGAGACGCTGACGGCCGTGATCGAAGCCAGGGCCAAGGCCACGTCCATCCAGATCGATGCCAATACGCTGAACGATCCCGCCAAGCTCAAGCAGTTTCAGGACGCGCAAGCCCAGTTGACTGGCGCGTTGAGCCGGCTGATGGTGGTGTCCGAGCGGTATCCGGACCTGAAGTCCAACCAGAACTTCCTGTCGCTGCAATCGCAGCTCGAAGGGACGGAAAACCGGATTGCCGTGGCACGTCGCGATTTCATCGCTGCGGTCGAGAAGTACAACACGGAAATCCGTACCTTCCCTGGCCGCCTCTGGCATTCGGTGATGTACAGCGATTTGCCCATCCGGCCTAACTTCGAAGCCACCGCTGCAGACGCTGACAAAGCGCCGCAAGTGAAGTTCTGATGGGGCGCGCGCGGCGGGGCATTCTGGTCGCGTTGCTGGCGATGTCGGTCGGCCTGCTCGCCCAATGGGCTCAGGCCGAACTGAAGTTCCCGGCGCTGAGCGGGCAGGTCGTCGACACGGCCGGCATGATCGACAACGCGAGCAAGGAACGCCTGTCCCAGATGCTGCGGGCTCATGAAGAGCTCACCACCGAGCAGGTCGTGGTGGTCACGCTGCCCAATCTGCAAGGTGCGACCATCGAGGACTTTGGCTATCAACTCGGTCGTTATTGGGGCATCGGTCAGAAGGGCAAGGACAACGGCGCGTTATTGATTGTGGCCAAGGACGAGCGCAAGGTGCGCATCGAAGTCGGCTACGGCCTGGAAGACCGGCTCACGGACGCACAGTCGTCGGTGATCATCAACCAGATCATCACGCCGGCCTTCAAACAAGGGGACTTCGTCGGCGGCGTCAGCAAAGGCACCGAAGCGATCGTGCAGGTGCTGGGCGGTGATCCGCTGGCTGAGCCCGTGGTCGGTGCGTCCGGCGGTGACGATGTCACTGACTGGAAAATGAGCCTGCTGTTTCTCATCCTCTTCGTGGCGTTTGTCTTTATCAACATGCGCTGGGGCCGGGCCCTGGGCGGTCTGGGCGGCGGCTACATCGGCTCGGGCGGTGGCGGCTTTGGTTCCGGCGGCTCCGGAGGTGGCGGTGGCATGCGCGGTGGCGGCGGCAGTTTTGGCGGCGGCGGTGCCTCAGGTGGCTGGTAATCGATAGCTCAATAAGGATTGCAGTGCATGGCGTTACTGACTGAAGACGAACAGAAGCAGGTCGCTCAGGCCATCGAGGCGGTCGAACGACAGACCGACGCCGAACTGGTGACCGTGCTGGCCGCGAGTGCCGACGATTATGCTTACGTGCCCTTGATCTGGGCCGGGCTGGTGGCCTTGCTTCTGCCCGGCCTGATCAACTTTTACCCCGGATGGCTGAATGCCAACGAGCTGTTGTTGACCCAGATCGCGACGTTCATCGTCGTTGCGCTGTTGTGCCGCCTGCCCGCCGTGACCTCTCGTCTGGTGCCCGGATCGGTGCGGCATTGGCGAGCGGGGAGCCTGGCACGACGTCAGTTCCTCGAGCAGAACCTGCATGCGACGGCCAATGGCACGGGGGTGTTGATCTTCGTCAGCGAGGCCGAGCGTTACGTCGAAATCATCGTCGACGACGGCATCGCCCGTCATGTGGACGACATGGTCTGGCGTTCGATGGTCGATGTGTTCACCCGGCAAGTGAGCGAAGGCAAGATCCTGGAAGGCTTTCTGGGCTGTATTCGTTCCTGCGGCGAGGTGCTGAGCGATCAGGTGCCAGTGACGCAGCCGCGCAATGAATTGCCGAACCGTCTGGTGGTGCTGGACTAGGGGCATCCGATCTACGGGCTTGTGGTGGTTAGTAATTAAATCCACCACGCCCCGTCATCCCGCCTAAAATACCGCCCTCGCATTTTTCGCTTCCACAGGGTTCACCCGATGTCCGTCACTGCCCCCCACGTCGCTCCCGCGCAGGATCACCGCGCCCAGTTCCTGAGCCTGCTCGACACCTGTCTGACGCAGAACTCACTGATCAAGCTGGTGTTGGCCAAGTACGTCGGGACCGAGGCCGAGCTGCAACGGATCATCATCAAGCCTACGACAATCAAGGATCAGCCTTGCTTGTCGTTCGTGTATCGCTACAAGACGCGCGACATCACCAAGAACCATCCGCTGGCCGAGGCGCAAACGCTGATCGCCAGCCTGTTGCCCGAATCGTTCAAGAACGCGCATCTGCTGTCGCTCACTGACGAGGTGCAGCTGGAATTCAGCAAGAAGGGCAAGAGCAGCCTGTTCCGCAATACCCCACAGCAACAGCGCGAAGCGCCTTCTGCGGAGCATGATCGCGAGAAGAAACGCTACCTGGAACTGAGCCGCCCGTTCCTCACGGACCTGGGCGTGACCAACAAGCAGCATGAACTGATTCCGGCGATGTCGCGCAAATGGAAGCAGATCAACAAGTTCATCGAGGTGTTCTCTCACGCATTGTCGAACTCGCCAATCGGGCTCGACAAGCCGGTGACGGTGGCTGATTTCGGCTCAGGAAAAGGCTATCTGACGTTTGCCATCCACGATTACCTGCGTAATACCTTGCAGGCTGAAGGCAACGTCACGGGTGTCGAGTTGCGTGAGGACATGGTGACGCTGTGCAACAACGCCGCCGCGCGTCTGGAGCACCCGGGGCTGGTGTTCAAGTGTGGTGACGTGCGTTCGGTGGCGCCGAGCGAGCTGGACGTCATGATTGCCTTGCACGCCTGCGACATCGCCACGGATTACGCGATTCACACCGGTATTCGTTCGGGCGCGTCGATCATCATGTGCTCGCCGTGTTGCCACAAACAGATTCGCCTGCAAATCCAGAGCCCGACGCTGCTCAAACCGATGCTGCAATACGGCCTGCACATGGGGCAGCAGGCTGAGATGGTCACCGATGCGTTGCGTGCATTGTTGCTGGAAGTGTGTGGCTACGAGACCAAGGTTTTCGAGTTCATCTCGCTGGAACACACCAACAAGAACAAGATGATCCTGGCGGTCAAACGCGCAACGCCCGCCGATCCGGCGGAGCTGCTGGCGAAAATTCAGGAGCTGAAGACGTTTTATGGCATCAAGGAGCACTGCCTGGAGACCCTGCTCCAGGCAGACCATCTGATCGGCTAGAGGCGGGTAGCCACAACCGGCTTGGGCGCGATGACCGCCGTCTTGCGCCCGATGGCCAGCGTTACGACCACGCCGGCGGCAAAAATCCAGGTGATCGGGTCGATGTGTTCGCCGAAGAACAGGGCCGAAAAAGCCATGGTGAAGAACAGCTGAACCAACTGGATCTGACTGACGCGGGCAATGCCGCCCATGGCAAGGCCCGCGTACCAGGCGAAAAAGCCAATGAATTGCGAGAACAGCGACACGTAACCGAACGCCCACCACGCGCCCGCTGAAATCGGTCCTTCGTGCTGCGAGGCAAGGTAGCCGACCGGGATGATCAACACCGGAATCGAAATCACCAGCGCCCAGCAGATCACCTGCCAGCCGCCCATCTGTTTGGCCAGGCGCCCGCCTTCGGCATAGCCCAGTCCACCAATCGCCACGGCGCCGACCATCAGCAGGTCACCGGCCTGCAAATTGCCCGCCCCGCTGATCAGCGCATAGCCCAACACCAGCACACTGCCCATTGCCGCACAGAGCCAGAATGCTTTCGACGGACGCTCATGGGACAGCCATGCCGCATAGATCGCCACCAGCAAAGGCTGCAGCCCGTTGACCAATGCACCGTGAGAGGCCGGCAGGGTTTTCATGGCCCAGGCAGACAGCACCGGAAAGCCGATGATCACGCCCAACGCCACCACCATCAACGCTTTGAACTGGGCGCGGGTCGGCCATTTCTCCCGACGCCACAGCAATAGTGCCGCCGCTGGAATCGCCGCGAACAATGCTCGGCCGAGGCCATTGAGCAGAGGATGGATTTCCTGAACCACGATGCGGGTCATGGGCAGCGTCAGACTGAAGATCACCACGCCGATCAGTCCGAGGACCATGCCGGTGTTTTCGCGAGAGGACATGTTGGGTCGTGCCTTTTGTTTTAAGAATAAAAGCCAGAGGTGAAAGCAGGCCTCCATTCAGCCACAGATGCCTCGTCCAGCCCCTTAACAGATTCCGACAGAATCGACCGTACACTTGGTGTTACACGGGGAAAACGCCGTTTGTGAGGATTTTCCTGCTGGCCCCTGAACACCGCTGAATGTTGGTGCAGAAATTGAATGCCATCTTCCTGCAACCCTTTGAAGGTCAAATGGGTGGCGTCGAATTCAGCCGGGAGAACAATCGTGTCGGTCATCGGAAAATGGGCGTTGCAAGGTGTGGTGGTGTTCCTGTTCGCATGGATGGCGACCGTGGCGGCTCAATGGTCAGCGAGCGTCGTCAAATCGACGAGCAGCGACCGCCTCGCCGCCCTCAGCAGCGTACGACTGTCCACGGAATCAGTTGCTGCCAGCATCAACAAGAAGGCGCACGGCAACACGGTTGTGGTGGGGGCCTTGTCGGAAAGTAACGAGTAGACCGTCGCGCTGGGAAGTTTGGGAGCGGGGGGGCTGAGCGGGCAGAAACTGTTCCTTGAGGCCTCGCTCGCTTTTATGGCTTTCAATCAGGGCATTTCTAGGAAGCATCGCCGTAACAGGTGGGAAATTTCTGAATGTCCGGAGTGTGCTTGAAACAGGAATGCAGACTGCACATACTGCGCGGGTGATCAGCGAGAGCTGAATGGAGTCTGGATCCCTCGGTTGAGGTTGAACCAGCGGCGCGGTAAGGGCGATGCAAGTTCTTCTGCGTGTCGATAGAGGCCGCCTTCGGGCGGCTTTGCTTTTGCTGGAGAAAGGGATGCCTCTCTACTACTTGCCTAAACAGGGCGATGTGCTCGTCTGTGATTTCACCAGAGGTTTTGTGCCTCCAGAAATGGTGAAGGTTCGAAAGGTGGTGGTCATCTCTCACCGGGCCAGGCACCGTAGACGTTTATGTACCGTGGTTCCTATCTCGTCCACGTCTCCTGAAAACGAATTTGACTGGCATCATGTGCTTAGAGTGAACCCTCTGATGACGGATGGGGCGCAACAGCTATGGGTCAAGTGCGACATGATCTACACCGTCAGCTTTGATCGGCTGGACAAGGCTCATCGTAAGACGAGGGGCGGAAGGGAATATTTCGTTCCGCGTCTTTGCCCAAATGACCTTGAGGCGGTGATCAACGGCGTAAAGGCTTACTTACCGCTTTAGTCCAGTTCATTCCGAAGATTTCATCGCAGACAGAGCTCAACCCTTCTTAAGCTCCAACCCTTCCTTCAACCGCGCCACCGGCACCGAAAACTCGGGATTGCCCAGCGGGTGCGTTTTGGCATTGAAGAACTTCAACTCGATGTTCTGGCCTTCGAACAGCGCACTGTAGTGCCGTTTCTGATGCTGGATAAACGCTTCGCTGCGCGGAAGGATCGAGATGGCGAGGGTTTTCGGCCTGGCCTGCAGCACCGCGTCGAGAATGTGTCGGTCCTGCTTGCCAAGCGAATGCCCGAAAATGCACAGCGAACCCTGGTGTTGCGCCAGTTGGGCGTGGCAGTACGAAAGGTAGTCCGAGCCCCGGATGATTTTCATCTTGTCGTGGCTGCGGCCTTCACAGACGAACAGCGGGACGTCTTCCAGCGCATTGACGGCAAAGCTGCCGAGCAGCGTGCTTTCCGAGGACATCAATTTGCGCGCAGTGCCGTCGAAGTTTTTCACCAGATGCATGCCGCCATGCAGATACAGGATGCGCGTGGCGTGGCTGGTGGTCCGGTGCAGATTGAAGACCGCGTCGTCATCGAACAGATCATCGAACGGCTGTGCGCCATGCATCACCGCCCAATAGGCCAGCAGGTCATAGTTGGTGGAGTAGACCGTTGCGTACTGACTCAGTGCGTGGCTCATCTGTGCGATGGTCGAAGGCGCCATCAAGCGCCATGGAATGTGCGCCGAGCGAATGCCGTGAATGAGCGCTTCCTTGATCGCGAAGTAACGGTTGCGTGGCGAAGACGAACTGACCGTCAGCGCGGCGTTCACCCGCATCGCCACCTTGAGGCCACTGAGAACGGGCTCGAAGTTCTCGGTTTCCATGGACTTGAACAGCGCCAGCTCGGTCGGGCTCAGCGGCTTGTTACGAGTGGTTTGCGCCAGCTCGAACAGCGAGTCGTAAGCGAAGTTCTTCCACACTGCGAGGCTGGCACCGTTGCCCAACAGCAAACCTGAACACGGGTGAGCGGTTTGCAGTTGAGGCCAGTCGGCAAGTTCAGCGTCAAAATCCGTGAATTCCATCTTCTCGCTTCGCGTTCAGGTGAGCAGGCTGGCCGAGTGGCCAAACGGAGTGGACTTATAGGAAGCCAGGTCGACATTGTCAACGCCGGAACTTGCGTAGAACCGTCCGGAAGATATTTCGAACCCCTGTGTCGAGCGTGTTTCTAACACTTGAACCTCAAATCCGGTTCGCTGAGAGGTGATCATGAAAACCGATCCAGTGAATACCGCCGCGGCACAAAGCCCCGGCCCTCATCCAAGCCCGATGGAAACCCCGCGCCGCGACAGGTCGTCGCTGCCTGCCGACGAATTCGAACGGGTAGAAGCCACCGATGAGCAAAGGCGCGAAACGCCGCCCCCGCAAACCTGGAAACACCCGGACGATGGGAAAAGCCTTTCGGAAAAAGACGAAGAACTGCCTCTGAAACCTTGAGCGCCATCTGTCTTACGGTCCGTCGCATGAAGGCGACCGGGTGTAAGGTCTTTCGGGGCAATCCAAAACACTCTCTGAATGAGAGGGAGGTCACCATGCACAGTGCGATCAGCAAAACGCATTTCAATGGGTACGACGTGATCAACGTCAATAACGGTCCATGGCGGGTCTGCACCCACCACGACCGACTTGGATCGTTCGATTCTCGCGAGGAGGCAATGGCGTTTGCCGCGTCGTTACCTGCTTATGAGGAGCGGACGGCGATGAGCGAACAGCCCGCAACTGCGGCTAAGGCCAAGCCAACCAAGGCCGAGAATGAAGCGCCAAAAGCATAATCCCAAGCGAAACAGTAAATGCGTAACGAAAATCTAGCCTCGGCTCTTGCCGGGGCTTTTGAGTTTAATGACCGCGGATAGCAAGGCGTCCACTCAAATCAGGAACACCCATGCCCACCATGCTCGCCGAAAACCCGGTTGGACTTCGCAATTTGGTGTTGTGAGGCTGATCGTGGAAGGCCGTGTAAGAGGCTGGTTTTGGCATAGACACCGGCCAAGCAGGCTTGCAAGGAGATCGTTAGTCTTTCACGCGGGTGAGAATGCAATAACTAAGAGAGAAGAGGAGCAGAAGGAAGGCTGGAGCGGGTGAAGGGAATCGAACCCTCGTTATCAGCTTGGGAAGCTGGAGTAATGCCATTATACGACACCCGCTTTTGACGCTTTCAGCGGCTGACTTTGTACCAGAAGCGGGCACTGAATTGAAGCGTTAAATGCTGCGCGTGGAAATCAGTGAGTGTGGCGGGTGCTGCGGGGAAGGTTCGGATTCATTCGCCGAGGACGGGTGGGCGGGCGCTGGCGAATGAATCCGTTCCTTGAGACCTTCACGGTCAGACTGCAAATGCATGGTGCGTCTGGGCCTGTCGATAGTGGGTTCGGCTGGGTTCAGGTGCCGGTGTGAGGAAGCTCAACAATGCGTTTCGGGATTCCAGGCATGCGGCTTTGTGTTCCATGTCCAGGAAGTGCCCCGCGCTCTTGATGGTCGTGAAATGGCAATCCCGGATGTGATTGGCGAACAGTCGGGCGTCGGGGGCTGCCGTGTATTCGTCCCATTCGCCGTTCATGAATAGGATTGGCACGTTGATACGTTTAGCGGCTTTGATCTGGTTTAGCGTGCTGACATCCAGCACATGGTTGATGTGGTGGTGCATCTGCGCGTATTCGTGCAGGTCCAGAGAGCTGACGTGTTTGTAGTTGAAGCGCTTGAACAGCGACGGCAGGTGTTTGCCGATCGTGCTGTTGATCAGGTTACCGACTTCAAAACGATCAAAGGCGCCCAGGTGTTGCTGACCTCGGGTGAGGTAGTCGTGCATGTGCTCGTTGATCACGGGGGAAAACGAGCTGATCACGGCTTTCTCAATGCGCTTGGGTCGATGGGCCAGCGCCACCAGCGCGGCCGCGCCACCCCATGAGAATGACATGATGTGTTCGGCGTTGAAGTGGTCGATCAGCTCCAGCAGGATCTGGCCTTCAACTTCCTTGGTCAGTGGCCGTTCGTGAAGGTTGTGAGGCTTCGATTTGCCCGCGTAAGGCTGGTCGTAGAGCACCACATTGAATTGCGGGTACAGGTTACGGACGGTCTGGGCGAAAGATGCAGTAGTGGCCAGTGAGCCGTTGACCATGATGATGGTCTTTTCTGCGGCATCTGCGCGATAGAACTCCGTGTAAACCCGAAACTGGCCCTGTAGATCAAGCACAGCGATTTCTGGCCTCATATCCATGTCTCCTGACGTTAAAACCGGTGTGCGCGCAACCACGTTGCACGAGTTTCGTGACAGGTAGGCAATGCCTTGCAAGGGGCCCATGTCGGTCCGGGACGATCTGTCCGACAGGTGTTGTTATTGGAGGGGCGGTTTGCCGATCGGGGCGCCTGAAAGCGCTCGTGACGACAAAAGGTTTCTTAGAGTGCGTTCGTGACTATCCGGTCACATGTGGACCGACGATTGGATTCAAGCAGGCGGAGCGGTAACCCGCAAGTGCTATTCGCGAATTGTCCTACACGATCTGCCGGGCGGTCGAAAGATGTCAGACCAGCTGAATCTCTTCAGCGGTCAGCGCCCGGTACTGGCCGGGCAGTAGCGCCGGATCGAGGACCAGCGGGCCCATACGTTCTCGATGCAGGCGCACGACTTTGTTGTCATAGAAACCGAACATGCGTTTGACCTGGTGATAGCGGCCTTCGACGATGCTCAGTCTTGCCCGGCGGCGGTCGAGTATCGTCAACTGAGCAGGCTGTGTAGTCAGGTCTTCGAAAGCGAAATAGAAGCCTTCTGCGAATTTCTGAATGTAATGCTCGCTGATGTCCTGCTCGGTTTCGACGTAATAGACCTTGGGGAGTTTGGTGGTCGGCTGGGTCAGACGACGTGACCACTGGCCGTCGTTGGTGATCAGCATCAGCCCCGAGGTGTTGAAGTCCAGACGCCCGGCGATGTGCAGGTCGTGCTTATCGGGCTCGTGCAAGAGCTCAAGCACGGTAGGGTGCTGAGGATCGGTGGTGGCACTGACGCAGCCCGGCGGTTTGTGCAGCATGAAGTATCGAGCAGGCTTGCCCGTCTGCAGCACTTCGTCGTCGAGCATGACGTGGCTAAATTCGCGAACCTCATGCAGCGGATCCTTGACCGTCAGCCCATCGACCTTTAGCCGCCCGGCGAGCAGCGCGAGGCGCACGTCCTTGCGACTGAAGCGGGGAAGGTTGCTGAGAAAACGGTCGAGGCGCATGGCTGGGGTCGGTGAATGTCTGAAGCGTTATTGGCCAGCAGGATGTGTATCAACCAGCCCCGCGCAGCGTGGACAGAGACACGCCTGGTTGCGTACCGAGTCCGGCAACGCTGCCAGCACGGCAGGGTCAATGGTTTCGGTGAAGCACCAGCACGGTTGATCCACCGTACGCGGATCGGCCAGCGTGCAGCGATTGCTCATCCCGCAAACAGGGCAGGTGTGCGGGCTGGGCTCAGACGTGATCATACTGGCTCTGCCTCCTCGGTACAGACCCTGTTGCGACCGCTCTGCTTGGCACTGTAGAGCGCCTGGTCCGCACGGGCAATCAGGCTTTCCAGGGTGTCGTCGGGGTGCAGCTCGGTCAGGCCAAGGCTGACCGTAACTTGCAGTGCCGAACCGGCGAATACGTAGGTATGTTGCTCGGCCAGCAGACGAATTTTCTCGGCGACGCGTCGGGCACCGCTGATATGGGTGTCCTTGAGCAGGATGATGAACTCCTCGCCGCCCCATCGGCAAATGATGTCCGTGTCCCGCAGGCAACGGCGTACATCGTCTGCAAATCCGGTGAGCACTTCATCGCCAGCCAGATGGCCATATGTGTCGTTCAGGCGCTTGAAGTGGTCCAGATCCAGCAGCATGGCCGACAGCGCTTTGTGTTCGCGGCGCGCATCCGCGATCGCATCCATGGCAATCCGGTCGAAACCGCGTCGGTTGGGCAGTCCTGTCAGGCTGTCGAGCATGGCCTGGGTTTCAATGCGCACCTGAAAGCGGCGGATGACCCGGTTGAGCAAGTACAGCACCAGCACCATCACGGCCAGACAGATGAGCAGGTTCAGGTACAGCGACTGGCGAATCTCGTTCAACGCGCCGTCTTCGCGTTTGTCGACGAACAGGTACCAGTTCAGTTCGGGGATGTAGCGCACGTTGAGGAAGTGCGCGTCATCCTGCGAATCGTATTGATAACTGCCGCTTTGTGGCTTCGGCATCTGCTCCTGCAGTCCTTTGAGATAGGGCAGGTCGCGCAGGACCTGACCGATCTTCGCGCCGCCGGGACCGCCTTGAGCGCCCGTCAGAACCAGTCGGCCAAAGGTGTCGACGAAATACACGCTGCGTTGATAACGCTGCTGGTAACGGTCGATCAGTTTGATGACGGCGTCGACGGTCAGTCCCACGCCGGTGGCGCCGATGAAGTTGTCGTTGTAGTCAAAGACCTTGTAGTTGATGAAGAAGGTCAGGTTGTCCTTGTTGGCCAGGTCCGGATCGACATTGATCTCATACGGATCGGACATGTCCCGTACGCGGTAGTACCAGACGTCGCGGGGCTCGTCGGGACTGATTTTCTTCAGGACACCTTTGGCGTGGTAATAGGTCAGGCTGTGGTTGGAGACGAAGAAAGCCGTGTAGGCGCCATAGTGGTCCATGACCTCCTTGAGGTAACGGGTCATCGGCTGCGGGTCTGTTTCCCCGGCCACGACCCAGTCGCGCACGAAGGTGTCGCGGGCCATCATCGATGAAATCAATACCGGGCGGACCAGATCCTTCTGGATCTCTGAATAGACGGTGTCCGACGTCAGTGGCAGTTCGGTATTGACGATGCTGTCTCTGATGGCATCCCGCGAGGCAACGTAGCTGAGCAAGGATGTCGCCAGAAAGCCGCTCCCCAGAAGGATCACTAACGTCAACAGCAGGGAGCGTTGTGAATGGAGCGTGGAACGAAGGGGCATGACCAGTCCGCTTGAATGTAAAAGAGTCCGTTGATCGAGACATGCTAGCCTGCGGCCACCCTGTTGCGCCATGGGGGCCTGCTGTTAACGGTTCATGATGGATGACGATCCCTTAAGGGCTGATGGGGGCGCTGCCGACCGGAGCGTGGAAATCAGGCACTCGCCCCAACAGCGAGTTGACCGCCGAGCAGCGGCAATGCACCAGCAGAATCTTGTCGTAGTGAATGCCATGCCGGTTCAGTTCGTTGAACAGGTTCTGCAAGGTCGGGTTGCTCATGCCGAAACGATTGCGCACGGTCAGCACATCCATGGGCGTCGAGGGTAATTGCCCCGCCAGTGGCGACTGCTGGGTGTTGCGTACGATGTGGCCGATGTATCGGTAACTTTCATAATGTTCGCTTTGAAATTTCGCCAGGGTGTAGTTTTTGATCCGTCCGGGCAGCGTGGTGCCGGCCATCAAGGTGTCGGCCTCCAGCCAGGATGAGAAAGGCGGAGTGTTGGGGCCGGGCACGGGGCGCGTAGTGTTGAGTACGGAGTAGGGGATGACGTTCTGGCTGGCAACACGGTGCAAGGTCGGATCGATCAGCGTCTGGCCATGAGGGGCGTAGGTGCGCAGCTCCGTGCCGTTGGGAATGGTCGTTGTGCGGGTCCATGGCAGGTAATAGCCGTGGCTGCTGACGACCAGGGTGCGTGCCTGGTTTCGCTCCGACGTCCAGAGTAAAAACTTGCGCCCCAGTTTCCAGACCCTGACGGGCTCGACACCAAAACGGCTGTTTTCGAGCATGGTCCAGGTTTTCATCGGCACGGTGCCATTGAAGAACGTGCTCACATAGGTTTTCCGCGAGTGAGTGGCACCGCGTAGCCACTCGCCAAAACTTCGGGGGGAAGGCAGAGCGCGTGCCGCGCCAATCATCTTTGCGGGCGTGGCGAGCTGAGTGAACGCCCGCAGCAGTCGGGGGGTTGCCGGCCCCAGTTGTAACAATCCCAGGCTGAGGATCGCGAAAAATACCTGCTTTCGTTCGGCTGCACGGTGCCCCGGCAGGCTGGCGGCCTGGACATTCAGCGCCAGGCTTGCCGCGCTCGCGGTCAGCGATGCAATCATGACGACTGGCATGAGCAATGCCATCGGTGCCAGCAGTACCTGTAACCGGCTGACCTGTTGCGTCCAGTGGTGAATGGCGATCTCGCGGTCAGTGACGATGCTGTCTTCGGCATCATGATGGCTGTTCTGCCGCAACCCGCTCGTCATGAATGCCAATGGACAGGCCGACACCTCGTGTTCGGCTATCCCGCCTTGCCGGGTCTTGTACACGTCTTCGTTATAAATCCGCTCGGTCCATGGGCGCAGGTCGGATACGGGCGCAGGAACGGGGGCCGTCCCACCCCAGAGTGCAGTGATATAGGCAAGGCGCTCGTGAAAACGGCTGGGCATGTAGTTGAGCAGCGTTTTGCGCCAGTGCTCGTCGGCAGCGGCGTGAGCCAGGTGTTGATTCAGACGTCTGGCGTCATCGAACTCCACGAAGGGCTGCTTCTGGCCGGCCTGATAAAGTACGGCGGTGGACTGTTTTTTGTGTTTGAACATCAGCAGGCCGACACAGGGCGGAGCGTCAGCTCCCGCCACGGAGCCCGCGTTCAGGTAAAAGCCCAGGGCGCAACACTGGGTCTGACGTTGTGCGGGGTTTTGCTGAGCCTCTTCGAGGGCTGTCACCAGAAGACCGAAGCCCATCGAGGAGAGATCGCTGTTTTTCAGACTCAACACTGCCTGCGCGATAAAGGTCTTCTTCAGCGCGCGCTCAATGGCAGTGCCTTGTCTGTCCCAGAAACGCTTGAGTCGGCGGCCCATCACGTCTAAAAACTCGACGCCGTCGACATGAGCCTCGACGCTGGCGGGCGTGACAGGGAGTTCTGCCTCGGGCGACCAGACTCCCTGGGCGCTGGCATCCATATACACCACCGACCGGCCGCCCTCGTCGGTGTACCCGCTGGCTCGTTCTTCCCGGTAGTTCCTGATCAGGGCCTCAGTGAGGCTTACGGGCGTTTCACTCGGTACGACGACGTGATTGGGGGGTGTTTGAGGATTGCCCCAAGGCGTGGTCGAGTTGCCCCGTATATAACGGATGAAAACGTGTTTGGGGTCCAGATCATGCGGCAACGCTGCGTTGAGACCCTTGAGCCATTTGCCCATGATCCGGTTCGCGACGGTCGTCGGTGTGGGGATGCGCTCGAGGAGCTTAGGTTCGCCATGCCAGTGATCCAGCACGCTCACCAGCGTCATCGCCGCCTGGATCGGCGCCATCAGCACATCATCTTCGTCCTCTGGTGCGTATGCCGGCGATTCGAACGGACTGGTGGTCGCCAGGCGGTCAATGGAAAATTGCCGATGTGCGTGCGTCAGTTGTGTGAAGAGGTCCTCGACCGGCTCGCTCAGTCTCAGTATGTTCGGCGCCTGAGACAGGTCCAGGTGCATTCGGTGCCAGGGCGACGCGTTCAGGGCTTTCAGGACGGCGTCCTGATCCCACGGCTCATCGTCGCTGATGTATTCGTGACAGTGTGTTCTGGCGCCCAACAGGTGGACGTAGCAGTGCCCCGTGAACCGTGACCTCAAATGGAAAACACCCGGAATCGGTTCGTCGTTGAGGGTCAGCAAGTGCACCGCCGAGCGGTAAGTGCGCTTGTCTGGGGACCGTGTCTGAAGGGTCTGTGGAAACCGTTCGAATCCCGCTGCATCCAGAGCGAGGACGTACCCGTCCATGCTGATGTGTTGACGGCGTTGCGACAAACGCAGACCTTCGAGAAACGACAAGGTCGCCAGCATTTGCCAGGTGTCGGCATGTCGGTCCCAGAAGCGCTGCACCTGT
Source organism: Pseudomonas sp. NFACC02 (assembly GCF_900110765.1). Taxonomy (GTDB): domain Bacteria; phylum Pseudomonadota; class Gammaproteobacteria; order Pseudomonadales; family Pseudomonadaceae; genus Aquipseudomonas. The sequence goes on from NZ_FOEO01000029.1 coordinate 23,131, forward strand.
AATTCGTACTCGCGTGTCCAGTGCGCAGTGCCGAGCAGTTCGAGCAGCGCTGCAGGGATGAATTGCGGAAAGTCATCGTGCAGCGGCCGGTCAGGTACCACGCAACGTTCCAGTGCCAGAAAGGCCGGAGGATCGAGCACCGCGCGGCCAATTTCGCGGAGGGAGAGGCGCAAATCGAATTGTTCCTCGCCATTGTTTTCCACGGTCGGATTTTCTTCGGTCTTGAAATGGATGTGCAGCGTATCGATGTCGATGGGACGGCCAAGCCGCTCAAGCAGGGCCTGCTCGAGCTGTTGGTCAAGATAAGCCTGAATGGCAGGCGGGAATTCGAGGTCCAGTTGCCAGGCTTTCAGCGTCCATATCGAGCCTGCCAGCAATCGCGCGACAGGGCTGTTATGCATTCTGGTCAGTTGCTTGTGGTTGAGCAGAGCGGGCGTTTTGCGAGGGGCGGCAATGTTGCTGTGGTTCATGAGGTTGCAAAAATGACGGAGTGAGCGGTGCACTATGTCGTGCTTGAGCGCCAAAAAAGCATATTTATGTAACGCCTTTTAAGGGGTAGAAGCTGTTACAGGTTCCGACGAGCCTTGGGTGCCCGGAAGGGCGGCGCGGGATAGGCGCCGCCCTCGCTGTCAGCCCTCCGTTTCGAGCACCACCACGCGTTGGCCCGCGCGTACGGCCGAGCCGGGCTGCACGCGCACCTCCTGAACCACGCCGGCAACCGGGGCGAGCAGGGGGATTTCCATTTTCATCGACTCCAGTATGACCAGCGTGTCGCCCGCCTGGACGCGCTGGCCTTGTTCAACCTGAACCTGCCAGAGGTTACCCGCGATGTGGCTGTCGACGCTCAGATGGCCGACGGCTACAGCGGCCTCTTCGACGCTCTCAGCCACCGCTTCATCGCTTTCGAACGTCGCTTGACCGTTGGCGATCCAGCGTTCGCGCTCGGCATTGAACGCGCCTTGCTGCTGACTGCGGAATGCCGCGATGCTTTCGGCTTCTTTTCTCAGAAACGCCTGGTAGTCGGCCAGATTCAGTGTGGTGTGTTCGATCCGTAGCGGGTAGCGGCCAAGCGGAAAGTCGCGACGGATTTTCAGCAAGGCTTCGGCGCTGACGGGGTAGAAGCGGATCTGGTCGAAGAAGCGCAACAGCCACGGCTTGCCGTCGAACGCTTCGACGGCGCGGTAACGGTTCCACATCTGCAAGGTCCGACCCACGAACTGATAACCGCCGGGCCCTTCCATGCCATAGACGCACATGTAGGCGCCGCCGATGCCGACCGAGTTTTCGGCGGTCCAGGTCCGCGCCGGGTTGTACTTGGTGGTCACCAGACGATGGCGTGGATCCAGCGGCGTGGCGACCGGTGCGCCGAGGTAGACGTCGCCCAGACCCATCACCAGGTAGCGGGCGTCGAACACGGTGCGCTGCACTTCGTCCAGATTCGGCAGGTCGTTGATGCGGCGGATGAACTCCAGATTGCTCGGGCACCACGGTGCGTCCTTGCGTACGGTGGTCATGTACTTCTCGATGGCCAGTTGGCAGGCCGGGTCATCCCACGACAGCGGCAGATGAACGATGCGTGACGGCACTTCCAGGTTCTTGCTGGCGCACACTGCGTCCCATTCGCCCGCAACGATTGTCAGCAACGCCGCAAGGGAGAGCTGTTCAGGTTGGTAATGCACTTGCAGCGAACGAATGCCTGGCGTCAGGTCGATCACACCGTCCAGGTGTTTACCTTCCAGTGCCTGCATCAGCGCGTGGCCCCGGAACCGCAGCACCAGATCCAGTTCGGGGGCACCGATTTCCAGCAGCAGGTGGGTATCGCCGGAAAGACGAGCGACCAAGCGAGTGTCGGCGATGCCAATGTCCAACACAATCGGCGAGGTCAACGCCACCCCCTGTAGGAGCGCGCTTGCCTGCGAAGAGGCCGGTACATCCGTTGCATCTCTGGCGTCTGCCCCATCGTCATCGCGGGCAAGCGCGCTCCTACAGGCAATCGTGCGGGCCTCCTGGACGGTCACGGGATGAAACCGGACTTTATCCCCGGCCTTGAGCTGGCCCAACTGCCACAGGTCTGCCTCGATGATCGTCACGGGGCACACGAAGCCGCCCAGGCTCGGTCCATCCGGTCCAAGTATCACCGGCATGTCGCCGGTGAAATCCACCGCGCCGATCGCATAGGGGTTGTCATGGATGTTCGACGGGTGCAGCCCGGCTTCACCGCCGTCGGCACGTACCCACTCAGGCTTCGGCCCGATCAGGCGTACACCGGTGCGGCTGGAGTTGAAATGCACCTCCCAATCGGTGGCGAAGAAGGTCTGGATGTAACCCTCGGTGAAATACTCAGGTGCGCCATGCGGCCCATAGATCACCCGGATATCACGCACGGCAGGCAAGGCCGAAACCTGTTCAGCGGGTAATTGTTCCCCGACATTGCGGTCGGTCAACGGCGCAATGTGCAGCACATCACCAGCCCGCAAGGCGCGACCGCCGTGGCCGCCAAATTGCCCGAGTGTGAAGGTACTTTTGCTGCCTAGATAATCCGGCACATCCAGGCCGCCACGCACGCACAGGTAACTGCGTGCGCCTGCGCCGGCAATAGTGCCGAGCGCCAGGGTCGAACCAGCAGTCACCAAAAACGACTGATTCATCGGCTGCGCCTCGCCGTCCAGCGTCACCGGAATCACGGCCCCGGTCACCGCCACCACGGCATCGGAGTTGAAGCGCAGCATTGGCCCGCTCATGGTGATTTCCAGCGCTGCGCAGCCTTCAGGATTGCCGAGCAGACGATTACCCAACCGCAGCGACCGGCTGTCCATCGGGCCTGACGGAGGCACGCCCACTGCCCAATAACCGAGACGCCCCGGATAATCTTGCACGCTGGTTTGCGTACCGCCGCTCAGCACCTCGAAGGTGTCGGCGCGATACACCAGGCCTTCCAGGCAGCGGGTCCAGGGATGGCCGCTGGCAAAGGGCTGATCAGCGAGAATCTGGCGCAGGTAATCGCGGTTGGTTTCTACGCCATACAGGCGCGTGTCGCTCAACGCTTGCGCCAGTGCAGCACGGGCGCCTGCACGATCCGGCGCCCAACAGATGACCTTGGCGATCATCGGGTCGAAGAACGGCGGGATCTCGCAACCGGCCTCGACCCAGGTGTCGATGCGCAACTGCCTGCCATCGGCGGGCGGAAATTGAACGGACGTCAGCAAGCCCGGACTCGGCTGAAAGTCGCGACCCGGATCTTCGGCGTACAAACGCGCTTGAATCGCATGGCCGCTGGGTTGCAGACCCGTTCGCAAGTCAGCCAGGGGCGGCAGGTCACCGGCTGCCAGCTGAATCATCCAGCTCACCAGATCCACACCCCAGACCTGCTCGGTCACGCCGTGCTCGACCTGCAAGCGGGTGTTCACTTCCAGAAAATAGAAGCGCTGGTCGTCGCTGTCGAACACGAACTCCACGGTGCCCGCGCTGCGATAACGGACGGCTTTGGCCAGCTTGATCGCCGCGGCGCACAGCTCATCGGCCATGCCTTCAGGCAGATTCGGTGCGGGTGTTTCCTCCAGGACTTTCTGGTTGCGGCGCTGCACCGAGCAGTCACGTACGCCCAGCGCAATCACGTCACCTTGACCGTCGCCAAACACCTGAACTTCCAGATGCCGCGCGCGCTGGATGTATTTCTCGATGAACACGCCCGCGTCGCTGAAATTGTTCTGGCCGAGGCGTTTGACGGCCTCGAACGATTCGCTCAGTTCGTTGGCAGTGCGGCATACGCGCATGCCGATGCCACCGCCGCCTGCCGTGCTTTTCAACATCACCGGGTAGCCGATTGTCTCGGCGGCGCTCAAGGCGGATCCGACGCTGTCCAGCAACTCGGTACCTTCCAGCATCGGCACGCCATGCTGTTTCGCCAGCGCACGGGCCGTGTGTTTGAGGCCGAAGACGCGCAGCTGTTCAGGCGTCGGGCCGACGAAGGCGATGCCCGCGTCTTCACAGGCCTGCGCAAACGCGGCGTTTTCCGAGAGAAACCCGTAGCCGGGGTGAATCGCCTTGGCGCCGGTCGATTGCGCGATGGCGAGGATCTTCTCCACCGCCAGATAGGTTCCAGCAGCGCCGCCTTCGCCCAGACTGTGGGCCTGATCGGCTTCCAGAATGTGCAGGCTGGCAGCGTCGGCTTCGGAGTAGACGGCAATGCCTTCAACGTTCAAAGCGCGCAAGGTACGCAGGATGCGGCAGGCAATGGCGCCGCGGTTGGCGATCAGCAGTGTGTCGAACATGGTCTTACCCCAGGGACCGGCAGTCATCGATCCCGAACCGGGTAGCGGGCCGTCCCGCTGTTGTACTCGTTGCACGAAGGCCGTCCCTCGCGCCAAAACGTCGAATCAAGGCTCGTGTAAGGATCAATCCCAGACGAGCAATTCAGCGGGTGTCGGGTTGTAGCCGTTGCACGGATTGTTCAACTGCGGGCAGTTGGAAATCAGCACGATCACGTCCATTTCAGCGCGCAGTTCAACGTATTTGCCTGCACCGGAGATGCCGTCTTCGAACGTCAGTCCACCTTCGGCGGTGACCGGGACGTTCATGAAGAAATTGATGTTCGGGCTGATGTCGCGCTTGCCCAGACGGCCGTCGTGGACACAGGCGCGCAGGTAGTTGTCACGGCAGCTGTGCATGTGGCGCTTTTCCAGCGCGTAACGCACGGTGTTGCTTTCTTGTGCGCAGGCGCCGCCGAGGGTGTCGTGGCGACCGCAGGTGTCTTCGACGATGGTCAGCATCGGCTTGCCGAGGTTGGAATAGAGCACGCTGCCTTTGCTCAGATAGACGTTGTTCTGCCGACGCAACGTGCGCTGCACGTCATAACGCTCACGCGGGTTGGCCAGGCTGTAGAACAGCGTGTCGACGGCCTGATTGCCTTCCAGGTCCAGCAGGCGCAGGGTTTGCCCGGCCTTGAGTTCGGTGAGCGAAGGTTCGCCGGCCGGGACATGGGTGATCGAAACGGGTGCGGTTTTCTGTGGCGTATTCATCGTGGCACTCCTCAGGCGAACAGGCGGTCGGTATTGATGAAGCCGCGCACGTTCTCCTCGCGGGACGTACGGCAGTGTTCAGCGACGCTGGCGTCGGCCTTCATCCAGCTCAACTTGACGGGCTGCGGAGCGTATTCGGGGTTGGGGTCCATCGGGTGTTGCAGCGCCGTGAGCACTACCAGCGTGTCCATCGGTGCGTAGAGCTCGATGCAGTCACCCGCTTTCGAGTTGTGGGCGACGAACGACAGTGCGCCGTGGTCGTCGACGTTCACGCGACTGAACAGGTTGAGCGTCATTAGCAGATCTGAAAGGCCCAGTCCCCACTTGCCCATCTCGACCAGCAGGTTGTCGGTGCCGTTGCGGAAGAAGCCGTTGCGCAGTTCCTGGTAGCGACCCTGGCCGTACTTCTCGGTGACTTCCTCGGCACACAATACGCCGCCGATGCTGTCGCTCCAGCCACAGGTGTCAGCGGTAATCGCCGCCAGTACCCGGCCCATGTCGGAATAGAGGCAGTGGCCGGCAGTGAGCTTGGCGGTGTGTTGGCATTTGAGGCTGTCAGGGAGGTTCAGACGCTCGGTTTTTTCATGGGCGTTGAACATCGTGAGGCTGACGTTGGCGTTGCCGTTGAGGTCGGTCAGGCGCAGCAGTTCGCCGCGCTTGAGCACGAACGACAGGTGGCCGCCACCGGGCAACAGTTCTTCGGCGAATACCGGAAACACAGCAGTTGAATCAGTCATGTCGAGAATCCTTCAAGCCGTTTGCAGCGATTCGATGGCCGCGCGCGCGGCGCGACGATCGCTGTTCAGGGGAATGTCGTAAGTGATGCGGGCGCCATACGCACCGGGGGCGTGCGGGTCGATGCGGACCTTGTCGAACACCAGCAGCCGCGTGCCGAGGTTGAAACCTTCGGACAGGTCGTGAGTGACCATGAACACCGTCAGTTTCGTCTCGCGCCACAGCTCCAGCAGCAGGGCGTGCATGTCTTTGCGGATGCCGGGATCGAGCGCACCGAACGGCTCGTCCAGTAACAGCACGCGAGGCTTCATGATCAGCGCCTGAGCAATGGCGAGCCGTTGTTGCATGCCGCCGGACAGCTGCGTCGGGTACTTGTCCAGCGCGTGACCCAGGCCGACCTTGTGCAGCAGTACCGAGGCCTGCTCCTGAGCCTCACGTTTCGCGTTGCCGAACAACCGGCCCAACAGCGCTGAACGCGGCAGCTCAAGGCCCAGCGTCACGTTATTCAGGACCGACAGGTGCGGGAACACCGAGTAGCGCTGGAACACCACGCCGCGGCTGGCATCGGGCTCTTTGGCCAAGGGTTGCCCATCGAGCAGAATGCTGCCTTTGCTCGGCACTTCCTGGCCCAGCAACAGGCGCAGGAAGGTCGATTTGCCGCAACCCGAAGCGCCGACCAGGGTGCAGAACTCGCCCTCGGCGATGCTCAGGTTCAGGCCTTCGAGCACCACCTGATCGTCGTATTGTTGCCAGACGTTATTGACCGTAATGAAGCTCATGCGCGTGCGCCCTCGTACCAAGGGAACGCCTGGCGTGTCAGCGCTTTCAGGCCCCAGTCCATCAACCAGGCGAGCAGGGTGATCCAGACCACGTAGGGCAGGATCATGTCCATTGCCAGATAACGCCGCACCAGGAAGATCCGGTAACCCAAGCCGTCGGTGGACGCGATGGCTTCTGCCGCGATCAGGAACAACCAGGCCGAGCCCAGTACCAGTCGTAGCGAGATCAACAGACGCGGCAGCAACTGCGGCAGTACCACGCGCAGAATCAAGGTCCAGGTCGACGCGCCCAACGTCTGCGCCTTGATCAACAGCTCGACCGGAATTTCCCGGGCGCGCTGTTCAAGGTCACGGGCAAGCACCGGGGTGATGCCAATGACGATCAGCATCACCTTCGACAGTTCGCCCAGACCGAAAACGATGAACAGGATTGGCAGAATCGCCAGCGGCGGCACCATCGACAGCACCGTCAGCAAGGGCGACAACGGCGCACCGAACAGCGGCAACACGCCCGAGGCAATGCCCAGACACAGCCCGACGACCGCACTGATCGCAAGGCCAATGGCCAGGCGTTGCAGGCTCGACGCCGTGTCCTGCCACAGGATGTATTCGCCGGTGCGCTGATCAGGGTTGATCGCCACACGTTTGATTGCATCCGTCATCTGCACGGCGCTGGGCAACAGCTTGTCGTTGGGGTTTTCCGTCAGCCGCGTGGCCGAGCCCGTGAAGTAGGCGAACAGCAATAGGGCGAACGGCAGGATCACCAGAACCAATCGGCTGGCGCGATCCGGGCGGCGGTTTATCAGGCGCATGGCAAATAACCTGTGCGAAGCGAATGTTTACAGCGTGCCGTCAGCGGCCATCTGCACATAGCTCGGGTCGAAGTGCAGTTTGAGGTTGCCCTTGTCGCCTTCGGTCACGTTGTTGGCGAAGGTCATGCCGACGGCGCTGGAGTCCTTGGCGCCTTCGCCGAGCAGGCCGTGTTCGAAGGAGAAGTCAGCCACCTTGCGCATGGTGCTCGGCAGTTGCTTGCTGGTGGCGAATGCCAGGGCTTCCTTGGGCGTGGCGAACAGCTTGGTGGTGTCCAGTTGCGACTGGAAACCGGCCAGATCGGTGCCCGAGGCCTTGGCCATGTGTTCCAGCGCCTGGGTGGACTCAGCGGATTTGGCGTTCATCAACGCCACGACTTCGAACCAGGCGCCGGTCAGGGCTTTGCCCAGCGCAGGGTTGTCTTTGAGGGTCTGGGTATTGACCACCATCATGTCCATGATCTCGCCAGGAATCTTGCTGGAGTCGAACACTTCAGTGACGCCCGGTTTGGCCTTGATGTCGGAGAGCATCGGGTTCCAGGTGGTCACGGCTTTGACCTGATCGGTGTTAAACGCTGCGGAGATGTCGGCGTCGGAGGTATTCACGACCTTCAGGTCTTTCTCGGTCATGTCCACCGAATCCAGCGCGCGGGCCAGCAGGTAGTGGGAAACCGACAGCTCGACCAGGTTAACGTCCATGCCCTTGAGGTCGGTGACTTTCTTGCCGTCGCCCTTGATGACAATGCCGTCGTTGCCGTTGGAGAAGTCGCTGACCACCAGCGCAGTGCTTTCCACGCCGCCTGCGGCCGGAATGGTCAGGGCGTCCATGTTGGTCATGGTGCAGCCGTCGAACTGGCCTGCGGTGTACTGGTTGATCGACTCGACGTAGTCGTTGAGCTGGGTGACCTTGATATTGATGTTGTACTTCTTGGCCCACTTGTCGACGATGCCTTGCGTGCCTGCGTATTCCCAGGGCATCCAGCCGGCATAAATGGTCCAGCAGACGTTGAAGTCTTTCTTCGGGGCGGCGGTGGCCGAGAGGCTTAATGCAGCGATGAGGCCTGCGGTGAGCAGACCGAACAGACGGGACTTTTGCATGGTTAACCTCCAGTAGCGAAAAGGGGCGGTCAGGAGCACGGCGACACCACTGGTGTCCTGTCTCCCGGGCTTTTATCCCGCCGTGTAACCTCTACTGGAGGTCGCCGACTCTCGGACCAGCCACTCGCTTTCAAGCGAGCCGGAACCCTAGTCGGCTATTGCAAATTGTGGTGCCGCGAACCTGAGTTGACTCCTGCACAACATTCGATAAGCGAGAGTTGTGCCAAGTCGCCGCAGGCCCCGCCTGACATGGGGGCGCATCGGCGTATGCGATTTGCGCGGATACGGCGTGCACCGTTGCGGGGCGCCGTCCAGCGGTTGCGGCACGGCGTGGGGCACTCGGAACAGGTTTTGCAGTCTGACACTACGTTCTCGGCAGTTTTGAGAACGCCGGCCAGCGTCGCTGGTTCGAGCTCTATCGCGGTCCAGGAGGCCGCCATGTATCGACGAAGCCTAATCACCGTTTTGATGACGTTGTCTCTCGCAGGATGTTATGGAGGCTATTACGAATCAGAGACCTATACGCAGCCTGTCTATAGCAGCGGCTACGTGTATGACACCTATCGGCCTTATGGGCCGACCGCGTATGGGCCTGCGGTGTACTACTCGTCGCCGCGCTATTACTCCGGCCCGCGCTATTACAACCCGCCTCGTTACTACGCCCCTGCGCCACGTTATTACGCACCCCCGCCACGTTATTACGGGCCGGGTTATGGCGGCGGGCGTCCGGGATACGGAGGCGGAGGCTGGCACGGTGGCGGAGGCGGTTACCACGGCGGCGGGTCGGGTTATCGCCCACCGCCCCCAGGCCCGAGGCCGGGCGGAGGCTACGGCCCTGGACCGGGTTCCGGCTGGCACGGCAACCCTGGTGGCGGAGGTCCGGGCCCAGGCCGACCTTCAGGCGGCAACGGGCGCCAAGACGGCGGTTTTGGTCGCGGCGGGCATGGCGGCCCGGGCGGCGGGAACCGATAAGCCAACGAAAAAGGCGCTCCTGGGAGCGCCGTTTTTCTGAAGCAGGAGTACTACTTCTCGCCGGCTACACCCCCTGTTTTTCCGGCGTTTGAGCCTTTCGTCAATACCCCGACAAATCCGCCAGGGGATGCCTACCTTCCCATGCCTTCTCGAAATGCGCGTCCACCACCGCCATCGGTATCGTCGCGATGTCCTGCCAGTGCCAGTGCGGGCTGTGATCCTTGTCGATCAACCGCGCGCGTACGCCCTCATTGAACTCCGGATGACGACAGCAATTGAGACTCATGCAGTACTCCATCTGAAAGACCTCGGCCAGCGACAGGTGTCGCGCCCGCGCGATCTGTTCCCATACCAGCCGCGCTGTCATCGGGCAGCCTTCTGTCAGCGTTTTTGCCGCCTTGGCCAAAAGTGCATCTTGGGAATGAAGCTGATGTTTCAAAGCGTTCCAGGCACACGCGGCGTCCGCGACATCCAGGATCTCGTCGATCTGCTGGCGTCGGGGCAGCCATTGAGCGGCCGGAAGCTGTCCTGTGGCTTCCTGTTGCAGTGCCTTGAACAGGCTGTTCAACTGCACGGCGATCTGTTCCTGCCAGTTCAACTGCAGCAGGCGATCAATCATTTCTTCCTGCTGATCGTCCAGCAGAAAGCGATCGGCCAGGTCCAGATCCAGTGCGTCGCGGCCGTTGATGTGCGACCCCGTCAGCCCCAGAAACAGCCCCAACTTGCCGGGCAGCCTTGACAGAAACCAACTGGCGCCGACGTCGGGATAAAGGCCGATGTTGATTTCAGGCATTGCCAGGCGACTGCTGGGCGTCACCACGCGGATGCTGGCGCCTTGCAACAATCCCATGCCGCCACCGAGCACGTAGCCATGCCCCCAGCAGATCAGCGGTTTCGGGTAGGTGTGCAGCTTATAGTCCAGACGGTATTCAGCGGCGAAGAACTGCGCCGCCAGCGGTGGGACACTTCCCGGTTTACCGCGGTTGGCTTCGACCAGTGCCCGGACGTCGCCGCCTGCGCAGAACGCTTTCTCGCCGTTGCCGCGCAAGAGCACGCAAACGATCTGAGGGTCGCTGGCCCATGCATCAAGGCGATCCTGCAGCGCCAGAATCATCGGAAGGGATAACGCGTTGAGCGATTTTTCCGCATCCAGCGTGGCGATGCCCAGACGGGCGCCGTCGGTGCCGGTGAGTTCTTCGAATTGCAGATTCATCGTGACCTCGTGTTCGTGGTACGGACGTCCAGTAAGGACTGTGAGTCCCGCGGCTGTCGGGAAGTTGCAATCGGGTGGTGCAGAGGAGTGTAGAAAACCCGCGACGCGTTGCGCTGGAAATAATGGGTCACAGCCCCTAAAGTCCGCCCATTGATTTTGCCGGATACCCCCATGACAAACGACGATCGCATCAAACTCGAGGCCAGCTGGAAACAGGCCCTGCGTGAAGAATTCGAAAAGCCCTACATGGGCGAACTGCGCGAGTTCCTGCGCCAGGAACATGCGGCGGGCAAGGAGATCTATCCGCCCGGACCGCTGATCTTCAATGCGCTGAACTCTACGCCGCTGGACAAGGTCAAGGTGGTCATTCTCGGCCAGGACCCGTACCACGGCCCGAATCAGGCCCATGGCCTGTGCTTCTCGGTACAGCCCGGCGTGCCGGCACCGCCGTCGTTGGTGAACATCTACAAAGAGCTCAAGCGCGACCTGAACATCGACATCCCCAATCACGGCTACTTGCAGTCATGGGCCGATCAAGGCGTGCTGATGCTCAACACCACGCTGACCGTCGAACGTGCCAATGCCGCCTCACACGCGGGGAGAGGCTGGCAGCATTTCACCGATAAAATCATCGAAACCGTCAGCGCCCATCAACCGCATCTGGTATTCCTGCTGTGGGGCGCCCACGCTCAGAGCAAGAAAAAGCTCATTGACGCGACCAAGCACAAGATCCTCACCTCCGTTCATCCCTCGCCGTTGTCGGCTTATAAAGGCTTTCTGGGCTGCGGGCATTTCGGCATGGCCAACAAGTTTCTGGAGCAGAACGGCATTGCACCGATTGACTGGCGATTGCCTGAACAGGTGTAGGTATGCACTGATCGCAGTGATCGTTCCCACGTTCGGCGTGGTAACGCCTTGATTGACGCTCCGCGTCAACGGACGCTGAGCGTGGGAACGGTCATGACAAGAAGATCACACCGCCGACTGCCGGTTCCAGTACCTGAACAACGGCTCGGCCAAAAACAGCACGAACAACAATCGCATCACCTGCATCGCGGTGACCAGTGGCACCGACAGTTGGAGCACTTCGGCCGTGAGGCTCATTTCCGCGATGCCGCCGGGCATCATACCCAGGGTCAACGAGCGCAGGTCCAGATGGGTCGCGGTGCTCAATGCCAACGCACACAGCGCCGCGATGCTCATGGTCAGCGCCGTCCCGACCAGCGTCCGTCCTATAAAAGAAGGTGCGCGACGGAAGAACGCGCGGTTGAAGTGACACCCCAGACCGCTGCCGATCAACCATTGCCCTAGTTGGCTACCGCCATTCGGCAGGCCGATGTGCAGGTCGAAACTGACACTGATCACCCCGCTCACCAGCAGTGGCCCGAACAGCCAGGGATTGGGCTGCTTCATGCGCTGCCACAGCCAGGCGACCAAGGCACCCAGCGGAAACAGCAACGCAAGCCACGTCCAGTCGACAATCGTGGCGTGAGACGGCGGGGCGCCATTGCCCATCAGGTATTTGAAAATCGCCGGAACGCACAGGACAACGGCCAGCACGCGCAGACTTTGACCGGCCGCCACATTGCTCAGGACCGCGCCATTGCGTGCACCGAGATTGACCATCTCGCCCGACCCGCCAGGCATGCTGGAAAAGAACGCCGTGGCGCGGTCTTCGCCCGTGCGCAGCATCAACCACACGCCCACCACGCTGGACACGCTGGTCACCAGCGCACCGACGAAGATCAGGCCGAAATGGGAGAGAACTTGTTCGATGACGACAGGGGTGAAGTGCAGGCCGATCCCGATGCCGACCACCCATTGGCCGCATTTGCGGCCGCCGGGGATTTCAGCCAACTGCCACGGGGTCAGGCAGCGGACCAGGATGATCGCGAGCAACGAGCCGACCATCCAGGGCAACGGCCAGCCGACCTGGCTGGCGAGATAACCTCCCAGCAGGCCGACCAGCGGCGTTCCCCACCACGTTCTGAAGGGCCTATCAGACATCGGCCAGCGCGCGACGTTGCGAACGCTTGCGCCAGATGCGCAGCAGCGGGAACGCCAGCATGATCACGGTCAGCAACCATACACCCAGGGTGATCGGACTCGACCAGAGAATTTCCAGCGAACCGTTAGAGATCGACAGCGCCCGACGCAGGTTCTGTTCCATCAATCCGCCGAGGATGAACCCCAGCAGGATCGGCGACAACGGGAAATCCAGTTTGCGCAGGATGTAACCGAAGATGCCGATGCCGACCATCAGAAACAGGTCGAAGGTGGTGGCGTGAACCGCGTAGACGCCGATCCCGGTAATGATCGCGATCACCGGCACCAGCGCCCAGTTCGGTACGGCGAGAATGCGAGTGAACACACGGATCATTGGAATGTTCAGGATCACCAGCATGACGTTGGCGACGAACAGCGATGCGATCAGACCCCAGACCAGATCGGGTTGTTGCTGGAACAGCAACGGGCCCGGCGTGATGTTGTACAGCGACAGTGCGCCGATCATCACGGCCGTGGTGCCCGAACCCGGTACGCCGAGGGTCAGCATCGGCACCAGTGCGCCACAGGCTGCGCCACCGATGGCGGTTTCAGGGGCAGCCAGGCCGCGCATGTCACCTTGTCCGAACTTGCCGCTTTTACCTGCGATACGTTTCTCGGTCATGTACGCCACGGCGCTGGCCAGCGTGGCGCCAGCACCCGGCAACACGCCCATGATGAAGCCCATCACCCCGCAACGCAGGTTGACGACGAACACCGCGGCAGCTTCCTTGACGTTGAACATCATGCGGCCGGTCGCCTTGACCGCTTCCTGACCGTGATGGGTCTTTTCCAGCAACAGCAAGATTTCGCTGATCGAGAAAAGGCCCAACACCAACACCACGAACTGGATGCCGTCTGCCAAGTGAATGTTGTCGCCGGTAAAACGGTAGACGCCGCTGTTGGCGTCGATGCCGATGCTCGACAAAAAAAGTCCGATCAATGCTGCAACGAACGTCTTCAGCGGGCGATCGCCGGCCATGCCGCCCAGGCAGACAATGGCGAAGACCATCAACACGAAATATTCCGCAGGGCCAAAAGCAATCGCCCATTTCGCCAGCAATGGCGCAAATAGCACCATGCCGCAGGTCGCAATCAGCGCACCGATGAACGAACTCCACGCGGACAGTGACAGCGCGACGCCTGCCAGGCCTTGGCGGGCCATGGGGTAACCGTCCAGCGTGGTCATGACGGTTGACGCTTCACCCGGAATATTGAGCAGAATCGAGCTGATACGCCCGCCGTACTCGCAACCCAGATACACGGCTGCCAGCAGAATCAATGCCGACTCGGGCGGAAGGCCCAGAGCGAAGGCGATGGGGATTAGCAGCGCCACGCCGTTGATCGGACCCAGGCCCGGCAGCAGGCCGACGATGGTGCCGATCAGCGTGCCAGAAAGCGCAGTGACCAGGTTGTACGGGGTCAGCGCGACGCCGAAGCCCTGGCCGAGATAGCCGAGAGTATCCATATCAGTTCTCCAGAACGTCGAGCAGGCCGAGGGGCAGGGGCACATCCATCACTTTGTCGAAGAGCAGATACAGGCCGATGCTCATCAACGTGATGATGATGACGCTGGGCACCCAGCGACCGCCGTACAGGCGCGCCATGGGAATGCCGACCAGCATGCTGCTCAGCACGAAACCCAACGGTTCGAACAGGCCTGCAAAGATCAACAGCAAACCAGTGCACACGGCGATCTTGATCAGCGTCGGACGATCCAGGGGGGGCTCGTCTTCGGAGTGCTTGATCGGCGTGGGGCGAAACAGCATGTACAGCAGCGAAAGGCCCATCAGCCCCAGCATCAGCAAAGGAAAGGCGCGCGGCCCGACAGGTTCGTAGGAAAAAGGTGCCTGATAAGGCCAAGCCATCAGCGCCAGGCCGATACAGGCCAACAGCAGCACGAAGGCGAAAATGCGTTGCAAGACCATGGAAAGCTCCCGGGTGGCGCCACCGCGCAGGCGGCGCACCCTCACGTCAGTCAATCGAGAACCACTCAGGGCAGTTCAATCACTGAATCAGGCCGAATTCCTTGGCCAGCACTTTGTATTCACCCACGCGGGTCTTCACGTACTTGTCCAGCTCGTCACCGGTCATGGCGAACGGGAACAGCTCGCGCTGGTCACGCAGCTTGGCGAAGTCTTCCGATGCCAGCAGCTTGTCGAACGCCGCTTTCCACCAGTTGTACTCCTCGTCGGTCACCTTCGGGCCGAGGTAGAAGCCACGGACCACAGGCCAGACGATGTCGTAGCCTTGCTCCCGGGCGGTGGGGATATTCTTCATTTCCGGCTCGTCCAGACGTTGTTCGGAGAACACCGCCAGCAGGCGCATGTCGCCACTGAGAATGTGCGGCATGGAGTCGGAGATGTCGGTGGAGCCGACCTGAATGTGGCCGCCCAGCAACGCAGTGGCGATTTCACCGCCGCCTTCGAGCGCGACATAGCGCAAGTCGCGCGGGTTGATACCAGCGGCCTTGGCGATCAGCGCGGTTTGCATCCAGTCCTGACTGCCGACGGTGCCGCCGGAACCGATGACCACTTTGCTTGGGTCGGCTTTCAGCGCTTTGACCAGATCGTCCAGGCTCTTGTAGGGCGAATCCGCCTTGACCGCGATGGCGCCATAACTGGTACCGACCGCCGCCAGCCAGCGCACGGCGTTTTCGTCGAAACGACCGAACTTGCCTTGCGCCAGGTTCAGCAGCGAACCGCTGGACCACGCTACCAGCGTGCCTGCATCAGCAGGGCGCTGAGCGACTACGGCGTTGTAGGCGACGGCACCTACGCCACCCGGCATGTAGGTCACGCGCATTGGCTTGGTCAGAATTTTCTCGTTGACCAGCGCGCTTTGTGCCAGTTTGCACGTGAGGTCAAAACCACCCCCCGGCGACGCCGGTGCGATGCATTCAGGACGATTGGGCTCGGCCGCCCACAGTTGAGTGGCTACCAGCATGCAGCTGGCGGCGACGCTGATACGGCGCAACGATAGGTTCATGGTCAGTCTCCGACGGAGTTGTTGTTTTTGGATGCGTTCAGATGGGGCTGGTGGTCGATCAGGCTGTGATTCGCTAGCGTCGTAAACGCACAGGAATCAGGGGCGAGGACGTGACGATGCACTGCGCAACAATATCGCGAAGTGTACTCAAAACAGCATGGGGTTCAGACGGCGCCGTGGCCGAGGATTGCAGTGAGATCATCACCGATAACTCCGATATTGTTTTTATTGTTGAAAACGCATCGAGGCGTTTTTCGTCACGACCCGGGTGTCACGGGTGGCGCAATGCTGGCAACCGTAACAAGTCGTAACCAGATCCTAATCGGCGAAGCTTTCATCAACCTTTCAACTACCTTTCAAGAAGCTTTCGCCAGAAAGTGGCGCGTCTTGCGGCAGTGTTTGACGTTTTTGAGGCCTTCACAGGAGGCGGCGCGCCTGTAAACTCCGCCTCCACCAAACGTCTCAATCGGGAGAAGCCGATGCGTGTTTTGCTCGTCGAAGACCATCTGCAACTGGCTGAAAGCGTCGCGCTGGCGCTCAAGGGCAGCGGGCTGACCGTGGACGTTCTGCATGACGGGGTGGCGGCTGATCTTGCCTTGGGCAGCGAAGAGTATGCGGTGGCGATCCTGGATGTCGGCCTGCCGCGCATGGACGGCTTCGAAGTGCTGGCACGCTTGCGCGGCCGGGGCAAGAACATCCCGGTGTTGATGCTGACCGCCCGCAGCGACGTCAAGGATCGGGTACACGGTCTGAATCTTGGAGCCGATGATTATCTGGCCAAACCCTTCGAGTTGTCGGAGCTGGAAGCGCGGGTCAAGGCGCTGTTGCGACGCAGCGTATTGGGCGGCGAACGGCAGCAGCGTTGTGGCGTGCTGGTGTATGACCTCGATACCCGGCGTTTCACGCTGGCCGACGAGGTGCTGACGCTGACCTCTCGCGAGCAGTCGGTGCTCGAAGCAATGATCGCCCGTCCCGGTCGGGTGATGAGCAAGGAGCAACTGGCGGCGCAGGTGTTCGGGCTGGACGAAGACGCCAGCGCCGACGCCATCGAAATCTACGTCCACCGTTTGCGCAAGAAGCTCGACGGCCATCCGGTGGGTATCGTGACCTTCCGTGGTCTGGGCTATTTGCTGGAAAGCCGGGATGCTTAATCCGTTCCCCGCTGCGGAAAACAGCCTGCGCTGGCGCCTGCTGTGGAACCTGGGATTGCTGCTGGTCGTGTTGATGATCGCCAGCGGCATGAGCGCCTACTGGAACGGTCGCGAAGCAGCGGACACCGCCTATGACCGCACGCTTCTGGCCTCGGCGCGGACCATCGCGGCCGGATTGTCCGAGCGTGACGGCACCCTCAGCGCCGACGTGCCCTACGTGGCCCTTGATACCTTTGCCTATGACAGCGCTGGCCGGATTTATTACCAGGTCAATGACATCAATCAGAAGCTGATCTCGGGTTACGAAAATCTCCCCGGGCCGCCTCCCGGCACGCCGCGCACCGATGCTTACCCGGCGCTGGCCAAGTTCTACAGCGCGCGCTATCAGGGCCAGGATGTGCGGGTCGTCAGCCTGCTCAAAGCGGTGAGCGAGCCGAACATGAATGGCATGGCCGAAATCCGCGTGGCCGAGACCGAGGAGCAGCGGGTGAGCATGGCGCGAGGCTTGATGGCCGATACGCTGTTACGTCTGGGCATGCTCGGCAGTGGCGCGTTGCTGCTGGTGTGGTTTACCGTCAGCGCCGCACTGCGACCGCTGGATCGCTTGCGCACGGCGGTAGAGGAGCGCGAGCCTGACGATCTACGTTCGTTGCCCATGGTCGAGGTGCAGCATGAACTGCGGCCGCTGGTCATTTCGCTCAACCACTTCACCGAGCGCCTGCGCATGCAGTTCGAACGTCAGGCCCAGTTCATCGCCGATGCCGCTCACGAACTGCGCACGCCACTGGCCGCGCTCAAGGCACGGGTCGAATTGGGGTTACGTGACCAGGAGCCGGCGGCCTGGCGCAGCACGCTGGAAAGCGCGGCCATTGGGACAGATAAGCTCACGCATCTGGCCAATCAATTGCTGTCGCTGGCGCGTATCGAAAACGGTGCTCGGGCGATTGCTGAAGGCGGGGCGCAGTTGCTGGACCTCAGCCAACTGGCGCGGGAGTTAGGCATGGCGATGGCGCCGCTTGCCCATGCCCGCGGCGTGGCCCTGGCGCTGGAAGCCGATCAGCCGGTCTGGATGCGCGGTGAGCCAACCTTGCTCAACGAACTGCTGAGCAACCTCGTGGACAACGCCCTCGCACACACGCCATCTGGTGGCAATGTGGTGCTAAGGGTGCATTCGCCCTGCGTGCTTGAAGTCGAGGATGACGGCCCGGGCATTCCACTCCACGAGCGCGATCGCGTGTTTGAGCGTTTCTACCGGCGCAACCAGCAGAGCACCGGTTCGGGGCTCGGCCTCGCAATAGTCGGCGAAATCTGCCGCGCGCACTTGGCGAAGATCACCCTGCATGACGGGGCAGAGCGCGGTCTGAAGGTTCGAGTGACCTTCCCGGCTGTCACTCCATCGTAGGTGCTTGCAGCAGAAATGCAGTGGGTCAGCGGCATCGCTGGTGACTGACACACCCCATTGGTACGGGGCCGCGCCTTTCAGGCTCACTACGGCGGGCAGCGATGAGTCAGTACAGCAACGTCATTGCTTCATTCATTTCGTTGATCAGCGCGCCATCGGCCATGTTCAGCCCCAACTGGTTGACGGCAGGCATCGCCATAACGTCCAGATTCGGATAAGGCCGTCCGGTCGCCTCATGGACGTGCACGGTCGCGACTTGCACCAGGTCAACGTAATCGGCCTGAGTGGAGACCCGTGCGAAGTTCTGAAACTGTTTCGGCACGATCGCCAGCGCTTCTGGAAAGTCCCAAGAGCGTAGCAACCGTTCGCCGATGATCGGGTGAATGCGTTCGATCACATGGTTCAGGCTCACCGGGTCGGCCAGCAATTCGAAGTTGTCTTCGGCGTAGGTCAGGATCGGCAGTACGCCAATCAGATGAATCAGGCCGGCCAGCGTGGCCTTGTCGGCTTTCAGGTGGGTGCGCTTCATACTGAGCGCGCTGCTGACGCCGGCAACCTGCAGGCTCAGTTTCCAGATGTCACGCATCTTGGACTCGACGACTCCGGACTTGGCGTGAAACATCTGTTCCACCACCAGACCGATGGCCAGGTTACAGCTGTAATTCACGCCCAGGCGGCGAACGGCGGTCAGCACGTCACTGACTTCGAAGTTGGGCCGCAGCAACGGGCTGTTCACCACCTTGATCAGGCGGGCGGAGAGGGCGGTGTCACTGCCAATGACTTTGCTGAGGGCTGCGATGGTGATTTCCGAATCTTCCGCAGCCAGACGGATTTTCATTGCCACTTCCGGCAGCGTCGGCAAGAACAAGGCGTCTCTGTCGATCGCCTTGATCAGGTCCCTCTGCACCTCGTCAGCCATACTGCTCATGTCGGATCCCTGGATGGTGCATTTCGGCCAACGCCCCCGGCCACGTTGTGGCGGGAGCACAACCCACTGCGCTGACGTGCGGCTCTTTCATTCAAGCGGGTTAACGCTGTGTTTCAAGCTTGGCGTCCAGCGTGTAAGGCAGTTCGGCCAGCTGCAGAGCCTTACCCTCCGCAGTGCCGAGACGTATGTTGCCGTCTTCGACAGCGTCGGCCTGCAGAACCGCCAGCAGCTCGACAGTGTCGCCAGCCCGCGCTGCGACCACCACATTGCCCGCCGAGCTGGCGTTGACCGGTGAAAACAGTTCGACACCCGGTTCGGGCACGTCGCTGCCCGGCAATGTCAGGCGATAGAGCCGACGTTTGAGTTTGCCCAGGTATTGCATCCGCGCGACGATTTCCTGCCCGGTGTAGCAACCTTTCTTGAAGCTGACGCCGCCGACGGCCTGCAGGTTGATCATCTGCGGGATAAATTCTTCGCGGGTCTGACCAAACACCTGACCGATACCGGCACGAATCTGGCCCAACAGCCAGTCATTCAATGTGCCTTCCGGCAATTGTGCGGCCAGACGGTTGCGTATCTCTTCGGCCTGATCGGCGCGAACCCACAACTCCGCGCGAGCAGGGGAAACGCGAATCGCGATCAGATCGTTGGCCCGTACGACCGAATCGGTTTCGTGTGGCAGGTCGAGGCCGAGGCTGACCAGCGCACCGTCGCCATCGTTCAGGCCAAAACGCACCCATGATGCGCTCTCGTCGGTCAGCCTGGATTTGGAGAACACTGCGTATTTTTTCAGGTCCAGCAATTGAGCGTCGATCAATTCACTGGCCATGGCCAAAAGCACACCATCGCCTTCCAGAAGGATGCGGAAGCTGGACTGCATGCGGCCTTTCTGAGTGCAGCGGGCTCCAAGCGTGGCTTTGGCATCGCTCAGGTAATCCATGTTGCAGGTCAGTTGGCCTTGAAGGAATTTGCCGGCGTCTACGCCGCGAACGGCCAGTACACCTTCGTGGGAGAGTGGACAGAAAAAAGCGGAATCGGCCATGAGTCATCGCGTGGGTAGAAGTCTGGGGCACCATCATAGTGCTGTGTCTCGTTAATGGGTATATGCAAGTCGGGTTAAAGACTCTTGCAAAAACCTGCGACTAACTGCGGGTACGCCCGAACAGCACGGCCCTGTATACTCGCCCGCAAATTTGAGGAGCGCCCCATGGTCGAAGATGTTGAACTCAATCGCCTCTTTTGGCATAGCCGCCGCGGCATGCTCGAACTGGATGTGTTGCTGGTGCCGTTCGTCAGAGAGGTCTATCCCTCGCTCAATGACGTTGACCGTGCGCTCTACGTGCGTCTGCTGACCTGTGAAGATCAGGACATGTTCGGCTGGTTCATGCAACGCGGCGAATCTGAAGACCCTGAGCTGCAGCGCATGGTTCGAATGATCCTGGACCGTGTCCAGCCGAAATGATCGGTTCGAGTGCCGTTGGCAGCGCTCCCGAGCATTGCTGACGGCCTACATCGGTGCCCAGTTGCTGGCGTTGATCGCGGTTTTTCTACTTGATATTCCCGTCTGGGCCAAGGCGGTCGGCGTGTTGTTGTGTCTGCTGCATGGCCTGCGTTATCTGCATCGATCCATTCTGTTGAGTCATGAGCACGCCTACACCGGTTTGCGCCGAGACAGCTCGGGATGGCAGGTGTGGAATGAACACGGCGGATGGCAAGCCGTGCAATTGCGACCCGACAGCATGGCGCTGCCACGTATCGTGGTGCTCAGGTTCCGTCTGATGACAGGCAATGGATTGACGCGCAGGTGGGTCAGGAGCGTTTGCATTCCGGCGGATGCCATGGCGCCGGATCTGCACCGGCGCCTGCGTCTGCGTTTGAAGTTCAGCCGCAATAGGTGGGCGGCGCCAGAATAGTGTCGAGCGCCTCGGGCAGCATGTCCGGGTAGTCCAGCGTGTAATGCAGACCACGACTCTCTTTGCGAGCCATCGCGCACGCAATCATCAATTCCGCCACCTGAGCCAGGTTGCGCAACTCGATCAGGTCGCGGCTGACTTTATAGTTGCTGTAGAACTCATCGATCTCGTCCAGCAGCAGGCGGACCCTGTGCTGGGCGCGTTGCAACCGCTTGTTGGTTCGCACAATGCCGACGTAGTCCCACATGAACCGCCGTAACTCATCCCAGTTGTGCGCAATGATCACGTCTTCGTCCGAATCGGTGACCTGGCTGGCATCCCAGGATGGCAAATCCCGAGGCTGAGCGATGTCCGGCAACTGGGTCATGATGTCGTTCGCTGCGGAGCGCGCGTAGACAAAACATTCCAGCAGCGAATTGCTGGCCATACGGTTGGCGCCGTGCAGGCCGGTAAAGCTGGTTTCGCCGATGGCATACAGCCCGGGCACGTCGGTGCGGCCGTGCTGATCGACGAGCACGCCGCCGCAGGTGTAATGGGCAGCGGGCACCACCGGAATGGCCTGGCGGGTGATATCGATGCCGAACGTCAGGCAGCGTTCGTAGACCGTTGGAAAATGCGTTTTGACGAAGTCCGCGGGTTTATGGCTGATGTCCAGATAGACGCAGTCGATGCCCAGACGCTTCATTTCATGGTCAATGGCCCGGGCGACGATGTCCCGAGGCGCCAGTTCGGCGCGTGGGTCGAAGCGCTCCATGAACCGATCGCCATTCGGCAGCTTCAAATAAGCGCCTTCGCCGCGCAAGGCCTCGGTGACCAGAAAACTCTTGGCCTGTGGGTGATACAGGCAGGTCGGGTGAAACTGGTTGAATTCAAGATTACCCACCCGGCAACCTGAGCGCCATGCCATTGCAATGCCATCGCCGCAGGCGCCATCAGGATTGCTGGTATAGAGGTAAACCTTGGCCGCGCCGCCAGATGCGAGAATCGTGAAGCGGGCGCTGTGGGTGTCCACTTCGCCGGTCGAACGATCCAGCACATACGCGCCCAGGCACCGCTCTCCTTCCAGACCGAGCCGGCGTTCAGTGATTAGATCGATGGCGACACGCTGTTCGAGCAGCTCGATGTTCGGGCGCGTCCTGGCCTGCGCCAGCAAGGTCCGAAAAATCGCGGCGCCCGTTGCGTCCGCCGCATGAATGATCCGCCGATGGCTGTGGCCGCCTTCACGGGTCAGGTGGAATTCGAAGCCACCGTCTTCTACCGTCGAATGATCATCTCGAGTAAAAGGCACACCCAGGTCGATCAACCATTGAATGGCTTCGCGGCTGTGCTCGACAGTGAAACGCACGGCGGCTTCGTTGCACAGCCCGCCACCGGCATTGAGCGTGTCTTCAACGTGTGACTGAACCGTGTCGGCGTTATCCAGAACAGCGGCAACGCCGCCCTGTGCCCAGAAAGTCGAGCCATTGGCGAGGTCACCTTTGCTCAAAACCGCGATGCGCAAATGACTCGGCAATGTCAGTGCCAGACTCAATCCGGCAGCACCGCTGCCGATCACCAGTACATCGTGTTGAAAATGTCGACTCATGACTGATTCCGGCTTCTAAATGGCCACTAGTATGTAAAGAGTGAGAACGGCACAATAGCCGCGATTTTATGGCAATTGTGAATCACGGCGGGGGACGGATTGTGCGCTACTCCGCCACATCGTGCATACCGTTGGCGGGCAAATTCAATGGTGAGGTAACTGTCGAATTTGGATCCTACAAACACGATGATGTGTGTCTCACGCTCTAGCGCGAAATGTGGGAACTTTTCATAAAGCCCTACGTTCAATAGAGGGTTGCCGATAAAGGGACAGCGTCGGCGTGGTGCGGGGATGGTTTTCACATCTGCGCAAACGCTTTCGACGACAAGATTATTCACGCAGCCGACCTGGTTCGAGCTGCGTTTTTCGTGCGGGCTACCGACGCTCGCCGGAAACTTGCTTGAAGGGGGGAGAACTTTTGCGAAAAGCCCGAGTCTATGTTTGCAAGCCTGTGAAGCAGCCTCTGCGACACTCCTTTGAGCTCTATGAGGAGTGTTCATGCTAACCCAGGAAGAGGATCAGCAACTGGTCGAACGCGTACAGCGCGGCGACAAGCGAGCCTTTGATCTGCTAGTGGTGAAATATCAGCACAAAATTCTTGGGTTGATCGTGCGATTTGTCCACGACACCCACGAAGCCCAGGATGTTGCGCAAGAGGCTTTTATCAAGGCTTACCGCGCGCTTGGAAACTTTCGCGGCGACAGTGCGTTTTATACGTGGTTGTACCGCATTGCCATTAACACGGCGAAAAACTATCTGGTGTCGCGAGGTCGGCGACCGCCGGACAGCGATGTGAGATCTGAAGACGCGGAGTTCTACGACGGCGATCATGGCCTCAAGGACATCGAGTCGCCGGAGCGTGCATTGTTAAGGGATGAGATCGAGGGCACCGTCCATCGGACCATCCAGCTACTGCCAGAAGATTTGCGTACAGCTCTAACTTTGCGTGAGTTTGACGGTCTGAGTTACGAAGACATTGCGAGCGTTATGCAATGTCCGGTTGGTACCGTGCGCTCTCGCATTTTTCGCGCTCGGGAAGCCATCGATAAAGCCCTGCAGCCTTTGTTGCAGGAAACCTGAGACAGCGGCGACAGCCATATGAGAGGAACCGCCATGAGTCGTGAAGCCCTGCAGGAATCGCTGTCCGCGGTGATGGATAACGAAGCGGACGAATTGGAATTACGTCGGGTGCTCAACGCAATCGACGATGCGGATACACGTGCCACATGGTCGCGTTATCAAATTGCTCGTGCAGCAATGCATAAAGAATTGTTGATGCCTCACCTGGACATTTCGGCGGCTGTATCGGCTGCGATTGCAGATGAGATCAGCCCTTTGAAGGCCGGTCGTGGGCCTTGGCGCACGCTGGGTCGTCTGGCGGTAGCGGCTTCGGTGACCGTGGCTGTGCTGGCAGGCGTTCGTCTGTACAACCAGGATGAGATCGCTGGCGCCCAACTCGCTCAGCAATCGCCGCAGCCTTCGAACGTCGCCATGCCTCAGGTCAAAGGGCCGGCGGTTCTGGCCGGTTACACCGAAAGCGAGCAGGCTCCAGGCCCGATGGCCAGCGGTGTCATGCAGAACCAGGCTGGCTGGCACGATCAGCGTCTGCCGGGGTACCTGCGTCAACACGCTCAGCAAGCTGCGTTGAAAGGCACTGAAAGCGCTCTGCCATACGCACGTGCCGCCAGCCTGGAAAACCGTTAAGGAGGATCATGCGCGCCATCCCTCTAGTGCCGCTTCTGCTTGGTGGATGGCTGGTCCTTCCAGTTCATGCCGATGACGCGCAAGATCAGCTCAAGCGTCTTGCGCAGGCAGAGCAGCAGCAAAGTTTCCAAGGCACTTTCGTTTACGAACGCAATGGAAGTTTTTCCACTCATCGAATCTGGCATCGGGTTGTAGACGGCAAGGTTCGTGAGCATCTCCTTCAGCTTGATGGATCCGCCCAGGAAGTACTGCGCGTCGATGGGGTCACCCAATGCGTCAGCGGTACCCTGGTGGCGGGCGTCTCGAATATTCCCGATTCCCCGGCTCATGCGTTTGACGCGGCGAAGTTGTCGGCGTGGTACGACATGAAGGTAGGGGGTAATTCCAGGGTGGCTGGTCGGCCAGCGGTGGTTGTCACCCTGACGCCGCGTGATCAGCACCGATACGGTATCGAATTGCATCTGGACAGTGAAACCGGTCTGCCGCTGAAGTCGTTGCTGCTCAGCGACAAAGGTCAGCTCCTTGAACGTTTCCAGTTCACCGAACTTGATACCCATCCGCCGACTGATCAGATGCTGCAGCCGAGCGCCGATTGCAAGCCGGTCGAGGTCGTGAAGACCAAGGCTGATGCTCAGAAGCAGCAAGTGGCATGGCATTCGGACTGGCTGCCGCCAGGGTTCGAACTCAGCAGCGCAGCGGCTCGCAAGGACCCCGATTCCAAGGCGTTGGTGACCAGTCTCATGTATGACGACGGTCTGGCCCGCTTTTCGGTGTTCATCGAGCCTGTCAGCGGCGCCGCCGTGACTGACATCCGGACTCAGTTGGGTCCTACCGTTGCAGTTTCCCGTCGTTTGACGACCCCTAAGGGTGACGCGATGGTGACGGTCGTGGGTGAAATCCCGATCGGGACTGCCGAGCGGATCGCGCTGTCCATGCGCAACGATGCTGCTGCGCCGACCACCAGGAAGTAACCTGACAAAACCGTAAACGTCCACTATGAAAAAGGTTTCATATTGGACGTTTCATGCCAATGGCCCCGTATTTCCGGGGGGCAGGACGAGAGGCTGAAATGTTTGGTCAGCTTTGCAGGTTGCAATCAGAATCTTTTTTTTCTATAGGTCACAGCTTAGCGGCTCTGGCCTTTTGTTGTTTCAGCTTTCAGAAAGCTGATTGAGAGTAAAACTGGCTGAGAGCCACGCACTGAGCAAGACTTGCGAGGTGCAGATGCTCCTCGAACCTGTCGGTTCGTACCGCTTAACCATGCTCGTTGTGAACGGGAGCCGTATGTCGATACCACGCTTGAAAACCTATTTGTCCTGGATGGCCGCGGTGCTGATGCTCGGTCAGGTCCTTACTGCGCAGGCCGAAGCCTTGCCGGATTTCACCTCTCTGGTGGAGCAGGCTTCGCCGGCCGTTGTGAACATCAGTACTCGCCAGAAGCTACCGGATCGTGCGGTGGCTCAAGGGCAGGCACCTGATCTGGAAGGTCTGCCACCGATGTTGCGCGAATTTCTGGAGCGCAGCATGCCGCCAGGATCGCGTCCACCTGGATCGGGCAAAGGTGACCGCCAGCGCGAAGCGCAGTCGCTGGGTTCGGGGTTCATCATCTCTGCTGATGGTTACATCCTGACCAACAACCACGTCATCGACGGTGCGGACGAGATCCTCGTGCGCCTGTCTGATCGCAGTGAAATGAAAGCCAAGCTGATCGGCACTGACCCGCGTACCGACGTGGCCGTTCTGAAGATTGATGGCAAGGATCTCCCGACCGTCAAGCTGGGCAACTCCGATAAGCTGAAAGTCGGCGAGTGGGTCCTGGCGATCGGTTCTCCGTTCGGTTTTGACCATTCGGTGACCAAAGGTATCGTGAGCGCCAAAGGCCGCAGCCTGCCGAACGACACCTATGTGCCGTTCATCCAGACGGACGTGGCGATCAACCCGGGCAACTCCGGTGGTCCGCTGTTCAACATGGCCGGTGAAGTCGTGGGCATCAACTCGCAGATCTTCACCCGTTCCGGTGGTTTCATGGGCCTGTCGTTCGCGATTCCCATCGATGTAGCCATGGACGTTGCCAATCAGCTCAAGGCCAACGGCAAGGTTAATCGCGGCTGGCTGGGTGTCGTGATCCAGGAAGTGAACAAGGATCTGGCCGAGTCGTTCGGCCTGGACAAGCCGGCCGGTGCGCTGGTGGCGCAGGTTCTGGATAACGGTCCGGCTGCCAAAGGCGGTTTGCAGGTCGGTGACGTGATTCTCAGCGCCAACGGCACGCCAATCGTCATGTCCGCAGACTTACCGCACTTGATCGGCAACCTGAAGGACGGCAGCAAGGCCGAGCTGGAAGTGATTCGTGACGGCAAGCGCCAGAAACTCACCGTCACCGTGGGTGCGTTGCCTGCCGAAGGCGAGGAAATGGGTGCTGGCGCAGACGCCGGTGTCGAGCGCAGCAGCAATCGTCTGGGCGTTTCGGTGGCCGACCTGACCGCTGAGCAGATGAAGTCACTGGACCTCAAAGGTGGCGTGGTCATCAAGGACGTGCAGGACGGTCCGGCTTCGCTGATCGGTCTGCAGACCGGTGACGTGATCACTCATCTGAACAACCAGGCCATTACTTCGGCGAAGCAGTTCACTGAGGTGGCCAAGGGCCTGCCGAAGAACCGGTCGGTCTCCATGCGCGTCCTGCGGCAGGGTCGTGCGACATTCATCACGTTCAAACTGGCGGAATAATCAGCCATAACGGAAAAAAGGAGCGGCATGTCCGCTCCTTTTTTGTGCCCGATGGTCTTGTGGCTGCTGACGGTGCGTGTGAACGTGACGCCCAAGCCTTCCTTCAGGTACAATTCCCGGCTATTTTTCGGCGGGCAGTCTGCCTGCAACCTTTTTCGAGTGTTGATCCGTGAGTGATTTGAGTCATATCCGCAATTTCTCCATCATCGCCCACATTGACCATGGCAAGTCGACGCTGGCTGACCGTTTCATTCAGATGTGCGGCGGCCTGTCCGAGCGCGAAATGGAAGCTCAGGTGCTTGATTCCATGGACCTGGAGCGTGAACGCGGGATCACGATCAAGGCCCACAGCGTTACCCTGTATTACAAGGCGAAGGACGGCATCACCTACCAGTTGAACTTCATTGATACCCCGGGCCATGTCGACTTCACCTATGAAGTCAGTCGCTCGCTGGCCGCCTGTGAAGGCGCGCTGCTGGTGGTCGATGCCGGTCAGGGCGTGGAGGCACAGTCCGTTGCCAACTGCTACACCGCCATCGAACAGGGCCTGGAAGTCATGCCAGTCCTGAACAAAATGGACTTGCCGCAGGCCGATCCCGACCGCGTCAAGG
This sequence comes from Pseudomonas sp. NFACC02, assembly GCF_900110765.1. Lineage (GTDB taxonomy): Bacteria > Pseudomonadota > Gammaproteobacteria > Pseudomonadales > Pseudomonadaceae > Aquipseudomonas. The sequence goes on from NZ_FOEO01000029.1 coordinate 50,804, forward strand.
AAGAGATCGAGAAGATCATCGGTATCGACGCCACCGATGCCGTGGCGTGCAGCGCCAAAAGTGGCATGGGTGTGGATGAAGTGCTGGAACGGCTGGTGCATACCATTCCCGCGCCGACCGGCAACATCGAAGACCCGCTGCAAGCCTTGATCATCGACTCCTGGTTCGATAACTACCTGGGCGTTGTTTCCCTGGTTCGCGTGCGTCACGGCCGCGTCAAGAAGGGCGACAAGATTCTCGTCAAGTCGACCGGCAAGATTCACCTGGTCGACAGCGTCGGCGTGTTCAACCCCAAGCACACGGCGACCGTCGATCTGAAAGCGGGCGAAGTGGGCTTCATCATTGCGGGTATCAAGGACATCCATGGTGCGCCGGTCGGTGACACCCTGACCCTGAGCTCCACGCCAGACGTCGAAATGCTGCCCGGCTTCAAACGTATCCAGCCGCAGGTCTACGCCGGTCTGTTCCCGGTCAGTTCCGACGACTTCGAAGACTTCCGCGAAGCGCTGCAGAAACTCACCCTCAACGACTCGTCGCTGCAGTACACGCCGGAAAGCTCTGATGCCCTGGGCTTCGGCTTCCGTTGCGGCTTCCTCGGCATGCTGCACATGGAGATCATTCAGGAGCGCCTGGAGCGCGAGTACGACCTGGACCTGATCACCACGGCGCCGACCGTAATCTTCGAGCTGCTGCTCAAGACCGGTGAAACCATTTACGTCGATAACCCGTCGAAGCTGCCAGACCTCTCCAGCATCGAGGACATGCGTGAGCCTATCGTACGGGCGAATATTCTTGTGCCTCAGGAGCACCTGGGTAACGTCATTACGCTGTGTATCGAAAAGCGGGGTATTCAGCACGACATGCTGTTCCTCGGTACCCAGGTTCAAGTGACCTACGATCTGCCGATGAACGAAGTGGTCCTGGATTTCTTCGATCGCCTGAAGTCGACCAGTCGCGGGTATGCGTCGCTGGACTATCATTTTGATCGTTACCAGTCGGCGAACCTGGTGAAGCTGGATGTGCTGATCAATGGCGACAAGGTCGATGCCCTGGCGCTGATCGTGCACCGTGACAACGCGGCCTACAAAGGCCGGGCGTTGACTGAAAAGATGAAAGAACTGATTCCTCGTCAGATGTTCGACGTGGCAATCCAGGCTGCCATCGGCGGCCAGATTATCGCGCGGACAACCGTCAAGGCGCTCAGAAAGAACGTACTGGCCAAATGTTACGGTGGCGACGTGAGCCGTAAGCGCAAGCTGCTTGAAAAGCAGAAGGCCGGTAAGAAACGCATGAAGCAGGTCGGCAACGTGGAAATTCCACAAGAAGCTTTCCTTGCAGTGCTCAGGTTGGAATAGTCAGGCCCTATGTCACTAAATTTCCCGCTGTTGTTGGTCATCGCCGTGTTTGTCTGCGGTCTGCTGGCCTTGTTCGATCTGATCATACTGGCGCCGCGTCGGCGGACTGCGATAGCGAATTATCAAGGCAGCGTGAGCCAGCCGGATGTCGCTGTCGTCGAACAGCTGAACAAGGAACCCTTGCTGGTTGAATACGGCAAATCGTTCTTTCCCGTATTGTTCATCGTATTGGTGCTTCGCTCGTTTCTGGTTGAGCCGTTCCAGATTCCTTCGGGCTCGATGAAGCCGACGCTGGATGTCGGCGATTTCATCCTGGTCAACAAATTCTCCTACGGTATCCGCTTGCCGGTGATTGACCTGAAGGTCATCCCGGTCAGCGATCCGGCGCGGGGCGACGTGATGGTCTTCCGCTATCCGAGCGATCCGAGCGTCAACTACATCAAGCGCGTTGTAGGTCTGCCGGGCGACGTCATTCGCTATACCAATGACAAGCAACTGTTCGTCAATGGACAACTGGTGGCCAAGCAACTGATAGGTTCGGAGCCCGGTACGTTGGGCAGCGCTGAACTCTATGAAGAGAAGCTGGGTGAAGTCCAGCATCAGATTCGTTTGGAAATGAGCCGTTACCGCGCGCCACCTGATCACGAATGGACGGTTCCGGCCGGTCATTACTTCATGATGGGTGACAACCGCGACAACTCCAACGACAGCCGTTACTGGGATGACCCCAATATTCCCAAAGATGAGCTGGGCATGGTTCCCGACAAGAATATCGTCGGCAAGGCCTTCGCCGTATGGATGAGCTGGCCTGAGCCGAAGCTCAGTCACTTCCCGAACTTCTCGCGAGTCGGGTTGATCAAGTAACCGATGCGGCGCTGTCTGACACAGCGCCGTATGTCGTTTCGGCGGGCTATGCTGCAAGGCTGACCCTGCAGGCAGCGGGGAAGGACTATTCTTGAGGGCACACATGACATCTGCCGGTTCGCAAAAAGGCTTGTCGTTCATTGGGTGGCTGGTGTTGCTGGCTGTCCTTGCATTTGCCGCAAGTACTGCAGCCAAAGTGGTGCCGCATTACCTCGATTACATGTCGATGAAGAAAATCATCGAAGCCGCCGGAACGGACAAAACCGCAGAAATCAACACTGCCAGTGATTTCTACGACTACGTCGCCAAAGGCATGCAGGTCAATAACATTCGGGATTTGGATTTGAACAAGGCGTTAAGTGTGACGACGGAGAACAACAGGTTCCTCGCCCATTTGAAATACGAGAAACGTGAGCCACTGATCCAGAACATCGATCTGGTGGTCAAGTTCGACCACGAATTCAGCGTGGGTAAACCGTGAGCGTGTCATTGAGTCGCCTGGAGCGTCAGCTCGGCTATACCTTCAAGGATCAGGAACTGATGGTTCTGGCCTTGACCCACCGCAGTTTCGCCGGGCGCAACAACGAACGCCTGGAGTTCCTCGGTGATGCCATCCTCAACTTCGTGGCCGGCGAGGCGCTGTTCGAGCGTTTTCCCCAGGCCCGTGAAGGTCAACTGTCGCGTCTGCGCGCACGCCTGGTAAAGGGGGAAACCCTGGCACTGCTGGCCCGTGGTTTCGACCTGGGTGAGTATCTGCGACTGGGCTCCGGGGAGCTCAAAAGTGGTGGCTTCCGTCGTGAGTCGATTCTGGCGGATGCGCTGGAAGCGCTGATTGGCGCGATCTATCTGGATTCCGGCATGGAAATGGCGCGTGAGCGCGTGCTCGCCTGGCTGGCCAGCGAGTTTGACAGTCTGACGCTGGTCGACACCAACAAAGACCCCAAAACCCGACTGCAGGAATTCCTTCAGTCCCGCGCTTGTGAGTTGCCTCGCTACGAAGTGGTGGACATTCAGGGCGAACCGCATTGTCGAACGTTTTTCGTCGAATGCGAGATCACCTTATTGAACGAAAAGAGCCGGGGACAGGGTGTCAGCCGTCGCATTGCCGAACAGGTAGCCGCGGCCGCAGCCCTCATCGCCCTGGGTGTGGAGAACGGCAATGACTGATTCAACTGCAACACGCTGTGGCTATGTCGCCATCGTCGGCCGGCCAAACGTGGGCAAGTCGACGCTGTTGAACCACATTCTCGGCCAGAAACTTGCGATCACGTCGCGCAAGCCGCAGACCACGCGCCATAACATGCTGGGCATCAAGACCGAAGGTCAGGTTCAGGCGATCTACGTCGACACCCCCGGCATGCACAAGGGCAGTGACAAGGCGCTCAACCGCTACATGAACAAGACCGCGTCGGCTGCGTTGAAAGACGTTGACGTCGTGATCTTCGTGGTGGATCGCACCAAGTGGACGGATGAAGACCAGATGGTGCTGGAGCGCGTGCAGTACGTGACCGGCCCGCTGATCGTCGCACTGAACAAAACCGACCGCATCGAGGACAAGGCTGAGTTGATGCCGCACCTGTCCTGGCTGCAGGAGCAACTGCCGAATGCGCAGATCATTCCGATTTCGGCGCAGCAGGGCCATAACCTGGAAGCGCTGGAAAAGGTGATTGCCGAGCATCTGCCCGAAAACGATCACTTCTTCCCGGAAGACCAGATCACTGACCGCAGCAGCCGTTTCCTCGCGGCTGAACTGGTTCGCGAGAAGATCATGCGTCAACTGGGCGCCGAGCTTCCGTACCAGATCACCGTCGAAATCGAAGAATTCAAGCAGCAGGGCAAGACCCTGCACATTCATGCGCTGATTCTTGTCGAGCGGGACGGCCAGAAGAAAATCATCATCGGCGACAAGGGCGAGCGCATCAAGCGCATCGGTTCCGATGCGCGCCGCGACATGGAAGTGCTGTTCGACTCCAAGGTGATGCTCAACCTGTGGGTCAAGGTCAAAGGCGGCTGGTCCGACGATGAGCGTGCTTTGCGTTCTCTGGGGTACGGCGACCTCTAAGTCTGGCTGTAAACCGATTCACTGTGGGAGCGAGCGTGCTCGCGAATGAGATGTAGCTTTCAGCATTGATGTTGACTGATACACCGCTTTCGCGAGCAAGCCCGCTCCCACAGTGGTTTTAGATTCCGTGTTAGCCCGCGTTCTTTCATTGAGATAGCAATGTCGCAAACCCCGCCCCCCAGCCAGCTCGCTTACGTGTTGCACAGCCGTGCCTATCGCGAAAACAGCGCGCTGGTTGATTTCCTTACGCCTCAAGGCCGTTTGCGGGCCGTGTTGCGCAGTGCGCGAGGGAAAGCGGGCTCGCTGGCGCGGCCTTTCGTGCCGCTGGAGGTCGAATTCCGGGGCCGTGGGGAGCTGAAAAACGTCGGGCGCATGGAAAGCTCGGGTATCGCCGCCTGGCTGGAAGGTGAGGCGTTGTTCAGCGGTCTGTATCTCAACGAATTGTTGATCCGCCTGCTGCCCGCTGAAGATCCGCATCCGGGTGTGTTCGATCACTACGCGGCCACGCTGGTAGCGCTGGCGGGCGGCCGTGCGCTGGAGCCCTTGTTGCGTTCGTTCGAGTGGCGCCTGCTGGACGACCTGGGTTACGGTTTTGCCCTCGATGCGGATATCAACGGTGACCCGTTGGCCAGCGACGGCATGTATCGCTTGCAAGTAGACGCCGGGCTCGAGCGGGTGTATCTGTTGCAGCCCGGCTTGTTTCAAGGCGCCGAGTTGCTGGCGATGTCTGAAGCGGACTGGAGCGCGCCGGGGGCACTTGCTGCCGCCAAGCGTCTGATGCGTCAGGCGTTGGCCGTGCATCTGGGCGGTCGCCCGCTGGTGAGCCGTGAATTGTTTCGTAAGCCCTAGCCAGGACGTTGTGCGCCTGGCCGATCAAGTTTTCAGGAGAACTCAGTGACCCACAGCACTCGCATTCTGCTCGGCGTGAACATCGACCACGTGGCGACGCTGCGTCAGGCCCGTGGCACCCGTTACCCCGACCCGGTAAAGGCTGCGCTAGACGCCGAAGAGGCGGGCGCCGATGGCATCACGGTACACCTGCGCGAAGACCGCCGTCACATCCAGGAGCGCGACGTGCTGCTGCTCAAGGATGTGCTGCAGACACGCATGAACTTCGAAATGGGTGTGACCGAGGAAATGATGGCGTTTGCCGAGCGTATCCGTCCGGCACATATCTGCCTGGTCCCGGAAACCCGGCAGGAACTGACCACCGAGGGTGGCCTTGATGTCGCGGGTCAGGAAGCCCGGATCAAGGCCGCGGTGGAGCGTCTGTCTGCGATGGGCAGCGAAGTATCGCTGTTTATCGACGCGGACGAGCGTCAGATAGAAGCCTCGGCGCGCATTGGAGCGCCTGCCATTGAATTGCACACCGGCCGTTATGCCGATGCCGAAACCCCGACCGATGTTGCTGAAGAGCTGAAGCGAGTGGCCGACGGTGTGGCGTTCGGTCTGGCGCAAGGGTTGGTCGTCAACGCAGGCCACGGTCTGCATTACCACAACGTCGAAGCTGTGGCCGCGATCAAGGGCATCAACGAACTCAACATCGGTCACGCGCTGGTGGCGCATGCCTTGTTCGTGGGCTTCAAGTCGGCGGTGTCGGAGATGAAGGCGTTGATTCTGGCGGCTGCTGCGAAGGCGTGATCTGACGGCCGCACCAAGTTAAACCTGTGGGAGCGAATTTTTTCGCGATTAGTGATCGTTCCAACGCTCCGCGTGGGAATGCCTTGATGGACGCTCCGCGTCACGCCGGGGGACGCAGAGCGTCCTGAGCCGCATGCCCACGCGGAGCGTGGGAACGATCATCTGCAGCTTCAGGCCTTACGCCCCACAATCACCGCACGCCGTGGTGCTGGAAGGCCTTCCACTGTCTTGCTGTGGTCGTCCGGATCGAGGAAGTCGCTCAGCGACTGATAGCGCATCCATTCCGTGCCGCGCTGCTCCTCGACGGTCGTGGTGCTTACGTCAACGCAGCGCACATCGACGAAACCGGCACGGCGCAGCCATCGCTCCAGTGCCGGCACTGATGGCAGGAACCACACGTTGCGCATCTGTGAATAACGGTCTTCAGGCACCAGGACTTGATGCTCATCGCCTTCGACCACCATGGTCTCCAGCACCAGTTCGCCACCTTTGACCAGGCAGTCTTTCAGCGCCAGCAAATGATCGATGGGGGACTTGCGGTGATACAACACGCCCATGGAAAACACCGTGTCGAAACCTTCGAGCCGCGCGGGCAGGTCTTCCAGCGTGAACGGCAGATGCCACGCCGGCAAATCCGGCAAGTAGCGTTGCATCGCCTGGAACTGGCAGAAGAACAACCAGTTCGGATCGACGCCAATCACACTGTCCGCGCCGGCGCCGAGCATGCGCCATTGGTAATAGCCATTACCGCAGCCGACATCGAGCACTCGCTTGCCGACGAGGTCCAGGTGCGGTGAAACCCTCGCCCATTTCCAGTCAGACCGCCATTCGGTGTCGACATGAACGCCAAATACATCGAACGGCCCCTTGCGCCAGGGCGACAGTCCCATGAGAGCGGCGCGGGTCTGCTCGCGGGTGGCGTCGTCGCAGTCGGCATCGAGGATAAAGTCATCCTTGAGTTCGACGCGGCTGGGCAGCAGTGTTGGCAGCGCATTCAACGCCCCTTGCCAGCGCTCCAGGTCGCCGTGACCCTTTTCCATCTTCGCATCGAGTTGCGCTTGCAGGCCTTGGGCCCAGGTGTACAGCGGTGTGCCCGCCATACGGCGGACCAGGGGGGTTAAATCAATCATGGCAGGGCAATCAGAGAGGCGAAGTTAAGGCACTGGAACCAAGGCACGACTTTGGAGAAGCCCGCCGACAGCAGGCGTTCGCGGTGTTGTTCGAGGCTGTCGGGTTTCATCACGTTTTCGATGGCACTGCGTTTCTGGGCGATCTCCAGTTCGCTGTAACCATTGGCGCGCTTGAAGGCGACGTGCAGGTCGGTGAGCAGGGCGTGTTCCTCGGTGTCGTCGAAGCGCAGTTTCTCGGAGAGAATCAGCGCGCCGCCGGGCAGCAGCGACTGGCGAATACGAGCGAGCAACGCCAGGCGTTGATCGGGAGCAATGAATTGCAGCGTGAAGTTCAGTGCAACGACCGACGCAGGCTGGAATTGCAGGGCGAGAATGTCGCCCTCGATGACGTCTACTGGCAGCAATTCCTGGAACATCGAGTCTTGCGCATTCAGGTACTCGCGGCAGCGCTCGACCATCGCCGCCGAGTTGTCGATGGCGATCACCCGACAGTCTTCGGTGCGTACATGGCGACGCAAGGCCTGGGTCACGGCACCCAGCGAGCTCCCGAGGTCGTACAGCACGCTATGGGACTGCGCGAACTGTGCCGCGAGCACGCCGAGGTTCTCGACAATGGTCGGATAGCCCGGGACCGAGCGCTTGATCATGTCCGGGAACACACGCACCACGTCCTCGTTAAAAGCGAAGTCAGGCACCTGGGCCAGCGGCTGGGCGAAAATGCGGTCGGGTTCTAGGCTCACGGCGGTTCCGAGGGGAAGAGGCGAAAAGTGCGGCATTTTAGCCAATTGTGGCGTCAGGCCGAAACCTCATCTCATCGTTCGGGTGACAGCCCTCAGTTCACCGTGATCGCGCAGTCGAACGTGCGCTCCGGGCGGACCTCCGGCGCCCACGGCTGTTGATAGACCATCATCAGGTGACCCGTGCCAGGGTTGGCAGCTTTGTAACGCCAGACGGACTGGCCTTCGGTGCCGACCATGCCCACCTCTTCCGGGGTGTTGAACACCTCGGGGCCCATGGCGTTGAGGATTGACGGCGCGGGGTTCTGCATCAACCAGCGGTGCCCGGTGGTGGGATTGCTGGGGAGCATCAACATCAGGGTCTGGCCGGTCTTGAGGGTGATCGGGCAGTCTTTCTGGTCGTCGAGGGACACGATCTGTTTCGGTTGCTGGGCGCAGGCGGCCAGCAGGGCAAGGCTCAGCGGAACGAGCAGGCGGGCAGGGGTCATGGAGGCTCCGGTCGTAGGCAACGTGTGGGGAGCATAACCGAACAGGATGAGTTTTTGAGCGATCTGGATTTTGATTCTGCCCGGAGGGCGTGGGAGCGTGGCTTGTCCCGCGATCGGCGACGCAGTCGTCGTAAATCCTGACACTGGAGTGGGTTCAGGCACACCGCAGTGTCAGGATTTGCTGCTGCTTCGCAGCAGGTCGCGGGACAAGCCGCGCTCCTACGCCTTTCGGCAGAGGCAGCCCGAGGGCTGCATCAGGCTTCGGCATAGGCTTTAGAACAAAATCTTCGCCACGTCCGAGAAGCGTTTGGCAAAGTGCACGGTGATGCCTTCTTTCAAATAGTCCGGCAGTTCCTCGAAGTTACCCCGGTTCGGCTCCGGAAGGATCAGCTCGAAAATCTTCTGTCGACGTGCGGCAATGACCTTCTCGCGCACGCCACCGATGGGCAGCACGTGGCCTGTGAGCGTCAGTTCGCCGGTCATGGCCACGCCTTTCTTCGGCGCCTGATTGCGCGCCAGCGAGAGCAGTGCGCTGGCCATCGTCACGCCGGCACTTGGGCCGTCCTTCGGTGTAGCGCCTTCCGGGACATGTAAATGTACGAACGCTTCGTCGAAGAAGCCTTTGTCGCCGCCAAACTTCGCCAGATTGGAGCTGACATAGCTGTAGGCGATTTCGGCGGACTCCTTCATGACATCGCCCAGTTGCCCGGTGAGTTTGAAGCCGCGGTTATGGGTGTGAATCCGCGTCGCTTCGATCGGCAGGGTCGCGCCGCCCATGCTGGTCCAGGCAAGCCCGGTGATCACGCCCGTCCCGGACAGCACTTGTTCGTTACGGAAGACGGGATGGCCCAACGAGGCTTCCAGGTCTTTGGGGCCGAGTTTGATGACGGCTTTCGGTTCGTCGATCAGCTTCATGACCGCTTTTCGCACCAGTTTGCCCAGTTGCTTCTCCAACTGACGCACCCCGGCTTCACGGGCGTACCCGTCGATCAAGGCTTTGAACGCGCTGTCACTGATGCTCAGGCTGCCCTTGGAAACGCCGGCTTTTTCCAGCAGCTTCGGCCACAGGTGACGCTTGGCGATGGCGACTTTTTCTTCGGTGATGTAACCCGACAGGCGAATGACTTCCATCCGGTCCAGCAGCGGGCCAGGGATGGAGTCGAGGGTGTTGGCGGTGCAGACGAACAGGACTTTCGACAGGTCCATCCGCAGGTCCAGGTAGTGATCGAGAAACTCGACGTTCTGCTCCGGATCCAGGGTTTCCAGCAGCGCCGACGCCGGGTCGCCCTGGTAGCTTTGGCCCATTTTGTCGATTTCGTCGAGCATGATGACCGGGTTCATGACCTCGACGTCTTTCAGCGCCTGGACGAGTTTGCCCGGCTGCGCGCCGATGTAGGTTCGACGGTGGCCCTTGATTTCAGCCTCGTCACGCATGCCGCCGACGCTGAAACGGTAGAACGGCCGGCCCAGGGATTCAGCGATGGATTTGCCGACGCTGGTCTTGCCCACGCCCGGCGGACCCACCAGCAGCACGATCGAACCGCTGATTTCTCCTTTGTACGCACCCACCGCGAGGAATTCGAGAATGCGGTCCTTGATGTCGTCGAGGCCAGCGTGGTGTTTATCGAGCACTTTGCGCGCGTGCTTGAGGTCGAGTTTGTCTGCGCCGTATACCCCCCACGGCACCGAAGTTGCCCAGTCCAGATAGTTACGGGTAACGGCATATTCCGGCGAACCGGTTTCCAGAATCGACAGCTTGTTCATTTCCTCATCGAGGCGCTTGCGCACCTGCGCGGGCAAGACCTTGCCTTCCAGGCGCTGTTCGAACTGCTCAATGTCGGCGCTGCGATCGTCTTTGGTCAGGCCCAGCTCTTGCTGAATGACCTTGAGTTGCTCCTTGAGGAAGAACTCGCGCTGATGCTCGCCGATCTTGCGGTTAACCTCGGCGGAAATCTCTTTCTGCAGGCGCGCGACCTCGACTTCCTTGCGCAGCATCGGCAGGACCTTTTCCATGCGTTTGAGCACGGGCACGCAATCGAGCACTTCCTGCAGCTCCACGCCGGTGGCGGAGGTCAAGGCTGCGGCAAAGTCCGTCAGGGGCGACGGGTCATTGGGACTGAAGCGATTGAGGTAGTTCTTCAGTTCCTCGCTGTACAGCGGGTTGAGTGGCAGCAATTCCTTGATCGCGTTGATCAGGGCCATGCCGTACGCCTTGACCTCGTCGGTCGGCTCGTTCGGCTGGTGCGGGTATTCGACTTCCACGAGGAACGGCGGGCGATGGTGCTTGAGCCAGGTCTTGATGCGCACGCGGCTCAGGCCCTGTGCGACGAATTGCAGCTTGCCGTTCTCGCGACTGGCGTGATGCACCTTCACCAGCGTGCCGTATTCGGGCAACGCCTTGGTGTCGAAATGGCGTGGGTCCTCGGGCGGTGTGTCCATGAAGAACAGCGCCAGGGAGTGGTGATCGGATTTACTCACCAGCTCAAGGGTTTCGGCCCAGGGTTCTTCATTGACGATGACCGGCAGCACTTGCGCCGGGAAGAAAGGGCGGTTGTGGATCGGGATGATATAGACCTGGTCTGGCAGGTTCTGGCCGGGCAGCGCGAGGCTTTTTCTGTCCGAACCGATCACTTCGTGTTCATGATCGTCGTGTTGCGAAGGGGAGGCGTCTGATTGCTGGTCGCTCATGGGGCACCTGCATAAATGGAGATGAGGCTTAGATGGGGCAGTCGCGCTCAGGTTTCAATAGCCGCGGTCGATAGGTTTGAATATGGACGTCGATTAAAAAAATGAGGGTGACTTTGTGCCTTTCGTCGGCGATAAATGAATGATGGCGCTATGCCTTCTTTTAATGCGTGATCTCCCGCCAAGGGGCGGTTAATCTCGCCGGTACACTGCAACGCATTGCCAGGGCCGGCGCTTTATCTTTCCGACCATGCCGCTCTGGACCCTCTGTATGCCCCATGTGATCCCCCCGTTGCTGATGGCCGCAGCCGTCCTGTTCAGCACCGTTGCCCGCGCCGCGACGTTGACCGCCGAGATGGTCGATGCGCAGGGCAAGCCGCTGAAAGACGCGGTACTGACGCTTAAGGGGACGGCCGGCCAGCCTGATCTTGCGCCCATGGCGGATATGGATCAGCGCGACCAGCGCTTCGCGCCGCATGTGCTGGCCGTAAGGACCGGTACACAGATCAGATTCCCGAACAGCGACAACATCCGCCATCAGGTGTACTCCTTTTCTCCCGCCAAGCGTTTTGAATTGCGGCTGTATGGCGGCACGCCGTCGGACCCTGTGCTGTTCGACAGGCCCGGGGTGGTGGTGTTGGGCTGCAATATCCACGACTGGATGCTGGGCTACATCTATGTCACCGACGATCCCTGGTTTGGCGTCAGCAACGATAAAGGCACGCTGACCCTGGACAACATGCCAGCAGGCCGCTACGTGGCGACCTTGTGGCATCCACAAGCGTTCAACGGGCAACCGGTGCCGGGCGGTGAAATTGACATTCCGGCCGCGGGCCTGCACCGACGCTTCAGTATCGCCGTGCAACCCAAGGATGACGACATGCCCGCATCGCCGCCGCCCAGTGCGTTTGGCGATGCCTTTCATAAAGCCGCTCAGGAATGAAGCTACGGATCAGTTTCCAGGCACGCATTGCCGGCGTGCTGATTCTGCTGCTGTTGATCGTGGTCGGTGCCGTGTTCGTGGCCGTCAGGGCTGCGACGCAGGATGCGGTGCGCAAGCAGGCTCAGGTTCAACTGGAAGTCGGTACCCGCGTTTTCGAAGGTTTGCTGGAAATGCGCGGCAAGCGCCTGCGCGATGCGGTGCAACTGCTCTCGAGCGATTTCGGTTTTCGCGATGCGGTGGCGTCCGCGGACTCGGCGACGATTCGTTCGGTGCTGCTCAACCACGGCGCGCGCATCAACGCCGACGACATGTTTCTGCTTGGCATGGACGGCAGGGTGCTGTCGAGCACCGTGGACCGGATCCCTGAAGGTTCGCCGTTCCCTTATACCCAGGCGCTGCATGAGCTGAAGGCCCACAATCAGTCGATGCTGATCGTGCCGTTGCAGGGCAAGCCGCACTTGCTGGTCGAGAGCACGGTGCTTGCACCGTTGCCGATCGCTCAGGTGGTCATGGGGTTCAGCATGGACGACGACCTGGCACAGGAGCTGCGTACGCTCAGTGGATTGCAGGTGTCCTTCCTTTCGGTGGTGCACCGATTGCCGGGGCAGATCATCAGTACCCAACCGCAGCCGCTGTATGACAGCTTGCGCGGGGTGATGCTCAGTCCCGGCAACGATCAGATGCAGATGACCGAACACGGTGACCAGAGCTTTCTGAGCAAGCGACTGAGCCTGGGCAACACCGGCGACAGCGCGGGCGATCAGGTCGTCGCGTTGCTGCAGAGTCCGCTCGATCAAGCAATGCAGGCGTTCGCACCGCTGGATGAAAAACTGTTCTGGATCACCCTGGCAGCGCTGGCGGGCTCATTGATAGGCACGTTGTTACTGGCACGCAGCGTCTCGCTGCCGGTGCGCGCGCTGGCGATGGCTGCGGCGCGTATCGGCGAGGGCGATTACGGGACGCCGGTAAAACTCAAGCGCAGTGATGAACTGGGTTTGCTGGCCGATGCGATCAATTCGATGCAGGCCGGGATTGCCGAGCGCGAACAGCAATTGGCGCACAATGCGCTACACGACGGCCTCACGGGGCTTCCCAATCGTGCACTGGCGATGGAGCGTCTGGGCAGTGCGGTCACGGCACAACGGCCAGTGGCCCTGTTGTACCTGAGTATCGACAACGTTCGAGCCATCAATGACAGCATTGGCCCCGAGGGCGTCGATCAATTGCTGCAGGTGATCGGCGAGCAACTGCGGTTGCCCATGCGACCCGGTGACACCGTGGCGCGTTTGTCGGGGAACGAATTCCTGTTGTTGATCCACAACGCCGAAACCGACAGCGCAGTGGCCGTGGCTGACCGATTGCAACGCTTGCTGCTCAAACCTCAGCGCATGGGGGACCATGATCTTGCACTGGATGCCAGCATCGGTATCGCGGTGTACCCGGCCAACGGCGATTCACCTTCCGAGCTCCTCCAGCGCGCCGCCATTGCGCGTCAAGACGCGGCGCAATTGCCGGGGCGTCTGCAGGTCTATGAAGACGGTCGAGACTTGGCGCATCAGCGTCAGATCAGCCTGATTCGTGACCTGCGCCATGCCGCGCGCAACGGCGAGCTCATGCTGCACTACCAGCCTAAACTCGACATTCGTAACGGCCGTGTGCGTCAGGCTGAAGCCCTGTTGCGTTGGCAGCATCCACAGTTCGGGAATGTCTCGCCCGCCGAATTCATCGTGCTCGCCGAGCGCACCGGGAGCATCCAGGTGCTCACCCGTTGGGTCATCGAGGAGTCGATGCGACAAATGGCTGATTGGGCACGTCGTGGCTTGCACATTCAACTGTCGGTCAACATTTCCGCAGACGACCTTCTCAGCGAAGACCTCGTTGACCGCGTGTCGGATCTGCTCAAGCGGTACCGCGTCCCGGCCGAACAACTGGTATTCGAAATCACTGAAAGCGCGGTGATGCGCGAGCCCGAGCATGCGCTGAACGTACTTGACCGGCTGCGGGAGTGTGGCATCAGCCTGTCGATCGACGACTTCGGCACGGGGTATTCCTCCCTGGCTCATTTGAAGCGGCTGCCGGTGCAGGAGCTGAAGATCGATCAATCGTTCGTGCGCAATCTGGATGAAACCAGCGAAGACGCGGTGATCGTTCGCTCTACCATCGAGATGAGCCACAACCTCGGTCTCAAGGTCGTGGCTGAAGGCGTCGAATATGCACATAGCCTGCGCCTGCTGGAACATTGGCATTGCGATACCGCGCAGGGTTATTTAATCAGCCGACCGCTGACCGCGGTGGCGTTCGAGGCATGGATCGCCAAGTCTCATGCCTCACCCAGCCTGCTGGTTCATTGATTGGTCACGTTTATGGCGCGTCGTTTCTCGGCTGTTTTCAGCCCCGTGGTGTTGGCAAGTGTGGTGGGCGGCGGCGCGGGCGCAATGGTGTCTTTCGTTGACGCCGACCAGGGCCGGCTGATCGCGACCGGTGGCGCGAGCAGCATTGAGGGTGGCGCCGGGGGCGGGATCATCCCGTGGGCGGTTCTGGCCGGTTATGGCGAGCAAGGCGAGTGGGGCGCGAACGTGTTCGCGACCCACATCAACCTGCCGGATTACACGCTGGATGTCGCGGGCATGGCGGCTTCCTACGGCAACCGGGTGGAAGTCTCTTACGCGCATCAGCGCTTCGACCTGGGCTCACTGGTCCACACGCTAAGCCTGCCTGAGGACAATCTCTCGCAGGATATTTTTGGGGTGAAGGTGCGCCTCTTTGGCGATCTGATTTACGACCAGCTCCCGCAAGTCTCCGTGGGACTGGAATACAAACATCAGAACGATTTCCTGATCCCGAGCCTCGTGGGCGCTCGGCGCGATGCGGACGTGGAGGGTTATCTCACGGCCAGCCGTTTGTTCATGGGCGCTGCGTTTGGCTACAACGTGGTGGTCAACGGCGGGGTGCGCTACAGCCGGGCCAACGAAACGGGGCTCTTGGGTTTTGGCGGTGATCGCCGTGACACCCGCAGCCTTTTGAAGGAAGGCTCGGTGGCGTTGCTCGTTAACCCGCGCTGGGCAGTCGGCGTGGAGTACCGGGAAAAGCCGGACAACCTCTCGTTTGCCGGTGAAAGTGATTGGGCTGACCTGTTCGTCGGCTGGTTCCCCAACAAGCATGTCTCGGTGGTGTTGGCTTACGCACGCCTCGGGGAAATCGCGACGCTGGATAATCAGAACGGCACGTACCTGTCGGTTCAGGGGAGTTTCTGATGCTGCGACCGTTGCGATGGGTCGGACTGTTGAGCCTGGCGTTGTTGATGGGGTGTGCGCAGCAGCCGCCGAAGGATGACAGCCTGTATCACGCTCTGGGCGAGCGTGCGGGTATTCAGAAAATCGTCGAAGGCATGTTGTTGCACATCGCCAGGGATGACCGTATTTACAAGTACTTTGCCAAGGTCGACATTGTGCGGGTGCGCGACAAGCTGGTGGAGAAGCTCTGCGTTGAGGCCGGCGGTCCTTGTACGTACACCGGCGATACGCTGGAGGAGGCGCACAAGGGCATGAACTTGAGTCGTAGCGACTTCAACGCGCTGGTGGAAAACCTCATCGACGCGATGGACGACCAGCATATTCCGGTGACGACCCAGAACCGGTTGATCGCAAGATTGGCGCCGCAACGTGGGAAAGTCATCGAGAAATAACCGCGTGGCAGGCGTCGCTCCGCCCTCCGGGCAGAAACAAGGCAGGGGTATGGGTATGGGTATGGGTATGGCGTTGGGATTGTGGGCAGATCCATTTTCTCGGGTGGCGCCGATTCACCTTTCCGCCCCTCCGGCGGGTCACTTTTGAAAAGGCACCAAAAGTAACCAAAAGTGCCCGGCTCCTGGCTTGGCCCTCGTTCCTCGGGTTCCCGCACTCCGACGACGCTCCGTGGGCCCGCGCCGAACGGGCATCCATGCCCTGACGGCGCTCTCGCGGCATCCATGCCGCTCGACCCACTGCGCGTCATCTGCGTTTGGCCTGCACCCAAGTCGCGATTTGTGGTGTCTGGACTGTCGCGCATATGAACAGCGCG
>NZ_FOEO01000030.1 GCF_900110765.1 Pseudomonas sp. NFACC02
AACAGTGAGTCTTATCAACACCACGCTGAGCGGTGACAAGTTCCGCCATCGCCACATCGACACCCACAATCGCCGCTGCATCAAGGATTGCCATGTCACACCCTCCGAGCTAGGGTTTAAGAGCTTGCTGGGGGTTCACCGTAAGCGCTGGCTTGCTTCTATCGTCGGTCCAGGCCGATGCATTCCATATCGGCGCTTATAGGTGACAGGGCGGGGCTGGAAGTCTCCCAACGGTCTGTACTGGCTAGAGTCAGATTCGGCTTTCCGTCCCTCCCACCCCATCAAGTCTAAACATACAAGCCGGCTTGCTGGCGAAGGCGTCTGCTCAGTCGCTGCGGGTGCACCGGCCTGGAATATTCGCCAGCAGGTCGGTGGACAGGGCTCGCCGGAATGAGGGCGTTTTTCTCAATTCAATAACTGCTGGATCTGCGAGTGCAGGGTGTCCATGGTGAACGGTTTCGCCAGAATCGGTGCCTTGCGGGCAATCGGGCTGCCGGACTCGACAATTTCGGCTGGATAGCCGCTGATGAAAATCACCTTCAGCTCCGGCCGCAGTTTGACCGCGGGCTCGGCGATCATCACCCCGGAAACGCCACCTGGCAGCCGATAATCGGTGATCATCAGGTCTAGGTGAGGTTTGGTGGCGAGGATTTCAAATGCCTGTTCGCCGTTTTCCGCCTGCAAGACCCGATACCCTTCGCCCGACAGGTAGTCGGACAGCAGCATCAGAATCAGCGGCTCGTCTTCGACGATGAGTACGACATTTTCTGCATCAGAGCTCATTGGAACGCCTTCGATCTTGTAAATAGCTGCCATTACGACCATGGCCCGCGCTGGAGGTTGCGCAGATAAATCAGTTATTTATCCTGACGGTCGTGGGTGCTTGAAACTGACGACGGCAAACACGCTGCGCACCGCTCTGGCCCGCGCCTGCCGGGCCAGAAATGCCTTTAGAGGGGCAAGCTGACGCGAAACAGCGAACCACTGCCCTCTTCGCTTTCCACGCTGATCGTGCCGCCGTGCGCCGCCACGATCTGGTCAGAGATGAACAGGCCCAGACCGAGCCCCGACACCGCATGACTGGCAGACACGCGTTCGAACTGCTGGAAAATGCGTTTCTGGTTCTCGGCGCTGATGCCGATCCCCTGGTCCTGCACTTCCACACGAGCCTCATTGCCCTCGCTGTACACCCGTACTTCGATGGGTTTATGAGCACCGTAACGCAACGCATTCGTTAACAGGTTCGCGACCACCTGTTCGATACGGAATTCGTCCCATACCCCGATCACCGGCTCGCTGGCCTGCAAGGTGACGACGCTCTCGGCCGCGGCAATCTGCGCGGCGTAGCTCTCCACCAGATTGACCACCAGCTCAGACAAGTCAAACGGGCTGGTACGGATGGAAAGCTTGCCGGTGCGGATGCGCGACACATCGAGCATGTCTTCGATCAGACGGATCAGGCTCTGGATCTGTCGCTCGTCGCGATCGACCATTGCCTTGAGCTTGTCCATGGTGAACGCCGACGCATTGTCTTTGGCCAGGTGCAGCTTGCGCAGTTGGGTTTCAAGGATCAAACCGTTCAGCGGCGTGCGCACTTCGTGGGAAACGATCGACATGAAGTCGTCGCGCATGCGAATTGCGTGTTCGAGTTCGTTCTGAGTCGACTTGAGCTCACGCAGTAGCGCTTCCTGCTCCTGACGGCTGCGTTCCAGCGCCTCGACTTGCTGTTTCATCGCCTTGCGTTGGCGGTACAGATCGACGAACACGTTGACCTTGCTCTTCACCGCGTGGATATCCAGCGGTTTGTGCAGGAAGTCGACCGCGCCGCTTTCGTAGCCCTTGAAGGCATAGTTGAGCTCGCGCCCGGCGGCGCTGACGAACACGATCGGAATGTTCTTGGTCTTCTCGGTACCGCGCATCATTTCGGCAAGCTCGAAGCCATTCATGCCCGGCATCTGCACATCGAGAATCGCCATGGCGAACTCGTGCTCCAGCAACAGCGACAGCGCCTCGTCGGCCGACAGCGCCTTGTACACCTGGCGGTCTTCACGTTTGATCAACGCTTCGAGCGCGAGCAGGTTTTCCGGCAGATCGTCGACGATCAGCAACTTGGCTTTGATTTCACTCAGCATGCAATTCGTTCCAGCTCGACAAGCAACAGACCAATGTCGGGCAAAGGCAGGAGAAAGTCTGGTGTGTGCAGGGCCAGCGCTGCGTCGGGCATGGTACGCGCCAACGCCAGGGCCGGGTCCTGGACCACGGTAAGACCACCGTATTCTTTGATTCGTGCCATCCCCCGGGCACCGTCGCTGTTGGCACCGGTCAATAACACGGCGGCGAGCCTCCCATCGTAGGCATCGGCGGCGGACTCAAAGAGAAAATCGACGCTGGGGCGCGAGTGGCACACCCGTTCTTCCTGGCTGAAGGACAGCGTGAAATCCGCTTCCACGGAGAGGTGATACCCAGGCGCCGCGAAGTATAGCGTACCGGGAACGATGGGCTCTTTATCGTCCGCCTCCTTGACCGGTATCGCCAACTGCGCGCTGAACACTTCCGCGAGCAGACTGCGGCGCTCGTCCGGAAGATGCAGCACCGCAATGATCGGCAGTCCGAACCCCTTGCGCAACGGACGAAAAATCTTCAGCAACGCTTCGACGCCGCCAGCGGACGCGCCGACGACGATGGCCTCGACCTTAGGCAACGCAGCGTGATCCGGGGTCGTGCCCGGAAACGACGTTCTCATGATTTTCGGTAGATCCGCTCTTGTTTGACCAAGGGCTCGAAGTGATCCTTATAGCCGGAAAATTCCAGCGTTTCTTTGCTGCCAAGCACTAGAAATCCGCGGTGACACAACGACTCATGAAACAAACCGAACGCCCGGTCCTGCAACTTCTTGTTGAAATAGATCAGCACATTGCGGCACGAGATCAGTTGGGTCTCGGAGAACACACTGTCGGTCGCCAGGCTATGGTCGGCGAAGGTTACATTTTCCCGCAGTGTCTTGTCGAAAATCGCATGATCGTAAGCGGCCGTGTAGTACTCGGAAAACAACCGTTTGCCGCCTGCCTTGAGGTAGTTCTCGTTGTAGGCGCGCATGCTCTCCATGGAGAAGATGCCCTGCTTGGCTTTTTCCAGAGAGGTCGGGTTGATGTCGGTCGCGTAAATGATCGTGCGCTCCAGCAGCCCTTCTTCTCGCAACAGAATGGCCATCGAGTAGACCTCTTCCCCCGTGCTGCATCCAGCGATCCAGATCTTCAGCGAGGGGTAAGTCTTGAGCAGCGGTACGACTTCCTGACGAATCTTCAGGAAGTGCGTCGGGTCACGGAACATCTCACTGACGGGTATCGTCAGGAACTGCAGCAGCTGCATGAACGCCGAAGGATCGTGCAGCACGCGTTCCTGCAAAGCGGAGATGGTCTTCAAGTCAAACTGGCGCAACGCATGGGCGACGCGTCGCTTTACCGACGCCCCCGAGTAATCGCGGAAGTCGTAGCTGTACTTCAGGTAGATCGCCTCGATCAGCAAGCGCAATTCGATGTCGGCATTTCGCTCATGGGGCATCAGTAAAACCTGGTCTTTCTACGGTCGTGGTCAATTGATCCGATCCATTCAGATACGTTCCATTTTGGGCAGCCACACGCGAATCAGCGAGAACAGACGATCCAGGTCGATTGGCTTGGCCAGGTAGTCATTCGATCCGGCCTGCATGCAGCGGTCCTGATCGTCCTTCATGGCCTTGGCGGTGACGGCAATGATCGGCAGCTTGCGCCAGCGCGGGTCTTTGCGTATCTCGGCGGTGGCTTCGTAACCGTCCATCTCCGGCATCATCACGTCCATCAATACCAGATCGATGTCCTCAACCGTGTTGAGCTTCTCGATCGCTTCCAGGCCGTTTCGCCCGACTTCGACGATGGCGCCTTTATGTTCCAGCGCGCTGGTCAGGGCAAAAATGTTGCGCACGTCGTCGTCGACCACCAGGATCTTGCGGCCCTCGAACACACGGTCGCGGCTGCGCGCGGTCTTGAGCATTTTCTGCCGCTCGTTCGAGAGTTGCGATTCGACCTTGTGCAGGAACAAGGTGACTTCATCGAGCAGACGCTCGGGTGAGCGCGCCCCTTTGATAATGATCGTGCGCGAGTATTTGAGCAGCTCGGCTTCTTCATCGCGGGTCAGGTTACGGCCGGTATAAACGATGACCGGCGGGAACGCACAGATCTCGTCGGTGGACATGCGTTTAAGCAGGTCATTGCCGAGCATGTCAGGCAGTTTCAGGTCGATGATCATGCAGTCATAGGCATTGTCGCGCAGCAGTTCCAGCGCGTCCTGAGCGAAACCGACCGCAGTGATCTCGATGTCGTCGTCGCCAATCAGGCGCGCGATGCTGTCACGCTGCAGCGCATCGTCCTCGACCAGCAGCACGCGCTTGACCTTCTGGGTCAGCTTGGCTTCCAGACGCGCGAACACGTCCTTGAGCTCTTCGCGCGTGGTCGGTTTGACGGCATAGCCGATGGCGCCCATCTGCAACGCGGCTTCCTGACGGTCTTCGACGGAGATGACATGCACCGGAATGTGCCGGGTGCTCGGCATCTCTTTCAGACGCTGCAACACGGTCAGGCCGGAATGGTCCGGCAGGCGCATGTCGAGAAGGATGGCATCCGGCAAGAAGCTCGACGCCAGATCGAACCCTTCGTCCGCGCCATGCGCGACCAGGCAGTTGTACCCCAGCTCATGCGCCAGGTCGTAGAGAATGTGGGCAAAACGTACCTCATCCTCGATCACCAGAATGCAGCGATTGTTGAACGGAGCCTTGTCGCGGTCGTCGGCAAACTGGGGAATGGGTTGGCTGGCCGGCACAGGGACCGGAGCGGGCGTAACCGGTGCAGGCTTGGGTGTCGACTGAACAGCGGCGGGTGGCGCCTCGGCATCGGGGCCAACCGTATGCTCCACATATTCCTCAGGCAATACCAGGGTGAAGATACTGCCCTGACCGGGTGCGCTCGTGACCGAGATCGAGCCGCCCAGCAACCTGGCCAAATCACGGGAAATCGACAAGCCCAGGCCCGTGCCGCCATAGCGACGGTTGGTGGTGCCGTCCGCCTGACGGAACGCTTCGAAAATGCTTTCCTGCTGATCTTCTGCAATCCCGATACCGGAGTCGCGCACGGTGAAGGCGATACCCTCGCCCGGCTGACGCGACACGGTCAGGCTGACCGCGCCCGCCTCAGTGAATTTGACTGCGTTGGACAGCAGATTCTTGAGGATCTGCTCCAGACGTTGCCGATCGGTGTACAGCGACACCGGTGCGCCCGGCTGCACTTCCACCGAGAACTGCAGGTGTTTGTCGGCCGCCAACGGTTCGAAGGTCATGCGCAAACCATCGACCAGACGACTGACGCTGCTGTTTTCCGGGCGCACGTCCAGCTTGCCCGCCTCGACCTTGGAGATGTCGAGGATATCGTTGATCAGGTTCAGCAGGTCGTTGCCCGCCGAATAAATCGATTCGGCAAACTTGACCTGCTCTTCGGTCAGGTTCTCTTGCGGGTTCTCGGCCAACAGCTTGGCGAGGATCAACGAGCTGTTCAGCGGCGTGCGCAACTCGTGCGACATGTTCGCGAGGAATTCGGACTTGTACTTGCTCGAACGCTGAAGTTCGTCGGCGCGCGCTTCGAGTTCGATCTGGGCAACGCTCAGCTCTTCGTTATTGCGGTCCAGCGCGTCGCGCTGCTCTGCCAGCGCCTTGCCTTGCTCGGCCAATTGCTCGTTGGTTTGCTCAAGCTCCGCTTGCTGCGTTTCAAGGTGTACCTGGGACTCCTTGAGAATCCGGGACTGTTCTTCGAGCTCCTCATTGGCGGTGCGCAGCTCTTCCTGTTGCACTTGCAGCTCTTCGTTGAGTTGCTGGGTCTCCGCCAGCACTTCCTGAAGACGCTGACGATAGCGCGCTGCTTCGATGGAGGCCCCGATATTTTCGGCCACCAGTTCAAGGAACTCGACGTCACGCGTGGTCAGTTCTCGCAGAAAGCCCAGTTCAACCACCCCGTTGACCTGATCGTCGTTGCGGGTCGGCACCACCACCACGCTGCGCGGGGAACCGTCGCCCAGTCCCGAGGTGACCTTGAAGTAATCCTGCGGCACGTCTTCCAGCACAATGACTTGATCCTGATCGGCGGCTTTGCCTACCACGCCTTCGCCGTTGGAGATCAATTGTTCCTGCAGTTCCTGTTGCCGCGAAAAGCCATAGGAGGCGACACGCACCAGACCGCCGTGCTCCTGACGCACGTAAACCGCAGACACCACGGCGCCCAGGTGTTGAGCAAAGAACTGCAGGACATTGCGCCCCAGAAGATTGAGAGTCAGTTGCCCGATCACTTGTTCGGCGAGATCGCTCTGACCGTTGCGCAGCCACGCAACGTGGGCCAGACGCTCGGCGTCTTCCTGTTGGGCCTTAAGATTGGCGGCATAGGTGCTGGACAGTGCGGTCATGTCACGACGACCGACCCAGGCCAGAATACCGCTGACAATCAAGATGAACGCGATGTACAGCGAAACGGAGATGATCGTGGTGTGGGTCACCTCGGTATTACGCGTCAAACGCAGTTGATGCTCGATGTTCGCCGCCTGATCGTACTGATCGCGAATCTCGTCGGTCAGCCGCTTGCCCCGGCGGTTCAGAATCGGCGTTGCGTAGTCGCCGTTGTTACGGCGCAGGGAAATCATGTCCTGAGCAAACTGATTCCACGATTCTTGCATCGCCGCCAGCCGCTTGAAGCGGTCGACTTGATCGGGGTTATCCGCCACCAGCTCTTCCAGGCCTTTGAGCTCGGCGATGATGCTGGGTTTGGCGACTTCGTAGGGGTCCAGAAAACGCTCATCCCCGGTCAACAGGAACCCGCGCATACCGGTTTCCATGTCCACCGACAACTTTAAAGAACGGTTGATGTTGTTGATGACACGGTCCGTGTGCTCGACCCACTGAATGGCTGACAGCAAATACGTGATCAGTACAACGAAAAAAGCACCGCTAAGAACCCCGACTGCCAAGGGCAAACTGACGTTGCGGCTTAGCAGTTTGCGGAAACGTTGCTCATCGACTGCAGAGGGTTGGATCATCGCAAAGGCCCCGGGCGAATTCGTCTAAACGACGGAGTTTGCCGTAAACTTCAGCAAAAAACTCCAGCATCTGACATACAAGATTGAATTTTCTGACTTTAGCTGTAAGACAAAACGTGGCGCACTATACGTTTGAGTGATTACTTAAAGCCATCACACCCATTTGAATTGTGTCGCTGATGCGTGGAAGTTGTCACAATTACCGGGTCAATCAATACGTCGTTTTTTCGCCGATCATGCGCTGCAGGTTTGATCCGGCCCCTGTCATTTCCAAGGAAAAATCTACATGCCCGACCCAGCCAGCACGATTCTGGTGGTTGAAGACGACAGCATCGTCCGGATGCTGATCGTCGACGTTCTCGAAGAACTCGAGTACCGCGTGCTCGAAGCAGCCGACGGTTCAGAAGCCTTGGCCTTTCTGCAAAACCTGGACGAGACGATCAACCTGATGATGACCGACAAAGGGTTACCAGACATGGACGGCACCGCGCTGGCCAGACGAGCTGCCGAACTGCGCCCCGCCCTGCCGATTCTGTTTGCCAGCGGTTACGCCGAAAATATTGATGTGCCGCCGGGCATGCACATGATCGGCAAACCGTTTTCCATCGACCAGCTGCGCGACAAAGTGAAAAGCATCCTTGGCGATTGAACACCCTTCAAGTGCTCGCCAGACCCATGTCCTGATCATCGGCTACGTGTGGCCGGAACCTCGGTCGTCGGCCGCCAGCGGTCACGTCATGCAGTTGATCGACTGCTTTCTCGAACAGGGTTGGCAAATCACATTCGCCAGTGCTGCCAGCGAGGGCGAACACAAGGCTGACCTGGCAGGCCTGGGCATCACGGAGGTCGCGATCGAGCTGAACGACAGCAGCTTCGACCACTTTGTCAGTGAATTGCAGCCGGATGTCGTGCTGTTCGATCAATTTTTGATGGAAGAGCAGTTTGGTTGGCGCGTCGAGAAGCACTGCCCCAGTGCCGTGCGGGTGCTGGAAACGTGCGACCTGCAAAGCATGCGCCACACCCGGCACCAGATGCTCAAGCACCTGTTGAAGCAAGATGGCGAACGCACCGATTTTGGCGAGCTGTTCTGCGCGCCCGATGCCACCCTTTTCCAGCGCATGTCGGTGACGGACCTGGCGCAGCGTGAATTGGCTTCGTTCTATCGCAGTGATCTGAACCTTGTGGTATCCGACGTCGAAATTGATTTTCTGACGACTCACTTCAAGGTACCCGCCCCTTTGCTTCATTGGTGTCCGTTGATGGTTCGCGACCGACCGGACAGCACCAGAGGCTTCGAAGAGCGTGCGTCCTTCCTGTGCATCGGCAATTTTCGCCACGCGCCGAACTGGGATGCGGTGTTTTGGCTGAAACACACCCTCTGGCCGTTGATTCGTCAGCAGTTGCCGACCGCGCAGTTGCACATTTATGGCGCCTACACCCCACCCAAAGCCACCGCGCTGCATAACCCCGCTCAAGGCTTTCACATCATGAACCGGGCTGAAGACGCATGGGAGGTGATGTCCCGGGCTCGCGTGTCCCTGGCCCCGCTGCGCTTCGGCGCGGGTATCAAGGGCAAGGTGATCGACGCCATGATCTGTGGGACCCCGACCGTCACCACCTCGATAGGTGCGGAAGCCATGCATGGCGATCTGCCGTTTCCAGGCGCGATCGCCAACGATGCCCGAGGGATCGCCGACGCCGCCGTGCGCCTGTATACGGATCAGGCGCTATGGGAGCAGGCCCAACGCGCAGGCGGGGCGTTGTTGCATCAGCGCTTCGCGCATGAGCACCACGCGGCCTCACTGATTGAGCGCATCGAACACCTGCGGGACGATCTGCAGTCTCACCGGACGGCCAACTTCACGGGCGCGATGCTTCGTCATCACCAGCACAAGAGCACGCAATACATGGCGCAGTGGATCGAGGCGAAAAACAAAAACGTCTGAGTATCAGGCGTTTCGCACCCGTTCACTCCAGTCTGCGGCGCAGCAGATAGGTGTCCATGATCCAGCCCTTCGCCGCTCGCGCGGCGTTGCGCGTGCGCTTGATCTGCTCGCAGACCTCCCGCAGCGGACCGGCTATCAGGATTTCATCCGGCGTCCCCAGATAAGCGCCCCAATAGATGTGCAAGTCCTGGTCGACGAACCGGTCGAAGGCGGTCTGTGCATCCAGCATCACCACCACATTGTCGAGATCGGCGCCTTGCTGACGGGCCAGACGCCGACCCGTGGTGATCTGGACGGGCTCACCGATACGGTTCAAC
Organism: Pseudomonas sp. NFACC02; assembly: GCF_900110765.1. Classification (GTDB taxonomy): domain Bacteria; phylum Pseudomonadota; class Gammaproteobacteria; order Pseudomonadales; family Pseudomonadaceae; genus Aquipseudomonas. The sequence continues at coordinate 9,371 of NZ_FOEO01000030.1, forward strand.
GCCACACGGTGTTGCGCCGCCAGGGCCTGGACACTGGTGATGCCCGGGATGACTTCGTAGTCGAACACCTGTCGGCCTCGCGTCAGCACGTGCTCAAGAATCCGCAGCGTACTGTCGTACAACGCCGGATCGCCCCAGACCAGAAACCCGCCAGTTTCGTCTTCCCCGACTTCATCGGCGATCAACTGCTCGAACAGCGCCGCACGCTGCTCGTGCCACTGCTCGATGCCATTGCGGTAGGACAGCGGATCCGCTTCGCGCGCAGGGTCACGCACCTGAACCAGCCGGTAATCATCACCCTCAATGTACTGCTCGCACATCTCCCGGCGCAGCCGCAACAGATCGTCGTTGGCGTATCCCTTGTCGAGAATGAAAAACACCTTCGCGCGGTTCAGCGCCTTGATGGCCTGAACCGTGATGTGGTCCGGATTGCCCGCGCCGATGCCGATGACGAGGATTTTTTTCATGAGCGTCCTTTTTGAGGGTTCGACGACCTACTCATGCAACTCTCGCAGTGCCGCCGTTGCCAGAAACCCCGAACGGGAACTGTAGCGTTGATCACTTCTGACGCGCGCGTCGATCCGTTCAAGCAAAAACTCCGGCAACGTTGCGTTGAAGCGAACCGCCTTACCGAAATAAGGCGTCACGTCGATTTCGATGACGGCCCACACACCCCCCTCATAATCAGGGTTGGCCATGTGCGCATCGATGTCTTTCGCTTCGGGCAACGGGTCGCCATCGGCGACCAGCCCTTCGAAATGCAAGGCTAATGCTTCCTTGGTGTTATCCAGTGCCTGGGCGACCGTCGCACCAGCGGAAAAACAACCCGGTATGTCGGGGATGGTTACGCCATACACCGAATCGGGATCCTTGTGCAGAACCACCGGTAGTTTCATGTTCGATTCCTTTTGATTCGCGCGGGGCCCCAGGTATTCATTTGAGGCCAGCCTGTTTCATGATGTTGTGCACTGTCCCTTTGGGCAGGTCGTCCTTGGGGTGTGGGACTGTCACGCGCCCTTTCTTGGAAGGGTGCTTGTATTGAGAGTGACTGCCACGTACCTCAACCAGAAACCAGCCATCCGCCTCGATCCTCTTGATCATCTCCCTGCTACGCATCAGCCTATCCCTTAATTGACTGATGTGTATAGTACACACTGAAAGTTTGCCAACCCTTGAGCTTGGCCATTTTTGTCAGACCAGATGTAACCGACGCTCAATTAGTGCACATTAAGCCCAGGCTCTTCCCAGAATCACGGCAGCAGCATGACCAAAACAACAAAAGGCACTGACCCTTCCTACGAGTTGATGGACGACCACAACGGCCTGTCGATCATCTACCGCGAACATGGCTTTCCCTGCCCGCTGGTGCGCTGGCATTTCCACAAGGAGTACGAGCTGCACCTGATCGTGGCCAGCTCCGGCAAGGTGTTCGTCGGGGATTACATCGGCAACTTCTATCCCGGCACGCTGTTTCTGACAGGACCCAACCTGCCGCATAACTGGATCAGCCAGGTCGGGGAAGACGAGGTCGTTGCCAAGCGGGACATGCTGGTGAACTTCACCGAGGAACTGCTGGAAAGCGGTAATCAGGTCTTCGCTGAGCTCAAGACCCTGGCGCCGCTGCTGGAACGTGCGCAGTACGGTATCGAGTTTCGCTGCAAACGCACGATCCGTCAGGCGATGAAGCTGATGCAGAAGATCGCCGACTCCTCCGGGATGACCCGCCTGGGCCACTTCTTCATCCTGCTCGAACTGCTCGCCGCCAGCGACGACTTTCAGTTGCTGTCAGGCACCACGGCTTCGCAGCTGTCTGACGATCACGCGGTCGAGCGCACGAACAAGGCGGTCGATTACATCTTCACCCACTATGCGCGGGAACTGACCCTCGAAGAGGTCGCCGACCACCTGGGAATGAAGCCCACCTATTTCTCCCGAGTCTTCAAGCAGGCCACAGGGCGGACGTTCGTCGAGTTCGTCAATCGCCTGCGCATCAGCAAGTCCTGCGAACTGCTGGCCGACGGCGAGAAACCGGTGACCGATGTGTGTTTCGAGTCCGGTTTCAACAATATTTCCAACTTCAACCGGCGCTTTCAGAAGCTCAAAGGGATGACGCCCTCGCACTATCGGCGCCTCGCCGTGCAACGTCTGACAGAGCAAAACCTGTACTGATTCACTCGCTTGCCGCCTCCTTCTACTACGCTGGAACTGCGCCGGAGCCTGCCGGAACGCCGTTTCGGCGTGTCGCCGTTTGAACGACCAGTGCAAAAAAGTATCAGTTCAAGTGTGTCGCAGGATTTGTCAATGTCCGTGCAGACCGTTGTAATCAACTGACCTTCTTCCATGTCTCCGGAAGGAACAAAAACAATAACCGAGCTTCTGCCGTCCCTCGGGACACAGAAGAGGAGTGATAAATGAAGACCTCTGCAAAAGTTCTGCTGGCTGGCACCTGTCTGACACTCTCAACCCTGGCCACCCTGGCTGAAGCGGGCGACGTGACCATCGCCACCGTCAACAACAGCGACATGATCCGCATGCAGCGGCTGTCGAAAACCTTCGAAGAACAGCATCCCGACATCAAGCTCAAGTGGGTCGTGCTCGAAGAGAACGTGCTGCGCCAACGTCTGACCACCGACATCGCCACCAAGGGCGGTCAGTTCGACGTGCTGACCATCGGCATGTACGAAGCCTCACTCTGGGGCGCCAAGGGTTGGTTGAAGGAAATGGACAACCTGCCTGCGTCCTACGCTCTGGATGACGTGTTTCCCTCAGTGCGCGACGGCCTGTCGGTCGACGGCAAACTCTATGCCCTGCCGTTCTACGCCGAGAGTTCGATCACCTACTACCGCAAAGACCTGTTCAAGGCCGCCGGCCTGACCATGCCGGAACGTCCCACCTGGACCCAGATTGCCGAATTCGCTGACAAACTCACCGACAAATCGAAAGAACAGTACGGCATCTGCCTGCGCGGCAAGGCGGGCTGGGGTGAGAACATGGCGCTGATCACCACCGTGGCCAACGCCTTCGGTGCGCGCTGGTTCGACGAACAGTGGAAACCGCAGTTCGATCAGCCTGAGTGGAAAAACGCGCTGACGTTCTACACCAACGTGATGAAGAAAGACGGCCCTCCCGGCGCCTCGAGCAACGGCTTCAACGAAAACCTGGCGCTGTTCAACAGTGGCAAATGCGCCATCTGGGTGGACGCCAGCGTCGCCGGCTCGTTTGTGACCGACAAGTCGCAGAGCAAGGTGGCCGACAGCGTAGGCTTCACCTATGCGCCTCACGAAGTGACCGACAAAGGGTCGGCGTGGTTGTACTCGTGGGCCCTGGCCATACCGACCAGTGCCAAGAACGACAAGGATGCGCGCGCCTTCACCGAGTGGGCGACATCCAAAGAATACGCCGCGTTGGTGGCCGAGAAAGACGGCGTCTCCAATGTGCCGCCAGGCACGCGCGCGTCGACCTATACCGATGCGTACAAGCAAGCGGCGCCGTTCGCCAACATCACCCTGGAATCGCTCAAGGCCGTGACGCCCAAAGCACCGACCCTCAAGCCTGTGCCCTACGTCGGCATCCAGTTGGTGACCATTCCCGAGTTCCAGTCGATCGGTACCTCCGTGGGCCAGCAGTTCTCTGCGGCGCTGGTAGGCACCTCTTCCGTCGACCAGGCACTGACCAATGCGCAAAGCGTGACCGAACGTGAAATGAAGCGAGCCGGTTACCCGAAAAAGGGATAACGCACGTCGCTTCAAGGCAGCAGTTGGCGCCCTGTCGCTGCTGCCACGCTCACGCTTTCGTCCCGGTTCGGAGTCATCATGAACACGTCAACCATTCCCCCTCGTACGGCCGCGGCCGATGAAACGTCCCACGCCAAGGGCAGCGTCACCAAACCTGGCTGGTTTCTGGTCAGTCCCTCGGTGCTGTTGCTGCTGGTCTGGATGATCGTCCCGCTGGGCATGACCATCTACTTCTCGCTGATTCGCTACAACTTGCTGAACCCGGGCGAAAACGAATTCGTCGGGCTCGAGAACTTCGAATTTTTCGTCACCGACGCAGGGTTTTTACCCGGCGCCATGAACACCCTGTTGCTGGTCGGCAGCGTTCTGGCCATCAGCGTGATCCTCGGCGTATTGATCTCGGCGTTGCTGGAGGCCAGCGAGTTTCTGGGCCGCGGCATCGTGCGCGTATTGCTGATCTCGCCGTTCTTCATCATGCCCACGGTGAGCGCGCTGATCTGGAAGAACCTGATTTTTCACCCGGTTTCCGGCATTCTCGCCTCGGTCTGGAAGCTGTTCGGGGCGCAGCCCGTGGATTGGCTGGCCAATTACCCGATGCTATCGATCATCATCATCGTCTCCTGGCAGTGGCTGCCGTTCGCCATCCTGATCCTGATGACCGCCATGCAGTCCCTTGACCAGGAACAGAAAGAAGCCGCGCGCCTGGACGGTGCGGGTCCCATCGCGATCTTCTGGCACCTGACCCTGCCACACCTGGCGCGCCCCATCGCCGTGGTGGTGATGATCGAAACCATCTTCCTGCTGTCGGTGTTCGCGGAAATCTTCACCACCACCAACGGCGGCCCAGGCTTCGCTTCAACCAACCTTGCGTACCTGATCTACAACCAGGCGCTGTTGCAATTCGACGTGGGCATGGCATCGGCAGGCGGCTTGATTGCCGTGGTCATCGCCAATATTGCCGCCATCATCCTGATCCGGATGATCGGCAAAAACCTCACCGACAAGTCTTGAGGGCAAGGTCATGATGACGCTCAAACAATCCCGTCGCCTGCAAAGCGTGCTGCTCGGCACCTTGTCGTGGGTGATCGCTGCGCTGATTTTCTTCCCGATCTTCTGGATGGTACTGACCAGCTTCAAGACCGAGATCGACGCGTTCGCCACGCCGCCACAGTTCATCTTCACGCCGACGCTGGAAAATTACCTGCACATTCAGGAACGCAGCGATTACTTCCACTTTGCCTGGAACTCGATCCTGATTTCCTTCAGCGCCACGATCCTGTGCCTGCTGATCGCGGTGCCAGCCGCGTATTCCATGGCGTTCTTTGAAACCAAACGGACCAAGAGCACGTTGCTGTGGATGCTGTCCACCAAAATGCTGCCGCCGGTCGGCGTGTTGATGCCGATCTACCTGCTGGCCAAGACATTCGGCCTGCTCGACTCGCGCATCGCGTTGATCGTGATCTACACCCTGATCAACCTGCCGATCGTGGTCTGGATGATTTACACCTACTTCAAGGACATTCCCGGCGAAATTCTCGAGGCTTCCCGACTGGATGGCGCGACCACCCGCCAGGAAATCTTCAAGGTGTTGATCCCGATCTGCAAAGGCGGCCTGGCTTCCACGGCACTGTTGTCGTTGATCCTGTGCTGGAACGAAGCATTCTGGTCCTTGAACCTGACCTCGTCCAACGCCGCGCCACTGACCGCCTTGATCGCTTCGTACTCAAGCCCTGAAGGGCTGTTCTGGGCCAAGTTGTCAGCGGTGTCGACACTGGCCTGTGCGCCGATCCTGATCTTCGGCTGGATCAGTCAGAAACAGTTGGTGCGCGGCCTGTCGTTCGGTGCCGTGAAATGATCGAGAACACGATGGTTCCCACGCTTTGCGTCCAGTCGCTGACGCAGAGCGTCGATGGATGCATGCCCACGCGAAGCGTGGGAACGATCCTGTTCAGTACCCTTTGTGATGTATTTGAAGAATAAGACTGGAGCCCCACATGGCTAACCTGACAATCAGAAATCTGCAAAAAGGCTTCGATGGCCACCAGATCATCAAAGGCATCGACCTGGACGTCAAAGACCGTGAATTCGTGGTCTTCGTCGGTCCGTCCGGCTGCGGTAAATCAACGCTGTTGCGCCTGATCGCCGGCCTCGAAGACGTGACCAGCGGCAGCATCGAACTCGATGGCCGCGAGATCACTCAGGTCACCCCCGCCAAGCGTGACCTGGCGATGGTGTTCCAGACCTATGCGTTGTATCCGCACATGACCGTGGGCAAGAACCTGTCTTTCGCCCTGGACCTGGCGGGCACGCCGAAAGCCGAGGTCGAGAAGAAAGTCGCCGAGGCCGCGCGCATTCTGGAACTGGGCCCCTTGCTTGAGCGCAAGCCCAAGCAACTCTCCGGCGGTCAGCGTCAACGCGTGGCCATCGGCCGCGCCATCGTGCGTAACCCGAAAATCTTCCTGTTCGACGAACCGCTCTCCAACCTCGACGCGGCGCTGCGCGTGCAGACCCGTCTGGAACTGTCGCGACTGCACAAAGAGCTCGAAGCGACCATGATCTACGTGACCCACGATCAGGTCGAAGCCATGACCCTGGCCGACAAGGTGGTCGTGCTCAACGGCGGGCGCGTGGAACAGGTGGGTTCGCCTCTGGAGCTGTACCATCACCCGGCCAACCTGTTCGTCGCCGGCTTCCTCGGCACACCGAAGATGGGCTTTCTCAAAGGCAAGGTCAGCCGCGTCAGCAGCACCGGCTGCGACGTGACCCTGGACGCGGGCGCCACCATCAGCCTGCCGTTCACCAACGCACAACAGAGCGTCGGCGATGCGGTGACATTGGGCATTCGCCCGGAACACCTGGAACTCGCCAAAGAAGGCGATTGCCAGCTCCAGGTGGTGGCCGACGTCAGCGAACGGCTGGGCAGCGACACCTATTGCCACGTGCGCACGAACTCCGGTGAAGCCCTGACCATGCGCATCCGCGGCGACCTTGCCAGCCAGTACGGCGAAACACTGAACCTGCACCTGGACAGCACCCATTGCCACCTGTTCGACGCACAGGGCCAGGTCATTCGCAAGGCCCTGCAAGCCGCCGCCTGAGCCGACGCCCCTCAAGAATCCGAGACCGTAGTCATGAAACTGAACAAGCAGAATCTTTCTAACCTGGGTGCTGGCATTGCGGTGCCCGCCTACGCCCTTGAAGACCGTCGTCAGGGCATCGCCCACATCGGTGTGGGTGGTTTCCATCGTGCGCATCAGGCGTTCTATACCGACGCCCTCATGTCTCTCGGTGCGCAGGACAAGAGCGGTGAAGGCCTGGACTGGGCCATCTGTGGCGTCAGTCTGCGCGAGGAAGACCGCGCCAATTTCGAAGCCCTGAAGAGCCAGGACTTTCTGTTCACGCTGTTCGAACTGGGTGATACCCCGGACACCGAAACCCGCATCATCGGCTCCATGAGCCAAATGCTGATGTCCACCGACAATGACCTGGCGCTGATCGACAAGCTCGCCAGCCCGGAGATCCGCATCGTCTCCTTGACCATCACCGAAGGCGGTTACTGCATCGACGACAGCACCGGCGAGTTCATGAGCCACCTGCCGCAGATCCAGCATGACCTGCAGCACCCGGCCACACCGAAGACCGTGTTCGGTTACCTGTGCGCCGCACTGGCCAAACGCCGCGCCGAAGGCACTCCGGCGTTCACGCTGATGTCCTGCGATAACCTGCCGCACAACGGCGCGGTGACCCGCAAGGCGCTGCTCGCCTTTGCCAAGGAGCGCGATGCCGAGTTGCACGACTGGATCGCCGAACACGTCAGCTTCCCCAACGCCATGGTCGACCGCATCACACCGATGACCAGCACGGCGCACCGCCTGCAGCTGCACGACGAAAAAGGCATCGATGACGCCTGGCCGGTTGTCTGCGAACCGTTCGTGCAATGGGTGCTGGAAGACAAATTCGTCAACGGTCGTCCGGCCTGGGAGAAAGTCGGCGTGCAGTTCACCGACGACGTCACGCCTTACGAAGAAATGAAGATCAAGCTGCTCAACGGCAGCCACCTCGCCCTGACCTACCTGGGCGCGTTGAAGGGCTACCGTTTCGTTCACGAAACCATGAACGATCCGTTGTTCGTCGACTACATCCGCACCTACATGGACCTGGACGTCACCCCGCAACTGGCGCCGGTTCCGGGCATCGACCTGACCGACTACAAGCAGACGCTGATCGACCGCTTCTCCAATCAGGCCATTGCCGACCAACTGGAGCGTGTGTGCTCCGACGGCTCGTCGAAGTTTCCCAAATTCACCGTGCCGACCATCAACCGTCTGATCGTCGACGGCGGCAACATGGACCGTGCTTCGCTGGTGGTCGCGGCCTGGGCCTTGTACCTGCAAGGCAATAAAAACGGCGACTTCAAGGGTGAGAACGGCGTCGATTACAAGGTCGTCGACCCACGTGCCGATTTCTGCAAGGCGCTGGTGGCCGATGACGTGCTGGTCACTCAGCGCCTGCTGGAAGTCGAAGAAATCTTCGGCGCGGCGATTCCGAAATCCGCCGAATTCGTGGCATCGTTCGAACACAACCTGAACAGCCTGAAGCAATTGGGCGTCAGCAAAACCCTGGAAAACCTGTTGGCGAAAACCGTCTGAGCTGACAGGTAAATCTGAGCGCTGGGTAAAGAGGTGAACATGTTTCTTGGCATCGATTGCGGCACCCAAGGCACCAAGGCCATTGTCCTTGATGCCGTCAGCGGCAAGGTCCTGGGCGAAGGCTCGGGCGCGCATCACATGATCAGCGGTGCCAACGGACGCCGCGAGCAGGATGTGCAGGAATGGCTCAACGCCTTCGAGCAGGCCACCGCCGCCGCGCTGGCGCAGGCTGGTATTTCCGGTGCCGAGATTCAGGCCATCGGCGTGTCCGGGCAGCAACACGGGCTGGTGATGATCGACGAACTGGGCCATGTGTTGCGCCCGGCCAAACTCTGGTGCGACACCGAGTCCGCTCCGGAAAACGACCGTCTGCTCGACTATTTGGGCGGCGAAGCCGGCTCACTGGAGCGCCTGGGCATTGCCATCGCGCCGGGCTACACCGTGTCCAAGCTGCTCTGGACCAAGGAGCAGTTCCCCGACCTGTTCGCGCGTATTGACAAGATCCTGCTGCCTCACGACTTCCTGAATTACTGGCTGACCGGGCGCTGCTGCAGCGAGTTCGGCGACGCTTCGGGGACGGGCTATTTCAACGTCCGTACCCGCGAATGGGACCTCGACATCCTGCAGCACATCGACTCGACAGGCCGTTTGGTCAAGGCCTTGCCTCAGTTGCTGGATGCCCATGAAGCCGTTGGCAAGATTCTGCCGGCGATCGCTGAGCGCCTGGGCATCAACCCCAACGCCATCGTTTCCAGTGGCGGCGGCGACAACATGATGGGCGCCATCGGCACCGGCAACATCGCACCGGGCTCGATCACCATGAGCCTGGGTTCCTCCGGCACCGTGTATGCTTTTGCCGACGAAGCCAACGTCAGCGCCCAACCGTCGGTGGCGACGTTCTGTTCCTCGTCCGGCGGCTGGTTGCCGCTGATCTGCACCATGAACCTGACCAATGCCACCAGTGCCATCCGCGAGCTGTTTGCCCTGGACATCGGTGCGTTCAATGCCGCGATCGCCTCCTCGCCCATCGGCGCCCAGGGTGTGCTGATGCTGCCCTTCCTCAATGGCGAGCGCGTGCCCGCCCTACCCCACGCCACCGGCAGCATTCTGGGGCTGGACAGCACCAACCTGAATCAGGCCAACCTGTGCCGCGCGGTGGTCGAGGGTACGACGTTCGGGCTGCGCTACGGTCTGGACTTGCTGCGTGACAGCGGCATCAAAAGCGCTAACATCCGCCTGATTGGCGGCGGGGCAAAAAGCGCGATCTGGCGCCAGATTGTCGCCGACATTATGGACACCCCGGTGATCTGCACCACCGGCGCCGAGGCCGCGGCGCTGGGCGCAGCGATACAGGCGGCGTGGTGCTATTCGCACGCCCGGGGCGCCGGCGAGTCCCTGCAGGCCCTGAGTGAACGTTGCGTCAGCGTCGATCCCGACAGCGAGACCCGACCGGTGGCCGAGCATGTGGCGGCGTATCAACAGGTCTATCAGCACTACCGCAATCAATTGCAGGGCGTTTAACCCACGCCCTTTATGGAGCCCCTATGTATCTGGTTTGTGGCGAAGCACTGTTCGACTTTTTCAGTCAGCCGGACGTCGATGGCAAGCGTAATCGCATCGGCTACCAGGCCGTCGCGGGCGGTTCACCGTTCAACGTTGCCGTAGGCCTTCGCCGCCTGGGCGTGGAAGCCGGTTTCTTTGCCGGTCTGTCCACCGACTATCTGGGCAAGCGTCTGGCGACGGTGCTTGAAGAAGAAGGCGTGCGTGACGACTTCCTCGTTCACTTCGACGCCCCCACTACCCTGTCGATGGTCGCTGTCGGAACCGATGGTTCGCCGCAGTACAGCTTCCGCGGCGAAGGCTGCGCCGACCGGCTGCTGACCGTGGAGCAACTGCCCGCGCTGGACGACAGCGTCCGCGGGCTGCATGTCGGCTCGTTTTCGCTGGTGGTGCAGCCGGTCGCCGATGCGTTGCTGACGCTGGTGCAACGCGAGAGCGGCAAACGCCTGATCACCTTCGATCCCAATGTGCGCCTGAACCCGGCGCCGAGCATCGACCTGTGGCGCGGTCAGGTGGCGAAATTCGCCGAGCACGCGCACCTCATCAAGGTCAGCGATGAGGACCTGCACCTGCTGTACCCCGATTCAGACGCCGAAACGGTCGCCATGGGCTGGCTAAAGCACAATTGCCAACTGGTGATCATGACCCGGGGTCGTCAGGGCGCCAGCATTTTCACTCGCGAACTGGGCACCTGGTCGGTCCCGGCCCGTGAAGTGAAAACCGCCGACACCGTCGGGGCTGGCGATACCTTCCAGGCTGCATTGATCACGTTCCTCACCGAACGCGGGCTCGATACCCCGGCCAGCCTGTCTTCGCTGGATCGGCAAACGCTGACGCAGATGCTGGACTTTGCCGTGGCGGCCGCGGCGGTCACCTGCACCCGCGAGGGACCGGACTTACCGTATAGGGACGAGGTGATTTTATAAGGCCATGCGTGCGGGTCCCCGTATTTCGGGAACACCGCTTTCGGACGGGGCACGCGACGCATTCTTCTGCTATCACTGATGCTCCCACTTACATCACGTGGAAGGACACCCGCCATGCCCCATCTGCTGTACATCGAAAGCTCACCGCGCAAGCAGCGCTCCGCCTCGATCGAAGTGGCCACCGCGTTCATCGAGGCCTGGAAAGCCCGGCACACCATCGCCACGGTGGACACGCTGGACGTCTGGAACACGCCGCTCCCGGAGTTCGACGGCGCGGCACTGGATGCAAAATACGCCGGGATAATGGGTGTCGAACGCCCCCCTGAACAGACACAGGCCTGGGATCAGATCACCGAGCTTGCCCAGCGCTTCATCAAGGCCGACATCATCCTGTTCGCCGTGCCCATGTGGAATTTCGGCGTTCCTTACAAGCTCAAGCACCTGATCGATGTGGTCAGCCAGAAAGACCTGCTGTTCACGTTCGACGAGCGCGGTCTGAATGGCTTGCTCGATGGTCGCAAGGTCGTCGTGATCGCGGCGCGCGGTGCGCCACTGGACCGCGCCGAACATCAGATCGCGTACCTGACGACCTGGAGCGAAATGGTAGGCATCGACGAACAGTACAACGTGGTCATCGAGAAAACCTTGCTGGGCCCCGAGGTCGACGCCGAATCGCGCCAGACCGCCACAACGGCGGCCGTCGATCTCGCTGCAACGTTATGAGTCTTCAGCCGTCGTCTTGCGAGTCTGCCGTGCGTCCATGATGCGCGGCAGGTTTTGCTCAATCCACGTGGTCAGCCCGTTCACCTGCATGGCCACTTCTTCGCCGAGCGGCGTCAGGCTGTATTCGACGTGAGGCGGGACCACCGGCAACGCCTTGCGATCGAGGAACCCGTCCTGTTCGAGGCTCTGCAGGGTTTGCGAGAGCATTTTCTCGCTGACCCCGCCGATCTTGCGCCGCAATTCACTGAAGCGGTGCGTGCCGTCCAGTAACACCACCAACACCAACACCCCCCAACGGCTGCAGACATGGTTGAGGATTTCCCGCGAAGGGCAATCGCGCGCCAGGATTTCGCCCATGCGAATGCGCTCGAGCAGCGAAACATTTTCCGCCGACGGGCCGGAAATATCGTTCATGACACTTACCTTTTTGTACGTACTTACTAAAGGTTAGCATGAAGCCTATGCTGAACGCACATTCATTGTCTTCAAGGAAATCATCATGATTGTCATCACCGGTGCATCGGGTCAGCTTGGCCGTCTGGTTATTGATCGACTGCTGCAAAAAATCCCTGCGTCAGGGATCGTCGCCGCCGTGCGCAGTCCTGAAAAAGTGGCCGATCTGGCAGCCAAAGGCGTGCATGTTCGCCAGGCCGATTATTCGCAACCCTCCACACTCGATGGCGCGTTCGCCGGCGCGAAAAAGATTCTGTTGATTTCGTCCAGCGAAGTCGGTCAGCGCGCCGCTCAACACCAGTCCGTGATCGACGCGGCGAAGCGCGCCGGGGTTGAACTGCTCGCCTACACCAGCGTGCTGCATGCCGACACGTCGCTGTTGGGATTGGCCGAAGACCATCGACAGACCGAAGTGGCGCTCGCCGCCTCTGGCGTCCCGGGCGTGTTACTGCGCAACGGTTGGTATCACGAGAATTACACCGCCGGGATTGCGGGAGACCTGGCCCATGGCGCGCATTTCGGCAGTGCCGGTGACGGTCGCATCAGTTCGGCGGCGCGCGCCGACTACGCCGATGCAGCGGTGGCGGTTTTGACGTCCAGTGACGATCAGGCAGGCCGTGTCTATGAACTCGCGGGGGACGCGTCTTACAGCCTCACGGAGTTCGCGGCCGAAGTGAGTCGTCAGACGGGAAAACCCGTGGTCTACACCGATCTGCCGGAAGCGGCATATAAAGCGGCGCTGCTGCAGGCCGGTTTGCCGGCGTTCGTGGCTGAGTTGCTGGCGAACTCCGATGCGGCCGCGGCCCAGGGCGCGTTGTTCGACGAGGGGCACCAGTTGAGCAAGTTGATCGGCCGGCCCACGACGCCACTGGCCGTCAGCGTGGCTGCAGCTTTAAAGAGCTGACACTTGACCTGTGGGGCGAAGTCATTCGTGGGAGCGTGCAGGCGAGAAAGACGGGCCAAATGCACCACCGTTTCGCGAATGAATTCGCGCCCACAGGTTTATGTGTGCCTGCGACACCGGTGTAAATCATGGAATGATTCACGCCTGACAGGGTCGGAGCTAGTGAACAGCGCATTACGCACTGGATAAGGAGCTTCGAATGAAAAACAAATCGCTCATCGCCGGGCTGACGATTCTGGGCTGCGTTTCGCTTGCCAGTTTCGCCTTGCAGGCCGAAGAGGCACCTGCGCAGACTGTTCAATCCTCCAAAGACAACCTTCGCGATCTCGAAAAAGGGGACCGCGCACCGGAAAAATTCCAGCGCCCTGGCGCCGCCATCAAGGACTGGAAGGCCAAAGGTCTTAAAGAGCCCGCTAAACAAAGCCAATGGGTGCGCATCAACGACAAGTACGTCGAAGTGCAAACCACCAACGGCCAGATCACCGACATCACCCCCGTCAAGAAATAAGCCCCTTCAGCGCCCGAAATCGCTCGGGCGCCCCTCCCGCTACTCCCACCGACCGCTCTGGATCAGGGCTCGACGCCCATGAACCCAATGCCCGGCGCGCAAGAAAGGTTGGACGCTAACGATTTCCGACTTTACTCTTGGCCGCTTGTTTCAACGTGTTGCAGTCAAACACCTGGGGCCGAGATCCGATGTCATCCGTTTTAAATGTCCTGTTGCCGATCTTCGCCTTGATTCTGGTCGGTTATCTCTGCCGTCGCACCAACCGTCTCGGCCCGACTGCCGCATCCGAAATCAACCGGATGGTGGTGTGGTTATGTCTGCCCGCCTTGTTGTTTACGGCGACCGCAACGGCCACATGGGAACAAATCTGGCACCCCGGATTCGTCGTGGTGTTCACCCTTTCGACGATGGTGATGTTCGTCATTACCCTGCTGATCCGGCGCAAGAAAGCCGGGCATTTTGCAGACGCCAGCATTGACGCACTGAGCGCTTCCTACGCCAACACCGGTTATATCGGCATCCCGCTGTGCGTCATGGTGCTCGGGCAAGACGGCCTCGAACCGGCCTTGATCGCCTCGCTGCTGGTGGTCTGCGTGCTGTTCGGGATTGCGCTGGTGTGCATCGAGATCGGCTTGCAAAGTGAAGCACGGGTGCATCGAATCGTCCTCAAAGTGCTGAAGGCACTGGCGAAGAATCCGCTGGTGGTGTCGCCGATTCTCGGCGCTTGCTGGGCGTCGACCGGCCTACCGTTGCCCGGGGCGCTGGACAAGTTCCTCAGCCTGTTGGGCGCGGCGACGACCCCGTGTGCGCTGATTTCCCTCGGGCTGTTTCTGGCCCACAAACAACAAGGCCCGCGCCATGGCACGAGCCTGTTGGTAGGGGTGAAACTGATTGCCCATCCACTGTTGACCTGGTTCCTGGCGTTTCACGTTTTCCACCTGCCACCGTTGTGGGCAAACGCTGCGCTCTTGCTCAGCGCGTTGCCCACGGGCACCGGCCCCTTCATGCTGGCCGAGTACTACAAACGCGAGGCGTCGGTGGTGTCCGGCACGATCCTGATCTCGACCCTGGCCTCACTGGTGACCTTGTCGTTGTGCATCTATTACATCAACGGGTAGTCCTCAGCCGTACCCACGCGTGAAGGCAGGGCTGTCAGCTCAAACAAACATCCCGCCAGACGCCTCGATGCGTTGCGCGGTGATCCAGCGTCCGCCGTCACTGAGCAGCATCGCAATCGCCGCACCAATGTCATCGGGCAACCCGGCCCGTTTCATCGCGGTGTTCGCGGCCACCCAGTCATTCACGTCCTTGTTGTCACGCACGGTGCCGCCACCGAAATCGGTTTCGATGGCGCCAGGCGCCAACGCATTCACCGTGATGCCACGGGGACCCAGCTCGTTGGCCAGATAACGCGTCCAGACTTCAATCGCGCCTTTCATCGAGGCGTAGGCGGCGTAGCCGATGGGCGAGAAGCGCGCCAGACCGGACGACAGGTTAACGATGCGACCGCCGTCGGCAATCAGCGGCAGGAGTTTCTGGGTCAGAAAGAACGGCCCTTTAAAATGCACGTTCATCAGTTGATCGAACTGCGACTCGGTGGTGTCGGCACAGCTGGCGTACAGGCCAATACCCGCGTTGTTCACCAGAAAGTCAAAACGTTCAGTGTTGAAGTGAGCCTTGAGCAGTGCCGCCACCTGTGTGGCGAAGGCCTCGAACCCACTGCTGTCGCCCACGTCCAGTTGCAGCATCCTGGCCTTGCCGCCCAACGCCTCGATCTCGGCAACAACGCTTCGCGCTTCGTCTTCACGGCTGCGGTACGTGCCAATGATATCGATACCCTGTCTGGCAAGGTGCAGGGCTGTGCTCTTGCCCAGGCCACGGCTGGCCCCGGTGATGATCGCGATTTTGTTGCCCATGTTCCTGTCCTCGAGTGGTTGTGTTCAGTCAGTGAGGAACAGAGTATTGTTCGGCAGGGCTTTAATAAATTCCCTTCAAACGAAATGACTGATCGAAAACTACGAACAATCTGGAGGAACAGCGATGAACAAACTCGACCTGCTGAGGACCTTCGTTCGCGTTGCCGAGCTGTCAAGCTTCACATTGGCCAGTGACGCGCTCGGCCTGCCCCGTTCCAGCGTCTCCGAGCAGATACGTGCCCTTGAGCAATTGATGAATACACGCCTGCTGCTGCGCACCACCCGCAAGGTGCAAACCACCCCGGACGGTCAGGTGCTGTATGAGCGCAGCAAAGATCTGCTGGCACAAATGGACGAAGTCGAAAGCCTGTTTCGCCAGGACAGTGCCGCACTCAGTGGACGTCTGCGGGTCGACATGCCCACGGCCGTGGCACGCAGGCTGGTGCTGCCACGCTTGAAGGAATTCATCGACCTGCACCCTCTCATCGAAATGGAAATCAGCAGTACCGATCGCCGCGTCGACCTCGTGCGCGAAGGTTTCGACTGCGTCATGCGGGTGGGCGAGTTACCAGACACGTCGCTGGTCGCACGCAACGTCGGCCATCTGGACATGGTCAACTGCATCAGCGCAGGCTACGCCGAACGTCACGGTGTGCCGCACACGCTGGAAGAGCTGCAGCAGCACCTGCTGATCGATTACGTCAGCGCGTTTGGCGCAGGCACCTCGATGTTCGAATACCGCCGCGACGGCAAGGATTACCGCGTCACCATGCCCTGCAGCGTCAAAGTGAACAACGTCGAAGCCTACGAAGCGGCCTGCCTGGGCGGACTGGGTATCATCCAGGCGCCGCTGTTATCCAGGGAATACCAACTGCAACGGGGCGAGCTGGTGGAAATTCTGCCCGACTACCGGCCTGCTCCGATGCCCGTTTCACTGCTTTACGCCCACCGCCGACATTTGCCGCAACGTTGCCGGGTGTTCATGGACTGGATGGAAAGCCTGTTGGTGGAGTACGGCGTGGTGAAGTAATACCCGAACGTTTTAAAAATATTTTCAACCGGCTGTAACCGTCTTCGTTTCTCCAGCGAACTACCTTTCGGATCAGATGCACAGCGTCACTCACACGCCGGTGCTGCGACCACCCTCAATCAAGGTAATTGGAGAAACAACATGAACAACCTCAAACTCGCTGCCGCCGCTCTGGCTTTCGCTTCCATGGCTACCGGCGCAATGGCCGCTGAAAAATCCGACGCTCCAGCGATGGAAAAATGCTACGGCGTGGCCATGGCTGGCAAGAACGATTGCAAAGCGGGCGCTGGCACCACCTGCGCAGGCACCGCCAAGACCGACTACCAGACCAACGCCTGGAAGAACGTTCCAGCCGGCACCTGCACCTCGATCAAAACCCCGCACGGCATGGGCTCGCTGACCCCGATGTAATTCGGGCGCTAGCGAAAGCGAACGCGCGAAGCAACACCGTAAACACCATCGCAAGGGCAGGCGTCGATCATGAACACATCACTCACACTGGGTGCCGGACTGGGCCTGAAGGCCGACCACTACGAAGCCGCGTTTGACTGCGCTGCCAAGGGTCTTTGGTTTGAAGTCCATCCGGAAAACTACATGATCGACGGCGGCCCGCGCCTGGCATGGCTGGAAACGATCGGCAGCCGTCACCCGCTGTCGCTGCACGGCGTGTCTCTGTCATTGGCGGCCGATTGCGCGCCCGACGTCGACCACCTGCAGCGGCTCAAGACACTCGTCGACCGCGTTCAGCCAGCCCTTGTTTCCGAGCACCTCGCCTGGTCCACCTGGCGGGGTCAGTACCACCCCGATCTGCTGCCCTTCCCTCGCACCGGGCACGCCCTGCAGCGGATCGCCGACAACATTCAGCGCACGCAGGACGTTCTCCAGCGGCGCATCGCCGTCGAGAACCCGAGTCACTACGTGCACCTTGAAGGTCACGAGTTCAGTGAAACCGACTTTCTCGCCGAGCTGAGCGCCCGCACCGGCTGCGGCCTGTTGCTGGACATCAACAACGTGTTTCTCAGCGCCCACAACATGGGCTATGACGCCAACGCCTACGTCGACGCGTTTCCCGGCGAGGCCATCATGGAAATTCATCTGGCCGGGCACAGCACCGACCCCGGAGGCGCTGCCTTGCTCATCGACTCTCACGACGCCCCGGTGGCAGAACCGGTCTGGGCCTTGTACCGGCGCTTGATTCAACGCGCAGGACCACGACCGACGCTGATCGAGCGGGACGACCACATCCCGCCGTTCAACGAGCTGTTACTGGAACGTGACCGTGCTCAATCCCTGCTGGAGGGGCTGCCATGCAACCGTCTCTGACCGATTTCCAGGACCTCTTCGTCGAGGCCTTGTACAACCCCGAAGCCGACACGCTCACCCTGCTCACCGATCAACCCGGTTTCTCGGTGTACCGCAACACGGTGATGAAGGGTGCGGTGGATGCCTTGCAAGCCAGCTTCCCCACCGTGGAGCGCCTGGTAGGCAGCGACTGGTTCGTGGCGGCGGCCGCGATCCATGCACGGCACGCGCCACCGGTCGATGCCCGGCTGGTGTTTCACGGTAGCGGCTTTCCCGAGTTTCTCGACCGCTTCGAGCACGCGCAGCCGATGCCGTACCTCGGCAACGTGGCGCGGCTGGATCTGCTGTGGAACCAGTGCCATACGGCTGCGGAAGAACCCGGTATCGATGTCACCCGCCTCGCCAGCCTGCGCCCTGAAGAGCTGGCCACCCTCGTGCTCAAACCCCGTCGTGCCTCGCAATGGCGGTGGTTTGCCGATCAGCCGGCATTCACGATCTGGCGGCACAACCGCGAACAGACTCCGATGCCGGAGGCGCTTGCCTGGCACGGCGAAGGGGCGCTGCTGGTCCGCAGTGGCGGCGTCGTCACCTGGCATCCGCTGACGGTTGGCGAGTGCGCCTTTCTCGATGCCTGTAAAGCGGGAGCACCACTGGAACACGCCGCGCAACAAGCGACAGAAATCGAGCCGTCGCTGGACATACTGGACCTGCTGACTCGTCTGGTCGGCGCCGACGCCTTTACAGCAACCGAGCCTGCCTGACGGCCCAACCCGAACCTGACAGCCCTGACTTAAGGGCAACCCAAGGGCAAATGGAGAACACCATGGACACCGTACGCACCGAACATGCGGGGCATAGATCCCTGCGCGCCATCTGGGGCCGTGCCGCAGACCGGCTTCACGTATTGATCAACGATTCGCTGCTGTCACTGGTCGCACGCTTCGCCATCGCCGGCGTGTTCCTGATGTCTGGCCGCACCAAGGTGGAAGGGTTTCTGACCATTACTGACAGTACCTACGAGCTGTTCCGCACCGAATACAAACTGCCGCTGGTGCCCCCGGAAATCGCCGCGCACATGGCGGCCTACGCCGAACACCTGTTTCCGCTGCTACTGGTGCTGGGCTTGTTTTCACGGTTGTCGGCGTTTGCGTTGCTGGGCATGACCACCGTGATCGAGGTGTTCGTCTACCCCGACGCCTGGGCCACCCACCTGACCTGGGCCGGACTGCTGCTGATCATCATCGCCAAGGGCGCGGGCAAACTGTCGCTGGATCACAGACTGGGGATTAAATAGGACGGCGTTTTGTCAGACGCGCGTGTGCTCTGCAAGCCAGAGCACACGCGTTCGGCCAATGGGCTGGAACGGTTTCAAACCGCCCTCGTTTTCAAAGCCTGCGCAATGAACTCAGCCTGCCGGATCGCCAGCGTCACGATGGTCAACGTCGGGTTTTCCCCCGCGCTGGTGGTGAACTGGCTGCCGTCGGAGATGAACAGATTGGGGATTTCGTGGCTCTGCCCATGTTTGTTGCACACCCCGTCCTGCGCTTTTTCGCTCATGCGGCAGGTGCCCAGATTGTGCGTCGACGGGTATGGCGGCACCCGAAACGTCTTCACCGCGCCGACCGACGAATACAGCGCCTCTCCCTGCTTGTACGCATGTTCGCGCATCGCCAGATCGTTGGGATGATCGTCGTAATGCACATTGGGCACAGGCAGGCCGTACTTGTCTTTGACGCTGTCGTTAAGGGTGATGCGGTTGCTCTCCTGGGGCATGTCCTCGCCAACAATCCACATCGCGGCCAGCTTGCTGTACTGCTCCATGACATCGGTGAATTCCCGGCCCCATGCGCCGGGATTGAAAAACGCCGCCAGAAACGATGGCCCCAGGGAAACGGTTTCCATCTCGTAACCGCCCACGAAACCGCGATCAGGCTTGTGGTGAATCTCATCACCAATGAGCCCGGCCATGATCGTGCCGCGATAAAAGTGAACCTCTTCGTTAAACGAGGCGAAGACGCTGCCCGTGGTGTGACGCATGTAGTGCTTGCCGACCATCCCCGATCCGTTGGCCAGGCCGTGAGGAAACTGACTGCTGGAGGAATTGAGCAGCAACCGCGGGGTTTCGATGGAATTCCCGGCCACCGCGACGACGCGCGCCTTCTGCCGCTGCTCCTTGCCCTGCGCGTCGAAATACACCACCGCGCTGGCCCGCCCCTGGTCGTCATGCTCGATCCTGGCGACGTGACACTGGGCGCGCAGCTCCAGTTTGCCGGTGGCCTCAGCGGCAGGGATTTCGGTATAGAGCGTCGACCATTTCGCGCCCATCTTGCAGCCCTGAAAACAAAAACCCAGTTGCTGACAGCCGGCGCGCCCGGCACGCGGCACGCTGTTGATCGCCATGTGCCCGGTGGAGCACTCCTTGTAGCCCATCTTCTGCGCGCCGTTGTACATCACCTTGAAGTTGTTGTTGCCCGGCAGGCCTTGAATATTGTTGGTGCGGGTCACGCCCATCTTGTCTTCGGCACGGGCGTAATACGGCTCGAGCTCCGCCAGGGTGACGGGCCAGTTAAGCAGGCTGGCACCCTCGACGCTGCCGTAGGTATCGAGCGCACGGAACTCGTGTTCCTGAAAGCGCAGACTGGCGCCCGCCCAGTGCGTGGTCGTCCCGCCCACGGTCTTGCAGATCCAGGCCGGCAGATTCGGAAAGTCCTTCGCCACGCGCCAACTGCCTGATGTCGTGCGGGTGTCGCCCCAGGCCAGTTGGGCAAACGAGGGCCATTCGTCGTTGATGAACGTGCCCGGCGATTGCCGCGCGCCCGCTTCCAGCAGCACTACGGGCACGCCCTTCTGGCACAGCTCGTTGGCCAGGGTTCCGCCGCCCGCGCCGGACCCGATGATGACCACCACTGAATCGTCGTCAAAGTTGTAGGTCGTCATGATTGCGCTCCTCAGGCAGGGACATTCGGGCTGGCATCGATAGGCGGGGTCGGCAGCCATTTCAGGTCGTCGAAACCGCGATGGATGTAACCGCCTTTGGGGAAGGAAGCGCCTTCATAACCGAAGTGCTTGTAGGCCAGTTCGTTGCTGTACAGGCTGTTGACCGACACCCCGCGCACCAGCGCAAAGAACGGTTCGCCCTGCACGTCCTTGAGAATGCCGACCTGCTTGTCCTCAGGCAGCTTGCTCCAGTCACCTCCGGCACGCTGATCGAGATCGGCCAGCCCCTCTTTCAGGGTGTCAGCGACGCTCGGGTCCTGGGAGGCTTTTTCATCGAGGGCTTTCACGGAAAACGCATACACCGCGTCTTCCATGGTGTCATGGGGGAATATGCGACGGATGACCAGCAACAGTTTGCTGCCGGTGGCACTGTCCAGCGTGTTCATCTCCAGTGCCCAGGTCCGGGATGGAGCAAGCAGTGCAATGGGGCCGGAACCGAACAACAGGGTTCCCAGGAGCAGTCCGCCACTTCCTTGCAAAAAGCGGCGACGATCGAACTTCAGGTCTCTCATGGCTTCTGTCCTTTTTATTGTTCTTGTCGGTGCAATCAAGCTCAATTGATAGTAGTTGCGCTGTCGGGCGTCAGGTAATAGCGGTCTACTACAACGCAACAGGGCCACTTCCGTTAGCCTCCAGGCGCTCTAGCCGCTCACCCGCTGCTTGAAAAGCTGGGCCCGTAACTACGGACATACACTGTTTTTAAAGCATCAATGCCGTGTCGGATCAATTGCGGCGGGGCCGCCGGAATGCAACGGCTTGCCACTCCATAACACGGGCTTCCGCGCACCGCGTTAGCGCTATTGCATCCGCGATGCCTCATGCTCGTGCAAAACCTGCCGACAGACTTATAACCCTTGAACGAATCCGGTTATCGACATGTTTGGATCCAAGCGCAAGCAAGACCTTCAGTTGCTTCAGGCGGAATTGGCTGCGCTGCGCCAGGCGCAGCGCTCGGTCGCCGACGAAATGCTTCAACTCACCGTAGACCGGCAACTGACCATCACGGCGGTGAATGAAAATTTCGCAGCATTTGTAGGCCATGCTGCCGACAGTTTGCTGGGAAAACCACTCATGACGCTGACCCCCAGCTATGTAAAGGATCTGCCCTGTTTCAAAAACTTCAATGACGCGGTGAAGAGCGGACGGGGCGTCACTGACGATTATCGCTACATCGCGCATGACGGCAGACTGGTCTGGATGCACGCCTCATGGTGTCCGGTCAAAGACGACCAGGGCACTATCACGCATATGACCAGCTTCGGTTCGGACGTGACGGATGTCATGAACAGATCACGAGAAAACGAGGAATTCATTCACGCACTGTTGCGGTCAACGGCCGTCATCGAGTTTGATCTTTCGGGGACGATCATCCATGCCAACCCGAATTTCCTGAACGCTGTCGGGTATGACCTCAACCAGATTTCCGGGAAACATCACAGCATTTTCTGCGAGCCGAGCTATGCGTCATCGCCTGACTACAAGGCGTTTTGGAGCAGACTGAATCTTGGCGAGTTCGTGGCCGGGCGATTCAAGCGGATCGACAGCGCCGGGCGGGAAATCTGGCTCGAAGCCAGCTACAACCCGGTTCACGACACGATGGGGAAGCTGTACAAGATCGTCAAATTCGCGACCGACATCACACCGCAGGTGGAACGAGAGGCTGAAGTCAGCAGCGCCGCCAATACCGCGTACGAAATCTCACAGCAGACCGATGTCAGTGCCAATCGTGGCGCCCAAGTGGTCCAGGATACGGTGGTGACGATGAACAAGATCGTTGACCAGATGTCTTCAGCCTCGGAGGGCATCGAGGCGTTGGGGCGTCAGTCGCACCTCATCAGCTCGATCGTGCAGACTATCGGAGGCATTGCCCAGCAAACGAATTTGCTCGCCCTCAACGCTGCGATCGAAGCCGCTCGCGCGGGAGAGCAAGGACGAGGGTTTGCCGTTGTGGCCGATGAGGTGAGGCAATTGGCGGGGCGCACCAGTCAGGCGACCGAGGAAATCGTTTCTGTGGTGCAGCGCAACCAGAACCTGGTCGATAACGCCGTGTCCAGCATGGGCGAGAGCCGCGAGCAAGCGGAACAGGGGCTGGCGCTGGCGAAGCAGGCCGGTAACGTAATCGTGGAGATCCAATCAGGCGCCAAGGAGGTTGTTGGCGCCGTGGAACGGTTTTCCAACCAGCTCTAGACCGCGAAAGACTCCCTCGTCTCGGGAATCCGTGATCGGCGCGCCTGACGGTCCGTAGTAATCGAGTATTACCCGCCCGCGAAACGGCCTCTCTACACTGCTGGATCACTCACCACGAGCAGCCTGCCATGTCCTTCGTCAGCGAAACTCAACCCGGTGTCTGCCTGACGCCGGATGCCGTCACCCAGGATTACGTGTTCAACCACACCATGCTGCGGGTGAAAGACCCGGAGCGTTCACTGGACTTCTATACGCGCGTATTGGGCATGCGCCTGCTGCGCAAGGTGGATTTTCCCGAGGCGAAGTTCTCGCTTCTGTTTCTGGCGATGACGAAAGGCAGTGAAGTGCCGGACGAAACGTCGGCGCGGATGAGCCACACCTTCAGCCGTGAATCGGTGCTGGAGCTCACCCACAACTGGGGCACGGAGAGCGACGAGTCGCAGTACCACAATGGCAACAAGGACCCTCGCGGGTTTGGCCATATCTGTTTCTCGGTGCCTGACATTGAAGCCGCCTGTGCGCGGTTCGAATCGTTGGGCGTGCCCTTCGTCAAGCGTCTGGACAAAGGCATGAAGCATGTCGCGTTCATTGCCGACCCGGACGAATACTGGATCGAAATCGTGCAGGCTGACCTGCTGGGCAATCTGGGCCAGTGACCGGTTGAAAAAGCCGCCCTGATCCGGGCGGCTTCGGTTCAACCAAGCGGCTATTTCAGCGCGGCGACCACCGCGTCGAAGAACACCATGGGATCGATGGGATCTTTGTCGACCGGCTTGGGTTGTGCGCCAAACGTCACGATCACCACGTTATTGGCCGGGTTGATGTAGATGTTCTGGCCCTGAATGCCGACGGCCGAATAGGCGCCGTCTTTTTTCGACGGGTCGGTCCAGGCGGTCCACCACATGTAGCCGTAATCCAGTTTCTTGCCGCCCTTGAGCGTGGTTGGCGTTGTGGCCTCCTTGACCCAGCCCTCGGGCAGGATCGATTTCCCGTCGATCTTGCCGTCGTTCATGAAAAACAGGCCGAACCGGCCATAGTCGCGCAGCGTGGCACTGATGCCACTGCCCCCGATTTCCACGCCGTTCGTGGAGTCCAGCCACCACGTCGCATCGCTCTCCATGCCGTAGGGCTGCCAGATCTTCTGCGACAGGTAGTCGGCCAGCGGCATTTTCA
Organism: Pseudomonas sp. NFACC02; assembly: GCF_900110765.1. GTDB lineage: Bacteria > Pseudomonadota > Gammaproteobacteria > Pseudomonadales > Pseudomonadaceae > Aquipseudomonas. Next base: position 33,433 of record NZ_FOEO01000030.1, read on the forward strand.
CCGCACCACGCACGACCTCGCCGAGGATCTGCGTTTCACCGGTGCTGTAGTTGTTGACCGTGCCGGGTTCCGCCGCTCTGGGCAGCTTGGCCATCAGAGCGACCGCCGACCGCGGCTTCTGCGATATCTGCGCATTGAGCAGCGCTCGCCGGTCCGACTTCGGATCGGTGTAGGTCTCGTTCCATTTCACGCCCGAGGACATCATCAGCACATCGCGCACGGTCACGCCTTCATACGCACTGCCCTTGAGCTCCGGGACATAGTCCACCACCTGCGCGTCGAGGCCTTTGATCAGGCCGTCATGGATCGCGGCGGCCGCCAGGGTCGAGGTGATGGACTTGGCGACTGACATCGACATCCAGCGCGTTTTCTCGGTGTTGCCCCGCTGATAGGTTTCGTAGGCAATCTTGCCATCCTTGATCACCAGCATCGCGGTGACACTGTCGAGGGCGACGTAGTCGTACAGGTCGTACTGTTTGCCGTCGTAGGTGAAATGGACGTTGCCCAGCGGCTTGTCGGATTTGGGCAGTGCATACGGGTGACCGCCGGCCTTGATGGTGTGGGTCGGAAACAACCGGTCGATGTTGCGATAGGTGCTCACGGCCAGGTCTGGCAACATGGCGCCGTCGTAGATTTGCTCGACGGTGCCGATGGTTTCATGAGCATGCGGGTATTCGGCATCCGCGGCCCAGGCGTCAGGTGTGATCCCTGTCGCCAGCAGACTCAAGGATAACGTCAGTGGTCGAAGTCGCTGGAGGGGACGAGAAACAGCGCGTGTGAACATAAAGCTTCCTTCTTTTTATTGACCTTCTTGTTGATCGAGGTTCATGCGGGGTCGGGACATCTGCCCGGTTGAACCATAGTCCACTTGCTGGCAATCCACCCCGCCGTCAGTTAAGCGTTTACAGAACCTGAGGTGTGAAATGCTGTACGTGAATGCACTGTCGACGCCTTTCACACGGTGCGTCGCCCTCCTCACACAAAGGGCCGCACATGATCGCCACCGACCTGACCACCCAAGCCGGTCGCTGAAGCCACCGCAAAAAAAACCACCGCCAAAGGGCGGTGGTTTTTCATTGCACGTTCGCCTCGGTCAGGTTCAGACCTTGACGACCCAGCCTGCAGGGCCTTCGATCTCGCCGAACTGGATGCCGGTCAGCTCTTTGTACAGACGCTGGGTCACCGGACCGACTTCGGTTTCGCTGTGGAACACGTGCAGCTTGTCCTTGTAGCTGATCCCGCCAATCGGCGTGATCACTGCGGCAGTACCGCAGGCGCCGGCTTCCTTGAACTGATCCAGCTTGTCGATGAAGACTTCGCCTTCGGTGACTTTCAGGCCCAGGCGGCTCTGCGCCAGCTCGATCAGCGAGAGACGGGTGATGCCAGGCAGCACGGAAGGTGATTTCGGTGTGATGAACTGTTCATCGTGGGTAATACCGAAGAAGTTGGCCGAGCCGACTTCTTCGATTTTCGAGTGGGTCAGTGGATCCAGGTAGATCGCGTCGGCAAAGCCATTCTTCTTGGCTTCGGCGCCCGGCATCATGCTGGCGGCGTAGTTACCGCCGACCTTGGCGGCACCGGTGCCCTGAGGCGCGGCGCGGTCGTAGCTGGAGATCACGAAGTTATGAGGCTTCATGCCGCCTTTGAAGTAAGGGCCGACCGGGATGCAGAACACCGAGAAGATGAATTCAGGCGCGGCACGCACACCGATGTTGTCGCCCACGCCGATCACGAACGGACGCAGGTACAGCGCGCCGCCGGTGCCATAGGGAGGAATGAAACGCTCGTTGGCACGAACCACTTCCTTGCACGCCTCGATGAACATGTCGGTCGGTACGTGGGGCATCAGCAGACGTGAGCAGCTACGTTGCATGCGGGCGGCGTTCTGATCCGGGCGGAACAGGTTGATCGAGCCGTCTTTGGCGCGGTAGGCCTTCAGGCCTTCGAAGCACTGCTGACCATAGTGCAGCGCGGTCGAGCCTTCGCTGATGTGCAGCACATTGTCTTCGGTCAGGGTGCCCTTTTCCCACTGGCCATCACGCCAGGTGGACAGGAAACGCTTGTCGGTCTTGATGTAGTCGAAACCCAGCTTGTCCCAATTAATGCTCTCGTTACCCATGACACCCTCTATTTCCTGACCAGCGCGCCCGACGTTCGTGGAGGCTGGTGTTTCATCAATATGGTCGTGAAGGCCCGGTACAGGACTGGCCCACACCGATGTTGCGCCATATTACTGATTTTTTGCCCGACAAACCGCCTCCAACGCACGCGTCCTGAAAAAGAACCGCCGAAGGGTCGCCCAGGTGGTTTAAAAATCGGCGGCGACCTGCGACGCTGGCGTCTGTTCTCCTCTTTCATCGGGGCCGAGGCGTTCGCCATGTTGAGAAAAGTCGCAGACCAGTGGTATTCGTTCGAGAAGATCGATGACGCCATTACCCTGATCACCGAACCTCATGTCACCCCCTGGCTGCGCTGCAATATCTGGCACATTCGCGGGCGCGATCAGGACGTCGTGATCGACACCGGCATGGGCATCTGCAGCTTGCGCGAAGCGGCAAAAAACCTCTTTGGCCAGCGTATCAGCGCCGTGGCCAGTCACGTGCATCTGGACCACGTCGGTTGTCATCACGAGTTCGATCAATGCCTGGTTCACAGCGCAGAAGCCGACGGCCTGCGCAGTTCGGATGGCTATTTCACGCTGGTCGAGCCCGATTTCGACCCTGACGACTTCAGCCTCGCCACCCTCGGCGGCGAGCGTCTGGGGCCGATCATCAGTGCCCTGCCCTCGCCCGACTATGACTTGAGCAGCTGGAAAATCCAGGCGGCCCACGTCACCCGCACACTGGAAGAAGGTGATGTCGTGGACCTGGGTAATCGCCATTTCGAAGTGCTGCACCTGCCCGGCCATTCACCGGGCAGCATTGGCCTGTGGGAAGCGTCCACCCAGACGCTGTTTTCCGGTGATGCCATCTATGACGGCGAACTGCTGGACAACCTCGCCCATTCGTCGATCGAGGACTACGTGCGCACGATGCGACGCCTGCGAGCGCTTCCCGCTCGCGTGGTGCATGGCGGGCATTGCAAGAGTTTCGGGCGCGAACGGCTGATCGAGCTGGCAGACGGCTATCTGAAGACAGTCGACTGACGGTGTCCCCGTGATCCCATCCGTCATCGCCAGGCGAACTGGATGAGTCCATTTGTGTGCCGCCTGTACCAGAACCCGAACACCCGGCGTGCAGATCCGCGAATGTTGCCTATCGTTGCTAATTCACATGAAACAGGAGCAATGCCATGGGTATCGAGCAACTCTTCGCGGATTTGAGCAGTCTTCCGAGCATTCCCAAAGTGGCTCAGGACCTGATTCAGCAATTCGACAACCCTACCTCTAACCTTGAAAGCATCGCCCGCAACATCCAGAAGGATCCGGTGATTTCGGCGAAGATCCTGCGTCTGGCCAACTCGGCGCGCTTTCGCGGCGCGCGGGAATCGTCAAGCATCGAAGACGCTGCCATGCGGCTGGGGTTCAATACGCTACGCACGCTGGTGCTGGCCTCTGCGGTGACCGGCGCGTTCAAGGCGGGACCAAGCTTCGACCTCAAAGGGTTCTGGCTGAAGAGTTTTCAGGTGGCCGGCATCTGCCGGTTACTTGCCAAGCAAACTGGAGCAGACGCTGAAATCGCCTTTACCTGCGGGGTGATGCACGACATCGGCGAGCTGTTGATCCAGACCGGCGCGCCGCAGGTGGCCGAGCGCATCAACAGCGTGACCAAGACCGGGACCACCGGGCGCGCAGCGATCGAAACGCTGCAACTGGGCTTTGGCTACCCCGAAGTCGGCGCGGAGCTGGCCCGCCGCTGGCAGTTGCCGGCCGTGATCCAGCACGCCATCGCCTACCAGGCGCGTCCGATGCAGGCGCCGGGGGACGCGACCCAGGCGCGCATCGTCGCGCAGGCGCTGACCATTTCCGATGCGCTGGACACCCACGGGGGTGCCACGCCGCAAGCGCAGCAGGCGGTGGACGGGCCGTTGCTCGAAGGCATCGACCTTGATGCGCTGTTCGCCGCCCTGCCTGCGGTACTGGAGGCGGATAAGGCGTTTGCCGAGCTATTGAGCTAAGCCCCCGGCTGGAAGGTGACACAAGCCCTGTGGGACTGAGCTTGCTCGGGAAGGTGTCGTGTCAGTTGGATTACACGTCGCTGAACCGACGCCTTCGCGAGCAAGCTCACGCCCACAGGGACGCGGCCAGTCGAACGACCGCGGCCCCGCGACATTGCACCGAGCACATTTGCATCACCTCGTTTAGTATCGCCCCACCGCTGTCTTCACGAGGACCTGTGCATGTTCGATACACCTGCCCACGCCGACGTCGAATCCCTGCTGCACTGGATGAACGAGCGCTCGTTCGTCGTTCTGACAGGCGCGGGCATCAGCACCTCCTCCGGCATTCCTGACTACCGTGACAGCGAAGGCGTGCGTCGCGGTCGGCAACCGATGATGTTTCAGGAATTCCTCAATGCGCCCGAAGCACGCCGACGCTACTGGGCCCGCGCGATGTTGGGCTGGCCGCGCGTGCGTGCCGCGCAACCCAACGCTGCGCACCAGGCGCTGGCAACCCTGCAACACCAAGGCGTCATCAGCGGCGTCATTACCCAGAACGTCGACACCCTGCACGACAAGGCTGGCAGCCATGATGTCGTCGAACTGCACGGTAGCCTGCACTGGGTGCTGTGCCTCGATTGTCGGCAGCGCACCGAACGCGACCTCGTTCAGGTCACATTGCTGGAACAGAATCCCTACCTGGCCGGTGTCGACGCCATTCAGGCGCCCGACGGCGACACCCTGCTTGAGCCGGCGTTTGAAGAACGCTTCCAGGTCCCGCACTGCCCGCACTGTGGCGGCGAGCGGATGAAACCAGACGTGGTGTTTTTCGGTGAAAACGTTGCACCGCCCACCGCCGCCAAAGCCATGGCCCGGGTCGAGCAGGCCGAAGGGCTGCTGGTGGTCGGCTCATCGTTGATGGCGTATTCGGCGTTTCGCTTGTGTCGCACCGTGGCCGATCACGGCAAACCCCTGATCGCGATCAATCTGGGCAAAACCCGCGCGGACGATCTGCTGGACCTGAAGATCGGAGCGTCGTGCGAGGTGTTGTTGCCAGCGCTGACCCAACACCTCGTTGACCGGCTGTCCTGAGCGGACGTTCACCCAGACCAGGCGCGCTCCTACAGGTGTCTCAGCGTGCGATGCCGGGCAGCGCGGCCAATGTCTTCTCCCAGATCTGCCGCGTCCGCACCCACACCACTTCCTGCCAGTCCGGGTCGACCGGGTAAAACTGCTCCAGCAACCCTTGCTTGATCGCGCGTCCGGTTTCGTCCAGCGGGTCGCCGTGAAGGTGCAACCAATGATCGTCACGCAAATGCCCATGAACGATATCGCCCGCGTAGGTCCCGCACTCGATGACGAACGGCATCAGATGCACATTTGGCAACGCGTCCAGCAGCATCTGCGAGGTGTACCCCGTCGACGTCGCGGCCACGCCGGTTTCACTGACCTGACTGGCCCCGGTGATCAAGGTGAACAGCCACGGTCCGAACAGGGCTTTTGCATCGGCCAGCGCGGGATAGGCCGACTCCACGATGCTCATCAGCATGGGATGACCGTAATCCCCCGCTCCGGTGTGGAGGTCGAAGCAGGCGGCCACCTCGACGCCGCTCAGGTGTTTTTCGACGATGGCGCGCAATGTCCGGTTCGACCAGCTCGGTCCTGAGCCACCGTAGAACAACCCGTCAGCGAATGCGTATTGCCCGGCTTCCACCACTGACATCAAGCCTGACCAGCCCCGCTCAGCGACCGCAGCATTGAACAGCGCATCGACCTGATCACGCTGCGGCCCGCGCAGTTGCGCGCAAGTATAAAAAGCATGCACGTCGTGGTACGCACGGTTATCGGGCAACGGTCGGCTGAAATCCAGGTAGTTGCGGTTCTGGTCGAGGTTGTCTTCGTTGACGCGGCGCAACCACGCGGTGCCCCACGGATTGATCAAGTGAATCATCAGCACGGCCACGCCCTCGGGGAGCGAACGGTCCTCGAGGCTTTCCAGCCAGCGACTCTGACAGTCGGAACCGTAATAACCCTCCACACCGTGAGTGCCGCTCAATGCGACCAGCACCTTGCTGGCGTCCGGCGCACCGATCCAGGCGACGTCGGTAAACAGCGCCTCGCCAAACGGGCCGCTGAGCGGATGCGGGTATTCACTCAACGCCGCGCCGACACGGCTCGCGGCCTTCAGAAAACGCTCACGCAACTGACGGTAACGGGGATGTCCAGGAAAAAAATGACTCATCAAAAACCCTCTCAGGATTCAGTAATCATCGGCAGCCCGTTCAGGCGTTAATCCTGTCAATTCGCCGCCGCATCAAAAAAGTGACAAAAGGACAGCTTTTTGGCACATTTCTTTCAAGATATTTCACAAGTGGAACGTCAGTACCACCAGCAGACCCAAACGCCCCACAAAGTCGTGAGTCTACGCTGCCAACCGGTGCGCACCACGCACCAACGTGCAGAAAACGGACAGCACCCTGTCCATTAACAGTGCAGGACGCAAACCCGACGTTTGTCGTCCTTCGATAAGGAATTCGATCCGTGTCTGACCTGTCCTTGCTGTCTTCAGCCACACCCCGCTCCACCCGGCCTTTGCCGTTGATACCCGTCACTGGGCCTCAAGCCGTCTCGCGGACCTCGCCGCCAACCTTCCCGCTCTTCGTCGTACCGCGCCTGACCAGCGCCTGATTTCTATTACTTGCATCGCCTGGAAGTCTCGCGTTTTCACGCGGGCAATCCTTTTTATTTTTGGTCCGTTAATCAGCGCTTTCGACGCCCACACTTGATGATGGAAAAGACACTGACCGCCGCACGATTAGACATTATATAAACGGGACATTCCCGTACAGAAAACAGCAAACTATTAAATAGCCATCACTTTAGCGATGGACGCTATCGCTCGCACTTTTAAACGAGCATTCGACAACTAAATGACTCTACAGTCACATTGACCGGGACGTTACCCATGCACAGTTAAATGATTACGCACCAATTCGAATCTCGATTAACGAGTTTGGTGCACGCCACACCACCCATTCAAATACGGGCTATCGCGAACACAACTCGCCTGGCTCAACGGATTGGCTCGCGCCGACATTACTACTTGGTTCCAAAGGTTCACCGTTGTTCGTAAGTGTTTTAATCGCTGAATCGATAAAAAATTACAGGAATGCGACATGGGCACCTTATAAGCCAGAAACCTCGTCATAGAGGCCTTCGCTGGCATAACGGTTGCTATTACACCGTTGCAGGCGTTACGACACACCGTCGTATCTTCAGGTACACAACAAGAAGCCAGGAAAATAACAATGTCGTCTCCATAGCTCATGCTGCACCCTCTCTTCCAATTAAAGAGCTGACGCACTTCCGTACGCTCACGGGTGTTATGCGCCTCACAAAAGTGCAAACATCAGGCATTCGAACATTCACAAAATGTTTGAACGGACTCTTATTGCCCTTCAATGACCCGAGGGAGCTTTAATGAACGACGCGGCAAAAATGAAAGCCTTACCCGATCCGTCCCCGAATGAAACTTTCGGGGTCTGGCCGAGTATTCCTTTCAAGGAAAACATTTCACGCCCGGGTGGGTTGAACAGGCCACAGGTGTTGTTATTGATCGCCGCTTCGGTCCTTATTCACGGAGCGGTCTGGTGGTACATGCAAGTCGCAAAAGCCGAGGTCCCGGAAGTTGCGCCGCAAGTGCCCGAGATGACTGTCGAGTTGACCAGCCCGACGCCGCCGGTTCCGGAGCCTCCACCGCCCGAACCACCACCGCCCCCACCTCCGCCGCCGCCACCACCGCCTGAACCGGAACAGCCGGTGGAAGACCCCGATGCGGTCAAGCCGCCGCCCAAGCCGGTTGAAAAGCCCAAGGTGGAAAAACCCAAACCGGTCAAAAAACCGGAGCCGGTGAAAAAGCCCGCGCCGCCAGCGCCGCCCATGCCCGCCGCACCGAGTACGCCAGCGCCGCCCGCTCCAGCCCCGACGCCCGCGCCAGCGGCGCCTGCTGCACCCGCGGCGCCGGTCAAGGAGTCGGCAGCGGTTTCGGGGCTGGCCAGCCTGGGCAACCCGCCACCGGAATACCCCGGCGCGGCACTGCGCAAAGGCATGGAAGGTCGCGTGATTCTGCGCATCAAGGTACTGCCCAACGGCCGTGCAGGCAGTGTCGAGGTGACCAAGTCCAGCGGCAAGCAGGTGCTCGACGATGCGGCGGTGGAAACGGTGCGCAACTGGAAGTTCATTCCGGCCAAGCGCGGCGACACACCGATTGAAGGCTTCGCGACCCAGACCATTGATTTCAAGTTGCCGGAATGACCCGGCAGGCAAACGACTGACAACTCTTATATAGCGGGTGAGGTGTAACCATGAACGAATCGATCTCTTCCATGATTGTCCCTGGCGTGCTCTGGGCGCTGGTGCTCTTCTCGGTGTTGAGCTGGGGGCTGCTGCTGATCAAGTCCGCGCAGTACCTGAAATTGAAAAACCAGAACAAACAGTTCACCAAAGCCTTCTGGACAGCACCGGACCTGCTGACCGCGGCCGAACATGCCACCCAGTACCCAGGCTCGCTGGCACGCATTGCCAACAGCGGGTTCGAGGCCATGGCCGTCGACGAATCACCCCGTACCACTCAGCAACTGGCCCACACCATCAACCGCTCGGACCGTCTGGAACGCAACCTTCGCCAACAGATTCAGAAGGAACGCCGTGCGCTGGAAGCCGGTCAGGCCATCCTGGCCAGTATCGGCAGCACCGCGCCCTTCATCGGTCTGTTCGGCACGGTCTGGGGGATCATGGAAGCCCTGCAAAGCATCGGTGCCAGCGGCTCGGCCAGCCTGGAAACGGTCGCAGGCCCTATTGGTCATGCGCTGATCGCCACCGGTGTCGGTATCGCGGTCGCGGTGCCGGCGGTGCTGATTTACAACTTCTTCCTGCGTCGCCTGAAACTGGCCGTGGCCGACATGGACGACTTCGCCCATGACTTCGATTCGCTGGCACAGCGCAGCGCCTTCGCGGTCAGCCGTCAGCCCATCGCCCACAAGCACGGCCAGTCCGTGCGGGAGGCGAGCTGATGTCGTTCTCCACTCAAGACAGCGATGAAGTGCTCAGCGAAATGAACGTCACGCCGCTGGTGGACGTGATGCTGGTGCTGCTGGTGGTGTTCATCGTCACGGCGCCGCTGATGACCAACGCGATCAAGGTCAATCTGCCGAAAACCGACGCCGTGGCGCCCGCCGAGAAAAAGGACCCGGTGGTGGTCAGCGTCGATCAGGACGGCAAGTTCTACCTTGCCAAGTCCGAGATTGCCCCGGAATCGCTGGAGATCAGCCTCAAGGACGTCAAGGCCAAGGACCCGGACGTGCGCGTGCAGTTGCAGGCGGACACCAGCGTCAACTACGGCCAGGTGGCCAAAGCCATGGCGTCAATCGAGCGCTCGGGGATCACGAAGATTTCCGTGATGACCTCCAAATGATCAACGCGCCATGAACTGAGGGCTGCGCGCGAACGCGGCCCTGCACACCCAACTCCCGATGTAACGGCCGTCCGTGGTTTTGCCATGGAGGGGAGCGGCTTGCTTGAAAAGTGGATTTCCCGACCGCCACAACCGCGTCGGAGCAACGAGGGCTCACAAGGCCATTTCAATAACATCTGGAATAAGTCGGAAATTACCATGCTGATGAGTTTTCCTGGTTTTACCCTCAAGCCCCTGGCTGTTGCAGTACAGCGCCATCCTCGTGCCGTGATCTGCGCACTGGCGATGGGCATGAGCTCGGCGTATGCCGCTGACAATACCGAGACCGCTGCCGACGCAGCCCCCGCCAGCGAAGCCGCCGTTCCGGCAGCCGCCGCCGTGCCCGCGACCACTCAGCTCAAACGGGTCGAAGTCACGGGTTCGGCGATTCGCCGGGTGGATGCCGAAACCGCTGTGCCAATCACCATCATGCGCACCGAAGACTTGAAAAAGCAGGGCGTGACCACCACCGCCGAGATCGTCTCGCGCATCACCGGCAGCAACTCCATCGATAACGCCGCAGGCTCTATCGGCAGCGCGACAGGCGGCGCTTCGTTCGCAGACATGCGAGGTATCGGTGCGAACAAGACGCTGATCCTGCTCAACGGCCGCCGTCTGGCCAATAACTCGATGTCCGGCACGCACTCTCAGGGTGGCGCCGTCGACCTGAACACTATTCCCTTCGCCGCCATTGACCGCGTTGAAGTGTTGCGCGACGGCGCCTCGGCCCTCTACGGGACCGACGCCATCGGCGGGGTGATCAACTTCATCACCAAAAAATCGCTGACCGAAGGCAACCTGGAACTAGGTGGCAGCATGGCCGACGCCAGCGGTGGCGGCGGCACCAAGGACATGAGCGGCAGTTGGGGCTTCGGCGATCTGGAGCAAGACCGTTTCAACGTCATGGGTGTATTCAACTACACCACTCAACAGAATCTCGACGCCAATGATCGGACTTTCGCCAAAGACTATGTACCGGGTCGCGGGCTGGACGCCACCTCGCCTACACCCTATCCAGCCAACTACAGCCAGAACGGAGGGCCGAGCACCAATCCGCTGTCGTCTAGCAACTGCAACGGACCGAATCTGATCCCGGGCCAGGGCAACTGCAACTACAGCACTCGCAACTCAATCGACCTGATCCCGCAAACCGAAAAGACCTCGTTCTTCGGCAAGGCGACCGGCAAGCTGGCCGACGATCACAACGTCAGCCTCGAGTACTTCTGGGCGCGCAACAACAACGCCACCACCATCGCCCCACAACCACTGACCGGCATCAGCGTGCCGAATACGTCGCCCTTCTATCCCGGCAACGGCATTACCCCGCTGCCAAACAACTTCACTCTCGATCCCAACGATCCGGTAGACATCCGCTGGCGTGAAACCGCCGCAGGAGACCGCGAGCAAAAGGACCAAAACACTGCCCAACGCTTGCTGCTGACATTCGATGGCAACGTGTCGGGTTGGGATTACAACGTCGGCGCGTCGTACAACCAGAGCAAAGTCGTCAACAGCGTAACCGGCGGTTTTGCCAGCGACTCGGCTCTGACCAATGGCATTCTCAACGGTATTCTTAACCCCTTTGGCCCGCAAACGCCGGAAGGTCAGGCGTACATCGATGCGAACCAGTACCACGGCGCTTACAGCACCTCCGTCGGTCGCGTCAGTGCGCTGGACGGTCGCGTCAGCCGCGAAATCGGTAACTGGTTTGGCGCCGGTGAGGCCGGGATCGCCTTGGGTGGCGAATACCGTAAAGAGAAGTTCCACCAGACCATCGAGGACTTCGCGGGCGATCTGGACAGCCTGGGCGTCGATCCCGACTCAAGCGTCTCGGGTGACCGCAGCATTCAGGCGCAATACGCCGAACTGAATGTGCCAGTGCTGGACAGCCTCGAACTGTCGGCGGCCGTCCGTCACGATAAATACAGCGACTTCGGCAGCACCACCAACCCGAAATACTCTTTCCGCTTCCAGCCGTTCAAGGAACTGGTGGTCCGTGGTGCTTACAGCGAAGGCTTCAGGGCCCCGTCTCTGTACGAGCTCAACAACCCAAACTACACCACTTACAGCGTTGGCAAGTATGACGATCCGCGCTTGTGTACTGGCGGTGTAGTCCAGCCAGGTGGCAACTCGGGGCGCGACTGTGGCCTGCAGTTCTACAACCGCACGGGTGGTAACCAAGACCTGCAACCGGAAACAGCCCGCAACGTTACGTTTGGTTTCGTCTACCAACCGGTGCGCAACCTCTCAGTTGGCCTGGACTTTTGGTGGGTCAAGATCGCCAACCAGATCGAAGAGTTTCCGGAATCTTCAGTGTTCGAAAATCCAGACCTGTACGCCGATCGTATTGTGCGCGCAGCCGACGGCTCGATCGACCACATCATTACTGGCCTGGCGAACCTGGGCAAAGTCAAAACCAATGGCGTGGACGTCAGCCTTGACTACCTGTTCCCGAACACCCCCTACGGTCAATTTGGCGCGAACCTGCAAGGCACTTACGTTGATCGTTACGACTATCAGGAAACCATTGGCGGCGCTTACATCGACCGCGTAGGCGACTACCAGGGAACCGGCGTCTCGGCGCGCTGGAAACACAACCTCGTTGGAACCTGGAACTTGGGGCCGTATCGCGCTTCGATCACTAACCGGTTCACCACGGGTTACTACGATCAGGACCGAACCACCAACTCCCGCGTTGCATCTTATTCGGTATGGGACATGTCGGCGGGCTACACCTTCGACAAGGCGCTGGATATCGATGTCGGCATGAAGAACATGTTTGACCGCAACCCGCCGTTCTCCAACCAGACCGACAACTTCCAGACTGGCTACGACCCGCGCTACACCGATCCACTGGGCCGGACGCTGTTCGCACGTATGAATTACCACTTCTAAGCGTCCTCCCCTGACACGCTCATGCTCCGGCGCGTCAGGGGTCCTTCTGCGAAATCGCGCCCCCGGCTTTCAGGTCTCGTCCACCTTCCCCGGCCGGGGGATTTTTTCCCAGCGCTGGACGTGCGTCGATCAGCAAACCAAGGATTGTCCGAACATGTGCGCCTCCCCGCTTTCGTTGCGACGCCTGTTGCCCGGCATCGCATTGCTTTACACCGTGGTGTTTTTCATCTCGCTGCTGTCCGGCGTGCCGATGGCCATTGCCGCTCCGGTGCATGCCCTGACCGTGTACGGTGAACCACCGAAGTACCCGGCTGACTTCAAGTACTTCGATTACGTCGACCCATACGCGCCCAAGGGCGGATCGATGAGTCGCTCGGCCGAGGAGATCGGTCAGTACAACTACCTGACGCCCTACGTCGATCAGGGCATCGCCGTCAGCCAGATCGACACGTGGGTCTATTCGCCGCTGGCTTATCGCTCACTCGATGAGCCTTACACCGTCTACGGGCTGGTGGCGGAAAAGCTGGAACGCGACCCCGGCAACCTGTGGGTGCGTTTTTATTTGAACCCCAAGGCGCGCTTCGATGACGGAACGCCCATCACCGCCGAAGACGTCCGTTACACCTACCAGACCTTGATCACTCAGGGCAGCTTCAGCTACCGACCACTCTACGGCGACGTCAAGGACGTGATCATCGAAGCGCCGGGGCAGATACGTTTCGATTTCAAGAACAACCTCAACCGGACGCTGGCGCTGGACCTGGCGAGCATGCGTGTGCTGCCCGAACACTGGTGGAAGACCCGCGACTTCACCAAAGGCGGTGGTTTCGAGCCGCCTCTGGGCAGCGGGCCTTACCGGGTGTCGCGGGTCGACCCCGGGCGCAGCGTCAGTTTTCAGCGCGTCAACGACTGGTGGGCCAAGGATTTGCCAGTCAGCCGAGGGCTGTACAACTTCGACACCCTGACCGTGAATTTCTACGGCGACGTTGACGTCGCCCGGCAACTGGTTCAGGCCGGCAGCTTCGATTACAACCGCGAATATTCATCCTCCGGTTACGTGGTGGGCTACACCGCACCCACCTTGCTGGACGGCCGCCTGCAAAAAACCATCCTGGCCAAACGACGACCGGTTGCAGGGCAAGGCTTTGTGTTCAACCTCGACAAGGCGATGTTTCAGGACCGCCGCGTGCGTGAAGCACTGGCCATGCTCTGGGATTTCGAATGGGTCAACGGGCAGATCATGCGCAACTTCTATGTGCGCGAGCAGACCTATTTCCCGAAAAGCGAGATGGCCGCGACTGAGTTGCCCGACGCGCAAGAGCTGAAAATCCTCGAGCCACTGCGTGGGCAGGTCCCTGACGAGGTGTTTACCCAGGTGTGGCAGGCCCCGAAAACCGACGGCAGCGGCTACATCCGTGACAAACAATTGAAGGCGCTGAAGTTGCTGGCCGAGGCGGGCTGGCATCCGAAGAACAACCGTCTGGTGAATGCTGCGGGTCAGCCGCTGGAATTCACCTTCCTCGACGGTCAGGGCGGTTTTGATCGCCTGGTGCTGCCCTACAAACGGGTGCTGGCGCAGATCGGCATCACCCTGAACTTTCGCCTCGTCGATTCGGCGCAGTACATGAACCGTCTCAACGCCCGGGACTACGACATGATCGTGGTCACGCTGCCGAACAACGGCAATCCGATCCTCTCCCCCGGTCGCGAGCTGTACAACCTGTTCGGCTCGCAGAGCGCGCGACAGGTGGGCAGTTCAAACGCCATGGTGCTGCGCGATCCGGCCGTGGACTCGCTGATCGACGGCCTGGTGGCCGCCAACAGCCGCAACGACATGCTGCATTACGCCCGCGCGCTGGACCGGGTGCTGCTCTGGGGGTTCTACATGATTCCGAACTATTACTCCCAGGGCACGCCAGTGGTATTCGCCAACCGCTTTGGCCGGCCGAAGGTTGAGCCGATCTATGACGTGGGTCTGGACAGCTGGTGGCAGGTCAGCCCTGTCGCACTGACCAACCAGGAAATGGCCGCGCGTCTGGCGCCACAGACCAGTGCGCCGATCACCTCCACCGCTCAGAACGAGGGACGCTGACATGCTTGGTTATGCGATGCGTCGCCTGTTGCTGATCCTCCCAACCCTGCTGTGCATTCTGGTGGTCAACTTTCTTATCGTGCAGGCCGCGCCGGGCGGCCCGGTGGAGCAGGCCATCGCGCGGGTCCAGGGGTTGAGCACCCATTCCGGAATCGGCGGTGGCGGTGGTGAAGTCGCTGCAAGCGGTAGCGTCAGCCGCAGTTCGCAAGGACTGGATCCGGCGTTGGTGGAAGCGATCAAGCACCAGTACGGTTTCGACAAGCCGATGCACGAACGCCTGTGGCTGATGCTGACCCACTACGCGCAACTGGATTTTGGCAGCAGCTTCTTTCGCGGCGCGACAGTGACGGGCCTGATTGCCCAGAAACTGCCGGTGACCCTGTCGCTGGGGCTGTGGGCGACGCTGATCACCTACCTGATTTCAATCCCGCTGGGTATCCGCAAGGCAGTGCACCACGGCAGCCGGTTCGATGTCTGGAGCAGCACAATGATCATCGTCGGTTACGCCATTCCGGCATTCCTGTTCGCGATCCTGCTGATCGTGGTATTCGCCGGAGGCAGTTACCTGAGCTGGTTTCCGGCGCAAGGGCTGGTGTCGGACGACTTCGACAGCCTCTCGACCTTCGGCAAGCTGCGCGACTATCTGTGGCACCTCGTCCTGCCGGTCAGTGCGCTGGTAATCGGCGGCTTCGCCACCCTGACGATCCTGACCAAAAACAGCTTCCTCAATGAAATCAGCCGCCAGTACGTGGTCACCGCGCGGGCCAAAGGCCTGAGCGAAAACCGGGTGCTCTACGGGCACGTGTTCCGCAATGCGATGCTGCTGGTGGTGGCCGGGATTCCCCAGGCGTTGATCGAGGTGTTCTTCGCCGGATCCTTGTTGATCGAAACCATCTTCGGCCTCGACGGCATCGGCCGCATGAGCTACGAGGCCGCGGTGTCCCGCGATTACCCGGTGGTGTTCGGCACGTTGTTCCTGTTCACCCTGTTCGGCCTGTTGATCAAGCTGGCGGGCGACCTCTGCTACACCCTGGTCGACCCGCGTATCGACTTTTCCGCGAGGAGCGCCTGATGTTCGAGATTTCCCCGCAAAGCCAACGCCGGCTGACGCTCTTCAAATCCAATCGGCGCGGCTGGTGGTCATTGTGGATCTTCCTTGCGCTGTTGTTGATCTGCCTCTTTGGCGAACTCATCGCCAACGACCGCCCATTGATCGTCAGTTACCAGGGCCACCTTTACTACCCGACCCTGCATCAGTACGTGGAAACCGATTTCGGCGGTGAACTGCCGTTCGAGCCGGACTACGCGAGCGACTATGTGCGCCACCTGATTGAAGGCAAAGGTGGCTGGATGCTCTGGGCGCCGATCCCGTTCAGCTACGACACGATCAACTACGAACTCAAGGCGCCCTCGCCCAGCCCGCCGAGCGCTCGCAACTGGCTGGGCACCGACGATCAGGCACGGGATGTGGCGGCGCGGGTGCTGTTCGGCACCCGGGTGTCGATTCTGTTTGCCCTGTTGCTGACCGCCATCAGCACCGTGATCGGCGTGTTCGCCGGCGCGATTCAGGGGTATTACGGCGGTCTGGCTGACCTGATCGGTCAACGCCTGCAAGAGATCTGGTCGGGACTGCCGGTGTTGTACCTGCTGATCATTCTGTCGGGTTTCGTCGAGCCGAGTTTCTGGTGGTTGCTGGGCATCATGGCGCTGTTCTCCTGGCTGGCGCTGGTGGATGTGGTGCGCGCCGAGTTCCTGCGCGGACGCAATCTGGAGTACGTCAAAGCCGCTCGCGCACTGGGCCTGACCGACAGTGCCCTGATGCTGCGGCACATCCTGCCCAACGCGATGACCAGCACCTTGACCTACCTGCCATTCATTGTCACCGGGGCGATTGCAACCCTGACCGCGCTGGACTTCCTGGGCTTCGGCATGCCCGCAGGCAGCGCGTCGCTGGGCGAACTGATCGGCCAGGCCAAGCACAACTTGCAGGCACCCTGGCTGGGCCTGACGGCGTTCTGCTCGCTGGCGTTGATCCTTTCCCTGTTGGTGTTCATCGGCGAAGCCTGCCGTGACGCCTTCGATCCCAGAACCTGAGGCGTCGCCATGAACGAAGCTGAACATGAGAGCCTGATCGACATCCGCAAGCTGCGCGTGGCCTTCAATGGCACCGAAGTGGTCCACGGCATCGACCTGACGATCCGCCGGGGTGAATGCCTGGCACTGGTGGGCGAATCGGGATCGGGCAAGTCGGTCACCGCGCACTCCATCCTGCGCCTGCTGCCGAAGAAGTCGGTCAGCACGCAAGGCAACATCGTCTACAACGGCGTTGATCTGGTGCACGCCAGCGACAGCCAGTTGCGCGCTTTGCGCGGCAACCGCATCGCCATGATCTTTCAGGAGCCGATGACCTCGCTCAACCCTCTGCACACGGTGGAAAAGCAGATTGGCGAGATCCTGGCGATGCACAAAGGTCTCAAAGGCAAGGCGGCGCGCGCGCGAACGCTCGAACTGCTGGAACTGGTCGGCATCCACAATCCGCAGCACCGGCTCAAGGCGTTCCCTCATCAGTTATCCGGCGGTCAACGGCAACGGGTGATGATTGCCATGGCGCTGGCCAACGAGCCGGACCTGCTGATCGCGGATGAGCCCACTACCGCACTGGACGTGACCGTGCAGGTGAAGATTCTTGAGCTGCTGAAGTCATTGCAGGCACGGCTGGGGATGTCGTTGCTGCTGATCAGCCACGACCTCAACCTGGTCAGGCGCATCGCGCAAAGGGTCTGCGTGATGCGCGCCGGGGCAATCGTCGAACAGGCGGACTGCCAGACCCTGTTCAGCCACCCGCAACATGAGTACAGCCGGCTGCTGATCAATGCCGAGCCTGACGGCGAGCCCGTGCCCAGCGTGCACTCGCAAACGTTGCTGTCGGTGGATGAACTGAAAGTCTGGTTTCCATTGCCCAAGCCCCTGTTCAGTCGCGAACGGCAATTCATCAAGGCCGTGGACGGGGTCAGTTTCGAGCTGCTCAAAGGCAAAACGCTGGGGATCGTCGGCGAATCAGGGTCGGGGAAATCGACACTCGGGCAAGCGATCTTGCGATTGATCGATTCCGAAGGCGGCATTCGCTTTGCCAACAAGGAACTGAGCCTGCACAGCCAGGAACGAATGCGTCCTCTGCGCAAGCGCTTGCAGGTAGTGTTTCAAGACCCCTTCGGCAGCCTCAGCCCGAGAATGACCGTGCAGCAGATCATCGCCGAAGGCCTGCTGACCCACGGCATCGGCACGCCGCAGACGCGTGAGCAAACGGTCATACGGGTCCTGCGTGAAGTCGGTCTGGATCCGCAGATGCGTCATCGCTATCCCCATGAGTTTTCAGGCGGGCAGCGCCAGCGCATTTCGATCGCCCGCGCGCTGGTGCTGGAACCTGACCTGATCTTGCTGGACGAGCCGACCTCGGCACTGGATCGTACGGTGCAAAAGCAGATTGTCGCGCTGCTCAGGGATTTGCAGACTCGCCACGGTCTGACGTACCTGTTCATCAGCCACGACCTGGCCGTGGTCCACGCACTGGCCCACGACCTGATCGTGATCAAGGACGGCAAGGTGGTGGAGCAAGGCGCGTCACGAACGATATTCGCCCATCCGCAGCAGCCTTACACAAGGGAGCTGTTGAAGGCGTCGGGATTGGTGTTTGGCGGGTGACTCAGTCTGCTGGCCTGGTGATGACCCAGCGTTTGAGCTCACCGTGGATCCTGCGGTCGGACACAAGTCCGCGCCTCAACCCGGTCACTGTAGGAGACGTCCGAGGTTACGGGGGCAGCGAATGAGGTGGGTCAGTCATTGGTGATGTCGCTGACCCACCGCATTCGCCAGCAAGCCGGCTCCTACAGTATCAGCGGCGTCCTCATGGCTTCGGACCGACGCGAACCCCTGTGGGAGACGTCCGAGGTTACGAGGGCAGCGAATGGGGGTGTCAGTTACCTTTGATGGCGCTGGCCCACCGCATTCGCCAGCAAGCCGGCTCCTACAGTATCAGCGGCGTCCTCATGGCTTCGGACCGACGCGGACCCTGTGGGAGACGTCCGAGGTTACGAGGGCAGCGAATTTGATCGCTTCGGAGAACGACCTCGCGCACGCCGGACACTCACTGCAACACCTACTACACTGACCCGCGAAAGCGTATCATCGCGCCCCTGTTTTCTTGCCCCGGTGCCTGTCATGTCCACACTTCCGCTCGCCACTGAACGCCGTG
This sequence comes from Pseudomonas sp. NFACC02, assembly GCF_900110765.1. Classification (GTDB taxonomy): domain Bacteria; phylum Pseudomonadota; class Gammaproteobacteria; order Pseudomonadales; family Pseudomonadaceae; genus Aquipseudomonas. Next base: position 52,282 of record NZ_FOEO01000030.1, read on the forward strand.
GCTGGTCATTCTGGTGGAAACCTCTGGTGTTTCTGCTGGTGGCCGCCATCGGTTTGTACTACGTCAAATGGTCGCCGTATTACCTGAAGTCCTTCGTCGCTGCCGATACGCATAACATTGGCGGCTCGATCATCAACGACAACCCCGCCAATCCATGGGCCGCTGCGCTGGCCTACGCACAGGTGTATTTCCTGGCGATCTGGAAAGCTGCCGTGCTGGCGGTGATCCTCGGTTCGCTGCTGCAAGTGCTGATCCCGCGCGACTGGTTGCTGCGCATGTTCGGTCGTGCCGGTCTGGGCTCGACCGTGCGCGGCGGCCTGTTCGCGCTGCCTGGCATGATGTGCAGCTGCTGTGCGGCACCGGTCGCGGCAGGTCTGCGCAAGCAGAATGTCTCGGTAGGTGCTGCGCTGGCGTTCTGGATCGCCAACCCTGTGCTCAATCCAGCAACGCTGGTGTTCATGGGTTTCGTGCTGGGCTGGGGCTTCACGGCGCTGCGTCTGGTGGCGGGCATTGTGCTGGTGGTGGGCGTTTCGCTGGTCGCCCAGCGCATTTCACGGCCGCAGACGTTGCCGGAAGAAGCGGTGGAAGCCGTGGTTGAAGCCGAAGCGCCGGAACAAGGCAGCCTGCTGACCCGTTGGGGCAAGACGATCTGGCAGCTGTTCTGGACCACCATCCCGATCTACGTCGTGGCCGTGCTGGTGCTGGGCGCTGCCCGCGTCTGGCTGTTCCCGCACGTGGATGGCGCGATGGGCAACAGCCTGCTGTGGCTGGTGCCGCTGGCCATCGTCGGCACCCTGTTCGTGATCCCCACCGCCGCCGAAATCCCGATCGTACAGACCCTGATGACCCTCGGTCTGGGCACCGCACCCGCCGTGGCCCTGCTCATGACACTGCCAAGCGTAAGCTTGCCGTCGCTGCTGATGCTGCGTAAGTCCTTCGACGCCAAGGTGCTGGTGACCGTCGGCGTACTGACCATGCTGATCGGTGTCGTCAGCGGCTTGATCGGCGCTGCGGTGTTGTAAACACTACGCAAAACCCTGTGAGAGCCGGCTTGCTGGCTCCCACAGGATCCAGCCCACCGAGATCCGCGCGGCTTAACTGTGGACGGGTTGTCGTCACTTACCGAGCCGTTCTGTGCTTCAGGTATTCAACCACCGCCGCCTGGTCACCCGCGAACTCAATGCGCGGGTTCTTGCTGTCACGCTGATGGACGTACATCGGGTCGTAGTATTCGCTCAACATCGCACTGATCCAGGCCCGGTGCCGGTCGATGTCGCCGCTGCGCTCCTGCTCTTCCAGCGCACTGTCCATGATCGCGGACAGACGTTGATATCGCTCTCCGCCCAAGCGCCGCACGATGCTCGACAGGCTTTGTTTCAGCCGTTGGGCATACCCTTCGAAGCCCGTCTCGACACCCTGAACCTCAATGAACTCGACACACAGGTCGATCACGTAATCCTTGAGGATCCGCTCGACCCGCCCTTCGAAGCTGTCTTCCAGCCACACCAACGGCGCCGCCTGCATGGTTCGGTACAACTCCAGCGGAACAGCACGGCTGCCGACGATACGGCCCTCATCCTCGATCACGAACTGGTGCAGGTGTCTGGCGCGCTTCTTCAGAATGTCGATCGCCAACCGGTTTTCGAAATCGATCTGCTCCGGCTGAGGTGTCGCGTGCTTTCCGAAGCTTGAGCCACGGTGGTTGGCGAGGCCTTCCAGGTCCAGCGCATTGTCCAGTTGCTGCAGCACTTCGGTTTTACCGGTCCCGGTGAGGCCGCCGATCAGCACGAAATCGCATTCGGCGACGGCTTGCTCCGTGACCCCGATCAGGAAGTTACGCATGGCCTTGTAGCCGCCGATGATGCGCGGGTACTGAATGCCCGCCTCGGTCTTCAGCCATTGCTGGGTGATCTGCGAGCGCAACCCGCCCCGGAAACAATACAAAAAGCCTTCCGGGTGCTGGTTGGCAAACGCCGCCCAGGCTTCGATGCGCGCTTGCTTGAGCTCACCCGATACCAGTTGGTGGCCAAGTTCGATGGCGGCCTGTTGCCCGTCCTGCTTGTAGCGGGTGCCGACCTTCTGCCGCTCGACATCGTTCATCAGCGGCAGGTTGATCACGCCGGGAAACGCGCCCTTGGCGAATTCCACCGGGGCACGGACGTCCATCATCGGGATATCGTGGAGAAAGATGTCATGAAAGTGGGCGCTGTTGTCGCGCATCAAAACACCTCGACGGCGAGCCGCTGTCGCTCGACCAGTTCGCCAATCGGCGAGAGGCTCAAGCCCAGCTCGTCGGCCATCGCCAGAAACGCGGCCTCTTCGAGAGGTTCGACCGCGATCAGCAGCCCGCCACTGGTTTGCGGGTCACAGAGCAGCAGCTTCTGCGCCTCCGTCAGGGCGCCGATGCGTTCGCCGTAGCTGTCGTAATTGCGATGCGTGCCGCCAGGAATGCAGTTCTGCTCGATGTAGAAATCGACGCTGCCCAGGCGCGGGACCGCGGCGGCCTCGAGGCGCGCCGTCAACCGGCTGCCATCGGCCATTTCCACCAGATGCCCCAACAAGCCAAAGCCGGTGACGTCCGTCATGGCCGTGACGCCAGCCAGCTTCGAAAAGCGGCTGCCGGGCTTGTTCAGCGTACACATCACGTCCCGGGCCAGGCCGACGTCTTCATCCCGCAGCACGCCTTTCTTCTCGGCGGTGGTCAGAATGCCGATGCCCAGAGGTTTGGTGAGGAACAGCTTGCAGCCAACGGTCGCGGTGTCGTTGCGCTTCATGAAGCGCTTGTCCACGAGGCCAGTGACGGCCAGGCCAAAGATCGGCTCGGGCGCATCGATGGAGTGCCCCCCTGCCAACGGGATGCCCGCGGCGTCACACACGGCACGGCCACCCCGTATCACTTCGCGGGCGATTTCGGGGGCCAGGACGTTGACCGGCCACCCAAGAATGGCGATCGCCATCAACGGGTCGCCGCCCATGGCATAGATGTCGCTGATTGCATTGGTGGCGGCGATACGGCCGAAATCGAACGGGTCGTCGACGATGGGCATGAAGAAATCGGTGGTGGAGACCACGCCCTTCTCGTCATCGATGGCGTACACCGCCGCGTCGTCGCGCGAGGCGTTACCGACCCACAGACGCGGGTCGAGGTTCTGCGCGCCGCTGCCGGCAAGAATGGTTTCCAGGACTTTGGGAGAAATCTTGCAGCCGCAACCGGCGCCGTGACTGTATTGGGTAAGACGAACAGTATCGTTCATGGGAAGCCCCTTGGATTCAAGGCGCTGAAGTCTACCAGAGCCGGGCCGCATTGGTCGCTCGGGTGGATGGTCGGGATCTGTCTTGACGCTCAGGAGCGCGCTTGCCCGCGATCACAATGTTCCCCGCGAGTGATGCGAGTGATTTGTTACCGGCCTGCCGCGATCGCGCCATGCGCGTCTCCAAGGGTAGGCTCAGCAGGCGTGGCGCCCTGCTGTGCCTCTGGACGAAAAAAGCAGAAGGTGAGCCGATCCGGGCTAAACATCATCACAGCCATGATCGGATCAGGGCCGGGCAATTCTGCGTGCGCTCAGCACTTGCGCCAGCATCAGAACACCGACACACAACAGGGCGTTCTGAAGCCCGATGAGGTGAGCGGCGAACCCAATCAGGGCGGGCCCTAGCAGAATGCCGCAGTAACCGATGCCGGTGATGACCGCGATGGCCAGTCCGGCCGGCATCGCGGTCTGCGCGCCGACCACCGAGCAATAGACGGGGAACGCGTTTGCCAGTCCGAGCCCGATCAGCGCAAACCCCAGCAGGAACAGCGGCCACGCCTGCAGCAGCACCGCCATGGCAAAGCCGACCATGACCAGCACACCACCGCCCATCAACAGCGAGACGGCTCCGAACCGTTTTCTTAACGCGTCTCCGCAAAAGCGCCCGGCAGCCATGGTCAGGGAAAACACCGCATAGGCGCTCCCGGCAATCGACAGGTCAATCTGATGGGCCCGGTTCAGAAACACCGCGCTCCAGTCGAGCACCGCACCTTCGACCAGCAGCGCGATGAAACACAACACGCCCACCACCACGACTTTGACGGACGGCCGGGCGAAAGGCGTCGCGGGATCGTCAGCGCCGTACGGCAGCAGATGCCGGGCGTGCCACAGCAGCAATCCGCCGACGATCGCCACGACGACCGCAACAGCCACCAATGGCGACGCACCGCCCCACAGCAGGACGCTCATCAACAACGCACTGGCAATGCCGCCCAGACTGAACAAGCCATGAAAGCCGGACATCAGCGGGCGCCCATGATCGCGCTCCACCATCAACCCCTGCACGTTCATCGCAACATCGATGCTGCCCAGCCCTGCGCCAAACAAAGCCAGCGACACGGCCAGCGCCGGTAAAGATGAAAGACTCGCCAGCAAGGGCAACATGCTGCAGATCAGCGCGCCACCGATCAACGACACGAACCGGCAGCCCTTGCGTGTCGTCAACGCGCCCGCGAGGGGCATCGCCAGCATCGACCCCAGGCCAAAGCACAACAGCAGCGCGCCAAGCTGAGCTTCCTCGAGCCCGGCCCGCTCACGCGCGAACGGCACCAGTGGTGCCCAGGCACCCAAGGACATTCCAGACAGCAGGAATGTCAGGCGGTAACTCCAGAGGTGGACAAGCGTCGGGGCTTTCAAAGGCTGCACGGTTACATCATCGGCGAGGCCATGCTCACCACTCGCAATGCCAGGCCTTCATAAGCGTCGAGGGTAATGGTGAACTCGCCCTCCTCCGTCAGATCGCCTTCGACCCGCTCGTTGATGATGTCCACCACAGGCCCCGGCGCGATGCCGGGCAGGTGCAGGGTTTCAACGATGGCTTCAGGACTGAAATTGAGCGCGGTGATCTGCGTGCCTTTCCCGGCAGGGAGCTCATGCACCATGATCAACAGACCTGGATGCTCGACGTCCGGAATCAGGATCTGCCGACTGGCAGCGATGTCGTACGCGCGACGCACGGCGAGGATTTTCTTCAATTGCGAGGCGAAGGAATCCGGGCGTTGCAACTGTTCCACGAGACTGCCGTACAGGGTCGTGGCCCTGGGCATGCCGCCTGTCGAGACATCGGCATCAGGGTCCATGTCGACCAGGTCGTAGGCGCCCCGGTGAATCCAGCGGGTGTCGCCATCCCCCATCAGATGCGCCACTTGCTCGGCGGGCAGCGGCAAGGCGCCTACCAGGTCCCATCCCGACAAGGCGAATACACCCGGTTGCATGGCGTTGAACATCACCAGCAGCAGATGGATGTGTTTGATGGTCTCGATGTCCGCCGGGGTAATGCTGTCCAGATCACGGATGCCCAGCGCCGCGGTAATGATGCTCGCCGTGGTACAGGACACGCCGTTGGTGACGAACTTGAGGTTGTACGGCGCGTGCTCACCCGCCAGGCGCTCGTACATTTCCTCGCGGATGTGTTCACGCAGGATGTTGCCCGGGAACGTCTGGCCCATGTAGAGATACTGATCGTGGGCGTGCAGGGTCCAGAAATGCACCAGCTCCAGCGTCAACTCGTCATGGTTCTGCAGCGCATGGATCAGCGAGGCCGGGTCGATGCCGAATTCGTGTACCTGGCGGAGCATCAGACGCAGGAACTCGGTTCTGCCGGTCAGCAGCGCGTGTTGATAAGCCGGACGGGTGATGAAGTCATAAGACAGGTCGGCACCGCCGTGGGACATGGCGGCGATGTCGTCGATGGTCAGGTTCAACTCCTGGAAGCTGAAACCACCCGCCTTGCGAATGGCCCCGGCCAGTAACTGGTTGCCGGTGATGGACAGCGGATGGCTTTCGGACCATGCCGTGCCGTCGGCCTTGCGCTCGACCCCGAGAAAGCCGTTGGCATCCAGACGCAGCACTCGCGCACCCATCACGTCGATCGCGTGCAGCGCATCGCCAATGATCATCTGCTGGGCAGCAAAGCTGGGGTCCAGCCAGTTCAGCGAGGGCTGACCTTCCTTGAAGTAATGCAGATACACCCACCGTCGCGCCTTCCCGTCCACGCCGGTGATCACGGGCGTGGCGCTCCAGTCGGTCTCCTTGACGCCCGGTTCGAAAAAAATCACCCGCTGCAACTGACCGACGATGTAATGCTTGTCGCGCAGCGCATCGACGGTTGCGGGTGGCAGGTTGATCGCATCGCGCCCGGCGGGGACTTCGGGCAACAGCGCCCAGTCCTCCTCCTTGATTTCAACCATGTGGTACAGCCCGGGGTATTCCTCGTAGGCCAGTTCGGCCAGCCGGAAATCCGCGCCCTTGCCGGTGTGAGACGGGATCACGTCGTCGACAATCACGGCGTTGTGCGCGGCCGCAATACGGCTCAGGTTGAGGAACTGGGCGTCAGTGCCGAGCTCGGCATCCACTTCGAAACTGATGCGGTCGAAGTTGCCATCAATGCTGGGCGTGCGCTGACGCCCTTTGAGGCCCCCGGAGGCTTTGAGCGGACCGTTATGAATGCCCTGAATGCCGATTTCGGACAACGCGTGCCACAGCGTTTCATCGCCCAGCGCTTCCAGTACCGAACCACCCTCGCGCGTGATGATCGACGCGGGGTAGGCGGTAAACCACACCGATGCAATGGCGGAGGCATCGCGCGGCCGGGCCATTGCGTAGGGTCTCTGCCAGAGGCGACCCTGACCACCATAGAGTTTGGCGCGTTGTTTTGCGGCGTTGAGCATCGACTGCTCAACCAGCCATTCCACGTACTGCTTGTCCGGTGTGGTCATAGGGTCCAGGGTTCCGTCTTCAAATGGGGTTTGGAGAGGCCGCCCCAGGCGCTCATGCGCGGTCGGGACGGTCCTGTCTACGCCGTTGCTTATGTCTATGAGCGTTGAGCGACGTAAACGTTGCATCAAGAACGGAAATGGTGGGGTTGTCTGGAGAGACTGGACAAATGCAAGCCTGTGTGGCGCTGATCGCTCTGCGTCCGCGTTGACGCAGAGCGTCAGTCACCGCATTACCACGCGGAGCGTGGGCACGATCAACATAAGGTTGACCCATTACCTGTAGAAGCGCGCTTGCCCGTGATCTGCCGCGCAGCGTTAGCAAAATCAGGCGACGCGATCATGCCAGGCACACCGCCCGTTACCACGAAAAGCCCGACCTCAATACCGCGCCGCGTTAACGATGAACTCCTGATACCCGGAAAAGATCACATACACCGCGAAATAGCAGAAAATCGCCGCAGACACCCAATAGGACACCTTCAGCAGCTTGTCGCCCAGCAAGCGCCCGCCATGACTGGCCGCGAAACAGATGAACGCACACCACGCCACACCTGCACTGAAAAAGCCCGAGAGAAACAACGCCGTGCTCAGGCTGCCATGCCCACCCGCCCGGGAAATCAGGGTGCCGCCCACGGCAGCAAACCACAGAATGGCGGTAGGCGATGACACCGCCAGGAACACGCCCCGCGAGAACTCCCTGAGCCCTGAACGATTGTCGACGTCACCGGCCACCGCCAGCCCGCTGTGACTGCTCATCGCCGACATCACCATTTTCACTGCAAAGCCGATCAACAGCACCGAACCGCCAATCCACAGCGCCCACCGCACCCACTCGTATTGCAGCAGTACGGTCATCCCGGCCAACGCCAGAATCGCGTAGAACAGGTCGCCAAAGCACGTTCCCAAACCCAGCCAGAACCCTTGCAGGTAGCCGCGCTGCATGGCGAGCGTGATCATGGCGATGTTGGCCACGCCAATGTCCAGGCACAGGGAAAGGCTCAGCAAAAAGCCGCTGGTAAACTCCATGTTTGATATCCGTCGAAAACCGATGTGTGGGGGCGAATTAAAAAACAGCGCGCAGGATAGCGGGATCGCGTGATTTTGCCGACCCGATTCCAAGAGCTTTTTTGTCGCGACGCCTGCGTCAGACATTAACGACCCAGCCGGAAACGCACGATGGCCAATCCCGGGGGTTTTCACCTGACCAACGCGGCCCAGACAGGAGACCAATTCCCGGTTTTTTCACTGCGCAGCTATACCGCTTCGATGGCCGCTGACTAGAATCCCTCATCTTGTTGGGTCAACGTCGCTCATCGTGTTCGGGAACCGCTCGTGGAACTTCATATCGTCATTCATGGCCGCAAAGACCTGGCGAACCAGCTGTATGAGCAGTTGCGCGACAACATCGAATCAGGACGCCTGGCCGCCGGCGTTCAACTGCCGCCCAGCCGTTTGCTCGCCGCGCAACTGGGCCTGTCGCGCAAGACCATTTCAGACACGTACAGCCGTCTCGCCTACGAGAACTATCTGGTTGGCAAGATCGGCAGCGGCACGTTCGTCAATGCCCTGCATACGCCAACTCAGCGTCAACGGCCGTCTTCGGAACTCGCAAGCGCCGCCCGGGTAAAGAAATGGCAGGACGTCTCCCTGCCGCTGCGGCACCCGACGCGAGAGGGCACGCTGCGCTACGACTTTCTCGGTGGAGCCACCGGCAAGACCCAGTTTCCCCATGATGAGTGGCGGCGTTGCACGCAGTACGCGTTGCGGCAGATGTCTCAGGCCCGTGGTTTTTACAGCCAGCCGGAAGGCTTGCCGCCATTGCGCAGTGCTATCGCGGGTCACATCGCGTTCGCCCGTGGTGTGAAATGCAGCGCCGATGACATTGTGGTGTGCAACGGCGCGCAACAGGCGCTCGACTTGATCGCCAGGGTACTGATCGAACCCGGTTGTACCGTTGCCATGGAAGACCCCGGCTATACGCCGGCGCGTCTGTTGTTCGCGGCGCAAGGCGCCAGGGTGGTCAGCGTACCGGTGGACAGCGAAGGCATCGTAGTCGAACTGATTCCTGAAAACGCCCATGCGATCTACGTCACGCCGTCACATCAAATGCCATTGGGCATGCCCATGAGCCTTGCGCGCCGTGAGGCCCTGCTGGAAAAAGCCAATCGCATCGGCGCGATCATCATTGAAGATGACTACGACAGCGAGTTTCGCTACGAAGGCCGCCCGACCGATTCCCTGCAAAGCATGGATCGGCTGGGCGTCGTGGCTTATGTCGGCACGTTCTCCAAAACCTTGCTGCCCGAGTTGAGACTGGGCTATGCCGTACTGCCGCAGGCCATTTTTGAAGCGGTCATCAAGGCCAGGCAACTGACGGACTGGCACACCTGCACCTTGCCGCAATGGGCGCTGACGAAATTCATCACCGACGGTCTTTTGAACAAACATATTCGTCGCTGCCATTCCATTTACGCCAGCCGTCGCGAGCGCATTCTGGCGCGAGTTTCGGGGGATCTTTCGCCGTGGATGGAGGCGATTCCATCGACAGCCGGGTTCCACATGGCGGTGATGTTCAAGGTGCCGGTCAATCTGCCGTTGTTAGTCGCCTCGGCGCGCAGGATTGAGATCGGACTGCACCCTTTGACCGGGTTCTTTGCCGACACCCTGCCACGCGACGGTCTGATTTTCGGGTTTGGCGCGATCGAAACGCTGGACATCGACCCAGCGCTGGATCGGCTGCGCGATGTGCTGAGCCAGATCACTGTCGACATTGGGGCCGAGGTGACAAGCGTTGCGCGTGACGCTTCCCGCTAGCCAATCCCGAGGAACATCGAGCGGCCATTGATTGACGGTAGGCAGCGCGATGGAACTTCCACCGCGCTTACCTGCCGACTACAGAGGTGCCGGACACGTCGTCCGCTGAATACAGGAGGCTTTTCACATGCCTGACTCAAACGGCAAGGTTCGCTACGCAGTGGTCGCCGGGGGCTGGATTTCCCAAGGTGCATTCATGCCGGGACTGGAGCAGACCGATAACTCCGTGATGACTGCATTGGTGACCGGCGACCCGGTGAAGGCCGACGAACTCGCCGCACTGTATGACCTCAAAAGCTATCATTACGACGAATTCCAGACCTTGCTGACCTCGGGTGAGATCGACGCGATCTACCTGGCGACCCCGAATTTTCGTCACCGTGAATTCGCCGTGCCGGCGCTGGAGGCCGGCATCCATGTGCTGCTCGAGAAACCGATGGCAGCCAACGAAGAGGACTGCCTGGCCATTGCCGAAGCCGCCAAACGCTCCGGCGCAAAACTGATGGTCGCTTATCGTTTGCACTTCGAGCCCGGCACGGTCGAGATGGTGAGTCGTGTCAGGGCCGGCGACATCGGCGACCCACGGCTGTTTACCGCCACGTTCGCTCAGACGACCGATCCCGCGAATCACCGCATGCAGAGTGGGTTCGATGCAGGCCCTGTCGCCGATATGGGCCCCTACCCGATCAACGCCGTGCGCACCCTGTTCGCTGCCGAACCGCTGGAAGTGTACGCCGTGGGCAGCAAGACGCCCGGGCGTGAAATCAACACGTTCGACACGGTCAACGTCACCCTGCGCTTTGCCGAAGAACGCCTGGCGACGTTTACCGTCAGCTACAGCCTGCCGTCCACTGAACGCTTCCAGTTGATCGGCACGCGGGGTGAGTTCGAGGCCTCGCCGTGCTTCGGTTTTGGCGAGGGCGTGGCGATCACGTACCGCGCGATCATCGACGGCACCACCACCGAACACAGTCACCCGGTCGTCGATCAGTTTGGCGGAGAGACTCAGTACTTCTCTGACTGCATCTTGCAAAACCGCGAACCTGAGCCCGATGGCGACGAAGGCTGGCGCGATGTTCGGGTGGTCGAGGCTGTCGAGCGCGCGTTGATCACCGGCAAGCCGCAAAAACTGGACCCGCTGCCCGAGCGGCCGGGTATCGGTATCGAACAGGCGCGTCGTCTGCCATTGGCCAAGGTGCCGCCGTATATCAATACCGATGAGCCTAACGCCTAAGCAAACGCGCCCATGGGGAGCCATTGTGCGCGAAGCGACCTGTTTAAAGGCCCTTCGCGTGCACGCTCGCTCCCCCATCGCCAAGCGTGGTTTCCCGGACTTCCCATGCCTTGCGAGTGAAAAAATGCAGTTGTATGATGTCTGTCAACAATCGATAACCCTTGGGCTATCGTCGCGTAGCTTCATATAACGACCGCGATTCTCTGTCAGGCGCATCGCCTGACCGTTTCGACCCAAAAATAACAGGAGAAGCAGATGCCTACCGTTCTCGGCCAGAACTTCATCGGCGGCGCCCGCAGTGGCCTCGGCGAAGCACGCCACAAGAGCCTCGATGCCACTACTGGCGAAGCCCTGCCTTACACCTTTTACCAAGCCACTGACGGCGAAATCGACGCCGCAGCCCTGGCGGCCAAAGAAGCTTTAGCTGAATTCCGTCAGCTAAGCCCGGCGCGCCGCGCGGAGTTCCTCGACGCCATCGCGGACGAACTCGACGCACTGGGTGATGATTTCGTCGCCCTCGTTTGCCAGGAAACCGCGCTGCCGGCCGGTCGTATCCAGGGAGAACGCGGCCGTACCAGTGGCCAGATGCGCCTGTTCGCGAAAATCCTTCGGCGCGGCGACTTCCTGGGGGCTCGCATCGACCTGGCCCTGCCTGATCGCAAGCCGCTGCCACGCGTTGACTTGCGTCAGCAGCGCATCGGTGTCGGTCCAATAGCCGTGTTCGGCGCCAGTAACTTCCCTCTGGCGTTCTCTACCGCCGGCGGTGATACCGCGTCGGCACTGGCCGCCGGTTGCCCGGTGGTGGTCAAAGCGCACAGTGGTCACATGGCGACGGCGGATCTGGTCGGCCAGGCCATCGTTCGCGCCGCTGAAAAAACCGGCATGCCGAAAGGCGTGTTCAACATGATCTTTGGTAGCGGCGTCGGTGAAGGCCTGGTCAAGCATCCGGCCATCAAAGCCGTCGGCTTCACCGGTTCGCTGCACGGTGGCGACGCCCTGTGCAAACTCGCTGCAGCGCGTCCAGAGCCCATTCCGGTCTTCGCCGAAATGTCCAGCATCAACCCGGTTGTCTTGTTGCCAGGCGCGCTGTCGGCCCGTGGCGCAGCCATTGCCGGCGAACTCGCGGCGTCAGTGGTCATGGGCGCCGGTCAGTTCTGCACCAACCCCGGCGTGGTGATCGGCATTCGCTCGCCTGCCCTGACCGCCTTCACCGAGCACCTGCAAGAGCACATGGGTGGCCAGGCGCCGCAAACCATGCTCAACGAAGGCGGTCTGCGCAGCTACAGCAAAGGCGTTCAAAAGCTGATGGCGCATCCGAGCGTCACCCACCTGGCGGGCAAGCCGCAGGAAGGTCGTCAGGCGCAGGCCCAGCTGTTTAAGGCTGACGTGAGTATGTTGCTCAACGGTGACGAACTGTTGCAGGAAGAAGTGTTCGGTCCTACCACGCTGTTGATCGAAGTGGCTGACGACGCTGAACTGAAAGCCGCTCTGTTGGCCCTGCGCGGTCAACTGACGGCGACCCTGATCGGTGAAACCGCCGACCTGCAGAAATACCAGTGGCTGGTGCCGGTCCTGGAAGACAAAGTGGGTCGGATTCTGGTCAACGGCTACCCGACCGGTGTCGAAGTCTGTGACGCCATGGTTCACGGTGGCCCGTACCCGGCGACCTCAGATGCGCGCGGCACTTCTGTCGGCACACTGGCGATCGACCGCTTCCTGCGTCCGGTCTGCTACCAGAACTACCCGGACAGCCTGCTGCCGGCTGCCCTGCAAAACGCCAACCCGCTGGGTCTCAAGCGCCTGGTCAATGGCGAGTGGAGCAGCGACGTCATCGCGTGATGATGGCTGATTCCTGAACAAAAAAACGGCGCTTCCTGCCATGGACGCGCCGTTTTTTATTCGTGGAACCCCATCAAGCTACGCCATTGCCCAAACTGAACATCTGTCGCACGCGTGCATTCAGTTGCTGTAAAACCCGATTGCTTGATTTCCGATTGCGATAGCCAGGCATTGCCAGTCATCAAGGCCCGCTTTAGCATCGGCGCCACCCACCTACTCACGCGGCAGCGGATTTAGCCATGAACAACGAATTACAGATCATCGACCTGCTGGAAGGCACCGGCAAAGCAGCGGTCAAAGGTGCACTGATCACCACTCAGTACACCGGTACGCTGGAAGACGGCACTGTGTTCGACTCGTCCCGGGACCGTGGTAAACCCTTCCAGTGCGTGATCGGAACCGGCCGCGTCATCAAGGGATGGGACATCGGAATCATGGGCATGAAAGTCGGCGGCAAACGCAAACTGTGGGTGCCCTCGCACCTGGCTTATGGCGAACGCTCAATGGGTGCGCACATCAAGCCGCATTCAGACCTCACCTTCGAGATTGAACTGCTGGAAGTACTGACCCGGGATGATTGAACACCTGCGGGAATTGTCGGACCTGTAGGAGTGAGCTTGGTCTGGGCGGCATTCCGACGAATGATGTGGATCAGCACCATCATCAGAAACTGACACACCGCATTCGCGGGCCTCGTAACCTCGGACGTCTCCCACAGAGTTCGCGTCGCTCCGAAGCCATGAGGACAACGCTGATACCGTGGGAGATTCTATGGTTCTCGGACCGGTGGTGTCAGTCCGGTTTTGAGAGTCGCAACGCCTGACAGCATGCGCCACATCCCGGATGACGCAGAGCGTCATTGAATGTGTTACCACGCGGAGCG
>NZ_FOEO01000015.1 GCF_900110765.1 Pseudomonas sp. NFACC02
CCTGTGGGAGCCGCTGGAGGTTACGACAGTGGCGAATGCGGTGGGTCATTCAACATATCAGTGTCTGACCCGGCGCCTTCGCCAGCAAGCCGGCTTGTACAGGTCCGCGAGATGCCAGTCGGCGCTGCGGCGAAGTCAAATAACATCGCACCATTCATCATTAAATCTCTGACAGTCACAGGCATATACCTGCTTATCGGTGTATAACAGTCGGCCGTCTTTCGCCTCGATGGATGCTTGACCTTGAGTTCTGAATCGCCTGCTTCGCCCTCCGAACCTGCCGCAGAAAGCGTCCTTCGGCAACCCGGTTTTTTCGAGTTTCTGACTGCCCGGCTCGCCGCTGTGTTTGCCATGCAAATCCAGGCGGTGGTGGTCGCATGGCAGGTGTATGACATGACCCGCAGCCCGATTTCGCTGGCGTATGTAGGGCTTGCGCAGTTCATCCCGATGCTCCTGTTGCTGATGCCCGCCGGCGACCTCATCGACCGCTACGACCGCAAACTGATCCTCACCATCAGCTGGACTGTCCAGGCGCTGTGCAGCCTGATGCTGATGCTGTTCTCAGTCACCCATCATCAAGACACGCGATTGATCTACGCCACGCTGGCGTTGTTCGGCTGTGCCCGGGCCTTCACCGGTCCGGCGCTGCAGAGCCTGTTGCCGCAAGTCGTACCGCGCGAAAAACTCGCTTCCGCCATCGCCACCAACAGCATGATCATGCGCATCGCGACCATCGCCGGCCCTTTGGTGGGCGGCGCTCTGTATGCGGCGGGTGGCGGCGGTCTGACCTATTCGGTGTGCATGGCGAGCTTCATTGCTGGGGTGTTGCTGCTGATCCGCGTGCCGGTGCTCTATGCCGGTAAAAAACAGCTCCTGGAATCTACCGCCTGGAAACGCTTCACGGCGGGCATCGCCTTCATTCGCTCGCGTCCGATCATCCTCGGCACCATTTCGCTGGACCTGTTTGCGGTGCTGCTGGGCGGCGTCGTCGCCCTGCTGCCGATCTACGCCCACGAAGTCCTGCACCTGGGACCGCAAGGCCTGGGCGCGTTGCGCAGTGCGATGAGCCTGGGCGAAGTGGCCACCGGACTTTATCTGAGCGTCAGGCCGTTCGACCGCAACGTCGGCATGGTCATGTTCATCGCGGTGGCGGTATTTGGCGTGGCGAATCTGGTGTTCGCGCTGTCGACGCTGTTCTGGTTGTCGCTGCTGGCGCTGATGATTGCGGGCGCAGCGGACATGGTCAGCGTCTACATTCGCTCGACGCTGGTGCAGTTCTCGACACCGGACGACATGCGAGGACGAGTGAATGCGGTGAACATGCTGTTCATCGGTTCCTCCAACGAGCTGGGTGAATTCCGTGCGGGCAGCAGCGCCGCACTGTGGGGCGCCGTGCCCGCAGCGATCATTGGCGGGCTGTGCACGCTGGGCGTGGTGGGTGCGTGGATGGTCGGCTTCAAGGCTTTGCGGCAGGTGAATCACTTTGCCGACGCGTCGCCGTCCGAAGTGACCGAGAAACAGAAAGCCCGAGTCTGACGCCACGCCTTCTCTGCCGCCTCCCGGCAACACCAAGCCAGACCCACGAATATAAGAGTCTGGCTTCTGTTTTTTTTCCTAGCCTTCTCATGAGCCCCCATTCCCGCCTGTAGGGTAAAAACGCCAAATTGGATGGCTATTTGTCTCAAGCTGAAACGTTTCAAGTCGATAGGGGAGCACATCCATATGAATAGGCTCTCCTCTATGAATCTGCGCAATCTTAATATCGCTCCCCGATCACTGATCTGTTTTGGCTTTTTCGCGCTGTTGATTACGGTCGTCGGACTGTTTTCTCTCCAACAGACCACAAGGCTCAAAGACGCCCGAGAAACACTGCAGGACAACGTGCTGCCAACCCTGCTCACGATCGATGAGATCAAAAGTGACCTGTTGACCATTCGCCTGGCCAACACCAGCCTTCGAGTGGCACAAAACGACGACGCCGTGAATCATGCGCGCAAGCGTGTCGATCAGGGTCGTCTCAACCTGGAAAAAGACGTTCAGCAGCTCAAACCGTTGCTCATCACCGAACGCGGCCTGACGGTGTATGCCGAGATGGTGCGTAACCTGACCACCTATCTTGAGATTCACGCCCGTTATCTGCAGGCCATTGCGCAGAAACGCGAGGACGTCATCACGGCAATGACCCAGCCGGGCGGAGAGCAAACGCAAGCGGCGGAGGTGCTGGCCAAGGACATCGCCACCATTTCGCAGTTGGCTCGCGAGAAGATGGAAGCCTGCGACGCAGCCGCTGACGACACCTACGCGCAGGCGCGGCAAATGGTGATCGCAGCAATCCTGATCGCTCTGATTGCAACACTGCTGCTGGCCACTCTTTTCACTCGCAGCCTGATGGCACCGATCCAAAAGGCGCTGGCCGTGGCTCAACAGATTGCCGACAGCGATCTGGGCAAGCCAATCCTGGTGGACGGAAAGGATGAGCCCGGCCGTTTGCTGGCGGCACTCGCCGTGATGCAACAGAACCTGCGCACCACGGTGTCCGAACTGTCCCATTCGTCAAACCAGTTGGCTTCGACCTCAGAAGAAATGAATGCTGTCACCGAGGACGCCTTACGCGGAATCCAGCGGCAAGACGACGAAATCAATCAAGCCGCCACCGCGATTAACCAGATGAGCACGGCGGTGGAAGAGGTTGCACGCAACGCCGCGCACGCTTGCGAGGCAGCACGCAACTCCACACGCTCTGCCGAGAACGGCACACGCCGGGTGGATGAAACACTGCTGGTGATCCAGGAGCTGCACACCACCGTCGACGCCACGGCGGTCGAGATCGACGGTCTGGCGGGTGAAGTACAGAACATCAGCGCCGTGCTGGATGTGATCCGCAGCATCGCCGATCAGACCAACCTGCTGGCCCTCAACGCGGCGATCGAAGCCGCCCGCGCGGGCGAGGCCGGACGCGGTTTTGCGGTGGTGGCCGATGAGGTTCGTGCCCTGGCCCACCGCACTCAGCAATCGACCGCCGAAATCGAGAAGATGATTGGCTCGATCCAGACCGGCGCCGACAAGGCCGTCAATGCCATGGGCCATAGCAGCGAAAAAGCCCGAGCCAGTCTGGACGTCGCCGAAGCCGCTGGCCGGGCACTGGCGGACATCTCAGCGGCCATCGTGCAGATCAACGAACACAACACAAGCATTGCCTCGGCCACCGAAGAACAGGCGCAAGTCGCCCGCGAAGTGGACCGTAACCTGACCAGCATCCGCGACTTGTCGCTGCAGACCTCGGCAGGTGCCAATCAGACATCTGCCGCCAGTTCTGAGCTGTCGCAATTGGCAGTAGGGCTCAACCAACTGGTGCTTAATTTCAAGATGTGACCAGCGGCGCGAGCCCGACATCCTGGTCGGCGAGCCGCATGATTTTGCCTGGGCCTGATGAGGTGTGTGATTGCCGACGCGAAGCACCCCCAGGTCCAGGCAAAGGACCTGAGCCGGTCGGCGCTACAGAAACGAAAAATGGATGCTGCGACAAGACCCCGACTCGGTGCGGGTGATCGGCAATCAATTCGACGAAGGCTGGGCAGGTGATACCGCAGCCAGAGGAGATTGAACCCACCAGTCGGCCCGACGATTCAAGGAAGAATCCGACGGAAATAACGCCCCTTACTTCAGACATGTCCTACTTATTGCCAGCGCCTAGCTGACAGATTCTTTCAAGCCTGCGTGCTCAAATCCGCGCGTTCTGGTGCCCGCTCTGCTGAATGACGCGGCGCCGTCTTCCGTCATTGGCGGGACACCATGCTCAGCAATCGATCATGGTCGCGTTCCGCTTTCGCACGCAGGTCACGCTTTATGAGCAGCGCTCCGCAATCCAACCTCCTGTTAATCGACGGCGCGATGCGCGCAGACGCCATCCACGATGTCTATCGACGTTCGGAGGTACTGGCGATCAGGCCGCTTTTCCTCAATACACGTTTTGCGGAGCTGCACACGGCAGGTCCCATCCTGATCTCGCTGGCGGAGTCGTCGCCGCTGATCGATGAAACCTACCACCGGAATGTGCACCGTCCGGACGCCAGCCTTCTTTACAGCACTGCGTCGGTGGACGACGTGACGACTCATCTGCAGCGCTTCATTGCCCCTGAAGACAGCCGCAGCGGCGACAAGGTGATTTTACGCTTTGCCGATCCGCTGACGACGCTCCACTGGCTGAGCAGCTACGGGGACGCACAGCGAGACGCGGTGCTCGGCCCGATCGATGCCTGGCATGTACCGGAGCATTTCCATACCTGGGCGCCCGTGTCGCCTTCCGTATGGCAGAGCTACGTTCGACAGACACCGACCCCGGCGTGGGACGAAACGCTGACGCGCCTGGGGGATGGGCAGTTCAGCGCTCTGGATCACGCTACGCGCTGGGGATTAAGAGAGCGTTTGAACACGTCCCTTGAGCAAAACTACCCGGGGTTGATGGCGAGCATCGACAAAGGCCGCCGAACCCAGTGGCTTGATGACCGGCTCGACGAAGCCCGGGACTGGGGACTCAACAGCGAGCGCGGTATCGCCATCTGGGCCGAATACAGCTTGCGCTGGGGCGAGGGCTTCACTCAAGACCATGACGGGCCGTACCACCAATGGCTGGCACACGTGCCTGACGCACTCAAGCTCACACCGGAGTTACGGATCCAGAAAATGGACAACGACTGCCTGATCGTCAACCCGAGGAACCTGCAATGAACCGGCCCGCAACAGAAGCCGAATTGAGGCAGGCCAGGCGTAACCAGGCGTTTTCCGACAAGCCGATGGGAATGGCGCTCTGCTCACTGGCAGCCCAGGAAGTGGCGATCTTCCCGGTGCGTTATGCGCTGGACGAATTGCCAGCCAGCAAAGGCAGTCCCCAAGGTCCCAATCCTCTGCCCAAAGGCTGGGCGGCCCCGTCGCCGGCGCTGCACACCCGTAGCTATACGCTGCGGCAACTGCGCGACGGCTGGGTCTATGTGTGGGACACCGTCGATGGGACCTTTCATGAGTACCAGGTCAAAGCGGAGCATTTCATTCGTCATCCGTGGACTGACGCTCAGTTGAATCAGGACATCCGTCACAACCCCGGCGAGGTGCGCACCTACCTGCTTTACCCCCGACGAAGCCAGCTGCGGATCGCTTACTCGCCCGTGCAGTGGACATGGCGAACTTGCGAACGGATGCGCAGCAGCGCCAACGCACAGACCCAGTGGATGCGGGCGGTCGATTTGTCGGACTTCTGCAGGACCGGAACCGTTGCACACGGCGCTTACCTCCACGTGCTGGGCAAGAGCGTGGCGGATATTCTGGTGCAGGGTCAGCAACCGCCCGCCTTTACCGACACCATGTTGCCCACTCAACCGAGCGAGGTACATCCGGCGTACAAGGCTGCTTTTGAAGAAGCGCTGGTGCGCGGCCGCGTTCCGGACCAGGACACTGCGCTTTTCATTGCACTGGACGATCCGCTTGCCATGGTCGATGACCTGAGCATGAACCTGAGTGGTCGTCTCATGGAGTACAGCCAGTTCGAGGGACTGCATCAACAAAAGCTGGAAAGCGCCATCGCCGTGCAGAACCTTTGCGGCCTCGATGTCGATGCTTTTATCCCCACGTCCCTGACCAATCCTTTGCAACGCCAGGCCTACAGTGACGACCTGTATGCCTTGCTGGCTGCCCACGACGAAGTCGAACGAGCGACAGAAGTGGCGGGGGTTGAAGCATCGGGGATGGTGGTATGGGCGGCAGGCCCCCTCGTCACTGACGCTCAGAACACCTTCAAAACCCGATGGGGCCAACTGCCCGATCAAAAGAAATGGCAGACAGCTGTGGAGGGATGGAACGACAAGCGCCTCTGGCGTGAAGATGTTCGCTTTGACGAGGTGCGCCGGTACGTGAGTGAGAGCGCCAGCGAAATACTGCGACTTCAGGCACATTGCCAACGCAGCGAAGGTGATCTGCTGGCCTGGCTTGACCGCCTCGACCCGAGCGCCGAGGACATCTACCACGACACGTGCAACGCAAAACAGGCCAGTCAGCTGCTGCAGACCGCAAACATGGTCTACACACTGCTGGCCAACGGCGAAAAAGGGCAGCACTGGCTTTGCCAACAGGCCGCGCGTCCGAGCACCTTGTTCGGGTTGGCGCTGTTCAACTTCAACCCCGAAGTGGCAGCCGTAATCAAACAGGTGACCCTGAATTTCAGCCGCACCGGCAACCTCGACGACCAGGGCCGCGAGAGTGACGGCAGTACGCCCGTACTCAACCCGAACTCCGCAAGCGACATCACCAGCCTCGGCACCCGGGCCAATGAAATAAAAGGGGTGTTTGACCTCGAAGCGGTCAAGAACAGCGCGACTTACAAAGCCATGAGTGACGTCGGCAAACAGGCGATGGACACGCTGATCCGGGTGGCCAACGATGAAGCCAAGGCCGCCTGGCATGGCCTGAGCGTCCTGCTGTTGCCGGCCATGAAGCGCGAAGCCGCTCTTCTGCTGGCGGTTCCTCAAGCGCTGATTTCCCATGAAATCTCCATCGCGACCCAACTGACCTTCAACCCTCGCTATCCGCATGATTTTCAGGCCTGGCTGCGAGAGGTCATCCTGATACAGAAAGACATCAACCGAAATCAAAGCATCCTCCATCGACCCGGCGCGCCTCATGACCAACGTGCAGCGCGCACTGCGTTGCGCGGACTTGAAGAACAGCTCAAACACCTGATGTTGCAGCGCCCCAACCAGATCACCGCCAAGGTTGTCGGCAGCACGCGCCTGACCGGCGGTGTACAGAAGGTTAATGCCTGGCTCGCCGACCTGGGCCGCTCCGAAGTCCTCGCACAACTGAAAATGTACGGCACCTACGACTATCTGCACCGCACCAAAGCGTGGATGAACCAATACCTGGGCAACGCACTGCCCGCGCTGTTGGTGGGGCTGAATGCATGGAACCTGCACAACAGCGCCACCCAGGCCATCAACGACGGCAGATTCACCGCAGACGAATGGCGCACGGTATCCGCCAACGCGGCGTATGCGGCCAATGCGATTGCGGCGTTGTGGGTGGGGCCGGCTTGGAGTCGGGCGGGTGGGGTGTCCATGGAACTGAGCAGAAAAATGCAAAGTGTTGCCGAAGTAGCTTACACCCGCTGGTTATCACAAGCGAAGCACGCGCTGGCTGCTGGCGAGAGTGCTCAGGCCGCAGCAGCAAGCGAATTTGCTGCTGTCTCAAAGGGATTGATCTTACGGACCGTGACCTGGGCGGCGTTTGGAGCGGTAGCCGCTGCGGTGGAGGCTTGGCAGATATACAAGGATGTTGACCGCGCAACCAGTGAAACAGAGAAAACACTACTTAATACGAAACTCGGCATAGTAGTGGGCATGTTTATGGTTCCTGGAGTACAGACAGTTGGTGCGGCTGTTGGCTACTGGTTCGGCTTTTCTTGGGTAATGTCCACGCCAGTAACGATCATTCTGGCCCTTCTAGGAATAGCCTATCTGCTGGTCAGCATGGCCGCCAACCGTTACAAACGCGAAGGATTGCGACTGTGGCTTTACCGCTGTAGCTGGGGCCGGGGAGCGATCCCCGAATGGCAGAACGGCCACGAAGGCTTTCACCGGCAAATGCAAGCCCTGCTCGAAACACTGCAACGCCCCAGTGTCGTGGGAAAAGCCCTTTATCAGGACAGAGAGCGCCTGTCGGCACGGTGGTACGGCTTTTGGTTGCATATCCAGCTGCCACGCCTGCTCGCAGGCAAGCAGCTGACCCTCCAACCGGCGATGATCGAAGACAACGACACGTCCTGGAAACTTTTGCCTGAAAAGGCCGACAGGTTCTACGCACAGTTCCTCAATGGCAACTGGATCGACCCCAACCAGCTAGGCAAATTGCCTGACGCCCCACCCGGTGACTCGCACCTGGCGGATTTCGTTTATGGCGAGCAGCATCAGCATTTCGTCTGGCAAATGTGGATCGAAACGCCCAAACCTCGGCCCGTGCTGGAACTGGAAGTGAAATATCCCTCAGGTGTACTGCAACGCAGTGACGGACGCGGCTATTTGTTTCGCGTGGCATTGGCAGGAGCTACCCGCGAAGCAGACCGCCTCAATAGTGCGTTCAGCGGCGAGCTGAAGGAAGAAGATGACATTGTCTTGGGTAAAGAAAGCACTCGAGTGTTCACACTAGCTGTCCCTATTCCGAGACTTCAAAATGTTTAATTACAAAAAAACTCTCGAATTGCCTATTCAATTAGAATGGAAGCGTTCTGACGAGCCCGAGCTGATGAGCTGGACGATTCGCGCTCGAAATTACAACACTTTTGTTGCAAACATTGTGTTCACCTTCTTGCTCTTACTAACACTAGCGGCCTCAACTTTCCTTTATTGGGCGTATCAGGATCTCTCCCAATTTTGGCGTTGGACGTGGTGCACACTGTTCTACATCGTTATGGCTCTCACTATTTCAAGCATGACCCACCAACGAGTTAACTTCGCCTACCGGCTTACACACTCCGGAATGGAGCACTGTGAATGGAAAGACTTCCCTTCATGGGCTCCCCCTCTGCTGAGATGGATCGCCGGAGTGACAGCAGTCATTTTTTTATTCATGGCAACCATCGATCCGACCTTTTTAATCGGCGCACTGGTGGGACCTGGAGGAATGGGGTTAATGAGTCTACAAATGGCCTACTCGAAAAACTTTCGAGCGCTACACACCCGGTACCATCATGTATTCATGCATTGGACGGAATTAACAGGCGTGACGATTGCAACCAACAGGGACATTGTAGAGGTCGATTTTAGCTACTCCAAACCGGATTCGTCCTACATGGCGATTGGGAACGAATATATATTTTTCAAAAAAAATAATAAGCAGGACGTTATCAGAATCATTAAATCTCAGATGCCTGCCAACACGCCTTGCAGGGTGGCGCATGTAAATGTTTTTCGTTAAGCCTAACGAAAGTGCAGTTACCCAACACAGTGACGGACGCGAATATTTTCGCGTCGCGCTTGCAGAAACTGCCCGCGAAGTAGACCGGCTCAACAATGCTTTCAGCGGCGAGCTGAAGGAAGAAGATGACATTGTCTTGGAGAAAGAGCCCACTCGACCAATCATACTTTTGTTGTTCCCAATGCAGGACTGGCGAATGATTAAGTTCTTCAGCCCCCTTGAGCTACCGCCTCAGTTGAATTGGAAGTTTGCGGATGAGCCTGCTCTGATGGAATGGACAATCCGCACACGCAATTACAACACTACTGTTGCCAACTGCATATTTGCCTTTATGGCCACACTAATATCTCTACTCACATACATAGGACACCCCAGCAAAACTTTCAGCGCAAGCTCCTCTTCAGAGATACTGTGGAGCGCATTATTTTTTACAGTGTTATTGTTCACAATTTCAACCATGACCCACCAAAAAATGAATTTCGCCTATCGCTTCACACACTCGGGGTTAGAGTGCTGCGAATGGAAAGACTTCCCTAAATGGGCTCTACCCGCCCTCAGATGGATCGCTGGAATAACTGCAATCATTTTTATTTCCATGGCCACCATCGACCCCAGTTTCTTGATCGGCGCGTTGGTTGGACCCGGAGGCGTAGGATTGATGTATCTCCAAATGGCATACTCGAAGAATTTCCGGGCACTGCACAGGCAGTACCATCATCTGGTGTTCACGTGGAATGAGTTCACCCAAATCGCCATTGCAACTAACCGAGAACTGGTTGACTTAAAATATAAAATGATTCTAGACGGTGATCAATTCGAAACTGAATGGAACATAAATATCTACTGCAAACGAAACCAGAAAGAAGTTATCGCCGCGTTCATCACTCCGCACCTGCTGCCCAGCGTACCGTCCGTTAGAGCCAAAGTTAATGTACCTATGAGTACTGATTGAGATGAGTGGAGTACTTAATTTCGACAACCCCCTTGAGCTTCCAGCGCAGCTGCGATGGAAGCGTGCAGACGAGTCGGAGCTGACG
The DNA here is from genome assembly GCF_900110765.1 of Pseudomonas sp. NFACC02. Classification (GTDB taxonomy): domain Bacteria; phylum Pseudomonadota; class Gammaproteobacteria; order Pseudomonadales; family Pseudomonadaceae; genus Aquipseudomonas. The sequence goes on from NZ_FOEO01000015.1 coordinate 9,996, forward strand.
GGCCGCACAATTCGAACACGCAACTACAACACGTTTGTTGCGAGCTGCATGATTAGCTCTTTGGCATTACTGGGGATAACTTATGCCTAGATCCATTCTCCCCGTCGCTTGGAAACTATTTACCCAACATACTAATCAGCACATATTTTTACACTGCCCTGTGTTTTCGCAATATTGGGCATAACCCACAAAACAATGAATTTCGCCGTTCGCTTCACCAGAGACCAGCGATGGGTCAACATTCGCCAGCCCCGCAGTGCTTAAAACGATGCCGAGCGTGGGCGGGTGTTTTCGGTGTCCTCCCGGTGTGTGCTCGGCGGTTCAACAGATTGCGATCTTGACGGTGGAACAGAGGACGATGAGGCGGGTGACGGCGGCAGAGGAGGCAGTGGCGCCGAACTGATCGTCTCTGTCGAATATTCGGAAGGGCTGCGCTCATGGCTGGAGAGACTCGCCCCATCCAGTCCGCCCTCGCTACGCGCGGCTTGGAGTGCTTCGGCGGCCAGACTTTCCCTCAGCAGTGCCGCGCCGGGCGTTTCGATTTCGATCACTTCTTCGTCGCTGTCGGAAGAAGCCGCGAGCGGTTCAGCCACGGGTGAACCCGCGCGGTGTTCGCTCGCTAAAGGACTGGCGGGTGTTCTCGGAGCAGGCGATGGCGCCCTGGACGACTGCCTCGACACGTGACCTGAGCCCTCCTCACCCGGCCTGGAGCGGGTTGATGGAAGCTCACCCAGCACAAATTCGTTAGACGCAGGCCGCGGAGGTGTTTCACTGACCGGGGTGCCCGGCGCCGCCGTTTCGTCATCCACCACGTCGGTCACCTCAGGGAGCGCTGGGGCAGCGGCGACTTCGGCGCGAATTTTGGCGTGGGCCTGGTAGGTCTGGTTGATCATCGGATACATCAGTCCGAACGCAGCGGCGCTGACCGAGTTATTCAACAGGCTGACAACACCTGCGGCGGGGTGGCCCGCTGCGTTTGTGACTTGTTGAAAGATCAAGGATGCGGCGTTGGCACTGTTATTCCACGCTAACCGCGTCGGGGAATGATCCAGCAGCCGTTGGTAGTCTTTGGCCGGAAGTAGCGCCGCCGCGTCGAACCGTTGTGCGCTTTGCTGTCCTCCGACCTGCTTGTTCTCGAAATGCTTGCCCAGGAAAGCATCGACCACCTCGACCGCCGTGTTGCAAACGGCGCGCGCCGTGGCGACCAGCGCGATGGCCTTCTGTAACTCGCTCCCTGTCAGTTGCTTCCCGTCAGGCCCACTCACACCGCCGCCGGACACCTGCTGTCCATCCGGCAGCAGACGCCGCGCCAGGGCATCTTGAGCCATGCCCATCGCCAGGGTCATGACCGTATAAACGCACGCCATTTTCGTCATGTTCTTCTCGTTGACGCCGTGGGTGGCGCCCGATGAGCGGGTGAACGCAAGCGTGGCCTGACCGCTTTCCCGTGTTGCGGCATACACCAGATTCCGCATTTGCGTGGCAAACAACCGGGAAGTCAGGTCATGGTTGCCCGCCGCCAGACCGATCACGGAAACGGTCGCGAAGAGCGCTTCAGCACTGATCTGAGCCCGTGTGACCGCTTTGGAGTCGCGCTCCTGGCTGGCTATTTTGCGGGCTCTGACGTCATCAGGCAGGCCCGCAAACTCGTCGCGACTCACCCCCATATGCCCTGCCACGCCGACGTTGTGCTCGGTCGCGCGGTTCATTCGTCCTTCACGCACGTGGGTGTGGGCGAGGATGGTCGCCAACGACATAGCCACTTGCAGGGACACCGCGATCGCCGGGTGTTTTTCCCGCAGCGCGGAAAACAACTGCATCGACACTTCTTCACGCATGAAGGTCGGCCCCCCGCAGGTGATCGCCTGCTGCGCCATCTGCCCGACGAAAGCGCCCGCAGTCGCCAGCGCCGTCTCAAGATGAGGCTGTGCGGCGTGAGTGCGATCCCGAAACGCCTGAACGAATGCATTCAGCCGTGAAGGGTTGGCCTGACCCCTTTCCAGTTCATTGGGTGTCGGTTCCTCCGCTCGCAGACGGGAAGCCAACGCATGAGGAGACGGTGCGTTTATGGGGATCATTGGAAGGTCCTCGCGGACAAAGAAGTGGTCGCCCGAACGGGCTGATCGGGCGTTTGCAGAGACAACGCCAGCATGACGAAACTCATCAACGTGTCCGCCAAGGCCTGGCCATCCAGCCCTGTGGCGTCCCACCGCGTAAACAGACGGGTGCCTTTGGGATCGAGCGCGATACAGGCACCCGCCAGCGTCATGAGGTGCAGGTTCATGACCAATGCCTCTTTGTGCTGGGCGGCCGTGCGCAGCGGCCGCTTGATGACCGTGCTGAGCAAAAGGCTCCGGCCATCGCCATCCGCCATGATCTCAACAGGAAGCCCCATCAAGGTGACTGAACTGACGGTGCCCAACGGCTGTTTGCGCTCGATGTCCAGTACACCCAACATCTGATCCACCAGCCCCAGATGCCAGTCGAGCGTCAACGACTGCGCGGCAGAAGCGGCGGCGTGCTGCTTGAGCCGCTCACGGAACACCTGCCCGTCGGCGTCCAGTACTGGGCCCCCTTCGATGGGCTCCATTTGCACCGACGCGTCCGCGGAGGGCTGATGACTGATGCCCAGCGCCAGGCTGTCGGCAAGACATCCCATCAATGACAGCGCCCCACTCAATGCCTGAACGTCGCCCTCCAGATGAAAAGGAATGCGCAGGCTGGCGACGGCAGTACCCTGTTCGTTCAGCCCGAACGAGCAATGATCCAGACCCGGGGCAACGCTGTTCGCCCACAGCAGCATTTCATGCCACTGATGCCGGGCGACCATAGAAGGCGGCTGCAGGTAACCCTGCACCCACCACTCGGTCACGGGTCCTATCGGTCGGTTGAACATCATGATTCGAGTCGAGCCCAGCGTGAGCAAGCCGCTGGTAGAGAACGCCAGTGCCTGGGGCTTCTCGACCGAGGCGCCCTGCGCACCTTTCAGCAACCACGATTGCAGCGTCGGCGAGATGTCCAGCGCCGAGCCTGATCCGGAGTTACGCACAGGCTCTTCACGGAAGCGTTTTGCTTTTGAAGCGGGCTGGGCGACGTCGTCGGTCATCGCGCGCAGGTCGCCCATCGTCAAGGTCGTTGTGGGTGGGGCGGTATTCATCGTGGCTACTCTCCTGTCAGCGAGTCGAGTGGGCGTGAACACTGCGGCGCTCTCGGCCGCGCCATGGATCCCTTGGTCTACGAGCATCGCCCTTCGTGTTCACGGGTTTTCCGGTGAGTGGCCCGCCGCGCTGGACCGGTTCCCGCAGCCGTCACGAAATCGTCATCTGTGAATCACCGCAGGGTGGCGGACATGGCAGGCGTCGACGCCAGGATCTGAACCATTCGACGGACTTCCTCTCTTAGTCCCAGACAACCGGCATCCCCCGCCGTCTACACTTCCTACACGACAAAAAAGAGGATTTCCCCATGCTCTGGAAAAAAGGACGTCGCAGCGACAACGTCGTCGACGCGCGCGACGACACCGGTGGCGGTGGCGGCGGTGGAATGCGCATTGGCGGCAAGGGCCTGGGCATCGGCGGGATTGTGATCATCGTCGCCATCGGTCTGTTGACCGGGCAGGACCCCATGCAGATTCTCGGGCAGATCGCTGGTCAGGTGGGAACGCAGCAAACCTCGGCGGTCAATCCGCAAACGCGACAGGCGCCGCCCGCCAATGACGAGCAGGCGGACTTCGTGCGGGCGATTCTTGGGGACACCGAAGACACGTGGGGGCAGATTTTCCAACAGGGCGGGCGTCAGTATAAAAATCCGACCCTGATTCTGTTCCGTGGGCAGGTTCAGTCGGCCTGCGGCTATGCGACCTCGGCCAGCGGGCCGTTTTATTGCCCCGGCGATCAGCGGGTGTACCTGGACATGGAGTTCTTCCGGGAAATGACGCAGAGGTTCAAGGCCGCCGGGGATTTCGCTCAGGCTTACGTGATTGCACATGAAGTTGGCCACCATGTGCAGACCTTGCTGGGCGTTTCAGCTAAAGTTGACGCCGCCCGCCAGCGTGGCATGCGCATGGAGGGAGACAACGGTCTGTTGGTGCGTCAGGAGTTGCAAGCCGACTGCCTTGCCGGTGTTTGGGCCTATAACGCGCAAAAGCGTTTGAACTGGCTTGAACCGGGTGATATTGAAGAGGCGCTGAACGCCGCCAACGCCATTGGCGATGACCGTTTGCAGCAGCAGAGCCAAGGGCGTGTAGTACCGGACTCGTTCACACACGGGACGTCTGCCCAGCGAGTGCGCTGGTTCAAGACAGGTTTTGCCCAAGGACAAATCAACCAATGCGATACATTCGCCGCCAAGAGCCTCTGATCACATGATGAAACCGCTTTCGATCCTGTTGTTGGGCACCCTGATGAGCGTCACTGCTCATGCTGCGGATCAGGCGGTCAAAGCCATCAGCCCCGACCGGCTACTGATCAACGGAACGTCACAGGCCACACTGGGCCTGAGCCAAAGCTGGGTGCGTCCCAGCCCGCAGATTCAGCGGGTGGTCATTGTCTTTCACGGACGTCTGCGCAATGCGCAGACCTATCTACGCAGTGTCGAACGCGCGGCGAACCAGTCCAAGCAGCGCTCCCGAACCCTGCTGATCGCGCCACAGTTCCTCAACGAAAAGGACATCGCCGCTCACCATTTGCCGGAAACGATCCTGCGCTGGCACGGCAACGACTGGATGGCCGGTGACAAATCGATCGGGGCCAAGCCAGTCAGCTCGTTCGTGGTCATCGATCATATCCTCAAGCGGTTGAGCGACAGCAAGCTGTTCCCGAACCTGAAAGAAATCGTGATTGCCGGGCACTCGGGTGGGGCACAGGTGGTGCAACGCTACGCGATGATCGGCGGGAAGGAAGACGCGCTGCTGAAGAAGGAAGGCATCAAGCTGCGCTATGTGATCGCCAACCCGTCGTCCTATGCGTACTTCGACGCCACGCGGCCGCTGCCGGTGACGACCGCCACGTGCCCGACGTTCGACACCTGGAAATACGGTCTGAACAAGCTGCCGGCCTATGCGGACAAGCAAACCGCCGCAGAGCTGGAGGCCGGGTATGTGAAGCGTGATATCACGTACTTGCTGGGCGAACTGGACACCGATCCGAACCATCCTGCGCTGGACAAAGACTGCGCCGCCGAAGCCCAAGGGCCCTATCGGCTGGCGCGTGGCCACAACTACTTCGATTACCTGACCAAGCGCCATCCTGAAGGCCTGAATCAGCGTCTGGTGGAAGTCAAAGGCGTAGGCCACAGCGGCAACGGGATGTTCACCTCGCCTGAGGGCCAGGCGGCGTTGTTCAAGGGGAATTGATCAACGCGTGCTCATGATCCACCCCGATCGACTGCAGGAGCCGGCTCAATGGCTCCTGCAATTTCGAGCGTAAGGTTCAGCGCCCATGATCGTTCCCACGCTCCGCGTGGTAATGGCATCCTGTGACGGTCCCCGTTACCACGCGGAACGATCATCTCAGTATCAGGGCTCGCGTCCTTCCTGCACCATCTCACGCAACACCCTGCAATCCCGCGCATGCCAGTCCGTCAATTCCGGCCACGGATTCTCCGGCAGGTTGACCAGCACCGTGTGCGTGCCGGCTGCTTTCCCGCAGGCCAGGTCGAACTGGTAATCGCCGACCATCACCATCTGCGATGGCTCGACGCTCCAGGCCTGGGCCAGTTTCAGCAGGCCGCCCGGATCAGGTTTGGGCAGTGCTTCATCGCGCCCCAGCACGTCTTCCACATTGAAACAGTCGGCAATGCCAATCGCTTCGAGCGTGACGTGCGCCAGCTCTCGCGCATTGCGGGTAAGAATGCCCAGTCGATAACCGCGAGCGGCCAGCTCCCGTACCAACTCGACGGCCCCCGGCGCAGGTTTCGATGCCACGGCCAGTTCGCGCTCATGCTCCAGCAACCACGCATGCTTCTGCGCTGCAATGTCCGCCGGCAATGCCGCCAGGTGGCTGAGAATGTCGTCCTCCTGCGGGATGCCAAGGGCGCGTTTGATGGCGGGGAAATCATGCACCGCGATGGTCAGGGTGCCGTCCATGTCGAACACCCAGTGACGCAGTTGCCGGAGACTCACGACCAGTCCTTGCGATGGCGAATCAAGCCTTCCTGACTCACCGAAGCGACGAGCTTGCCAGCCCGATTGTAGACACTGCCCCGTGAGAAACCCCGTGAGTTGCCTGCCCACGGACTGTCCATGGCGTAGAGCAGCCAGTCATCGGCCCGCAGCTCGCCGTGGAACCACAACGAATGGTCGAGGCTGGCGATCTGCATGTCCTTCTGCCAGACCGTTTTGCCGTGAGGCAGCAACGAGGTTGTGAGGAGATTGAAGTCGGAAGCGTAAGCGAGCATGTACTTGTGCAACGCCGGAATGTCCGGGAGCGTGCCATCCGCCCGGAACCAGACGTACTTTACCGGCTCGGTCGGCCTGGGGTTGTACGGGTCGGACTCGGTGACCGGGCGAAACTCGATGGGTTTGGGGCACAGAAGTTTGTCTTTCATGTGTGCGGGAATCAGGTGCTCGCGCTGACGCATCAGTTCGACTTCGGACGGCAGGTTTTCCGGGCCCACGACCTGCGGCATCTGGCTCTGGTGTTCGAAGCCTTCCTCGTCGTACTGGAATGAGGCACTGCAGGTAAAAATGGGCTGGCCCTTCTGGATGGCCGTCACGCGGCGGGTGCTGAAACTGCCGCCGTCGCGCACGCGGTCTACCTGATAGACAACCGGCAGGTGCGCATCGCCGGGGCGCAGAAAGTAGCCGTGCAAGGAATGCACATGGCGCTCGTCTTCGACCGTCTTGCTCGCCGCCGACAGCGATTGGCCCAGCACCTGGCCACCAAAGAGCTGGGGGAAACCAAGGTCCTGGCTGCGCCCCCGGAAGAGGTTTTCTTCGATCGGCTCCAGGCTCAACAGCGATACCAGATCATCCAGCACATGGCTCATTCGGGATTCCTCACACACGGTCTTCACACACCATTCATTGCACGAACCGCCCATAGACGACGAAGAATGGCGGTCATGGGGCGGTGGGCGAAATGATACAGGTGTTTGTAGCTCGATTCCCACGAATCACAAGGTCGCCAACCACTGCTGGCGGTTGATGCGATAGAGCACGTGAGGCCGCAACGGGTGGCCTTCCGGCAGATTCGGGTGATCGAAATCATTGGCCGGATCGTTCTGCATGCCAATGGCTTGCATGACCTTCTGCGACGGCAAATTGCTGACCGCCGTGAACGACACGATTTCATCCAGCTCGACATGTTCGAATCCGCAGCCCAGGACCGTCCACGCGGCTTCACTGGCATACCCAAGGCCCCAATGTTCTCGTGCCAGGCGCCAGCCAATTTCCACCGCCGGGGTAAACGCGGCGTCAAAGCCCACCACGTTCAAACCGGTGAAACCGATGAACTCGCCCGTATCCTTGCGCTCAAGCGCCCACAGACCAAAGCCGTATTCGGCAAAATGCCCCCGCATGCGGCCGATCATCTTGGCGCTTTCGAGCCGCGTGAGCAGCGCAGGAAAATACCGCATCACCTGCGGATCGGCGCACATGTGAGCAAAGGTTGGCAAATCATCATCTCGCCACTGACGCATCAACAAGCGTGCGCTGTTGAGCTCAAGTATCGGCTCCATTGAACATCTCCCCTGCCCCGCACCTCAAAGTGTTCACCAGTATCGCCACAACGGGTTCAGCCAAATCGCTGTGCGTTCGCGGTCACAACTGGCAAGATTTCCCGACGAACCTTACGCGTATGCACACATGTCTCTGCCGCTTATCTATCACGAAGACTACAGCCCGGCGTTCCCGCCCGACCACCGTTTCCCGATGGATAAATTCCGTCTGCTACACGACCACTTGATTGACAGCGGACTGACCACAGATGCTCAGTTATTCCGTCCACAGGTTTGCCCCGACGACATTCTCGCGCTTGCCCATGACCCTTCGTATATCAGGCGCTACATGGACGGCGACCTGTCGCGCGAAGATCAGCGTCGTCTGGGGTTGCCCTGGAACGAGGACCTGGCCCGACGTACCGTGCGCGCCGTCGGCGGATCGTTGCTGACTGCCGAAAAAGCGCTGCAGCACGGCCTGGCCTGTCACCTGGCGGGTGGCACCCATCATGCGCATTACGATTATCCCGCGGGGTTCTGCATCTTCAATGATCTGGCGATCATCAGTCATTACCTGCTGCAGAGCGGCCGGGTCGACCGAGTATTGATCTTCGACTGCGACGTCCATCAGGGCGATGGTACGGCGCGCATTCTCGAACACACCGACGACGCGATCACCGTTTCGCTGCATTGCGAAAAGAACTTTCCGGCACGCAAGGCCCAGAGTGACTGGGACATTCCATTGCCGATGGGCATGGGCGACGAGGATTACCTGAAAGTAGTCGACGACACGCTCAATTACCTGCTGCCGCTGTATCGACCTGACCTGGTGCTGTATGACGCCGGTGTCGATGTGCATAAGGACGATGCGCTGGGTTACCTGCAGTTGACCGACGATGGCGTGGCGCGGCGGGATGAAGCCGTGATGCGCCACTGTCTGGGGCGAGACATCCCGGTGATGGGCGTCATTGGAGGCGGGTACAGCAAGGACCGTGAAGCCCTGGCACGCCGGCACGGCATTCTGCATCACAGCGCGCAACGGGTGTGGAGGTCGGAAGGGTTGTAGAAAGTGCGCGAGCAGGTTTACCCACAACCACTGTGGAACCGCCTGTGGATAACCTGAGCGCAACGCGATGCACGTCATACAGCGCAAGGCGTTCCGAGGGCTGTACATTTTTTGCTCAATAGTTTTCCACAGGCCGTTCGTTTGCGATGTGCCTCGGTTAGAATGCGCGCCCATCCTAATGATCCGCAGCTCGCTCATGACTTCAGACAACCCCTCCTCTGCCCAAACAGTCGCCATCATCGGCGGCGGCCCTGCCGGTTTGATGGCAGCCGAAGTGCTGAGTCAGACGGGCTTCAAGGTCGATCTGTACGACGCAATGCCATCGGTGGGTCGCAAATTTCTGCTGGCCGGGGTGGGCGGGATGAACATTACTCACTCCGAGGCCTACCCCGCGTTTCTGTCGCGTTATGCCGAGCGCGCACCGATGATCGCCCCGCTGCTGCGAAGCTTTGGTGCCCAAGCGTTGTGCGAATGGATTCATGGGCTGGGCATTCAGACATTCGTCGGCAGTTCGGGGCGCGTCTTTCCAACGGACATGAAAGCCGCGCCGCTGCTGCGCGCCTGGCTCAAGCGCCTGCGCGACGCAGGTGTCGTTATCCACACCCGTCACCGCTGGCTGGGATGGAATGCCGACAACAGCCTGCGCATTGCGCACCCGGACGGCGAGTTGACCCTCCGGCCAGACGCCACGTTGCTTGCATTAGGGGGCGCCAGTTGGGCACGCCTGGGCTCCGATGGCGCGTGGCTGCCATTACTTGAGGAACGGGGCGTGCCGGTCGTGCCTTTGCAAGCGGCCAACTGCGGTTTCGAGGTGTCGTCCTGGAGCGATCTGTTGCGCGACAAATTTGCCGGCGCGCCCCTGAAGAACATCGCCATCGGCCTGCAGGGGCAACCGCTGCGGCTGGGCGAATGCGTGCTGACCCGGACCGGTGTCGAAGGCAGTCTGGTTTACGCGCTGTCGGCGCAGATTCGCGAGGTGATCAATCAACAATCCTCGGCCACCGTGGAGATTGATCTGCTGCCGGCGAAAAGCCTGACCGACGTGCATAAAGCGCTGAACAAGCCACGCGGCTCTCGGTCAATGGCCAGGCACCTCCACAGTCAGCTCGGCATCGACGGCGTGAAGGCGGCATTGTTGCGTGAGTTGGCGCCCGCAGAGGCGTTCGCTGATCCGGCGCAGTTGGCCAGGGCGGTGAAGCGGCTGCCGCTAACACTGATCAAACCCCGACCGCTGGACGAAGCGATCAGCACAGCGGGGGGCGTTCCCTTCGAGGCCCTGGACGAGCGACTGATGCTCAGGCCCTTGCCCGGCGTGTTCTGCGCCGGGGAAATGCTCGATTGGGAAGCGCCCACCGGCGGCTATCTGCTCACGGCCTGCTTTGCCAGCGGCCGCGCGGCGGGTATGGGGATAGCACAGTGGTTGCGCAGTTGACCGGCTCGTCACGCCCGCGGCCGCAGTGAGCGCTCAAGATTTCACGCCACTCGATCGACGCGCGGCTTCAGGCTGGGCACGGAATCCGGCTTGTCCACCGGCGCTTTGACCTTGGAAGAACCGCCGACCACGCGCTTGCCCAGTTCGTAGCCTTTCATCTCGATGTATTTGTGCGCGAACCCTGCGATCACGACGCAAAGCACAGCAACCACCACCACAAAGACGTTGTTGGCGAGCATCGACCCGGTGTCCATGAAGCGCTGCCCGTTGATCATCGGCGCCAGCTCCAGGCCCGTGACTTTCTGCGCCACGATGAAGACCGTCGAGAGGCAGAACAGGAACGCTGCGTGAGTCATGTAAATCGAAAACGACAGTTTACCCAACAGGATGAACACCCCGGTCTTGAGCAGCGAAGACACCAGACCGCCCTCGAATGCGAACAACAGCACCAGCGCGCAAAACATCAGGCTGCCAATGGGCGAACGGTAGGCAAAGTCGTTCACCACGATCCAGTACGTGGCGTACATCATCGCGCACTCCAGAACGGTCATCAGCCACAGCCGGGGCACGAACTTGTCCCGGATGAGCAGGTACACCACATACGTCACGTTGCCGGCAAAGAAGCATGACAACCCCAGCATCGCCCGCTCGACCAGCGGCTCGTTCTCGGAAAAGATCAACGCGAAGGCCGTCAGGGATATGGCGGCGAACAACAGAAAGCGGTTTTTCATGGAGAACATGCAAAGCGCGCCGAACAGCATGTAGATGTAAAACTCGATACTGATGGTCCAGGACGGGTAATTGAACGACATGGTTTCCGTCAGCGTGGTCCAGGCCTGAACCAGAAACAGGTTGGGCAGGATTTCCTTCGGCGCGAACAGCCCGGTAAACGGCACGTTATTCAGATAGAAACCTTTGTTGTAAGCGATCCAGCGAACGGTCTCGAACAGGATGAACACGGCCAGCATCACCAGATGCAGCGGATAAAGGCGAAAAACCCGGGAGATGAAGAACGACTTAAACGAAAGGTTCGGCTTCATGCCGTAGGTATGAGCCAGAACAAAACCACTGAGGACAAAGAAGAAATTGAGCAGCACTTCGTCTCGTCGGAAGAACGGCAGCTGGATAAACGTGTCGACCACGTGCAAATGGAAGAACACGACCAGCAATGCGCAAACACCTCTGAAACTGTCGAGTGTGGTGAATCGCTGAACAGGTTTCATAACGCACCTTCCATACTGGTTTAAAAAGCCGCCACCCTTGGCGGGGCCAAGCCAGTACACGGTATTTCGTTCAGCGTCCCCCCGACAGTTGAAATATTTCATCCCTGATACACAGGAGAGAGAGAAAGTTGACGCCAGCGTTCGATGACAGTGACCGATCAGTCATGCTCTGACCTAATGTTCACTACCTCTTTCGAACGCACGACGAAATGCTGGCGCCATCAGGACCGTCAACCCTGCTCCACTGGTAGATGGCACCGGCCAGCTAGGTGCAAATCGCCTGAACTGACTCAAGCTCCGTTTTTTTCCAGCCCGGCCTTTGCCGGGCTGGATTGTTTTTGGACCTCGCACATCCCCATGCCAGGGCGCTCCACGGACTGCGGTAGGAAAAACTCCACCGTTGAACCGACTTTTCTTACAGATTTTCCGATCCCCGCCGATGCACTCGTACATTTGAATGTTTTGCTGGCCTTGAAGAACAACAACTCTCCAGCTGACGACTTCAAAAAATGGACATTCTGGAGATTTGTGATGAAAAGCTGGTTCGCCAACATCAGCGTCAATATGAAGCTGGCCCTCGGGTTCGGTGTTGTACTTGTTTTTACTGCCTTGCTTGCGCTGATCGGCTGGAACAGCCTGGGCAACATGACATACCGCAGTGAACGCGTGGCTGACATCACCAAGCTCGGCTTTAAACTCACCGACCTGCGCGTGACGCGTTTGCAATACATGCTCAGCAACGGCGACGACGCCGCGGCACAGACCGCGCAGGGTGCGCTGGACGCCTTCAAGGCTCAGCAGCAGTACCTGACGACTACCTTCAGCAATCCGCTGAACGTGCCGCTGATCAAAGCGTTGGGGGATCAGGTCGACGCTTACCAGAGCTCGTTGAACAAGATGCGCGATGGCTACAAGACCAGCGCCAAGGTCCGCGCGGACATGGGGGTCAACGCTGTGAAAGCGGCCGACTTGATCGCCGCGATCAACGATGACGTGATGAAACTGGACCCGACCGACGAGCGCCGTTTCGAGCAATACCAGACCATCGTCAAGGCCAAGGAGGACGTGATGCTGGTGCGCTACGAAGTGCGCGGCTACACCGGCAACGTGACCGCCAAGACCGAAGAAGCGGCGACTCACCAACTGTCTGCCGCCATCAGCGGCCTTGAGCAGCTCAACTCGACATTCGGCGGCACGCAAACCGATCGGTTAAAACAACTGGAAGCTTCGCTGATCGGGTACCGCGACTCGGTTCAAGGCTTCAAGGTCGCCAATGACAACATCAACTCCGCGCGCGCCGAGATGACCGAAGAGCAGAATCAGATCATCAAACTGAGCCAGCAGTTGGTCGACATTCAGAACACTCTGGGCGAGTCCGATATTCGGGAGGCGCGCACGTTGCAAATCGGCGGCACCCTGCTGGCGCTGATCTTCGGTGCTTTGGCGGCGCTGCTCATTACTCGCCAGATCACAGGCCCATTGCAGGAAACCCTGGCGGTTGTCGATCGCATCGCGTCCGGGGATCTGTCTCAAGACATGGTCGTCACCCGCAAGGATGAACTGGGGCTGCTGCAAACCGGCATCCAGCGCATGGGCGCCACCCTGCGTGAACTGATTGGCGGCATCCGTGACGGCGTCACGCAAATCGCCAGCGCCGCCGAAGAGCTGTCTGCCGTTACCGAGCAGACCAGCGCAGGCGTCAACAGTCAGAAGGTGGAAACCGATCAGGTCGCCACGGCCATGCACGAAATGTCAGCCACCGTTCACGAAGTCGCCCGCAACGCCGAGCAGGCGTCGGTCGCAGCCTCCGATGCCGACAAGCAGGCCCGTGATGGCGACAAGGTCGTTGGCGAAGCGATTGCACAGATTGAAAAACTGGCCAACGAAGTCATCCGCTCCACTGACGCCATGAGCATTCTGGAACAGGAAAGCGACAAGATCGGCAAGGTGATGGACGTGATCAAGGCCGTCGCCGAGCAGACCAACCTGTTGGCGCTGAACGCCGCCATCGAAGCGGCCCGTGCGGGCGAAGCCGGTCGTGGATTTGCGGTGGTGGCCGATGAGGTCCGCGGCCTGGCGCAGCGCACCCAGCAATCGACTGAAGAAATCGAAGGCCTGGTCGCCGCCCTCCAGAACGGCACGCGCCAGGTTTCGGACATCATGCTCAGCAGTCGCGGCCTGACCGACAGCAGCGTGGCACTGACCCGCAAGGCCGGTACGTCACTTGAAAGCATTACCAACACCGTCTCGAACATTCAGGCGATGAACCAGCAGATTGCGGCCGCAGCCGAGCAGCAAAGCTCGGTGGCCGAAGAAATCAGCCGCAGTATTCTCAACGTCCGCGACGTCTCTGAACAGACCGCCGCCGCCAGCGAAGAAACCGCTGCGTCCAGCGTCGAGCTGGCGCGTCTGGGCAACCAGTTGCAGATGCTGGTCAGCCATTTCAAGGTATAAACCGGAAAAAAGGCCGCGCCGGGTTTAACGCCCGGCGCGGCTTTTTTTTGACTGAACCCAGTGTGGCATCAGGCGTCTGTAAGCCCGTTCGCAAGAAAGGGTTTACTCAGCGCTCATTTGCCACATACTGCCCGCGCTGTTTTTATTTCGTCAGATTCACCTCTAACAACGCCAGGTTCATCTTCATGAAAAAAATCCTGCCTTATCTGTTGAGCGCCGCCATCGCATTCATTCCTGCGGCTTTTACCCATGCCGCAACGGCCACAGCCCCCGTTCAACTGATCGTTCTGAGTTCCGGCGGCATCATGGGCGCCTTCAAGGCTGTGACCCCGGATTACGAACAACGCATGGGCGTCCGACTGCAAGGTGAGGTGGCACCGTCCATGGGTGCAACCCCGCAAGCCATCCCCAATCGCCTTGCGCGTCAGGAGCCTGCCGACGTGGTGCTGATGGTGGGTGCCGCGCTGGACAAGCTGATCAAGGACGGGAAAGTCGACCCGAAGACCCGCGTCGATCTGGGCAAATCCTATATCGCCATGGCGGTCCGTCACGGCGCGCCGCACCCTGACATCAGCACCATGAACGCTTTCAAACAAACCTTGCTCGACGCCAAGAGCATCGCGTATTCCGACAGCGCGAGCGGCGTTTACCTGTCACGCGTTCTGTTCAACCAGATGCACATCGCCGACCGTATCCAGAGCAAGAGCCACATGATCCCGGCCGAGCCCGTGGGTGAAGTGGTTGCGCGCGGGGACGCCGAGATCGGCTTTCAGCAACTGAGCGAATTGAAACCGGTGGACGGCATCGACATCATCGGTCTGATTCCTGACCAGGCCCAGCAGATGACCCTGTATTCTGCGGGTGTCGTGACCAAGAGCAAACACCCCGACCAGGCAAAGCAGTTCCTGGAGTTCCTGAGTTCGTCGGCGGCAGCGCCTGCGATCAAGGCCAGCGGACTGGACCCGATTGCGAAGTAGGTCCTTCTGCGACACCCACACAAACGTGTAAAACGGCACTCCCACAGTCAGGCGGGTCAATTCAGGTCCAATGCGATCAACTCGCCTCGCACATCGAGCCCGTCGATGTGCAGCATCCCGACCGTGATCGGCAACTTGAAACGCCGTGGGCCTGCGCTGCCCGGATTGATGAACAGCACGCCCTGACGCGTCTGCTGTGCCGGTTTGTGGGAATGCCCGGTCACGACCACGCGCACCCCGGACGGCAAGGGGTCTGGCACGTCCGCCAGGATATGGGTGACGTAGATCGAAAGCTCCCCAACCTCAAGGATCGCTTCGTACGGCACCTCCGACGCCCAGGCATCGTCGGTGTCGTTGTTGCCTCGCACCACCGTCAGCGGTGCGAGGTTTCTCAAGGCATCCAGAATGTCCGGCTTGCCGATGTCGCCACCGTGGATCAGGTAATCACAGCCGCGCAGCGCCTCCAGCGCCTGGGGACGCAGCAGGCCGTGGGTGTCCGAAATGAGACCGACCTTGATCGTCATCGGTCAGCGCCCCGCCGATGAAAGGGCCGCTTGCCGGGACTGCACCCGCTTCATGCTGAACATCGCCAGCAAGGCGACCAGCGCCACCAGCGAAGCGAAGAACTCGCCCACATGAGGCAAACCGAACGCCTGCACGCTGAAACCGACGGCCACCACCGGTACTGAGATCGACACGTACAGCACTACAAAGAAGGCGGAAGTCACTGCCGCTTTATGATCGGGCGGGCTGCTCGCGGTCACCGCGCCCATGCCGGCGCGCAGAATCATGCCCTGCCCGATGCCCGCGAGCAGGCCTGCAAGGATGAGCAGCAGCAATTGCGCGGTGGCAATGCTCAGCCCCAGGGAAATCATGCCGAGCATCAAGCCCACGCATCCCAGGTTCATGTGTTGCGATTTGGGGAGCCACTGCAACAACGCCTGGCCAATGATCGAGGCCACGAAGAACAAACCGATGACGGCACCGATCAACAGTCCGCCACGCTCGTCCATGATGTGAATCATCACCGAGGGCACCATGCTGGTGAACAATCCGGCGACGCTGAAACCCGCCAGTCCGGCAATGGAAGCAGAAATGAAAACGCTGCGAACCGAGGCTGGCACCGAGGGTTTCTGGATGCCCAGTTTCAGTTGCGCCGGCCGCTTGACGGTTTCGCGAATCACCGCAATGCCCAGCGCAGCCAGCAGCAACAAGGCCAGGTGCACGTAGAAAATCAGGTGCAGGGGATCAGCCAGGTATTGTGAGGTAAACCCCGCCAGCAAGGGCCCGAGCCCCAACCCCAGCATATTCGCCGCAGTCGCCATCAGTGTGGCGTTCTTCCAGGACCTGGGCGCCAGTTCAATCACGGCTACGGTGGCCGTACCGGTCATAATGCCGGCCGAGAACCCCGAGAACAGGCGCCCGATCAGCAAGCCACCCATCGAATCGGCGCACAGGAAAATCACCGCACTGATTGCCCCCATCAACAACCCGGCGAGCAGCATTGGGCGACGCCCTAGCTGATCCGACCAACTTCCGACAGCCAGCAACGCGGCGATCACGCCCGCCGCATAAATGGAAAAAATGATCGTCAGCCAACTGGCATCGAAACCCAGCCGTTGCTGATAAATCGCGTACAACGGTGTCGGCAGCGTCGTGCCGACCATAGCGATCAGCAACGCGACGGCCGCGATAAAGAAGTCGCGCGACGAAGGTGAAGCGGGCAAGGTCATGAATCCTCCAGGCCAAAAAACGGACACACATTATTGGCCGATTGCGTACAAAACGTTGAAAAAGTTTCTCCGGCCAGTGGACCGCAGCGAAAACTCTGGGTTCGCACCTAGATTCAGGCATCCTCGCAAGGTCACGAAATACGGCGATGAAAACGTTAACATTACCCTTCATCGCAGCGCCGCTTTCCACCCTCACCGTGCTAGCCTTGCGCAATCCTGCAACGATGCGATCTCCCCCGCATGTTGTCCCGTTTCAAGGTCGTCTGAAGTCCAATGAGCAAAAAAACGCCCGTCACCATTTCCGACATTGCCCGCCGCGTGAACATGACGCCGGTCACCGTTTCCCGTGCATTGAACAAGCCCGATCTGGTCAAGCCCGCCACGCTGGCGCGGATTCTGGAAGTGGCTCAGGAGCTGGACTACGTACCCAACGCCTTCGCACGCAGCCTCAAGCGTAGCGAGAGCATGATCATTGGCGTGATCACCGCCTCGGTAGACAACCCCTTCTACAGCGAGATGATCAAGGCGATTTCCCGCGAGGCGAAGAAACACGGCTACACCATCATGCTGGTGGACACCGATGGCTCGGAAGAACTGGAGCGCAAGGCGGTCGACACCCTGCTCAGCTACCGCGTTGCAGGCATCGTTTTGTCTCCGGTGTCGGATGAACCGGCGTATCAGCCCGCGTACCTCAGTCGCCTCAGCAACGGCGAGATTCCTGTCGTGCAACTGGACCGCGCGCTCCACGACGCCCCGTTCAGCCATGTCGTGCTGGACAACTACCACAGCGGCCTAAAAGGCGCGCGTTACCTGTTGTCGCAAAGCCCGGCAATGAAGCGGCTACTGGTGTTGTCGGGACCGACAAACTCGCGGATTTCCGAGGAGCGCCTGAAGGGGGTAAAAGCTGCACTCGCTGAGAGCGGCAAGCCCGTTCAACTGGATGTATTTGCGGGCGACTACACTTTGGCGCCTTCTTACCAAAGCACGCTGGATTACCTGCGCGAACAGTCGGTGCCCGATGCAATCTTCGGTTTCAACCAGTTGATCACGCTCGGTGCGATGAAGGCGTTGCGTGACCGAGACATCGCTCACGAGAGCGTCCCGATCTGCGGCATCGACCGGCTTCCGTTCGCTGACATCTTCGGCATCCCCATCGCCTGCATCGCACACGACGCGTCACGCGCAGGCAGCAGCGCGGTGAGCCTGTTGCTGGAGCGAATTCAGGATCGGTATCTGCCAAAGGCAAAGGTGGTGATCGTGGGAGAACTGGAGAATGGGGTGTCGGGCTGATTGGCTGATATAGAACCTGTAGGAGCTGCCGGGGTGGCGCTCCACCTTGTCCCGCGATGGCGATATATCTGGAACAAACGCGTTGCCTGACACGACGCCTTCGCGGGCAAGCGCGCTCCTACAGATTGCACGTTACTTGCTGGTGTACCCGCCATCAATCGGCAATGACACGCCACTGATCATCGACGCCGCATCGCTCAGCAGAAACAGGATCGGCGCGGCCACTTCCGAGGTTTCGGCAAAGCGTCCGAGGGGGATGGCGGCCAGGGCGGGATCGCGCTTGCTCGGCTCGCTCCAGGCCATCTGTGCCATTGGTGTCAGGGTCACGGTGGGGTTGACGCTGTTCACGCGAATGCCGTACTTGCCCCATTCGCCACACTGCACACGGGTCATGGCGTCCATGGCGCCTTTGGACGCGCAGTAACTCAGGTGATCGTCCAGGGCCACCAGCGACGCCTGGCTCGACACATTGACGATGCTGCCCTTGATCCCTTCGCCGATCATGGCCTTGGCCACGCTGGCCGCCACCATGGCGGCCGCGCGTACGTTGACTGTCATGACCTGATCGAATGCCGAGGCAGTGACCTGCGTTGCAGCCTCCAGAATGGAGATGCCTGCGCAATTGACCAGACCGTGCATCACCGGCAATTCGGCGAGCATTGAGGCCAGTTGCACCTGATCAGCCATGTCTACACGCAAGACCTCACAGCCCTGAGCGGCCAGCTTTTCCAACGCAGCCGCATCACGCCCCATGGCGTACACGCGTGCGCCAGCACCGAGCAGTTGCTGAGCAACCTCCCAACCGATGCCGCTGCTGGCGCCGGTGACCAGCACACGCTGACCGCTGAAATCAAAACGGGCGGTGTTCACATTCACGCTCCTTGCAGACGATGCATGATCGGTTTCAGCGCCGGATACAGCGCCACGTAATCGGCGAACAGGCGCGAATACAGCGCGACGTTTTCCGCCTGAGGTTCCGCCCGGCGTTCCAGTTGCACCCAGCCTTTGTGGACCTGCGCCTCATCGACCAGCCCTACCGCATGTGCAGCCAGCAACGCGGCACCAAGCGCCGCCTCGACCTCCTGAACGATGGTGTAGACCGGGAAGTGGGTGACGTCGGCAATGATCTGCATCCACAGGTCCGAATGGCTCGCGCCGCCGACCACGATCAACCGTGGGTCCAGCGATTGCGCGCCTTGGGTGCCGGCCTCGATGTTGTGGCGCAGCGCATAGGTGACGCCCTCCAGCACCGCGCGGTACAGGTGAATACGGGTGTGATAGAGACTCAGGCCGACAAAACTGCCACTGGCTTTCGCGTCCCAGACCGGGCTGCGCTCGCCCATCAGATAAGGCTGAAACAACACGCCATCGCTGCCTGCCGGAATCCGTGTCGCAGCGCGTTCGAGGATGACGTGGCTGTCTTCGCCCGTCTCACGCCCCTGTTGCTCTTCCGCCTGACAAAACTGCTCGCGAAACCAGCTGACAGAAGCGCCAGCGGTGATCGCGCCGCCAAAAATGTAAAGGTCATTGGCGCCGTTGAAGACGTGGGGAAAGCTGACCAATCCATGCCGTGCATCGACCTGTTGATTGAGGTAACCCCAGCACATGCTGGTGCCGATCATCGCAACGTGGTTTCCCGCCTGGGTTACGCCCGCAGCGAACGTCGCCATCGCAGCGTCGACCCCGCCACCCAGCACAGGCGTGCCCGGCGCCAGACCGAGACGCTCGGCCCATGTGTTCAACAGGCCGCCGACCACGTCGCCTGAATGCACCAGACGCTCAGGCATCATCGATTGCGGGATGCCCAGGGCGTCGAGCATTTCTGTCGACCAGCCACGCGCCTCGACGTCGTAAATGCCTCCGATATTGCCGGCCGAGCTGTGATCGACCGCCACTTCGCCGGTCAGGCAGTAATTGACGTAACTGTTGGGCGGCAGCAGATACCGGGTGTCAGCCCAGACCCGTGGCTGCTTGTCCTTGAGCCAGAGCATCTTGGTAAAGCCGTAATAGCTGTCCACCGAGT
This sequence comes from Pseudomonas sp. NFACC02, assembly GCF_900110765.1. Classification (GTDB taxonomy): domain Bacteria; phylum Pseudomonadota; class Gammaproteobacteria; order Pseudomonadales; family Pseudomonadaceae; genus Aquipseudomonas. Next base: position 29,850 of record NZ_FOEO01000015.1, read on the forward strand.
TGCCGGTGATGGCATACAGGCGTTCCAGATCGACGTTCTGCCTGACCCACTCCACCTGTTCTTCGGCGCGCCGATCCATCCAGATCAGGCACGGATAAAGCGGTTTGATCTGAGCATCGACCGCAATGCCGGAGCCGCCATACAGACTGCTGACGCACAGCGATTTGACGCTGTCTCTGGGCACCGCGCTTTCCTTCATGCAGGCGGCGACGCAGCGTTCCACGGCGTCCAGCCACACCTGAGGCCACTGCTCGGCCCAGCGCGGTTTAGGGGTGTCGACCTTGTAGCTGTGACTGTGCTGCGCGACGATGCGGCCCTGAGCATCGACCAGCAAAGCCTTGGTGCTCTGGGTGCCGATGTCGACCCCGATGACGTATTCCATCTTCGTCCGCTCTCTTGTTATTAGTTTTTTATGACGGTCCGAAGGTGGACAGCTTCAGACCTGATCTTGCCACCTGTAGAAGCGTGGCGTGTCCCGCGATCGGCGACGGAGTCGTCGTAAATTCAATAAATGCGGTATGTCAGCAAGACCGCATTTTCAGGTATCGCGACGACTCCGTCGCCGGTCGCGGACAAGCCGCTCCTACAGAAGAGGCCGGTGCATCAACTCACCGGTTTGAGCAGCACCTTGATCGACTTCGTCGAGTTCGCCAGTTCGAACGCTTCGGCGTAGTCGTCCAGACCGAAGTCGTGGGTGACGATGCCTTCGGAGGTCACCAGGCCGCGTTCGAACAGGTCGATGGCGATCGGGTAGCAATACGGGCCCAGGTGTGCGCCGCGCACGTCAAGCTCCTTGCGGTCACCGATGATTGACCAGTCGGCACTGGTTTCAGCGCCGAACACGCTGAACTCGACGAAGCGACCCAGCTTGCGGATCAGATCCAGGCCTTGCGTCACGCCAACCGGAACGCCTGTGGTTTCGATGTACACGTCACAACCGTAGCCATCGGTCAGACCATTGATGATCTCTTTCGCGTTGTCGCGACTCGGGTTGATCACCACGTCGGCGCCGAACTTCTTCGCCAGCTCCAGACGCTCGTCGACCATGTCGATGACCACCAGCTTTTTTGGTGTCTTCAGCGCCGCGACCTGCACCATGCACAGGCCCAGCGTGCCGGCTCCGGCAATCACCAACACGTCATCGAGCTGAACATCGCCGCGGTTGACGGTGTGGATCGAGCACGCCATCGGCTCGATCAGCGCGGAGTCTTCCAGCGACACCGATTCAGGGATCTTGTGCACGATGGCGGTTTTCGGGATGCGCATATACTGCGCCATACCGCCTTCGGCAACGTCCTTCTGGAACCCGAAGATGTTGTGTACTTCGCACATCCAGTACTTGCCGGATTTGCAGAATTTGCATTTCTCGCACGGCACGATCTGCTCGGCGATGACCTTGTCGCCGACCTTCACGCCGAAGTGTTCTTCGGCGCCCTCGCCCACCGAATCCACATAACCGAAGAACTCGTGGCCCGGCACGACCGGCGCCTTGACCCACGGGCTTTCGCCGCCCCAGAACATCGCAGCGCCTGAATGGCATTTGCAGTCACTGGCGCAGATGCCGCACGCGCCGATGCGAATGACCAGCTCGTTGACGCGCGCAACCGGCTTGGTGATCCGCTCCAGGCGGTAGTCCTTCGGGGCATGGCAGACGACGGCTTGCATGGTGGTTTTTGTGTTGTGTTCCATGTCGGGTTTCCCTATGAGGCTGATGGGTGCTCTGTAGGAGCGCGCTTGCCCGCGATTGCGTCATGTCAGACGACAATATGTTTCAGGGCTGACGTCATCGCGGGCAAGCGCGCTCCTACAGGTGCAGTGTTCAAATCGGTTTATTTATGCCGCTGCCGACTGATGAAAATCGCCAGCAAAATGATCCCGCCCTTGATCACGCTCTGCACGTAAGGCGACACGCCGAGCATGTTCAATCCGTTGTTAAGGACGCCCAGCAGCATGGCGCCGACCAGGGTTCCGATGATCACGCCACGACCGCCGGCAATCGACGCGCCTCCCAGAACCACCGCAGCGATCGCGTCCAGCTCGAAACCGACGCCGGCGTTCGGCTGGCCGCTCATCAATCGCGAAGACAGGACCAGCCCGGCAATCGCCGCCGTCAGGCCGCTGATCGAGTACACCAGCAGTTTGAAACGTGACGCGCGCACGCCGGACAGACGCACCGCCTCTTCGTTGCCACCAATGGCGTAGACGTATCGACCAATGCGGGTGTGTTGCAGCAACACCCAGGCGAAGAAGTAGGTCACCAGCATGATCAGGATCGGCACTTGAATGCCAAACAACGTGCCGCGCCCGAACCAGGCGAACCAGTCAGGCATGCCGGAAATCGGATAGCCGTCGGTGTACATCAGGCCCAGTCCGCGGGCGATGCCCATGGTCGCCAGCGTGACGATGATCGGCGGCATTTTCAGGTAGGCGACGAAGATCCCGTTGCCGACGCCGAAGCCAACACCGATCAGCAAACCGATCAGGATCGCGATCGGCGCCGGAACGCCTGCCACCATCAATCCGGTGGTCAACGTGCCTGACAGCGCCATCACCGGACCGACCGACAAATCGATCCCGCCGGTGAGGATCACACAGGTCATGCCGACGGCGATAATGGCGTTGATCGAGACCTGCCGCGCGATGTTTTCCAGGTTCGCGCCGGTCAGAAACTTGTCGCTGGCGAAGACCATGAAGACGGTTACCACGACTAGCCCTACGAACGGATAAAACGCCGGCGAGCGGATCAGTTGGGCGAAGTTGAGCTTCATCCGGTTCGGTTGTGCAGTCATGGCTTTAATGGAGGTGTTCACTGTTCAGACTCCCGGTGGCATGGCGCATCACTTCCAGGGGATTGATGTCGCTTGCCTGCAGCACGTTGACGATGGCGCCCTTGTTGAAGACGGCTACGCGGTCGCACATGCCGATGATTTCTGGCAGTTCCGAGGAGATCATGATGATCGCGAAGCCTTGTTCGGTGAGTTTGCGCATCAGGTTATAGATCTCTGCCTTGGCGCCGACGTCGATGCCTCGGGTCGGTTCGTCGAAGATCAGAATGTCGCAGTGATGGTTGATCCAACGCGCGATGACGACTTTCTGCTGGTTGCCGCCGCTGAGGTTCAGCACGCGGCTCTCGCACGTCGGTGCCTTGATCGACAACTGCTTCATGAGCGCGGCGGTGGTGGTGTCTTCCTTGTGCCGGTCCAGCAAATGCGCCGCGCCTTCGTACTTGCCCAGGTTGTTCAGCGAAATGTTCTCCCGAATGCTGAAATCAACGATCAGGCCTTCGCTCTTGCGGCTTTCCGGCAGCAGACCAATGCCGTTGGCCAACGCATGCGCCGGGTCGCTGAGGTCGACCGGCTGGCCGCGCAACAACACGTCCTTGCTCACCACCGGCAGCGCGCCGATCACGCCCAGCGCCAGCTCCGTGCGCCCGGAACCGACAAGACCGGCAAACCCGAGAATCTCGCCTTTGTGCAGACTGAAGCTGTTGTGAGGCCCGTTGCGCGTCAGCTGAATATCACGCACCTGAAGCACGACCTCGCCAAGGGGGCGGGCCGGCTTGGGCGGGAAACTCGCCTCCAGACGGCGCCCGACCATCATCTCCACCAGCGTGTCGATGTCGCTGTCGGCCACGGTCAGCGCACCGACATTGGCGCCATCGCGCAACACGCTGATGCGGTCACAGACCTGGAAGATCTCCTCCAGATGGTGAGAAATGAAGATCACCGCCACGCCCTGGCTTTTCAGCTCGCGCATGATGTCGAACAGCAGTTCGGCCTCCGAAGGCGTCAACGTCGCGGTGGGCTCGTCGAGGATCAGCAGGCGTGCTTCGAGGGCCAGGGCCTTGGCGATTTCGACGAATTGCTGTTCGGCCACGCTCAGGTGCTCCACGGAACAGTCGAGATTGATCTTCACGCCCAGACGGTCGAACAGGCCGATGGCCTTTTCGCGCATCTCATGTTTGCGCAGCAGCCCGAAGCCATTGACGATCTCGTGGCCGAGGAAAATGTTCTCCACGGCATTCAGATACGGAATCAGGCTGAACTCCTGAAAGACAATGCCGATGCCGGCAGCGATGGCTTCGTTGTAGGTCGCGAAATGCTGCTCCGCGCCGTCGATACGAATACTGCCCTGATCCTGATGTTCGACCCCGGCGAGAATCTTCATCAGCGTGGATTTACCCGCGCCGTTTTCGCCGAGCAAGGCATGAATTTCACCGCGCTCGACCGACAGGTTGATCGACTTGAGCGCATGCACGCCGGGGTAGCTTTTACAGATGTTTTCCAATTGCAGAAGGCAGCTCATACGCACCTCATCGCAGCACGGCTCTCTGTCCCAGCAGAGCGTCAGTCCGTGACGCTCGCCAGACAGGTCAGGCGAGCGTCAGCACACTCATCACCAAGTGAAGGTTTTTGCCTTGGCCTGATCGACCAGCAGGATGTCCACCGGGATGGTCGCCGGGACTTGCGCGCCCCACTTCCTGGCGAGCGCCAGGCCCAGCGCCAGACGGACCTGATCGCGGGGGTATTGAGCGGACGTGGCGATGAATTTGCTGTTCGGCTTCTGGATTTCCTTAACGGCTTCCGGGGCCCCGTCCACGCTGGTCAGTTTGACGTCCATGCCGCTGGATTCGATGGCCGCGAGCGCACCGAGCGATCCGTTGTCATTGACGCTGAACAAACCCTTCAGGTTGGGCTGCGCCTGAAGCATGTTCTCGGTCACGCTGAGCGCCTGATCACGTTCCTGCTTGCCGTTCTGAATGCTGACGATCTTGATGTCAGGGTGCTTGGCCAAAGCATCTTTGCAGCCACGCACACGCTCAAGAATCGGCACCACGGCGATGCCGTCGAGGATGCCGACGTCGCCCTTGCCACCGATGCTCTTGGCCAGGTACTCACAGGCCTGAAGGCCAGCGTCATAGTTCTTGGAGCCCACGAAGGAGTCCAGCGGACCGTTGGCCTGAGCGTCCACCGCGACGACCACCACACCTTTGTCATGCGCCTGCTTCACAGCGGACTGCACGCCCACGGAGTCGGTCGGGTTGATGATCAGGATGTCGATGCCCTTTTGCAGCATGTCTTCGATGTCGCTGATCTGCTTGGAAACATCGTGACGTGCGTCAGTCACCAGCAAGGTCGCGCCGATGCTGCCAGTGGCATCCTGAAGGGCGTCCTTCATGGTGACGAAGTAAGGGTTGTTGATTTCCTGGAACGAAGCACCGATTTTCAGCGGACCGGCTTTGGCAGCATCGGCCGCGTGAACGGTGAAGGAGCCGGCGCACGCTACAGCCACAGCGAGCGAACAAAAGACGGCGGAGAAGCCCTTCTTGAGGCGAGTTGTCATAGCGAAAAATCCCGTTGTTTTTATTGTTAAAGCGGAAATGTCATCGTTAACATTTTTGAAATTAGCAGAGAAAGATGGTGTTCGCAACAGCCGTGGGTCGCAGAGATCATGTTATGGATTTTGTATATCCCATTGACATATACCTATGCCCCACTAAGCTTGCATATCCTCACGGTATATCCCAATGGAGATGAGTCATGGAGCAATCCACACTGTTCAAAAGCAATCGAAGCCAGGCGGTACGGCTGCCTAAAGCCGTTGCGCTCCCCGACGATGTCAAGCGTGTCGATGTGATCGCTATCGGCAGAACCCGGATCATTACCCCTGCGGGGGAATCCTGGGACAGTTGGTTCAACGGCGAGAGCGTCAGCGCAGACTTCATGGATGATCGGGAGCAACCTTCAGACCAGCCGCGCGAGTCGTTTTAATGCTCAGATACATGCTTGATACCAACATGTGTATTTTTACGATCAAGAACAAGCCGGCACATGTGCGGGAGGCATTCAACCGCCATCACGGACAGTTGTGCATCAGCACCATAACGCTGATGGAGCTGATCTACGGTGCTGAAAAGTCTGCCACACCCGAGAAGAACCTCTCGGTGGTAGAAGGGTTTGCAGCTCGCCTCGACGTCCTGCCCTATGATGCAGACGCTGCTGCTCATACAGGCATGATCAGGACCGAACTCAGCCGGGCCGGCACTCCGATTGGCCCGTATGACCAGATGATCGCCGGGCATGCTCGATCGCAGGGGCTGGTGGTCGTCACAAATAATTCCAAGGAGTTCGAGCGAGTCCAGGGGCTGAGACTGGAGGACTGGCTTCAGCGTTGAGCAGTTGAGCCTCTTGAAACTTTGCAAGTCGTCACTGGCAACCTTCAGCAAGCAATCCGCCAGTCGTGACTGACGCTAACGCCCAGGAGCGCGCGATCAAGCGTATGGGCCACGCTCCCCCGCGTTGACAAATTTTGCAGCGAGTGTCGATAATCCGCCGACATGTCATACGACGACCGATGACACAAATAACAACAACTTCCTATCAGGCCTCCCACGATGACTCAATCTTCTGCCCAGGCGCCTCTCAATCGCATTCTGCTGACGGGTGCCGCTGGCGGGCTTGGCAAAGTGCTTCGCGAAAGCCTTCGTCCGTTCGCCAAGGTTCTGCGTCTTTCCGACATTGCCGAGATGGCCCCTGCCGCCGGTCCTCATGAAGAAGTCCAGGTCTGTGATCTGGCCGACAAGCAAGCGGTGCATCAACTGGTAGAAGGCGTTGATGCCATCGTGCATTTCGGCGGTGTCTCGGTTGAACGCCCCTTCGAAGAGATACTCGGTCCGAACATCTGCGGCATTTTCCATATCTACGAAGCGGCGCGTCGCCATGGCGTGAAGCGGGTTATTTTCGCCAGCTCCAACCATGTGATCGGTTTCTATCGCCAGGACGAAACCATCGATGCCAGCGCCGTACGCCGTCCGGACAGTTACTACGGCCTGTCGAAGTCCTACGGCGAAGACATGGCCAGCTTCTACTTCGATCGCTATGGCATCGAAACCGTCAGCATCCGGATCGGCTCCTCGTTCCCGGAAGCACAGAACCGGCGCATGCTCAGCAGCTGGTTGAGCTACGACGACCTGACCCAATTGATTGAACGTGGCCTGTTCACGCCCAATGTTGGTCACACCGTGGTCTACGGCGCCTCGGACAACGCAAAAGTCTGGTGGGACAACCGCCTGGCGAACCATCTGGGCTACGAGCCCAAAGACAGCTCCGAGCAATTCCGCGCCAAGGTCGAAGCCCAGCCGATGCCTGCGGCGGACGATCCGGCGATGGTCTATCAGGGCGGCGCGTTCGTTGCCTCAGGCCCGTTTGGCGACGAGTGAGTCGCTGCACTGAAAGGGTCGTCGGCGCGGGCGACCCTCCAGAACTCACACCACGGAATGAACGCCATGCAGGCTGAGTTGATCCTCGATGCCCGTAACGCCACGGGTGAGTGCCCGGTCTGGAATGCACGGGAACAAGCACTGTACTGGGTGGACATCCCGGCGCGACGCCTTTACCGGTGGCGCCCGCAGGACGGCAAAACCTCGAGCTGGGAAGCGCCGCAGATGCTGGCGTGCGTGGCGAGTTGCGGCGACGGCACCTGGCTGGCCGGCATGGAAGACGGCCTGTACCGCGTTCGTCCTCAGGACGATGGCACGCTCGCGTCGGCGTTGCAGATCGAGATCACCCACCCTCGCCCGAACATGCGCTTCAACGATGGCCGCTGCGACCGCCAGGGTCGGTTCTGGGCGGGAACGATGTTCATGGACATGGGCGAAGCGTCTGTCGTGGGTGCGCTGTATCGCTACGAGGGTGGCCAGACCGCACCGCTCAACGCTCATGTGACCGGCATGATCGTGCCCAACGGACTGGGCTTCAGCCCGGACGGCACGCTCATGTATCTCTCGGATTCGCACCCGTCCGTGCAGAAAATCTGGGCATTCGATTACGACATCGACACCGGCACGCCGCACAATCGTCGCCTGTTTGTGGACATGAACCAATACCCGGGCCGGCCCGATGGTGCAGCCGTCGACGCCGATGGCTGCTACTGGATTTGCGGGAATGACGAAGGGCTGATTCATCGCTTCACCCCCTCCGGGAAGCTTGACCGCTCGCTGACCGTGCCGGTGAAAAAGCCCTCAATGTGCGCATTCGGTGGACGGAATCTGGAGACGCTTTTCGTGACCTCAATCCGGCCAGGGGGCGACCTTACCGATCAGCCTTTGGCTGGCGGCGTATTTGCGCTTCAACCGGGTGTTCAAGGTCTCGACGAGCCCTTGTTTCGACCATGAGTTGAGTCACGTTGGCTTGCAAGTAGCAAAAAGTGACACAAAATCCTTACACGTTCATCCCCCCGCAAAACGGCCGTTTTGCGGCGATCTGTTACAAAATCGGACATAAAACCCGCCATTTCCCTGCTAAAAAACATAATTTGAAATATTTTCCCCTGGCCAATAGCTAAAGCTGTGCTAAGTGCTAGGCTGTCGCTTCGCCCGGCTGAAACGGTACATCTCAGGCAGTAGTCCGAGGGCTTCCAACGTTCCAGAGACGACTGTCATGAGGTTATTCCGATGCCCCACTCGACTTTTTCACAGGCTCAGGTAGCGAGCCTGATCAGGGCAATCGACAGTGACGGATACGCTGTCTTGCCGGGCTGGGCCAGCCCGGCGCAACTCAAGGATCTGCAGGATTGGGTCACCCAGACCGTGGCCTCCGCCGGCAACGAGTATGTTGCTCTTTCCGGCCGTCGGGCCGTAGAAGGTACGCCACTTCACGACTTGGGCGGCTCACGTAACTTCATCGACCTTTGCCGCCGCATCACGGAAGGCGCGACAGGTGAACGCTCAACCGACACCGGCCTGACCCAGACCCTGCGCTGCCTGACAGGCGATGGCGGCCGCAAGGAATCGCTGATCTTTCACTACGACTCGTTTGTGCTGACCACGATCATGCCGGTCTGCATGCCTCAAAGCGGCGAACGGGGTGACCTGCTGATGTTGCCGAACCGCAGACCGCTCAGACGCAGCTATGTGCGCAACCTGATCGACAAACTGCTGGTAGACAACACGTGGGTGCAGCGTTACCTGAAGAAGCGATGCTTCAGTGATGATCGGGCCTTCACCCGCATCGTCATGCAGCCCGGGCATCTGTATCTGTTCTGGGGTTACCGCTCACTGCACACCAACTTGCCAGTCGCCGCCGACGCACTGCGTGCGACTGCGGTATTCCACTACCACAACGTGCATGGCAGCAGCTCACTGGCGGGCCGGTTAAGAAAGGCGCTGGGTACGGTGAAAGGGCAGCCGACGCATGAGGATGTGCCTCAAACATAAACCGCTGTACCTGCAAAAGTGGGCTTACTCGCGATCGGGACTCAACCGATATGGCGTATGGGAACGCTACCCTGTCGCGAGCAGGCTCATGCCTGCAGTTCGTTTCCAGCGGGTGAGCTTGCCTGATGCAGCGAGACCTGATTGCGTCCGCTCTTCTTCGACGCATACAGCGCCTCATCGGCACGTTCGATCAGGGTCTTGTACGTGTTCAAAGGTGAGTTCATGTCGGCCACGCCGAGACTGACCGTGCAACGGATGATCTCGCCTTCGTGCATGATTTCGTGAGCCTCGATCACCACGCGCAGGCGCTCGGCAAACATGCCTCCACCGTACTTGTCGGTGTCCGGCAATATCCGAATCACGAATGCGCTCGCGAACCACATCGGCAACCCCATCACCCTGAGCATTCAAGACGCCGTTAAACGAAAGTCGACTCCAGACAATCGATCAGCGTTTGTGCCTGAAACGGCTTACTCAAGAAACATATTGCACTCCCTGTCATCGCCCGCTTACGCACGGACTCCTCGGGAAATGCAGTGATGAAGATGGTGGGGATCTGAATACCCTTTGCGGTCAGGTGCTCATGCAACTCGACACCACTCATGGTAGGCATCTGTACATCGGTGATCAGGCAATCAGCGTTGTCGACGTCCACAGACGCCAGGAAGTCCTCGGCCGAGGGGAAAACACAGACGAGAAAACCCAGGGAGCGAACGAGGCTGTCGATGCTGGCGCGGACGGCATTGTCGTCATCGACCACGGCGATCATTGGAGGGCTGGACAAACGAGATACCTTTGATGGCAGACTTAACGCAATGCGCAACGATGCACATCACAACAGCTCATACGTTAACGACCCAACCACGGGCCGAGAAGTATACAGGGGTATGACCGCGACGGCCGGGCAGGTTCCTGACCATTTCGACAACATTCGAGGCACGGTCATCCGGCTGTGTGGATCACTGTCAGCAGCAAACGAACAATCGGCAGGGACGTGTGGGATGCTCGTCCGCTGAACATGCGCCGCCATACATCTGTATGAGCGACCCTGGGCGGGGCCAGGCATCCACTGATGCCATGACCATTCAGACGCCCGAAAGCGCCTGCGACATTTTCACCAGATCGGCGAAGGTGCGTGCCTGCATTTTTTTCATCGCATGACCACGATGGATTTTGACGGTGATCTCGCTCAATCCCATTTCGGCGGCGATCTGCTTGTTCATCAGGCCTGTCACCGCGAAAGCCATCACTTCTTGCTCGCGCGCCGTCAGCGTCTGATAGCGGGCACGCAGCTCGGCGGCGGCCTTGCCGGACTCGCGACGCTTGCCATCCGTCTGCAGCGCAAGCGTCACGGCGTCGAGCAGGTCCTGTTCGCGAAAGGGTTTGACCAGAAAATCCAGCGCCCCTGCCTTCATCGCCTTCACCGACATTGCGATATCACCGTGACCGCTGACGAACACGATAGGCATCGTGACCTTCATCTCGGCCAGACGCACCTGAAAGTCCAGGCCGCTCTCGCCTTGCAGACGCACATCCAGAATCAGGCAGGCCGGAACGTCCTCGAAAGGGTGCTGTAAAAAGTCCGTACCGGAGGCATAGGTATGGACGCGCATCCCCACCGACCGCAACAGGCTGTCCAACCCGGCGCGAATCGACGGGTCGTCGTCAACCACAAAAACAACGGGACTCTGATCAGCAACGGTCATCACGATATCTGCTCACAGGCGGGCAGAGAGAAGTTCAGCGCTGCGCCGTGGCCCAGATCGCTTTGCGCCCATATGCGGCCGCCATGAGCGTCAATGATCGAACGGCAAATCGACAGGCCCATGCCCATCCCCTCTGGTTTGGTGGTGAAAAACGGATTGAACAGACTGGTCAGGTTCTGCGTGGAGATACCTGGCCCGTTGTCCTGAACGCGCAACGTCACGTCACCATTGGGTGCAGTCGTGAGTGCCACCTGAAGCGCCCGCTCCTTGCCGTGCATCCCGGACATGGCTTGCAGGGCATTCATCAGCAGATTAATGATCACCTGCTGCAATTGCACCTTGTCGCCCTTGACCCACATCGGCTCGCTGGCGGGCGTGAAATCGAAGTTGACGCGGTGACGCAGCACCTCCCTGCGCACCAACGCAATCGACTCCAGCACAACATCTTGCAGATCGATCCGAATGTGTTTCGGGTCAGTCTTGCGCGACAACGCGCGGATGCGTCGAATCACCTCACTGGCGCGATGGGCCTCGCTCTTGATGCGCTCGATCGCGCTGCGTACTTCGTCCAGATCCGGCACATTGCGGTTCAACCAGCGCAGGCCTGCTTCGGCGTTGGTGGTGACTGCCGCCAACGGCTGATTGACTTCATGGGCGATAGACGCTGCCATTTCTCCCAACGTAGTGACGCGGGTGACATGAGCCAGCTGACTCTGAGAGCGATGCAGCGCCTCCTCGGCATTCTTGGCGGCCGTGACATCCATCAGCGCTCCGATGTATTCGCAATCACCCGACGCATCATGAACCTGCCTGGCGAGCATCCGCACGAATTTGCATGAGCCATCGGTCATCAACAGCCGGAATTCGGCTTCCATGTTCGAGTGACGTGCATAAGCCTGCTCGATAAGCGATTTCAGATCGTCAGTGTCTTCAGGGTGCGTGCGACTGATCATGTACTCAAGTGTCGGCTGCAACGGGTCGTCGAACTGAAAAATGCGCCGCGCCTCGTCAGACCAGTACATTTCCGCGCTGGGCATTTTCAGCCCGATGCTGCCCGTCTGACTCAATCGCTGAGCGCCCGCCAGAAACGCTTCGCTGCGATGCAGCAGCCGCACCTGCTCTTGCAACGCATCACGCGCCGCCTTGTTTTTCAACGCCAGAAAAGCCGTGATGGCAATGGCGCACAAGCTGACCAGACACCGGGCGAACGGCGGCACGAGCCATTCCGGCCCATGGGATAACAGGAAGGCGGCCAACGTCAGGCAACCGCAAGCAATCGAGACGAGCGCAACGCCTCTGCGGGAAAAAAGATCGCCGGACATGAGAATGACCGCGACGTAGAGCACGGCAATCGCAACATCGAGCGAGCTGAGCCAGTCGATCAGAAAGATGATCAACGCGAGTATCACCGCACCCAGTCTCAGTAACCAGACGCTGGGCGACGCCTCAAGCCTGTTGGCCGCCGCCAGGGCAGCAGGGACAGTATTCATTGCGACCGTTTTGCCTTGTTTTTTTAGTCATTGGGTGGCAGCGCAAAATCAAATCGGGCGAACACAAGATGCTCGCGATGGCCTCTACCGTTATGAAAAACGGAGCGACGCCAGAACAGTCATATTTTTAGTGAACGTTCGCCTATCAACAACCCGTCTCGAACGGGATACGAATATACGCAGGATTGGCACGAGGAGACAGGCTAAGGCTGGGTTTGCGGGGAAATCTTGAGCGGATGTGCTGTTTCTGATGAGGCGGGGCTAAATAGAACAAGCCCCGACGCGAGCGTCAGGGCCTGTAATGGCCACATCCCTGTGGCCTTCGCATGAACCTTCAATCGACCAACCAACGGCCTCCCTGGCCGTCAATCGTCCGTTCTACCGGTTCTAGGAAATCGGTTTACTCAGCTTTCAGGCCGTCAGCCGAAACAGCTTTGACGCCTTTGATTTTCTTGGTGATGGCCACTGCGGTGTTTTTCTGCGCTTCGGTGATCGCAACAGTCGACGACAGGGAAACCACACCTTTGTTGGTTTCAACCTTGATGTCGGAGCCAGGGATGCCTTTCTCGGTCAGCAGGTCGGATTTGACCTTGGTGGTGATCCAGGTATCGGAAGTGGCTTCTTTGGTTTTTGCGACTTCACCTGCAGCAACCACCATCGGAGCTTGAGTAGAGGTCTGGGCCATGGCTACGTTTGCCATGGTCAGAGTCAGAGCAGTGGCGGTAGCGGCAGCAATAGCGAACTTCTTCATACGAGTAACTCCTGTTTTTCTCAGAATCTGCGCCAACGTCGTCGGCAGCAGGGTTACGGTATATATCGCAAGCGGTGTGCCAAACACGCCGCGAACTATTAACCCTTATATATCAATCACTTATGATTTTATGGATCCTGCTTGATCGTGCAGATTGCCCGTTTACAGAAAGTTCCGCTTGCAAGATGCATGTTCCGGGCAGGCGACGGGCTGCGATTTTTGCCGTAAGCCATTAATTGCACTCAAAAAAAAAGAGTCCCGAAGGACTCTTTTCTTAACAGCGTTAACGGCGAGCGATTAAACGCCCGACGCCTTCGCAGCAGCAACGTCTTTGATCGAGAGCTTGATACGGCCGCGGTTATCCACGTCCAGCACCAGCACTTCGACTTCCTGACCTTCTTTCAACACGTCGGTGACTTTCTCGACACGAGCATCGCTCAGCATGGAGATGTGAACCAGACCGTCTTTGCCAGGCAAAATGTTGACGAAGGCGCCGAAGTCGACGATGCGCTCAACCTTACCCACGTAGATCTTGCCGATCTCGGCTTCTGCGGTGATACCCAGAACACGCTGACGTGCTGCCTCAGCCGCTTCCTTGGTTTCGCCGAAGATCTTGATCGAGCCGTCGTCTTCGATGTCGATCGAGGCTTTGGTTTCTTCGCAGATGGCACGAATGGTCGCGCCGCCTTTACCGATGACATCACGGATCTTGTCGGTGTCGATCTTCATCGCGATCATGGTCGGCGCGTTTTCCGACAGTTCGGTGCGCGACTGACCGATGATCTTGTTCATCTGGCCGAGGATGTTCAGGCGAGCTTCCAGGGCTTGGCCCAGGGCGATCTCCATGATTTCTTCGGTGATGCCTTTGATCTTGATGTCCATCTGCAGCGCGGTGACGCCATTGGCGGTACCGGCCACTTTGAAGTCCATGTCGCCGAGGTGGTCTTCGTCACCCAGGATGTCGGTCAGAACCGCGAATTTCTCGCCTTCTTTGACCAGACCCATGGCGATACCGGCAACCGGGGCCTTCATTGGAACGCCCGCATCCATCAACGCCAGGGAAGCGCCGCAGACCGAAGCCATGGAGCTGGAACCGTTGGACTCGGTGATTTCCGACACCACACGAATGGTGTACGGGAATGCGTCAGCCGATGGCAGCATCGCTTGAACCGAACGGCGGGCCAGACGACCGTGACCGATTTCGCGACGACCCGCGCCACCCATACGACCACACTCGCCCACCGAGAACGGAGGGAAGTTGTAGTGCAGCATGAAGGGGTCTTTCTTCTCGCCTTCCAGGGTGTCCAGCAGCTGTGCGTCGCGTGCGGTACCCAGCGTGGCAACGACCAGCGCCTGAGTTTCACCACGGGTGAACAGCGCCGAACCGTGAGTCTTCGGCAGAACACCGACTTCGATGTTCAGCGGACGTACGGTGCGAGTGTCGCGACCGTCGATACGCGGCTTGCCGTTCACGATGTTTTCGCGAACGGTGCGGTATTCGATTTCGCCAAAGGCAGCTTTGACTTCGGAAGCCGATGGGCTGCCGTCTTCGACCGCCAGCTTGGCAACGACCTGTTCCTTCAACTCGCCCAGGCGTGCATAGCGATCAGCCTTGACGGTGATGGTGTAGGCCTCGGAGATGGCCGCACCGAATTCGGAGCGGATGGTGCCCAGCAGCTCGGTGGCTTCTGCCTGAGGAGCCCAGGTCCAGGTTGGCTTGGCAGCTTCGGCGGCCAGCTCTTTAACGGCCTTGATGACCGACTGGAATTCGTCGTGGGCGAACAGCACTGCGCCCAGCATCTGGTCTTCAGTCAGCTCTTTGGCTTCCGACTCAACCATCAGCACCGCTTCTTCGGTACCGGCCACGACCATGTCCAGGCTCGACGCTTTCAGTTGTTCGTAGGTCGGGTTCAACAGGTAGCCGGTGCTTTCGTGGAACGCAACGCGGGCAGCGCCGATAGGACCGTCGAAAGGAATGCCCGAGATGGCCAGGGCAGCCGAGGTACCGATCATCGCAGCGATGTCCGGATCGGTTTTCTTGCTGGTGGAAACGACGGTGCAGACAACCTGCACTTCGTTCATGAAGCCTTCAGGAAACAGGGGGCGGATCGGACGGTCGATCAGACGCGAGGTCAGGGTTTCTTTTTCGGAAGGACGGCCTTCACGCTTGAAGAAACCGCCAGGGATCTTGCCGGCAGCGTAGGTTTTTTCCTGGTAGTGCACGGACAGTGGAAAGAAGCCTTTGCCAGCGTCTGCTTGTTTGGCGCCGACCACAGTCACGAGAACGGTGACGTCGTCGTCAACGGTGACCAATACTGCACCAGAAGCCTGACGGGCGATGCGGCCTGTCTCCAGGGTGACGGTCGATTGACCGAATTGAAACTTCTTGATTACCGGGTTCACGGTTTCCTACCTTCTTTGTGGCTCTTGGGGGAACTGGTTTCTTGCGAATTCTTGGGCAGTGAGGGGAATCGGCCCCTTCGTCAGTCCAGGGTGAAACGTAAAACGTGTATCCAGATAAAACTTGAGGCTGGGAGCCTGCCCTGCGCCTGCGGGAGACCCACAGACGCAAGACAGACAACCAACCTCTAGCGCAATCGCTGAATTAGCGACGCAGACCCAGGCGACCGATCAGAGCGCTGTAACGGCTCACGTCTTTGCCTTTCAGGTAGTCCAGCAGCTTACGGCGCTGGTTAACCATGCGGATCAGACCACGACGGGAGTGGTGATCTTTACCGTTGGCCTTGAAGTGACCTTGCAGTTTGTTGATGTTGGCGGTCAGCAGTGCAACCTGCACTTCTGGCGAACCGGTGTCACCAACAGCTTGCTGGTAGTCAGCAACGATTTGAGCTTTTTCTTGAACGTCGAGAGCCATGAGGCAATCCTTCTTGTCAGGAAACTGTTTCAAGGAAACAGCTTCAACAGGCCAGGGACAAATCCCTGTATCTATAAGAGAGGAGTGACCGTGCCTGTTGACAGCCACCCTCTTACCGCCGTGTCAGGAACCCTGACTCGACGGGTTCGGTCACTCTGACCGAATCAGCCGACGCGGCGCAATGCGCCCGTCTTCGCTCACTTCACCGATCCCGATGAAGCGACCTTCATGATCCTGCACCCGAACCATGCCGAACTTCGGCGCATCCGGGGCTCTGACTGGCTGCCCGTGCAACCAGTAAAACGAACTGTGCTCGGAAAACTTCAACAGCGGCCAGTCGAGCAATCCACTGTCGGAAGGCATCAGGAAGCGATCAACCGCTTCATTGCCGCCTTCGGCGTGCACGGCCTCCAGCTCTTCCAGCGTGACCGTCTGGGCCAGCGTGAAAGGTCCGGCTTGCGTGCGGCGCAATTCGGCAACGTACGCACCGCAGCCCAGTTTCTCGCCTATATCCTCCACCAGGGTACGGATATAGGTGCCTTTGCTGCAGTCGACGGCCAAGCGCGCGGTCTCGCCTTCGCTTGCCAATAATTCCAGGCGCGCAATAGTAACAGAACGCGCTTCGCGCTCCACCACTTCCCCTGCACGCGCCAACTTGTACAAAGGTTGACCATCACGTTTGAGAGCAGAGTACATCGGCGGTATCTGACTGATTTCGCCACGAAATTCGGGCAGTACAGCCTCGATATCGGAGCGACCAACGGTCACCGGACGCGTCTGCAAAACATCACCCTCGGCGTCCGCCGTGGTGGTGGTCTTGCCCAGTTGCATCAGGGTTTCGTAACCCTTGTCGGAATCGAGCAGGTACTGGGAGAACTTGGTCGCCTCGCCAAAACACAATGGCAACACGCCAGTGGCCAATGGGTCGAGACTGCCGGTATGACCGGCCTTTTCCGCGTTGAGCAACCAGCGAACCTTTTGCAAGGCAGCGTTGGAGGTGAAACCCAGCGGCTTGTCGAGCAGGATGATGCCGCTGACATTGCGGCGAATGCGCTTGACCTGAGCCACGGCCTTATTCCTCCGAACCGTCTTGCTTGGCAGCGGATTCGTGCTGACCGTCTTCAGCCACGGCGCGCTCGATCAGCGCGGACAAATGCGCACCACGGGCAACGCTTTCGTCATAGTGGAAGTGCAACTGAGGCACGCTGCGCAGTTTCATTTCACGTGCCAACTGCATGCGCAGAAAGCCTGCTGCGGCGTTGAGCACCTTGATCGATTGCTTGATGTCTTCAGCGCTGTCTTCACCCATCACGGTGATATAGACCTTGGCGTGGCCCACGTCACGGCTGACGTCGACGGCGGTGATCGTGACCAGGCCCACGCGGGGGTCCTTGACTTCGCGACGGATCAGTTGAGCCAGCTCTCGCTGCATCTGATCGCCGATACGCTGGGTACGGCTGTATTCTTTTGCCATGTCTTGTTACCTGTCACCTACGGCATAAAAAGCCGTACGGTCTGAAAGCGGCAAACGCCCGGCCTGGCAGAAGCCGGACCGGGCGTTGCGTTTAGAGTCCATGACTGGCGCTGGGCATTTGCATGCGACGACAACCATGACTCCTGAGGCTCGCGATTTAGAGGCTGCGAGCCACTTGGACCTTCTCGAAGACTTCGATCTTGTCACCGACCTTGACGTCGTTGTAGCTCTTGACGCCGATACCGCACTCCATGCCGGCACGTACTTCGGACGCGTCATCCTTGAAGCGGCGCAGGGATTCCAGCTCGCCTTCGAAGATAACGATGTCTTCACGCAGTACACGGATCGGACGGTTACGGAACACAACACCTTCGATGACCATGCAACCGGCGATCGCACCGAATTTCGGCGAGCGGAACACGTCACGCACTTCGGCGATACCCAGGATGTTCTCCCGGACGTCGCTGCCAAGCATACCGGTGAGGGCTTTCTTGACGTCTTCGATGATGTCGTAGATGACGTTGTAGTAACGCATGTCCAGACCTTCCTGCTCGACGATCTTGCGCGCGCCAGCATCGGCACGCACGTTGAAGCCGAACAGTACAGCGTTGGAAGCCAGCGCCAGGTTGGCATCGCTTTCGGTGATACCACCGACGCCGCCGCCCACTACACGCACCTGTACTTCGTCGTTGCCCAGGCCATTCAAAGCGCCCTGCAGCGCTTCCAGAGATCCACGGACATCGGACTTGAGGACGATGTTGAGCGTCTTCTTCTCTTCCTGACCCATGTTCTCGAAGATGTTTTCCAGCTTGCCGGCGTGAGCACGGGCCAGCTTGACCTCACGGAACTTGCCTTGACGGAACAGCGCCACTTCACGGGCTTTCTTCTCGTCGGCTACCACGCTCATCTCGTCGCCAGCGTCCGGCGTGCCGTCCAGGCCGAGAATCTCGACAGGGATGGATGGACCGGCTTCCTTGATGGGCTTGCCGTTCTCGTCGAGCATGGCGCGAACGCGACCGTAGTTCGAACCGACCAGCACCATGTCGCCCTGACGCAGCGTACCGTCCTGAACCAGAACCGTCGCAACAGGACCACGTCCCTTGTCCAGACGCGATTCAACCACGACACCACGGCCCGGTGCCGATGGCGTAGCAACCAGCTCCAGAACCTCGGCTTGCAGCAGAACGGCTTCAAGCAGCTCGTCGACACCGGTACCGACTTTCGCCGACACAGGAACGAATGGGGTATCACCACCCCAATCTTCGGACGTTACGCCATGAACCGACAGTTCACTGCGGATGCGATCCATGTCGGCGCCCGGCTTGTCGATCTTGTTCACGGCGACGACCAGCGGAACACCGGCTGCCTGTGCGTGCTGCACGGCTTCGATGGTCTGCGGCATCACGCCGTCGTCAGCAGCGACGACCAGAATCACGATGTCGGTCGCCTTGGCACCACGAGCACGCATTGCGGTAAACGCAGCGTGGCCCGGGGTGTCGAGGAAGGTCACCATGCCACGATCGGTTTCGACGTGGTAAGCACCGATGTGCTGGGTGATGCCACCGGCTTCGCCCGCAGCCACCTTGGCACGACGGATGTAGTCGAGCAGCGAGGTCTTACCATGGTCAACGTGACCCATGACGGTCACGACCGGCGCACGAGGAACCGTCTCACCTTCGAACTTCAGCGACTCGGCCAGGGAATCTTCCAGGGCGGTATCGCTGACCAGGGTCACTTTGTGGCCCAGCTCTTCAGCGACCAGCTGGGCAGTTTCCTGATCCAGAACCTGGTTGATGGTGGCCGGAGTGCCCAGCTTGAACATGAACTTGATGATTTCAGCGGCTTTGACCGACATCTGCTGGGCGAGATCGCCCACAGTGATGGTTTCACCGATCTTCACCTCACGAACCACAGGACCGGTAGGGTTCTGGAAGCCGTGAGCGTTACGTTTCTTCAGCTTGGCCTTGCCACGACCGCCGCGACGGAAACCATCGCTTTCTTCGTCGGTGGTGCGTGGAGCAACGCGTGGAGCCGGCGCTTTTTCCTTGACCGAAGCACGATGTGGAGCGTTCTTGCGCTCGCCATCGCCACTGCCGCGACGATTGTTGTCGTCGTTGCGTGGTTTGTCAGGACGACGCTGCTCGTCTTTCTTGCGAACGTCGGCCACCGGAGCCGGCGCTGCAGCGGCGACGTCTACAACAGGCTCGGACACCGATTGTGCCACCGGCTCCGGTGCAGGCGCTGCTACCGCTTCAGCGACTTGCGGAGCAGGAGCAGGCTGACGGCGCGCTTCTTCTTCGGCACGCTGACGGGCTTCTTCTTCAGCCTTTTGACGAGCGGCATTTTCTACCGCACGGCGTTCTTCCTGCTCGCGTTTGCGCTCGGCTTCAATTTCTTCCGGGCTGCGCTGGACGAAGACTTTCTTCTTGCGCACTTCAACGCTGATGCTCTTGCTGCCAGCAACACGCAGCGTACTGGTGGTTTTACGCTGCAAAGTGATCTTGCGCGGTTCTTCCACCTTCGCCTTGTGACCGCTTTTCAGGTGCGTCAACAGGGCTTGTTTTTCGTTATCGGTCACAACTTGCTCGGCGGCGGTGTGCGGCAGACCTGCCTCACGCATCTGCTGTAACAGGCGCTCTACCGGTGTGTCGACCGTTTTGGCCAGTTCTTTCACCGTGACTTGCGTCATGCACTTCTCTCCTCAGGCCGCATTTACTTACTCGAACCAATGGGCTCGGGCGGCCATGATCAACTTGCCGGCACGATCATCGTCAATGCCGTCGATGTCGAGCAGATCGTCAATAGACTGCTCGGCCAGGTCTTCGCGGGTAATTACGCCGCGCACCGCCAGTTCCATCGCCAAATCCTTGTCCATACCCTCAAGCGAGAGCAGGTCTTCGGCCGGATGGGCGTCTGCCAGCTTTTCCTCAGTAGCGATGGCTTTAGTCAACAAGCGATCCTTGGCACGAGCGCGAAGCTCGTTGACGATGTCTTCGTCAAAGCCGTCGATGTTGAGCATTTCTTCCAACGGTACGTAGGCAATCTCTTCCAGGCTGGTGAAGCCTTCGTCCACCAGTACCTGAGCAAGTTCTTCGTCGACTTCCAGCTCGTCGATGAAGTTGCGCAGGATGTCACCGGTTTCCGCTTGCTGCTTGGCCTGGATGTCCGATTCAGTCATCACGTTCAGGGTCCAGCCAGTCAACTGGCTCGCCAGACGCACGTTCTGACCGCCGCGACCAATCGCCTGGGCCAGATTGTCTGCGCCTACAGCGATGTCCATGGCGTGGGCGTCTTCATCAACGATGATCGCTGCCACTTCGGCAGGCGACATGGCGTTGATGACGAACTGTGCCGGGTTGTCGTCCCACAGCACGATATCCACACGCTCGCCGCCCAACTCGCCGGAAACTGCCTGGACACGCGAACCGCGCATGCCGATGCAAGCGCCTTGCGGGTCAATGCGTTTGTCCTTGGAGCGAACTGCGATTTTTGCACGCGAACCAGGATCACGAGAGGCAGCCATCACCTCGATGAGACCTTCGGCAATTTCCGGAACTTCAATCCGGAACAGCTCGATCAGCATCTCTGGCGCAGTACGCGACAGGATCAGCTGAGGACCACGGTTTTCCGTGCGGATCTCTTTGAGCAATGCACGGACGCGGACACCGACACGGAAAGTCTCCCGGGAAATGATGTCTTCACGCGCCAGCAAAGCCTCGGCATTGTTACCCAAGTCGACGATGACATTGTCACGTGTAACTTTTTTAACAGTACCGGAAATGATTTCGCCCAGACGCTCACGATAAGCGTCTACGACTTGAGCGCGCTCGGCTTCACGGACTTTCTGCACAATGACTTGCTTGGCAGTCTGAGCCGCGATACGGCCGAACTCGATGGATTCGATTTTCTCTTCTACAACGTCGCCAACCTTGGCGCCCGGGTGCGTTTGCGCAACCTTGCTAGGCCAGGTTTCGATCGCCGGATCGTCAAGATCTTCTTCTTCGACAACCGTCCAGCGACGGAACGTCTCGTAAGCGCCCGTGTGGCGATTGATTTCCACACGAAGGTCAACTTCGTCTTCGAAACGCTTTTTAGTGGCCGTGGCCAAAGCAATTTCAAGCGCCTCAAAAATCACGCTGGCCGGTACGCCTTTTTCATTCGATACCGACTCAACAACCAGCAGTACTTCTTTGCTCATCGTACGCCTCGCCTTTCGCAAGCCATTGGATCCGCGGGATCCGCGTCTCAGTCAAACGTGGGAATAATGTTGGCTTTGTCGATCAGATCGATCGGCAACAGGTATTCGTGATCTTCCACTTGCACCACGACATCCTGCTCCTCCACCCCGCGGAGAAGGCCTTGAAAGTTGCGCCGCCCTTCGAAGGGCGAACGCAGCTTTATCTTCACTTGTTCCCCGGCAAACGAGGCAAACTGTTCAATCGTGAACAGTGGGCGTTCCATGCCAGGAGAAGAAACTTCGAGCGTGTATTCGGTGCTGATCGGATCTTCTACGTCCAGAACACCGCTGATCTGGCGGCTGACAATGGCACAATCGTCCACCAGCACGCCGCCCTCTTTATCGATATAAACGCGCAACAGTGAGTGACGGCCCTGGGCCGAAAACTCGATACCCCAGCATTCATAGCCAAGGGCCACGACCACCGGGGCCAACAAGGCCTGCAACTGTTCTAGCTTGCTCGACACCTGAACCCCCTCGTGCATGCTGTGCAAATAAAAAATGGGCAAAGCGCCCATCATGAAAAACGCCGTTGAACAGCGGCGTAATAAAGTGTCCAGCTAACAAAAAGCCCCTGAAAAGGGGCTCCGCTAAAACTGGTTGCGGGGGCTGGATTTGAACCAACGACCTTCGGGTTATGAGCCCGACGAGCTACCAGACTGCTCCACCCCGCGACAAAGCTGGGGCGGAAGTATACGACTGATCCCGATTTGGGTCAATCCGACACATCCACCTACAAGAAAGCCCGCTACTGCGGGCTGACTTGTTTAATTGGTACCGAGAAGGGGACTCGAACCCCTACACCCTATGGGCACAACCACCTCAAGGTTGCGTGTCTACCAATTCCACCACCTCGGCATTACAACTCTTTTTGCAGTCCGAACTCGACTGCGAATCCTGTGTTACTTCTGCTCTGGAGCGGCTGGAACATCAGCTGGCGCTGCGGCCGGCTTTTGTTGCCCTTCCAGCACCGGAACATCATCTGCTACCGGCTTTTGCTTGACTTCCAACGCCGCTGGATTTGGCAAACCTACTTGAGTCAGCTGGTGAGCTTTCTCTTTAGCAAAGTAACCTAACCCCAAGCTAGTCATGAAGAAACAGGCGGCAAGTATAGCAGTAAACTTACTAAGAAAGGTAGAGGAACCTTGGCCTCCGAAGACAGTATTTGATGCACCTGCCCCGAACGACGCGCCAGCGTCCGCACCTTTACCCTGCTGCAGCAATACCAGAGCAACAACGCCCAGAGCACCCAGCAGATGAAGAACGACTACGACTGTTTCCAGCATTTTTTCAGTTTCCCGCGGCGCGAACGATCGCACCGAACTCATCTGCATTCAGGGACGCTCCACCAATGAGCCCCCCATCGATATCCGGCATGCTGAACAGCTCGACCGCATTGGCCGCCTTCACGCTGCCGCCATATAGAAGGCGCACACCTTGCGCGACTTCAGAATTCTCTTTCGCCAACTGCGCACGAATGGCTGCGTGCACCTCCTGCGCCTGCTCCGGCGAGGCGGTCAATCCGGTACCAATGGCCCAGACCGGCTCGTAAGCAATTACGGCTTTCACGAAAGCATCGATACCCAGCTCTTCGATGATGCTGTCGAGCTGCTGCCCGACAACTTCAAGCGTCTTGCCAGCTTCGCGCTGCTCAAGTGTTTCACCGACGCACAGGATCGGAACCAGGCCGCTTGCCTGTGCTGCCGCAAACTTGCGATTCAGGACTTCATTGCCTTCGCCCATGATCTGGCGACGCTCCGAGTGCCCCACCAGCACAAACTCACAACCGACATCTTTCAACTGAGTCGGCGAGACTTCACCTGTCAGTGCCCCCTGCCCCGCTTCGTGCGCGCAGTTCTGCGCACCTACCGAAATCGGGTGCTCTTCAAAGCACTCGACAACGAAGCTGACGTGCAGACTCGTAGGGAATACCGCAACATCGACACCATCAGGAATGGCCATATTTGCCAAACCTTCGACCAGCTCGGCGACGCTGGCGCAGGTACCGTGCATTTTCCAGTTACCAGCTACCATAGGGCGACGCATGCTGTACCTCGTCGGTCAAAGTGGGCGCAGATGTTACCCAACAGTTTCAACACTGGCAAGCCGAAATCAGGCGCAAACTTCAGCAACCAGTTTTGCGAGTTCATCGGCGTAGCCGGCAACCAGTGTTTCGTCCTCACCCTCGACCATCACACGCACCAGCGGCTCGGTGCCGGACTTGCGCAGCAGCACGCGACCTCGGCCCCCCATCGCCGCCGTCACACGCTCACACGCCTCCTTGACTGCCGGGTGCTGGACCGGGTCCACACCTCCTCCCTCAAAGCGCACGTTAACCAGTACCTGTGGGCACTTTCTCAGCCCCTGACGAGACTCCGCCAGGCTCTGCCCCGAGCGCTTGAGCGCCAGAAGCACCTGCAGCGCGGCGATGATCGCATCGCCCGTGGTGGTGTGCTGGAAGCAGACGACATGACCCGAATTCTCACCCCCGACCTGCCAGTTGCGTTCCAGCAATTCGGCAATGACGTAGCGATCACCGACGTTGGCCCGCACGAAAGGAATGTTCAGGTCGGCAAGCGCCAGTTCAAGACCCAGGTTGCTCATCAGCGTGCCCACGACACCGCCCTGCAAGCGGCCACGCTCATGCAGGTCCCGAGCGATGACATAGATCAACTCATCCCCGTCGACGATCGCTCCGGTGTGATCAACCATCAGCACGCGGTCACCATCACCATCGAAGCCAATACCCAGATCGGCCTTCTCGGCAACGACAGCCGCCTGAAGAGCGCCCATGTGGGTCGAACCGCAGTTGTCGTTGATGTTCAACCCATTGGGCGCAGCCGACAGCACCGTCACCTGCGCACCCAGTTCACGGAAGACGTTTGGCGCCACTTTGTAGGTCGCGCCATGGGCACAATCGACCACAATCTTGAGCCCTGCAAAACTGGTGCTGGTCGGCACACTGCTTTTGCAGAATTCAATGTAACGGCCGGCCGCATCGTTGATACGGGAGACCTTGCCCAACTGCTCCGACTCGGCGACCGTCATCGGTGTGTCGAGCAACTCCTCGATCATCATCTCGACTTCATCAGGCAGCTTGGTGCCTTGCCCCGAGAAGAACTTGATGCCGTTATCGTGATGCGGGTTATGCGACGCACTGATCACGATGCCCGCTTGCGCGTGGAAGGTGCGAGTCAGGTAAGCGATCGCAGGTGTGGGCATTGGACCGAGCAACATGACGTCAGCACCGGCTGCGGACAAGCCGGCCTCGAGCGCAGACTCGAACATGTAACCCGAAATGCGGGTGTCCTTGCCCACCAGGATGCGGCACGCCCCCATCTTGCGAAAGGCCATGCCGGCAGCCCATCCCAGCCTGAGCATGAAATCAGGCGTGATGGGGAACTGGCCTACGCGACCGCGAATGCCGTCAGTTCCGAAATATTTCTTGGTACTCATGGGTGCTCCAGATTCTTATTCTGCCGACTCAACAGCGGCAATCATGCGGACGACATCGACGGTTTCCGGGACATCGTGCACACGCAAAATTCTCGCGCCCTTGGTAATGGCCATACCGGCCAGGGCGAGCGCTCCGTAAAGCCGTTGATCCACAGGCTTATCCAGCACCTTGCCGATCATACTCTTGCGAGAGACGCCTACCAGCAACGGCCGCCCCAATTCATGCAGGACTTCCATGTGCTTGAACAGACTCAAATTGTGTTCGAGCGTCTTGCCAAACCCGAAACCGGGATCGAGGATGATCTGCTCCCGGGCAATGCCGGCGGCAACGCAAGCGTTTATGCGCTCCCTGAGGAACGAGCTGACTTCGCCGAGAAGGTCGTCGTATCGAGGATCGCTCTGCATGTCCGTCGGCTCGCCACGCATGTGCATCAGACACACCGGCAACCCGGTCGCCACCGCCGCATCCAGAGCACCGTCACGCTGCAACGAGCGCACATCGTTGATCAAGCCTGCGCCAAGGCGCGCCGTCTCACGAATGACCGCAGGCGTTGAGGTGTCCACCGAAATAATGACATCCAGCTCACGACTGATCGCTTCGACAATGGGTGCAACGCGCTCCAGCTCTTCGACCGGCGAAACCGTACGAGCGCCAGGGCGCGTGGACTCCCCTCCGACATCGATCAGGGTAGCGCCCGCGCTCACCATGGCTTCAGCGTGACGCAACGCCAGATCGCGCTGGGCGAAACGACCGCCATCAGAAAACGAATCGGGGGTGACATTGAGAATTCCCATGACGTGCGTCCGGGATAAATCAAGAACCCGGTTGCCGCAAGGCAACCGGGTTGGGTACAGCGCAGAAGTCATGTCAGGCCTTAGTGGTCAGCAGCGGGGCCGCCGATCGGAGTTTCAGGGCGTGGACCCACTGGAGCGGTAGGGGTGCCGGAAGCACCAGAGCCACCTTCCCAGTCACGCGGCTCGCGAGGCGTGCGACCCGCCATGATGTCGTCGATCTGCTCAGCATCAATGGTTTCGTACTTCATCAGCGCATCCGCCATCGCGTCCAGCTTGTCGCGATTGTCCGTCAGAATCTGCTTGGCGGTGCCATAGCACTGATCAATGATGCTGCGCACTTCGGAGTCGATCATACGAGCGGTGTCGGCCGACAGGCTGGCGTTCTGACCGCCACCGCCACGACCCAGATAACCGCCGTCTTCATCTTCCGAGTACATCAACGGACCCAGCTTCTCGGACAGGCCCCACTTGGTGACCATGTTCCGGGCAATCTGACTGGCCCGCATGATGTCGTTGGATGCACCGGTGGTAACACCGTCGAAGCCCAACGTCATCTCTTCAGCGATACGACCGCCGTAAAGCGAACAGATCTGACTGATCAGCGCGCGCTTGGACAGGCTGTAACGATCTTCCTCGGGAAGGAACATCGTCACACCCAGCGCACGACCACGAGGAATGATCGAAACCTTGTAGACCGGATCATGCTCGGGCACCACACGACCGACGATGGCGTGCCCCGCCTCGTGGTAAGCCGTGTTCTGCTTCTCTTTCTCGGACATGACCATGGATTTGCGCTCGGCGCCCATCATGATCTTGTCTTTGGCCAGTTCGAATTCCTTCATTTCAACGATGCGCTTACCGACACGGGCGGCAAACAGCGAGGCCTCGTTGACCAGGTTCGCCAGATCTGCACCGGAGAAACCCGGCGTACCACGCGCGATGACCGCCGGGTTGACATCGTCACCCATTGGCACCTTGCGCATGTGGACCTTGAGAATCTGTTCACGACCACGGATGTCTGGCAGACCGACCACGACCTGACGGTCGAAACGACCTGGACGCAGCAATGCAGGGTCCAGGACATCAGGCCGGTTGGTCGCCGCAATGACGATGATGCCGTCATTCATCTCAAAGCCGTCCATCTCCACCAGCAACTGGTTGAGGGTCTGCTCGCGCTCATCGTGACCGCCGCCCATACCGGCGCCACGGTGACGACCTACCGCATCGATTTCGTCGATGAAGATGATGCAAGGCGCATGTTTCTTGGCTTGTTCGAACATGTCACGAACCCGGCTCGCACCGACGCCCACGAACATCTCGACAAAGTCAGAACCGGAAATAGTGAAAAAAGGCACCTTCGCTTCACCGGCAATGGCCTTGGCCAGCAAGGTCTTACCAGTACCCGGAGGGCCGACCATCAATACGCCGCGCGGAATACGACCGCCCAGGCGCTGGAATTTACCGGGATCACGAAGAAACTCTACGAGCTCGCCCACTTCTTCCTTGGCTTCGTCACAACCTGCAACGTCGGCCAGCGTGGTCTTGACCTGATCTTCGGAGAGCAGGCGCGCCTTGCTCTTGCCGAAACTCATCGGCCCGCCTTTACCTCCGGCGCCCCCTTGCATCTGGCGCATGAAGAACATGAAGACCGCAATAATGACCAGGATCGGGAAGCTGGCAACCAGCAACTGTGTCCAGATACTTTGCTGTTCAGGCTGCTTGCCTTCGATCACAACGTGATTGTCGACCAGATCACCGATCAGGCCGTTGTCCTGGATCGCCGGACGAATGGTCTTGAAGGTATCGCCGTCGCTGCGTTTACCCGTGATGACGTAGCCGTCAACGGCAACTTTCTCGACCTTGCCATCCTTGACCTGCTGGATGAACTCGGAGTAGTTGAGGGTCTGCGGCTCGTTCGGGCTGGAGAAGTTGTTCATCACCGTCACAAGGACCGCGGCGATGATCAACCACAGGATCAAATTCTTTGCCATATCGTTCAATTAGCTACCCTCTGAAGCAAGCTCCACGCTGGAGCGTGCCTCGCATGATATTCACCGGCCTAACTTACTACAGATCCTACAGGCGTGGCAGGCGGCGTCTGTAACCCTTTGTGAAACTTTGACTACACGATGTTCGTTACGCTTCATGAATAAAGCCATTTAAAAAAAGCTATGGCCTTCACTCAATATCGCCCGGGGCTTCATAACCGCCTTTGAAACCACGGCCCAGAAGGTACTGCTCGCGAGAGCGGTCACGGGAGGACAGAGGCTTGCGCATCTGTACCTTATCGAACATTTTGCGAACGTCCTTGTGGTAGACATCGAAGCCTTCACCCTGGAAGACCTTGATCAAAAAATCACCACCCGGACGCAGAACCCGACCCGCCAGGTCGAGCGCCAACTCACAGAGGAACATGGCGCGTGGCATATCCACAGCGCTCAATCCACTCATATTGGGGGCCATATCGGAAATCACAAGGTCTACTTGAGTATTACCGATCGCTTCGAGGATCTGTTTGAACACCGCGTCCTCGGTGAAATCCCCTTGAATAAAGGTCACATCGGGGATGCTGTCCATCTCCAGAATGTCGGATGCGATCAGGCGACCTTTACCCCCAATCAGACGACTGGTCACTTGCGACCAGCCTCCCGGGGCTGCACCGAGGTCAACAACTGTCATCCCGGGCCGAATGATTTTGTCCTTCTCCTGGATCTCCAGAAGCTTGTAACTGGCACGGGAGCGGTAGCCATCTTTCTGTGCCATTTTGACGTACTTGTCGTCGAAATGTTCTCTCAGCCAGTTATGGCTGCTCTTGGAGCGCTGCGCCACGGGGCACCTCGATGATATGCGTCGTGATTAACTGGGCGGAGCCACGAGCCCTCGGGTAAAATGGCCGCCAATTTTACAGAATCAGACGAAAAGGGTCAGATTATGCCGCTCACTAACGAGCAGAAGAAACAGTACAAATCCATTGGACATGACCTGAAGCCGGTCCTGATGGTTGCCGGCAACGGCCTGAGTGAGGGCGTGCTGGCCGAGCTTGATCGCGCGTTGGTCGATCATGAACTGATCAAGGTTCAGATCAAGCTGGAAGATCGCGACGATCGCCGTGCCGTCATCGAAGAACTGTGCAAACAAGGTCGCGCGGAACTGGTGCAGACCATCGGCAAGATGGCGCTGATCTACCGCAAGAACCCACAGCCTAACAAACAGCTGTCGAACATTCACCGCTACAAATAAGGGTGAACCCCGTCAGGGGCGCCGATTGCGCGCCCTGACCGGAACCCCTGGTCATTAGCAAGAAGCAGCATTTCCGCCACTTCCCACCCAAACCCGCTCGCTGCCGGAAGCCGCCCTTGGGACGACCTCCGCAGGCACAGATCAGATGTGCTTGACCTCGACAATCTCGTATTCGACCAGACCGCTTGGCGTCTTGATCGCCACGACATCACCTTCTTCCTTGCCAATAATGGCCCGGGCAATCGGTGCCCCGACAGAAATCTTGCCCTGTTTGATGTTGGCTTCATCTTCGCCCACGATCTGGTAGATCACCTGTTCGTCGGTTTCAACATTGGCCAACTCTACGGTCGTGCCGAAAATCACCTTGCCCGTGTGAGCGATGCTGGTGACGTCGATCACGACCGAGTTCTGCAAGCGGCCTTCGATATCACGGATCCGCGCTTCGACCATGCCCTGCTCTTCGCGGGCAGCATGGTACTCGGCGTTTTCCTTGAGGTCGCCGAGTTCACGCGCTTCACCAATGGCCTGACTCAAGCGCGGACGCTCGACCTTGCTCAGGTGCTGCAGTTCTTCTTCCAGGGCGCGAGCGCCCTGAACGGTCATTGGGTATTTGGTAATGCTCATGCTTTCAGCCCTGCATGTAGATCCTGCAAGCGGCGCACGGTCTTTTCCGGACCGAACTTCAGCGCTTCACAGATGGCCTCGCCCGCAGCAATAGTGGTGGTGCAGTAAATCTTGTGCTGCAAGGCGTTGCGACGAATGGAGTAAGAGTCCGCGATCGACTGGCGACCCTCAGTGGTGTTGATGATCAACGTTACTTCGTCGTTCTTGATCATATCAACCACGTGAGGGCGACCTTCGGTCACTTTGTTCACGCGGCGCACTTTAAGACCGGCCGCTTCGATCAAGCGGGCAGTTCCGGCCGTTGCTACGACTTCAAAACCGAGCTCGATCAGGTTGCGCGCAACGCCCGCCACCAGCGGCTTGTCGTCGTCACGCACGCTGATAAACGCCGTACCACCGGTAGGCAAGACTTCGCTGGCACCCATCTGGGCTTTGGCGAACGCCTCGCCAAAGGTGTCACCGACACCCATGACTTCACCGGTGGACTTCATCTCTGGCCCGAGGATCGGGTCAACGCCAGGGAATTTGGCAAACGGGAACACGGCTTCTTTCACACTGTAGAAGTTCGGGATGATTTCCTTGGTGAAGCCTAGCTCTTTCAGGGTTTTACCCGCCATGACGCGCGCCGCGATCATGGCCAGGGAAACACCAATGCACTTGGAAACGAACGGCACGGTACGCGAGGCACGCGGGTTCACTTCGATCACGTAGATGTCTTCACCTTGCAGTGCAAGTTGAACGTTCATCAGACCGACAACGCCGAGCTCCAGGGCCATTTTCTTGACCTGCTCACGCATCTCGTCCTGGATGTGGGCCGGCAGCGAGTACGGCGGCAGCGAGCACGCGGAGTCACCGGAGTGAACGCCCGCCTGCTCGATGTGCTGCATGATGGCGCCGATGACGACGTCGGTGCCATCGCACACAGCATCCACGTCCATTTCAATGGCGCAGTTGAGGAAGTGGTCCAGCAGCACCGGGCTGTCGTTGGACACTTGAACCGCTTCACGCAGGTAGCGCTTGAGCTCTTCTTCTTCGTAGACGATTTCCATCGCACGGCCGCCCAGTACGTAGGACGGACGAACCACCAGCGGGTAACCAATTTTGGCGGCAGCACGAATCGCTTCGTCTTCACTGCGCACGGTGGCGTTTGGCGGCTGACGCAGGTTCAGGCGCTCGACCATCTGCTGGAAGCGCTCACGGTCTTCAGCGCGGTCGATGGCATCAGGGCTGGTGCCGATGATTGGCACGCCGGCCGCTTCCAGTGCACGCGCCAGCTTCAACGGTGTCTGGCCGCCGTACTGGACGATGACGCCTTTCGGCTTCTCGACGCGAACGATTTCCAGCACGTCTTCCAGGGTCACCGGTTCGAAGTACAAGCGATCGGAGGTGTCGTAATCGGTGGACACGGTTTCCGGGTTGCAGTTGACCATGATGGTCTCGTAACCGTCGTCGCGCAGCGCCAGTGCCGCGTGTACGCAGCAGTAGTCGAACTCGATACCCTGACCAATGCGGTTAGGACCGCCGCCCAGGATCATGATCTTGTCGCGGTTCGATGGGTTGGCCTCGCACTCTTCTTCGTACGTGGAGTACATGTACGCCGTGTCGGTCGCGAATTCGGCGGCGCAGGTATCCACGCGCTTGTAGACCGGCAGCACGTCCAGCTTGTGACGGTGCGTGCGCACGCTCTTTT
Source organism: Pseudomonas sp. NFACC02 (assembly GCF_900110765.1). Classification (GTDB taxonomy): domain Bacteria; phylum Pseudomonadota; class Gammaproteobacteria; order Pseudomonadales; family Pseudomonadaceae; genus Aquipseudomonas. Next base: position 61,402 of record NZ_FOEO01000015.1, read on the forward strand.
CGGTGACGCCCAGCAGCTTGGCCAGACGCGCGTCGGAGAAGCCCTTGCGCTTGAGACGGAACATCACGTCACGATCGATGGCCGACATACCCATGGTCTTGACCTTCTCTTCTTCCTTGATCAGATCTTCGATCTGAACCAGGAACCAGGGGTCGATCATGTTCATGCCGAAGATCTGCTCGACGGTCATGCCTGCACGGAAAGCGTCCGCGACATACCAGATACGCTCGGCGCCCGGCACGGTCAGCTCACGCTTGAGGATGCTCGCACTTTCAGGGTTGCTCAGGTCCAGTTTAGGATCGAGACCGCTCACACCGACTTCCAGGCCACGCAGTGCTTTTTGCAGGGATTCCTGGAAGGTACGGCCGATGGCCATGACTTCACCGACCGATTTCATCTGGGTGGTCAGGCGTGCGTCAGCCTTGGAGAATTTCTCGAACGCGAAGCGCGGCAGCTTGGTCACGACGTAGTCGATGGACGGCTCGAACGAGGCAGGTGTTTTGCCGCCAGTGATGTCGTTCTGCAGTTCGTCGAGGGTGTAACCCACTGCCAGCTTGGCCGCGACCTTGGCGATCGGGAAACCGGTGGCCTTGGAGGCCAGCGCCGAGGAACGGGAAACGCGCGGGTTCATCTCGATCACGACCATGCGGCCGGTGTCCGGGCAAATACCGAACTGCACGTTGGAGCCGCCGGTTTCAACACCGATCTCGCGCAGGACCGCCAGCGAGGCGTTACGCAGGATCTGGTATTCCTTGTCGGTCAGGGTCTGTGCCGGAGCGACCGTGATGGAGTCACCGGTGTGGACACCCATCGGGTCGAAGTTCTCGATGGAGCAGACGATGATGCAGTTGTCCTTTTTGTCGCGGACCACTTCCATCTCATATTCTTTCCAGCCGATCAGGGATTCGTCGATCAGCAGCTCTTTGGTCGGTGACAGATCCAGACCACGGGCGCAGATTTCTTCGAACTCTTCACGGTTGTACGCGATACCGCCACCGGTGCCGCCCATGGTGAAGGACGGACGGATGATGCACGGGAAGCCCAGCTTCTCGAGCACCGCATTGGCCTCTTCCATGCTGTGAGCGATGCCGGAACGCGGGCATTCCAGACCAATGGCTTTCATGGCCTTGTCGAAACGCGAGCGGTCTTCCGCCTTGTCGATGGTGTCGGCGTTGGCGCCGATCATTTCTACGCCGAACTTCTCCAGAACGCCCTCGCGCTCCAGATCCAGTGCGCAGTTCAAAGCGGTCTGGCCACCCATGGTCGGCAGCAGTGCGTCCGGGCGCTCCTTCTCGATGATCTTGGCGACGGTCGCCCATTTGATCGGCTCGATGTAGGTGGCGTCGGCCATGGCCGGGTCGGTCATGATGGTGGCCGGGTTGGAGTTCACCAGGATGACGCGGTAGCCCTCTTCGCGCAGGGCTTTACACGCCTGGGCACCGGAGTAGTCGAATTCACAGGCCTGGCCGATCACGATCGGGCCAGCGCCAAGAATCAGGATGCTTTTAATGTCTGTACGTTTTGGCATGGGTTGTCACTCGAATCCTGTGTCAGTCGGCAAGCCGTCTTGAACATTCTCTGAGGTGCCCGGCGGGTCATCGGACGTATCCGGCCTGCCGCAGGCACCTGCTCGCTACAGTTGGAATCCGCCGCTTAGCGGCGCTTGGCCATAGCTGTGATGAAGCGATCAAACAGCGGCGCGACGTCGTTCGGTCCCGGGCTCGCTTCAGGGTGACCCTGGAAGCTGAACGCTTCCTTGTCGGTGCGCTCGATACCCTGCAAGGTGCCGTCGAACAGCGACTTGTGAATGGCGCGAACGTTGCTCGGCAAGGTGGCTTCGTCCACCGCGAAACCGTGGTTCTGACTGGTGATCATGACCACGCCCGTGTCCAGATCCTGAACCGGGTGGTTGGCACCGTGGTGGCCGTGACCCATCTTGACGGTCTTGGCACCGGAGGCCAGCGCCAGCAGCTGGTGACCCAGGCAGATGCCGAACACTGGAATCTCGGTCTGCAGCACGTCCTTGATCGCCTGAATCGCGTAGTCGCAAGGCTCTGGATCGCCAGGGCCGTTGGAGAGGAACACACCATCGGGGTTCAGGGCGAGCACTTCGCTGGCAGGCGTCTGAGCCGGTACCACGGTCACGCGGCAACCGCGCTCGACCAGCATGCGCAGGATGTTGGTCTTGACGCCGTAGTCATAGGCCACCACGTTGTACGGCAGATCAGCGGCAGCGATCTCTGGATGGCTGTCGGTTTTCAGGCTCCAGACACTGGTGCGCCATTCGTAGCGCTTCTTGGTGCTGACTTCTTTCGCCAGATCCATGCCTTTCAGGCCCGGGAAGCCGCGCGCTGCTGCAATGGCTGCTTCTTCGGAAATGTTGTCGCCGGCCATGATGCAGCCATTCTGCGCACCTTTCTCACGCAGAATGCGGGTCAGGCGGCGAGTGTCGATGCCGGCAATGGCGACGACGTTATTGGCCTTGAGATAGTCAGCCAGGGACATCTTGTTACGCCAGTTGCTCGCTACCAGCGGCAAGTCACGAATCACCAGGCCCGCCGACCAGACGCGGTCGGATTCGGCGTCTTCCGGCGTGGTGCCAGTGTTGCCGATGTGAGGGTAAGTCAGGGTGACGATTTGCTGGGCATAGGAAGGATCGGTAAGGATTTCCTGATAGCCGGTCATTGCGGTGTTGAACACCACCTCACCAACGGTTTGACCGTCGGCTCCAATGGCTTCGCCGCGAAAAATGCTGCCATCAGCAAGGGCGAGTATGGCTGGCTTAGTCAAGAAGACCTCCCGTAATAAAGCCTGAAAGGGCGATCGCAGGTTGTAAAAAAGCGGAATGACGTATAGACACGTCACCCCGCTTTTTTCATCGAATTATCTGCGCGCTTTTAGTGGACACACTAAAGCTGTAGCTTACAGAAAAAGGCTTTTTTAATCCACCGCTAAAACGCCTTTAAGGCCGGGGAATGCGACAGGACATCGCGTAGCGGGTCAAAACTGCGGGCAGGATACAGGTAAAACACCCTTCCCGCCCGCATTGTTGCGCGACAGACAGCGTCAGAGGAATCGCCGATCACCGCAGGTCGAGCACATCCTGCATATCGTACAAACCAGACGTTTTGCCATCGAGCCACAGCGCGGCACGCACAGCGCCCTTGGCAAACGTCATGCGGCTGGACGCCTTATGGGTAATTTCCAGACGTTCACCTTCGGCTGCGAACAGCACGGTGTGATCGCCTACGACGTCCCCACCGCGAACCGTGGCGAAGCCGATCGTCTCGCGGTCCCGAACACCCGTGTACCCTTCACGACCATAGACGGCGACCTTGCTCAGATCGCGCCCCAAGGCGTTGGCAACCACTTCACCCATGCTGACCGCCGTACCCGACGGTGCGTCGACCTTATTGCGGTGATGGGCTTCGAGGATCTCGATGTCCGCATCCTCACCCATTACCCGCGCGGCCAGATCCAGCAGCTTGAACGAGAGGTTCACGCCCACGCTGAAATTGGAGGCGAAGACGATCGGGATGTCCTGGCCCGCTTCCGTCAGCAGGTGCTTTTGCTCAACGCTCAACCCGGTGGTCCCGATGACCATGGCCTTGCCAGCCTTCCGGCAGAACGCCAGGTTTTTCAGCATGACGTCCGGCAATGTGAAGTCGATCAGCACGTCGAACTCGTCGGCGACCTGCTCCAGATTACCGGTCAACTGAACACCGATACGCCCCAGCGATGCCAGCTCACCCGCGTCGGCACCGATCATGGTACTGCCGGGCCGAACGATTGCCGCCGTCAGCCCGGTGAGCGGCGCACGATCCTGCACCGCCTCGATCAGGTTCTTGCCCATGCGCCCGGCGGCGCCCATCACAGCAATGCGTCGCATGCCCTGCTCCTTAGAGATCGCCGAAGAAACGCTTCACGCCTTCAAACCAGCCACTGGCTTTAGGCGAATGAGAGCTGTCACCTTCAAGCGATGCACGGAACTCTTCGAGCAACTCCCGCTGACGACGCCCCAGGTTGACCGGGGTTTCGACCGCGACCCGGCACATCAAGTCGCCTGCGCCGCCGCCACGCACAGGGGCAACGCCCTTGCCGCGCAGACGGAATTGCTTGCCGGTCTGAGTGCCTTCCGGGATCTTGAGCTTCACGCGACCGTCCAGCGTCGGCACTTCCAGCTCACCACCCAATGCGGCGTCGGTGAAGCTGATCGGCACTTCGCAATACAGGTGCTTGCCGTCGCGCTGGAAGATCGCGTGCTCACGCACATTGATCACGACGTACAGGTCGCCGGTAGGGCCACCCTGAACACCCGCCTCACCTTCGCCCGACAGACGAATGCGGTCGCCGGTGTCGACACCCGCAGGCACCTTGACCGACAGCGTCTTGTACTCTTCGACACGGCCTTCGCCATGGCAGGAATCGCAAGGATCAGAGATGATTTTGCCGTTGCCGTGGCAACGCGGACAGGTTTGCTGAACAGAGAAGAAACCCTGCTGCATGCGCACCTGACCAATACCGCCACACGTCGGGCACGTCACCGGAGAGGAGCCTTTCTTGGCACCGCTGCCATCGCACGGCTTGCAGTTGACCAGCGTTGGCACGCGAATGCTGACCGTAGTGCCGCGCACGGCTTCTTCCAGGTTCAGCTCCAGGGTGTAACGCAGATCGCTGCCACGCTGAGCGCCGCCACGACCGCCGCCACCGGCACGCCCGCCACCGAAGAAGTCGCTGAAGACATCGCCGAAAATGTCGGAGAAGTTCGCGCCGCCGAAACCCGCGCCGCCACCGCCCATACCTTGATCCACACCGGCATGGCCGTATTGATCGTACGCCGCGCGCTTGCTGGCATCGGACAGCACTTCGTAAGCCTCGTTGGCTTCCTTGAAGGCGTCTTCCGAGGCTTTGTCGCCGGGATTGCGGTCAGGGTGATACTTCATCGCGAGACGGCGGTATGCCTTTTTCAGGTCCGCTTCGCTGGAGCCTCGCTCCACCCCCAATACTTCGTAATAGTCACGCTTTGACATAAGTTTTCTGCACTCTTGAGGACGTCCGACATAACCCTCCTGAGTTTGCCGAACTCGTTGAGCCCCTTTCAGGCCCGGACCCAACTCACGTCAATTAAACGATCCTGGTCTTGGTTCAACGGCCTTTGATCGACCGAGAAAGCGGCAGAACAAGCCGGGTTGCAGGAGCTTCCGGCTTTGCCACACAGTCCGCAAAGCAGCTTTGCAGACGCTAAAAAATTTTGGGTGTTCCAGACACGCCAACGCGGGAGCAAGCTCCCGCGCGGCGACATCCTACCAGCGACCACTCGAAAGAGGTCAACCGGCCATCAAGTGACACTCGCCTTTTCAGGAACTGTCACTTATGGTCTTTCACTTCTTCGAACTCAGCGTCGACCACGTCGTCAGCGGGCTTGCCTTCTTCCTGTGCGGCCTGCGCGCCACCCTCAGGCTTTTCGGCTTGCTCGGCGTACATCTTCTGAGCAACAGGAGCGCTCACCTTCGACAGCTCCTCGACCTTCGCGTCGATGGCAGCCTTGTCGTCGCCCTTCACAGCGGCTTCCAGAGCTACCACAGCCGCTTCAATGGCTGTCTTCTCTTCGGCAGTGACCTTGTCACCTGCGTCAGCGACCATCTTGCGAGTCGAGTGAACCAGTGCATCACCCTGGTTACGGGCCGACGCCAGCTCTTCGAACTTGCGGTCTTCGTCGGCATTGGTTTCAGCGTCACGAATCATCTGCTGAATTTCTTCCTCGGACAGACCCGAGTTGGCCTTGATCACGATCGACTGAGTCTTGCCAGTGGCCTTGTCTTTCGCGCCGACGTGCAGAATGCCGTTAGCATCGATGTCGAAAGTCACTTCGATCTGCGGTACGCCACGTGGAGCAGGTGGAATGTCGGCCAGATCGAACTTGCCCAAAGACTTGTTCTGAGCCGCTTGCTTGCGCTCACCTTGCAGCACGTGAATGGTCACTGCGCTCTGGTTGTCGTCGGCCGTCGAGAACACTTGCGATTTCTTGGTAGGAATCGTGGTGTTTTTCTCGATCAGCGCAGTCATCACGCCGCCCATGGTTTCGATACCCAGGGTCAGAGGGCTGACGTCGAGCAGCAAAACGTCTTTCACGTCACCGGCCAGAACCGCACCCTGAATCGCAGCACCCATGGCAACGGCTTCGTCCGGGTTCACGTCTTTACGCGCTTCTTTACCGAAGAACTCGGTGACCTTCTGCTGAACCAGCGGCATACGGGTCTGACCGCCGACCAGAATCACGTCGTTGATCTTGCTGATGTCGATTCCAGCGTCTTTCAGTGCGATACGGCATGGATCGATGGTGCGCTGAACCAGGTCTTCTACCAGCGATTCCAGCTTGGCGCGGGAAATCTTCACGTTCAGGTGCTTGGGACCGGTGGCGTCTGCAGTGATGTACGGCAGGTTGACGTCTGTCTGCAGGCTGGAAGACAGCTCGATCTTGGCTTTCTCAGCGGCTTCTTTCAGGCGCTGCATGGCCAGCGGATCGCCCTTGAGGTTCATGCTGGTTTCTTTCTTGAATTCGTCAACGAGGTAGTCGATCAGACGAATGTCGAAGTCCTCACCACCCAGGAAGGTGTCGCCGTTGGTGGCCAACACTTCGAACTGATGCTCACCGTCGACTTCAGCGATTTCGATGACCGACACGTCGAAAGTACCGCCACCCAGGTCATAAACGATGACGGTGTGGTCGCCTTTCGCCTTGTCCATACCGTAAGCCAGTGCAGCCGCGGTAGGTTCGTTGATGATACGTTTTACGTCCAGACCCGCAATGCGGCCGGCGTCTTTGGTCGCCTGACGCTGGCTGTCGTTGAAGTAGGCCGGAACCGTGATGACCGCTTCAGTCACCGTCTCGCCCAAGTAGTCTTCGGCGGTTTTCTTCATCTTTTTCAGGATTTCCGCAGAAATCTGAGGTGGCGACATTTTCTGGCCGTTTACTTCAACCCAGGCGTCACCGTTGTCAGCCTTGGCGATTTTGTAAGGGACCATCTTGATGTCTTTCTGAACAACTTCTTCGTCGAACTTGCGACCGATCAGACGCTTCACCGCGTACAGGGTGTTGTGCGGATTGGTCACTGCCTGACGCTTGGCCGACTGGCCAACCAGAATTTCACCGTCGTTGGCGTAAGCGATGATCGAAGGCGTGGTACGCGCGCCTTCGGCGTTCTCAATGACTTTCGCCACGCCGTTTTCCAGAACCGAGACGCAGGAGTTGGTGGTCCCCAGGTCGATACCGATAATCTTGCCCATCTTTGACTCTCCCGAAACTTTTAATTAGGTTGCCGCAACTGCGTTTACAAATTGCGGTAATTCTTTAAACGCATGGCCTGTAAATGGGGGCCACTCAGCTGATTTCAAGCCTGCTCGTCAATTGACGGCGCAACAGGCGACGGCGCCTTGCTGACCACGACCATGGCCGGGCGCAGCAAACGGCCGTTAAGCTGATAACCCTTCTGGAACACCTTCAGCACACTGTTCGGTTCAACATCCGCGGTTTCCTGCATCGCCATTGCCTGGTGATGCTCCGCGTTGAACGGCTCACCGTGCGGATCGATGGCTTCCAGGTGATAACGCTTGAGGGTGTCAGCGAACATCTTCAGGGTCAGCTCGATGCCTTCACGCATCGGACGAATGCTCTCGTCATCCGGGTTGGAGAGGTCCAGACCACGCTCCAGACTGTCGACGATCGGCAGCAGATCGCCAGCGAACTTCTCCAGTGCGAATTTGTGAGCCTTTTCCACATCTTGCTCGGCACGGCGGCGGACGTTTTGCAGATCCGCAGCGACACGCAGAGACTGGTCCTGTGCCGCAGCCAGTTGCTCTTCCAGCACCTGTACACGCGTTGCCAAATCTTCTCCGGAATTCGCCGCGCCCGCAGCCTGATCCTGAGCCTGCGTATCCGGGTTCTGTTCGTCAGCCATAGTTCTCTCCTTCCAATTGCTTCCGTGAGCCGAACTCACGCTTCTGCCGGGCTATATGGGGCCGTAATTTTCGGCTTCAAGGGGTTTCGATGCAGGATGGGGTGAATAACCCTACAAATATTCCGACATGGTCTATTTCGGGATTCCGGCCAACCAACCTCGACAATAGGTGCTAAGAAATATCCTGACCCTGCCAAATCGAGCTAACGCCGGGCATTGTCAGCCCAAAGCAAAACACTGTATAAATAACCAGACAAATCGCTTGGGAGCCGCCCGTATGCTGGTGCACCTGTCCATACATAACTACGCCATCGTTGAACATCTCGATCTGGAACTGGATCGCGGCATGAGCGTGATCACCGGTGAAACCGGTGCCGGGAAGTCGATCATGCTCGACGCGCTCGGCCTGACGCTGGGAGATCGTACAGACAGCGGCGTAGTGAGACCGGGCGCCGACAAGGCCGACATCCTGGCGACCTTCGATGTGTCCGACATCCCGGAAGCGGACGCCTGGCTCAAGGATCGCGACCTCGAAACCGACGGCCCCTGCATTCTTCGCAGGGTAATCACTGCCGAGGGCCGTTCGCGCTCTTATATAAACGGCACCCCCTGCCCACAGGGCGACTTGAAAGCCTTGGGTGAACTGCTGATCGATATTCATAGCCAGCACGAGCACCAGTCGCTCCTTAAAACCGACACTCATCGTCGGCTGCTGGACGAATATGCGGGCGCCACCGATCTCGCGCGTCAGGTACAACTGGCTGCCCAACGCTGGCGCCAGACGCGTCAGGAGCTTGAGCAACTGGCCAACTCCGGGGACGAGCAACGGGCCAAGCACCAGCTATTGAGTTATCAGCTGGAAGAACTCGAAAGCCTGAGCCTGGGCGAAAACGAGCTTGAACATCTGGAGCAGGAACACACCACGCTGACGAACGCTGAGAGCTTGCTGGGCATCTGCCGGCAAGTCGTCGAACTGTGCAGCGAAAGTGACTCAGGCAATGCACTGAACGCCCTGACCGCGAGCCTCAACCGGCTGACCAGCGTAAACAACTCGCCAGATGCGCTGAATGAAGCGACCAATCTGCTTTCCAGCGCACAGATTCAGGTGGAAGAAGCCGTCGGCGAAATCAATCGTTTCCTGGATCGTTTCGAAGCCGACCCCGCGCGCCTGCAACAAATTGAAGAACGTCTGGACACCATCTACACGCTTGCCCGCAAGCACAGGGTTCAGCCAGCCGAAGTGCCGGCCTTGCATCAGAAGCTGCTGGACGAGATCGAAACGCTGAACGCCAACGATGAAGCTGTCGAACGCCTGGAGCACGAACTCGGCGCGTATGCCCGCCACTATCAGGAAAAGGCCCGCGAGCTGAGCGACCTTCGCCACCGTGCAGCCCCCGAACTGGCCCATGCCGTGGAGCACGAAATTCAACGCCTGGGCATGCCGGGCGGCCGCTTCAACATTGAATTGCGTGGAAACGCGGACAAAGAGCTGTCGCCTCATGGCCTTGAGCAGGTCGAGCTGCTCGTCAGCGCCAACCCCGGGCAACCGCTCAAGGCACTGGCCAAAGTGGCCTCTGGCGGTGAACTCTCCCGGATCAGCCTGGCGATTCAGGTCATTACCGCACAGACCTCACGCGTGCCGACACTGGTCTTCGATGAAGTCGACGTCGGCATCGGCGGCCCGACGGCAGAGATCGTCGGACAGCTGCTGCGCAGGCTGGGTGAGCGTGGCCAGGTCATGACCGTCACCCATTTGCCACAAGTCGCGGCGCAAGGGCATCAGCACTTGTTCGTGCACAAGGTTCGCGAGGAAGACGTGACGCGCACCGCCGTTTCCAAACTGAGCAAGAGCGAGCGCGTGGAAGAAGTCGCGAGGATGCTGGGCGGGATCGACCTGACCAAGGAATCCCTGGCCCATGCGAAAAAGATGGTGATTACCGCCAAATCCTGAAAACGGCCCGGCTGAAATTAAAAAAGGCGTCCCGAGGGTCGCCTTTTTTGTATCCGAAAAAGACTCAGGCCAGCTTCTCTTTCTTACGGACGTAAAGCACCAGATTGTGATCCACCAGCTCAAAGCCATGCTTGGTCACAATGGCTTTCTGCAGCTTCTCGATTTCTTCGTCGAAGAATTCGATCACCTCACCGGACTCCACGTTCACCATGTGATCGTGGTGGCCTCCATCGGCGAGTTCAAATACGGCATGACCGCCATCGAAGTTGTGGCGAACCACCAACCCGGCTGCTTCGAACTGAGTCAAAACACGGTAAACCGTTGCCAGACCGACGTCTTCGTTGGCCTCCATAAGTGCCTTGTAGACGTCCTCCGCGCTCATGTGGCGCTGCTCGGCAGAATCGAGCATTTGAAGGATCTTGACCCGTGGCAGAGTCACTTTAAGTCCAGCTTTGCGTAGTTCGCTATTTTCAACCATGGTCAGCTTTCTCGCAGACGCTGCTTCGCAGCTTCTCTTAATGCAGGTATGATCGGGGTTTACGTTGTCCCAGCCAAGATAGTGGAAGTCGCCCACCGATGCAAAACACCAAGCTCTTGCTAACCAGTTTCACCTTCGTGGGACTGCTCGCACTCGCCGGTTGTTCATTCCCCGGGGTTTATAAAATCGACATCCAACAGGGCAATGTCGTCACGCAGGACATGATAGACCAGTTACGGCCGGGAATGACCCGTCGGCAAGTAAGGTTTATCATGGGCAACCCCTTGTTGACCGACACCTTTCACCCTGATCGCTGGGACTACCTGTACAGCCTTCAGCCCGGCGGCGGTGAACGCCAACAGGAACGTGTCAGCCTGATCTTCAATAGTAACGATCAGCTGGCAAGCCTTTCCGGTGACTTCAAACCAGGCGTGAGCCGCGACGAAGCCATCCTCGGCAAGAGCAGCGACACCACCACAACCCCCGAAAACAAAGGGGAGCAGCAGCCGAAGGAAGAGCCGCCAAAACCTGGCTCTCTGCTCGAGCAAATCCAGAACGATGTCGACAAGGTCGAAACCGTTCCGGTCCCGACCCAGGAACCGCTGGATACCAATCCACGCTGATCCTCGCGGGCTGCCAACAGCAGCTGCAAAAAACGAAAGCCCGGCAGTGCCGGGCTTTTTTACGCCTTTCTATCGAAGCGATGAGAACGTTAAATCGGCGTTTGCTGTTTTTTGGCCTTCGCGGCCTTCTCCGCGCGCAACCGGCGCACTTCTTTCGGGTCAGCCAGAAGCGGGCGGTAGATTTCGACCCGGTCGCCCTCCTCTACTCGACGCGTTGAAGGATCAGGAATGACCTTGCCGAATATTCCAAGCGCGCACTGGTCGAACGGCACATCCGCGAAATGCTCGGCGATCCCGGAGGCCTTGACAGCCCCCGACACAGTGGTCCCGTCAGGCACCTCGATCCTGAGCAACTCCTGACGATCGACAGCGGCGTACACCACTTCGACGGTGATCATCCTCTCAGGCATGTAACTCTTTAGCGCGCTGGCAGAAGGCATCGACCAGCGTATTGGCGGCCTGATTGAACAAGGGGCCCAGCGTGGCACGCACGATGGAACCGGAATAATCGAAGGACAGATCCAGGCTGATCTTGCAGGCTTTCTCGCCCAGCGCCTTGAAGGTCCAGATGCCGTGCAACTGGCTGAACGGCCCTTCCTCCAGATTCATCTCGATCATCTGCCCGGGCGTCAGCGTATTGCGCGTCACAAAATGCTGGCTCAGACCGCCTTTGGCCACCTCGACGCGGGCACGCATCATCGTGTCGTTCTGCTCCAGAACCGTTGCACCAGAGCACCAGGGCAGAAACTCCGAATAGCGAGCCACGTCGTTGACCAGGTCGTACAGCGCCTGAGCGGGATACGGCAACAGGGCCGAACGTTGAATATGCGTAGTCATGTCAGCGTCATTTCCAAAGCTGAGCGGCAAAGACAATCAGAATGCCGATCGGCGCCACATAGCGCATCAAAAAGAACGTTAGAGCGAACAGAACCGGACTGCGCACGGACAGCTCGTCGCGCACGGCCTCACGGCCCATCACCCAACCTGCGAAAATCACAAAGCACAATCCACCCAGCGGCAGCATGATCCTCGACGTGAAGAAATCGATCACGCCGAAGAAATCCAGACCCGCCGTCGCGCCCCACTGGTAGAGATGAAACGCGCCGCCTTCGTTCACGAAAAATTTGGCCTGCTTCCAGATGTTGAACGAGAACACTGTTCCCAGCCCCACGAACCAACAGATGAACGACAGCCAGAACGTTACCCAACCACGACGCACCCGGGTGCGCTCCACCAGGTAGGCAACCATCGGCTCCAGAAGCGAGATGGCCGAACTCCAGGCTGCCACGGCGACGAGAATGAAGAACACCACCCCCATGACCGTGCCGAACGCTACGTTACCAAACGCGTAAGGCAAGGTGACGAACATCAGGCCCGGACCTTCACTGGGGTTCAGCCCGGCTGCGAACACAATCGGAAACAATGCCAGACCGGCGAGCAACGAAACGAAGGTGTCCAGCAGTGCCACACCGACCACCGTCGCGCTGATCGAGGCCTCTTTGGTCATGTAGGCGCCATATATCATGATCGAACCTACACCGACGCTCAGCGAAAAGAATGCATGCCCCATGGCAGGCAGCAATCCGTCGAGGAGTTTCTCGGGCGTGAAGTCGAACATGAAATGCACCCCTTCCATGAAGTGCCCGGTGGTCAGGCTGTAGCCCAGCAGAATCACCATCAGCACGAACAGCAGCGGCATCAGGATACGCAGACTTCGTTCAAGACCGGCATTGACGCCCTTGGCAATGGTGATCGCCGACAGCAGCATGAACAGCGTGTGCCACGCCACCAGACGCCATGGATCGGCGATCATCTCGCCAAAGAACGCGCCGACGCCATCCGGCGTGACGGCCTGAAAGTCGCCCTTGCCAACATCGATGATGTATTCGAGCGACCAACCACCCACGACACTGTAAAAAGAGAGAATCAGCAGCGCAGTGATCATTCCCGCAAATGCGCCCCAGGACCATTTGCTCGAATGCTTCGCTTCCAGCGCCAGCACCTTCAACGCATTGGCCGGACTTTGGCGGGCACGACGGCCGATCAGGGTTTCGGCCATCATCACCGGAATGCCGATCAACGCGATACAGGCCAGAAACACAAGCACGAATGCACCGCCGCCGTAGACGCCGACCATGTAGGGAAATTTCCATATGCTTCCCAAGCCCACAGCCGAGCCGGTGGCGGCCAGGATAAATACCCAGCGGCTCGCCCAGCTGCCGTGAACCGAAACCTTGTCCGTCGACATCGTTGACACGTCCAACACGCAAAAAAGATCGCGCATTGTCCGGGATTCACTCAACGTGCTCAAGCACACCGCTTCACGTCGTCGAGCCCGTAGCCGAGAGCACCGTTGATCCCTATAATGCGTCGCCTATGGCTAAGCTCAAGAAACATCCCACAGGGACCATCGCGCAAAATAAAAAGGCGCGTCACGATTACTTCATCGAACACAAGTTCGAGGCCGGTCTGGTCCTGGCCGGTTGGGAAGTAAAAAGCCTGCGTGCCAACAAGGTGCAGTTGGTGGACAGTTACGTGCTGCTCAAGGACGGTGAAGCCTGGCTGATGGGCAGCCATATCACGCCGCTGACGACAGCCAGTACCCACGTCATCGCTGACCCGACACGCACCCGTAAACTGCTGCTCAACAAGCGCGAGCTGGAAAGGCTCAACGCTGCTGTTGCGCAGAAAGGGTACACCGCGGTCGCCCTCGCCCTTTACTGGAAGGCGCACTTGATCAAGTGCGAAATCGCTCTGGGTAAAGGCAAGAAGGAATACGACAAGCGTGATACCGAGCGCGAACGCGACTCCAATCGCGAGCTGCAACGTGCCGTGCGGAACAAGGGCAAGGAAGACTGAATCTTTCGGGTTTCTACGGTCTGCGCCAGACCTGTAGGAGCGCGCTTGCCCGCGATTGCAGGGTGTCAGACGATATATTCGTGACTGACAGACCGACATCGCGGGCAAGCGCGCTCCTACAGGGCTCTATCAATCAGATCCCGTTACGCCGCTCGGCCCGCGCCGTGCGCTGCACCTGCTGACGCACCTCTTCCAGCACTTCCTGCACGTACAGCAGATGTCGACTGGACACTTCCCGGGCGTCGTCCGCCCGACCTTCGATAATCGCCAGATACAGCTCCCGATGCTGATTGATCAGCATGTCACGGGTCTCTGAGCGTTGCTTGTACATGCCGCCGATGTTGGTCACGACGTTGCGCCGCAGAAGATCGAACAGACCGCGAATGGTGTGCAGTAACACCGCGTTGTGGCTGGCCTCGGCAATCGCCAGGTGGAAATTGGCATCGGCCGCGCCCTCTTCCGCACGGCTGACCTCATCGACCCGCGCATAGCAGTCCTGCAAGGCGTCAAAGGCCTCGCGCAGCCGTGAGCGGTCGACGTCCGTGGCACGAATCGCGGCGTAGTACGCACAAGACGCTTCGAGGGTGTGCCGGAATTCCAACAGGTCGCGCTGCGCCTCGGCGCTGCCTTCCAAAAGATGCAGCAACGGATCGCTGAAGGTCGAACCCAGACTCTCCACGACGTAATTGCCGCCACCCTGACGACTGACCAGCAGCCCTTTTGCGGTGAGCTTCTGAATCGCTTCGCGCAGGGACGGACGCGACACGCCGAACTGCTCGGCCAACGCACGCTCGGCCGGCAAGCGTTCCCCCGCCCTCAGCGTGCCTTCAAGAATCATCCTCTCGAGCTGTTCGACAATATCGTCTGACAAGCGGCGCTGACGCACCTGATCGAAGCCCATCCCCTTTCTCCACATCCTCATCTGCCCCGTCCGACACGACGGCGGGGGGCGATTATTCTCGCCGATTGTGATCAGACATTCACCCAGCAGATGTAGGACAAATCTCCGATTCAGGCGAAAACCTGGATAACTGCTACAAAAGTTCTAGAGCCTTAAATTGACACATCAATGCCAAGGCTTTTAACCTAGCGACAAGACATTGTAAATTGGTATTACCAATTTATGAATGCCGGCGACTAGTGGTCATCCTCCACGACGCGCCGCAAGCAATTCGCGACGGCGGAACGCTTGAGCTGGTGAGCTGTGCGACTTCGTTCGTCAGCCCCGGCAGGACGACAGACTGTCGTCCCTGCAGGAGCAGCGCACGCAAAGCATGGACACCGGGCCTAACCAACAACAATTAGGGGCCTCCTACATGCAAACCTGGCAACAGCTCTACACACCTCTCGGCAGCCTGGGCCTATCGGCATTTGCTGCTGTCATTCCCATTGTGTTCTTCTTCCTGGCGCTGGCCGTATTCCGGCTCAAAGGTCACATTGCAGGCGCTATCACGTTGTTGCTTGCCGTCCTGATCGCGATCTTCGCATTTCAGATGCCAGCCGACATGGCAGTCGCTTCGGCGATCTACGGGTTCCTGTACGGCTTGTGGCCGATCGCGTGGATCATCGTTGCCGCCGTGTTCCTCTACAAACTGACGGTCAAGAGCGGCCAGTTCGAGATCATTCGCAGCTCGGTCATGTCGATCACTGACGATCAACGCCTGCAAGTCCTGCTGATCGGGTTCTGCTTCGGCGCTTTTCTGGAAGGTGCGGCAGGCTTCGGTGCTCCGGTAGCGATTACCGCAGCCTTGCTGGTAGGCCTTGGCTTGAACCCGCTGTACGCCGCAGGTTTGTGTCTGATCGCGAACACCGCACCGGTTGCATTTGGGGCGCTGGGCATTCCGATCATCGTCGCCGGTCAGGTCTCTGGCATCGACGCATTCAAGATCGGTGCAATGGCCGGCCGTCAATTGCCGCTGCTGTCGGTCTTCGTACCGTTCTGGCTGATGTTCATGATGGACGGCGTGAAAGGCGTGAAGGAAACCTGGCCAGCCGCGCTGGTGGCCGGTGGCAGCTTCGCCATCGTGCAGTTCCTGACGTCCAACTTCATCGGACCGGAATTGCCGGACATCACCTCGGCGCTGGTCAGCCTGGTATCACTGACGTTCTTCCTGAAAGTCTGGCAGCCGGCTCGCGCAGCCGACATGCAAGTGGCAAGCGCTGGCGGCGGTGCCGTCGTGATGGGTGGCGGTCCTGGCGGCTTCGGTCAGCCACGCACCACCAAGAAATCCCCGTACTCCACGGGCACCATCATCAAGGCCTGGTCACCGTTCCTGATTCTGACCGTCATCGTGACGATCTGGACCTTGAAGCCGTTCAAGGCCCTGTTTGCCGCTGGTGGGCCGTTGGCGTCGCTGACCATGAACTTCCCGGTTCCACACCTGGATCAACTGGTCATGAAAGGTGCTCCGATTGTCGCGAACGCCACCGCGATGCCTGCGGTGTACAAGTTCGATCTGCTGGCGGCTTCAGGCAGCGCCATCCTGATCTCGGCGATTCTGGCAATGATCGTACTTCGTATCAGCGCCAAAACCGGTATTACCACTTTCAAAGAGACGCTGATCGAGCTGCGCTGGGCCATCGTGTCCATCGGCATGGTGCTGGCCTTCGCCTTCGTCATGAACTACTCCGGCATGTCGTCGACACTGGCGCTGGTCCTGGCCGGTACGGGTGCTGCATTCCCGTTCTTCTCGCCATTCCTCGGCTGGCTCGGCGTGTTCCTGACCGGGTCCGACACCTCATCCAACGCCTTGTTTGGCTCGCTGCAAGCGACCACCGCTCACCAATTGGGTGTCAGTGATGTGCTGATGGTTGCAGCCAACTCCAGCGGCGGCGTGACGGGCAAGATGATTTCCCCGCAGTCGATCGCCGTGGCCTGTGCCGCGACCGGTCTGGTCGGCAAGGAATCGGACCTGTTCCGTTTCACGCTCAAGCACAGCATCTTCTTCGCGGCCATCGTGGGCTGCATCACCTACGTTCAGGCGTACTGGCTGACCGGCATGCTGGTTCATTAACGAGACGAGCGTCGGGTGTGTTGACCGCACCCGACGCTGCCCCGCTCACTCAATGATGCGAGACCCCATGATCATTTCTGCTTCCACCGATTATCGCGCCGCTGCGCAACGCAAGCTGCCTCCGTTTCTCTTTCATTACGCCGACGGCGGCGCCTACGCCGAACACACGCTGCGGCACAACGTCTCGGACCTGTCCGAGATTGCCTTGCGCCAGCGCGTGCTCAAGAACATGTCCGAGCTCAGTCTGGAAACCCGACTGTTCGATGAAACCCTGAGCATGCCCGTGGTGCTGGCGCCGGTCGGCCTGTGCGGCATGTACGCCCGCCGTGGCGAAGTGCAGGCCGCCCGCGCTGCAGCGTCCAAAGGCATTCCGTTCACGCTGTCGACCGTCTCGCTCTGCCCGATCGAAGAAGTGGCCCCGGCCATCGACCGCCCCATGTGGTTCCAGCTTTACGTCCTCAAGGACCGCGGCTTCATGCGCAACGCCCTGGAGCGCGCCAAAGCCGCCGGGGTCAAGACCCTGGTGTTCACCGTGGACATGCCGGTGCCTGGCGCCCGCTATCGCGACCTGCACTCAGGCATGAGCGGCAAGAACGGCCCGATCCGTCGCGTCTTGCAAGCCATGACCCATCCGCAATGGGCTTGGGACGTCGGCGTGAACGGCCGTCCACATGATCTGGGTAACGTGTCGGCCTATCGCGGCAACCCCACCGGTCTGACGGATTACATCGCCTGGCTCGGAAACAACTTCGATCCGTCGATCTCGTGGAAAGACCTGGAATGGATTCGCGACTTCTGGGACGGCCCGATGATCATCAAAGGCATCCTCGACCCTGAAGACGCCCGCGACGCCGTAAAATTCGGCGCGGATGGCATCGTCGTCTCCAACCACGGCGGTCGTCAGCTCGACGGCGTGCTGTCCAGCGCCCGTGCGTTGCCCGCCATCGCTGACGC
This sequence comes from Pseudomonas sp. NFACC02, assembly GCF_900110765.1. GTDB lineage: Bacteria > Pseudomonadota > Gammaproteobacteria > Pseudomonadales > Pseudomonadaceae > Aquipseudomonas. The sequence continues at coordinate 79,239 of NZ_FOEO01000015.1, forward strand.
CGTAAAGGGCGAGATCAAGATTCTGGCCGACTCGGGTATTCGCAGCGGCCTGGACGTGGTGCGCATGATTGCCATGGGCGCCGACGCCGTATTGATCGGCCGCGCGTTCATTTACGCCCTCGCCACCCACGGTGAAGCAGGCGTGAAACATTTGCTCGAACTGTTCGAAAAGGAAATGCGCGTGGCCATGGTGCTGACGGGCGCCAAATCCGTCAGCGAAATCACCCGAGACTCGCTGGTTCGTGAGCTCGGCGCCTGAGCGCACGCTTTAGAAAACGCACGCGGCACGCCAGATGCCGCGGCGCCACGATGATGATCCCGTGAGGAAAACCGTATGAGCCTGCCCGCCTCGTTCCTGGACGATGTGAAGCGCCTGATCCCTGCCAACCGCCGTTTCGACGACCCGTTGTCGACACTTGCCTTTGGCACGGACGCCAGCTTTTACCGGCTGATCCCCCAACTGGTGATCCGCGTCGAATCCGAAGAAGAAGTGGTCACGTTGCTCAAGCTGGCGCAGGTGGATCACGTTCCCGTGACGTTTCGTGCCGCCGGCACCAGCCTGTCGGGTCAGGCCATCAGCGACTCGGTGCTGATCGTGCTCGGCGATAACTGGAACGGGCGCGAAGTCCGTCGTGAAGGCGAACAGATTCGCCTTCAACCGGGCGTGATAGGCGCGCAGGCCAACGCCTGGCTGGCACCGTTCGGACGCAAAATCGGGCCTGACCCGGCCTCCATCAATGCGGCGAAGATTGGCGGCATCGTCGCCAACAATTCCAGCGGCATGTGCTGCGGCACGGCGCAAAACACCTATCACACCCTCGCAGGCATGCGACTGGTGCTGGCCGACGGCACGCGCATCGATACCGAAGACGCCCAAAGCGTCTCGGCATTCCGTGCCACTCACGCCACGCTGCTCGAGCGTCTGCGCGAACTGGGTCGCGAAACCCGCGCCAACACCGAGCTCGCCGCAAAGATTCGTCACAAGTACCGGCTTAAAAACACCACCGGCCTGTCACTTAACGCGCTGGTCGACTTCGAAGAACCCCTCGATATCCTCAGCCACCTGCTGGTCGGCTCCGAAGGCACGCTAGGGTTCATCAGCGCAGTGACCTACGACACCGTGCTCGATCACCCGAACAAGGCGTCTGCGCTGATCGTGTTTCCCGATGTGGAAACCTGCTGCAATGCGGTCACCGTGCTGAAAACCCAGCCCGTCTCTGCCGTCGAATTGCTTGACCGGCGCAGCATGCGCTCGGTCCAGAACAAACCGGGCATGCCCGCGTTCGTGCGTGAGCTGTCGGAAAACGCCTGCGCGTTGCTGATCGAAGCCCGCGCGGCGACCCAGCCTTTACTGCACGAACAACTGGCGCAGATCATGGCCTCGATCGCGCACTTTCCGGTTGAAAAGCGAGTGGACTTCACGGAAGACCCCACCGAGAACGCCCGCCTGTGGGCCATACGTAAAGACACGTTCCCCGCCGTCGGCGCCGTACGCGAAACGGGCACCACGGTGATCATCGAAGACGTCACCTTCCCCGTCGAGCAGTTGGCGATCGGCGTGCGACGCCTGATCGAGCTGTTCGACAAACATCACTACGACGAAGCCATCCTGTTCGGCCACGCACTGGAGGGTAATCTGCACTTCGTCTTTACCCAAGGGTTCAACGATCCTGAGGAAGTCGCCCGCTACTCGGCCTTCATGGACGACGTGACGCAACTGGTTGCCGTTGAATTCAACGGCTCCCTCAAGGCCGAGCACGGCACCGGGCGCAACATGGCCCCATTCGTGGAGCTCGAATGGGGCAGCGATGCCTATCAACTGATGTGGCAACTCAAGCGCTTGCTCGACCCCCACGGCATCCTCAACCCTGACGTGGTGCTCAGCGAAGACCCACAGATCCACCTCAAGCACCTCAAACCGATGCCGGCTGCCGACGCCATCGTCGACAAATGCATCGAGTGCGGCTTCTGCGAGCCGGTCTGCCCGTCGAAAGGACTGACCCTGAGCCCGCGCCAGCGCATCGTCATGTGGCGCGACATCCAGGCCAAAAAACGCGCCGGCACCGACACCACCGAACTTGAACGCGATTACCACTATCAGGGCATCGAGACGTGCGCCGCCACCGGGTTGTGCGCACAGCGCTGCCCGGTGGGCATCAACACCGGGGAACTGGTGAAAAAGCTGCGGGGACAAGAAGCCACGCACGGCAAGACCGCCGTCTGGCTGGCGCATCACTTCACGACGGCGCTCAAAGGCGCGCGCTTCACGCTCCATGCCGCTAACGGCGCACGTATGCTATTGGGCGCGCCACGGCTGGCGAAGGTGTCGGCCGCGCTAACCAAGGCCTCTTCGGGCCGCGTGCCGCAATGGACACCCGCCATGCCACAGCCGGAGAACGCCATTCGCTTCACGCCTCCTGCTGACGATCAACGCCCGCGGGTGGTCTACCTCGCCGCCTGCGTTTCTCGGGTCATGGGCCCGGCCGCCACGGACCATGAACAAATGTCCTTGATGGACAAAACCCGCGGCCTGCTGGAAAAAGCCGGCTATCAAGTGGTGTTCCCCGACGACCAGGACAGCCTGTGCTGCGGCCAGCCTTTCGCTTCCAAAGGCTACGCAGAGCAGGCGGAGGAAAAGCGTCAGCAACTGCTTGCGGCGCTGATCAAAGCCAGTCGTGGAGGGCTCGACCCGATCTACTGCGACACCAGCCCCTGCACGCTTCGACTGGTTCAGGATTTGAAGGACACGCGCCTCGACCTTTACGATCCCGTCCGCTTCATTCGCACCCATCTGCTGGACAAACTGGTGTTTACCCCGCAACAGGAAGCCGTCGCGGTACACGTCACGTGCAGCACTCAACACCTTGGCGAAAGCCAGGCGCTGGTCGAGCTGGCCCGGCTGTGCAGCGTCAACGTCGTCATTCCCGAAGGCATTCATTGCTGTGGGTTTGCAGGCGATAAAGGCTTCACGACGCCCGAGCTCAACGCCCATTCACTGCGCACCCTGAAGGATGCCGTCCAGTATTGCAGCGAAGGCATCTCCACCAGCCGCACCTGCGAGATCGGTCTGACGCAACACGGCGGGATCGACTACCACGGACTGGTGTATCTGGTCGACCGCGTGACAAAACCAAGATCCGCTTGATGCACCCAAATGGGGCGATTTTCGCCCCATTTGGATGACACATTCTGCAACATGGCTTTTTCACACCACTTCGAAAATAAATAGAACCCCTGCGTACGAGGGCAGTCCATCTCTTTAAGCGCCACACCACGGGACGCTTATTCCTCTATCTCGGACATGCGCCTCATTGAACCGGCCATACCGAGTCCACAGGCTTAAGGAGATACACATGAAGCGCACAGCACTGACTGGATTGTTTCTGACCGCTGCACTGATGGGTTCCCCGGTATTCGCTGCTGATGACCTGTGCGGCGCCAACCTGCAGACCCTGAAGGACGCCCATACGTCCACCAGCACCAACCTGAGTGCTGACAGCAAGGCTGAACTGGAAAAAACGATTGATGCTGCGGAAAAGGCTCAAGCCGCGCACGATGAGAAAAAATGCATCGAGCTGACCACCAAAGAGATCACCGACCTCAAAACCGGCGGTGACGGCTCCGACGGCGGTACCGCCAAGTAATGCCCGGCCTGGGCCGGCCACGAGCCGGCCCGCCGATCTGCGCGAAGGCTCGGGGTGACGTATCCCGTTGATTCGGGTACACTCTGCGACCTGACTGCTAGAGCAGCAGAATTGGGGCCGATTAGGATTCGACGCCGGTGATGAAACTCTAGGGGCATGCCGACTTGGTAACAGAAGTCGTAAATCCACTGTTGCAACTTTCTATAGTTGCCAATGACGATACCTACGGCCAAAAGGATCTGATGGCTGCTTAATTGCAGTCACTAGACTAATTGGTTCTGGCAGCTTCGGCTCCAGCAATCACCAGGGGATGCCTGTAAACCCGAAGTGATTGTCATACAGAACAGGATCGCCGTGCAGTACGCTGTGGACGAATCGGCTAAAACTTACACAGCTCGCCCAAAGCACCCTGCCCGTCGGGTCGCTGAGGGTTAACTTAATAGACACGGCTAAGCATGTAGGCCCGAAAGCGGAGTACTGGCGGACGGGGGTTCAAATCCCCCCGGCTCCACCATTTGATCAACTAAAGACGTCCACGGACGTCTTTTTTTTTGCCTGAAATCCAGCAAAATCAAGGGCTTAAGCGCTATTTGGCGCTGGAGAGGTTTTTTGAGTTCCAGCCGTTTGGGTATTCCAAATGGTATTCCAAGCCATCCGGTGCTATTTTTTGGAATACCAAAACGGTGTCAGAGGTAGCTCTCATGCCTGCTCCAGCCCTTCGCCTTTCCGACCGCCAGCTCAAGGCAGTCAAGGCAGAAGACAAGGATTACGTCCTCAGCGATGGTGACGGCCTTCAGCTCCGAGTCAGGAGCAATGGCTCGATGCTGTGGAACTTCAACTACCGCGAGCCGGTAACCAAAAACCGTATCAATATGGGGCTGGGCACGTACCCAGAGCTCTCACTAGCGAACGCCAGGAAAAAAGTGGTTGAAGCGCGCGAGCTGCTTGCACAAGGCATTGACCCCAAGGTGCAACGCAATACACAGGACGAAGCCAAACGAGCGGAGACGGAACACACGTTCGAGAACGTGGCCACCGCCTGGTTCGAGCTGAAGAAGGACTCCGTCACGCCAGCGTACGCCGAGGACATTTGGCGATCGCTCACGCTGCACGTATTTCCAGACCTGAAAACAACGCCGCTCTCGAAAATTACCGCACCGATGGTCATCGAACTGCTTCGCCCAATCGAGGCCAAAGGCAGCCTCGAGACAGTGAAGCGATTGAGCCAACGGCTCAACGAGATCATGACCTACGGGGTGAACTCCGGGTTGATTTTCGCTAACCCCCTCAGTGGCATTCGGGCGGTATTCAAGAAACCCAAAAAACAGAACATGGCCGCGCTACGACCCGATGAGCTTTCCGAGCTCATGATCGAAATCGCGAACGCCAGCATCAAGCGGATCACCCGCTGCCTGATCGAATGGCAACTGCACACCATGACCCGTCCTGCCGAAGCGGCTACCACCCGGTGGGCAGACATCGACTTCGACAAACGCATCTGGACCATCCCGCCGGAGCGCATGAAAAAGCGTCGTCCGCACACCATCCCGCTGACCGAACAGGCACTCGCGTTACTGGAGGCGCTCAAGCCCCACAGCGGCCACAGGGAATACGTGTTCCCGGCAGATAGAAATCCGCGCACCCACGCCAACAGCCAGACCGCCAACATGGCGTTGAAACGCATGGGCTTCCAGGACCGCTTGGTGAGCCACGGCATGCGCTCCATGGCCAGCACCATCCTGAACGAGCATGGATGGGATCCGGAGCTGATCGAAGTCGCGCTGGCGCATGTCGACAAGGACGAAGTCCGAAGCGCTTACAACCGAGCTGACTACATCGAACGCCGGCGTCCGATGATGGCTTGGTGGAGTGAGCACATCCAGAAAGCGGCCACTGGCAACCTCTCGGCATCTGCGATCAATCAAACCAGGGACCACAACGTCGTGCCGATACGGTGAGCGCTCGCCGGACGCCGCCGGTAACCGAAAATGACTCCTTAGATGGAGTGATGGTTGATTTGGCGACACCGGCGACACCGGCGACAACCCGCGCAATACCTGGCCTGCAGCATGGCGACAAAAGTGGCGACTGTCGCCGTTGCAAGCCTCACTCTTGGGCTTCTCGGCCAAGCCCACGCGAGCGGGAAGGCTCCGCATTCCCACTCGCATGGGCTCTGCGTAATTGCATCTCACTTGACCACCTAATTGCATTGCCACTGACCAGTTATTTGGATTCGCGCTGACCAGCCGTTTGCAGTTGATGGGTGTCAGCGGGTGCCACTCAGTGCGAGTGCGTCAGCCAAGTACTGAAGGGCTCAACCGGCCAGAAGCAGACGTTCAGAAGGTGAAAACGATCCGACTTAAGCTCTCTAACCGAACTCAAAAACATACGGTTACTGGCTTGGGATTTTGGCTCCCGTTTTGAGTATCTACTACCGGTCTCTATACCTCTTTGTAATCATTCAGCCATCGAACTAATACGTCATAATCCGCCAAAGTCACATCCCATTTGCTTGACGTTTCATGTTCGACAAATTTTTTGGCTCCAGATGTAAATGTAGAAGTTGTAACTAAAATTGTTTTATTCGGTCCATCTTTTGTATTTTTCACTCCTTGCAGCGCTCTTACCAATGCTACGCCAATTTTATTATCCTCTGCATAGCGCTTGCACTCAATGAAGTATTTGTTGCGAATGCCAAGTGAGTCCGTATGTATTGCAATTATATCTTTACCCCCATCGGCGGTTCTCTGAGTTAAATCGACCTCAAATCCCTTTGCTCTGAAAATTTCAGTTACGACCTCTTCGAACTCTCTCGCTGTGATTTCTCGCACCAGAACCGGACTCATTTGTAATGCGATTACTAGTTCTTGTATTGACTCATAAAATAGTAGCAGATCCTCCGCGCTGTATATTTCCCTAAGATGCTCGATGCAAGGCTCACCAAGTGTTTCTACACCTTTTGAGTTATTGATGACGAAATTTAATAGACCTTCAGGATATTCTGAAACTTCAAAACTCAGGAAGATCGTATCTTCGCATTTTATGCAATCGAACCCATAAAAAACCTCATAAATATTTTCTTGACCCATGCCTCTTTCTGATCCGCCGACACATTCAATATCAAAGTCCTCAATTGATATCGAATCACTGTAACTACAGCAATCGCAGGCATATTGAATATTTCCAGAAAATTTCCACATTATCCCAACATTCCTTTTGTTTAAATATTCGCCCAGAGTGAGCGGTCCGGATGAGCTACCGAAGGGCTTCGAATCCCTATTCTAATGCGGTGGCAATGGACCAAAATCAGACGATTGCAGATGTAGGCACTAGCGTACACCGCTTCAAAAATAACGCATTCTTATAGAAGGGCTCTCGGACTGCTTGAAAACCTCACTCGGCCTGATATATATGAATATTTTGCAACATCTTAACAAGTGTAGAGGCTGATTCTTGAACTGGTGTTGGGTTGATATACCACGGACTATCATTTTCATCAGGATTACTAAAATTGAAAAGCAAATATCCGGTCAAAAATTCGTCAAAGCCACCCTCGCCTTCCTCTCCATAAGTTTCCTCGTGATAGTAGCCTTCATCTCGAAATAGTATGTCATTCAAATCGAGGGCGGCAAGATATGCTCTTCGCAAATACTGAAGGGCGAATATTCTCGCAGAGTATAAAGAAAGAGTGTTTAGCTGACTCAAACCTTCTTCGTAAGTTATAGGATCTTCGGACTCTAGCTTCTTAAGTGTGCCGTGATAGGTTTGCGCGATTTTATGGGCTTCTTCGTAAAGCTTGATAAAACCTGAAACTCCATTAAGCGTAAATAAGCTGACTCTTGATGAACGACCAAGCTGGGAGATTTCATTATGGTTTAGCTGGCTAGTTAAGCTTTCACAACCTGAAACGGCTATGGAGCAGGAGAGGCTTTCGCTAGCTTGGTAAATATTTTCGACTGCGACTTTAAGTCGGCTTATATCTAGACCATGAAGGTAAGGGTATTTATTGGTGAGGCTTTGTAAAGCCCCCCACTTAAGTGAAAGCAGGGTGCTTTCTAGAAGGTAGTTTCTGATCTCGGTCCAGCCAATTATGTGAAACCAAGGAAGACGGACAGCCGGCTCGACCGGGAACCGTTTATCTTCGTTTGCCTTCTCTTCTGTTTCACTGTTTTTTTCATCTACCCAAACTTGAAGTGAGGATTTCACTCTGTCATTCGAAATAAGAAAAAAATAGTGAGATACAACTCCTTGATATTTTTTGAGCTTAGTAAGTTCTTGCTCTAAGTCGCTGGGATATAAGCCCTCAACAAGTTTGCATTGAGCTACGGCTAGGCTTGCCTTGCATTTGATGTCAAACCCATATTGTCTGTCTCCTTTCGTGCCTTTGTAAGTTACATAGCTAGGGCTTATTTTGTTATGTATCTTTACGTTATGATCTTTCAGTATGAATTTGAAAAGATCTAGACAGATATCCTCAAACTCAGGGTCGCTCTCCGGTGGTTTTACACTGTGAATGCTACTTTGAATTGAGCGCCTTAATGGTTTCATAACTGAATATTCCATTTCAAAATCTTTTGGCTGAAAAGCTGTGCATGGATTTGAGGTGAAGAGTCGAAACGGGCCAGGTATTCTCCAAACCAATATATCAGGATGATGTCATTGAGCCTTCTGTTTTCGGATGCCTCCAGGGAATCTGCTCATAGGGCCTACTGCAACCGCCAGCCAGCCAATAAGGCGAGGGGGCAATTTAACCAATATTCCGGTCCAATTTCGACCCAAGCCGCTAACTGCGTAGCGTAGAGGTCGCACTGTATGGGTCGGAAACGGTCGTTCCTGAGCGTCCGCTATTGGCGAAAGCTGCCGTTCGAGACCGGCTCCTTTTGGCCGTCAGAGTCCCTCAGCTCACCGCCCAGTGAGCCTCCAAGCTAGTCTCTCGCCGCGATGAAGCAATGCTCGCCCATGAACTTCAGCAAGAGCTCAGGGAGCGGTGCCAGTCCGGTTGGGCCACTGCACTGCCAGGCGCCAGCACCGTAGCTGACTCTCAACTCCTGAGAGCCTTGAAGCACAAGTGCGGGTTGGGTGTCGTCATAGGTCTCAGAGTAGTAGTAAGTCATTCCCGGCAATGCACCTTTCGAACGTTTCAGCGCAAGGAACAGAGCGTAACTACTTAGCTCCGCGTGGTACCCGGAAAGGCGCTTGCGTGACAACAAATAAATGTCACCTGATTCTTCACGGTGTATGAGACGTTCCCCGCAATAGTCAATAAGCTGCGGCTCCGCTACGACATACCTCCGCCAATCCGTGCAGACTGCAGTCTCGATGATTTGCTGCAGCGCAGCATTCGCATTGCCTTCGATGCGGTCGAGCAGATTCTGGAACTCGCGCCGGCCGATCACCCTCAACCAATTCTCCGACCTGTCACGATAGGTACCAGCATCGGGTTGGCAGAAGGAGAACTTGGACGATCCACGCCCAATCAGGTAGTCGTCCATGGACAACAAAGCACGCTCAAGAAGGTGATCTGTGGAGGCGCGCACGCCCTCATCGAGGACGGCTCTAGCTCGCTCCGAGTAGCGGGCAAATGCGTCAAGGTCAAGTGGCCCGTCGGATGGAGTGCTGAAGTCAAGCAGAAACCCAATTTTTCCTTGCAAGTATGGATGTGCCTCCGCTTCAATAAACGAGGCCTCCCGTGTCGGATCTTCAACAATCAGTCCCACCTTGCGCACTTCTTCCTTTGCCTGCTCGCCACTGAAGCCGGCGGGAGGCTCGATCGCTTTGGATAGCGATTCGTACAGATTTCCGACGTGAGAAGCCAGGGCCTGCACCCCTTTGACAGCAAGGATGGCTATGTAGACATCGTCGACACGATGGTTAGCGAGAAGGTTTGAGGTGATGCGATCCCATCTAGACCGCTCTATCTCCAGTTCAGGCGAGCCTGACTTCGCCGCGGGACTATCCACCCAAGCAACCACGCAGAACAGTCTTATTAGATCGAGGTAATCGCTGTTAGGTGCCAGTGCTTTCTCCAGCGTTTTCAGATCTGACGCCGAGGCAGTGTCGCAGAAGTGGTCCAATACCACCGAGACGACTTGCGCACTCGAGGGATTGAATGCCCCTTGGGCCTCGAGTTCCCGCAGCGGGATGTAGCCGCGCGCATGGCGCAACTTCGTGATCCATTCTATTGTCGATCTTGATGCGCCATAAGCACGCTCGATTCGATTACAGGAGTCGAAGAATGCCATCACGTACATGAAGCGAAGGTAAAGCTCGTCAACCGCTTGCCCAATGGCTAAGCCCTTTTTCTGGGAGGCAAGGCGCCAGAAAAGGTCCATCCACTTCTGGTCCATTGCTAGATCGAATCTGCTGGCCCAAGGCTCTGACGCCACACTCCTGACAAGCCATGCCTTAAAATGCTCGAAGGGCGTGAGCGGTTTGCCCCGGGCATTCATTTTAATGTACAGATCGTCGGTCAGGCCGAAGCGCTCCAAGTCGAGAAAGTGGAAAGTAATCTTGGGCTGCTGCTCATCCACGAGTCGCGCATACAGGCCTTTAGTGACACCAAACTTCTGGGCAATGGAGTTGAGTGTGGTCAGACAAGCCGCGACAGTAGGATCGCTGCGCCACGACAGGAAGAACCAATTGCTGTCGACCAAGTGTGCCGAGAGTTTGCCGTTCCAATGCTTCCCGTCCGCTGGGGGCGCAATGACGGCGTTTGCGAGCGCATCGAAGAACTCAGCAGAACTAGGCCGCGTGGCATAGGTGAACCTAGAGCGTCCGCCTTTTGTCCAGCGCCCCCTGAAATCTTCCAGTTGCCCCTCGCACATTGCGGTGTACCAGTGCAGGAGGAACAGAGTTGTTAGGCGCTGCTGGCCGTCAAGTAGCGAGAGCACCCTTCCTGCGCCGTCCTCGAATGTTCCATAGATGAAGTCGAGATCAAGCCCGTACTCGTGCTCACTGTTCAATGCGTCCCACAACGATGTCAGAAAGCCATCCAAAACGTCGGTGGACTGCTTGCGGCCTTGGGCGTAGTCACGTTGGATGATAGGGATTTCAACGCCATCTACGCTTGAGAAGAGCGTCGCGAATGAATGCTGCCGTGCCTCGCTCATGCGCATGCTCCGTTATATGTGAAAAAGCGAACCAGCGTACTACTGAGTGCGTGCTGGTGCTCCTTCGCATCTACTCGACTCCAGACCAGCATTTCGTCGATCTTGGTGCTGTAGTACTTCAGGAAGGCATTTTTTGTACAAGGCGGAACGAAGCGCCCCGCCTTGTCCAGCGCGATGAGTTTGCGCCGCTTGTGAGGGAAGATAGCGTTCCCGTAGCTTCGGTTTGTACCAGCGTCAAGCAGTGTCAAGTTACCAATGCTGTTGTCGACTTCAATATCTGAACCCGGATCGTAGCGATCTATGACGTCGTTGAACGCAACTTCAAATGCGGAAGCGTCGAAGGGCTCCTTGTCACGCAGCGTCCGCAAGCGCTCAACCAGCTCCTGCTCGGATGTGGGGGGGACACGGCCTACCGCTGCCAACTCGGGCTCGGAGAAGTATTCGACAGCCTGTCCGAGCCAGGCTTTTTGGGCGTCAATACGCTGAGGCATGTCAGACTTTACCGAGCGAATATGTTCCAAGTCCCACTGATCTTTCTTAAAGTGGTCGAAAGGGAACCACGGCCCGCTATCGCCGAGTTCCAGTAACGAAGCGATGTTGAACAGCAGGAGCAGACGGCGGATGGACTCACGATGCGACTCATAGTCCAACTGCGCGACGTGGTCTTCAACGAACCGGGCCAAATCGCTTTCACCCGCGACACTTCGAGATTTACCAAAGACCAGCTTGAACACTTCTGCCTTGAGCGCAGCTCGAAAGGCTGTCTTGGAACCAGAGCTTCGCGCGAGGTCGCGTATCTGTCCCACTTTGACGTCTTGGCTTAGGAGAAAGCCAACAATGTGATACAAGAACCGGTCCCTGAACCACTCGTCGAGTTGCAGAAACATTCGTTTTACTGCGTCCCACTCGCTTGTAACCGCGTCCTGCTTTTCAGTTAGATGCGTGTTGAATGCAAGGAACAGGCTGTTGGTATCCCAGCGATTCGCAACCTGCTGTAGTTCGTCGGCCCGTAACCCAAGGACTAGGTCAATCCGATTCGCTTCTTGTTGTCGATTGGCCAAGAAGTACCAAAAAGCCTCTTCCTGCAGACGTCGCTCGATCTCATCCCAGTCCTGGGCAATCCTCAACTGCTGCAATTGCTTGGCGCGTATTCCTTCACCGTCGAAATTGCCACCTCGCAAGAACAGGGCCTTCACAAGCTCCGCGTTCGTGAGCGGGATTTTGCCAACATTCAGGCGCGTGAATACGTCAATCGGCTCGACGGACTGGTCAACCTCGTACCAGATGACTCTGACCTCATTCAGAAAGGCGGCCTCGATGTAGTTCAGCCGGTTGCTCCTAGGCTTGAACCAATCGCGAACGGCTTGGTACGCCTGCCAGATATGGAAAAAATCGATGTTCTCCTCATGTAGCTCTTCGTCGAGGGTGCGCAGATAGCTCGCGCTGTTCTGACGAGTCTCGTAGTTGAGTGCGAACAGAGTCTTGCGCTCGTCAGCTACCAAGCGGTTGTTGAAATAGGAGAGGATCAGGAAGATCGTGGTAAGCCGTTGCTGCCCATCAATGAGTTCCCAGTGGCCGTTGCGTTGTGTAACGACGATTGGCTGCAGGCAGTAAAACTCTCCCTGAACCTGCCTTTTCCTTTCTGTGAAAGCGGCCACATCGTCAAGCAACTCAGTAACTTGCCGAGAGGTCCAGCGATAGCCACGCTGGTAAGCGGGGATGAAGAACGACTCGGTCATTAGCTGGCTGACCGAGCGCAGCTGAAGATCACCTGTGCTCATAGGACCTCGTTGGGTAGTTCCCGCATAGCGCAAACCGTGTGATTTGAGATGGCCGTCCGTTCCAGGCAGCTCTCCCTTAAATAGCTAAAGCTTGTTCGCTAGCAGACCGATTGAAACCGTGCTAACCCTGGGCCGCGAATTTCCCCAAGGCTGGGGGAAATCGGCAAGATGTTACCATCTGCCGGGCACCTTGAATCGCCCCTAGCATCGTCGACGGCGTGTTCTCTGAGCAGCTCAGGTGTAGAGCGTCCCGGAGTGACGAAGCTTGACGTATTGGGTCGTGACGAACCTGGAGATGGCGGCGACAAAATCCTGCACCAGTAGGTCGTTCAATAGGAAATCCCGCAAGGCGAAGCCGCTCTGGAGGACGTCGAAGCGCGGAAGCGGTGTATCGAGCGCCGCGCCCGACAGGTGCACTAGGTTGTTCCGGACCGCCTGCAGCACTTCGTCGAAATCCAGGGCGAGGTCTTCCGCCGTAACGCAGGCTAGCTGGTTCCGGGCGATCTCCAGCGCTACGCCGAGGCCGCCAACGGTTGGAACTCCGGCCGTTTCCACCGTCGCGGTTGTCCAGTGCTCGTGGAGTGGATTCGGCGCGACGATGTTGAGATCGACGCGCGTTCCGCTCATGTTCTTCAGCACGCGTTTCAGCTTTATCTCTACCGGTGCATCGGCAAACGAGTCGCTGAAATCGGTGACGCCTAATGGCATCGGGTCGTGGAACTTCACGATGTAGGTGCCCGTTGCGGTGTCCGCGGTGACCTGCGCGCGGCTGTAGGCGTAGACGTCCTTTGATACCGCACCGTGCGTGAAGGAATAGCCGTGGCTCGAAAGGACGTCGCGCAGCGTCGCCTCGGCCGCAATCGATAGCAGCGCCACGGCAGCGTCGTTGCGCTTCTGCCGTCGCGCCGTCGCAGCGCTTGAGAGGTAGTTGACGACGTAGGGCGGCACGACAGCGCCCCAGGGACGAGCGAACCACTCGCAGCTCATGCGCGTCTCCGGTCCGTCAGCCGGCAAGCGAACAGGCCATTCCACGATCCAACGCATGTCCGTGGAAAGCGAGATTGTTTCGTCGGGTTGTTCTGTCTCGATGCGCAGCCGATCCAGCAGATCTTGCGGCCGGTAGCCCGGAACGCCGCCTTGCTCGTCGACGTCGCGGTAGACCTCCTCGAACAGTTGAAGCGCTATCGCTAGGCCTCGCAGCATCATCGGCGATTGGAAGATCCTCGCGATCTCGTTTCTCTTCCTGCCGAATTCGGCGGGACCGGTCGGCGCGACGACATGCGAAGGCGTGCCCACTGTCAACCGGTCCATGGCAGCGAACAGCAGGTGTTGCGAGCCGCCCAAGAGTTCGAGCACAGTATCAAGTGTCCGCTCTAGCACCCTGCCGCTGACATGAACGGGGTACTTCATACCGTCTCTCCAAGGTCGAGATCACGCACAAGGACCGAGAGCGCCTGCTCTTTCTGCTGGAGCGACCTTTCGACAACGTCGCGTTCCTCCTTGGCAAAGGCGACTCGACGGACAATCTCGGCCTGGATATTCTGAGGAGGCACGGGGATCAAAACCTGTTTCAAGGCCTCTAACCTCAGCATCGTCATTACGCTCCCGCCGGCGCGCGCAATTAAGGCCTCATGCACATAGCGACTGTTGATCGCGATCGCGAGGTACTCTGGCAGCACGAGCGCGTTGTACACGCGAATGCGGAAGATGTGCCGGTTGATGGGAAACCGGCCACTCTCGATGAGCGCAGCGGCACCTAAATAGGTGCTCAGACCGTTCATCACGATGTCGCCTTCGTTGGCGACCGCCTTGGGGTATTGCTGCACCTCGGCGTCGTCTGCTCGATCCATCGGGTCCAGCTGTATCTCCAACGGACGTATCGCGCCAGGCCCAATGAACACGACATCTCCAGCGTCCTTCGAGCGTCGGATGGCGCCGCCTTTGGTCACGAGAGCGAGGCTTTCCAGCGAATGATGCTTGAAGGAGGCGAGGGGAAGCTGCCGTTGCGCTTGGCGCGCAAGATACGGGCCGGCGCTCAGCACGCCTTGCGCAGGCGTCGCCGTCGCGGTCAGACCGAGGTCATCGTCCCCGACGTCATAATTCTGCATCCACGACCTAAATCGCTCCAAGACATGGGGCAGCCCGGGTAATGACGTGCAGTCGAAGCTGTCCTGCTGCTGGCGATTCTGGGCTTTTGCAAAGAAAAGGACGTCCCTTGTGGGCGCCGACTTGTCGAGCACGACGATGCTCGCTGCCACGCCCGAATCGGGCTGGAAGGTGCCTACGTCAAGCACGGCCTGCAGCCCATTACGCAGCAGGAGTTCCTGCAGCTGAGACCTGTCAGGATTGCCCAGTGGACCGTTCGGTAGCAACGCGACGATCCGGCCCGTGGGAGACAGGCGCGTTAGCGCATGGTGAATATAAGCCTCCGAGCTCGACAGCACGCCGCCTTGCCGGTCGCTGAATCTCTCATGACGGACGGTCAGCCCAAAGGGCGGCGCTACGAAAATGCGGTCGGATAGATCCTCCCGCCGGTGCGGAGGTCGCGTGGACTTGAGTGGATCGCCGATCGAGATCGAGGGTAGGTCGGCACCGAACACCAACTGCTGCACGCAGGCCCACATGGCATCAGTCGCATGGCGAGCAAACAGGACCATGTGCGAGGGCGGTGTGGTTCCCGCTAGGCGCACAGCTGCTGATAAGTTGCCCAGGCCACAATGAAGATCGAGCACCCGGTCGCCGGGTTCGATGTCTGCGAGGCGCACAAGCAAATCCGCGGTCCAGCGCGGCAATCGGGTGGCTCCCGATGACTTGGGATAGCGGCTCAGGATCTCGTCGAGCAGCGGCAGCGCGTCGGCGGGCGCGAGCTTGTCCAGCGCCGAGGTATTGAGCAGGTCGAGTGCTTCTTCGTAGGCTCGCGGCGGAGTTAGGTCCTGTCTGGCGACGAAGGCAAGCGTCTCTTCGAAACCGGTGTCCGATGCACCCGGCCATTCCGACCGGGCCGCGGCAAGCGCCGCCTGCGAATGGGAACCGCCGACCAGCAAATCGCAGAACATCTCGCGGCCGCGTCGCCGCTGCAGGTGCGCATAAAAGATTAGGGCTAGGGCTTCGGGCGACCACCGTTGCTGGCGCGAGAGCTCCAGTATGTTGCGCAAAGTGCGTCTGACTCCCGCTATCCGACTGGCGCGGGACTGACTGTCGGAGCCTCCATAGACCATGTCTCGATAGGTCTTCGGCGTCGCTAGCCGCAAGGGCCGGCCCGATTCGTCAGTCTCGAACCAGAGCATCTGCTGGCCATCGGACACAAGGAAGAAACGCGCCCCAACTTCGATCGCCGCGAATTGGATCTGGCGGATCAGGGCGTCGAACGGAAGTAGCCTGGAGTCCCGAGGCAGATTGTCGAGGCGCTTGGCTTCACAGACGATCCTAATGCGACCGTCCAGCATCACGACCAAGTCCAGGCGCGCGTTACGACTAGTCTGGTATTCTCGTTGAATCAGTTCGGTGGGGTATCCGAGCTCATGAGTCAGGTAGGCATGGATACGCTGCACTGCCTGGTTTTCATTCATCTTCCTTGCCCTTCCGTTGTCCGTCCTGGCGAGTGATCTACAACGATCGTCCGAGGCCTGGAGGCGGACTTTATCATGTGATCAAACGATATAGCAGTACACATCGAGTGGAATAACTGGGTCAGGATGCTAAGGGTGTGTCGGCATTGCCGGCAACCGATGTCTTGTGCACTCTGCCGCGTTAGAAAGCTCACGGAGCACGTGCGACATCATCAAGCTATGGCCTAGAGATTTAATTGCATGTTGGCAGGAGCACAACTACGCGATATGCATTTTGGCATCCCGTGGCTGTTTCGAGAGTAGTCCCCTAGGCAGTTCAACTTCGGCTTGACCCTCGATGCCCATCTGCGCCCACCTATTGTTGTGTAGCAAGGCGAGCATCCGGGGGTGATCTACGCCTGGTCACACGGCATCCAACACCGGTAACACGAGTCCGAAGCAGGCCTTGGTGAGTGTCAGCTCCTGGCCGTTCTCCGCCGGTCGTCACTACGGCGTGTGCTGGTCAAATCGAATGCAAACGGTTGATCAGCACGAATGCAATTGACTGGTCAGTGACGATGCAAATGGGTGGTCAAGTCCATGCAATGACGCAGGCTCACATTAAAAACCGACGAACGACCACCCGGCCATGGAAAGCCACCGGCCTCCAAGGTCTTCCAGCGCTACCGATTGGCGCAAGATTCGCCCCCAAAATCCGGTTGACCGCAAGCAGAACGAGCGCTAAACCAGAACCGTACCAGCGCTGTCCTCGACAGTACCCAGGTAGCCAGAACCTTTGAGGCTACGCCACATCGTGGTGGCTCTCCCCAAGTGCGATTAGCGTCCGGCGGCTCGCACGGTCACAGCGATGTGATGGATGCCACTTCTTCCAGAATGCCCACTGCGGCAACTCATGCCCCCTCCTGGCTGTTCTGCAGCAACTTATCCGCTTGGCCATTTCTTGCGCCAACCTTTTGCCCGTCTCTTTGCTCCCTAAAGAGACGGGCGCATCTCACATTGCTGCAGCCCCGCTCGCATGGGGCTTTGCGGCTTTCCCCCTCGTGACAATCGGCGTGACAAACACCGAATGCTCACTCGCCACAGCGATGCCGATGATGGTGCCGCAGCCCAAGGAATGGACTGCACCTGACTGACAGTCAGGCATGCCCCGGTCATCGCATCACTGCCTTCACCCGACTCTGGATCTCGCGGCATTGGTCTCGTCAGCCAGCGCAGCCTCCACCCGCCCACGTCTTCGGAAGTGTTCAGGAGGCCAGATCATGAGATGCCCAAGCTCCCGGCCGTAAGGAGCCGTCAGTCCCACGTTAGTGGACAAACCTCACAGGTCGCAGGGGCCTTGATCCCTGATAACACTCAACAACCGTGGCGGGATGAGTGAGGACGAAGTCGATAATCTCAGGAGAATAGCGATGCAACTGCGCGAAGCGTTCGAGCCACCACAACCATTGCTGGAATACCAGCAGGTGCCACTGCCCTACCCGGTCGAAGCACTCGGGGATCTGTTGAGCCCTGCGGTCGAACGACTGGCCGAAGTGATCGGCGTGCCCTGCGCCATGGCTGCACAATCGGTGCTGGCTACCACGGCCTTGGCGAGCCAGGGTCATGCCAATGCCCAACTCGACGGTCGAACCTATCCGCTGTCCCTCTACCTACTGACGGTGGCGTCCTCGGGTGATCGCAAAAGTGCGGTGGATCAGCTGGCACTGAAAGCGGCGCGCGACTGGGAACGACAGCAGTGGACCCTGTATGCGGAAAAGCTCAAAGCCTATCGCGCAGCCAGCAGCATCATTGCCAAACCCAAAACCTCAAAGAAACACTCGGATACGGAAGGCGGTGGACTATCCGAGCCGGTACCGCCGAGATTGATCATTGCCGAGCCGACCATTGAGGCCCTGGTCAAAAGCTTGTGCCATGGCTTGCCCAGCATGGGCTTGTTCAATGATGAAGGTGGCCAGTTCTTGGGCAGCAGCACCATGAGCAAAGAGAATCTGCTTAAGGCGATCACCACCTTGTCGACATTGTGGGATGGCAGCCCGATCGACCGGGCCCGCTCCATGGCCGGAGAAAGCCTACGTGCCTATGACCGCCGCCTCAGTCTGCATCTGATGCTGCAGCCCTACCTAGCCAATCAGCTGTTCAAAGACCCGATGATCAATGGCCAAGGCATCCTCGGTCGTTGCCTGATCAGTTGGCCCGAGCGCCTGGCCGGCCAGCGGCTCTACAAGGCGATCGACTTGAGTCGGGATACCAAAGTCCAGCGCTACCAACAGCGGATCACGGCCCTACTGCAAAAGCCCTGGTCGCTTCACAAGGATGGCTCACTCAATCCCGCCACACTGGAGCTGACTGCCCGCGCCCGTCGTGCCTGGATTGATATTCACGACACCATCGAGTGCCAGTCTGGCGAGTTCGGCGAGCTGGCCGGCGTCCAGCCTGTCGCGAGCAAGGCGGCGGCAAATGTACTGCGTATCGCGGGCGTGTTGGCCATGGTTGAAGAGGCCAGTGCGTTGGAGGAAGCACACATCCAGCGCGCCTCCGCACTGATGGATTACTACCTGGCCGAGATCCAGCGCCTTACCGAACAGGAGCCGGTCAATAGCCGATGCGAAGAGGCGGATCGACTGCTGCGCTGGCTGGTGCAGAAAGGCTGGACGCACTTCACCATTCGCGACGTCAATCGCAACGGCCCTCGTTTTGCCCGCAAGAGCGCTGACCATACTGCCTCTTTATTGGTCGTGCTGATCACCCATCGCTGGCTGAGCAGCCGCGACGGGAAAACTTTCGAGGTCCGCCATGTTTCGCCTCAATGACGCGGTGCGCCGTTACCAGGCGCAACATCAACCGCAGCCAGAATCGCGGCGTGTCGCCGCCGCTGTCGCCACCCTGTCGCCACGCACCAGGCCAGAAACGACGCGGGCTGTCGCCACTGTCGCCGCTGTCGCCACACCACCCTTGGACCCTGCCTACCTCGCCCGACTGATCGAGCAACTGCGTGAGGAAGGAGCACTGCTGCAACACCAGGAGAACGCCCTCCTGATCCGCCCGACACACTGGCGGCAGATGGACAGGCTCAGCCCTCACTGGAAAGCCCTGCTGCTCTTTCTGCAAACGAACGAAAACGGTGATGACGATGGCCTTGGTCGGTCGGCATGATGGTCGCAACTTTGGCTATGGCCGCCAGCTGAGCTACGCCGGCCCACAAGCGCTCAAGGATCTGTTTGCCGGCGGCCACTTCGCTACGGTCAAAGCGCATAGCGATCGCTGGCAAGCGTTCGTGCGTTGGTGTCGGTCAGAGGACGGCCCCGGTTTCAACGATGCGCGTCAGATCGATCGACGGACGCTGCAAGACTACGCCGCTTACCTTCGCCAGCAGATCCTGCAAGGCGAACTCTGCATCGCGACCGCGCAGAACCGCCTGAGCAGCGTCAACCGCACCCTCGCCGCGCTGCGCGGTGATCAAGACGTGAGAATCGCCAGCCCGAGTCAGGCGTTGGGACAGCATCGCTCGGGCGTACGCACCCACGCGCCGGATGGCCAAGACCACCAGCAGGTGCGGCGAGTACTCGAGGCGCTTGGCGAACAGCAACACGAGCGGGTGGCCGCGATAGTCCTGTTGGCCCGCGCTACCGGTATGCGCCTGCGCGAAGCGATCCTCGCTGATCTGCCACGTCTCCACCGTGAAGCCGAGCACTTCGGTCGCATCAACATCCAGGACGGCACCAAAGGCGGCCGCTCAGGGGCATCAGCGCCGCGATGGATCAATGCTAATGAAGAGGTGAAGGTGGCGCTACAGCTCGCCCGAAATGCGTCGCCGCCCCGCAGCCGCAACTTGCTGGCCCGAGGCGAAAGCTACGCCGCATTCCTGCAACAGACCGTACTCCCCGCCCGCGAAGTGCTGCATGAACAAGGGCTGAAGGGCTTTCATGAACTGCGAGCGGCCTATGCCTGCCAGCGTTACGAACAGCTCACTGGCCACGCGGCCCCAGTCAATGGTGGCCACTGCTATCGAATTGACCGCGACCTTGATCAACGGGCGCGCCAACAAATCAGCCTTGAGCTTGGGCATAACCGGATTGATGTGATTTCGGCTTACATTGGAGGTAGAGCGTGACCAAGCCCTTCGATATGGCGCTGTTCCTGAGCGGCGTACTGACCGGCTCGAAGATCACGCAGCAACGCCACCTACGGCAAGCCAAAATCATGCAAGCTGCCATTCAACAACGATGGCAGCGCGATAACCCCTGGTCCTGGCAACTGAAGCACGTGCATTGGTTTTTTGCTCACTATCTCAACGACCGTTCCGGATCTACTCAATATTATTATCGACTAACCGCCGCCCTGATCTGGATGAGGATGGGTAAAAGCCGAACGCACCTGATGATGGGGTAGACCTATCCATGAAAGCGAATACTGACAGTAGCTCCAGTTCTAACGTAAGCTAAGTCATGGCTATAGGCCACGCTCCATATCTACGGAGCTATCAGGCCGGAGATAGCAAAATACCGGTCGCAAAGCTTAGGAGGAGCGTTGATGAGCACAGGAAAGCCCAAAAGGATTACGCTGAACGTTTACTTACTCAAAGAGGCACCAAATTCGGCCTCTTACTGGACAGATAAAGATTTTATAGCGAGCCCCATAGGTCCGAACGGAAAGCCTAAACAAATTGGGACAGAACAGTACCCTCTTGGTCCTGAAGGGGAATATGGCACTCTCTTCATTCGGAAACCTTTTGTAGAGGCCGCTCCAGAATGGTTGAACTTCATTCAGAAGGGCCTAGATGAAGGAGTGAAAACTTCCAAGTGGAAAAATAAAAGCATCTCCGCCATTCTGATTGTGAAAAATGGCTCTCGCCAGTTTGCTATTTCTTTTGGATATGGGCGCTATCTGATTGAGCCGAGATTAATCGAGGATAGATTTGGCATAAAGGTCGTTTTAAACAGTGTCTCACCCGACAAGATAGCATCAATTGATCGTCAGACATTCGACGCGTCCCCACGACTAAGCAGGACACAAACGATCAAAGCAGCATCTGTGTCAGATTATATGATTAATGCTGAGCAGGACTTGCTTCGCGGACTAGTAGGACACACAAAAAGCGCTTACTCAGATGTTTTTGGAAAAATAATCGCCGGCATTGATTCATTCAAGGCATCCATAGCGATAGACCTTGCTGATCTAGGCAACTTCCTGCAACTGGCATTAGAGCGCTCCGCCTCAAAAGACTACCTCACTAAAGATGTAGACGGACATGCCAGTGAGTTTTCTTGGGTTGAGAATTTACTCCCGGTTAAAGACAAAGAGCTTTCCGAGGCTCTCGACATTCAACTTTGGAATTCTCTAAGTTCTAATCAAACCAAAGACATGTGGCTCGCCATACCGGATCTAATTGACTGGACCTCCGTTACAGGATTCGCTTACAACCGAACCCCTGACAGTGATGATATTGATCCTGTGCTAGATTTGGGAAGATTTTTTTCTACGTTTAGGAAAGGAGCAACTTTAGATACGCTAAAGCGACGCGAAATTTTTCTGATTCTTTCAAGCGGCAGTCCTCCAAGACCATTCCCTGCATTTAAGTGTCTCTATGCGGAAGTCAAGCATGATGCAAATTTATATATTTTAAACGCAGGGAATTGGTTTAAGGTAGAAGCGTCCTTTCAGACGGCAGTAGAGAAGTATTTCGCGGAACTACCGAGAAAACAGTTCGCGCCACCTTTTACAGAGTATTCGCACGCCGGTGAAGGTCCGTATAATGAGTACGTTTGCGCCCAAGCGCAGAGTTCCCATGCAATGCTCGACAGACAAATGATCAGATTTGGTGGTAGCTACGATAAAATTGAGGTCTGTGACATTTACAGAGTGAAAACTCAAAACGAACGGGGTGAGTTTATTCATGTTAAACGCGGTCGTGGCTCATCGACGCTAAGCCATCTATTCGCGCAGGGTTTTGTGGCCTCGACCCTCATGGTAAGAGAGCCAGGCTTTGTAAAAGACGTAAACTTGCAACTGGCGAAGAATAAATTTGACGCAATTCCTGTTAATTTTGAAGCGCGTGGCAATGACGTTATCTATGCCATCATTGATGGACCCGCCTCGACAGCTCTAGATATACCTTTTTTCAGTAAGGTAACACTACAAAACTACGGAAAGACCATCAACTCATACGGCTACGGGGTAAAGTTGATGCATATTCCGGAATCTGCCGCTCACCTTGCTAGTGTCGCCCAGAAAACTGCAGCAAAAGCTTCCAAAAAGAAAACAACAGTTACAAAGAAAAAAACAGTCCGCAAGAAGACCGTCCAGCCAAAATCCGGAGTTTGACTTGAAGTGCCTGTTTCCAATGGCAAAAAGCCCTCTCTCAATCAGAAAACGCCCCTTTTACTCGTTCAAAGCG
This sequence comes from Pseudomonas sp. NFACC02, assembly GCF_900110765.1. Taxonomy (GTDB): domain Bacteria; phylum Pseudomonadota; class Gammaproteobacteria; order Pseudomonadales; family Pseudomonadaceae; genus Aquipseudomonas. Next base: position 101,736 of record NZ_FOEO01000015.1, read on the forward strand.
GGCGTAGTGGTCGGGGAGGCTTACGCGTCTTTCTTCGTGAAGCGCAGCTTTGGGTCGAAACTGCCAGTTGTGACCCAAAGCTGCGCCTCAAGCAAATGTAAGCATGCATTTCGTCGATGCAATGTAAGCGCTTCCTAAATCCCACCGTCTTCACGGTGGGGGCGCTTAGCTAACTTCATCGCACGGCCGTACGTCATCATCGACTTAGTAATGTTCTTCAATATAGGCGTATGCCCTTTCAAACAGGTCCTTGTCTTTGCTTAGGCCAAACTGCGCCAGGGTCAGCATCAGTGCTTTCTGGATTTCGCGTGGACCACTGTTGGAGTTCTGCCAGCCCTCAAAGCGGGTAGCGTTCACAATTTTGTCGATCTGCTCGACCACATCACCAATCAGCTTCGGCGTTGTTTCCGGGCGGGTTTCCAGGAAGAGTTTGGTCAGCGCCTGCTTGTTGTCTGCCTCCGTTACTACAGGGTCACCGGTTTCACGCTCGGCCTGCACCGTATCTTTGGCGGCATCCAATAGGCCCTTGAGCCAGTCGATGGCCTTGATTACACCCGCTTCATATTCTCGGCGCAGTTTCTCCAGGCGCTCGCCCAGCTCGACGAACACAGCCTCGCCATGGCCGCGCAGACGCCCCATCAAGTCTATTTCCAGTCGGCGGGCACGTTTTTCCTGCTCTTTCTCGGTCAGGGTGAAGATTGCGTGTTCATCCATGATTAGCTCATCGATGTCATCGCGTATGCGACTGATATCGGTGTGCTCGTGAATCATCTTGATGGTCTCGGGCCCTAACGCGGCCCAGACCAGCGCCCCCGTTTGACCAACCGGGCGTACTGATTCATAGATTTGCGCCAGCCATTTGTAATCCTGGCGGTAGGGTGTCAGGAAAGGGTCGGGGTTGATGGCCGACCAGAGTTTGGCCAGCACGCCAAAGGCTGCGGCAAACTCATCGCGTTTTTTATTGTCCGGCAAGCATTCCTGTGCGGCCAGGATGCCGTCGAAGCCTGCCAGGGTGCGGTCCACGTTCGGGAAGAAGGCCAGACACAGCTTCAACTGCTCTGGCAGCAACTCCTTGAATTTCTCGATACCTTCGACAATCCCGTCGATCTCTTCCGGGTTATAGGCCAGCGCCGTGCGCAGGTTTTCGAATACGCCCAGATAATCGATGATCAGGCCCATACGCTTGACCACCCCGTCCGCCTCATACAGGCGATTGGTGCGGCACATGGCCTGCAGCAAGGTGTGGTCGCGCAGCGGTTTATCCAGGTACATGCAGTAGCAGATCGGCGCATCGAAACCGGTCAGCAGCTTGGCGGTCACGATCAGCAGTTGCAGGGGTTGTTTCGGGTCTTTGTAGGTTTCCAGCAGGTTTTTCTGCGCCTGCTCTTCACCATCGAATTTCTGCCAGCGCTCAAAGTCGGCTTGCTTGATCGGTAGAGCGAGCTCTTCCTTCCACTTGTTCCAGTCCTTGTTGAGCTTACCGTTCTCATCCTTCACCGGAGCCTGGTCGAGATTCATGACCACCTCCAGTGCGTCGAAACCCAGCATGTGACCAAGTAGGTAATACATCTGCACGCAGGCATCGCGGTCATAGACCACCACCATGGCCTTCATCTTTTTCGGCTGCACATGGCTGGTGAAGTGTTCGGCAATGTCGGCACTGATGGCCTCCATGCGCTTCGGTGCCTTAAGCATCACGGCCAGCTTGCCGGCGCGTTTGGACAAAGTGGCCTTTTCGTCCTCGTCCAGGTTGTTGTCTTTGACCAGTTGCTCGAACTCTTCGTTGATCGCCTCACGGTCGACCCGCAATTCGGCTAAACGGGGCTCGAACTTAACCGGGTTAGTGGCTCCGTCGCGGATCGACTGTTTGTAGCTGTAGCGGTTCATATAGCGGCCGGGATCTTCATCGGCGCCGAACAACTTGAAGGTATTGCGTTCGATACTGGAGATCGGGGTGCCGGTCAGGCCGTAGAAGTGGGCATTGGGCAGCGCCCAGCGCATCTTCTCGCCCAAGCCGCCTTCCTGGGTGCGGTGGGCTTCATCCACCAGCACGATGATGTTGTCGCGACTGTTTAGGCCCGCCAGGTTGTGCTCATCGATCTCAACATCTTTGAACTTGAAAATGGTGGTGATGAGGATGCCGCGGCTGTCCTGCTCGATATGTTCACCGAGCTTTTTACAGCTCTGCACCTTGATCAGGTTTTTCACATCGGCGCCGCCGAAGGTCTCGCTAATCTGGCTGTCCAGGTCGCGACGATCGACCACGATCAGCACGGTGGGGTTTTTCAGCTCGTTGTCGGCCCGCAGCATCTTGGCAGCATAAAGCATCAGCAGCGACTTGCCCGAACCTTGGAAGTGCCAGATCAGGCCTTTTTTCGGGTAACCCTGTTTGACCCGCTCAACAATCTGCTTGGCCGTCTCGAACTGCGGGTAACGCGGCAGCAATTTGATGCGTTTGGGCGGTGTGTCTTTACCTGTTTTATGGGTAGAGAACAGCGCAAAAGAAGCCAGCAGTTGCAGCAGGGTTTGCGGGTTCAGTAGCCCTTCGGTGCTCGCCAGCACGGAGGCCAGGGTGTCGGGAATATCCTCACGCTGATCGGTGTGGTGCCAGGGGCCCCAATCTTTGACCCGGGCATTGATCGCTCCGTAGGCAAAGGTTTTGCCCTCACTGGCGAAGCACAGCAGGTTGGGTACGAAAAAGGCTTTTGCATGCTGCCAATAGTGTTTTTTGCCGCCCATAAAGTCAGCGGCACCGTCCTGCCAACTGACGCTGGGGCGAGTGGCGCTTTTCACTTCACCTACCACCAGCGGGATGCCGTTTACATACAGCACAATATCGAAGAACACCTCGCCAGCCGCGACATAGTGCACCTGTTGGGCCACTACAAAGTGGTTGTTGTCGAGGTTTTCGAAGTCGATCAGATTGATGGTGACATGTTCACCATTCTCACCAAAGGCCAAGGTTTTTTCGGCCAGCAGCCACGCCTGGAAATTCTCGTTGGCCCGGACCAGGCCACTGTGCGGGGCCTCCAGCATTACACCGCGCAGCTTATGAATTACCTCATCGGCGTAATCCGGCTGTTTGTCGATAGCTGGGTTTAACGAACACAACGCGTCTTTTAGCCACTCATCGACAAATATATCCTGCGCCTTCTTGGGCAGGCTCTCGCCGTGGCAGTAAGTCCACTTTCCCCCACTTAAATTTTTTAAGCGGTCGATAATTCCATTTTCGGTGACAGTATGCTCGTTAAACATTCTCACGCCCGCCTAAGGAAATCTTCAAAAATAGATGTTCTTAACCTTCTCAGATCAGAAAGCTTGATTGATGCAATATTGATAGATTCCAAAAGTTCTCCAATGGAATTATTGATCAACTTCTGCTGCGTGTCTGAAGGAATCGCTATTTTCAGCTTGGAAAATGAACTCTTGTTAATTTTTTTCATACTCCCGCTTGTGCCAGCAGCTATCATTTTTATTTGAGATCTAGCGCATGGCGAAAGCAGATAATTTTTTAAGAACTCCTTCGACACAAGATTTTCCTTTACATTCAATCGCCACATTGTGTCAGGGAATATAGCACTCCTTTCAAGTTCATCTTTGTAAATTCCTGCAAAACCAACTAAATCCGCTGTGTTTGCCCTAGAAACCAATAGATCTCCATTGCCTAGCCTCAATTCTCTTGAAAATTTCTGAGCCTCTATAGATTTATATCCATTAGTTTGAAATCCGTGCCGGGTCAAGCAGTTTAGATTCAAGACATAAAAACCAGTTTCTTTATCAACTGCAGAAACCGAGTCTCCGCTTTCTGGGGGACTCATCAAAATATCTTTAATTTGATAATTAATCCAGCCACTACCAAGTTCGCAGTTATTTTTTGCATCCACATCGGAACTGTCTTTGAATGCGTTCAATTGAACTGCACGTAAGCATTCTTCAAGGGCGAAAATTATAGATCTAATTGCCTCTTCTTGGTCAGCGACTCTCTGGAGGATCTTCAATATCCCCGCCTGCGCCTTAACATCAGGGATATAAAACTCATACCCTTCAATATCCGACCAGTTTATATATGGGTTTGTAGACCCCTTTGAGTTAACAACGGAATGTCGCGTGAATCCTTCGGACAACATGATGAATGGCAGTAGGCGCCCATCAAAAAAATCACAATCCGCTGGCTCTATGACATAAGTGGTGTTTGCGGTGACCCCATCAAAATCCGCTACAGCCACTTTCTTCAAATATGTTCGTCTTGAGCCATAGAGTATTTGACCTTTTCGAAATATGCGATGAAATGCGGGCCCCACATAGTCATCAGAGAAGGTGCCATACCTCCTCACTCTTAAGTCTTCGGTATCCATATGACCACCCTCTACATATCTTTCGAAGGGGTTATTCTCTCGATCTACAGATTCCTTACACTGCCTAGCGACATCGCTAAATTTTAATCTCTGCCAACCATCAGACAATGCTCTTTCAAATCGCTCGATTACTGGACTCAAGGTTTTGGTGGTAGATATTTCTTCTGAAGAAAAACCCAATTCAGCGAGGTTTTTTAACAATCTGCTAGTTTGCTTTTTCAAACGGACGCGACTGACTTTCCAGGCTTCAATGGCGTGTTCGATCTCATGCAAATCCCCATCGCTGGGGGACTGCACATAAAGCGGTATCGACAAATTGTGTTGGTTCTCGCGAATCGCTTCGATATCCACCAGCGCAGTAATGGCCGGAGATTTGTCCGGCGCGAAGTAGGCTTCGGTTAGTACGGCGAGGTCATCGTCCGAGAGTCGACTATGTGCGCGCTCGCGTGTGACATGTTCGATTCCATTGATAAACAGGATCTTGCCTTTGCGCTCAGTGGGTTTGTTGCAGTTGAGCACCACCACGCAGGATTCCATCGGCGAGTTATAGAAGAGATTGGGGCCAAGGCCAATCACTGCTTCGATAATGTCCGACTCGATCACCTGCTTACGGATGGCCTGTTCCGAGTCACGGAACAGCACGCCGTGGGGCCAGAGCATGGCGGCGCGGCCGGTGTCGGGCTTCAGGCTCTTGATGATATGGGTGTAAAAGCCATAGTCGGCGCAGCCCTGGGGTGGCACGCCGTAAAAGTTACGGCCATAAGGGTCGGCAGCGAACTTGTCGCGGTTCCATTTTTTGATGGAGTACGGCGGGTTAGCGAAGATCACGTCGAACTGTTTGAGCTGGTCGTTATCGATAAACTTGGGCTCGGCCAAGGTATCGCCGCGCAGCACTTCAAACTCTTCGATCTCGTGCAGGAACATGTTCATACGGGCTATGGCGGAGGTGAGCAGGTTCACTTCCTGGCCATAGAGTTTGACACTGCGCCATTCTTTACCTTCGTCCCGCAGGTCCATCACCGCATTGAGCAGCATGCCGCCGGTGCCGCAGGTGGGGTCATAGGCGGTTTCACCGGGTTTGAGACCCATGATGCGGGTCATCAGGTGCACCACGGTGCGATTGGTGTAGAACTCGGCGGCGGTGTGGCCAGAGTCGTCGGCGAACTTCTTGATCAGGTATTCGTAAGCTTCGCCCAGGTCATCCTGGGCCACCGACTTGATGCCAAGGGGGATCTTGCTGAAGTGCTGAATCAGGTCGGCCAGCAGGTGGTCGGGTAGACGCTCTTTGTTGGTCCACTGGGCATCGCCGAATACGCCGTGCAGGCGTTCGTTGTGGGTCTCGATCAGGCGCAGGGCATTCTGGATGGCTTCGCCAATGTTCTTGCTGGTATGGCGTACCTTTTCCCAGCGCGCCTCCTGGGGAATATGGAAGCGGTGAAACATGGGCATGACGGAATAGTCGGCATCGCCCTCGTTGACCTCCATGGCCTCGACATACTCTTCCAGGTAAACGTCGGATAGGCGTTTATAGAACAATAGCGGGAAGATGTACTGCTTATAATCGGAGGCGTCGATCTGCCCGCGAAGAAACTCGGCCGCTCCCCAAAGGAGGTCTTCGAGTTTCTTTTTGCCAAGTTGAGAGGCTTGGTTTTTCTGGTACTCAATCATTCTTACGAGTCTTGTCTAATAGCTGATGAGCAAGCTGGCTCAGGTCGGCGAGGCGTTTGTCTGCGCTGGCGGCAACTTCATGTTGGCGTTTCTGGTGAAACTGCTCGTACTGCGACTCGGCGTGTTGCTTGATGAACTGCGAGATGTTGCTGTCAGCGCTATCCATGCTCATAGCTCAAATCCTTCCTTGATCAGCAGTTCTTCCAGCTCCTGCTCGGCCTGCTCCAGTGCGGCCAGTTTCTGCTGAAAGTCTTTCAGCGCCTCTTCGACGGTGATTGTTTCTTCTTCCAGTGGCTTTTGCACATAGCGAGCAATGTTCAGGTTGAAGTCGTTTTCGGCAATTTCACCCAGCGGCACCCAGCGCGCTACTCCTTCCAATGCTATGGCAGAGGGGCCTTGCTGATACTGCTCTAGGTAGATCTGGTAAATCTGATCCGCCTGGGCATTGCTCAGGGTGTTTTGCGCGCGGCCTTTGGTGAAAATCTCCTCGGCATTGATGATAAGTACATGGTCACGATGCTCATCAGGGCGCTGCTTGCGTAGCAACAGGATGCAAGCCGGGATAGCGGTGCCGTAAAACAGGTTGGGCGCTACGCCGATAATGGCTTCGATGCGGTTTTCTTGGAGCAGGCTGGTGCGGATTCGGCCCTCTGCCGCACCACGGAACAGCACGCCATGGGGCAACACAACCGCCATTCGCCCATCGGCATTGAGGGAGGCGAACATGTGCTGTACCCAGGCAAAGTCACCGTTGGTTTTCGGGGCCAGGCCGTGACTGTTGCGGCTGTAGGCGTCCGCCGCCCATTGTTCATGACCCCACTCACTGAGGCTGAACGGTGGATTGGCGATCACACAATCAAAGGTTTCGAGCCGGTCGTAGATCAGAAACTTGGGCTCACGCAGGGTATCTCCACGAACAATCTCAAAGTCTTCCTGGCCGTGGAGAAACAGGTTCATGCGGGCAATGGCTTCAGTGGTCAAGTTCTTTTCCTGACCTTTGAGCTTCAGCAGCCGGGGATCACCCGTGTTTTCTCGAACGTGGTGAATGGTCTCCAGCAACATGCCGCCCGTACCGCAAGCCGGGTCATAAACGCTTTCGCCCGCTTTGGGGTCAAGAATGTTGACCATCAGCCGCACAATGGTGCGCGGGGTGTAGAACTCACCGGCTTTCTTGTTGGCTTTGTCAGCAAAGCGCTTGATCAGGTATTCGTAGGCGCGCCCCATATCGTCGTTACGAACGCTGGCAACCCCTAGATCGACTTTGTTGAAGTGGTTGAGCAGCGTGGCTAGCAGCTCATCCGGCAAGCGCTCTTTATTGGTCCAACTGGCATCGCCGAAGATGCCATGCAACTGGGTGTTGGCTTGCTCTATGCCTAGAAAAGCATCCTTAAGTGCCTTGCCGATATCGTGGGACTTGGCAAACACGTCATCCCAGTGGCTGCCAACAGGAACCTCGATGCGATGGAAGATTTTCTCGCGCGCCAGCTCCGCGCTTCCGACCTTGGCCAGCACCTCTTCAAACTCTTCGTCATATACATCGCAGATCCGTTTGAAGAATAGGATCGGGAATATGTAGGTTTTGTAGTCGGAGGCGTCAATGGGGCCGGTGATGATGTGTGCGGCGTGCCATAGGTGCGCTTCAAGGTCTTTTAGTTTAATCAGGGTCATTTTTACTCGAAAAAATCTTGAGCAGCTGTTCGGGTAGCCTGCTCCGCTGGCAGGCTAGAGATAGGGCAAGTGTACTGGATATCACTGAATCGAAGGTCCGCATGTCGAAACCACGGAGGCCTTAGCGCTGTGAGGGTGGAAGCGCTTCAGCTTAGTCAAGACAATTGGCAGAGATATCGCTGAGAATCCCAACAGCCTGCGGAAACCTCTGGTATTCCAAAAGGTATTCCAGACAAATCTCTAAAAGATAATTACCTATAAAAATCAACAAGTTAAAAATACTGTTCAACTTACCCCGGCTCAAAAAAAGACGTTCACAGACGTCTTTTTTATTCCTGAAATCTAGGAAATACGTTGGTTTCACGACCTAAACGCCAGACCGACTACAAGACAGAAGCATCAACTACCCTCATCCCCTCAACGAAGCTTCGCCTTCGCCAGGTCGGCGATCAGAAAATCCCGGAACGCAGACACCGCCGCCGGTAGATTGCGTCCAGCCATGCTTTGCAGTTCGATGCGCCGTGCCTGCATGCCTTCGTCCAGGATCGGCAAGCATTGCAGTACCTTGTCGGCCACTTGTTTGTGCAAGGTCATTTCGCTGGCCAGGCTGATCACGCCTTCTTCGCGGACGAAGCTGTAGAGGGCGGCGACGTAATTGGTGGTCAGCACCGGGTCGAACAGCAGGCCCTGTACGCCGCAACAGATGTCGAACAGTTGCCGTATCGTCGTGTCGGCCTTCGGTAAGGCGATGGGCCAGGGTTGTAACTCGGCGAGAGTGACCGCTTCACGCCCGGCCAGGGGGTGAGAATTGGCGACGACGGCAAAAATCGCCCCGCTCAGGACGTGTTCGACTTTGATTTCCTTTTGCGGCATCAGGCTGAAGGTCATCGCCAGATCGGCTTCGCCGGAGCGAACCTTCTCGGTCGCTTCCGCAGGCGCACAGACCTCCAGTGTGAAATGGATGCCCTGATACTCCCGCCTGAACGCGCTGATGTTCCTGGGCATGTATTCCAGTGCAAATCCTTCCGAGCAGGCGACGTGCACATGACCCCGTTGCAGGCCATGCAGCTCGGTGATTTCCAGCACCACCTGCTCGGCCTCAATCTGCGACTTGCGCGCATACGCCGCCAGTCGCGCCCCCGCCTCGCTGAGCACCATGCCCCGGGCACGACGCTCAAACAGGCTGGCATTCAGGGCCAGCTCAAGCTTGGAAATCTGTCGGCTCACCGCTGATGCCGCGACATTCAATCGCACCGAGGCTTCGCTAACCGATCCGCATCGCGCCACTTCCAGAAAATAGCGCAGTGCCGTGGACTGCACACCATAGAGCTGCATCGGCGCTCCCCCAAGGATTGCCTTTTCGGCAATGGAAGTATCGAAATATTATTCTTGTGGCATAGATAGCCTTTCCCTACATTCGTGTCCAGATCAAAACAACATGACCTGACCTTCTTTACCCTCCTTTACGCATTTGCGACCCGCTGCCCTTTGATTCAACCACTCTCGCCAACGGAGACGACGGCATGGGCATCAAAGGTTTCGCCTGCAGTATTGCGCTGATGGGCCTCATCAGCAGTTTTCCGGCTCATGCCGGTAAAGCCAACGACACCCTGATTTACGCTTCCGACAGCGAGCCTGAAAACATCAGCCCCTATCACAACGATTTGCGCGAAGGAGTGATTCTCGGCCGGCTGATCTGGGACAACCTGATCTACCGCGATCCCGACAGCGGCGAATACAAACCGATGCTGGCCACCCGTTGGACACAGGTCGACGACACCACCATCGACTTTGAGCTGCGCAAAGGCGTCAAATTTCACAACGGCGACGCCTTCACCGCCGACGACGTGGTGTTCACCCTCAACTACGTGGTGTCGCCCGAAGCGAAAGTCGTTGCCGTGCAAAACGTGGACTGGATCAAGAGCGCCGAAAAGACCGGTGACTACAGCGTCCGCCTGCATTTGAAGAAGCCTTTCCCTCCGGCACTGGAATACCTGTCCAATGCCGTCCCGATATTCCCCAAGCAGTACTTCGAGAAGGTCGGCCTGGCCGAATTCAGTCGCAAGCCTATTGGTACCGGGCCGTATAAAGCCGTGTCGGTGGTGGCTGGTGAAGGCGTGACGATGGAGATCAACAAGGACTACTTTCCGGACAGCCCACAAGGCAAGCCCCATATCGGCCACCTCAGGTTCCGGGTGATCCCGGATGCAGAAACCCGCCTGGCCGAGTTGATGACCGGTGGTGTCGACTGGATCTGGCGCGTGACCCCGGATCAGGCGGTTGACCTCAAAGGCATGCCGAACCTGACCGTGACCAGCGGCGAAACCATGCGCATCGGCTTCCTGATTCTTGATGCTCGTGGGACCTCCACGGAAAACTCGCCGATGAAGAACCTCAAGGTGCGTCAGGCCATCAACTATGCGATCAACCGCAGTGCGCTGGCCACGCAACTGGTCGGTGGCGAAGCCAAACCCTTGCAGGTGGCGTGTTATCCAGGCCAGTTTGGCTGCGATACCACCGCGGCCACGGTCTACAACTATGACCCGGCCAAGGCCAAGGCACTGCTCGCCGAAGCCGGTTACCCCAATGGTTTCGAGACGGAAATCTTCGCTTATCGCGACCGTGACTACGTCGAAGCCATCATCGGCAACCTGCGCGCGGTGGGCATCAATGCCAAGCTGCGCTACTTGAAGTACGCCGCCCTGCGCGATCAGCAACGTGCCGGCAAGGTGCCGATTTCGTTTCAGGCCTGGGGCTCGTTCTCGATCCTCGACACCTCGGCATCGGCCGGCACCTGGTTCAAGGGCAATCCGGACGACAACATCAAAGATCCACAAGTCCAGGGCTGGTTACAGACCGCCGATAACGCCCTCGACCCGCAAATCCGCAAGGACAACTACCGCAAGGCGTTGCAGCGCATCAGCGAACAGGCGTACTGGGCGCCGCTGTTCAACTACTCGATGAACTACGCCTACTCCTCCGAACTCGCGTTCACGCCGTACCCGGATGAGCTGCCGCGTTTCGTTCAGTCCAGCTGGAAATAATCCGCGACCGGACGGATTGACCGAGAGGTGCCGTGGCGAGCGGACTCACCCTCACCACGGACACGTCCTCACACCTGCCATCCATTGGATACGAGGAAACTTGCCATGCTTGGATTCCTTCTGCGCCGTCTGGGCATCGCGATTTGCGTTGCGATTACCGTGTCGGTGATCAGTTTTTCTCTTTTGCATCTGTCCGGCGACCTGGCCACGGCCATCGGCGGACCGGAAGCCAGTAGCGAACAGATCGAACAGATCCGCGTGCAATACGGCTTGAACAAACCGCTACCGACCCAGTACTTCAACTGGCTGGGCGATTTGCTGCGGCTGGACCTGGGCAACTCTTTTTTCTTTCAGGAGTCGGTCTACAACCTCGTCGCCAGCCGCTTGCCGATTACCCTCGGATTGGGTGCCATGGCGCTGGCTATCGCGTTGCTGGTGGCGATTCCACTGGGCGTGCTGGCGGCGGTCAAACGCGACACCTGGGTTGACCGACTGGCCTTGAGCGTTGCGGTGCTGGGTCAGGCAATGCCAAGTTTCTGGTTCGCGCTGATGTTGATCGTGGTGTTTGCGGTGACGCTCAAGTGGCTGCCGGTGTCCGGCAACTCAACCCTGCTGCACTTCGTCATGCCGGCCATTGCCTTGGGCTACTACGCGACGCCGGCCATCATGCGTCTGACCCGCGCCGGCATGCTTGATGTGCTCAGTTCCGATTACATCCGCACCGCTCGCGCCAAGGGCCTGCGCCCTGCCCGCGTGTTGTTCAAGCACGCACTGCGCAACGCCTTGATTCCGGTCGTCGCGCTGGCGGCGGTGGAGTTCGGCTTCATGCTCGGCGGTTCGGTGGTGATCGAAACCGTGTTCTCCCTGCAAGGCATCGGACAACTCGCCTGGGACGCCATCGCCCGTGACGACTTTCCGGTGGTACAGGCCGTGGTCCTGCTGATTGCGGTGATCTACATCATCCTCACCTTGCTGGCCGACGTGCTCAACGCATTGCTCGACCCGCGCATTCGCGTGCGCTAGGAGGCTTACATGAGCACCCCCACGACCCTCGCGATCAATGACTACCTGCCACCCCCGAGCAGCCTGAGCCGAGTACTTGGCAAGAGCTTTCGTCACCGTGGGTTCGCCATCGGCGCGGCGTTGTTGCTGATCATCTTCGTTGGTGCACTGTTCGCGCCGTGGCTGGCGCCTTACGACCCTTATGCGCAAGACGTGATGCTGCGCATGAAACCGCCGGTATGGATGGCCCACGGCACCTGGGAATACGTCCTCGGCACCGACAAGCTGGGCCGCGACTACTTGTCACGACTGCTCTACGGCGCACGCATTTCGCTGTTCATCGGCATTGCGGCGGCGATGATTTCCGGCTTCATCGGCACCGTCATGGGGCTGTTGGCGGGTTACTACGGGGGCAAGGTCGATGCGTTTATCAGCTACCTGATCACCACCCGACTGGCGATGCCGGTCGTAATGGTCGCACTGGCATCGGCCTCACTGATGGGCGGCTCACTGAAAGTGGTCATCGTGCTGCTCGGCTGCCTGTTATGGGATCGCTTCGCGGTGGTCGTCAGGGCTTCGGTGCAACAGATTCGCGACGCTGAATACGTGGCGTCAGCCCAGGCGCTTGGCTGCTCGACCCTGCGCATTCTGGTCAGTGAAATCCTGCCCAATCTGGTCGGCCCGCTGATCGTTGTCGCGACGCTGGAAATGGCCCACGCGATCCTCCTGGAGTCGGCACTGTCGTTCCTCGGGGTTGGCGTGCAGCCGCCGACGCCATCCTGGGGTTTGATGATCGCTGAAGGCAAACCCTACATGTTCTTTTCCCCATGGGTCATCGCCATTCCTGGCGTCGCCCTGATGATTCTGGTGCTGGGCATCAACCTGGTCGGCGATGGTCTGCGCGATCTGATCCTGCCTGACGGCCGCAACTGATAGACGACCGTCACTAATAGACCGCCGTAACTGATAGAGGGCACCGAATCATGGCACTACTCCATGTGGAAAACCTGCGCGTGGACATCCCCATGGGCAACAGCCCGACGCCGGATGACATGCTGCATGCCGTGCGTGGTCTGGATTTTGAAGTCGAGCGCGGTGAAATGCTGTGCATCGTCGGCGAGTCCGGCTGCGGTAAATCCCTGACCTCGCTGGCGCTGATTGACCTGTTGCCACGCCAGGCCAAACGCACCGCGTCCCGGCTGACGCTGGACGGTATCGACATGCTGAGCCAGAGCGAACGGCGCATGTGCGACTTGCGCGGCAACCGCCTGGCGATGATCTTCCAGGAACCGATGACCTCGCTGAACCCGGCCTACAGCATTGGCGATCAGCTCAGCGAAGTGCTGACTCAGCATCGCAAGGTGTCGCGCAAGGAGGCGCTGGCTCGCGCCGCGCAGATGCTGGAGAAAGTCGGCATCAGCAACGCTACCGAGCGCTTGCGTCAGTATCCGCATCAGCTGTCTGGCGGTTTGCGCCAGCGGGTGATCATCGCCATGGCGTTGATGTGCGAGCCGGACCTGATCATCGCTGATGAGCCAACCACGGCGCTGGACGTGACCATTCAAGCGCAGATCCTGCGCTTGATCCGCGACATTCAGAAAGAACTCGGCCTGGCCGTGATCTTCATCACCCACGACCTTGGGCTAGTGGCCCGGATCGCCGATCGGGTCGCCGTGATGTATGCCGGGGAAATCGTCGAAACCGCCCCTGCCCTGCAACTGTTCGAGAGCCCGCAGCATCCGTACACCCGTGGTCTGCTGGCCAGTATTCCAATCCCTGGTCGGACCCGACCGGGTGAGGCGCTGGGTTCGATTCCAGGCCTGGTGCCGAGCCTGGTGGGTGAACAGCAAGGGTGTGCGTTCCGCAATCGGTGCAGTCAGGCGATACCGGCCTGCGCGCAACACGTTCCCGAAGTCGAACAGGGCGGACACAGGACACGCTGCCTTTTCGCCGCACCAGACCGGGCGCCGATTCGCCTTCCAGAGAGTGTACGGTCATGAAAAAAGACATCGCTTTGGAGCTGTGTGATATCCGTCGCGAGTTTCGGATCAACAAGGGCTTTTTCAAACCCGCCGCCACACTGAAAGCCGTGGATGGCGTTTCCCTGCGCCTGATGCGTGGCGAGACCCTGGGGCTGGTAGGCGAGTCCGGTTGCGGGAAAAGCACCCTGGCAAAAATGCTGCTCGGTCTGTTGCCGCCAACCAGCGGCGATGTGCTGGTCAATGGCAAACATCTGGCGGCGACGGATCGTAGGGAAATGTCCCGGCACATTCAGCCAATATTCCAGGACCCGTACTCCTCGCTGAACCCACGCAAGACGCTGCGTGAAATCGTTACCCTGCCGCTGATCGTGCATGACATAGGCAGCACCGCCGAGCGGCGCAAGAAGACCGAAGAGATGCTCGATGTGGTCGGCCTGCCCAAACGGGTCATCGACAGCTATCCGAGCCAACTGTCCGGCGGCCAGCGGCAACGGGTGGCCATTGCCCGGGCGTTGATCATGCGCCCTGACGTGTTGATCTGCGACGAACCCACCTCGGCGCTGGACGTTTCGGTGCAGGCGCAGATTCTCAACCTGCTGCAAGACCTCAAGCGCGAATTCGGCCTGACCTACCTGCTGATCAGTCATAACCTGGCCGTCATTGAACACCTCGCCGACCGGGTCGCGGTGATGTACCTGGGGCGCATCGTCGAGGAACGCACCCGCGAGTCGTTGTTCGCCAAACCCGGCCACCCCTATACCCGCGCCTTGCTGGATTCGGTGCTTACGCCCGATCCACGCCTGGGCATTCCCGACATCGGCCTGCACGGCACCTTCCCCAATCCGATGTCACCGCCGTCCGGTTGCGCCTTCCATCCGCGCTGTCCGGACTGCTTCGCTCCCTGCAAAACGGCTTACCCGGCCAATGGTCCGCTTATCGGCGGCAACGTGCGTTGCCACCTTCACGACAATCCTGCCCAAACACTGGAGCTTGTCCACTCATGAGTCGTTCACTGGCCATCAGCAACACCACCGAGCAGTTTGACAACGGCGCATTCTTCAATCTGCTCGAACGTAGCGTCGCCTTGCACACCGAAAGCCAGGCAACGGACAGCCAGCCCGAGTTGCATCGCTACCTCAATGACTTCATCACCCCGCATGTCGAGGCGATGGGCTTCAGCGTCAAGATCTATGACAACCCGGTGGCAGGGCGCGGCCCCTTCATGATCGCCACACGCATTGAACATCCAGAACTGCCAACCGTGCTCAGCTACGGCCACGGTGATGTGGTGCGGGGCTATGAAGCGCAGTGGCGTGAGGGCCTTTCGCCGTGGCAAGTCACTGTCGAAGGTGATCGCTGGTATGGCCGCGGCACGGCGGATAACAAAGGCCAGCACCTGATCAACCTGACCGCGCTGGAACAAACGCTCAAGGCTCGCGACGGCAAGCTGGGCTTCAACGTCAAACTGCTGCTGGAAATGGGTGAAGAAGAAGGCTCGCCAGGCTTGAGTGCATTCTGTGCCGCGCACAGTAAAGAGCTCGCAGCGGATATCTTCATCGCCTCGGACGGACCGCGCCTGGCGGCATCACGACCGACGATTTTTCTTGGCTCACGTGGGGTGTTCAACTTCGAGCTGGTGGTCAATTTGCGCGAAGGCGCTCATCACTCCGGTAACTGGGGCGGGTTGCTGGCTAACCCTGGCATCATTCTGGCCAATGCCATCGCAAGCATGGTCGATGAACACGGGCGGGTGAAAGTTGCGGGCCTGATGCCCGAGACACTGCCGGAGCCGGTTCGGCAGGCACTGGCCGATATTGAGGTCGGTGGTGGACCGGGCGATCCGGAAATCGACGCCAACTGGGGTAATCCGGAGCTCTCGCTGAGCGAAAAGGTGTTCGGCTGGAACACCCTCGACGTCATCGCCTTCAAGACCGGCAACCCGGATGCCCCCGTGCATGCGATCCCCGGTAAGGCCAACGCCCACTGCCATATCCGCTTCGTGGTGAACAGCGACTACACGACCTTTATTCCCGCTGTGCGCACCCACCTGGATGCTCATGGTTTCAGCAATGTCGAGGTCAGGCAAAGCCGCATCGATGTGATGCATGCCACTCGACTGGACCCGCAAAGCCCATGGGTCAACTGGGCGCTCAGCTCCCTGGCACAGACCACCGGCAAAAAACCTGCGCTGCTGCCAAACCTCGGTGGTTCGCTGCCCAACGATGTGTTCGCGGACGTGCTCGGCCTGCCGACATTGTGGGTGCCGCACTCCTACCCGGCATGCTCACAACATGCGCCGAACGAGCACTTGCTGGCACCGGTGGTCAAGGAAAGCCTGCAAATCATGGCCGGGCTATTCTGGGACCTGGGCAACGACGCGGCACGCCTGACTCAAGAACATCAGTTGCGGGAGATGGCGCAATGAGCACAACGCCACAACAGGCGCTGGACTGGCTTGCCGACCAGCGCCAAGCCATGGAAACGCTGCTGCAGCGTATCGTCGACACCGACTCCAACAGCTATGACAAGGTGGGCGTCGACGCTGTGGGCGCGTTGCTCGCAGCTGAACTGGAAGCCGACGGCATCCTGGTCAAGCGCATGCCGGTCGATGGTTTTGGCGACGTGATAGTCGCCGAAGTGCCAGGCGCAACTGGGAAGCCGGTGCTGTTGCTGGGCCATCGCGACACGGTGTTCCCCAAGGGCACCACCACGACTCGCGGCTACAGCCGCGACGCCAACCTCGCCTATGGCCCGGGCGTCGCCGACATGAAAGGCGGCTTGGTGCTTAACTGCTTCGCCCTAAAGGCACTCAAGCGCGCCGGGCAGTTGCCCTATCCGGTGCAGGTTCTGTACACCGGTGACGAAGAAATCGGCTCCGGCAGCGCCAGACCCCATATCGAAAACGCAGCCAGTGCCGCCCGCGCCGTGCTCAATACCGAACCCGGCCGGGCCAGCGGTAACGTGGTCAGCGCGCGCAAAGGCGGTGCCACGCTAATCATCGAAGTCAGCGGCCGCGCGGCGCATGCCGGGGTCAACCATGCCGACGGCGCCAGCGCTATCGAGGCCCTGGCACGCAAGATCGTCAAGCTCCATGCCTTGACCGATTACCCGGCAGGCATCACCACTAACGTTGGCCTGATATCCGGTGGCACGTCCAGCAACACCGTCGCGCCCAGCGCCTCCGCCCGGCTGGATGTGCGCTTCATCGAACTCGAGCACTGGGATCGAATCTTTACCGCAATCCAGGCCATCGTCGCAGAAGAAGAACTGACCGGCACCCACGCCATCCTCAAGGAAGCGACCACTTTTCTGCCGATGGAAGCCCGTCACAGCGAACGGCTGCTGCGCATCTACCAACAAAAAGCGCTGGCGCTGGGTTTCAGTGTCGAAGGTGAATTCACCGGCGGTTGCGCCGACTCCGGATTCACCGCCAGCCTGGGCATTCCAACGCTGTGTGGCCTCGGACCGGTCGGTGGCAAAGTCCACACTGATCGTGAATATCTGGAACTGGACACGCTGGTGCCTCGCGCGCAGGCCTTGGTGGCGACCATTCTGGCCGTCGGCGACAGCAGTTGAGGTCATGGAATCTTCAGGAATCGCCGGGACCAGGGTGTCCACGCCCTCACGCCCCAACAGGCGAACTGGCGAGGACGCTGGCTAGATGACGCCGCGCGCCTGCAGCACGCTTTTCGCCAGACGGCGGGTCGCCGAAAGCACGAGTTCCACCTGTTGATCCATCGCTGCGGTGGATGAGGCTATCGTATCCAGTTCGACGACGCGCAACGGGTGACCGTGCACGGACCCCAGCCAGGTCAAGCAGGGAAGTGTGCCGACTTCGACATCCAGTAAAAAACTGCCGTGGGAGACGGAACTCAACAGGTGGCTGGCATAACACGCGCCGATCTCGGCAGATTGCTCCGGGTTAGACCCGACCCGCAACCAGTCGGCCTTCAACGCCTCGGATTGCTTGATGGCCAGATAAGCCACCTGGTCCCAGTCATCTATCGCCATGTGCAGCTTGTCGATCATGTATTGGGGCAACGCGGCGCTGGTCACGATCACCACTCCGACATCCGCCGAAGGTTCCTTGATCCAGACTGCAGATTGCGATATCGCGTGCATGGCGGTACTCCCGGCGATTGGGTAGGAGCCGCTTGCTCCGGGCGGTGAGCCGACGATGTAACCGTGACATTCAACATCGAGGCCGAATAACCCACCGCTTCGTGAGCAAGCTCGCGTCTACAGGTTGTTGGCGTTAATCAGCCGTTGCGGAACAGGAAACTGTAGGCGTTCAGCGCAGGTGCTCCGCCCAGGTGTGCGTAAAGCACTTTCGAGCCTTCGGGGAACTCGCCACGGCGGACCATTTCGATCATCCCGTGCATGGATTTGCCTTCATACACCGGGTCGGTCAACACACCTTCAAGGCTGCCGCACAGACGAATGGCTTCCAGCGTACCTTCGTTGGGCAAACCATATTCCGGGTAGGCGAAGCGTGTATCGAGCACCACGTCGTCTTCGGTGATCTCACGCCCCAACTCCACCAGCTCAGCGGTGTGCCGGGCGATACGCAGAATCTGTGCCTTGGTTTTCTCGGGCTTGGCCGAGGCATCAATGCCGATAACCTTTTTCGAACGGCCGTCCGCGGCGAAACCGACGACCATGCCGGCCTGGGTGCTGCCAGTGACGGAGCAGACCACGATGTAATCGAACGTGAACCCCAGTTGTTTTTCCTGCTCCCGCACTTCCTCGGCAAAGCCGACGAACCCGAGCCCGCCGTAGGGGTGTTCGGAACAACCCGCCGGTATCGGGAACGGCTTGCCACCCCGCTCCCTCACGTCGTCCATGGCCTTCTCCCAGCTGGGCCGAATACCGATGTCGAACCCGGCAGCGTCCAGTCGGACGTCCGCCCCCATGATGCGCGACATCTCGATATTGCCGACCCGGTCATACACGGCGTCGGAGTAGTTCACCCAGTTTTCCTGCACCAGCACACATTTCATGCCGAGGTGGGCTGCGACAGCCGCGACCTGCCGGGTTTGGTTCGACTGGATCCCGCCAATGGACACCAGGGTGTCGCAGCCCTGTTCGAGCGCCTCGGGGATCAGGTATTCGAGCTTGCGCGTCTTGTTGCCGCCGAAGGCCAGGCCACTGTTGCAGTCTTCACGCTTGGCATACAACTCGACCTTGCCGCCCAAGTGTTCGCTGAGGCGTTTCAAGGGCGTGATCGGAGAAGGACCGAAGGTCAGCGGATAACGTTTAAAGCGATTCAGGTTCATGACTCTGCTCCTTGTTTATCGGGATATCCAAGCGCCAGACCGAAAGGCAAAAAGGCTGCGTTTCAGGTTCTTTCAGAGGGGCCTCGATGCGTTCAATAGTAAGAACAAAGCCAAAAATATGTGTTGCAAGTTTCAACCCTTTAAAGAAATATTAATCACCACTCATGACTTCAAACATATTTTTATTGTGTAGAAACCAATATGAGCGCAACAAACAACCACAGGAAACCCGGCAGTCCAGGTGCGGAGCCGCTCCCGCTGGACCGAACCGACCGCGCCATTCTCAAGACCCTGCAGCGAGACGCCTCTGTCTCCAATGTGGCGCTTGCCGAGAAGGTGAAACTGAGCGCGCCGGCCTGCTTGCGACGAGTCGAACGCCTGAAGCAGGCGGGCCTGATCAAGGGCATCGTCGCGTTGCTGGACAATCAAGCGCTCGATGCAGGGATGGTGGTGTTGATCGGCGTGGTACTGGACCGCTCGACGCCGGAATCTTTCGCAGCCTTCGAAGCCGCGGCGCAGAAGGTGTCCGGTTGCATGGAATGCCATGTGGTCACGGGGGAATTCGACTACTTCATGTTGATACGAACCAAGGACAGCAACAGTTTCAACCGCCTCCATGCGGAGCAACTGCTTTACCTTCCCGGGGTTCGCCAGATTCGCTCGTTCATGGGGTTGCGTCAGGTCTTGTCGACAACCCACATTCCTCTATGAGGTTTAATCCAGCCCGATATCAGGTTGTATCGACCCGCTGTCCGAGCCACTCTAAGACGGCATAAATCCCCTCGACTGCAGCCTCTAAAAGCCGACGGAAGGTAGAAAAAAAGCGTAGAAAAACCCTTACCAATAGATAGCAAGCCATACAACTAAATATATGCTGAATGGCATTTAAGCTTTGCCCCTTATCACCCGATACCATCGATAAGACTGTAATCATCGACGGTGAGCCCCATGTTTAATAAAAAGCTAAAACGCGATTACGCAACGCTACAGGACGAATTGAAGACTCTTCGTCAAGCGCAGGAAATGATCGGGCTCGAAACGATTACGTTGACCGTCGACAGGGACATGAACATCACCGCGGCTGGACAGAAATTTCTGGAGTTCATCGGCAAGCCTCAGACGTCGGTCATCGGGCACCCTTTGAGTCGCTATACGCCCTCTTACGTGCGAGACCTGCCCTGCTTCAAGAACTTCCAGGCAGCGATGAGCAAAGGCACGAGCGTCTCTGACGATTACAGATTTCTCAGAGCTGACAACACGATGGTCTGGGCACGTGCCGTGTGGTTACCTGTCAAGGACGCCAGTGGTCAGGTGACGCACATGACGTGTCATGGATTCGACGTCACCGAAACTGTCAACCACGCCAGAGAGAACGACGCACTGATCCAGGCGCTCAACCGATCGACTGCAGTCATCGAATTCGATCTGTCCGGCAAAGTCATTACGGCCAACGATCATTTTCTGCGAGCCGTCGGGTATTCGCTTCCTCAGATTGCAGGTCGCCATCACAGTATCTTCTGTGAGCCGGCTTACGTTAATTCACCGGACTATGAGAAGTTCTGGGCGACATTGCGGGCGGGAAAGTTTGTGGCTGACCGGTTCAAGCGCATTGACAGCGGTGGCCATGAAATATGGCTGGAAGCAAGCTATAACCCGGTTCTGGACAGCGAAGGCAAGCTTTACAAAGTCGTCAAGTTTGCCACGCCGGTTACCGAACAGGTGCGCCGCGAGCAGGAGGTCAGCCATGCGGCCAGCACGGCTTACGACATCTCACAGGAAACTGACACGTCTGCCAATCGCGGCGCCTCGGTGGTCCAGCAAACGGTGGCCACGATGAATCAGATCGTCGACCAGATGACCTTGGCCTCGAACGGAATAGAAGCACTGGGCAAACAGTCCCTGTTGATCAGTTCGATCGTGCAGACGATCGGGGGCATCGCTCAGCAGACCAACCTCTTGGCGCTCAACGCCGCAATCGAGGCAGCGAGGGCAGGCGAACAAGGCCGAGGCTTTGCGGTCGTGGCCGATGAAGTCAGGCAGCTCGCCGCCCGCACCAGCGCAGCCACCGATGAAATTGTGACGGTCGTTCAGGACAACCAGCTGTTGGTCGACCAGGCTGTCTCGAGCATGGGCAGCAGCCGCACGCAGGCTGAGCAGGGGCTGAACCTCGCTCAACAGGCCGGGAGTGTCATCCTGGAGATTCAAACGGGGGCCCGGGAAGTGGTCGGAGCGGTAGCACGCTTCGCTAAACAGCTCTAAGCCTGTCACTGTCGAGCCGCTCAGGCAGGCGCCGTTTCTGATTCGGAGTCTCTGGCGATCCGCTACACCCGCAAAAACCCTTTGCCAAGGGACTCCATCAGATAATCGACGAAGCAGCGCACGCGGGCCGGCAGATGTGGCCCCCCTATGAACACAACGTGAATCTCCTCACCATCGCCCGGGTTGAATGCCTCCAGCAGTGGCACCAGTTGCCCTGCTTCAATCGCGTGTTGCACGGTCTCGGCACACACCCGGGCTATGCCCAGCCCCTCAATCGCAAGCTGGCCCTGAGTATCGCCATTGTTGGTTTCGATGCTGCCTTTGATCTTGAGGGCGTATTCATTTCCGTCTTTGATAAAGGGCCAGCCTGGAGCGGCGCGCTTGAAATTGAAGTCGATGCAATCATGACCGTGCAGGTCTTCAGGGACTTCAGGCGTTCCCCGCGCCGCCAGATACTCCGGTGACGCGACGATCACCTTGCGGGTTTTCCCCAGTCTCCGCGCAACCAAGGGCGCGTCAGCCAGAGGGCCGAGGCGCAGCGCGACATCGGCCTGACCTGCGCTGATGTCGACGACAGTGTCCGTCAGGTTTATATCGACCAGGATGTCCGGATACCGATGAGTGAAATCCTTTAGCAGCGGCAGCAAGAATGTTTTGCCATACAGAATCGACGCGCTGATCCGAAGGCGCCCACGCGGCGAGCTTCGGTCAGTGATCAATTGTTCGGTCTCTTTCAGGTCAGCAAGGATCCGTCGTGCCGAAGACAGGTAAGTGACCCCTTCTGCCGTCAAGGTCAGTGCTCGGGTGGTTCGCAGCAGCAGCCGGACATTGAGGCGTGCTTCAAGGCGATCGACAACGCGTGCCACAGATGAAGGCGCCAGATTGAGCGATCGTCCAGCGGCCGAAAAGCTGGATGTTTCGGCTACCAGAGTGAAAATTTCAAGATCGCCAATGATGTCCATGGTTTCTCACTTTTGCGCAGCACGCATAGGTATTTCGCTCAGATCGGGGCTTATCAGTGGGGTTGAGCGGAGTCTAGCATTGCGTACAACAGTGCAATGCACATTCATACGAACGGACCTTCGTCAGAACGTTGCCGTCCGTTGTGCTCAGGAGGACCGAGCCATGGTTATGCCTTACACGATCCATATCCCTCAAGAACGTCTGAACGCTATCAAGGCGAAGGTCAGTGCCTATGACTGGAGCCAACTGCCGGATACCGGCGGTTGGAAATCCGGGGTGGGCATTGATGACCTCAGGCGGCTTACCCATTACTGGGAACATGACTACGACTGGCGCAAGGTGGAGCGACGGCTTAATCAGCTTCCGCATTTCACCACCGATATCGAAGGTGAATGCATTCATTTCCTCCATGTTCGCGGCGACGGTTCCAAGCCTCCCGTGCTGCTGTTGCATGGGTGGCCGGGATCGTTTATCGAATTCGAACAGCTGCTCCAACCATTGAGTGCGGACGGACACGACGTGATCGTGCCCTCGTTGCCGGGATTTGCATTTTCGACGCCCATCACAGGCGTCATCGGGCCACGGCGAGCGGCTCAACTGATGAATACCTTGATGAAGCGGTTGTTTGACCAGTCGCGTTACATCGTGCAGGGCGGAGATTGGGGGTCGGGTATCGCCGGCTGGCTGGCTCACGATTCTGCTGAGGCGCTGTACGGTATTCACCTCAATATGGCCGACTTGCTTGTCGAAGGCATTAAAGCAGGCACACCGGAAGAGATGGACTTCGTCGCCAGGCGCGACGTGCTCCTGGACTGGGAAACCGGCTACAACCATGAGCAGGAAACCCGCCCTCAGACACTGGGCGTGGCCATGGCCGACAGTCCCGTGGGCGCTGCCGCGTGGATACTGGAAAAATTTGGACGCTGGGCCGACTTGCCACGCAATGCGAACGGCGATCCCGACATCTGGAGTGCGTTTAATGAAGAGCAGTTGCTGACCAACATCATGCTCTATGTGGCGACGTCCTCGTTCGTCACGGCGACCTGGATGTACCACGGCAAGCGTCTGGAAGGCTCTGGCAAATTTCCCGCAGGTACCCGGATTCAGGTTCCGACCGGGTTTGCAGCCTTCCGCGACCCTGTCTTCATTCCGCCACCACGATCCTTTGCCGAGAAAACCTTCAACATCGTGCATTGGACTGAGATGCCGCGTGGCGGCCACTTTGCTGCCTGGGAGCAGCCGGATTTGATGCTGGAGGATCTACGCCGCTTTATCGCGAAAATTTTAGTGTGAGTTCCGGGCGGCGTGGCACAGATCAGCCTGCGACCTTTGGTGGAAATGGCTGCGTAGCGCTCCATCGGGTCGCAAACCGCCCTTGTGATGAGCCCGCGCTCCGATGCGTCGAGTCCGCGAATACAGTCACCAACTGACGCGCACGCCCAGGGTCCCACTTGCGCCTTCAAGCGCTTCGCTGTCCAGATGGGTGTCGTAGTCCATGGCCAGATAAAGGCTGACATTCGACGACACTTTCGCCACAACGCCAACGCCAACGTCTGCGAAAGAGGACCTGTGATCCGTCTTGATTCGGTCGACGCCGTTATAGGTGACGGTGTCCTTCCCGCCAAACGTGTGCCAGGTGTTGGCGCGCAGGTAGGGTTCCACGGGGAGGTTATTCACCAGATACCGCCCCTTGAGCCGCGCGCCGACTCGCCCCGTCCAATAGGCCTGTGAGTCGAATGAAACATCGGATACGCCGTCATTCTGTTTATCCAGATCGATGCGTTGATGAATGATCTGAACCTGGGGCTCGACAACCCAGTGATTCGAGACAGAAAACGGATAACCGCTCTCCAGCGACAGCGTGACCGCCCGACCTTCGGTGTCGAGTTTGACGCCTCGAGCAGATCGGTTGTTGCCGCTCAGGCGTGTGCCCATCGCAACCGCATCGAGGTACCCGCCGTTTGGCCCGACAAGGGTCCAGTACGCGCCGAAATGATCGCCGTCCAGCTTCAGGCGACCGGCTTTGCGGCGCTGGAAGCCTTCAGCAAACCCGTCGACATCACCTCGCAGCCGACTTTGCCCGACGAAGAATCCCACGCGCTGCAATTGACCAGAATCGGTGGCGGCAGCATAGAGGTCATGGCCGATCTGGTAACCCTGACTTGAACCGTCAAAGCGCGGCGACGCGGTACCCGACCAGCTCTTTTTGAAATCACTGCCATAGATTCGCGCCCATCCGGCGGGAACACCTCCTGCTTCGGTCAGCAGACTTTGTTCACCCTGGCGGTCATGGAATGTGCCAAGCGCGGACAGGGTCATCAGTTGCGCAGCGGGCACGACGACCGAATAGACCGGAACCTCAAGACGATACAGGGGAATGGCCTCGTCACCCGGCACAGCCTGGGGAACCGGAGGCGTCGTCGCGGCAGGCACTGGCGAGGTGCTGGCCACGGCCATCGGGTCGGAGGTCGCAGGCAGCGCCGGTGCAACCGGCGTTGCAGTGGGTGGCTCGACGACCGGCTCATCCACCCCCACCGTGGGCGGCGCGACGGGCACTGGCACCGTGGGCTGCGGCACCACGGGCGCTGCGGGAGGCGTCGGCACCGCCAGTGGAGCCACCGCCACCACAGAAGATCGCAAGTACCAGTTATTCTCGGTTCCCGCTGTCACGCCACCTTTGAACAGGTAGTACTGATAAGCGCCCGCCGACACCGAACCTTTCAGAGCGAAGGCATCATTGCTGCTGGTCGCACCATTGACGGCCTGAACCACCTCGATACCGCTGGCCTGGGTAAGCCCACCCAGACCACCCAGATTGGTTACGCCCAACTGAGTGTTGCCACTGATCGCGCCTTGGGACACCACCAGCCTGTCGCTGGGAGCGCTGTCATCGCCCAGCGTCGTCTGAATCAACAACTGACCGTTGCTGCCCACATAGTTGCCGAACACGCTGAGCGTATCGCTGGCAGACGCGCTTCGAGACGTCATGTCGATCACCCCGGCGTTATTGAGCGTTGCGAGCCGATCGGCGATGTAGGGCCGGATCGCCCCCTGCACCGACGTCAGCGTGCTGCTGGCGTCGATGTTAAAGGTGCCAGTGCCCGTGGCGCTGTCCCCCATGAAGAAGTCACCGTCCAGATCGAACCGCGACTGATCGGAAAGGTTGACCGTCTCCCAGCCGACGTAACGTCCCGGCGTGGCGGATGAGGTGTTGATGAACGTCAATGTGTCCGTGCCCAAACCGCCGTCCAGCGCCGGTGTCGCATCGAGTGTGCTCTGCGTGAGACTGGCAACACGCGCGGTGTCGTCTCCATCGCCCATCAGCACCGCCGATTGAATCTGTCCCTCACCGTCCCAGTCGAACGTGTCGTTTCCGAAACTGGCGCGTATCTGCCCGGAGATGACGCCGCCGGTGACGGTGATGCGGTCGTCCCCTCCACTCACGCTGATGTTGCCGCCGATGCTGCCGCCCGAGACGATGACGGTGTCGCGACCGAAGCCGGTGACAAGATTGCCGATGATCTGACCGCCTGACAGCTCGAAGATGTTGTCGTCGAGCTTCATGTCGACTCGGCCAATCGTGCCTCCACTCATGGCTGCCACATCGCCATCTTCAAAGGCACCGATGATGGTCCCACCGCTCATGGAGAACAGGTCGCGGCTGTCGCCCTGAGCCAGCGATTGAATGGAGCCTGCGGTCATGACGAAGCTGTCCTGTCCGCTGCCTTGCGACACAGCGCCGCGAATGGTGCCCCCGCCGATACGAATGGCATTACCGCCGTCACCCAGGTCGACACTGCCGAGTATGTTTCCGGCGTCCATCTCCAGGCGGTTTGTCGCGGTGCCAAACTGGACATTACCGGTAATGGTCCCTGTACCACCGACCGGAAGCGTTAATGTGTTGTTGCCCAGCAGATCAACAAGCCCCGGGCTTGTGCCGCTGTCGCAGACATAACTGTCATTACCTGCACTGGCCGTCAGCGAGCAGGCGGCGTGTGCCTCCGTGATCGGCAGTAATACAGCAGAGACACAATACGCGTAGAAAATGTCACTGACCCGAGTCTTGAAAGTCCGTTTCATCAGGCATGCTCCTGCAGTAACCCAAGACAGGCTTACTTCCTTGGACGCAATGCTGTTCGATACTTACTGCACCGAACTTTGTTCTTGTTCTTTGAGCTAAGAGCAACTATCAAACACCGTCAACTTATCCGGGATACCGTTCGGAAGATGCGCCAAGGTGTGGCCAGCGAGGCGCGTTGAAAAGCCGGAGGGCTTGCCGCTGTCATCGGCGCCTCGTGAGCCACTTTGACGCAGGGATCGTCGGTTGTGACAACGTTAACAACGGCGTAGACTGCGCCTCATCTGGTCGTACCCTCCCATACTCATAATAGTTTGCTGACTGCATGCACCGCACAGGCTCCAGCCTCGCGCGGCGTTTCTGCTTGTCGGCGTTTTGCAGGTGTGAGCGCCGCGACCTTGGCAGTTCCAATCGTTACCTTGAGGTTGACGCGTCCTTTAATGAACACCACCGATGCTCGCACTGGCAGTTGGCTCAGCGTAATCGCGCTGGCCCTGGCGGCTTTTATCTTCAACACCACCGAATTCGTGCCGGTCGGGCTGCTGAGCGCCATCGGCCACAGCTTCGACATGACCACCGCGCAAGTCGGCCTGATGCTGACGGTGTATGCGTGGATCGTGTCCCTGATGTCGTTACCGATGATGCTGATGACCCGCAACATCGAGCGGCGCAAGCTGTTGACCTTCGTGTTCATCCTGTTCATTGCCAGCCATGTGATGTCGAGCATGGCCTCCAGCTTCGGCATGTTGCTGGTCAGCCGGGTCGGTATCGCCCTGGCTCACGCGGTGTTCTGGTCGATCACCGCATCGCTGGCGGTGCGCGTCGCGCCTGCGGGCAAACAGGTTCAAGCCCTGGGTCTTTTGGCGACAGGCACTTCGCTGGCGATGGTGTTGGGTATCCCGTTGGGCCGCGTGCTGGGCGAAGCGCTGGGCTGGCGTACGACGTTTCTGGCCATTGCCATCGCGTCGGGCCTGACGGTGCTGGTGCTGATCAAATCGCTGCCGCTGCTGCCGAGCCAGAACTCAGGCTCGCTGCGCAGCTTACCGATCCTGTTCAAGCGTCCGGCCCTGGTGTCTCTCTATGTGCTGACTGCGCTGGTCATCACCGCGCAGTTCACCGCCTACAGCTACATCGAGCCCTTTGCTGACGTGGTGGCCAAGATGAGCGGCGAGATGACCACCATCATCCTGTTGCTGTTCGGCGGCGCCGGCATTCTCGGCTCCCTCGTGTTCAGCCGCTACAACAACCGCTACCCGCGCGGGCTGTTGATCACGGCCATCGGCGCGCTCGCGCTGTGTCTGATTCTCCTGCTGCCGTTGTCAGGCAAGGCCTCGTGGATCGCGACCCTGAGCGTGGTCTGGGGCATGGCGATCATGTGCTTCGGTCTGGTCATGCAAGCCAAGGTATTGGCCATGGCGCCGGATGCAACGGATGTCGCGATGTCTCTGCACTCGGGGATCTACAACATCGGCATCGGTGGCGGCGCTCTGCTGGGTAGCCTGGTGATCAGCCAGTTGGGCATCGCCAACATCGGTCTGGTGGGCGGCCTCGTGGCATTCAGTGGTCTGGTGCTGGCAGGGCTGGCCACCTATCGCTACGGGGAAACCCTTCGCGCTTGAGGGCTCGTTAGCCTCTGTAACAGGGCTCGTGCCTGCGATTATGCCGCGTCGGACGCCCTGGCGAAATCCGGCGCGCTACAGTCGCTGGATTAACGCAACGTTTCCAGGTTCCGCGTCTACCATCATTCCTGTCGATAACCAACATTCCTGCATTTGCCTTCCGCTCAAAAATCAGGGGCGTACTATCACCTCACACCCGGACACGAACGGAGGGCAGGAAAAATGGTTATTCATCTTCTGACTTGCTTGACGCTGAGCGCTTTCACCAGCTACCTCGTCGCCCTCAAACTTTTCGCTCCGGAACCCGTGCACGTCACGGCGGACGAAAACAGTCATCGTGTTATGGCAAGGGCCAACTAAGGCCCCAGTAGCTGACACTTATCAGCACCTTGTACCTTTCAACTTGATGTTTGATGCGGAGCACTCGACATGACCCGAGACGTCACCCTGCACGTTAGTTTTCCAAAATTTGGTAATAACTATTACTCACAACATGTCGTCGTTCGTAAAAACCGTCACAGCCTGATTGAAGACAAACGCTTTGAAGCCTTCATGATGCCGTCGGCGGAAAATCACTTCAGCAATGAAGTGGTGGGCTTTAACGATCAGTTCCGTTTTCTGACTGATGTGTTAGCCATGCATCTGCTGGAAGTTGAAAGCGCGCGACCTGCCAGGAGAACCCGCCAGTCGGCTCAGTCGCGCAGCGTGTAAGATCACAGGCCATTGACGCCGATTGTTTTGAGTTCCCCTGCTCGACAACAATCCAGTCAATGGCCTGTTGCTGTTTGACGTTTCCTGTCCGCGCCAGCCCCCCTTCTCCAGACACACTCTCCACAGACGCTCAGGGGTTCCCTGAACGATATGGCGCATCGCCCACCCCGAAATACACGCGCACTGTCCGACGTTAAACGAACACATCCGCTGGCGGAAATCCAGAATCCGCTGTCTCATGCAGCAGGCTCGTAGACATCACGACCCCTCACCCAACTTTCTGCGGAAAACGCCATGAAACACGCCCTGCTCACCGGCCTGCTCCTGACTGCCCTGGCCTTGCCTTTCAGCGCCACGGCCAACGACGACACTAGCCTGTGCCAGATCAACCTGAGCAAGATTCGCGACGCCAAGGTCGCCAATCCCAACCTCAGCGATGCCGTGAAAAGCGACATCGACACCACCGTCCACCGCGCCGAATCGGCACTGGCCCGGCACAACGACGATGGCGCGAGGGAGTGTGTTTCCTTGACCCAGCAGGCACTGCAAAAGGCGCAGAGCAATTAAGGCCAGACGCCACACGACAGATCCGCTGTGAGCCGGCCTGCTGGCGAATGCGGCGCGTCAGCACCATCACCAGCGACTGACCCACCGCATTCGCGGCCCTCGTAACCTCGGACGGCTCCTACAGGGGCCCAGGTTGACGCGCAAACCTGTGCCCAGACCACAAACCTGTAGGAGTGAGCTTGCTCGCGAATGCGATGGGTCAGCAACATCAATGGTGACTGACCCACCGCATTCGCTGCCCTTGTAACCTCGGATGACTCCCACAGGTTTTATATTTATTCAACGATTGAGGTGTTGAACCTAAACAGCGCAAGCGCGCCGTGGCTTTTGATCTTCATACCGCAGCAGGCCAGACACCACAAAGCGCGACTTGGGTGCAGGCCAAACGCAGACGGCGCGCAGTGGGTCGAGCGGCATGGATGCCGCGAGAGCGCCGTCAGGGCATGGATGCCCGTTCGGCGCGGGCCCACGGAGCGTCGTCGGAGTGCGGGTACCCGACGCAGGAGGGCCAAGCCAGGAGCCAGACACTTGGTTACTTGGTGTCCTTTCAAGTAACCCGCCGAAGGCGGAACAGTTTGGACGTTAGGACAAGCCACACCGTCAGCGTCACCCCAAATAGTGGAAATGCGCACCATACAAGCCGGCTTGCTGGCGAATGCAGTGGTTCAGCAGCATCGAAGGTGACTGACACACCCCATCAACAGCCCTCGTAACCTCGGACGTCTCCCAGGGGT
>NZ_FOEO01000045.1 GCF_900110765.1 Pseudomonas sp. NFACC02
CCGCGCAGCGGTAGCAAAACCAGGCGACTCGATTCTGCCTGACACCCTGCATGCACAGGTCTTGCTGCCGGTTCCCGGCAGATCGCGGGACAAGCGCGGTCCTACAAGAGAGAGTGGTGTGCGGGAAATGGATGCACGTACCAAGAATGCGAGGAGCATTAGCTCCAGCCAGCGTTGCTCTTGTGCGCGACAGTCCAGACACCACAAAACGCGACTTGGGTGCAGGCCAAACGCAGACGATGCGCAATGGGTCGAGCGGCATGGATGCCGCGAGAGCCGCCCGCCGCCATGGATGGCGGATGGCGGCGGGCCCACGAAGCGTCATCGGAGTGCGGGTACCCGACGCAGGAGGGCCAAACCAAGAGCAAGCACCCTTGGTGACTTGGGGTGCTTTTCCAAGTAACTCGCCGGAGGCGAAACAGTTTGGCCCTTAGGC
This sequence comes from Pseudomonas sp. NFACC02, assembly GCF_900110765.1. Lineage (GTDB taxonomy): Bacteria > Pseudomonadota > Gammaproteobacteria > Pseudomonadales > Pseudomonadaceae > Aquipseudomonas. The sequence goes on from NZ_FOEO01000045.1 coordinate 437, forward strand.
CAAACCAAGAAAGCAGCGCCACCACAAACAGCGAACATCTCACCTCACTGTCCGCACTCACGCCTCACTCAGTGCGCCTACTGCCCCCGCGCATTGATCTGCTGCGACAACGTCTGAATCTGACTCTGCAAGGTATTGAGATTGCGCGTCATCTGCCCGCGAAACGCATCGAACTCCGCCGTGCTCGCTGCGGATGAGGCCGGCTGCGCAGGACGATTATCCTGCTCGCTCTTGAGCACAATCATGTCCTGCTCCAGACGCTCGATCGCCTGACTGTTATTGCTCTTCTTCAAATTCGCCACATCGGCACTCAGGCCTTTGAGTTCCGACTCCAGACGATCCTGCTGCGATTGCGCCGACTTGCTGTCAGGCATCGCCGCCTTCAGCGTAGCCAGCTCGGTCGAGACCGTCTTCAACTGATCCTGCAACTGCTGATTGGTCGCTTGCTGCTGCGTCGCTTGAGCCGCAATCTGCTCCAGACGCTTGTCCAGACCACCCTGCAACCCCGCGACGCCTTGCTGCTGCTTGCTCTGATCGGCGAGCTGATCCTGCAATTGCTTGATCTGCGCTTTCAACGCCTCACCACCACTGTTGGCCACCGACTCGGTGGCGACCACCTTGCCGGAGATATCCTGCAGGCGCCCCGCCGCTTCCTCGCTGATACGCGCGAAGCTTTCCTGGGTGGCGACCAGTTGTTGCTCCATCAACGAAACCTGCTGAAAACTCCACCAGCCCAAGCCACAGAATGCAATGAACAGCGCCCCGATTAAGGCCCACAAGGCGCCTGTGCCCGGGGCTTTGACCTTGACCACAGGCGTGGTGCGTGAATACACCGTGGTGCGCTCTCGGGCACCGGCGGTCGGGATGAAGTCGTCGTCATCATCTTTGGCGCTGAGGCTCGGAACGTCATCGATGTCGTCATACGGATCTTTGCGCATGTGTTTCCCTTTAAAGACCGCTGAATCTGAATGGCGGCAGTATAACCGCGACACGTGGGACCTTATTAAACGCCGACCGTTTTAAACCGCCTGACCGTGCTGCGCCTTCCACCAGTTGCAGAACTCATCGAGCGCGGTCCAGACGCTGACATTGGGCCGGTAATCCAGATAATACTGAGCGCGACTGATATCAAGCGTGAAATCTCGGTTCATGACCTGCATGCCCATTCTGGACAGCGTCGGTTCAGGTCGGCCAGGCCAGAGCATGCAGGCAGCTTCATTGATCGCCGCCGCGCTGTAGGCCAGCCCGTACGAGCGATAACGCGTGACAGGCGGCAATTGCATCTGACGCATGACGTAATTGACCACGTCCCAGATCGGAATCGGCGTGCCGTTACTGATGTTGTAAGCCTTGCCCAATGCCGAACCTGTCGCCAGCAAACTGCTGAGCATCGCTTCGTTCAGGTTCTGAATGCTGGTGAAATCGACTTTGTTCAGGCCATTGCCGATGATCGACAGGCGCTTCTTGCGCTGCATCTGCATCAGTCTCGGGAAGATGCTGGTGTCTCCCGCGCCCGTGACGAACCGAGGACGCAACGCGATGACCTCCAGCCCGAATTCGGCAGCGCCAAACACCTTTTGCTCGGCCAGGTATTTGGTCGCGGCGTAGTGATTATGGAAGCGCTTGGGTACCTGCTCTTCACGGAGGTTAAGGTGCGACTGCCCATCGAAATAGATCGAAGGCGAGGACAAGTGCACCAGCCGGCGGACGTGTTGCTTGAGACAGGCTTCGACGACGTTTTCAGTGACCTGAACGTTGCCCTGATGGAAATCCTGACGACGTCCCCACGTGCCCACAGCCCCCGCGCAATGGACGACCGCCTCGACGTCGTCGCACAAGGCGTGTACCAGTTCTGGATCACTCAGGTCGCCTTGAATGAATTCGGCGCCGCGCCGCACCAGATGCTCAACGCCTTGCGCGCGACGGCCGTTGACCCGGACGCTCAATCCCTGCTCCAGGGCAAAACGCGCAAAGCGTCCGCCGATAAAGCCGCTTGCGCCGGTGACCAGAATCTTCATTTACCGCTCCGTTGATGTGTACATGTTGCGTTTGCCTGTTAACAGACTGGCATTGACGCTCAGTGCGCCTTCAGCGGCACTAACCATTGACCGGCTTTCTTCGCCAGATGATCGGTCAACTGGGTCAACAACTGCCCGCCATTGCGCCAATGATGCCAGTACAAGGGCACATCGATGCAGCGATCACTCAACAATTCCACGAGCTTGCCGCTCGCCAGTTGCTCGCGCACCTGCAATTCAGGGACCAGCCCCCAACCCATTCCGGACTCCGTCATGCGGATGAAACCTTCAGATGACGGGCACAAGTGATGTTCGAAACCGCCTTCGACGCCCAGCGAGGCCAGATAGCGGTGCTGCAGAAAGTCATCCGGCCCGAAGACCAGAGCCGGTGAACGCCCCAGCGCCTGAGCCGTGACGCCGTTGGGGAAATGCCGCGCAATAAACGCCGGGCTGGCCAACGCACGGTAACGCATGGCGCCCAGTGGCAAACTGCGCGCGCCCGCCACCGGGCGTTCGCTGCCACATAGACAGGCCGCGACCTCACCGGCACGCATGCGCTTGAGGCCCACGTCCTGATCCTCGACGACCAGATCGGTCAGCAACCGGTGTTCGGCACAAAAATCCCCCACCGCCAGCGCCCACCAGGTGGCCAGACTGTCCGCGTTCAGGGCGATGCGCAGCCGTTCCGGAATACCGCCCTCGTCCAGTGCCGGGACCACGCTTTGCAGGTCTCGCTCCAGCAACCGCACCTGCTGAACGTGGTTCAACAGGCGCCGACCGATGTCAGTGGGGCTGGGTGGCGTCGCCCGCACCAGCACCGGCTGACCGATGCGTGCCTCCAGCAGTTTGATCCGTTGTGAAACGGCCGACTGCGACAGGCCCAGCACTTGCGCTGCGCGTTCAAAGCCCGCCTGTTCAATCACAGCCGCCAGCGCCGAAAGCAATTTGTAGTCGAACATCACTTTCCCTAATGAGCGATGAGCATTATTGGTTTTTCTTATACCGCTAATCCACCGACAATCGCCACAGCAATGTGCAATTCGCCTCATCGACTTCTGGAGCACGACCCCCATGTGGCAAAGCTACCTCAACGGCCTGCTGGTTGCGTTCGGCCTGATCATGGCCATCGGTACCCAGAATGCCTATGTACTGGCGCAAAGCTTGCGCCGCGAGCATCACCTGTCGGTGGCGTTGTTATGCATCGTGTGCGATGCGGTGCTGGTCACCGCCGGCGTGTTCGGGCTGGCCAATGTACTGGCGCATAACCCGACCTTGCTGGCCGTCGCGCGCTGGGGTGGCCTGGCATTTCTGCTGTGGTACGGCGGCAAAGCCCTGCGCCGCGCCGTCTCGCCACAGAGCCTGCAACACGGCGACGCTGACGGCCAGCGTTCGCGCCGCGCAGTGCTGCTGACGGCATTGGCCGTGACGCTCCTCAACCCGCACGTTTACCTCGACACCGTCCTGCTGATCGGGTCGCTTGGGGCCCAGCAGCTGGAACCGGGCGCCTACGTGGCCGGTGCCGCCAGTGCGTCACTGCTGTGGTTCTCGACACTGGCAATCGGTGCAGCCTGGCTCGCACCCTGGCTTGCCCGACCGGCGACCTGGCGTCTGCTGGATCTGATGGTCGCCGTCATGATGTTCAGCGTCGCGGTGCAATTGATCAGAACAGCCTGATCATGCGCCTGGCGACGCATCAAAAATATCCATGTTTCCCGTGCAACGCTCTGGAACCTCTATCCCACACAGTTGTTGCGTGGTTATGGGCCGGACCCGGTGCTATGATCCAGACCCCTGCGCCGCAAAGAGTAAAAGACTCTCCGGCGTATGTTCTGTCTGGCCGCCCGTGATCGGCCTTGCGCTAACCGCAACTGACCTGATTAGGAGAATTACCATGGCTTTCGAATTGCCTCCGCTGCCGTACGCTCATGATGCTCTGGCACCGCACATCTCCAAGGAAACTCTGGAATACCACCACGACAAGCACCACAACACCTACGTCGTGAACCTGAACAACCTGGTGCCAGGCACCGAGTTCGAAGGCAAGACTCTGGAAGAAATCGTCAAGTCCTCCTCGGGCGGTATCTTCAACAACGCAGCCCAGGTCTGGAACCACACGTTCTACTGGAACTGCCTGGCGCCAAACGCTGGCGGCCAACCTACCGGTGCGCTGGCTGACGCCATCAACGCTGCGTTCGGCTCCTTCGACAAGTTCAAGGAAGAATTCAGCAAGACGTCCATCGGCACCTTCGGCTCCGGCTGGGGCTGGCTGGTGAAGAAAGCTGACGGCTCCCTGGCGCTGGCCAGCACCATCGGCGCCGGCAACCCGCTGACCAGCGGCGACACCCCGCTGCTGACCTGCGACGTCTGGGAACACGCCTACTACATCGACTACCGTAACCTGCGTCCAAAATACGTCGAAGCGTTCTGGAACCTGGTGAACTGGAAGTTCGTCGCCGAGCAGTTCGAAGGCAAAGCCTTCACCGCCTGATCGCTGCATCAGAGCGCGACTTAGAGAAAAACCCGGCACCGCCGGGTTTTTTTTCGCCTTCTGTTCGTCCTTTATGTATTGTCAGAAAGCGATAGCGGACTAATATCAGTTTCGTTCGAACAGATGAAAAGAAGCTCAAGTTCCACCCCCTGTTTACCGACACAGTACTGATAGCCTTACTTGCCTGCATGTGGATCGTTATCTGAATGAAACAGGTCAGGTGTATCGAGCCTTGACCCCATGGCGTGCATTGCCAATGCTTGCATACAGTCACCCGCTATCAGCATGGATGAAGGAATGCCCATTTGAAGCTGGAACTCAAGAACAGCTTGTCGGTGAAGCTGCTGCGTGTGGTGTTGCTCTCAGCGCTTGTCGTGGGCGTTGTGCTCAGTTGCGCACAAATCGTTTACGACGCCTACAAGACCCGACAGGCCGTCGCCACTGACGCCGAGCGGATTCTCGACATGTTCCGTGATCCATCGACCCAGGCGGTCTATAGCCTGGACCGGGAAATGGGCATGCAGGTCATCGAGGGGCTGTTTCAGGACAAGGCCGTACGCATGGCATCCATCGGCCATCCCAACGAGACATTGCTCGCGGAAAAAACCCGGGACCTCAAACACTCGCCGACCCGTTGGCTGACCGACCCGATCCTCGGCAAGGAACGCAGCTTCACCACGCAGTTGGTAGGCCGCAGCCCGTACAGCGAATACTACGGCGATCTGCGCATCACCCTCGATACCGCGACCTATGGCGAGGGCTTTCTCGTCAATTCGATGATCATCTTTATTTCCGGCGTACTGCGCGCTCTGGCGATGGGGTTGGTGTTGTATCTGGTGTATCACTGGCTGCTGACCAAACCGCTGTCGCGCATCATCGAGCACCTGACGAGCATCAACCCTGACCGCCCCAGCGAACACCAATTGCCGCTGCTCAAGGGGCATGAGAAGAACGAACTGGGCCTTTGGGTCAGCACCGCCAATCAACTCCTGGCCTCCATCGAGCGCAATACCCACTTGCGACACGAGGCGGAGTCGAGCCTGTTGCGCATGGCCCAATATGATTTTCTGACCGGGCTGCCCAACCGTCAGCAACTGCAACAGCAACTGGACAAGATTCTGATCGACGCCGGACGCGTGCAGCACCGCGTGGCCGTGCTATGCGTCGGCCTCGATGATTTCAAGGGGATCAACGAACAATTCAGTTATCAGGCGGGTGACCAACTGCTGTTGGCGCTGGCCGACCGTCTGCGTGGTCACAGTGGCCGTCTGGGCGCGCTCGCACGCCTGGGTGGCGACCAGTTCGCGCTGGTGCAGGCCGACATCGAACAGCCTTATGAAGCAGCAGAGCTGGCACAAAACATTCTTGATGACCTGGAGGCGCCGTTCGCCGTCGATCAACAGGAAATCCGCCTGCGCGCAACCATCGGCATCACCCTGTTCCCGGAGGATGGCGACAGTACCGAAAAGCTGCTGCAAAAAGCCGAGCAGACGATGACCTTGGCGAAGACACGTTCGCGCAACCGTTATCAGTTCTATATCGCCAGCGTCGACAGCGAGATGCGTCGCCGCCGCGAGCTTGAAAAAGACCTGCGCGAAGCCCTGGTGCGCAACCAGTTCCATCTGGTGTACCAACCTCAGATCAGCTATCGCGACCAGCGCGTCGTCGGCGTCGAGGCCCTGATTCGCTGGATTCACCCCGAGCACGGCTTCGTCCCGCCCGATCAGTTCATTCCGCTGGCCGAACAGAACGGCACCATCATTGCCATCGGCGAATGGGTGCTGGACCAGGCCTGCAAACAACTGCGCGAATGGCACGATCAGGGCTTTAGCGACCTGCGCATGGCCGTGAACCTGTCCACCGTGCAACTGCACCACGCCGAGCTGCCTCGCGTGGTCAACAACCTGCTGCAGATCTACCGTCTTCCGCCACGCAGCCTGGAACTTGAAGTCACGGAAACCGGCCTGATGGAAGACATCAGCACCGCCGCTCAGCACCTCCTCAGCCTGCGTCGCTCCGGGGCGTTGATTGCCATCGACGACTTCGGGACAGGCTATTCCTCGCTGAGCTATCTGAAGAGCCTGCCGCTGGACAAGATCAAGATCGACAAGAGCTTCGTGCAAGACCTGATCGACGACGATGACGACGCCACTATCGTGCGCGCCATCATCCAGCTCGGCAAAAGCCTGGGCATGCAGGTCATCGCCGAGGGCGTGGAAACCACGGAGCAAGAGGCATACATCATCTCCGAGGGCTGCCACGAAGGTCAGGGCTATTTCTACAGCAAGCCGCTGCCCGCGCGGGAGCTGCTGTCTTATCTGAAGCAGGCCCAGCGGACGCACGTGGGGATTCTGTAGCCACCGCCACGCGGTTGTAGGAGCGCGCTTGCCCGCGAGCGCGATGGGTCATCCTCTATCAATACATTTGACCAAACACAGTCGGCAAACACCCTCCCGCAATCATGTTTGCAGTCATTCACGCACGCTGACCGACTTGTGGCCAGACCAACAACCGGCAAGCGCCTGCGCAGAGATCAACTAACGATCACGCTGAAACCCCTTGTAACAGCTTGAAATACCTCCCCCGTCCGCAACAAGGCGTTTTGCCTTTACACAGAATGCAAATCTTTCGCATTATTGCGCAGCTTTTTTTGTTGGCGCCCGCCACCGTTTACACATTCTTCCGACGCAGGATTCCGTCATGATTCGTACGCCCCTGGCAACTGCAAGTCTGCTGGCCATCGCTATCGCTCTGGCCGGTTGTGACCAAGGCAAGGACAAGCCCGCCGCCGCGCCCACCCCGACGCCCGCTGCAACCGCGCCGGCTCCCGCAGCCGCGCCAGCAGCATCGACCCAGACCAGCGATGCCGCCGCCAAGGCCGTGGTCGCTAATTACGCGAACATCGTTTTCGCCGTGTTCAGCGATGCCGAATCCACTGCAAAGAAACTCAGCACCGCGGTGGACGCATTCCTCGCCACGCCGAACGACCAGACCTTGAAAGCTGCGCGCGACGCCTGGATCGCGGCGCGTGTGCCGTACATGCAGAGCGAAGTGTTCCGCTTCGGCAATACCCTCATCGACGACTGGGAAGGTCAGGTGAACGCCTGGCCGCTGGATGAAGGCCTGATCGACTACGTGGCCAAGGATTACCAGCATGCGCTCGGCAACCCGGGCGCGACCGCCAACATCATCGCCAACACGTCGGTGCAGGTCGGCGAAGACAAGGTCGATGTCACCGAAATCACGCCCGAGAAACTGGCCAGCCTGAACGAGCTGGGTGGCTCCGAAGCCAACGTTGCGACCGGTTACCACGCGATCGAATTCCTGCTCTGGGGCCAGGATCTGCACGGTAACGGCCCGGGCGCCGGCGAACGTCCCGCGAGTGACTACATTGAAGGCAAAGGGGGCACCGGTGGCCATAACGACCGTCGTCGTGCCTACCTGAAAGCCGCGACCGACCTGCTGGTGAGCGACCTGGAAGAAATGGTCAACAACTGGAAACCGGGCGTTGCCGACAACTACCGCGCCACGCTGGAAGCGGAGCCTGCTGAAAACGGCCTGCGTAAAATGCTGTTCGGCATGGGCAGCCTGTCCCTGGGCGAGCTGGCGGGTGAGCGAATGAAGGTGGCGCTGGAAGCCAACTCCAGCGAAGACGAACACGACTGCTTCAGCGACAACACCCACAACTCCCACTTCTACAACGGTCTGGGGATCCGCAACGTTTACCTGGGTGAGTACACCCGCGTGGACGGCAGCAAAGTCAGCGGTCCAAGCCTGTCCTCGCTGGTCGCCAAGGCCGATGCCGCGACCGACAGCACCGTACGCGCCGACCTGGATGCGACACAGGCGAAACTGCAGGCGATTGTCGATCACGCCAACAAGGGCGAACATTTCGACCAGTTGATCGCGGCGGGCAATACCGCTGGCAATCAGGTGGTTCGTGACGCCATCGAGGCACTGGTGAAGCAGACCGGCGCCATCGAGCAAGCCGCTGGCAAGCTGGGCATCACCGACCTGAACCCGGACAACGCCGATCACGAATTCTGATGGGCCCGTTTTTTTAGTCCGATCCTGATCGATGCCTGCCAGGCACTCGTCTGAGCGCAGGGCGATGAACGTCAAAAGAAGGCCGATCCATTGGCGGGTCGGCCTTTTTTTGACCACGAAAAAACCGTCACCTCCCTGTGAACACGGGGTTTCTGAAGACCGATCCGTAAGTTTTGTAGGGCGTTTCCTGTTCGCCCCCTGTCGGATTGAACGCGCTCTATTGGCCGTCGATCATGCGCACTTCCTTGACCCCACCCTATCCAGGAGGAGACAGAAAGTGCCCAAGAGAAACAACAAAAGGCGCCGCGTCAGCACACTCAAAGCCAATGACTACGGCATCCATCTGTTGGTCGGCATCAAGGGGCCTCGTGCCTGGAAAGTGACGATCTACCGTGATGGAAGAACCTTCAACAGATTGTTTTCATTCTCTCGCTACGGTGGCCGCGAAGCCGCCCGCAAAGCAGCCGATGCTTGCCGCGACCAATTGCTGCTCGATCATCTGCCCAAACTCAGCCGCGACATCCGCCAACGACTCATCTCAACCAATACCAGCGGCTATCCCGGCGTGCATTACCGCTGCTACACCGGCATTGCCTACTGGGTGGCGCGCACGACGCTACGCAATGGCAGCAGCGTGACCAAGTCATTCAGAGTCGAATACTACGGCTACGAACGCGCCAAGGAGCTCGCCATTCGCGAACGCGAGCGACAGCTCGACAGCATTGGCGACTACCGATCGTTCAAGGTCGTAGAAGGTGAACGTCGGCTGATGCAACTGTTGGTGGAAAATCCCGCGCTGGAAATTGCCGGCGTCTGACTCGTGCTTTGCCGCCAAACCTCGGGTCTGGCGGCAAATTGGTTACAACACGTTTCGAGAGACACTTACAAACGCAAATCCCTCTTATTCCTGAACAACGGGGCTGGTAAGCTCTCGCCCCGATTTCCAGCCCTTTGCAGGATGTGTATGACTGCGCGGTTCCGTCTCTGGCTTTTCCTGCTGATGGCCTCGGCCCTTGGCGGGTGCGACGACGCCCCGCGTTTTACCGCCGCCGAGCCTGGCGAGGCACGATCCGGCGGCGCAACCACCGTCTACAAAAAGGACCGCGCGGCGTTTTCCCTTCCGTCCGCCAACCTTGCACCGACCCGGCGCCTGGACTTCAGCGTCGGCAACAGCTTTTTCCGGAATCCCTGGGTCATCGCGCCCTCGACCACGACCGCGCGAGACGGCCTGGGTCCCTTGTTCAACACCAATGCATGCCAGAACTGCCACATCAAGGATGGCCGTGGACACCCGCCCGAGCCGGGCGCCGACAACGCCGTGTCAATGCTCGTACGCCTGTCGATTCCCGATGAGCCTGCTTACGCAGAGCAGATCAAGCGTCTGGGCCTGACACCCGAGCCGGTCTATGGCAAACAGCTCCAGGACATGGCGATTCCCGGTGTGACACCCGAAGGCAAAGTGCGCGTGGAATATGACTCGATGACCGTGCACTTCCGCGACGGTACGCCCGCGCATCTGCGTCGCCCTACCCTGCAGATCACCCAGCTCGGTTACGGGGCGATGCACCCGCAGACCCGTGCCTCGGCCCGCATCGCGCCGCCCATGATCGGCCTGGGTCTGCTGGAGGCCATTCCTGAAGCAGCGATTCTGGCCAACGCCGACCCGGAGGACAGTAAAGGCACGGGGATCACCGGCACACCCAACTGGGTCTGGGACGACGCACAGCAGAAAACCGTGCTGGGACGTTTCGGCTGGAAGGCCTCGCAGCCCAGTCTCAATCAGCAAAACGCCCATGCCCTCGCCGGCGACATGGGGCTGACCTCCAGCCTCAAGTCGGCGGATGACTGCACACCGACGCAGACCGCCTGCCTTGCCGCGCCCAACGGTGAAGGCCCTGACGGTGAGCCGGAAGTCAGCGATAACATTCTGCGGCTGATCACGTTCTACACCCGCAATCTGGGCGTGCCCGCGCGGCGTGACGTCTCCGACGCCCAAGTGCTGGCCGGCAAGAATCTGTTTTTCAAAGCCGGTTGCCAGCAGTGCCACACCCCGCAGTTCACGACCGCAGCCAACGCCGCCGAGCCCGAGCTCGCCAATCAGGTGATCCGCCCTTACACCGACCTGTTGCTGCACGACATGGGCGAAGGGCTCGCCGACAACCTCACGGAATTCCAGGCCAACGGCCAGCAATGGCGAACCCCGCCGTTGTGGGGCATCGGACTGACTCAGGCCGTTGGCGGCCATACGCAGTTTCTGCACGACGGGCGCGCCCGCAGCATCATGGAAGCCGTGCTGTGGCACGGTGGCGAAGCACTGCCCGCGCAACGTCAGGTGTTGGCTTTCGACGCCCAGCAGCGGGCAGCCCTGCTGGCGTTCCTGAATTCCCTATAAACGTATTATCCAAACGATAAGGAGCCGGGACATGTTCCGCCCCAAGCTGTTGTTCACCAGCCTCGCCGCGCTCGCGTTGGGTGCCTGCGCACCGGCGGATCCACAGGCCGTGACGTCTGCCGCCATCGCCAGGCAGGTGATCCTGCCGACCTACAGCCGCTGGGTCGACGCTGACCGGCAACTGGCGGTGAGTGCGCAGGCGTTCTGCCAAGGCAAGAGCGATCTGGACACGGCGCGGGCCGACTTCCTCCACGCTCAGAAAGCCTGGGCCGAACTGCAGCCACTGCTGATCGGTCCGCTGGCCGAAGGCAACCGTTCGTGGCAGATACAGTTCTGGCCGGACAAGAAGAACCTCGTGGGCCGTCAGGTCGAACAACTGGTCACTGCCCAGCCTCACATCAGCGCCGATGAACTGGCTAAATCCAGCGTCGTCGTTCAGGGGTTGTCGGCGTATGAATACATCCTGTTCGATGCCGAAATCGACATGGCAAGCGCTGACCAGAAAGCGCGCTACTGCCCACTGTTGATTGCCATCGGCGAGCGCCAGAAAACCCTGGCGCAAGAGATTCTCGACGGTTGGAACAGCACCGACGGCATGCTCGCGCAGTTGAGCAAATTCCCCAACCAGCGCTACGCCGACGCCCACGAAGCCATTGCCGAACTGCTGCGCGTGCAAGTCACCGCACTGGATAGTCTGAAGAAAAAACTCGGCACGCCGCTGGGTCGCCAGACCAAGGGCGTGCCGCAACCCTTCCAGGCCGAAGCCTGGCGCAGCAAGGCATCACTGAGCAGCCTGCAAGCGGGTCTCGCCAGCGCCGAAACAGTCTGGTCTGGCGTGGACAACAAAGGGCTGAGAAGTCTGTTACCTGCCGAGCAGAAGCCCCTGGCTGACAAGATCGACGCTGCCTACGCTGAAAGCCAAAAGCAGTTGGCAGCGCTGAAGCCGCCCTTGGTCGAGCTGCTCGCCACCGAGCAAGGCCGTCAGCAATTGAACGCGTTCTACGACAGCCTCAACAAGGTGCATCGCCTGCACGAGGGCGAACTCGCCAAAGCACTAGGCATTCAGCTTGGCTTCAATGCCAATGATGGTGACTGATATGTTGCGACGTCAGGCCTTGGCTCTCGGCACCCTTGTTCTCAGCGCCTGTACTCTGGGTGGATGGACGCTGTTCAAAAAGAAAGGCGAAAGCCCGCTGCTGTTGTCTGCCCGGGATGACAGCGATGGCAGGCACTACGCCGTGGGGTATCGCGTGGACGGTACTCAGGTGTTCGCCACACAGGTGGCCCAGCGTTGCCACGACATCGTCAATCATCCAGACCGGCCGATTGCGCTGTTCGTCGCCCGCAGACCGGGGACCGAGAGCTACCTGATCGACCTGCGCGACGGTCGTCTGTTGCAGACCATCATCTCGAAGCCGAATCGACACTTCTACGGTCATGCGGTTATTCACAAGGACGGGGAATGGCTGTACGCCACCGAAAACGACACCACCGATCCGGGGCGTGGATTACTTGGCGTCTACCGGTTTGTCGATGATCGCCTGGCGCACAGTGGTGAGATCCCGACCCATGGCATAGGCCCGCATCAGGTGTCCTGGTTGCCGGACGGCGAGACGCTTGCCGTTGCAAACGGTGGCATCCGCACCGAGGCCGAAAGCCGGGTCGAGATGAACCTGAATGCCATGGAACCGAGCCTGGTATTGATGCAACGGGACGGCACGCTGTTGAGCAAGGAAACCTTGTTCCAGCCGATGAACAGCGTTCGCCATATGGCGATTGCCGCTGACGGCACCCTGGTGACGGGTCAACAGTTCATGGGGGCATCCCATGAGCCTGCCGAATTGCTCGCGATCAAACGGCCGGGGCAACCGTTTCAGGCGTTTCCCGTGGCTGAACAGCAGTTGCAAGCGATGGCGCACTACACCGCGAGCGTGGCCATCCACAGCGAATTGCGGCTGGTCGCCTTAACAGCGCCGCGCGGCAATCGTTTCTTTATCTGGGACCTGGACACCGGCGCGGTCCGGCTGGATGCGCCGCTGCCTGATTGCGCGGGTGTCGGGGCAGTCGCCGAGGGTTTCGTCGTCACCTCGGGACAGGGCCGATGCCGCTTTTACGATTGCCGCCAGAGCACACTGATTGCTCAGCCACTGGAGCTGCCGGCAGGGTTGTGGGATAACCATTTGCATGTGGTTGAGGTAGGCCTGGGATAGCATCAAGGCCGCCTGCTTCATCTATTTTTCAAGGAAGTGAAATATGTTGCGTCGCCGCATGTTGATCATGTTGGGTGTTGTCGTCATCGTGGTGCTGGCCCTGGGCGGGTACAAGGCATTTTCGATCTACCAACAGATCCAGCAATTCACCGCCCCCAAGCCGCCGATCAATGTGGCGGTTGCAGTGGTCGAGGAACGTCCCTGGCAGAATCGCCTGCCTGCCATCGGCACGCTCAGGGCTTTGCAAGGCGTGGACCTGGCGTTGGAAATCTCTGGCACGGTCAAGGCCTTGCAGTTCGAGTCCGGCCAGAAGGTCAAGGTGGGCCAGCCCCTCGTGCAACTCGACAGCGACGTGGAGAAAGGCCTGCTCGGCACCGCCGAAGCTGACTTGGGTCTGGCGCAGCTGGACTTCGCTCGCGGCAGCAAATTGGTGGGCGATGGTTCCATTTCCAGGGGCGACTTCGACAAGCTCGCCGCCACGCAGAAAAAAGCCGCGGCCAGTGTCGCGCAACTGAATGCCTCGCTGGCCAAGAAACGCATTCTCGCGCCATTCAGCGGCACCATCGGCATTCGTCAGGTGGACGTGGGCGATTACCTCGCCAGCGGCACGGTCATCGCCACCCTTCAAGACCTGAGCAGCCTCTACGTCGACTTCTTTGTACCGGAACAAATGCTGCCAAAACTCGCCCTCGGCCAACAGGTGCAGGTCAGCGTAGCGGCCTACCCGGACGCCGTGTTCATCGCCAGCATCAGCGCCATCAACCCCAAGGTCGAAGATGCCACACGCAACGTGCTCGTGCGTGCCACCCTCCCCAACCCCGAAAGCAAACTGCTGCCCGGCATGTTCGCCAATTTGCAGGTCATCCTCGGACAGGGCTCTCCGCAACTGGTGGTGCCCGAAAGCACCATCACCTACACGCTGTATGGCAACTCGGTGTATGTCGTCGTGCCGAAAAAAGGCACTGACGGCCAGTTGGAAAAAAACGACAAGGGTGAACCGCAACTGGCCGTCGAACGACGTTTCGTGACCACCGGCGAGCGCCGTGGCGGGCTGGTGATCATCAGCAAGGGATTGAAAGCAGGCGAGCAAGTGGTGACCGGCGGCCAGCTCAAGCTGGACAACGGCACTCACGTCGCCATCAGCGCCGATCAGGCTGCGCCCGCAGAGCAGAAAAGCCAACCCAAGGCTGACTGATCACAGCTGACGGCTCGAAGGAGCCTTCAAAGGAACGACCATGGCATTCACAGACCCGTTCATCCGCCGCCCCGTCCTCGCCAGTGTGATCAGCCTGCTGATCGTGCTGCTGGGCTTTCAGGCGTTCAGCAAACTGACCATCCGCCAATACCCGCAGATGGAAAACGCCCTGATCACGGTGACCACGGCGTACCCCGGCGCCAATGCCGAAACCATTCAGGGCTACATCACCCAGCCGCTGCAGCAGAGTCTGGCCAGCGCGGAAGGCATCGACTACATGACCTCGGTCAGTCGGCAGAACTTCTCGGTGATCTCGATCTACGCGCGTATCGGCGCGAACACCGACCGGCTCTACACCGAGTTGTTGGCCAAGGCCAATGAAGTCAAAAACAAGCTGCCGCAGGACGCTGAAGACCCGGTGCTGAGCAAGGAAGCGGCCGATGCCTCGGCACTCATGTACATCAGTTTCTACAGCTCGGAACTGAACAATCCGCAAATCACTGATTACCTGTCCCGCGTCATTCAGCCAAAGCTGGCCACACTGCCCGGCATGGCCGAAGCCGAGATTCTCGGCAATCAGGTGTTCGCCATGCGCCTGTGGCTGGACCCGGTCAAGCTCGCAGGCTTCGGCCTGACGGCCAGCGATGTGACGGACGCGGTGCGCAAGTACAACTTCTTGTCTGCCGCGGGCGAGGTCAAAGGCGAATACGTGGTGACCAGTGTCAACGCCACCACCGATCTGAAATCCCCGGAGACATTCGCCGCCATCCCCCTGAAGACCGTAGGTGACAGCCGTGTCTTGCTTGGCGATGTGGCGCGCGTCGAAATGGGCGCGGAAAACTACGACACCGTCAGCTCTTTCGACGGCACACCTTCGGTTTACATCGGCATCAAGGGCACGCCCAGTTCCAACCCGCTGGACGTGATCAAGGAAGTCCGGCGGATCATGCCGGAGCTTGAAAGCCAACTGCCGCCCAGCCTGAAAGTCTCCATCGCCTACGACGCCACCTTGTTCATCCAGGCCTCGATCCATGAAGTGGTGAAAACGCTGATCGAGGCGGTGCTGATCGTCATCGTCGTGGTGTTCCTGTTTCTGGGTGCGCTGCGCTCGGTCCTGATCCCGGTGATCACCATTCCGTTGTCGATGATCGGCGTGCTGTTCTTCATGCAGGTGATGGGGTACTCGATCAACCTGCTGACGTTGCTGGCCATGGTGTTGGCGATCGGTCTGGTGGTGGACGACGCCATCGTCGTGGTGGAAAACATTCATCGGCACATCGAAGAGGGCAAAACGCCTTTGAACGCGGCGCTGGAAGGCGCGCGCGAGATCGCCATGCCGGTGGTGTCGATGACGGTGACCCTGGCCGCCGTTTATGCGCCAATCGGTTTCCTCCAGGGCCTGACAGGCGCGCTGTTCAAGGAGTTCGCGCTGACGCTGGCGGGTGCCGTGGTGATTTCCGGGATCGTCGCCCTGACTCTTTCGCCCATGATGTGCGCCGTTCTGCTGCGCCATGACGAAAACCCGAGCGGACTGGCACACAAGCTCGACCAGATTTTCGACGGTTTGAAAGTGCGCTATCAACGCCTGCTGCATGGCACGTTGAACAGTCGTCCGGTGGTCATCGTCTTCGCCGTGCTGGTGCTGTGCCTGATTCCGGTCTTCCTGAAATTCAGCCAGTCGCAACTGGCGCCTGATGAAGACCAGGGCATCATTTTCATGATGGCGACGTCGCCACAACCGACCAACCTTGATTACATGAACACGTACACCGACCAGTTCATCTCCATTTTCAAGGCGTTCCCCGAGTACTATTCGTCGTTCCAGATCAATGGCTTCAACGGCGTACAGACCGGTGTCGGTGGTTTCCTGCTCAAGCCATGGGACGAACGCAAACGCACACAGATGGAACTGTTACCGGAAGTTCAGGCCAAGCTCGAACAGATCACCGGCCTGCAGATTTTTGGGTTCAACTTGCCGTCGTTGCCAGGAACCGGTGAAGGGCTGCCCTTTCAGTTCGTGATCAATTCGCCGAACGATTATCCCGCGCTGCTTGAGGTCGTCGACCGGATCAAGAAGCGCGCGACGGAATCCGGCAAGTTCGCGTTTCTCGATGTGGATCTGGCGTTCGACAAGCCGGAAGTCGTGGTTGATATCGACCGTGCCAAGGCGGCACAGATGGGCGTTTCGATGCAGGACCTGGGCGGGAGTCTGGCCACCTTGCTGGGCGAAGCGGAGATCAACCGCTTCACCATCGATGGCCGCAGTTACAAGGTCATCGCGCAAGTGGAACGGGCTTACCGCGATAACCCTGAGTGGCTGTCGAACTATTACGTGAAAAACAGCGAGGGCAAGATGCTCCCGCTGTCGACGCTGATCACCGTCAGTGACCGTGCCAGACCGCGCCAGCTCAACCAGTTCCAGCAGCTCAACTCAGCCATCATCTCGGGTTTTCCGCTGGTCAGCATGGGCGAAGCCATCGATACGGTGCGACAAATCGCCGATCAGGAAGCACCCGCCGGGTTTGCCTATGACTACGCAGGCGCGTCCCGTCAATACGTGCAGGAAGGCAATGCGTTGTGGGTGACGTTCGGCCTTGCGCTGGCCATTATTTTCCTGGTGCTGGCAGCGCAGTTCGAAAGCTTTCGCGATCCGCTGGTGATTCTGGTGACCGTGCCCTTATCGATCTGCGGCGCGCTGATCCCGCTGTTCCTCGGCATATCCACGCTCAACATTTATACGCAGGTTGGCCTTGTGACGTTGATCGGGCTGATCAGCAAGCACGGCATCCTGATCGTCGAATTCGCGAACCAACTGCGGCGCGACAAGGGCCTTGGGGTGCGAGAGGCCGTGGAGGAAGCGGCCGCGATTCGCCTGCGCCCGGTTCTGATGACCACCGCAGCGATGGTGTTCGGCATGGTGCCGCTGATTCTGGCAACGGGGGCGGGAGCGGTCAGCCGCTTCGACATCGGGCTGGTGATCGCGACAGGGATGTCGGTGGGGACGTTGTTTACGTTGTTTGTGTTGCCGTGTGTTTATACGGTGATGGCGGGGAAGGCGCGAGTTTGATGTTGAGGGTATCGGCTTGGAAAACCCCAACTCACCCCAAATAAAAAAGGCCCCGATCAACGGGGCCTTCAGTCAGGTGGTTGTCTCAATGTTGTGGCCCCGATCCCTGGGCGAGGCCGAACATCAACAACAACAGGTCATGATCAGGTCGCACCGGCAGATCCGCCTTTGCCACCCGCGGCAAAGGGCAATGCCCTTCGCCATGGGCCGCGCTCAGTATCTGTGGCCTGGGTTGCTCCCAGGCGGCCATGGCAATGGAGGCAATGCCCAACGCCCCGACCAGAAACAAACCTCGCGCCATTTCTAACTTCATCGATCTAAACCTTTGATGGGGCTGCCAAACGCCGTCTCGTAAAAGTAGACGAGCTTCTTCCAGTCTGCTGGCTGGAACGACGAGTGGCGACGTAGCTGCTTCATATCGTGTTGAGCCGCGCCGTACGCGGTCAGGCGCTGGCGGCACTTCTCCAGGTCCAGCAAGGCCACTTCAGGCTTGGCGCTGGCGCCCTCGCCGACCACGCGTACAAAAACGTGTTTGATGTAGATGCAGCTGTGCTGCCAACGGCCCCTGTGCATACGGGCCAGATTTTCAGCCAGCGCCTTCAGCATCTGCTCGTAGACAGCTTCGCCATACTGCTCGCGGCCACCCGCTTTGAGCCAGTTTTCGAACTCTTCATAACCGTCCAGCGAAGCCGTGACCAACAGCGCACGCCACTCATTATTCTCGTCGCGCTCAGCACCACAGAACACCATGCGTGGGACGTTGACATTGAGCTGACGCAGGCCCTCCAGTGCGTCCCGCTCACGCAGGACCGTCGGACGACCAAACGGGTGCAGCCAACTGCGGTAGATGTGTCCAGTCTGGCGCTTTACATACAACAGACGACCGTTCTCCGACACGACGCGCTGTACGCCACTTTCCCCGCCGCGGCGCACATTGGGCTCTTCAACCCACTCACCACGGGTGTTCCAGAAATAGGCAAAACGGTCCTTGGCGGGAACGCTCGACTCTGCTGCAAAATCCACGGCCATCCTGTTACCTCTTACGTAATAGATACACACGCCACATGGCGTATAGCGGCAGGAAGCCCAATCGCTCCTGGATGCGAAATCCTGCCTGTTCAAATTCGGCTTCTACTGTGGCCACCGGTAACACAAAGCGGTTCTGGTAACCCTCTTGATGACGTTTACTCTCCGCGCGTTTGCGTTTCCATGCCTTGAAATTGCCGTCGACCCACAGCGAAATTATGACGCTGTCACGGGTCACACGATGAAACTCCTTCAGCAACACCGCCCTGTCCTGCGCCTTTCCCACATGGTGCAGGAGGCGCATGCAAAAAATGCTGTCCACCGCGTTGTCCGGCATGTCGATGGCGAATGCAGACGTCTGCAAGGGCCGTACCCTACTCACCACCTCGGCTGGCTGAGACTCACACGCCGTGGCCACCATGGCCGCAGAATTGTCGGCGCCAATGATGACGCGATTGGCCTTCTCTGCCAGCAACGGCCAGAACCGGCCCGCGCCGCATGGCAGATCGAGCACCAGTCCAGGCTCACCCGCCAAGGCCAGCGCGCGTCTGGCCAATTGCTTGTCGCGACGATCAGACAACCGTCTTGCCAATCCGTCCTTGTGCTTGCGTAAATATTTTCTCGCGTGCTCTTCGTCGTATTTGCGCGAAAAATCCAGCTCGATCCGTTTGCTCATGGCCGTATCTCCTGAAGTGATACGGCCAAACTAGGTAGATTCGCGTGACCGTCAGGTCATGCAATTGTGAAAAAAACGTGCGTTGGCGGGCGCAAATGTTACGAGGTTTTTCCAGAAGATAGGGCTAGCATAGAGCCATTATCTGCATGATCGCAGCAACATTTACATTCCCCATACAAATCTGTGCATCCAGGCTTCAGGCGGTGCCGGCCGCTGTTCTGAGGTCGACGGTGAACCGGCAGCCGTTTGGCTCCATCGTGTCCAGGGTCACGGCCCAGCCCTGGTTTTCGCAAATGCGTTGCACCAACGACAGGCCCAGTCCCAGCCCTTCGCCCCGTTGCTCGCTACCCCGTACGAAGGGCTGGAACATCGCCTCCCGCTTCTCCTCAGGTATGCCGACGCCCGAGTCTTCAACGGTGAAGCCATGGGGCAGCAGCGTGAGCCGGATAAACCCCTGATCGGTGTAGTGAAGGGCATTACGCAACAGGTTGCCCATCACGGCGTACAGAAAGGTCGCATTGTAAGTGGCTTGCGAAGCGTTATCAGGGTGATATTCCAACTGCAGACCTTTGGCTTCGATAGGCTCACGCCAAAGCGTCAAAAGTTGTTGTGCCGCTGCTTGCAACGACAGTTGCGGATTCATGCCCGCATCGTCCCGTTGAGTGCGTGCCAACATCAGGAACGTCTGCACCAGGTCACGCATCTCCTCGCACGCCCGCCCTACCCGTTCGACCTGAGCACGGGCGCGCTGGTCCAGCGCAGGGTTCTCCAACAGCAGCTCACAGGAGCTTGCCAGCACCATCAATGGTGTCCGCAGCTCGTGGCTCACGTCGCTGGTAAACATGCGCTCTCGGGTCAAGGCGTCGCGCAAGCGCCCCAGCGTCGCGTCGAATGCCACCGCCAGTTCACCCACTTCATCCGCGGCGTAATCCGGCGCAAGCGGTGGTGCGAGCCCCAGTAACTGATCGCGATGACGCACCTGACGGGCCAGCCGAACCACCGGCGCCATGACCCGGCGAGCCAGCACCCATCCCAGGAAAACCGCCAACGCCAGCGCCAACACGAAACCGACCAGCACCACGGCAAAGAGTACGCGCTCGCGCTCTTCAAAATCGCTTTGATCCTGCAACAGGACATAGCGACGGCCATCGACCACTTCCACCATGGCGTGATAGGACAACGGGCCGCGAAACACCTCGTGAAAACCGGGCTCCAGATGGCGAAGGTCCTTGGGCAACTCAAAGTCACCAGGCCCGCCGCTGAAATAGAACAGTTGATCCGGCTCCGGGCGATGGCTCCAGTCTTCCACACTGTCCATGAGCAACAGGCGCGTCAGGTCACCGCCCAACCCGGAAGAGATCAGCTTTTCTTCGACCAGGTGCACCGTCGCAACGATGCCCATGGCAAACGATCCCGCAACCAGCGCACTCATCAACGCAAAGGCAATGATGATCCGCTGCGCAAGGCTCTGCTTAAACTCCATCGCGGCCCTCGGCCAGGCGGTACCCGACACCGTGCACGGTTTGCAGCAGAGGCTTGGCGAAGGGTTTGTCGATCACCTGACGTAACTGGTGAACGTGGCTGCGCAGACTGTCGCTGTCCGGACAGTCGTCGCCCCACAGCGCTTCTTCCAGCACTTCGCGGCGCAGCACATGAGGGCTTTTCTGCATTAACACCGCCAGCAGTTTCAGGCCGACGGGGTTGAGTTTGAGCAGCCGCCCCTCGCGCGTCACCTCCAGGGTGTCCAGGTCATAAACCAGTTCGGCCACCTGCAACGTACGCCGACCGCCGCCCTGCGCACGACGCAGCACTGCCTCTATGCGCGCAGCCAGTTCCGACAGCGCGAACGGTTTGAGCAGGTAGTCGTCAGCCCCCGAGCGAAAGCCCTGCAGGCGGTCGTCAAGCTGGTCACGGGCGGTCAACATGATCACGGGCGTGTCGCGACGGGCGTCCTCACGCAGACGTTTGCACAGCGTGTAGCCATCGATGCCCGGCAGCATGATGTCGAGCACGATCAAGTCGTAATGTTCGGTCGCGGCCAGGTGCAGACCGGAAAGCCCATCCTGCGCGCAATCAACGGTGTAGCCCTTCAAACCCAGGTAGTCGGCCAGGTTCGCCAGGATATCGCGGTTGTCTTCAACCAGCAGAATTCTCATGGGCGCGTGTCTCCCTCGATGGATGTCGGCATGACCTGGCGCGCAACCGTACGGCGGACTCATTCAGGTCAGAGTTGGCGGCAGCTTACGGCCAAGCGCGCCAGAGGGCCAGCCTCGCGGTGCATAACGTTTTTTTCACTCCCGGTTCACAGCTGGGCGACAGGCCTTGGTCCAGACTGCCGACTGCTCTCGGCCTGCCTTGCGCGCTCCTTCTCGCCACAACACGGGATTCACCATGTCTGAAGTCTTCGAACGGCCCGCTTCACGCCCGATCAACCTGTGGGTTTATCTCGGCATTCCAGCGGTGACCGCCATTGTCTTGCTGTTACTGGAACTGACGTCGCTGGACATGGATATCGCCAAGCTGGCCTACGACCCGTCTGCTGGCGGCTTCATCGGTAAACACAGTTATTTCCTGGAGAACGTACTGCATGACCGAGCCAAACAGGTGGTCATCGCACTGGGCGTGCTGTCCTTCGCGGGCTTTATCGCCTCGTTCTTTATAGAGAAGCTCAAGCCCTGGAAACGTGAACTGGGTTGCATGGTGCTGTCGATGGCATTGTCGACCAGTTTCGTGACGCCAATGAAAGCCGTCACGGCGGTCCAGTGCCCTTGGAGCCTGACGGAGTTTGGTGGCCAGGAGCAGTACAGCGAGCTGCTGAGCCCTCGCCCTCAGACGGACAAACCGGGCCGTTGCTGGCCAGGCGGCCATGCGGCGACCGGCTTTACGCTGTTCGCGCTGTTCTTCGTGTTTCGTGACCGCAAGCCGCGCATGGCCAGGGCGGGCCTGATCTTCGCGTTCGGCCTCGGGACGGTGTTTTCGGTGGGGCGGATGTTGCAGGGGGCGCATTTTTTCTCGCACAACATCTGGACGGCGGTGTTCTGTTGGCTGATTTGTCTGGGGGCCTATTACGCTGTGCTTTATCGGCCGGTGCGTAAGAAGGACAAGGTGTTGGCCGGTGAGCCGGTGTCGGGCTAGCGCTTGCTTGCTTGTTTGCTGATACCGCTGCTTGATTTGCATGAACATGCGGTATGTGCGGTGGCGCTGAGATTTTTCGGTTTGCATGATCGTTCCCACGCTCCGCGTGGGAATGCCTGCCAGGACGCTCCGCGTCCACGTTGACGCAGAGCGTCAGTCGCTGCGTTACCACGCGGAGCGTGGGAACGATCAACAGTCCCTGTCGCCCACGCTGCACTCTCAGCTGTAGGAGCGTGGCTTGTCCCGCGATCTGCCGCGCAGCGGTAGCAAAACCAGACGACTCGATTCTGCCTGACACCCTGCATGTGCAGGTTTCGCTGCCGGTTCCCGGCAGATCGCGGGACAAGCCACGCTCCTACAGGAACTGCGTCAGCCTGATAGCTCTGTCTGTGCCGTTGCCGTTGATCTTCGTACAGAGAACGCCTGGACACCACAAAACGCGACTTGGGTCCAGGCCAAACGCAGATGACGCGCAGTGGGTCGAGCGGCATGGATGCCGCGAGACCGCCGTCAGGACAGGGATGTCCGTATCCCAAACCCAGACAGCGCCCATAAAAAAACCCCGCCGAAGCGGGGTTTTTCATGCAGCTAGAAGCGGGTAAGGCCGACTTACATCATGCCGCCCATGCCACCCATGCCGCCCATGTCTGGCATGCCGCCAGCCGCAGGCTTGTCTTCTGCCACGTCAGCGATCATCGCTTCGGTGGTGATCATCAGACTGGCAATGGAGGACGCCGCCTGCAGAGCAGAACGGGTCACTTTAGCCGGGTCCAGAATACCCATTTCGATCATGTCGCCGTACTCGCCGGACGCAGCGTTGTAACCGAAGTTACCCGAACCCTGCTTGACCTTGTCGACCACAACGCTTGGCTCGTCACCGGAGTTGGCCACGATCTGACGCAGTGGAGCTTCAACAGCGCGACGCAGCAGAGCGATACCGACGTTTTGATCGGCGTTGTCGCCTTTCAGCTCGGAGATAGCCTGCAGGGAGCGAACCAGTGCCACGCCACCGCCAGGTACCACGCCTTCTTCAACGGCTGCACGGGTCGCGTGCAGGGCGTCTTCAACGCGGGCCTTCTTCTCTTTCATTTCAACTTCGGAACCGGCACCGACCTTGATCACGGCAACGCCGCCCGACAGTTTGGCCAGACGCTCTTGCAGCTTCTCTTTGTCGTAGTCCGACGAAGTGTCACCGATTTGCTGACGGATCTGAGCGATACGCGCGTCGATGTCGGTTTTAACGCCGGCACCGTCGATGATGGTGGTGTTTTCTTTGTTCAGCACAACGCGCTTGGCGTTACCCAGGTGCTCCAGGGTAGTGCTTTCCAGGCTCAGACCGATCTCTTCGGAGATAACGGTACCGCCGGTCAGGACAGCGATATCCTGCAGCATGGCCTTGCGACGGTCGCCGAAGCCTGGCGCCTTGACGGCTGCGACTTTGACGATGCCACGCATGTTGTTCACAACCAGCGTCGCCAGGGCTTCGCCTTCAACGTCTTCGGCAACGATCAGCAGCGGACGACCGGCTTTGGCAACGGCTTCCAGGACTGGCAGCATTTCGCGGATGTTGGAGATCTTCTTGTCAACCAGCAGCAGCAGCGGGCTGTCCAGCTCGGCAACCATGGTGTCCGGCTTGTTGATGAAGTACGGAGACAGGTAGCCACGGTCAAATTGCATGCCTTCTACGACCGACAGCTCGTTTTCCAGACCCGAACCTTCTTCAACGGTGATAACGCCGTCTTTGGTCACTTTTTCCATTGCTTCGGCAATGATGTCGCCGATGGAGCTGTCGGAGTTGGCGGAGATGGTACCCACCTGGGCAATGGCCTTGGTGTCGGTGCAAGGCTTGGACAGCGACTTCAGCTGGGCAACGATGGCGATGGTCGCCTTGTCGATGCCGCGCTTCAGGTCCATCGGGTTCATGCCGGCAGCGACGGCTTTCAGGCCTTCGTTGACGATGGCTTGAGCCAGAACGGTCGCGGTGGTGGTACCGTCGCCAGCGTCGTCGTTCGCACGGGAGGCAACGTCTTTAACCAGCTGCGCGCCCATGTTTTCGAAGCGGTCTTTCAGTTCGATTTCTTTGGCAACCGACACACCGTCTTTGGTGATCAGCGGAGCGCCGAAGCTTTTCTCGATGATGACGTTACGGCCTTTCGGGCCCAGGGTCGCTTTTACTGCGTCAGCCAGGACGTTCACACCGGCGAGCATTTTCTTACGGCCAACGTCGCCGAACTTAACTTCTTTAGCAGCCATGATCGATATTCCTTAAATACTTTGTAGTAACGGGAAAATGCGGGGTATCAACTCAGCCTTCGACGACCGCGAGAATCTCGTTCTCGCTCATCACCAGCAGGTCTTCGCCGTCTACTTTCACAGTGTTGCTGCCGGAGTAAGGGCCGAACACCACTTTGTCACCCACTTTCACGGCCAGTGCGCGTACTTCACCGTTGTCCAGGATGCGACCGGCACCGACAGCGATGATTTCACCACGGTTTGGTTTTTCAGCAGCCGAACCAGGCAGCACGATACCGCCAGCAGTTTTGGTTTCTTCTTCGCTGCGACGGATTACGACGCGGTCATGCAGAGGACGAAGCTTCATTGTCGATCTCCTAATTATGGTTTTTGAACGCCCGGTGTTGACACCGGCGGGTTTAAACATCCGGGCTTGCCGGTTACGGTTCGCGAGCGAACCGCAGAATACGGTCTGACGAAATGCGCCAGAAACCTTGCGGTGACCCATACATAAGGGCGGGCAAGCTGATTACAAGGCTCACCGAAGAAATTTTTTAAGAGAATCGAGGTCGCGTTAACGAACACGGCACCCGAAGGTGCCGTATGGATGAAACAGTCGATTACTTTTTATCGAGTGGTTCGAACTCACCCTCGATCACTTCACCTTCGATGACCTCAGGTGGGCGGGAACCAGGGCGGTGGGCGCCCGGATTCGTCGACCCCGCCGAACGCAGGTCATCGGCAAACGCTCGCTGACGGCTGGCCGATGCTTCTGCGCGCTGACGCACCTTGTCCACCAGCACCCGACGGGTAAACGGCAACAGGCAGATCAGGCCCAACACGTCGCTGATGAAGCCGGGCAACACCAGCAGGCCACCACCGACGGTCATCATCAGCCCGTCCATCATCTGCTGGGCAGGCAACTCGCCACGCGCCAGACTCTCACGGGCACTCATGGCGGTCGCGAGACCTGCAACACGGACCACAAAGACGCCGAGCATCGAGCCCGCGACCACCAGCAGGAACGTCGCCAGGAAGCCGATGGACATTCCGACTTTCACCAGCACGAACAGCTCGAGCACTGGAAAAAGCAATAAAAGCAGTAAGAAAGCGCGCATCAAATCAGTTCCTCAACGGAAGGAGTCTTCCAGTAGACCCTACGTGATGTCGCAAGGTTGTAAATTCAAGCCTCAGCGGCTTCCGCGGTCGGCCATTTTTCTGCGTGAGCCAGCTGAACCAAGGCTTGGCGGACTTGTGTCGGCGTATTACAAGGCTCAGCGAACGCCAGCCAGTACAGCCCCTGCCCGATGCGCAAATGCATGCCTTCGCTGTCGATGCCGACCAATGTCGCCGGTTCGGTCTTCGGCAAGCCGGCCAGTTCGACATAGTGCGCGATGGCCTTGGCATGGTCCTCGTTCATGTGTTCGACCATGCTGGTTTCGGCAGCACCCGCAAACGGATTGGGGAGCGCGACGTCGTCAAGCCAGTGAATCGCGCCAAACCCGCCGATGTAGCGGTAGCGCACCGGCGCCAGGACCCAGAAATCAAAATCGTGAGCGCTGTGATAGCTCTGCGACTCGGGGAAGTAGCGGTAATAACGCTGTGCCGCAGCCTCGACAGCCGCCTCATCCGTGACCTTGTGCGCTTCGGCCATGACCGTAACGCGGCCCACCGACTGAACGTCCTCGGCATCGCGCTCGCCCACCAGCATCGAACACTTTGGGTCGCGCTGCAGGTTGTGGGTGTGCTGGGCGATACGGCTGATCAGAATCAGCGGCCGTCCCTGATCGTCCAGGCAGTACGGCACCACGGAGCCAAAGGGAAACCCCGGCATCGACTTGGAATGGGTCGACAGCACACCGCGATATTCCTTGAGCAGCAGGGCTCGGGCTTGCCGGTTGGCATTGGCGCTCATGGTGTGGCTCCTCAAAGAAAACGCGATCTGTACAGACAAAAAAGACCCACCTTGGCGGGCATCGGGAACAAGATAATCGTTATCGTTGGCGGGTGCCAGATTGAGAGGCGGTGACGATTTTACGTGGGTTTTCGCGTAAAAAACTGATTGACTCCCGCGATCGGCGGGGAACCCATCGCGAAATCGGTGAGTGCGGTGCCACTGTCACACCGCATTTACCAAATGTACGACTGCTGCGCAGCCGATCGCGGGACAAGCCACGCTCCTACATTGAAAACGTGTCGTTTTACCAGGCGACACCGAAACCGGCGGTGTAACGGGTCTTGTCCAGATCGCCATCGTCAGAACCGCTGATGACGTTCTTCTCGGCCTTGAGGTTGAGCGATGCCCACTCGGTGACCTTGTAACGCAGACCGATTTCCGTATCCAGGCTGTAATCCGCCACGCCGCTGATGGGCTTGCCGAGTTCGCCGTTGGTGAAGAACTCTACCTTCTTGCCGATCAGGTAGCGGTTGTAGTCCCACGTACCGGAAATCGAGTAGAAGTTGTCTTTCTCATTATTGGAATATTCGAAGTCAGTGCGGTTAAGCAGTGTACCGACCTTGAAAGCGCCCAATTCGTCGTCCCAGAACTGATAACCCGGACCGGTACCGACCGTGCGCTGACGGCGCAAATCTTCGACGTTGTCATGCTTGTAGGTGAACCGGCCATCCCAGAACCACTTGTCAGTAATGAAGCGGTCGATGGAATACTCGGCTTGCCAGTTGTCGATGGTGGTGTCTTCGTCCTGCGTCTCGCGGTTGTACTCACCCTCGGCGTTGTGACGCCACTTGCCATGGGTGGCCGAGGTCTTGAACGCGATGTTGTAGTCATCGGTGTCTTTGTCGGCTCGCTGGAAGTCCAGGGCGGCATCGATATTGCCCTTCCAGACCAGATCGGTGACGACCGGCTTGGGCTTCATGATCTGCTGGATGCTCGCCAGATCGACGGTCTTCGGTGCGTCGCCGTTGGCCAGCGTCACCTTGCCATCGTCGGCGGGCTGCAGCGATTTGGAAATCTCGCCGTTGTAGGCGTCTTGCTTGACCAGCAGATGCTGATCGCTTTCCAGTGTCTTGACTTCCTTCCAGTCCAAAGGAATGTCGCCTGCGTATTTGGTATTGAGCAGTAACTTCCCGCCGTCGAAGACTTTGATGGTCCCGGTCAGCTTGTCACCGTTCTTCAACCAGACGGTGTCGGCGAGCAAAGGAGTGGAAGCACTGGTAATGGCAAG
This sequence comes from Pseudomonas sp. NFACC02, assembly GCF_900110765.1. Classification (GTDB taxonomy): domain Bacteria; phylum Pseudomonadota; class Gammaproteobacteria; order Pseudomonadales; family Pseudomonadaceae; genus Aquipseudomonas. Next base: position 28,108 of record NZ_FOEO01000045.1, read on the forward strand.
GCACAGCAGGGTTCTGGACAACATAAGCAACGACAACGCTCTGGTTTGCGGAAAACGGGCATTATCCTGTCGGATAACGTCGAGGCAATCCAAGGACCGCCGACACAGGTATCACTGACCGTAGGAAGTTTCCCTAGTTCCTTATCGAAAATTCCCGCCGGTCCAACAAACAGGAACGAATGCGTGATCGAACACTCTCTGGCACCGGACGACCCCACCGGGCTTTCTCCCTCAGAGGCACGGCGCACGGCGCTTTACCTGACATTGCATCAAGTGCCTGAAGGCAAAGTGGTCAGTTATGGTCAATTGGCTGAACTGGCGGGTTTAGGACGAGCGGCACGCTTTGTAGGCAGGACCTTGAGCCAGTTGCCCGACGGCAGCACGCTGCCCTGGCACAGGGTACTCGGCGCCGGCGGAAAGCTGAGCCTTGCGGCGGGAACCGTGTCGGGTGAAGAACAAAGGGCCCGATTGCGCGCCGAAGGGGTGACCATCCGTAACAATCGTGTGGATATGACGCGTCATGGCTGGCGCCCGACAGAGCACAACGGTTAGAGTGCGCGCTTTGTTTACGTAACCTGAGGCAGATTCCAGCCCATGCCCCGCAAAACCTGGCGCGCCGCGCTCGCCGCATATGCCAGCCCCTCCACGTTAGTGCTGTTGTTGCTCGGCTTCGCTGCGGGCATGCCTTATATGTTGGTGTTTTCCACGCTGTCGGTCTGGCTTCGTGAAGCCGGTGTCGCACGGGAAACCATCGGCTATGCCAGCCTGATCGGCCTCGCCTATGCCTTTAAATGGGTATGGTCGCCGTTGCTCGATCAATGGCGCCTGCCGCTACTTGGAAAACTGGGACGGCGGCGTTCCTGGCTGGTGCTGTCTCAGACGCTGGTGACACTCGGGCTGATCGGCATGGGCTTCTGCGACCCGCAGCAGCATTTGTCGTGGCTGATTGCAATTGCGGTGGTGGTGGCCTTCTCGTCCGCCACCCAGGACATCGCCATCGACGCCTACCGCCTCGAGATTGCCTCCGACAGCCAGCAGGCCACGCTCGCCGCCAGCTACATGGCGGGTTACCGCGTTGCCGCCCTGCTCGCCACCGCCGGTGCCCTGTATTTCGCCGAAGGCTTCGGCTCCACGGGCTTCGCCTATAAACACTCGGCCTGGACCGGCACCTACGTGCTGTTCGGTCTGTTGATGCTTCCTGCGCTGATCACCACGCTGATCATGCGCGAACCCGCCGTGCCGCTGCGTACGCAGCTCTCGGCGGCACGCTACGGCTTCGTTCATCAACTCGCCTCGGTGTTCGTGCTGATCATCCTGCTGGTGTCGGTGCCGGCGATGTTCACCCAGCTGTACAACACCGATTTCGCCAGCGTGCTGTTCGAAGGCACCACCTGGAAAAGTCTGCTGATGGAAGACCGTGCTTTCCTGCGCGCCATTCTCTACACGCTGCTCACCGCCGCCTGCCTGTCGTCCATGGGCCGTCGTGGCCTGGCACCGGTCCTGACGCCGATCAACGACTTCATCCTGCGGTATCGCTGGCAGGCCTTTCTGCTGCTGGGGCTGATCGCCACCTATCGCATGTCCGATACGGTCATGGGCGTAATGGCCAACGTGTTCTACATCGATCAGGGCTTTACCAAAGATCAGATCGCCAGTGTGAGCAAGCTCTTCGGCCTGGTAATGACACTGGTCGGTGCGGCGTTCGGCGGTCTGGCCATTGTCCGCTTCGGCATCCTGCCCATCTTGTTCATCGGGGGCGCGACGTCAGCGGCGACCAACCTGTTGTTCCTGATGCTGGCCGACATGGGCCCGAATCTTAAGATGCTGATCGTCACGATCTCGCTGGATAACTTCAGCTCGGGCCTGGCGACCTCGGCATTTGTCGCCTACCTGTCCAGCCTGACCAACCTCAAGTTCTCGGCCACACAGTACGCGTTGCTGAGTTCGATCATGCTGCTGTTACCGCGCCTGATCGGCGGGTACTCAGGGGTGATGGTGGAGAAACTCGGTTACCACAACTTCTTTCTCGCGACCGCGCTGATGGGCGTACCCACCCTGTTCATGATCGCCCTGCACTGGGTGCAGGAAGCGCGCAAGGAGAAGCGCGACGAGCAACAGCCCCCCGTTGAAACGCAAGTGAGCGAACAGCCGTAACTTCGTGATTCGCTGACCCATTGCAGGAGCGGCGATGGCGGTGTGTCAGGCGATGCCCGTGATTCAGGTGTACCGCAATCGTCGGATGCGGCCCAGACCAAGCCCGCTCCTGTAATGACTCTTGCTGTCCCGACACCCAACAAAAAGCCCCGGACTGTGACGAGCCGGGGCTTTTGTCGTTTCAGCAGCCTTGATCAGCGCTGTGTAACGGGCTCCTGGTGCTCCTGCACGACGCGCACCACGCGCTGTGGGAACGGGATGTCGATGTTCGCAGCGCGCAGGCGATCGCGGATCTCGGCATTGAAGCGGTTGGACACCTCACCGAAGTCCCCGGTCTTGGTCCAGACCCGCAATGACACCGTGATTGAACTGTCGCCCAATGCGGCCACCACGGCCTGCGGCGCCGGGTCTTGCAGCACACGGGGATCGTCGGCCATGTCCATCAACACTTGCAGCGCCTGCTTGAGGTCCGCGTCGTAATCGATGCCCACATCAAAGGTGATCTTGCGGGTCGGCTGACGGTTGGTGTTGGTGATGATGCCGTTGGACAGGTTGCCATTGGGCAGGATCACCGTTTTGTTGTCGCCGGTGCGAATGATCGTGTGGAAGATCTGAATACTGTCCACGGTGCCCGACACGCCTTGCGCTTCGATCCAGTCACCGATGCGAAACGGGCGAAACAGCAGAATCAGCACGCCACCCGCGAAGTTCGCCAGGCTGCCCTGCAACGCCAGACCGATGGCCAGGCCGGCCGCACCGATGGCTGCAACGAACGACGTGGTCTCGACGCCAATCATCGATGCGACGCTGACGATCAGCAGAATCTTCAGAATGATGTTGGCCAGACTGCTGATGAAGCCTTGCAGCGCCAAGTCAACGTGACGGAGCGCCAACAGTGCGCCCACCTTGCTGGTCAGTTTATTGATCAGCCACCAGCCCACCAGCAACACCACGAGTGCCAACAGGACTTTGCTGCCGTACTGCATGACCATGGGAAGCCAGGCCTGGGAAGCCTTGACCAGGTGATCGACCTGGCCGTTCAAATCCAAATCCATTCATTTCTCCTCGCGGTCGCGAAAACGGAAGACTGAAACGACAGCGCTTTACCGCGCCGTCGTTTCAGCGGGACCTGCACTCGGACGCGCACAACCCCTTCGGGTTCCCCACGCAGAGGCAAATCAGGACGCGATCAGTCGCGGAAATTGTTGAATTGCAGCGGCATGCCGAACTCTTTGGCACGCAGGGCCGCAATGGCTTCCTGCAGGTCATCACGCTTCTTGCCGGTCACACGCACCTGCTCACCCTGGATGGCGGCCTGAACCTTGAGCTTGGCGTCTTTGATATGAGCGACGATCTTCTTCGCCAGCTCCTTGTCGATCCCTTCTTTGAGGATCGCTTCCTGCTTCATCACTTTGCCAGACGGATAGGCATCCTTCACCTCCAGGCACTGCACGTCGATCTTGCGCTTGATCAGCGCCAGCTTGAGGATCTCGATCATCGCTTCGAGCTGGAACTCGGCTTCGGCGGTCAGGTTGACGGTGAGTTCCTTTTCCTTGAACTCGAAGCTGCCTTTGCCTTTGAGGTCGTAGCGGCGGTCCAGCTCCTTGATCGCGTTGTCGACGGCATTCGTGACTTCGTGTTTATCCAGTTCGGACACTACGTCGAACGAGGGCATGTAGATTCTCCAATTGATACGGCGCGGCTCGACATGGAAATGGAGCACGCCTGACTTGACGGTATGAAAGCCCGCTCATTATAACGAGACTTTTCCCCCATTCATGTGAGCCTGCGGTGTCGATTTTGTTTTCCCTCTTACCCATGCTCACCGACCTGCGGCGCGACGTCTCTTGAATACAACCCTTTGGCACATCCTTGGCGCCGGGAGCCTGGGCAGTTTGTGGGCGACAAGGCTCGCGCGCGCGGGGCTGCCGGTGCGGCTGATCCTGCGTGATGCCACGCGCCTCGGTGCGTATGCAAGCAAGGGCGGCCTGACGCTCAATGAGCAAGGACAACACCTGACGCTGGATATCCCGGCACAGACCGTCGACGACGATGAGCCGATCCAGCGTCTGCTGGTGGCCTGCAAGGCGTACGATGCCGAACGCGCCGTGAAGAGCATTGCGCCGCGACTCAAAGCTGGCGCCGAGCTTCTGCTGCTGCAAAACGGGCTCGGCAGCCAGGACGCTGTCGCCGGGCTTGTCCCGCACGTGCGGTGCATATTCGTTTCCAGCACCGAAGGGGCGTTTCGGGATGCAGACTTCAGCGTGGTGTTCGCCGGGAAGGGCTTCAATTGGCTCGGCGATACGCAGAACGGCGCCGCCCCCCACTGGCTCGATGAACTGAGCCTTGCAGGCATTCCACACCAATGGTCTTCGGACATTCTCGACCGGCTGTGGCGCAAGCTCGCGCTGAACTGCGCGATCAATCCGCTGACGGTGCTGCACGAATGCCGCAACGGTGACCTGCTGCAGCACCGCGAAGAAGTCGACGCGTTGTGCGACGAACTGGTTCAGGTGCTGAAAACCTGCGGCCAGCCAGAGGCCGCGATCGGATTACACGCTGAAGTGAAACGGGTCATCCAGGCCACGGCCGCCAACTACTCGTCGATGTATCAGGATGTCGCGCAAGGTCGACGAACAGAAATCAGCTATTTGCTCGGTCACGTCTGCAACGTCGCCCGACAACACAAGTGCCACGCGCCCGGCCTGAACCGGATACGCGAACAATTGATCGATCATCTGCACGCCCGGGGCCTACCGGGCTACTAGCAGCGGATACCGGACTGCAACCGGGAGCGCGTCAAACCATTTCAAAGGTTCGGGTTTGCGCAGGGCCCGAACAGCGCTAACCTGCCTGTTCCTCATTCGCCAGTGACTTTGACAATGCCATTGCGCCAGCGCCTCGAAAACCTGCCGGTCGGCCAGAAGCTGTTGGCTGCGCTGCTGGTCCTGTTGACCACCGTTCTGCTGGTCGCCAACCTGACGTTCATCAGCGCCGCCTATTACATTTCTCAGGAAGCCATGGCGCCTCAGGCGTTGCAGACCATTGGCCGACTGATCAGCAACCCTGGCCTGTCCGAGCAGGCCTTGTCGTCACCTTACAACGCTCAGGCGCTGCTCAAGGAGCTGAAAAATTACACCCCGTTGCGTGCCGCTGCCGTGTACGACACCAACGGCAATCGGCTGGCCCAGGTTCAACAAGGCGACAAGCTCCGGTTGCCGGACCATTACCGCAATCTTGAAAGTTGGCGCATCACCGAGTTTCGCAACACCCAGGTCATTCCCGTCTCCAAACCGGGGCAGGCGCCCGGCCATCTGTTGCTGGTCGCCAGCAGCGAACTGCCGACCGCCTTCTACACCGGCACGCTGACCGCCAGTCTCGGCATTCTGATCTTCAGCGTGCTGCTGTGGGCAGGCGTGGCGAGGCAGATCCGGCGGTTCATCACCGAGCCGATCTATCAGTTGGAACAGCTTTCGCGCCGGGTGACCCGGGAAGAGAACTACGCCCTGCGCGCCGGCACCGGTAATCGCGACGAAATCGGCTCGCTGGCTGAAGCGTTCAATACCATGCTGTCGCGAATAGAAGCCCGCGAGCAGCAACTCAAGCGCGCGCGCGACGAGTCTCAGGAAGCTTACGATCAGGCGCAGGGGCTCGCCGAAGAAACCCGCCACACCAACCGCAAGCTGGAGCTGGAAGTCCAGGTGCGAAGCAAGATCGAGAAAAAGCTCACCGGCTTTCAGAACTACCTCAACAGCATCATCGACTCTATGCCCTCGGCCCTGATTGCGCTGGATGAACAGCTCTACGTCACGCAATGGAATCAGGAAGCCGGCGCCCTCTCCGGCACGCCGCTGGACGAAGCGCTGAACCAGCCGATTTTCCTCGCGTTCCCGCCGATGAAGGCGTTTCTGCCGCAGATCAAACAGACCGTCGAACGCCACACCGTGACCAAGATCGAGCGGGTGACGTGGGTCAAGGGGGACGTCAGCCGGCATTACGCGCTGACGTTTTACCCACTGACCGGCGGCGCCGGTCGCGGCGTGGTGATCCGGATCGACGACATTACCCAGCGCCTGTCGCTGGAAGACATGATGGTGCAATCGGAGAAAATGCTCTCGGTGGGCGGACTCGCGGCGGGCATGGCCCACGAAATCAACAACCCGCTGGGCGCGATCATGCACAACGTGCAGAACATTCGACGTCGCCTGTCGCCCGACCTTCCGAAGAACCTGGAACAAGCCCAGCAGGAAGGCGTGGAACTGAGCGCGGTGAACCAGTACCTCAGCGCGCGAGAAGTGCCGCAGTTACTCGACGGCATCCAACAGGCCGGCGCGCGTGCGGCCAAAATCGTCAGCCACATGCTCAGCTTCAGCCGCCGCAGTAACCGGCAGATGGCGCCTTGCGATCTGCCCGCACTGATCGATCAGGCCGTGGAAATCGCCAGCAACGACTTCGACCTGACCATCGGTTTCGACTTCAAGGGTCAAAACATCATTCGTGAGTTCGACCCCAGGCTGGGCCCTGTACCGGGCACCGCCAACGAGCTGGAACAAGTCCTGCTCAACCTGCTCAAGAATGCCGCGCAGGCCATTCACCAACGCGAAAACGAAACCGAGCCGGGGCGCATCATTCTGCGCACCCGTCTGAATCCGCCATGGGCGGAAATCCAGGTTGAGGACAACGGTATCGGGATGTCCGAAGCCGTGCGCAAACGCACCTTCGAGCCGTTCTTCACGACCAAGGAGATCGGTCAGGGCACCGGGCTCGGCCTGTCGGTCTCGTATTTCATCATCACCAACAATCACAAGGGCCAGATGGAGGTGCACTCCACCCTCGGCCAGGGCACCTGCTTCACGTTGCGTCTGCCATTGGCGGGCAACCCGATGAACGTGCCTGCCCCACAGATCATTGGTCAGAACGACCGGGAGTAGAACCATGGGATTTCGCTTGTCGAAGATTTACACGCGCACGGGCGATACGGGTGAAACCGGCCTGGGTGACGGGCGCCGGGTACCGAAAGACCATCCAAGGGTCGAAGCCATCGGTGAAGTCGATACCTTGAACAGCCAGTTGGGCCTGTTGCTGGCGGGACTTGCAGGACTCGTCGGTGCGGTGCCCGCGTTCCAGGAAATCATCGACGTGCTGGCGCCGTGTCAGCACCGATTGTTCGATCTGGGTGGCGAACTGGCGATGCCGGAGTATCGGGCGTTGAACCCAGCGGAAATCGAGCGGCTGGAAACGGCTATCGATCGCTGGAACGAAGAACTCGGGCCACTTGAGAACTTCATCCTGCCGGGCGGCTCGACACTGATCGCCCAGGCCCATGTCTGTCGCAGCCTGGCGCGCACGGCCGAACGGCGCTGCCAGCACCTGAACGCCGTGGAACCGCTGGCGGGTGTGGGGCTGGCGTACATCAATCGGTTGTCGGATTTGCTGTTCGTCGCGGCCCGCCTGATCGCCCGCCGGGAAGGTGTTGCGGAGATTTTGTGGGAGCCGGCGAAGAAGCCTGAGTAATCACAACAACTGTAGGAGCGTGGCTTGTCCCGCGATCTGCCGGGAACCGGCAGCCATCCGGTAAACGCGGTGTGTCCGGCGGACCGAGTTTGCCGGGTTTGCGGCGGGTTCCCCCCCGATCGCGGGACAAGCCACGCTCCTACAGGTGGTTCATGTCAGTTATCGGGCCAGAACGCCCGGATTCCAGCCACGCCTTGCGCGCCGTTTTCCCACGCCTGCTGACGCTCCGTCGGCCCGACGCCACCCAACAGATACACCGGTTTGCTGAAGCCTTCGATCAGCTCGCGCGCTTTTTCCCAACCCAGCGGGTGCGCATCGGGATGAGTCTGGGTCGGCTGGACCGGGGACAGTGTGACGAAATCCACGCCCATCTGCTCAGCCAGCGACAACTCCTCAGCGTTATGGCATGACGCAGCCAACCAGCGCTCTTCAGGGAACGGACGGCCCTTGCTGGCGTATTTACGCAGTTGCTCGCTGGTCAGGTGCCAGCCGGCAGCCGGGAAATCGCCCAGCCACTCCAGCGGCCCTTTGAGCATCAACTGCGCCTTTCCCGCACAAAGCCCGACCGCGTCTACCGCCACATCACGGTATTTCGGGTCATAGCCATTCGGGGCGCGCAACTGGATCAGCTTGATGCCGCCTGCAATCGCCTTCTGAATCCCCTGCAACAACGCCGGGGTTTCGAGGGCATCCGGCGTGATCAGGTATTCGCCCGGCAACCGCGCCGCCGCGACGATCGGCTGATTGGCCGCAGGGAACTCATAGCTGGCCAACTCGCGGTTCGACACCCAGGCCAACGGCTGACCTTCAGCGCCATGGGGCTCGCCGGTAAACGAGGAGACTTCCCAGACGTCCAGCAATACCTGTTTGTCCGGGTAGTCGTGCTTGATCTTGATCAGCGGCCGCGCCGCCACGACAGCGATGCCCAGTTCTTCTTTCAACTCACGGGCCAGGGCCGCCTGGACAGTTTCGTCAGGCTCGACCTTGCCACCGGGAAACTCCCACAAACCGCCCTGGTGCTGTTTGTCAGCGCGTCGGGCAATGAGAATCTTGCCGTCGGAGCCACGAATGACCGCGGCGGCGACATGGATTCGTTTCACGTTCAGCCTTCCTCTAAACCTGCCTGCTCCCAGCGTTGGAACGCAGGCCATTGGTAAATCGTTTCGACATAGGCAGCTGCGTCGGCGGGCAACTCGACGCGATAGGTGCGCAGGCGCACGGCGACCGGTGCAAAGAATGCATCGACGATGCCTGGCTTGCCGAACAGGAACGGACCACCGTCCTTCGACGCCGTACGGCACTCGGCCCACAGTTCGATAACGCGTTCGATGTCGGCCTGCGCCTCCACCGGAATCACCTCCAGCGCTTCATCACGACGCAGGTCCATGGGCAGATTCGACCGCAAGCCCATGAAACCGCTGTGCATTTGTGCGCACGCCGAACGCGCCTGTGCTCGGGCAGCGGTGTCCGCTGGCCAGACGTTGGCCTTGGGAAACAGCTCGGCCAGGTATTCGCAGATCGCCAGCGAATCGACAATGGTGCCGTGGTCGCACTTGAGCGCAGGGACTTTGCCGCTGGACGAGTGCTCGCGGATCAGCCGGTCGGTGTCGGCCTGGTTCAGGCGGATGACCTGATCGGTGAAGGGCGCACCGATCATTTCCAGCACCAGCCAAGGCCGCATGGACCAGGAAGAATAACGTTTGTCGCCGATGATCAGGTGCAGGCTCATGGTCTGGCTCCGTTGAAAAACGCATGACTTCATAAAACCTGTAGGAGTGCGCTTGCCCGCAATCACATCATGTCAAACGACAATGTTCGATACACGACGTTATCGCGGGCACATGTGCTCCTACCCGATGACGAAATCCCACCTGAATCAGGTGCGGTATTCCGCGTTGATCTTCACGTACTCGTGGGACAGGTCAGTGGTCCAGATCGTCTCGCTGCAGTCACCGCGACCCAGCTCGATACGGATGGTGATTTCTTCCTCAGCCATCACCGCCGAGCCCTGCGCTTCGGTGTAGGTCGACGCGCGCGCGCCTTTGCTGGCGATACAGACGCCACTCAGGAAAACGTCGATCTTGCTCACGTCGAGGTCCGGTACGCCGGCACGGCCGACAGCGGCCAGGATACGGCCCCAGTTCGGATCGGAGGCGAACAGCGCAGTCTTGATCAAAGGCGAGTGGGCGACGGTATAGCCGACATCCAGGCATTCCTGATGATTGCCACCACCGTTGACTTCAACGGTCACGAACTTGGTGGCCCCTTCGCCGTCACGCACGATGGCCTGAGCCACGTCCATGCACACGTCGAACACGGCTTTTTTCAGCGCATCGAACAGCGGGCCGCGGGCTTCGGTCACTTCCGGCAGGTTGGCCTGACCGGTCGCGATCAACATGCAGCAGTCGTTGGTCGAGGTGTCGCCGTCAATGGTAATGCGGTTGAATGACTTGTTCGCGCCATCACGGATGAGGTCTTGCAGCACGCTCTGGGACACCTTGGCGTCGGTAGCGATGTAACCCAGCATGGTCGCCATGTTGGGACGAATCATGCCGGCGCCTTTGCTGATGCCGGTCACCGTGACGGTCACGCCATCGATCTGGAACTGCCGGCTCGCGCCTTTTGGCAACGTGTCGGTGGTCATGATGCCGGTGGCCGCAGCCGCCCAGTTATCCACGGACAGGTCGTCCAGGGCGGCTTGCAGCGCGCCCTCGATCTTTTCCACAGGCAGCGGCTCACCGATCACACCCGTGGAGAACGGCAGCACGGCGCTGGCGTCGACGCCCGTTAGCTCGGCCAGCCTGGCCGTGGTGCGCTCTGCAGCGGCCAGCCCCGGCTCACCGGTGCCTGCGTTTGCGTTGCCGGTGTTGGTCAGCAGGTAACGCACGGTGCCCTGCACACGCTGTTTGGAAAGAATCACCGGCGCCGCGCAGAATGCGTTCAGGGTGAACACGCCCGCGACGCTGGAGCCTTCGGCGCAGCGCATGACGACCACATCCTTGCGCCCAGGGCGCTTGATGCCGGCAGAGGCGATACCCAGTTCAAAACCCGGAACCGGGTGCAGAGTCGGCAGAGGACCAAGACCAACAGCCATGAAATGCGCTCCTTGAGAGATATCACGCCGCCCGGATCACCGGCACGGCTCGATCAATTGAAAAACGCCGCGACGGCTGGGCCGGTCGCGGCGTGGTAGTACGGTACAGCCCCTGTCGGCCTTTACTTAATTGATCTGGCCGTGACAGTGTTTGAATTTCTTGCCCGAGCCACACCAGCAAAGCTCATTACGGCCCAGCTTCTGGTCGTTGCGCACCGGCGACATCGCCGTGGCGGCCGCGACTGCAACGTCCTCGCCCTCTTCAGCCAGCGCGTCCGGATGCTCAAGACCCGGCGCCTCAGCGTGCTGGAACTGCATGCGCTGAGCCAGCTCTTCGGCTTCGCGACGCAGACGCGCTTCTTCTTCGGCAGGGTCTTCGCGGCGAACCTGAACGTGCGAAAGCACACGGATAGTGTCGCGCTTGATCGAATCCAGCAGTTCCTGGAACAGGGTGAAGGACTCGCGCTTGTATTCCTGCTTCGGGTTCTTCTGAGCGTAGCCGCGCAGGTGAATACCGTGACGCAGGTGGTCCATGGTCGACAGGTGGTCTTTCCACAGATCGTCCAGAACACGCAGCAGAATCTGCTTCTCGAAGGTGCGCAATGCTTCGGCGCTGGCCTGGTCTTCCTTCTCGTTGTAAGCCGCCATGATGGCTTCCAACAGCTTCGGACGCAGGTTTTCCGCATGCAGGTGATCGTCTTCGTCCAGCCATTGCTGGATCGGCAGCTTCACGCTGAAGTCGCTGTTCAGTGCCGCTTCCAGACCGGCCACATCCCACTGCTCTGGCAGCGATTGTGGAGGAATATGTGCATTGATCGTGGCGTCGAGGACTTCTTCGCGGAACTCGGCAATGGTGTCACCAATGTTGGTCGCAGCCAGCAGGCTGTTACGCATGTGGTAGATCACTTTACGCTGTTCGTTGGAAACGTCGTCGAACTCGAGCAACTGCTTGCGAATGTCGAAGTTACGGCCTTCAACCTTGCGCTGCGCCTTCTCGATCGCGTTGGTCACCATGCGGTGTTCGATCGCTTCGCCGGACTGCATGCCCAGTGCCTTCATGAAGTTCTTCACCCGGTCAGAGGCGAAGATGCGCATCAGGCTGTCTTCCAGCGACAGATAGAAACGGCTGGAACCGGTGTCGCCCTGACGGCCGGCGCGACCGCGCAGCTGGTTATCGATACGACGCGATTCATGACGCTCGGACGCGATGACGTGCAGACCACCCGCCTCGATCACTTGCTGATGGCGCTTCTGCCAGTCGGCCTTGATCTGTGCGATCTGCTCCGGGGTCGGGTCTTCGAGGCTTGCGACTTCGACTTCCCAGTTACCGCCCAACAGGATGTCGGTACCACGACCCGCCATGTTGGTGGCGATGGTCAAGGCGCCCGGACGACCCGCTTGCGCGATGATCTCGGCTTCTTTCTCGTGGAACTTGGCGTTCAGAACCTTGTGGTCAATGCCTTCCTTGCGCAGCAGATTGGACATGTGCTCGGAAGTTTCGATGGTCGCGGTACCGACCAGCACCGGACGCTGCTCGGCCAGACAGGCCTTGATGTCGGTGATGATTGCCGCGTACTTCTCCTCGGCAGTCAGGTACACCAGGTCATTGAAGTCTTTACGCGCCAACGGTTTGTTCGGCGGAATGACCATCACGGCCAGCGAGTAGATCTGGTGGAATTCGAACGCTTCGGTGTCTGCAGTACCGGTCATGCCGGACAACTTGTTGTACAGACGGAAGTAGTTCTGGAACGTGGTCGAGGCCAGGGTCTGGCTCTCGGCCTGAATGTTCAGGTGCTCTTTTGCTTCGATCGCCTGGTGCAGGCCTTCGGACAGGCGACGACCCGGCATGGTACGACCGGTGTGCTCGTCGACCAGCAGAATATTGCCGTCCTGAACGATGTACTCAACGTTGCGATGGAACAGCTTGTGCGCACGCAGACCGGCGTAGACGTGGGTCAGCAGGCCAAGGTTATGCGCGGAATACAGGCTCTCGCCTTCCGCCAGCAAGCCGACTTCGGTGAGCATCTCTTCGATGAACTGGTGACCGGACTCGTTCAGCTCCACCTGCCGCGATTTCTCGTCGATGGTGTAGTGGCCCTGTTTGGTGACCACACCTTCCACTTCCTCGATGTGCTGCTCGAGTCTTGGGATCAGCTTGTTGATTTCGGTGTAGAGCTTGGAGCTGTCTTCAGCCTGACCCGAGATGATCAGCGGCGTACGCGCTTCATCGATGAGGATGGAGTCCACTTCGTCGATGACCGCGAAATTCAGCTCGCGCTGGAATTTATCTTCCAGGCTGAACGCCATGTTGTCGCGCAGGTAGTCGAAACCGAACTCGTTGTTGGTGCCGTAGGTGATGTCCGAGTTATACGCAGCGCGCTTCTCTTCCGGCGGCTGGAAGGGCGTGACAACGCCGACGCTCAGACCGAGGAATTCATACAGCGGACGCATCCAGTTGGCGTCACGACGGGCCAGGTAGTCGTTCACCGTGACCACGTGCACGCCCTTGCCGGACAAAGCGTTGAGGTACACCGCCAGAGTCGCTACCAGGGTCTTGCCTTCACCGGTACGCATCTCGGCGATCATGCCTTCGTGCAGCGTCATGCCGCCGATCAACTGAACGTCGAAGTGACGCATCCCCATGATGCGCTTGCCCGCTTCACGGCAAACCGCGAACGCTTCAGGCAGGAGCTGATCGAGGGTCTCACCTTTGGCTATGCGGGCCTTGAACTCTTCGGTTTTGGCACGCAGTTGCTCGTCCGAAAGGGCCACCATTTGCTCTTCGAAGCTGTTGACGATCTGGACCGTCTTGAGCATGCGCTTCACTTCGCGCTCGTTTTTGCTTCCGAAAAGTTTTTTTAACAAAGGTGCAAACATATCGACAGGATCTTCCACACATAGGGATGGAGGGCGGCCCCGTGAGTCGCCCGTGCAGCCCTCATGGCCGCATGCGAACGAGCATTCTACCCGGAAATGGTGGTGAGGAAAGTGGCGTTATTCCACGATGCTGGCACAGCAATGTTACGGGGCAGATGTACAATAGGGGCATTTCCCGGGACTTCAACCCATCGCGGGGAGAAGTTTTATTAATGTTTTTTCATGAACCGGACGTTGGCACGCTCCAGATCGGGTTGCCTGCCGGACCCACTCACGCTTTCTGGTACTATCCCGCGCTTGTAAGAAAAGGTACCTTTCGTGGCATTTCGTCCTCTACCGGCTCGCTCACCGGCTGTTCTTCTGCGCGAAGCCAGGCCGCTTAAAGCCATTTTCAATCATGCCCAGCGACTGGCGCATTTACAGCGCCTGCTGGAAAGCCAGTTGCAACCCGCAGCGCGCGAGCACTGCCATGTGGCCTCGTGGCGTGAGGGTACTCTTCTATTGATTGTCACCGACGGGCACTGGGCGACGCGTCTGCGTTATCAGCAGAAGCGGTTGCAGCGGCAATTGGTGGCGTTCAAAGAATTCGCCAACCTTACCCGACTGCAACTCAAGGTACAGCCTGCAACGGTGCACCGGGGTGCCGTTGGTCATTCCAGGGATTTGTCGACCGCGGCGGCTGAGTCGATCAGTTCGACGGCTGAGGGGATCAGTGATCCCAAGCTCCGTGCGGCGCTGGAGCGGCTGGCGGCGCATGGGAAGCCTAAGGAAGCCTAAGGAAGCGTGACGGACACGCTCGGCTTTGGGTGCATATCCGTTAGCTCGGGTGGTGCTGATATGGGTTCCGCTCTTACAGCGGGTCACTTTTTCCAAGAGCCGAAATGTCGGACCACGAAAAAGTAACCAAAAAGGCCCTGCTCCTGGCTTGGCCCTCCTTCGTCGGATACCCGCACCCAAGTCGCGATGTGTGTCGTCTGGACTGTTGCGTACAAAAGCAATGCGGGCTGGAGCTAACGCTCATCGCTTTCTTGGTTCGTGCATCCATTTCCCGCACCTCTCTCTTGTAGGAGCGTGGCTTGTCCCGCGATCTGCCGGGAACCGGCAGCAATACCTGTGCATGCGGGGTGTCAGGCACAATTGAGTCGCCTGATTTTGCTACCGCTGCGCGGTAGATCGCGGGACAAGCCACGCTCCTACAGGGACTGTGTCAGCCTGATAGATCTGCTTTTGATTTTGCTTTTCGACATCGATATTCCGGACACCGCAAATCGCGACTTGGGTGCAGGCCAAGCGCAGACGACGCGCAGTGGGCCGAGCGGCATGGATGCCGCGAGAGCGCTGCCAGGACATGGATGTCCGTTCAGCGCGGGCCCACGGAGCGTCGTCGGAGTGCGGGTACCCGACGCAGGAGGGCCAAGCCAGGAGCAGGGCCTTTTTGGTTACTTTTTCGGCTCTTGGAAAAAGTGACCCGCTGTAAGAGCGGAACCCTAAGTCGCCGTTACCAAAAAAACGGATATACACACCCTCTCAACGTAAAAAACAGAGTCCATAAAAAAGGCCACCCGAAGGTGGCCTTAAATATGAAACTGAGAAGAAGAGACTGTTACACCGCC
>NZ_FOEO01000032.1 GCF_900110765.1 Pseudomonas sp. NFACC02
GATCTGCCGGGAACCGGCAGCAAGACCTGTGCATGCAGGGTGTCAGGCAGAATCGAGTCGCCTGGTTTTGCTACCGCTGCGCGGTAGATCGCGGGGCAAGCCACGCTCCTACAGGGACTGTGTCAGCCTGATGGATCTGCTTTTGATTTTGCTTTTCGACATCGATATTCCGGACACCGCAAATCGCGACTTGGGTGCAGGCTGAACGCAGGCGATGCGCAGTGGGCCGAGCGGCATGGATGCCGCGAGAGTGCCGTCAGGACATGGATGTCCGTTCGGCGCGGGCCCACGGAGCGTCGCCGGAGTGAAGGGACCCGACGCAGGAGGGCCAAACCGGGAGCCAGACACTTGGTGACTTGGTGTCTTTTCAAGTCACTCGCCGAAGGCGAAACAGGTCTGGCGTTAGCCAGACTCTAGTAGCGCCGCCGCAAGATACGGATACACTCCGAATCCAATCCAGCCCCAGCCCCAGCCCCAGCCCCAGCCAGAGAACGCTGATTACAGCGTCGGGTAATCGATATACCCCACAGCCCCTTTCCCATAGAACGTCTCGGGATGCGGCTCGTTCAGCGGTGCATCCTTGGCCAGGCGTGCAGGCAGATCAGGGTTCGCGATGAACGGCACACCGAAGGCCACCGCATCCGCTTTACCGCTGGCCAGCCATTCATTGGCGCTCTGCTTGGTGAATTTTTCGTTGGCGATGAACGCTCCGCCAAACGCCTCTTTCAGGCGTGGGCCCAGACTGTCGTCCTGCTCACGCTCACGGGCACAGATGAACGCGATGCCGCGCTTGCCCAGTTCCCGGGCGACGTAGGTGAAGGTTTCAGCCAGGTTGTCGTCACCCATGTCATGGCTATCAGCGCGAGGCGCCAGGTGCACGCCGACACGGCCCGCGCCCCAAACCTCAACGGCTGCGTCGGTCACTTCCAGCAGTAGACGTGCGCGGTTTTCCAGCGAGCCGCCGTAGCGGTCGGTGCGCGTGTTCGTGCTGCTTTGCAGGAACTGATCGAGCAGGTAACCGTTGGCGCCATGGATTTCCACGCCATCGAAACCCGCGGCCTTGGCGTTCTCGGCACCCACGCGGTAGGCGTCGACGATGTCTTCGATCTCAGCCAGTTCCAGGGCACGCGGCGTCACGTAATCGGACAGCGGGCGCACCAGGCTCACGTGGCCTTTTGGCTGAATCGCGCTCGGGGCAACGGGTGTCTCGCCGTTCAGGTAGGTCGGGTGGGAAATACGTCCGACATGCCACAGTTGCAGCACCATTTTACCGCCCGCGGCGTGCACGGCCTTGGTGATGTTGCTCCAGCCGCGAACCTGATCGTTGGACCAGATACCGGGAGTGTCCGGGTAACCGACGCCCATCGGAGTGACCGACGTCGCCTCGCTGATGATCAGGCCAGCGGAAGCGCGCTGGACGTAATACTCGGCCATCATCGCGTTCGGAACACGGCCTTCATCCGCGCGGCACCGGGTCAGCGGCGCCATGATGATACGGTTGGCCAGTTCGAGCTCGCCCATCTTGATCGGGTCAAAAATTGTAGCCATCGGGAATATCCTCAATGCATGAGTGAGTAGGTGAATCCGCAGTGTTCAAATCGTTCACGAATCAGTTCGTTGCAGCGGCCAGTTCGCCATCGCCGCGTTGACGGAAATTAATCAGGGTCACCAACAGGGCCAGTATTGCCAGGCCGCCAGCAGCGAGGGGCACGCTGGTCAGGCCGTAGCCGTGGGCAATGACACTGCCGCCCACCCATGCGCCCAAGGCGTTGCCGACGTTGAAGGCACCGATGTTCAGCGTCGACACCAGATTCGGTGCGTCCTTGCCGAAGGTCACCACGTTGATCTGCAACGCAGGCACAGCGGCGAAACAGGCAGTGGCCCAGAGGAAGAGGGTGATTTCAGCCGGAATCAGCGCAACGCTGGTCCAGGTGAAGACGGTCGAGGTCACGGCCATGGCGATGAACACGCCAATCAGCGTGGCGGCCAGACGTCGATCAGCCAGCTTGCCGCCAATGATGTTGCCGGCGGTCAGCCCCAGGCCGATCAGCATCAAGGTCCAGGTCACGCCCAGCGGCGACACGCCGGTGATTTCACCCAGCAACGGCGCGACGTAGGTGAACAGGGCGAACACGGAGGCGGCAAACAGTGCGGTCATGCTCAGCGACAGCCAGATCCCGGCACCTTTGAGGGCACCGAGTTCAGCGCGCATGTCGAGCTTCTCTTCATCGCGCTTGGCCGGCAGGAAACGGATCAGGCCGATGAAGGCAATAACGCCGATCACGGTGACTGCGAAGAAGGTCGAGCGCCAGCCCGCCTGTTGTCCGAGTGCGGTGCCCAAGGGCACGCCCAGTACGTTGGCAAGCGTCAGGCCGGTGAACATCAGCGCAACGGCCGAGGCTCGGCGGTTGGCCGGAACCAGACCGGCCGCAACGACCGAACCGATGCCGAAGAATGCGCCATGGCACAGTGCCGTAATCACGCGGGCAAACATCAGAATGTTGTAATCGGCGGCGACGGCGCAGAGCAGGTTGCCGATGATGAAAATCCCCATCAGCGTGACCAGTGCTGCTTTGCGCGGCAGTCTGGCGGTGGCCATGGCCATGAACGGTGCACCAATGGCAACGCCCAGCGCGTAACCGGTCACCAGCCAGCCGGCTCCGGGAATGCTGACGCCCAGGTCGGTGGCCACGTCGGGCAGCAGGCCCATGATCACGAACTCGGTCGTTCCGATGGCAAAGGCGCTCAGGGCCAGAATGAGTAGCGAAAGGGGCACGGTGCGTCTCCTGAAAAATCGGTGTTTGAGTGCTGCCAGCTCAAAGCTGCTGGGTCAGCTCCCGCAAAAACGCCTGAATGACGTCTTCATTACGTTTGAAAAAATGCCACTGCCCGTACTTCTTGCTGGTGATCAGGCCAGCACGTTGCAGCGTGGCAAGGTGAGCGGAAACGGTCGATTGCGACAGCCCCGCGCGTTGATCGATCTGACCGGCACACACGCCATGTTCGAGCGAGTGTTCCTGATCGGGAAAACAGGCATGAGGGGTCTTCAGCCAGACCAGGATCTGACGGCGAACCGGGTGGGCCAGCGCTTTTATTATTTCGTCGAGGTCGATAGGCATGTCGTTCTCAATCTGCGTGCAGCGTTATATCGCGATGGAACGAACTTTATATTGGTAAATCGCGATATACAAATATGAAAGGGTGCTAAGCATGGATCGAATCGGTATATCGGGTTATATCGATATGAGCGTTCCATTTTGTAGGAGCGCGCTTGCCCGCGATTGCGGTGGGGCAGTCAGTGAAAAAATATCTGACAGGTCACCATCGCGGGCAAGCGCGCTCCTACAGTCTTCGGTGTCTGCTACATTGCGGCGACTTGCAAACGAGCAACTGTTTTCATGAATTACCTCGCACACCTTCATCTGGGCGGTCAGACGCCTTCACAATTGCTGGGCAGCCTGTACGGCGACTTCGTCAAAGGCTTGCTACCGGGTCGCTTCCCTCTGGAGATCGAGCAGGCGATCCGTCTGCACCGGCGCATCGACGCGTTCACCGATGCCCACCCCGTGACCAAACGGGCAATGGGGCGCTTTCCGGCCGAGCGTCGGCGCTATGTCGGCATCGTGCTGGACGTGTTTTTCGATCACTGTCTGGCGCGGGACTGGTCGCAGTATTCGGACGTCCCGCTGGATGCCTTCACCGACAGGGTGTATCGCGTGCTGGCGAACGAGCCTGAATTGCCGGAGCGCCTGGCAGTGATCGCGCCGCGCATGGCGGCGCATGACTGGCTGGGTTCGTATCGGGAATTCGACGTGGTGGGCGATGCGTTGGCCGGGATTGCCCGACGGCTGTCTCGCCCCGAGGGACTGGCCGGCGCCATGCAGGAACTGCAGGCGCTTTATCGACCGTTAAGCGATGATTTCAGCGAGTTTTATCCGCAGCTTCAAGCGTTCGCTCAGGCAGCCCTGGCGGTTGACGCTCGTAGCTCGTCAGGCTGAGCCACCTGGCCAAACAACGCAGTCTGGACCGCGGTCTGTGCTTCGAACGCCAGTGCCGCGCGTTCTTTGCCCTGGGACGCGATCGGCTCCAGCAACTGAATGTGCACGTCGCTCACCTCGTTGGCGAACAGGCGGCGCAGGTGTGACAGCAAATCGTCATCGCCAATGAATGGCGCGATGTGATCAGGGTTGCCGTCGCGCACATAGCGGATGGCAACCGGTTGCACAGGAACCCCGGTTTCAATGGCGCTGGACAGCAGGCGACCGTGGAATGTCCGCAAATGGGTGCCGTCCGTGGTGGTGCCTTCAGGGAAGATCACCAGCGAATGGTTCCCGAGCAAGTGCTGACCCATTTGCTTTTGAATCAGCTTGCTGTCGCCCGAGCCGCGACGAATGAACAACGTACCCGCCTTCAGTGCCAGCCAACCGGCCACCGGCCAGGTGCGCACCTCGGCCTTGGACAGAAAGGAGAGCGGGGCGAGCATGCCCAGCAGAGGAATATCGGTCCAGGACACATGGTTGCTGACCCACAAGGCGGGCTGGACGGGCAAGGTGCCGCTGACCGTGACGCGGAACGGCAGCGCGGCCGTCAGGCGGGCCATGAACCAGCTCGTCCAGCGCTGACGGCGGGCCATGGAGTGGCCGACGCGCACCCGTTCCATCAGGGCGAACGTACCGGCAATGGTGAGTCCCAGACCGATGACCCACAGCACGCGGATGACGCGCGCATGACTGCGCAGCGAGCTCATCACACCGCTGCCTTGAAGTGACGAGCGTAGCGCGGGCATAACTCGTCGCGTTTGAGCAGGATGAACACGTCGGCAACCTGAAAGTCTTCATCCCAGCACGGCTCGCCGCAAATCTTGGCGCCCAGGCGCATGTAGGCCTTGAGCAGCGGTGGCATTTCGCAGATCACGTTGTTCGGAATGGCCAGGGTCGGCAGCGGATTCTTCGGCTCGGCGCGCAAGTGTTCGGTGCACAAATAGCGTTCACGCAAGCGCTGCATGATGGCGTGAGCCTGAATGCCACCGTCCTGCATCGGGATGCTGGCGCAGCCCATCAGGTAGCTGTAGCCGCCTTCGTTGAGCACTTCGGCCAGCTCGCTCCACAGCACGGCGATGGTCCCGCCGTTGCGATAAGCCGGGTCGACGCAGGTACGGCCCAGCTCAAGGATCGGACCCTGCAGATGGCCCAGGCCATGAAGGCTGAATTCTTCTTCGCTGTAGAAGCGGCCCAGGGTGTTGGCTGCCTTGTGGTCCAGCAAACGCGTGGTGGCGACAAGTCGACCGCTGCTGAGGTCACGCACGCCGATGTGCATGCAGTGAACGTCGTAATCGTCGATGTCCAGACCCCGTTCGGCACCTTTTAGTCTGGCGTTGAATTCGCCGCTGAACACGCTGAAGCGCAACGCCTGCGCTTCTTGCAGAGCGTGAGGTCCGACCAGGCGCTCGGCCTGCAGGCGGCGGTCTACGCGGGTGTCTCGAATACTGGCGATCTGAGTCATAAGGCGTCTCCGTGGGCCAGCCCTGGTCCAAGGCCGGTCGACTGAATGATTCGAAGCATTGCTGTACGAATGCAGGCTAGGCAGAGCCGATGTCACCACCATTAAGCTTTGGTGATGGTTGCGTGACAGGCGGGGCGCAGTCGCCAGAGAGGGATTCCACGGGCTGTCATCATTGCCTGCCAGGATGGGCGGAGTCCGAGCATGAGGTCAGTTCATGAGCCGTTGGCTGTTAGCACTTATCGTCTTGTCGATGGCAGGTTCGGCAGTCGCCGATACATGGCCGGACGCGCAATGGTCCGTCCGACCCCTCGTCTCCAGTCCAGCGTTGAAGGACCTCGAAACCTACGCCTTCCCGCCTCGCGACGAGCAGACCCGCAAGGGCATCCGCACCGATGCGCTGTTGATCGTCCACAACGGCGAAGTGATCTACGAACGCTATGCCGGCGTGACCCGGGCCGAGACACCGCACCTCACCTGGTCGGTCAGCAAAAGCATTCTGGCAACGGTACTGGGCGTGGCTTTTTCAGAAGGGCGGTTCAAGCTGGATGACCCGGTTGCGCGCTTTTATCCACCGTTCAGTGTGCATCCCGACATCAGGATTCAGGACCTGCTGCACTGGGCGTCGGGCCTGGACTGGCAAGAGGATTACGAATACGCGCCGCTCAACTCCTCGGTCGTCGCCATGCTCTACACCCGAGGCCGCGGTGACATGGCGCGCTTCACCGCTGAGCACCCTGTGGCGAGCGCGCCCGGCACGACTTATCGCTATTCCAGTGGCGACAGCATGGTATTGGCCGCTGCGCTGAGGGGCATGGTGGGCGAGACGGCGTACGCCGATTACCCGTGGACCGCGGTGTTCAACCCACTGGGCATCAAGAGCGCGGTCTGGGAAACGGATGGCACGGGCACCTTTGTCGGCTCGTCCTATGCCTACATGAGCGCGCGGGACCTGGCCCGTATCGGCTTGCTCATGCAGCGTGGCGGACGTTGGTGGGATGGCCGGTTGCTGGCGCAGGCCTGGGTCGATTTCAACCTCACGCCGTTCAGCGCCCAAACGGCCACAGATGAAGCGCCCGGTGGACAGTGGTGGCTTAACAGGACGGCGGATAACGCAACCGGCCCCTGGCCTGACGCGCCGCCGGACACGTTTGCAGGCCTGGGGCATTGGGGGCAGGCGTTGTATGTGATCCCCAGTGCGGGTCTGGTGATTGTGCGATACGCCGATGACCGGGACGGGAGCTACGATCATAACCAGTTGCTCAAGCGAGCGTTGAAAGCCGTGGCCGGGGAGCGTTCGCAATGACGGCAAGTAAAGGCTTTATTCGCCGTCGCCCGTTCAGCAGTGTCGCGATTCTGACGTTGCTGTTTCTACTCGCCGTGACCTGGAGCTGGCGTGTCCCGCTGCAGGCGTTCCCGAGCATCATCAGCGCCTACACCGCGAAGGAATATTGTTCCTGCCGTTATGTGATGAACAACCCGGTGGACTACTGTCAGGGCTATGTGAAGCAGTGGCTGCCGAGCACATTGACGGAAAGCCGGGCCGACAAGCGCGTCACCGCCACCGGCATGGGCCGTGAAAGCCGCGCACAATGGCAGGGGCCGCGCCAGGGCTGTCGATTATTGCCTCCCGCGCCCTAAGGGCGAACGTACCCGTTTGCCAGCGGTCTGACAGCCGGATAAGGTTGCCTCAATCGCGCCGCTGGAGTTCTCATGCCCTCTCTCACCCGTCTGCTGCTGGCCTCGCTCGCCGTGATGGCGCTGCCTGCTCAGGCGAACTGGTATCTGGATAACGAGTCCTCGCGACTGTCGTTCATTTCTACGAAGAACGCCGACATCTCCGAAGTCCATCGCTTCCTCAACCTGCACGGCAAGGTCGATCCCAAAGGCGTGGCCGAGCTGGAAGTCGAACTGGACTCCGTGAGCACCGGCATCCCGTTGCGCGACGAGCGCTTGCGCAAGCAGTTGTTTGACATAAAGCAATTCCCTGAAGCACGCATCACGGCGCAACTGGACATGCGTCCGATCAATGCGCTGGCGCCCGGCGCGCAGCTGGAGTTGCGGCTGCCGTTGAACGTGCAGATGCACGGCCAGTCGCAGAGCTACGACGCCGAACTGCTGGCAACGCGACTCGATGACCGGCGTTTCCAGGTGGTGACGCTGGAACCTTTGGTGTTGCACGCTGAGGACTTTGGACTGTTGCCGGGCCTGGAAGGGTTGCGCAAAGTCGCCGATCTGTCGGCGATTGGATTCTCGGTGCCGGTGGGTGCCGTGCTGATCTTTTCGGCGCGCTGATCATGAGAGGCGCGATTTTTCCGTGGCGTGACGACAACCGGTTCAACCTGCTCATCGACGGCCCTGCCTTTTTCCCGCGCATGATTGCCGCCATCGACGGCGCGCAGCAGCAAGTCGAACTCGAACTGTATCTGGTGGAAGCGGGCGCGTGCGCCGAGGCCGTGGTGCAAGCGCTGGTCGATGCCGCCAAGCGTGGCGTGATCGTGCGGTGCCTGTTCGACGACTTCGGTTCTCTGGCGTTCACCCTGAGCCTGCGCACGCGCTTGACCGAGGCGGGGGTGATTCTGCGCTTTTACAACCGCGTCCACTGGCGTCGCGGGATACGCAATTTCTACCGCGATCATCGCAAGCTGCTGCTGGTCGACAAGGCGCTGGCGGTGGTAGGCGGGACGGGCGTGACGGACGAGTTCTGGCGGCCCGATCAGGACACCAGCGAATGGCACGAAGTGATGGTCGAGATTCGCGGCCCGCTGGTGCTCGACTGGCAAGCGCTGTTTGACCGCCAGTTTCACGCCAACCCCCGACGCCGCGCATGGCGCCCCGCGGAAAACTTCGGTCTGCCGCGTCTGCCCAAAGCCCCCGTCAGCGGCAGTGGATTCGGCCGCGTCGCCTATGCCGACTCACGCCAGCACCGCGACATTCTGCAGTCACTGATTCGCTCGCTGAACACCAGCAGGACACGTATCTGGCTGGCCACGCCTTACTTTCTGCCGACCTGGAAAGTCCGCCGCGCCCTCAGGCGTGCCGCGTCCCGAGGCGTCGATGTGCGCCTGCTGCTCACCGGCCCGCGCACCGACCATCCCTCCGTGCGCTACGCCGGTCACCGCTATTACCCGCGCCTGCTCCGGGCCGGCGTGAAAATCTTCGAGTACCAGCCGTGTTTCCTGCACCTGAAGATGGTGCTGGTGGACGACTGGGTGAGCATCGGCTCCTGCAACTTCGATCATTGGAACCTGCGCTTCAATCTGGAAGCCAATCTCGAGGCCATTGATCCGGCGCTGACGCTGGCCGTGACGCAGAGCTTCGAAAGGGATTTTCGGGTCAGCAACGAAGTGAGCCTGGAAGACTGGAAAGCCCGCCCCCTCTGGCGCCGTGTCAAACAGCGCCTGTGGGGGTGGGTGGATCGGTTGGTGGTCAATGCGCTGGACCGTCGGGGTTGAGTTTCCTGGGCTTGCCACGACGCTGCTTCCGGGCCGCCGAGGTGCTAGAAAAACGTCAGAAAATTCCCGATAGGTCTGGCGGGTTTCATGCCCCGTGATCCAACCCTTAATGTGTTAACCCTTAACAGGTGGTTACCGGACTCATCAAGCACGCCGAGCGTAGAGGAATCTCCTCCATCGAGGTTCCATGATGACGCCGGATGGAATTTTTCCTCGTTCGCCGTGTTGAGGTGGTCTAGCCGGCTCATCACGGTCGTCCATTCAAACATCGTAAAACCGGGTTCGTCGGTTCTATTATTTGCGAACGTCCCCCTGCCTGGATTAAGCCCTATTGCCAAGCGGGTTTTTGCGGCAGGATCATCCTCTGCCAAACTGATACCCGACCGTGCGTTGGGATCACTCGCGTGGCCTAATGCGCCTACATGGGACGTTTCTTCACCGTATATATTATGCGCCTTAAGACTGTCCCTTCTCGAGAACTGAGGTAAACCTTGTATCGTCAGTCGCGGCGCGACATGGATGAATGAACCGTCATGCAATGTCAATCTTGAATAATTCGCAGCATATCGTTCGGGCAATGGAATCGATGGTTTAGCTTGACCATCTATCAAATTTTCACCCACCGAAGCAAAGTCTGGCGAACTTTGATTGGGTGCGTTTCTACCCATATTGAAGTAGCTGCCATTTATATAGGCGCTAGGTCGCACATGGCTGGCAGCTGATATCTCGGGACCCTCTGCTGTACCAAGCTTGATTGATATGTCGCCTCCAGACACTTTCCCTTTGAAGCGATTGTCCAAGGCGACATAGGTGAGTTCTCTTGCTGCTTTTGGGGAACGATCAAACATCATGCCTGCCCGCGAAAAAACAGAGTTGTCTCCTTTGAGTGTGACGCTGATAACGCCTTGCCTTAATGTCTTGACCCTAACCGGGTTAAGGAACCGTCTGACATAGCTTTGGACCTTCGTCACTGCTGCAGCGTCCTTCTGAGTAGTGCCATCGGGATCGAGCTTGTTGATGGGCGAATTGCTAACGAAGCGGTAAATATTTAAACCGTCTATGTTTCCGGATGGGTCCGGGTTGATCCAACGCATCAACCATGGCGCGTAATACCTGAACCCATAGTAATAAAGCCCCGAGACGTCACGTTCCTTGCCTGAATAGCGCACCGTCTTGTACTTCGCCTCCACCGCACTGCGCGCTGCCCACCATGCCGTGCCACCGAACGGGTAATAGCCTTCCTGGCTGATCAGGGCGCTCTGATGATCCAGTTCAAGTGCGCTCGATCCCAGGTGGTCCTGAAGGGTGTAACGCACTTGATCGTTGTCGATACCCTCAGGCTTCTCTGCGTGCCAGTGCAGGATCCTGACGCTGCTGTGTCCGGCCTGAACCGAGACGACATGTAACAGCTCACCATCAGGTTCGCTGCGAATCTCCAGGCCCGGCAGGTAACGTACTTCAGCATTAAGTGTTCGAGCGTTTGTCTGTGTCCGACGGATCTTGCGGCAGCGTTGCCCATACCCGTCGTATACGTACAGCTCATCGTCGTGAGAGCCGTCCTCGCGCTGCACGTTCGTGACCTGACGCAGCTGATTGCGCGCGTCCCATAGCAGGGGCTGGCCCCGTACGAGCTCCTGAAGATTGCCATTGGCATCGAAGCCGTTTTCGAGATCGGTCTCGAGTTCGCCTTCCGGCAGGCTGCGGTTGCTGTCGGATGCCACCTGCATGGTGCGGGTGAACGAATGATCGCCGACATGCCGCATCTGAAGCAGGTTGGCGCCGGCGTCATAGGTGTAGGTCTGGGTGTAGTTCGTCAATTGATTGGGGTCGGGCAGCAGCGGCTGCTGGTCGGGCAACGCAGGCCCATGACTGAAGCCGGTTTTCACCTCACGACCGGTCGCCTCCACCAACTGGTACAGGCTGTCATAGCGGTACAGACTGGCCGGGTCGGCGTTGATGTTTCTGGCAGTAGAGGAGGTCGCCAAGTCTTCGACCCTGACGATATTGCCCACGGGGTCATATTCATACGTCAGGTTTTGCAGCACGGTGCCGTTGGACGTCTGCGCCTTGATCCCGATGAGTCGCCCGGTTTCAGGCTCGTAGATATTTTCTGTACGCACGCCATTACCCAGGCATTCGCTGATGACTTGACCAAACGGGTTGTAGCGAATGTCGTCTATCAGCGTCTGAGGCGTCGCGCTACCGGCCAACTGAATGCTGGTTTCCCACAACAGGCCGTCAACGGTCAGTTGATGCGTCTGCTGGTTTCCCAGCGCATCGATCTGACCGATAAGGGTCGCCGTAGCATTGAAGCAGTAGGTGGTGGTGTGACCCTCTCCGGGCTCCAGTAACGCATCGCGCGCTGACGGTTCCGCCGGCCAGTCTGGCATCTGCGGGTCTAGAAGGTATCTGCGGTTATCCATCAGCACGCCGCCCGTCAGGCTGAAGGCCGAGGCTCGCCAGGTGCCCGCCGGATCATCATGGCGGATCAGTCGGCCACGCTGATTGGACGGCGCCGAAGCATCGCCGTACGTCAGTCGTTCAACCACTGTAGCGTCCGCATCCGGCGTCTGCTGCGTGATCGAAACCGGCCGCAGCAGCTCATCACACTCGGTCAGGCTGTAACGTCCTCGTCCATCCCAGCCTTTCTGCGTTTGTTCGTTTGCACCCGACAGATTCAGCCTCCACCCTGCATCGACGCTGTCTTCCAGCAATGTGCGGCCCGAGAGTGAGCGGATGACCGAGGTATTGGCGCGAGACGCCTCGGCCCACAATCGTGGGTCCCAATCGGCCACGTGCCGCCCCGCCACGTCCCAAATGCGCCGGGCCACGCGTTCTTCCGCAGGGGTGCCTGCATCGGAGCGGCAATAAGCGACCTCGCGGATCAGAAATGCCCGAGGGTCGATGACCAGCAATTGAGGCGTGTGGGTATGGAGGCTCATGGCTGACGTCCTTGTCTTGCATGGTTTAAGCGTAGGGGTTCCAACTGACGATGTGGCGATGCCTGATCAACGGTGCTGCACCTGTCCCATATGTCCGGTAAGCGAGTCACCTTTGGGCCGTAGTACTAGGCTGTTACCCATGTCGCCGATGCAGGCCCGATACTCATCGGCATTACAACGCATGACTTACTGATGAGGACCGAAAATGGCTGCCAAGAAAATTCTCATGCTGGTCGGCGATTACGTCGAAGATTACGAAGTGATGGTGCCTTTTCAGGCGCTGCAAATGGTCGGACACACCGTGCATGCCGTCTGCCCGGGTAAGAAGAAGGGCGATGTGATTCGCACGGCCATTCATGATTTCGAGGGCGATCAGACCTACAGCGAAAAGCGCGGCCACAACTTCGGCCTGAATTTCGATTTCGACAGTGTGAAGTCCTCGGACTACGACGCATTGTTGGTGCCTGGTGGCCGCTCGCCTGAATACCTGCGCCTCAACGAGAAGGTGCTGGAACTGGTGCGCGAGTTCGCACGCGATGACAAGCCGATTGCCGCTGTCTGTCACGGTCCGCAGTTGCTGGCCGAAACCGGCGTGCTCAAAGGCAAGTCGCTCAGCGCCTATCCAGCCTGCGCGCCCGAGGTCAGGCTCGCAGGTGGCGAGTACGTCGAGATCGGCATGGATCAGGCGCACACCGATGGCAAGCTGGTCACCGGGCCGGCGTGGCCCGCGCATCCGGCCTGGCTGGCGGCGTTTCTCAAGGTGTTGGGTACGCAGATCATTCTTTAAAACGGAGGGACGATGCATGTGCGAACTTTACGTAAAAGCCGACCCCATTCTGTACGAGTCCCGCTCGCGCTCATTGCGCATTTGCGGCGTGGTCACGACGCTGCGCCTGGAAAATCAGTTCTGGGACATCCTCGCCGAGATCGCTTCCCATGATGGTCTGACCACCAACCAACTCATCAGCAAACTCTACGAAGAGGTCATGGATTATCGGGGCGAGGTGGTGAATTTTGCCTCGTTCCTGCGCGTCAGTTGCATGCGCTACCTCAGTCAACACCGGGCTCAGGCGACGCCCTTGAGTCTGGTACGGGGTAATCCTGCAGGGGCAGAGAGCGTGTGGGCTGGCAAATAATCGTGACCCGCGCTCAGTGAAACCGGCCAAGCCCCAATATCGCGGCGTGTGCTAACCCCTATCGCGAGACGTTCTAATACAGCGTTAGCCAATCTCCTAGCCTGAAATCAGTCCGGTGTTAATCGGGGTTCCAGGAGAGGGATTGTCATGGCCGACGCAGATAAAAAATCGCTGATCTCGAAACTGCTCAGCGACCCTGACGCAGGGGGCGTAAAGAAAACCAGGCGAACACCCAAAAGCGCCAAGGTCAGTTTTGCAGCGGCGATGGGCGAGCTTGGTTACACCTCGGTGTTCGATATCGTCAGGGAGTCCAAAAGCAGCTTCGTCAGTCGGCTGGCCGAGCGCACCGACGCCGATGGCGATCTGGCGTATGACAACGCTCAATGTTATGCCGCGCAAATCGCGCGCTCCTGGCGCGAGCATCAAGTGTCGTCAGGACGTAAGCAATTCGCCACGGCGCGAACCGGGGTCCGCTCGCTGGTAGACGTCGGCCCGAGCTTTCCCAATCTCTTCAAGGAAAACTGGGATCAATTCTGCAAAGTCGGGGCCATCGCGGCGGTGGATTCCCCTGTGGCTTATCTGAACTCCCTGTACAGCTTCATCAAACGTGAGATCGAGCCAGGCGCCGGTACGGGGGCGATCTTGCTGGATACCCGCCGACCCGACCTAGCGGGTTTAGTGCTGGATCAGCAAAGCACGTTTACGCCGCGTCCCATGCTCGACATCGTTCATCAAGTGCTGAGCAGCGGCATCAAGGATTACCTCAGTGCCGGCGACCACCCGGACAAAGACAAGTCGATTTATGAGGTGCTCAAGGACAAACGCCATCCGTTTATCTTTCCTTATGACTTTCACCATCAGCAGATCATGTTGGGGTTGTCGGGGAAAAAACAACCGAAGTTGGGGGAGTTGAGTTATCGGGCGAGCCAACTTTTGCCGGTCTATAGTGATGTGGTAAATGTTTCGTATGGTGCCACTGTGTTGCCCGCAGTTCCTTCGTCAAACGCGCAAACCCTATTGAGCGGCTTAAGTGCAGAGCAGCAACAGATTGTTGTTTCTGAGTCATTGTTTGCGAACTTTCATTTATGCCTGAAAGACATCAAGAATGACTTTCGCGCGTCAACTTCCCATGTATTAACGCCTTGGCAATTGACGGAGCCGCGCACGGGTTTCGTCTTGCTTTCGCAGTCGGGCATTACAAAAATCAACCCTTCGGCAGCAATTATTTCAGCCGGGCAGTCGGGATATAACCATGTAACATTCGCTGCCACGGCTGATAGGGCTGAGTTTGAAGTCGGTGCCTGCACATATGTGAAGCATAACGATACCCAATGGAAAACAATCCCGACTGCCAGATACGGTGAGGAATGTCTGTCGCTATGCATACTAGAGAGCGACAAAACATTGCCTGAATCAGGTTCCGCATATTTTCAAGCCATCTATGAGGCAGAGCACTCGATCGATGGTGTAAGCGGACGGACCAAGGTCGCTGCCCTTTCGTTTGCGCTCAGTATTCGTCAGGACATGACAGACGACTATCCGCTTACCGACCTTCAACGCGCTTATTTCCTCGAACACTACGGTGTCGATGTTCCTAGCTGCACAGCTAACCCTCTGATCAGCGCCAAGACGTTCATGGCGCAAACCGGTGTAACGTCAGAACAACTGTCAGCCCTTCTTTCGATATACGACCATTACCCTAAATTCTCGCCTAATGTCTCTCGATCCCCTCATTGGGGCGATCATTTCCCTTATTCCATGAGTTATGGCGCTTGCTATGTCAATGGCACCGGTGGCTGGGAAGTGGGCGCTTTGCCGGCAGTGCGTACTCAGTTGAGTGATGCATCCATGGGCATCG
The DNA here is from genome assembly GCF_900110765.1 of Pseudomonas sp. NFACC02. Classification (GTDB taxonomy): domain Bacteria; phylum Pseudomonadota; class Gammaproteobacteria; order Pseudomonadales; family Pseudomonadaceae; genus Aquipseudomonas. Next base: position 14,891 of record NZ_FOEO01000032.1, read on the forward strand.
AAGTCGACAGAGAGGCAACAAGCGGCGTCGTGACCAGCTATTTGACCAATACGTCGTTGAACCGCTTTGACCGGTTGCAACGCATGATTCGCCTGCAACGCTGGATGAACATCCCTTTCGCCGAATTGGATACGTTGATCATGGCGGTCATTCATTCGGAGGGTGAAAGCAATCTGGCGTGGGAACTGAACCGCAACACCCTGCGGGCCTTGGGTGTTTATCGTCACCTGAACCACCGCTACGACATTGGGCCGGAGGAGTTTGCGGCGTTTACGCACTTTCTCACTGCGTTTGCCTCGGGGGATCGTACGCCGCTGTTTGACAAGGTCTTCAACAGCCCGGCGTTGTTCGACACGCCGTTGATACTGGACGGTGAGGCCTTCAGCGCTGTTGAACCGGACGCCGACTCCCAGAAAACCATTGCGCAACTGTGCATAGGTCTGGGGCTTGCAGCCACGGACGACGAGTTCGGACAAATGGCGCGTGACACCGCGCTGCTGCTGGGGCCACCTGATGCTGAGGGAAAACCGGTGGTGGTGGAACTGAAGCGAACCCAGGCGTTCGTGTCCTCGTTCTACCGGCAGGCGCGCATTGCGCGGTTGTTCGGATTGAGTTTTCGGGACAGCCGGGCGTTGATCGACCTGCTGGGCGGGGAGGCGTATCTGAAGCGGGTGGTCACAGGGTATGTCCGTAGCATTGGGGACGAGACAGAGCAGTCCGATATCCTCGACATCCTCATGCAACTGGACTGGGCCGTGAGCTGGCTGAACGAGACCGGCCGGGATGTCAGTACATTGCGGGTTCAGTTGGGGCTTGATCCGGATCCGGTGTCCGTAACGCAGGCACTGCTTGATCAGGTCAATCAGATGAGGAAAGAGCTCGACGACGCCTTGCTCACGCGCGAGCAAATGAATGCCCTCAACCTTCCCGACGCAACCAAAGGCAGTCCGGCGGTGGCGGTCGATTGGTGGGAAGGGGTCTTGAGTACTGACGATATTTGCGATGCGAACGGTCTACTGGCAACGGTACCCGATGACAGTCTGAGCGATCCAGCCTCTTACTTTGCAACCAAACTAAACGGGCACATGACCGGTATCAGGTTCTCCGGCGATGTTGATCAACAAGTCGTATTCGAACGGGTACAGGCTCAATTGCTCGGATTCGTGACGAAGGGACGTATCGCACAACTGCGTCTCTTCGAAGGTTTTTTTCAGTCACTGTCCGGCTTGGCCATGGACCGTACCGAAGCCGTAATGCGTCTGGCGGGCACTTCGGGGGCTGCCTACATGCTACGCATGTTGATGGATCTGACCCCAGATGGAGCAAGCCTCTCGCCGCCGGTGACGGGCACCGCAAAGGCGTTCATCGAGAGAATTCAACGGGTCAATCGCTGTGCAGGTGTTGTTCAGCCACTAGGGTTATCCGCCAGTGCACTGCTGACGTTTTTGACCCACCCAGGTTGGTTAGTACCCAGTGTTCTTGATCTCACTCTGACGCTGAGCACGCTCTACATGCTTGACCGGTACAGCCAGTGGGTCAAGCAGGCTCCATTCGTCGAAGAGAAATTACTGGCGTACTTACGCGATGCGAACTGCTGGACGGGCAAAGACTGTTTTGCTCAAGAGTTGGCACTTTTGATCGGGTGGTCCGCTGGAGAGGTATTGGCCGTCATCGGTGCGTTCATGGACGGTGTCGCCAGAACCATGGCGGATGTGGACTGGGTGCGTCGCGTGAAAGCGACCTGCGAGCAAAGCAGGTTGTCAGCGGCTGCGCTGATGAAAGCTACACAGTTGTCCCCCGACAGCCCGCCTGAAGACTGGCAAGCCGTCGGCGAGGCGGCCATGGCCGCGAATCGTTGAGAGACACCAACACCACACGGTTCAGGGATGAGCAGTCGAGCCAGTGGCCGAGAATCCTTCAGGGAAGAATGCTGTCATGTCGAGCGCTATCGAGAGTCAACTCAACGAATCTTTTCGCGACGCCCTGGTGGGCTATTACCTGAGCGAAGTGGTGCCCAATCACACGCCGATTCAGGATATGGGCCTCAGCGACAAGTTGAAAACCGCCAATGATCTGTTCGAGTTTCTGCTGCTGGATGTTCAGGTCGCTCAACGCGTTGACACCAGCTATGTGGCATCGGCCATCAGCAGCCTGCAGCAATACGTCAATGCGGTGTTGATGGGCATGGAGCCCGGTTATTCGAGCCAGGTGCTCAACGCCAATCAACTGAGCGAGTGGCGTGACCAGCGCAGCCAGTACCCGATCTGGGCCGCCAATCAGAAGTTGCTTTACTACCCCGAGCTGTATATCGATCCGACGCTGCGGCTGGCCAAGTCCGGGTACTTCCAACAGTTGGAAACGGATATCAACCAGAACAAGATTGAGGTCGATACGGTGCAGGAGGCGGTCAAGGCCTATCTGGCCAGTTTCGAGGAAGTGGCCAACCTCTCTATCATCAACGGCTATATCGACAGCAATGATTTCAGCACAGGCACGTACTACTTCATCGGCAAGTCACGCGCCGAGCAGCAGTATTACTGGCGCAGCGTGAACATGAATGACCGCGCCTACCTGTCAGGCATGGACGGGCCAAAATCCGATTACCCCAACCCCGGTGCGTGGTCGGACTGGAAAAAGGCCAATATCGGGATTACGCCCCACACGCTGGAAAACACCATACGCCCGGTGTACTTCAATAACCGACTGTTCGTAACCTGGGTGGATCGCTCGGAAGTTGAACAAACGGAGGCATCAGGAAGTGGGGGCAACCTGGTCGTGAATGCTGCGCCCAAGGTGAAGCTGGTGATGAATGCAGCCTATAAAAAGTACGACGATAGCTGGAGTGCGCCTCACGCGTATATCGAGGAAATGGTCGAGGCCACCCAACTTAAGGATGACATGGGGTCGATCGCGGTATTTGATAACTCGCACTCTCCGGAAGGTTTATTTTTGGCGATTTATGCCAGTGGGAATCAGGGGAAGTACGACTTCTGGCGCATGTGCTTGGTTGATAAAAACTTCAATTCGCGGATATTGGAAAATGATCCGCCCACTGAGCCGATAAAAGTTGTCAGGGATATTTTTTCTTTGGTGAATGCTAATGCGGTGCAGTTTCAAGTTGATGCTGCTCTGAACGTAAGTCTGGTGGAAAAATATGAGACGCCAAGTGATAGTGCTATAGATTTTCTTGGTTACAAGTCCGCTGTCAATGATTCGACGTTATCGAGCGTTAAGTACGACTCTGCAAGAGGTGAGATTGAATTTACGATGGGTACAAAGCCAGTTCCCATTATAGGCGAGAAGTTTGATTTTGAGCTCCAGTTTTTTCATGGCCCTTTTATTGTGTATATTGAATTTGTGGTCTGTTTGACGCGAAGCCCGGAGCAAGATTGGTGTGAATTGGATGAGCGATCATATATAAAGAAAATCATCAACGGCGACTCGCTCGATGACCGACCTTTCGACATGTGTTGGGATATCTTTAGACCCGTTGAAACTTCTTTTTTCTTGTGGGATTACGAAGGTTATCCTGGCCCGTTAAGCGCTCATGAAGGCGCGTCTTTTAAAGGGCGTAGACTGAATCTTGAGTATTTTCGTCACGGGCCCTCATATTCTTCTTTAGTCGCTGTCATTGGGGCGGCAACCTGCCTAACTCTTTCTTCCAGAGTGCTAGAAAGAACTGCTTTGCGAATGGTGCTAGGGTTTTCCTCGGAGCCTGAAAAGCTGACAGATTCCAATATTGATATTGCCGATAGGTCAATGCCGCTTTCCGTCATAGTCGACCTAAAACGCTCGATAAAGATTCGTATTAACACACAGACGGGGCTGCCCTACTCAGGATACGTATCGTCAGCGGGAATGTTTCATGTGCTTTACGGGGTTGAGTTTGAAGATGAGGATGGTTTGGTTGTGGGGCGCGCACTTAATTGTGTAAAAATTGAATTAGCTGCAGCCCCTCCAAGTGTTGATCATTACAAATCTCCTCGTATTTTGTTAAGCGCGGAAAATGGCTTTGGCATCGCCGAATACATCGACTTCACCGGCTCAACCATCGAGTACAGCGACGGAGGCACCACCTCCAAACGCAAACCCATCCGAATGAACACCCTCTTCGCCCGGGAGCTTATAAACAAAGCCAATCTCGCTCTCGAAAACTTACTCTCCTGGGAAACCCAGCAGCTCAAGGAGCCACCACTGGGTACCGAGATGGCGCCCCCCATGGACTTCCACGGCGCCAACGGTCTGTACTTCTGGGAGCTGTTCTTCCATCTGCCGTTGATGGTCGCCCAACGCTTGAATCTCGAGCGTCAATTCGACGGCTCCGATCAGTGGCTCGGCTTCATTTTTGACCCAAGCCGTAAAGCCGATCCAACGGGGCGTCCTGATTACTGGAACGTGCGGCCGCTGGAGGAAGCGTCTGTGCGCGATTACGCCATGCGCAGACCGATTGATCCGGACGGGCTGGCGAGCAGTAATCCGGTGATCTACAAGAAGGCCACGTACGGCTATTACATCAAAAACCTGCTTGATCGCGGGGATGCCGCGTACCGGCAACTGACCCCTGACAGCCTGACGGAAGCCAAGCTCTGGTACGTGCGGGTACTGGATCTGTTGGGGCCACGCCCGGACACCCTGCTGATCAACGACTGGACCCCGGTCACGCTGGACGAGTTGCACGGGGCGACGAACACCGAGTTGCGTACGTACGAACAGACACTCATCGAGCAGGATGAGCGCTATCACGCCAGCGCAGCCGCGAACCCGGGCTACGCGCAGATTGGGTTCCGCGAGCCGCCCTTGTGCCTGAGCACCTTTGCCGTGGATCCGATGCTGGCTGAAGTCGACAATCCGCATTTTCGAGTGCCGCTCAATGCTGAGCTGGTCAGGCACTGGGACGTGGCCGAATCACGGTTGTACAACCTCAGGCACAACCTGACCCTAGACGGCAAACCCATGAACCTGCCGCTGTTCGCCGCGCCGCTCGACCCCAGAGCCCTGCTCGCGGCGTTTGCCAATGGAAACGCGGGTGGCGGGTTGGGCAGCCTGCTGGGTCAGGATGTGGGGCATTACCGGTTTGCGGTCATGCACGGTCACGCCAGTGCAGCGGTGGAGACGCTGATTCAGTTCGGCAGTAACGTTCTGTCGATGATCGAGCGCAAGGAGATGAATGAACTGCAGGAGGTTCAGCAGCATCAGGCTTGGGAATTCGCGCAATTTGCCATCGAGCTTCAGGAGCAAACTCAGAAGCTTGAATCTGAAAGTCGCCAGGCGCTGTTGGCCAGTCAGAAAATAGTTGATCAGCGTGCGGTTTATTACCATCAACTCGCCGATGAGGGTGTCAGCGCGGGTGAAAGGGCTGCGTCTGCAAGCCATTCACTGGCACGTGCGCTGGAAGGGGTGACGGCGATCAGCAGAGGCCTTGCGGCAGGCGCGCAGGCGGCAGAATTCATCGTTGGTTTTTCCAACGGCGATTTCAAAGCGCTGCGGGTGCCAGCCCAGATGGCGGCCACGTTTGGGGACTCAGCCGCGGAGGTAGCGACCCTCACCTCGGAAATACTTGAGCGCTCGGAAATGTACCGCCGTCGGCAAGAGGAGTGGGAGCACAGCCGCGATCAGGCCCGACTCGAATCCGAGCAGATCGACGCCCAGCTCAAAGTGTTCGATGAGCAGGTCCGCCTGACCGCCATTCAGTTGCGTCAGGCCAAAATCGCCTATGAACAGGCGCGGATCAACTACGAGTTTCTGTCCCGTCGCTTCACGCAATCCCAGCTCTACCAGTGGATCACGGGGCAATTGTCGAGCTTTTACTACCAGGCTTATGACGCCACGTTGTCGTTGTGCCTGGCCGCCGAAGCGTGCTGGCAGTTCGAGCGTGCCGATTTCAGTACCCGTTTCATTCGTCCCTCGGCATGGAATGACACCTACCGTGGCTTGATGGCCGGCGAGTCGCTGAAGCTGGACTTGTTGAAAATGAACGCTGCTTACCTGATGCGCAATGAGCGCCTGCTGGAGATCGTCAAGACCGTGTCGGTCAGGCAGTTGCCGGCCTCGACGGATGAAGAGCCTACGCTTAACAAAGGCTGGGATGAGGTCGTCAAAAGGCTCGAAGAAGAGGGCGTCGTCGAGTTCGAAATCACCCGGACCATGCTTGATGACGACTATCCCGGTCACTACCTGCGCCGGATCAAGCGCATCAGCGTGTCGCTGCCAGTGACGGTCGGCCCCTATCAGGACATCCGGGCGGTGCTGACGCAAACCTACAACGCCGTACACCTCACGGCTGGCGCCGAGGTCGCGCCCCGCGAAAACCTGCGAGCCAGCCAGCAGATTGCCGTTTCGACCGGCGTGGACGACGACGGGTTGTTCGTCTTCAACTTCGATGACGAGCGCTACCTGCCGTTCGAAGGCACGGGCGTCGTCTCCCGCTGGACATTGGCCTTTCCTAACCCCGAGTCGCAGCGGGACATGCTCGACTCGATCACCGACATCATCGTTCACATCCGCTACACGGCCAGAAGCGGCGGCAGTCCGTTGAGTCGCACGGTGCCCGTCGCCAAAAAGCCTCGCGGCAAAAAAATCTGAGGGATCGCTACACAGCAGGGAGCACCGATCATGGCTGATCAAGAGCAAAGCGTCGGTATCGCCGCGCCTTTGTTGCCCAAGGGGGGAGGCGCGATTCAAAGCATTGGCAAAGGCTGGGGCGCTGTCGGAACGACAGGGGCGGCGTCCCTGGAAATACCGCTGCCGATTACTGCGGGTCGGGGTTACGCGCCTCCGTTGATGCTCAATTACCAGAGCTCGGTAGGTAACGGTTTGTTCGGGCTGGGTTGGAATCTGAATCTGGGTTGCGTGGCCAGGCGCGCGAGCAAAGGCGTGCCGCTTTACACCGACGATGACGTAATCCTCGGCCCGGGCGGTGAGATCTGGCTGCCCGAGCGCGATGCGCAGGGTGTCATCCAGTACACCACTGTCAGTGCGTACAACGGCTTGACGCTCGATGCGAGCTATCAGGTGATCCGCTATTTCGCCAGTGTCGAAGGTGCGTTCGAACGCATTGAACATTGGCGCCAGGATGAGGCGGATCCGGGCTTCTGGCTGGTTCACGGGGCGGACGGCAGTCTCGCTTTTTATGGGCGCAATCCCGGTTCGCGCAGTACCGATCCAGCGGATTCGAACCACGTGGCCGAATGGTTACTGGAGGAAACCATGAACGCCCACGGCGAGCACATCCTCTACGAGTACAAAGCCGAGGATAACGATGGCCTGCCTGCTGACCATCCCCGGGACTTCATCGCGCAGTGTTACCTGTGGCGTGTGCGCTACGGCAACTTCAAGGCGCATGCACATTTGTACCTGTGGCAGCCCGATCAGTTGCCGTCGCTGCAGTGGCACTTCGATCTGCTGTTCGATTATGGCGAGCGCCGCGATAGAGAAGAGGGACCGGGCTATGAGGAGGACGTACCGTGGGAGGTGCGTGCCGATGCTCACTCTTCATTCGCCTACGGCTTTGAGCTGGGCAATCTGCGTTTTGTGCACAAGGTGCTGATGTTTCATTACGTCCCCGATGAGCTGGGCACAATGCCTGTGCTCGTCGCAGGGCTCACGTTGAACTACCTCGACCTGGAACAGCGATACAAGGTGTTGAGCTCAGTGCAGAGCTTCGGTTGCAGCCCGTCCATGACGCAGCCCGTGGAATACCGTCCGCCCGTTGACTTCCATTATCAGGATTTCACCAGCACGGGCGGTCGGTTCACCGTGTTCGATGCCATGCCGGGCCTGGATGACGGCCAGCGTTATCAACTGGTGGACCTGTACGGTGAAGGATTACCCGGCATGCTCTACCACGACGACCGGGGCTGGTTGTACCGCGAACCGCTGAGGGACACCGACAAGGGCGAAGATGCTGTGCTATACGGGCCTTGGCAGTTGTTGCCGACGATTCCGGTGGCCGACTCACGGACCGGTGTTCGGCAGTCGTTGGCCGACCTCACCGGCGACGGTCGACTCGACTGGATCATGGCGCAGCCTGGCATGGCCGGTTTTTTTACCCTCAATCCTGATCGCACGTGGTCGACGTTCGCGCCGTTCGCTGCGTTTCCCGCAGAGTTTTTTCATCCACAAGGTCAACTGGCCGATCTGGTGGGTGATGGCCTGGCTGATCTGGCCCTCATCGGCCCGCGAAGCGTGCGCCTGTATGCCAGCCGGAGGGCGGGTGGCTTTGCACCTGCCAGCGAGATTGCCCACGATGCAGACGGTGATCGACTGCCGCTGTTGAGCGACAGCCCGTCCGAGCTGGTCGCGTTCACCGACATCCTGGGCACAGGTCAGCAACACCTGGTGCGTATACGCCATGACGAGGTCAGGTTCTGGCCGAACCTGGGCAGAGGGCGGTTCGGCGAAGGTAAGCGTTTCGCCTCGCTGCCGTTCAGCTACGGCGAGTTTGATGCAAGCCGCATCCGACTGGCCGATCTGGACGGCTCCGGCGCCGCTGACCTGCTCTATCTGGAGCCCGATGGCTTCAGGGTTTTCATGAACCAGTCGGGTAACGGGTTTGCCACGCCGGTGCTCAAAACATGGCCAGACGGCGTGCGCTATGACCGTTTCTGTCAGGTCAGCCTGGCCGATCTCAACGGGTTGGGATGTTCAAGCCTGGTCTTGACCGTGCCACACATGAAGCCTGCTCACTGGCGGTTCGATTTTTCGCCGGTCAAACCCTACCTGCTGGACGAGACCAATAACCATATGGGCGCCATAGCCTCGGTGGGTTATCGCAGTTCGGCCCAGGAGTGGCTGGATGAAAAAGCAGAGTTACTCGATGCGGGCCTGCCGGCCGTGTCGCTATTGCCTTTTCCGTTGCACGTGGTTGTTTGGCAAACGCAGCTGGATGAGGTGACGGGCAATCTGCTGACGCAGCGCATGCGTTATCGCCACGGTTATTACGATGGACATGAACGGGAGTTTCGCGGGTTCGGTCTGGTGCTGCAAACCGACACCGAAATCCAGGGCGATGAGCCCGAAGGTTTTACCGCACCCGTTTTGAGCAAAACCTGGTTTCACACCGGCTGCCAGGCCACCTCGTTGCACCTCGACTTCAATGCCTGCGATCAGGGGGCGGTCGATTTGGGCGCTGATCTGTTGACGACCTATGTGAGCGGGCGCGATCACGTCATCGAGAACGCCGACGAGGTTGATCAGCGAGAGATGGCCCGTGTGCTCTCGGGGTCTGTGCGGCGGGTCGAAGTGTTTGGCCTTGACGGAGAGATCCCGCATGCGGTGCCTTATTCAGTGCAAGCGTCACGCTATCTCGTCCGTCGGCTCGAAGCGGCAGGCCCCCATCAGCCGTACGCACGGATGATGCCGCAGGTGCTGGAGTCAATCGCGTATCAATACGAAGGGCAGGCGGATGATCCCATGTGTCAGCACGCGATCAACCTGACATGGGATGCCTACGGTGTGTTGACCCATGGCGTGAGCGTGAATTACGCGCGGCGCAAGACCTCCGCCGATACGCCACCCTTTGACGACGAACACCAGCAACGTTGGTGGCAAGCGGCTCATGATGAGGCTCAGCAGCGCTACTACCTCAGCGAGGCCAAAGCCGAGGCCATTCATCTGGAGGCAGCGCAGACCTGGCGGCTGGGATTGCCTTACTTGAGCCGGACCAACGCGATGATGGTAGAGGCCAGCGCGATCGGCCTTGAAAGGATCAGCTACGAGCAATTGAGTGATCCGGCTGGCTGGTTCTCAGCCCTGCCACGGACGTTGGTGTCGCTCGCCAGGCAGCGCTACGTCAATGCGGGGGACGGCGAGGGCACCTTCGAAGCCCTCCCGGATGCCGTGGAAATCGCTGAGCTGGACGACCATGCCTTAACGGCTTACGATCGTCTGTATGAGCCGCCTTTTTCCATGACACCCGAGCAACTGCTCGCCAGGCTGGTCGAGGTGGGTTACCAGCGCATGACCAGCTTCCTGCCGGCCGACCCGCCGCTGAACCTGTGGTCGGTCAGGCGCGGGTTCAACACCTACGCCAATGCGGATGACTTCTACCGAGTCGAGGCATTCAGACCCACCAGCAGTCATGGCCTGAGCACGGTCGCCTACGACCCCTACAACCTGATGGTGACGTCGGTCACGGCGCCGGACGGTTGCACGACCTCGGCGTCCTATGACTATCACTGCCTGCAACCGCGTCAGGTGGTCGATCCCAACCAGAACACGCAGGAGGCGCTCTACGACGGCTTTGGCGTGTTGAGAATGACCAGCTTCTACGGCACGGAGCTGGGTGAAGCGGTAGGGTTCGACCCGTTGGCCGAGGTCACCGTGGCGCCGCTGACGCCGACCGAAGCCATCACCACAACCGTTGCCGCGAACTACGCCACCGCCCATTACTACGATGCCTTCAGTTGGCAGGATCATGCACAGCCGGTACACAGCATCGCTATGCAGTGGGATCGCTACCCGGATGACCCCGATCGTCAGCAGCGGATGGTACTGACCTCGGTGGACGGTTTCGGGCGTGTCCTGCAAACCCGGCAGAAAGTCGAGAGCGGTACGGCGTACGAAGTGGTGGAGGGGCGCTTGAGGGATGTAGCCAGCCAGTTGCCTGAGGTGACAACCGAGGCTGTCGTGAGCCTGATGTCGATCGACGGTTTCAGTGACATTGTGCTGCCCCTGCGCAAGGTCGGCAGCGATGAGGCTGATCACGTGGTTGACCAGTGGTTGTCGGAGACGGGCCTGGGATGGAGGGGATTCAACGCCCGACTCATCGTCAAGATGATGTCGCTGCAAGGGTTCTGGTCAGTGGTGAAACGCGTGCAAGCGATTCAAGCCAACGTCGTGGACCCATCCGAACGCGCCTGGGTCGAGCCGCGTAGCAAGACAGAACGTCTTGAAGAGGCGATCGGTGCATGGCTGGGCGGTTTGCTTGAAGTGGATGCCGAGGACCGCTGGCGGGTCAGTGAAAGTGTCGAATACAACAACAAAGGACTGCCCATCCGCATCTATCGTCCTTACTTCACCAACACCCACGAGTATGTCGACGATCGCTCGGTACGCGCGCTCAGGTACCACGACAAACAGTTCTACGACCCGCTCGGACGGCCCACTGAAACCTGGACGGCCAAAGGCTGGCTGCGCCGCACGACGTACCTGACCTGGTACACCATCAGTGAAGATGAGAACGACACTGCCGAAGAAGTAAACGCCAGGCGAGTAGCAGCCGGGTTACCTTTGCTGGACGATGGCTCGCAGGCCGGAAAAAGGAAAAAGAACCCGTTCGGGTTTTAAGGTGCAAGTTGATCCTGTTGTTGAGTGAACTCGCGTGCCGGGATCCGCACGACGGTGAGTCTGCTTCAACATTTGGAATGAAAAAAAGCCCGGCACTCAGGCCGGGCTCTCTCATGACAGCACTAAGTGCTTATTGCACTTCCACCGCCAGGCTCTCACTGATCTTCTTCTGCCAGATGGCAGGACCTGTGATGTGAACCGACTCACCCTTGCTGTCGACCGCGACAGTGACCGGCATGTCTTTCACTTCGAACTCGTAGATCGCTTCCATGCCCAGTTCAGGGAAGGCCAGAACCTGCGACTTCTTGATCGCCTGGGCGACGAGGTAGGCAGCACCGCCGACGGCCATCAGGTACACGGCTTTGTTGTCCTTGATTGCGTCGATGGCGGTCGGGCCGCGCTCGGATTTGCCGATCATGCCCAGAAGGCCGGTCTGTTCGAGGATCTGACGGGTGAACTTGTCCATCCGCGTGGCCGTGGTCGGGCCGGCAGGGCCGACGACTTCATCACCGACCGGATCGACCGGACCGACGTAATAGATGAAGCGACCTTTCAGGTCCACCGGCAGGGTCTCGCCCTTGTTCAGCATCTCGACCATGCGCTTGTGCGCCGCGTCGCGGCCAGTCAGCATTTTGCCGTTGAGCAGGACGGTCTCGCCCGGCTTCCAGCTTTGCACGTCTTCCGGAGTCAGGGTGTCGAGGTTGACGCGGCGAGCGGACGGGCCGGCTTCCCAGACAATTTCCGGATAGGCATCCAGCGGTGGGGCTTCCAGCGAGGCCGGGCCGGTGCCGTCGAGCACGAAGTGCGCGTGACGGGTGGCGGCGCAGTTGGGGATCATGCACACCGGCAGCGAGGCGGCGTGAGTCGGGTAATCCATGATCTTGACGTCGAGCACGGTGGTCAGACCGCCCAGGCCCTGGGCGCCGATGCCCAGTTGGTTGACCTTCTCGAACAGTTCCAGACGCATTTCTTCCAGACGGTTCGACGGGCCGCGAGCCTTGAGCTCGTGGATGTCGATGGATTCCATCAGGACTTCCTTGGCCATGACCGCCGCTTTCTCGGCGGTGCCGCCGATGCCGATACCCAGCATGCCCGGTGGGCACCAGCCCGCGCCCATGGTCGGAACGGTTTTCAGCACCCAGTCCACGATCGAGTCGGACGGGTTGAGCATCGCCATCTTCGATTTGTTTTCCGAGCCGCCGCCCTTGGCCGCGACGTCCACTTCCACGGAGTTACCCGGAACGATGGAGTAGTGGATGACGGCCGGGGTGTTGTCCTTGGTGTTTTTACGAGCGCCCGCCGGGTCGGCAAGGATCGAGGCACGCAGGACGTTTTCCGGCAGGTTGTAGGCGCGGCGCACGCCCTCGTTGATCATGTCGTCCAGGCTCATCGTCGCGCCATCCCAACGCACATCCATGCCGACGCGTACGAATACGGTGACGATGCCGGTGTCCTGGCAGATCGGACGGTGACCGGTGGCGCACATGCGCGAGTTGATCAGAATCTGGGCCATGGAGTCGCGTGCGGCAGGCGACTCTTCACGCAGGTAGGCCTCGTGCATGGCCTGGATGAAATCCACGGGATGGTAGTAGGAAATGAACTGCAAGGCGTCAGCGACACTCTGGATCAGGTCATCTTGCTTGATCACGGTCATGGGGCGCGCTCCTCTGATTTGTCGGGAACATTCGATTTGCTGTTGGCGACAGTACCGCTAAGGTCTGACGAAAGCATCTTGATTAAGCGTCAGGTGGCCGAGTAACAGCATCGGCAGGTCGACGTAAAAAAGGCGCGGCAGTATAACCCGTGGTCGATTCCGATACAGTAGCGTTCGGGTAAACGATGGTCGAACATCGCCACCTGCGTCAGTGGCAATGAGCAAGGTGCCATCATACGGCCGTCTGGAACTCTACAATTGATTGGTGAATTTCCAGCGTAACCACTACAGTGGCAAGCTGCCTGCATCGTTGATTTCGCCGTCAGTTTTTTCGTCAGAGACGTGGCCGAACTCCAGTGCGGGGCATCTTGCCGGTACGGGATGGACCCTTTTTTCGCATGATGAGTCATCGAGTGACTGACCAAGCCATACAACGGCTGTTGTTGAAGCGTTTTGCCCTGGCGGCCGGCACCTACGTGTTGCTGACCGCGCTCATGTGGGTGGCGTACTGCGCGGGTTACTACCACGGGACGTTCTTCGGCGTCTGGTTGACCACCGTGGTCGTGCTCTTCTCTCAGGGTGCGTTGAGCCTGGTCTTTTTCGGCGGGTTCAACAACCGGTTCAAAGACCCCAGCCTTACCGAATTTCAGGTGCTGATGGGGCTTGGCTGGGAAACCTTTCTTCTGGCTCACCTGGACACGGCGCGGGGCACTTTCCTGGTGCTGTATGTGCTGGTGCTGCTGTTCGGCCTGTTCCATCTTCCGCCCAAGGTCTTCACGCGCTGCGCCGTGCTCGCCCTGGTGGGGTTTACTGGCCTCAACCTGTGGGATGCGTTCGCCGGGCACCTTGATGACCCCGGCCTGGCCGCGCTCCAGTCCTGCTCATTGTTCATCGTGCTGGCCTGGCTGTGCCTCTACGCGCGCTTCGTGCAGAGCTCCCGCCAGCGCATGCATCAACGCCGGATTACCCTGCAGGCGCATCAGGAAACCTTGCGCGGCATGATGTTCCAGCTTGAAGAGCTGGCGTCCACCGATGAGCTGACCAATCTGTACAATCGCCGGCATTTCCTGCGTCTGGCCACCCGTGAGCTCGAGACCATGGATGGCAATTACACCGAAGGTCTTGCTCTGATCGACCTTGACCACTTCAAGCGGGTCAACGATCTGTTGGGCCATGCGGCGGGCGATCGGGTGTTGCAGGTCTTCGCGGCAACCGCCAGCGAGTGCCTGCGCTCGGACGACATTCTGGCGCGTTACGGCGGAGAGGAATTTGTTTTGCTGATCCCGCGTTGCACCCGCGCTCAACTGGTCGAATGCTGCGAGCGTGTTCGCGAAGCCTTCTCGCGGGTGGTGATTCCCGACCTGCCGGGTCTGGAACTCAGTCTCTCGGTCGGCATGACCCTCATCGAGCGTGACGATGACATGGATCGTGCCTTGCAGCGTGCCGACCATGCGTTATATCGAGCCAAGCACCATGGCCGAAACTGCTGCCATGGCGCCTGGGATTACGTCGATGCCTGAATTGCGCGCAGGCGGCCGGCAGTGGTCAATCGCTCCCGGTTCCAACCTCCTCGATGCGTTGAACAGCGCTGGTCTGTCGGTCCCGTACAGTTGCCGGGCGGGCAGTTGTCATGCGTGTCTGGTGCGGTGCGTTGACGGTGAACCGCTGGACGCCCTTCCTGAAGCACTCGACGCCGGCAAGCGTGAGCAAGGCTGGCGCTTGTCGTGTCAGTGCCGCGTGGTCGATGACCTGCGTGTCGAAATCTTCGACCCGTTGCACGATGGATTACCGGCCAGCGTCAGTGGTTGCGACTGGGTCAGTCCGTCTGTGTTGCGCCTGCGGCTGGCGCCCGAGCGTCCACTGCGCTATCGCGCGGGCCAGCACCTGGTGCTCTGGACCCCGACCGGCGTCGCCCGCCCGTATTCATTGGCGAGCCTGCCGGGTGAGGATGCGTTTCTCGAGTTTCATATCGACTGCCGCCGCCCCGGCGCCTTTGTCGACGTTGCGCGAACGCTCAAGTCCGGAGATCAGTTGCGACTGGGCGAACTAAGTGGCGGGGCGCTGCATTACGACCCGGACTGGCAGGATCGACCGCTGTGGCTGCTCGCCAGTGGAACCGGACTGGGGCCGTTATGGGGATTATTGAGAGAGGCCTTACGCCAGGACCACAACGGTCCCATTCGTCTCATCCACCTGGCACAGGAGGATAATGAACATTATCTGAAGGCCGCGCTGAGCGATCTGGCTTCACAGCATGAGAACCTGCAGGTGGAGCTGATCACCGCGCAAGCGTTTCACAGCACGCTGTCCAGCTTGCGCCTCACCTCGCGCCAGACCCTGGCGCTGGTCTGTGGATCCCCGGCAAGCGTCGAGGCTTACGCCAAAAGGCTGTATATCGCCGGTTTGCCGAGGAGCCAGCTGTTGGCGGACGTGTTTCTGGAGAGGCGCTGACTGTCTGGTTTCATCCTGGTGGGACCGAACTGTCAGTTTTGACAGTAGATCGTCCCTTTTAAAGGGTGTATCAAGGCAGGAACGCGGCGGATCCTGGGTGTGTGATGCCTACGCGCGCCATTTCACCAGGGAGGTCGAGATGCCCGCTTCGATCATGTCGGTGCACACTGCGACGCCAAAAGTGATCGCCCACGATTCGCGTGGACGGATTGTCAGGGAGATCGAGTGTTATCGGTCGTTGCCACAGGACGCCACCGAGTTGCGTATCAGCCGTCAGCGTTTTGATGACGCCGGGCGTCTGGTGGCTTCTCAGGATCCTCGACTGGGAGTGACGGCCGGAAGCGACGCCAATCTGGCCAATCGCTGCAGCTTGTCAGGTAACGTCCTTTGCTCGGAAAGTGTCGATGCTGGCTGGCGCGTCAGACTCCTGGGTGAGGCGGGAGAGACCCGCGCGACATGGGATGCGCTGGGTCAAACCCGTTCTAACGGGTTTGATGCGTCGCTCAGGCTGACGACAGTGACCGAGCGCGGGGCCGATGGCCTCTCGAGAGTCGTCGAGCGACTCACATACGGAGCAGCCGACCAAAGCGCCCATAATCTCTGCGGGTTGCTTGTGCGACACGACGACACGGCGATAACGCGAGGGCTGCCTGAATATGACGTTCGCGGTACACCTGTCGTCGAGCAGCAGTATTTTCTCCTTGACCTCGACACCCCCGACTGGCCAGAGGAAGTTGATCAGCGTGATGCGCTGCTTGAACCCGACCCGGCGATCACTCGCGTGTTCCACAACGCCTTGGGCGAGGTCTTGCAGCAGACCGACGCAAAACAGACCACGCGACGTTTTGCGTATGACGTCGCCGGTCACCTGAAAGCGGTGTCCTTGCAACGGGTGGATGCCGAGCCGGAGGTCGTCATCCGTGACGTGTCGTTCAATGCGCTTGATGAGGTAGAGCGTGAAACGGCCGGTAACGGCGTGGTGACCTCAATCCAGTACTGCGCTGAGGGCGGGCGGCTGCTTCATCTCGAATCCGGCCTGCCGGGGCAGGCCGCGTTGCAACGTCTGGCTTACCAGTACGATCCGGTCGGTAACGTGACGGCTATTGAGGACACCGCCCAGCCCACGGTTTTTTTTCGTAACCAGGTCATCGACCACACCAACAGCTACCGCTATGACTCGCTGTACCAGTTGTGTGAAGCCTCGGGCTATGAAGCGCTGCGGGTGGAGCCGTGGCGTGGGGTCATCGGGCAATACCGCGTGGCAGCCGATACGGGTCAACTGGCCAATTACCGAGAAAACTACGAATACGATGCGGCTGGTAATTTACTGACGCTGACACACAGCGGTGGACATTCATTTACTCAGCGCATGATCGTTTCTGCGTTCAGCAACCGCAGCCTGCAGGTTCAAGGGGATTGGGTTCCCGATGAAACGGACATCACCCAGGGCTTCGATGCCCACGGTAACCAACGGGAGTTGCTTCGTGGACAGATGATGAGCTGGGATGCGCGCAATCAACTGGAAAAGTTGTCTCCGGTGAGTCGGGCCATGGAGCCGAGCGACAGTGAGCGATATTTCTACGACGGTGCCGGTCAGCGCGTCCGAAAAGTGCAGGTCGCACAAGCGCGGGGCTGTCTGCGTACGCGGGAAGTCCGTTATCTTCCGGGGCTGCAACCGCATTCGGATTCCGTCAACGACAAGGCGTGGCAGATCGTGGAGGTGCAAGCGGGGCTTAACCGGGTGCGCTGGACCGAATGGGGCAGCGGCACTCCCAGCGGAATGCGTGAAGTCTTCGGCCGCTATTCGGTGAGTGATCATCTGGGATCGGTCACCCTTGAGCTTGACGAGGTGGGCAACGTACTCAGTCAGGAAAGCTATTACCCGTTCGGCGGTACCGCGTGGTGGGTACACAGCGACAGCGAAGAGGGCAGCCTCAAAACCAGGCGATACGCCGGCAAAGAGAAGGATGCCAGCGGTCTGTATTACTACGGCATGCGCTACTACGCACCCTGGTTGTCACGCTGGATCAATGCCGACCCTTGGGGAAACATAGACGGATTGAACCTCTACCGTTTTGTCAGAAACAACCCCATCACGTTGAACGATCCGGTTGGACTGTCGCCGGCAGTGACGCTGCTTTACGGTTTTGATGATGCGCGCAACCTGTATTTTAAATCCCTGAGTAAAACGCCACCGGCTCCGGGGACAGGAACGGGCGATGCCGGGGTTCGCAGTGTCGTGACCATCGACGCGCTTAACATCGGAATCGGCATCACCGGTGAGACGTTCAGGACAGATTACGCCTTGATGTTCGAACGTCTCAGAGACGGTTATAAGGTTGAAGACGCGGGGGTGAATGCCTTCCTCAATGAGGCCGGTCCCCATTACAAGGGCAGCAGGGATGAGGCCAGAGTCATGTTGCAGAACTGGTTTGACTTTTTGAGGACGAACCGCCCGTGGCTGGATATAAGGATGAAAATCAATCGATATAAAGCAGCTAATCAACCTGACAAAATTCGTGCCTTCTGGAATAAGAATATCGACGTCGCCTTTTCCGACCGTTCAATAGAGCGCTTTAGCGATGTCCTGGTGACAGACCCGGGTGCTCTGTATTTTGGAGAGGATGAGAACAGCCATCTCGCGAAAACGGGGTTGAATAACTGGTTGTTCAGAAGGACCTCAAAACTGGGGCTTGAGTGGATCGCTCGCCGCAGCCAAGGCCATCCGGGCAGCGTTACATTTCTGGATGTTGTCCCTGTGAGTCTTTCGAATCCAGGCGAGGGTTGGCTGAATTTAACAAGAGAGCAATACGAGGCTCAGCGATATAAAAGCTGGCGCCGCGGTGTAGACCTGTATGAACCCATCACCTTTTCGGAAAGAAGGTACATTGATCGTGAGATGCAGACATCCAGGGCGGTCCGCCTCATAAAAGCAGACGAGTTTCGCCGTTCTCTGCATTGAATGCAGTAAGAAAGCCGGAGCTGCACCCGAGCAGCGTAAAGCGAGCGTCTCGATGGCGTCGGCACCAAGGCCGCTGAAAACACAAAAGCCCCGGCCTCTCTTGAGAACCAAGGCTTTCACGTTTTAGTGTCTCTTCAGTTAATTGAATGCGCTGGGAGATCGCATCGTTCAAGAAACAGTACGGCTATTGCTACGGCCGCGATAAATTTTTCTTTTCATTTTGCTGACCTCAACCCACTCAATGGCCACCCCGTGGCGGGATCGAGTTGTTTTTCCTTGCACATCCTCGCGATCAGTTCTTCGCTGGGCGGTGAAGGTGGGACGGCGGCGTCTCGATTGCGCTTCCATTCGAATGTTTCGTCCCAATCCGGAAGTTTTGCGGGGGGCAGGGGGACGATTTGGTCGATGTCAGGCACTTTGGCGCCGAGGTGCCCATATTTTCGTAGAAAATCACCAATCAGCTCGTAGCGCCGTGATCGTTCTAAGTCTTTATCAAGCGCAAGGTAATGAGTGCTGTCAGGGCTAGGGCCGGTAAAAGCCTTTTCAAGACTTTGAACACTTGGAGCATCTCCTGCTGCAGTTGCTTTTTGGTAGGCGATGACTGCGTCAGAAAATTCTTGCTGATCGTGCTTTGACACCGCATATTCACCAGCTGCTACAGCGTGACCCTGCTCCATTGCACAGCGTAGCATTACACCTGCAACCTCACCTGCACCTTTTATTCTTCTCAGAGTGTCGGCTACATAATATTGCGCTTCCGGATTGCCCAAGTCGGCTGCACGTCTAAAGTAAACCCTAGCCGCTGCGCTGTCCTGTTTTACGCCGTAGCCTAATTCAAGATAGTGCCCCATGTCGTAATAAGCGCCGGGTATCTTGCGTGCAAGAGATTCCTGAACCAAGTTGATAGTTTCTTTTGCCGCTTTGGGGGCGCTGGTAAGTCCCTGTGAAAGCAGTTCTTGCAGGTTCGTCGATGCCCGGTAATGCCCGAACGCAGCGGCAATTCGATAATAGCGAGCAGCTTGATCGAAATCCTTTGGGCCGGGTTTCTGAGTCAAGTGTAATCCGTAGAGGTATAACGTTTGTGCATCGGCATCCAGGGGTGGCAAAACATCGCCCTCATGGACACATTCAAACTCCAACCGCTTGAATGCGGCATCATAATCGGCTTTTTTAGGCAAGAAGGTTTTGTAGGTACTGCTCATCGGTTTTTCCTCAGCGTCGCAGGCCGTTATTCCTAGGGTAAAAATTAAAAGTGTCGCTGTTCTAATATTCATATTCAATCCAGGTTTTTGCGGCTTTTGGAAAGTTGCAAAAATTCAGTGAGCGAGGCTTTAGGTGGCTTTTCTAATGAAGCGGTTATTGGAAAGCGCCGCTCTTTATTTTTTCTCAATAGGCTCGCCCAGTTTTCAAATGATTTTTCAATGTTGTACTCTCCTTCTTCCTGCCCCGTATGCACCCCCCACAAATGCCTCCTCAACGGCCTCGCCACTGCCGGATCTTCCACGCAAATATTCAACTCACTGTCCACGACCATGCTTCGCTCATTGATATTGGCCGAACCCAGTGTGGTAAAGACGTCATCGACGATCATCAACTTGCTGTGGATGTACACTTCCTGCCAGTTGTCCGGCGGGGAGTCCGGAGCGACCAACGTACAGATATGGACTTTCAGGCCACATATCTCGGGTGCGGAAATTACTTTTTGTTCTTTGGCCGCATTGGTTTTCTCTTTCTGGATTTTTTCGAGCAGTAAGTCACATTCAACTTGCAGTTGCCCGATGGGACCTGCGAGGAATCCTGTGGCGGATTGACGTCTGTTGTAAGCGGCGAGTTTTCGCTGTGCGGCGTTGTATTGGGCACGCAGGACCTTCAAGCGCGCCTGGCTTTCCTCCCCGTACTCCAGCCGTGCCACTCCCGGCATGACGTCGGGTCGGCCCAATTGGCGGAGCATGCGAAAGGTGTTGAGGGCACCGTCGCCCATGCCTTCTTTGGACGAGTTGGTGACCACGAAGAGGTGCAGGTTGCCGTGTTCAGCCGGGTCGCGGCCGTTGATGGCGTAACGCTTTGCAAGCTCGGTAATGGCGTCGGCGAAAGGTTTGTAGCGGAAGTACTGGTTTTCGATGTAGAGGTACTGTGTGGCGTTATTGATGGCCTGCAGGTACATCTTCTCGATGTCTCGGGCGCCTTCCTGGATTTGCGTGCGCAGCACCTGCGCCATCATCGGCGGGCCAAAACCGAATCGGGGTTTCAGGTCCGCGGCTTTACCCATTCTCGGCGTGAGCAGGTCGACGCCGGTTTCCCTGCGCCAGGCCTGCGCGAAGTTGTGGTTCAGGTACTCGAGCACCGGGCCGGTCACGCGGCTGGAGATGTCCTGGCGAGGCGTCGCGCCATTGCGGCCTTGCCGTGCGGACATCCGTTCGTACTGGTGGTTGTCCTTGTCCCAATAGGCGTCCAGGGTGTTGTGGCCCATGACAAAACCCACCGCCTGTTCCGCGTGTTCGTAATCGATCAGCACCATCTTCTGGTGGTGCGTAGGGACCAGCGACATGGCCGTGGCCCGTGCGGCTTTAGAAGCGGTGCTCGTGTGTGGATCCCTGGTCTGGAACAGGATTTGCCAGGCGATTTCCGTCCGGTCTGTCAAGGTCAGGTCGCGGGTGGCAAATTCGATGTTTTCAAACGCCTTCTTGCCCAGGCTGAATGCTTGATGCGCCAGCTGTTCGAGCCGCTTGCGAGGGTCCAGTCCCGGAAACATTGTTTCGGTCGGCGAGCTCGCACTCATGAAGGTTTTCGAAGCACGTCGGTACCACTCCCAATCGAAGGCTCTCTGCGACGGATCGCGCAGGTCGGCTTTGAGTGGGGCAATCGAAGCCAGATTACGACCGGGGGTCATGTTTTCCGCGAACGCAGCGGTGACGTGCAGGCTGTCCGACCAGCACAGCAAGCGCACTTTCACGCCCTGTGAGGCTTTCACGCACAGCAGGTCGCCAATGCACAGCGTCGAGGCGTCGTCACGCTTGAAGTACATCGAGGGTTGGAACCCCCAGCAGATGATTTCGACGGTGTGCGTGGCCGCCATGATGGCGTCGTAAACCGCGCCGAATGCTCGCTCGCCGTTGACCAGAGGTTCGAACGTGGCTGGTCTGGGCGGGTACTCAGTGTTTTGCACGAACCACGGCAGCGTGAGTCGGGCCGAGGTCGTCTTGCTGAGGGCAATGGGGCAGGTGTGGGTGGGTGCGGTCATGCTCAGGCTTCCGTGTCTGGTGTGTTCAGGCGTGCGTACGCTTCGCGGAACTGGCGTGGCGCCGATGCGTCTGGAAGATCGGGATGAGGACGGCTTGCGTGGTGATGCAGGCCCTGATTGGCGCGTTCGGCGTTGTCCGGATCGCCTTGGTAGTCGCCGCTGACAGGGATGTCGTGGGTCACGCCATTGGCCAGTTCGACCCGATACCGCGAGCGCGTCACCGAATGGTCGATGCTGATTTCGCCACTGCTGGACATGACGCCTTGCTCGATCAGCACGCCATCGGCGAACAGTTTGTAGGGCATGCCCGTCCAGGCTTGGTGCTGGGCGGCATTGCTTTGCCCTGCCTGCAAGGTGAGCTTCTGGATGACGGCGCTCTGTGGCGAGTCTGGCAACTGACGGTCGAGCCGAGCGGCGCCGCCGAAGGTTTTCTTCACGGCTTTAATATCCACCGAGCCGGGGGCATGGATCTGGATATCGCCATCCTTGATGCGGATATAGGCACTGCCGCTGGTCAGCAGGATTTCGTCCTGCGCGGCGATTTCAACGGTTCGGGCCGTGGATGTGATGCGCACGCTGTTTTTGGCCGTCAGCTCGATGGCGTCGTCCTGCGCCTGGATTTCCACTTTGCCTTTGGCGGCGAATAGCCTGGCGCCTGCCTGTCGGGCGAAAAGACTGATGCTCTGGGCGACGCTGACCAGCAGCGATTGTCCGCTGGCCAGATTGGCGTCTTCGCCAGTGGAGATATTCAACTGCCTGCCGCTGTGCAGATGGATATTCTGCGGCGTTGTGCTGGCGATATCCGCAGGTCCGGAAGCCATGATCAATGGCGTTCCGTAAGCCTGTGTCGTGACATTGCCCTGCCGGTACGCTTGGCTGGCCGCCGCATGTAGCTGCGTCAGGCTTTCGACACCCTGGCTCAATGGCAGCGCGTTGTGCTGCTCTGCACTGTCGGAGAGCCCGGCCATGCGCTGTTCGGCATCCTTGAGCTGTTGCCCGGCTTCGCTGGCGTCCATTTGCCCGCTCTGGGCTTTGATGCGCTTCCAGGTGCTCAGGTACAGACCTTGTTGTGCCCGTAATGCGCCAAAGGCATCGGTGCGCAGTTCGAAACCGGTGCCGCGCAGGGCGCCGCGATCGTTGCCTTGCTGGTCCACCAGACAGCCGAGATTCAACTGGCTATGGCCGTGACTACTATGGATCTGGGTGCGCAGTTGGCCGGTGGTGTCATCCATGACCCACTGGTTGTAACCCAGGCCATTCAGCTCACGGCTTTTATAGCCGCTCATGCAGCCGTTGGAATGCCAGGCGGGTTTGTGACCGCCATACACCTGACCCAGGATCAGCGGGCGATCAATGTCGTTATCGAGAAACGTCACGATGACCTCCTCGCCTGCGCGGGGCACATGCACGCTTCCCCAACTGTCACCGCTGCTGCTCTGCATCATGCGGATCCAGCAACTGGGCGCCTCGCGTTCAAAGGCCCGCCGGTCCCAGTGAAACCGCACACACACGCGATTCAGGGCATCGGTGTGCACTTCTGCCCCGTTCGGTGCGACCACCACTGCGGTTTGCGGCCCTGGCTGAGCCGGTTTTTGATGTTCGAAAGGACTGCGATAGGGGATATCGAGACGTTGTGCCTCGAAGCGATTGCGGTAGAAGCCTTCGCCGTCATCGGTCAGCGGCTCTTCACTGAGCGTTTGCAGCTCGGGTTTCAGGCTGCCCGGCAGTTTGCGGCGTTGAAGGGTGACGGGCAGGTTGCTCTGCGCGAAGAACTCCACCTCGATCAACAGAAATTCCCGTTCATTCAGCGGGGTGCGAGCGTGCAGCGGATGCTGGGTCAGTTCGAAAGCATGACCCGGTTGCATGTGCCGGACGCCACCCTGACCCAGAATGCGTCGCGCGGCGGATTCGTCCTGCTCGATCTGCACCCGCGTCAGCCAATTGCCCCGGTCTTCGTCCTGCCAGGCGTACTGGCCGCGATATTCGTAGCGCTCCAGTGACGCGGGCGCAGAGGCTGCGCGAAGCGCCATTGCGTGGGCCGAAGGTGTTTGACGGTGCGCCTTGTAGTTGTTGGTGCCCCACTGCACTTTGCCGTTGAGCAACGCACCGCTTTGGCTCCAGTGCATGACGCTGTCGTGATCCAGCGTGGCCATTTGGGTATGGAAGGGCACGGCGCGTGGGCTTAGCGCCGGAAGGTCATCGGTGCCGTCGACGAAAACGATCCGGTGGCTGTCGGCCTCATGAGTCACGTACCAGTAAATGCCTTCTTGTTCGCACCATCGCTGGACGAAATGGGCATCGCTTTCATTGAACTGGGTGACGTAAGACAGCGCCGGATAGTCGCGGCGAAGGTCGAGTTGGTAGCGCCCGTCGGCCTGAACGTGTTGCTGAAAGATGTCGGCCAGAATGTCGGGCAACGTCAGGTCCTGCCAGATACGGCAATTGCGGCGGTACTCCAGAAACCCGAACCACGGTGCAAATTCGATCTGCCAGTCCTGCAGTCCTCCGTCACTTCCCAGATAGCGCACGCTTTGCACGAAGCCATGGCGGTGGCTGAGGGTCTCATTGGCCAGTTTGATGGCCAGGCTCACCGACTGGCCAATGAGGCTTTCGGGATCAAAGGCGTTTGATTCACTGACGACATCGACGCGGTAGCGCGGCACCCGACCGAGGCGTTCGAGGCCATGAGCCCGCAAGGCCAGCAGAGGTTGTGGAAGCGGTGTGGTCAGTTTGAGCAGCCGGCCTATCTGACTGATGCCGGCGAT
Organism: Pseudomonas sp. NFACC02; assembly: GCF_900110765.1. Lineage (GTDB taxonomy): Bacteria > Pseudomonadota > Gammaproteobacteria > Pseudomonadales > Pseudomonadaceae > Aquipseudomonas. The sequence continues at coordinate 39,250 of NZ_FOEO01000032.1, forward strand.
GTCGTCCATGGCGGAGGCGACAGGTTTCATGGTTGCTACTCCCTGTAAATGGCGTCGTTTCCAGACGCATATTCAAGCGATCACCCATCCATGGGTCGATTCGGGGTCGGTGAAATCCAGCACAAGGTGAGCGTGTTCAGGGGATGCGCGAGCACTGAGGCAGGCAAGCGCAATGTGCACCCACTGCGCAGCGGCCGGCGCTGTTTCTCCCACCAGTGAACGAGGGCGAATCGAATGTCTGTGGCCTGAGTGGGGCAGGTGTTGGAGGGCATATTGATGCAGGTCGTAGAGGTGGTTGCCGTACGCAGATTCCGCCATCACCAGCGTGGCTATCCGTTCTGGCTCAATCGCGGCCCGATCAATCAGCGCGTTGACCAGCGCCTCAAGAGGCGGGGGGCTGTCATGTGCCTCTGCTTTGGGCGGTAACTTGATGGAGTCAAACAGGCGGGGAGCGGTGCCGGAGCCATGCTCGGCTGCTGGCGACATTCTTCGCAAGGCGATCAGCGAGACGCTCTCACTCAAGAGACTGGAGTGGTCCATCTGCGTGTTAATCGCGCTGTTGACCCAACTGTCGATGCACAAACACAGTACCCGAGGGGCACTTGAGGGGCTGATGAGCAGGTTGGTAAACCAGTCTGACGGGGTTTGATCGCAGGTGTGAAATCCCCAGGCGGGTAACTGATGCTGGGGCCAACGGGCGACCACCGTTTCGAACCAGACCAGTTCGTCGACCTGTGAGGGTGCGCAGAGGTGGATCTCGGTCTGTGCCCAGTCCTGCACGCGATTGAGCAACGCGCATTGATCCAGGAATGCCTCCAGCAGCTCGATCGCTCGCTCGGTCGCGTCGATTGAAGGCGCGCGATCCGGGTCATCGATGATCCTGCGCAAAGGGCGGCGCAGCCCTTGATCCGTGACCAGCCTCGGATCGTGAGTCAGGTGCGTGCCTGTCAGCCGGGCAAGGTCAGCGGCCGTCATGTGGCTGTTCAGTTGATGACCCGGTAGCCAGACCCAAACGTCTTCAACCTGCGCGCCATCAGAACAGAAGTCGCTTTTTGGGCGATGTGATTCCACTAAGCGTTGAGCGGCCAGCTCGCGCGCTCGCTGTTCGGAAAGCCGGTCATAGATGCAGGGTCTTGCACGTGGGATGGGGGCCGGGCTCACTGGCCTGTCTGTTTGCCCAAACCGTCCAGTCAACGTGTTCCAGAGTGATATGCCCATAGCGACCTCTAGAGAATGCAGAGGTCATCATGGCTGGCGATGAGGCTTGCGCCACAGGCCAGCAGATGCCCATGCCGGGCAACCGGTCGATCATCGACGAGCACTGATTCGTCTCCCTGTGCAATCGAACAGGGGCCGTGAGGACAGAGCACTTGATCACCCTTGCGGGCGATATTGAGGCCGTTGAGCAGGGTGGAGGGAGAGCCTTCGATGACTTGCCCGCCCTGATGGGTCGGGTCGTTCAGTACAACAATGGGAAGCATTGTGGGACGTCCTTGACGGATGACTGAAATAAGCTTCCATGCTCTGATTGTTCAAATGACGGTCGACGCTAACACGCAATCCTCCAGAAAATTCAACACCCCGTATTTCAAGAAGCGTCCTATTTGGTTCCTTCACTAATTCCTACGTTACAGAGAGAAACTTCCCGTCGGTGACCATGCGGATTGGCCATTGGCAGGTTGCAGCGAGGGTGAAACCAAGGCCGTGGAAAACAGAAAAGCCCCGGCCTCTCTCGAGAGCCGGGGCTTTCACTTTCACCGTCGCTGTAGCGTCTTAAACCAGCGGGTCGCCGACGTGCAGGATCTTCATGCCATTGGTGCCACCGATGGTGTGGTAGCTGTCACCCTTGGTCAGGATGACCCAGTCGCCTTGCTCGACCAGCCCGCGCTTGAGCAGCTCGTCCACGGCGGACTGGCTGACCTGGCCGGCTGGCAGCGAAGCCGGGTCGAACGGGATGGTGTAAACGCCACGAAACATGGCGGCACGGGCCTGGGTGGCGCGGTGCGGGGAGAAGGCGTAGATCGGCACCGAGGAGCGGATGCGCGACATGATCAGCGGGGTGTAGCCGCTTTCAGTCAGTGCGATGATCGCCTTCACGCCCGGGAAGTGGTTGGCGGTGTACATCGCGGCCAGCGCAATGCTCTCGTCACAACGGGTGAACGAGTGACCGATGCGGTGGCTGGAGGTCTTGCCGGTCGGGTGACGTTCGGCGCCGACGCAGATGCGCGCCATGGCTTCAACGGCCTCGACGGGGTAAGAGCCAGCAGCACTCTCAGCGGACAGCATCACGGCGTCGGTGTAGTCAAGCACGGCGTTGGCCACGTCGGACACTTCGGCGCGGGTTGGCATCGGACTGGAAATCATCGACTCCATCATCTGCGTGGCCACGATGACCGCCTTGTTATGGCGACGTGCGTGCAGGATGATTTTTTTCTGGATGCCGACCAGCTCGGCATCGCCGATTTCCACGCCCAGGTCGCCACGGGCAACCATGACCGCATCACTGGCGCGGATCAGCGCATCGAGCGTTTCGTCATTGGCCACGGCCTCGGCGCGTTCGACTTTCGCCACCAGCCAGGCAGTGCCACCGGATTCGTCGCGCAGCTTGCGGGCGTATTCCATGTCGGCGGCGTCGCGGGGGAAGGAAACGGCCAGGTAGTCCAGGTCCATTTCGGCGGCGAGCTTGATGTCTTGCTTGTCTTTTTCGGTCAGGGCCGGTGCAGTCAGGCCACCACCGCGGCGGTTGATGCCTTTGTGGTCGGACAGCGGGCCGCCGATCGTCACGGTGCAGTGCAGGGCGTCAGCGGTTTGCGTGTCTACGCGCATGACCACGCGTCCGTCGTCGAGCAGCAGTTCGTCGCCTACGCCACAATCCTTGACCAGATCGGGATAGTCGATGCCGACGATGTCCTGAGTACCTTCCGTCAGAGGATGGCTGGTGGAGAAGGTGAATTTGTCACCGACTTTCAGCTCGATCTTCTTGTTGGCGAATTTGGCGATACGGATTTTCGGGCCTTGCAGGTCACCCAGCAATGCGACGAAGCGGCCGTTCTTGGCGGCGATGTCGCGGATCAGCTTCGCGCGAGCCTTGTGCTCGTCGGGCGTGCCGTGGGAGAAATTCAGGCGGGCAACGTCCAGCCCGGCAAGGATCAGCTTCTCGATGACTTCGGGCGAATTACTTGCAGGGCCAAGTGTGGCTACGATTTTGGTGCGACGAACGGACATGCACAAACTCCTTAAATGAAGCGCAGCGAGAGGCTACTACTGTATTGGCCTGTAGTCATTGTTCCTTTGCACTACCTTGCCGCGTGACCACTGGGCAATCGGCAGTCCCAAAGCCCACAAATCGACCTTGAAGAATTGCCGCGACGCGCCGATACAATGCAGAGCACAGGAGACTCTCATGCGAATCGTGATGATATTAGTGGCGCTGGCGGCGCTGAGCGGTTGCACCCGCTGGGCCATGAACAGCCATCTGGACAATGCCAACCGCGCGTATGCCAAGGGCGACTGCGATGCGGTGATGTACAACCTGTCGAAAGTGGACCGGGAAAGCCGTTCGCGTCGCTATGTACAGCCGGAAGTGTCCATGTTGCGTGGCCAGTGTCTGGAACGCCAGAAGCTGTACGTGGACGCGGTGCAGACCTACCAGTTCATCATTTCCAACTACCCCTCCAGCGAATACGCCTATCGGGCGCGGGCCCGTCTGGATACGCTGCATCAATTGGGACATGACAATCTGGCACCGCCCGCCGTCCCTCGACCTGCTTCACTTTAGTTACACCCGAATGGATAGACGGTCTCGTTTTCGGGTGGAGGTTGTCTTAGCTTGAGCTAATCTAAAAAAAAACATAGGGACCTAAGCTTTCTTCACAGGGATGAGCGAAGGGCGCTCTGGTTATAGAAGCGCAGGCTTTATCGCGAATTCGAATAACAGGAGGAGTGACTTCGGTTATGGCGGGTGAGTCAGATGACGTTCCTGTTGTAATGAACAGGCGGGTTCGATCGTTCACGTCGTCTTGGCAGTTTCGCGTGCGACCGAATCTCAATGCACTAGCGCGACCATGCTCAATGGTCATTCCGGGGCGTGTCCAGCAATGCTCAACGAAAGACGAATCGAGCGTCACCAGTTACCGTATTACCTGCAGGTGTTTAACCGGTATACCGACAAACCAATGGGTTGCCTGGGCAACGTCTCGGAACAGGGCCTGATGCTGATCAGCGACCTGCCCGTTCTCGTCGGCGCTGATTTTCAATTACGTTTGAAAGTGCCGGACGGGAAGGGCGGCCTCTATAACATCGACATCAATGCCAGTTGCCTGTGGTGCCAGGAAGACGAAACGCCGCGCATTTACGACTCGGGTTTCAGACTGCAGGCGGCGCCTCCCGAGTATTTTCATCTGATCCAGGCCTTGCAACGGTACTTCAGTTTTTACCCGCTGGAGGCCTCGGCCTGATCGCGGCACCTTTCACAAGGTGCCGGCTTTCTTCCAACCCAGATAGCGGCTCACCAACTGCGGCCCCAGTTCGCCGGGACGCACATCCAGTACCGGTACCCCATGAGCGTTCAGACGCTCATGCAGGCCTGCCCTTGCGTTGAGAAAATCCACCGTCCCGCAGTAATCGAGCGCCTCTTGCCAGGTCTGCACCGGCGTCCGGCGCCGTTCATCCAGGACCTCTTCGCGAAGGCTGGCGATCAACACCCGGTGATGGCGGCTCAGTTGTTTGACGGCACCGAGTAGCTCTTCATCGTCTTCGTCGCGCAGGTTCGTGACCAGCACCACCAGCGCGCGACGTTTTTGTCTGATCAACAGTTGGCGGATGGCCGCGCCGTAGTCGGCAGGGTGCTGAGTGCTGTCCAGGTCATAAACGTGGTTGAGCAGCACATTCAAGTGCGCCGTGCCTTTAACAGGGGACAAGTGGCGGTTCTGCTCGGCGGCAAAGGTCGACATGCCCACCGCATCGCCTTGGCGCAGCGCCACGTAACCCAGTAGCAGACAGGCATTGAGGGCGTGATCGAAATGCGTCAGCTCGCCATCCTGGCTGCGCATCCGGCGTCCGCAGTCGAGCAGGAAAACGATTTGCTGGTCACGCTCATCCTGATATTCCCTGGCGATCGGCGTACGTTGACGCGCCGTGGCTTTCCAGTCGATCTGTCGCAGGCTGTCGCCTTCGCGAAACTCTCGCAGCTGATTGAATTCAAGACCCAGCCCCCGGCGCTGGCGCTGACGAATGCCGATCTGGCTCAGCCAGTTATCCACCGCCAGTAATTGACCGTTGTGCAATCGTGCGAAGTCCGGGTAGACCCGCGCCGAGCTTGTGACCGGCAGGTAACGTCGCGAGTGCCATAAGCGCAACGGGCTTCGAAGCACGATTTCGATCCGTTCGAAAGTGAACGGCCCCCGACTCGTCGGTCGCAGCCGATAGGTCAGATGGGCCTTGCGCTGGGCGCGCAGCACGATCTCCTGCGGCAGATTGTCGACCTCGAAACGATTGCCTGGCGCTTGAGGTCCGTGATCGAACACCGTCATCGGCACCGCACGCCGTGACCCGTGCTCAATCTCGATGCGCACATCGCTCCAGCGGCCGAGCGCCAGACTTCCGGGCAGGTGCCGGCTCAGGCGTGGCGACGGCAGACGCCCGATCCAGAACGCGTCCACCGCGGCCAAGGCGCCGATCATGCACAGCAGCGCCCAGAACAGACCGTCCAGTTTAGCCGTCGGCCCCCGCCCCAACGCCTGAAGAATCCCCAGCAACACGGCAAAGCCTGCCAGCACGGCGAGCCACCCGAGCAGCCGGGTCGACGGCTTGAGCAGTTGTTTCATTGGCGCGGCGCCGGAACCTGATCGAGCAATTGCTTGAGCACCTGATCCACCGACATGCCCTCGATGTCGAGTTCGGGCGATAGCCTCACGCGGTGGCGCAGGACTGCCAGCGCACAGCCCTTGATGTCGTCAGGGATCACAAACTCGCCACCGCGCAACAGCGCCCGGGCCCGTCCGCCACGGACCAGTGCAATCGAGGCGCGAGGGCCGGCGCCGAGGGTCAGCCCTGGCCATGTTCGGGTAGCGCGGGCCAGACGTACCGCGTAGTCCATCACCTGGTCGTCCACCGGCAGGTCGCTGGCGATGCGTTGCAACGCCTGCACGTCCCTGGCCTGCATCAAAGTGCGCAGAGGCTGGACGTCCAGCATGTCCGAGCGGGTCGAACGGGTTACTTGACGGACCATGTGCAGTTCCTGCTCGGCCTCTGGATAGTCCATGCGCAGCTTGAGCATGAAGCGGTCCAGCTCGGCTTCAGGCAACGGGTAAGTGCCTTCCTGTTCGATGGGGTTCTGCGTCGCCAACACCATGAACGGCTGCGGCACGGGCAGCGCGCGACCTTCAAGGGTCACCTGGCGCTCCTGCATCGCTTCGAGCAGCGCCGCCTGGGTTTTGGCCGGGGCTCGGTTGATTTCGTCAGCCAGCAGCAGGTGAGTGAACAACGGGCCTTTGCGCAGTTTGAATTGTTCGGTCTGCATGTCGTAGACGGCATGGCCGGTGACATCGCTGGGCATTAAGTCAGGCGTGAACTGAATGCGTGCGAAGTCGCCGCCGAAGCAGCGGGCGAGGGCGCGCACCAACAAGGTTTTTCCAAGGCCGGGAACGCCCTCGAGCAAGACATGGCCGCCACCGATCAACGCGGTCAGCACATCGTCGATGACCGCGTTCTGACCGATCACCGCCTTCTGCAATTCGTGACGCACGGCTTGAGCCAGGTGAATGGCACGCTGGCGTTGCTGCGCAGGGTTGCTCGGGTGCGCGGGGTGAGGCGTTGCGTCTTTGGGTTCACCTTCGTTCTGTTCGGTGGCTTGGGTGTCGATGCCGCCCTGCTCAAGGCTTTCTATCGGGTTCGCCACGCTGCTCGACGGTTCGGTCGGCTGATCGCTCGCGCTTTCCGGGGCCTTACCCACCTTTAAATTCGTTTTATCTTCCATAAATCAATGACTTACCTGATTTGGCTGTTTTGTGAGAGCCGCTACGAACCGCTTTCATTGATGTCGAGCGCTGAACCTGCCCATTCTCGGGAAGGCCACGCCCCTTACGCCAGACCGTCGCGGCTTTCTGATGCAGATCAATACCGCCCATCCGTAGCGTATCAGACTGTCGTCACTTGATTCGTCTTGATCCGGACCACGCCCAGATGGATCTCAAGCCATGACCGGCGCGCTGCATGAACGATCAATCGCCGGCTTTGCTTCTGGTCCTCAATGCGGGTTCATCCAGCATCAAGTTCTCGTTTACAACGCAGCCGAGGCTAGAGCACGAAGGGGCTGATCCGACTGAACGGGCGGGACGCCTGTCGTCGGTGGGCAGCGGTGTCTCGGCTTGGGCCATTCCTACGGATGAAAACGCCGTCATCGCCCGGCATGCCTTGGCAATACTGCACGGCGGCACTCGAAAGCATCGTTCGCTGAGCCCGCAAAGGGCAGGGCTCATGCATTTACAGATGCCTGAGGCTAGCGCCTTCCTGCCGGACGTCTTGTTTCTACAAAAAGGATCATCGCAATGAACAGACTGAAAATCGCCGCAAGCCCTGGCGCACGAAGCAGCTTTCTCACGGACCGCGACGTCGTGGCCTTTAGCGCCACCGATTTGACTGACATTGCTGCAGTGGTGATCACGGCAGCTGACTGGCGTGAGGGGCGGGTGGACGATATCAGTCGGTCAGGCTTCGACATCCCGGTCTTTTTTGCTGTGGACGAACACGACGAGTTGACCCGCGAAGCCATCGTCGACATCGAAAAGGTGTTGCTGCAGATCAGCGGGGTATTTGATCTGGGGGCTGATAACGCCGAGTTTTATGGCCATAAGCTGGAGCGGGCGGCGACGTTATACGAAGAGGCCTTGTTACCCCCGTTTTTCGGCGCGCTTAAACACTATGTCGAACGTGGCAACTCAACCTTTGCCTGCCCGGGACACCAGGGTGGGCAGTTCTTTCGCAAGCATCCGGCGGGTCGACAGTTTTTCGATTTTTTTGGCGAAACGCTGTTTCGAGCCGATCGCTGCAATGCGGACGTTGAAATGGGCGATCTGCTGATTCATGAGGGCGCGCCACTGGAGGCGCAAAAGCGTGCCGCGCGGGTTTATAACGCCGACAAGACGTACTTCGTGCTCAACGGTACGTCGACCTCCAACAAGGTGGTCACTCAAGCGCTGCTCACCCCGGGGGACGTGGTCCTGTTTGATCGAAACAACCATAAATCCATTCACCAGGGCGCCTTGTTTCAGGCAGGGGCGACGCCGATTTACCTGGAGACCGCGCGCAATCCCTACGGCCTGATCGGGGGTATCGACTCGCACTGTTTCGAAGAGGCTTACCTGCGTGAGCAACTTCAACGGGTCGCGCCCGCCAAGGCCGATGACGCGCGGCCGTTCCGACTGGCGATCATCCAGTTGGGCACCTACGACGGTACGGTCTACAACGCGCGCCAGGTCGTCGACCGCATTGGTCATTTGTGTGACTACATCCTGTTTGACTCAGCCTGGCTGGGCTATGAGCAGTTCATTCCGATGATGAGAGATTGTTCGCCGCTGCTGTTGGAGTTGGGCGCTGACGATCCCGGTATCTTTGTGACCCAGTCGATTCACAAGCAGCAGGCCGGTTTCTCCCAAGCCTCGCAGATTCACAAGAAGGATCGCCACATCAAGGGGCAGGCGCGGTACTGCAACCACTTACGCCTGAACAACGCCTTCATGGCCCAGGCATCGACCAGCCCGTTCTATCCTCTGTTCGCATCCCTGGATGTCAATGCCCGTATGCACAGTGGCCGTAGCGGCCACCGATTGTGGGATGAATGTGTTCGTGCCGGGATCGAGGCGCGCAAGCTGATGCTGGACAACTGCACCCTGGTCAAACCCTTCGTCCCGCCCACCATCGATGGCCGCGACTGGCAGGACTACCCCACCGACGAAATCGCCAAAGACCTGAAGTTTTTCCGTTTCCACCCGGGCGAGCGTTGGCACGCGTTCGAAGGCTACATCGAGAATCAATATTTCATCGACCCCTGCAAGCTGCTGTTCACCACGCCAGGCATCGACGCAGAGACAGGCCAGTACATGGACTTCGGCATTCCCGCTGGCGTGCTTGCGACGTTCCTGCGCCAGTACGAAATCATTCCGGAGAAGAACGACCTCAACACCATCCTGTTTCTGCTGACGCCTGCCGAAGGCAAGGCAAAGATGGAGCATCTGGTGGCGCAGATCGGACGCTTCGAACGCTTCATCAAGGAGGACGCACCCTTGGCGGACGTGCTCCCGGGCGTCTACAACGCGCATCTGTCGCGCTATCGCGATTACAGCATTCGTCAGCTGTGCCAGGAAATGCATTCGTTGTACGCACGTCATGACGTCAAGCAATTGCAGAAAGACATGTTCCGTAAGGCAGGCATGCCCGCAGTCGCCATGGACCCGCGCGAAGCGAGCCTTGAGTTTGTGCGGGGCAGGGTAGAGCTGATTCCCCTGGAGGACGCACGTGGCCGCATGGCTGCGGAAGGGGCACTGCCTTATCCGCCAGGGGTGCTGTGTGTCGTGCCGGGCGAAATATGGGACGGCGCGGTGCTGGAATACTTCCTCGCGCTGCAGGATGCGATAAACCGTTTCCCGGGATTCAATCCCGAGCTTCAGGGTGTGTACCTGCGCACTGAGACAGATGGCCGCATCCGCGCGTATGGCCATGTCATCAAGTCGTGAGCATTACCCGCCGACGAAGCGTCACGGAAGAACGAGCCACTCCCAGTGCGCGGCCTTCGCACGAGTAAGGTTTTGTCGCCAAGGTAGCAGGGGTCCGCAGCAACCGATCAGATAAGTTGCCGTTCCCAGTCCCCACAATCACGATGCCCGCGCTTCCACTTTCGTAAGCAACCTGAAAACCCATTAGACCAGCGTCTGCTGTTGGCCGGTTGCGGTCAGTCCGTACGCATCGCCAAAGAGGCATGCCATACCCTTGGGCGTCTTCGCGGAGCGGTCCAGTCCCTGTTGAACCCGTTAAGCGGAATGAGTCCAGGGATTGGTGTTGGCCGATAGCTGCCTTTTGCTGGATTTGATATTCGGTATGTCCAACGGTTAAGCGCCATGGTTTGCTTGAGTGAATCGTTATAGTGATGACTCAAACTAGAAGCCGGCCACGACGACGGATTAGTCGCCATGGCCGCCTCGACAATTGTCACTGGACGGAATATCCGCCATCAACCATGAGCATATGGCCTACTACAAACGAAGACGCGTCAGAGCAGAGCCATAGAACTGCATCAGCGACTTCCTCGGGACGTCCTGTACGTCCTATGGGATGCGCTGCTCGGATCGGTGCCATGACGTCTTCGCTACCGGCCAATTCGATAAATCGCTGAATCATGGGCGTATCAATCGTGCCAGGGCCTACTGCATTCACGCGTATCCCTTGCTTGGCGTAGTCCAACGCTGCGCCTCGGGTGAGCCCGAGCACTGCATGCTTTGAGCTTGAATACGTCGAAAGTCCCGGGATACCGACGACGCTCGACATGGAGCCCATGTTCACGATCGCGCCACCGCCCTGTTTGAGCATCTGATCGATTTCGTGGCGCATGCACAGCCACATCCCTCTGACGCTTACATCGAATATTTTGTCGTAGGTCTCAACAGGCTGCTCGGCGAGTTTCTGTGAGTTCTGAGTCACGCCGGCATTATTGAGTGCGTAATCAATTCGACCGTATTTGGCCACAGAATGTGCGACCAAGTGACCGACCTGAGCATCATCACTGACGTCAGTTTTGATGAAAATCGCTTTCCCTCCCAACTCAGTAATCAGGGTGACAGTCTGTTCTCCTGCTTGAGTATTAATATCGGAGACGACAACGCGGGCGCCTTGTTTTGCGAACGCCAGCGCGACCGCTTGGCCAATCCCAGACCCAGCTCCTGTAACCAGAGCAACTTTGTCTTGCATTTCCAGATAACGAGGCATTTTGGATTCCTGATGCTTTAAGTCGATTAAAAATGGATCGTTCAGACTCAACGCCCGAGGCGATACGGCGGATAATCGATATAACCCTTTGCTCCGCCGGTGTAGTAGGTTGGCCTGTCTGCTTGCGCGAGCGGGCGATCAAAGCGCAGTCTTTCGACCAGATCGGGATTGGCGATGTACGGTTGACCGAACCCTGCCAGATCGATGAGCCCATCATTGATCAATTGCTCGGCACGGGCCTTAGTCAATCCGCCGTCAAGCATGAGTGCGACATTTGGTGCAATTTTTCGCCATTGCCTCAGGATGTCATGGATGGCTTCACTGGTCGGCTTTTGGCCCTCAGGCGTGTTGAAAAAGCCGGTCTGGTCCATCACGTGAATGTACGCAATCTTTCTCTCTTGTAATGCCTTGCCCAAAGCAAAATATGTTTGGGCTGTTTCATCGAAGAGCGGGACCGAATTGATAACGCCATAAGGTGTCAGCCGGATACCCACACGTTCGGCACCAATCGTCTGCGCTACTGCATCAACCACTTCCAGAGTGAATCTCAGGCGGCCTTCCATAGTCTGCGCCGAATACTTGTCGGTCCGATCGTTGATGAGAGGATTCATAAATTGATCGAACAGGTAGCCATTGGCAGCATGCAGCTCTATGCCGTCGAACCCCGCTTCAATGGCATTTCTGGCCGCTTGGGCGAAATCTGAAACGACGCGGGATACTTCGTCCGTTTCAAGCGCGCGGGGAGCTGAAGATTGCAAGAACGCCACGTTTCCTTCTTCATCACGGCCAAACGCCATCGAGCCCTCAGCGATCTGCTGGGTGGAACTTACCGGTGCACGCCCTTCGTGTTGAATGGAAGTGTGCGAAATACGTCCTACGTGCCAGATCTGGAGGAACATCCGCCCGCCCACACTGTGAACCGAGTCGGTGACCAACCGCCAACCGGCGATCTGTTCAGGCGTAAAGATGCCTGGGTTGAACAGGTATCCTTGGCCCTCATTGGAAATCGGCGAACCTTCAGCAATGATTAAACCGGCGGTGGCACGCTGTGTGTAATACAGCGCAACCTGTTCGGTAGCTGCGTCCTCAGGACCCCGAGATCGGGTAAGAGGCGGCATGATGATGCGATTGGGCAGAACCAGGCCGGACAAGTTAAATTCAGAGAATAAAGCGCTCATTTGTTGGCTCGCTTTTGAGTATCAGTTGGATGGAAAATCGGTCGAGAGCGACAGTTCGCGCCACGCCTGTGCCTCTAGACGTTGCTGCTCCGAACGCTTGATCAGCACCGCGTAGGCATCAGAGCCCAAAGGCAAACGGGTGGGCGGGGATTTGGCATCGACCAAGGCCAGGACAGCCGCTCCGAGTTTCTCGGGATGCCCCAATTGTTGGTGACTGACGGCGTCAAGACGACTGCGCTGGGCCTGCGCGTAATCGGCATATTCGTCCATCCACGTGTCTGCATACTGAACAGACGTTTTATCAAGAAAATCGGTTCTGAACTGTCCAGGTTCAACCAGGCTTACTTTAATGCCGAATTGATCAACCTCTTCCCTAAGCGCCTCAGACCAACCCTCTACGGCAAACTTGGACGCGCAGTAGATTGACGATCCGCCCATTCCTTTCAGCCCGGCCAGAGAAGTAATGGAGATAATGTGTCCGCTGCGCTGGCTGCGCATGATGGGTAGCACCGCCCGGGTCACAGCGAAGACACCAAACACGTTGGTCTGGAACTGCCGCTCTACGGCCTGTTCCGAAATCTGTTCGAATGGACCCAGCTGCCCGAAGCCCGCGTTATTGACCAATATGTCGATTTGTCCGAATTGCTTCACACCTTTGTCAATAGCCAAAGAGATCGATGTACTGTCAGTCACATCTAAAGAAAGGGTGAGTACACGTGGGTGAAAACCTTCGAACTTTTCATGAAGATGTTTTACATTACGAGCAGTCGCTATTACCTGATCACCCTGGAGTAGCGCAGACTTTGCTATTTCATAGCCCAGGCCACGGTTTGCACCGGTGATTAGCCAAGTCCTCATTTAAACCTCCTAGATATACTCATTTTTTAATTCAATCGCTGGTGTCGTTGCAATCAACGATTTATTGATGCGATACAGTTATTTCATAATATTTCGGAAGCGATACAAGGGTTAGCCGAATCCTTCCTGTTGATTGCCTGATCCTCTCGCGCTGCAGTGAAAGACCGTCGAGGCCGACAGGTGAGCTGCGATTGAGCTACCCTAGCAACGTGTAAAAGCGTCATAGACACAAGCGGTGGACCTTTCGCATGGAATGCCCGATTATCTGGTCGGCCGCGGCTTTGGGCTAGGCTCAAGCTCCTTCAGCGCTTCAGTAAAGTGAGGAATTCATGAAACACGAAATGAGTGAAGCGGATTTGAATCTCTTGCGTCTCACCTCTCCGATCCGGAGTTCTTTGGCAAAAAGAGTTTTGGCGCTTATTGCGAAACACCCTTCCGACGCCGAACTACTACCGGGTGTCGGGCTGCACTTTCGGGATCAGCCTTTACCGCCAACCGGTTACTTTTATGAGCCCAGTTTTGCGGTTATTCTCCAAGGTGCGAAACGAATTAAGCTGGGCGATTCGGTTTTTCACTATGACGCCTCAAGGTTTTTGCTGACGTCCATGAACTTGCCTACAACGACCGAAGTCTTGGGAGCCACGGAAGATGATCCTTATGTGTCGGTGTTGATAAAGCTCAACCTTGATATCGCGCGCGAAGTGTTAGCCGATCTGGAGCTGAACAACTATGGAGAGATCTGTTCAGACTCCGGGATGGCGACCGGGCCAGCCACAAACGAAATGTTGGAGTTGGTCTCTAAAACCCTGGATCTGTGCGACTACTCGGGTAACCCCGCTTATTTATGGGGAATCTTGCAGCGAGAGATCATTTATCGACTGCTGGTCGGCCCCATGGGCGCTCGGTTGCGCCAGACCGTTTTGACAGGCACGCAAAGTAACCGTATTGCGAAAGCTATCAATTGGCTTAAAGACAATTTCTCTCTTCCCATTAAAGTAGAAGACCTGGCGGGAAAAGCAGGCATGGGCGTTTCAACGTTTCATCATCATTTCCGGGCGATGACATCGATGAGTCCCCTGCAATATCAGAAACAGCTGCGCTTGCATGAAGCCAGGCGGCTTTTGCTTGCAGAACAGGCAGATGCATCCACCGTTGCATTCAGAGTGGGTTACGAGAGCAGTACCCAGTTCAGTCGTGAGTACCGCCGACAATTTGGCCAGCCCCCGATTCGAGACATGCGATCAATCATGGATATGTCATAGCTCTGGGCAGTTTGGCTGGCTTGGCTCAGCCTGCTGCCAAGGCGCTATTCATGGCTTATTGCGCACAAGAGTAATAGGCAATCATCACAGAGAAACAGGCTCTCAAGGTACTCGTTGTCGCCCCTATAGTCTGGAAAGGAGCCAGCGCTAACCAAGGCTCAAGTACGTTGGGCTTGCGAATGAAAAACGTCGAAACCATTACGCTGCATATCAACGGATCGGATCGTTCATTGGCTATCGATCCCCGTACCACATTGCTTGATGCACTGCGTGAGCATCTAGGGCTGACTGGCACCAAAAAAGGTTGCGATCACGGCCAATGTGGCGCTTGTACGGTCCATGTGAACGGTGCACGCGTCCTGAGCTGTTTGACACTGGCCGTGCAGGCGGAGGGCCTGCCAGTCGCGACGATTGAGGGCCTGTCTCGGAGCGAGGATGAGCTGCACGTCGTGCAGGCTGCTTTCGTCAGACACGATGCCTTTCAGTGCGGCTACTGCACGCCGGGCCAAATCATGTCCGCAGTGGCGTGTATTCGTGAGGGGCATGCGGGCTCTGACAGCGACATTCGCGAATACATGAGCGGCAACATTTGTCGCTGCGGAGCCTATGCAAACATTCTCGAGGCGATCAAAGACGCGGCAGGATCGCTGGCCAAGGGGATCGAACATGAGACGCTTTGAGTACCAGCGTGCATCGGATATTGCCGAGTCCGTTCGCCTCGCAGGCCAACCCGGCACTCGACTGCTGGGTGGGGGGACGAATCTGGTCGATCTCATGAAGTGTGGCGTTGAGCGACCTGCAACACTCTTGGATCTCACCAGAATCAACGGCCTCGATCAAATTTACGTTGATTCCTCGCGGATGCTTATCGGCAGCCTCGCCAGGATGAGCGCAGTGGCCGATCACCCGGAAATAATGCGTCTCGCACCCGCCATCTCCGAAAGTCTCTGGCGGGCGGCCTCCGCGCAGATCCGGAATATGGCGACGCTTGGCGGTAACGTGCTGCAGAAGACACGTTGTTCGTATTTCCGAGATACTACTGGCAATGCGCAGTGCAACAAACGCAGCCCCGGCAGCGGGTGTGCGGCACTGCGTGGCATCAATCGCAATCACGCGGTACTGGGCACCAGCGAATCATGCATTGCCGTTTACCCAGGCGACTTTGCCGT
Organism: Pseudomonas sp. NFACC02; assembly: GCF_900110765.1. GTDB lineage: Bacteria > Pseudomonadota > Gammaproteobacteria > Pseudomonadales > Pseudomonadaceae > Aquipseudomonas. Next base: position 54,694 of record NZ_FOEO01000032.1, read on the forward strand.
CGCGTTAGCGGCCTTCGACGGACAGATTCATATCCAGGGTCAGCAGCTTCGGGTCGTTCGGGCAGAAGATTTTTTCAGAGCACCCGGCGGCACACCTGATGTTGAAAACGACCTCAGAGCCGGAGAGGTCATTACCGCCATCGAAATTCCTGTCACACCTGCGCTTCACAGCTCTCACTACTTGAAAGTCCGCGACCGCGCCTCTTATGAGTTTGCGGCGGCCAGTGCAGCCGCAGGCGTGGAACTGGAGAACGACGGTCAGACGATCAAAGAAGTGCGGATTGCGCTAGGCGGGGTGGCAACCAAGCCCTGGCGATTACGCGACGTCGAAACTTCGCTGATTGGGCAGCACTTTACTGAACAGGTCATCAGGCAAGCAGCTATCCGCGCAACCGATGGTGCTCAGGTCTACGAGCACAATGCATACAAAATTGCCCTCATCCCCCGCGTCGTGACGCGAGCCTTGCTCCAAGCCAGGAGATCTGCCTGATGGACCCGATTAATCTTGATCTCACCCGCCGCGAGATGCTTCAAGCGATGGCTGTCGGTGCCGCCGCAGGCGTATTGCCAGGCCAGGTGTCTGCCAGTGACGCGCCGAACGCACCGACTTCTGCATCGGCCAACTCACCGATGGAAAAAGCGGGCTTGGGCGCGCCCGTGCAGCGGGTGGACGGGAAACTGAAGGTAACAGGGCTCGCCCCCTACGCCATTGAACACCACGTAGAGGGTTTGGCTTTCGGCGTTCTCGTGCAATCCACGATCGCTTCAGGCCGAATCACCCGGATGGTCGTGAAAGAGGCCATGGCGGCGCCCGGGGTAATTGCGGTGTATTCCCACCTTAACGCACCCAAAATCCTGCCGGCACGGGTTTACAGCAAAGGTGGAGCAGCAACGGAAAATTTCCTTCCGCTGCAGGACGACCGCGTGCTCTGGAATGGCCAGCATATCGGCTTTGTCGTAGCTGAAACCCTGGAGCAGGCCACCGAGGCCGCACATCTGATTCAGGTCGAGTATGAGGCGTTCACACCGACTCTCCAGGCGCAAGCTGATGATTCACCCGAGCTGCCGGTTGAAGAACTGAGTGTTAGCTGGGGGGATGCCGCGCAAGCGATGAAGACAGCGCCGGTGCGTGTAGACGGGGTGTATACCACACCGAGGGAATACAACGTTCCGCTCGAATTGCACGCCTGCATCGCGGCGTGGGATGGGGACGAATTGACGGTATGGGAGCCCAGTCAGTGGGTCGGCGGGGCAGGCGGGGTTATCGCTGAATGGATGGGCATCGGGGTGGACAACGTTCACGTCTTATCGCCTTTTATTGGGGGCGGTTTCGGGAGCAAGGTGTCTCCACATCCACATGTCGCCATTACCTGCGCAGCTGCGCGAGCATTGGGGCGCCCCATCAAGACGTCGCTGACGCGTCAACAGACGTTCACAGGTTACGGGGGACGCCCCAAGACTCGACAGGCTCTGTCCCTCGGTGCCAGGCAGGACGGAACGCTAGTTGCGATCAGTCACACCAGCTGGAATGAGACGGCCATGGAGGATATCCATCAGGAACCTTGCAATGCCGTCACGCCCCTGATGTATGCGGTGCCCAACTTTTCTTCGACACATTCCCTTCGGCGGGTACATACCGTAAATCCCGGATGGCTGCGTGCGCCTGGAGAGAATCCCAGCGCCTATGCGCTTGAAACCGCGATGGACGAGTTGGCTTATGCGCTGGGCATGGATCCCCTCGAGCTGCGACTGAAGAACTATGCAGAATTCGATCATCAGGCCAACGCGCCCTGGACCACTCGCCGCCTCAAGGAAGCATACGCTGCCGGGGCGCAGGCCTTCGGGTGGGCAAAGCGCTCTCATCAGCCTCGTTCGATGCGAGAGGGTCGGGAGCTGATCGGCTGGGGAATGGCGTCAGGAACCTATCCGGTGCGCCGAACACCTGGCCAGGCCCAGATTACATTCCGCAAGGATGGACAATGGGTAGTTCGCAGTGCCGGGATCGATATGGGGACCGGAACGTACACCATCCTGGCGCAAACAGTCGCGGAAGTCTTCGGCGTACCGACCGATCGCGTTACTGTTCTATTGGGAGATACCAGCCTGCCACTCGCTCCTTTAGCGGGAGGCTCGCAGCTAGCGAATGTTCTGGTGGGTGCTGTGCACAAGGCCGCACTGAATCTGAAGAGCGCTTTGCTGAGACTGGCCACTGAGGCGAATCAATCGCCGCTTTTGCACACCAGGATCGAGGACCTGGCTATCCGGGAAGGCCAGATACGTCTCAAGCGCAGGCCAGCAAGTGGGCTCAACCTTGCGGCGCTGATGACCCTCTCCGGTCGTGAGACCGTCGAGGCGAGTGGCGATACCTTCGGCGAGAATGCCACCGCTCAAGATCGCTTTCAGGCAGGTCGAACCTTTAAGCAAATGGTCGCTCCGACCATGGGTGGATTATCGGCTCACGCGTGGAGCGCTCAATTCGTCGAGGTCCGGGTAGACGAGGATTTCGGTACCGTCCGAGTACGGCGCATGGTCGGCGCGTTCGACAGTGGTCAGGTTTTTAACCCGACACTTGCAAGAAGTCAGTGGATGGGGGGCATGATTATGGGGCTAGGACAGGCTCTTCTGGAGGATGGTGTTTTCGATCCCCAGACGGGTCGAGTTGTCAGCGCAAGTCTCGCCGACTATCTGGTTGCGGTGAACGCCGATGTGCCTGAAATAACGACGATTTCAGTGGGCGTACCAGACCTGCAGGCTACTGCTCTAGGCGGTAAAGCGGTGGGCGAACTGGGAATAGTCGGCGTGGCGGCGGCTATCAACAATGCTGTCTACCACGCCACCGGCAAGCGTGTGCGTGACCTCCCCATTACCATGGATAAGCTGCTAGTCGATAGCTGAGCAGCGTGCTTCATCGCTGCTGACTGCGCTACTGGCAGCTCGCTCACCGCTGTCGTAAGTTTGTTTAAAGCCGTTAAGACATCCCGGTGCGCAGTGGTCTGCGGCGTCGTCGATGAAAACATTCGTTTCATCGCTCACGCCGCAATTTGCCACTCAAATTTCCGGTGTCGTGAATGCACCGCAACCCGGCTAGAGATGCATCGGCAGTTCCGAACTCGATAAGAATATGCAACCTACGCACATTAAGTCTGCCTATCTCCCCAGTGTCTGCGCCCCTGCCGCAAATCCTGAACGTCAAGACGGCGTGTTTTTCTCAGCAAGGCATCCGCTCTTGAGACCGTTTTCTTCCCTCGAATATCTGGCCGTCACCCCGTTGAGGTGTAGCCAAGAGGCCACCTTCGGAGACAGGGAAAGAATGCGCGAGGCATTCTTGACAGCGTTGCAAAAACCTACACCAGCGATACAGAAAAACTCTATTTTTGGTCGCCGCAGGATCGGAGACAGGCGCATAGACGACTGTGCTATTGAGCATTCAGGCTGGAATCAGCCCTGCTTCCTGGTAACTCAACATCAAATCGTCAAATAGATTGATGTCCGCGGAGGTCCGCGCAATCAGCTGCGCGCCAGCAACAGCGGTGTAAATGGCGCGTGCACGACGCTCACAGGCCGTCCCAACGTCCCAACCAGCATCTGTCAGCACTTCGGCAAGCCATCTCACATTAACGTCCGCAAACGCCTTGACCTCTCTGGATACCTGATCAGGCAGATCTTCGTATTCTGCGGCCATGAAGCTCGACAGGCAGAGCCGGTTATGGTCCTTCAAAGATTTACGAAAGATGGAGGGATACAGCTGCAAACACTGAAGCGGATCAGTGTTTGAGGCCCGTATCTCTTCAAGCATCGCCAGCGTGTCCTGCCAATAGCGTTCTGCGACGGCAGCGCCTAAATCCGCCTTGCTCGCAAAGTGATAGTAGATGCTTGCGTTCTTGATTCCGACTTCTTCAGCAATGCTACGGAAATTGATACCGCTGTATCCATGCAGCTGTGCTGCGGATCTCGCCGCTGCCAGGATGGCCTCTCGGGCGTTTTCACTCACGTCGTAATCCTCACCTTGGATTCAAAATCGGTGTGCCGCGTATCTTACTCGCTGGAAGTCTACCTGCCAATTGACAGGTAGGGTGTTGACAGCGCAAAAAATCTACCTCAGTCTTTACCTACCAATTGACAGGCAGGTATCACCGGCATGAGCACTACACAGCAACGCGTTGACGCTTCCACTATTCCCTCGATGAAAATTTACGACTGGTTCGATGGCCCGTATCCAGCCCGGGTGCGCATCGCTCTCGCCGAAAAAGGGCTGTTGCCGAATGTTGAGTTCGTTTCGGTAAACCTATGGACCGGCGAGCACAAGGAGCCTGAGTTTCTTGCTATCAACTACTCCGGCACACTCCCTGTGCTTGAGTTGCAAGATGGAACGTTAATCGCGGAGTGCACCGCGATTACCCAGTACTTGGATAGCCTGGACGGTCATCCGGTGCTTACAGGCGAAACGCCTCGGGAGAAGGGGCTGATCCATATGATGACCAAGCGCGCTGAAATCGAATTTCTCGATGCCGTGAGCGTCTATTTCCACCACGCCACTCCAGGCTTGGGCCCGAAGGTCGAGCTGTATCAGAACGCCGAGTGGGGCGCCAAAATGGGCGAGAAAGCGATCCGAGGAATGCGTTATTTCGACAACCTGCTCAAAGGTCAGCCATTCGTTGCCGGTAACACGTTTTCGATGGCGGACATCGCTGTGCTGGGCGGTATGATCTTCGCCTCGTTGGTAAAGCTGCCGGTACCTGAAGAGTGCGTCGCGTTGCGAGCATGGCATGACAACATGCAGGAACGCCCTAGCTATCAAACCTGGCGTGCACTGGTGGAGCAAGGCGCTCCAAAAAGCTAGTGCTTGAACCAATCGCATCCACCGCAGTCTGCACGTTGTAGCCCACGATCCCCTTGCCGCCCGACATCATCGAACGCGCGTCCGGATCGGTCAGTGAGATCTGCTTGTCTGGTGATGCTTCAAGTTTCACTTCAATCGCCTGCAGCTCTTTCATCTGCTGCTTTAACTTCGCGATTTTCTCTTGCAGCCCGCCGCCCTTGGGGCCTGAAGGCTTGGATTCGTCTCGATCAGCGGCATCGAGAGCAGCCATGTAACGCGCGATACTGGCTTCGATTTCTTCCATCCGCCGCTTCAGCTTGGCGCTGGTGAAGTTGCGGTCGCGATGGTTGACCGCTTTGAATTTGCTGCCGTCGATGGCGACCAGATGCTCACTGAAAAGCCCCAGTTGCTGGCACAGGACAACGAACTGACGGCAGACGCCTCGAATGGCCTTGCTGTTGTTTTTGCGGAAGTTGGCGATGGTTTTGAAATCCGGCATCAGGCGCCCGGTCAGCCACATCCGCTCGACATTGCGCTGGGCTTCCCGCTCATGCGGTTGAGATAGCCGTAGATGTAGATTTTCAGCATGACGGCAGGGTGATACCCCGGACGACCCGTTTCAGCCGGTTCGGCGTTTTCAAAGCCCAAGGTGGTCAGGTCAAGTTCATCAATGAAGACATCAACAACACGCACCGGGTTGGTGTCGCTGACGTAATCGTCCAGACTTTCGGGAAGTAAGGTGCTCTGACCTCGATGCTCACCTTGGATGAAGCGCTTCATGGGCAATCCTTGCGATGAAATCTTTGGGAATCATAGCAAGGGTTTGGGGGGGGCACACTCTGGGCCGATAGCTGCCAGCCAGAGCTAGCTGCGGCATTCCGCTCAACTTCCTGCTATCACTCTCGCCTGCCCATGGATCCTGCTCGCATCCTGCGACGGAGGCAGGCCAAACACCTTCGCGTAGTCACGGCTGAACTGCGTCGCGCTTTCATAGCCGACC
>NZ_FOEO01000020.1 GCF_900110765.1 Pseudomonas sp. NFACC02
CCGTGGGCCCGCGCCGAACGGGCATCCATGCCCTGACGGCGCTCTCGCGGCATCCATGCCGCTCGACCCACTGCGCGTCGTCTGCGTTTGGCCTGCACCCAAGTCGCGATTTGCGGTGTCTGGACTGTCGCGCATATGAACAGCGCGGGCTGGAGCTAACGCTCCTCGCATTCTTGGTTCGTGCATCCATTTCCCGTACACCACTCTCTCTTGTAGGAGCGTGGCTTGTCCCGCGATCTGCCGGGAACCGGCAGCAAGACCGGTGCATGCGGTGTATCAGGTACAACCGAGTCGCCTGATTTTGTTACCGCTGCGCGGCAGATCGTCCGAGTGCGGCCCAGAGCAAGCGCGCTCCTACGCCTTGCAGGCAGCAGCCTTCGATGAAGCTGAACATGTGTTGCGAGAAAGACAGTTGCCACACCCTGCGGGCAGAAGCAGTGTCTCGATAAACCCAGGTTCTCGATCGGACGGTGTGCCGCCTGCCGTTGATTCTGGCCGAAGGCCGTGGGAGCAATCGGACCTCACTGACGATGCACTGCTGTCTGCATACCCGCCGTACTGGTCGGTGCGCCCAACGCCGTACCGAAGAACCGCACCGCTTCACTGCTCAGGTTGCGGTGAATGTCTTCGCGGTCGACACCGATAGCATCGGTACACAACACCGGCTGGGTAGCCCGTTGTTCGTCGTCACACGGGGCCATGAACACAAAGTGCCCGGCACCGGCCAGCAGTTTGAAGTCCGACACCTCGGGCAGCTTGCGCGCCAACGCTTCAGCGTTTTTGTCGATGGCCAGCAACTCGTCGCCGTCGCCGCTGTACAGCAGCACGGGCACATGAACATCCGCCAGGGTATGGCGACCGAACATCAGTCCCAGCGGCGCCATCAACATCAGGGCGCCGACGCGCGGGTCGGCGTGAGCGTGCAAATCGTCACGGTCAGCCAGCAGTTCACCCTGAGTCTTGCACGCATCACGGTCTTGAGGGCGTTGCGTGCAGTAATGACGCAAACGCTGCAGATCAGGTTGCGCACCTGCCAGAATCAGCGCCGTTTCACCGCCCGCCGAATAGCCGATGACGCCGACCCGGCGGGCACTGATGTACGGAGAGAGCATGGGATCGAGCAACGCGGCGCTGATGGCCTCGGAGATTTGCAGTGGTCTTCCGTACAGATTACTCAAGCTACCCAGACGACTGTGATCCAGGTAGTTATCGCCTGGATGAAAAACGGCCACCACCACAAACCCCTTACGAGCCAGCGATGTCGCCAGGTCGTGCTGAGCAAGCGGTGTGCCGGTATTGCCGTGAGAAAGCATCAGCAGCGGAAAGCGCCCCATGGCGATTTTCGCGTCTTCAGTCGCTTCGATGGGATAACCCTGAACACGAGTGACCTTCTCGTCGTCCGTCGAGGGATAAAAGGCGTAGGCGTGCATGGGCCGAGCGTCCAGCGGATCAGGGAACGTCAGCTCGTGAAAGCCTACGCTCCAGGTCTCCGGCTCACTGGCCTGCACCGAAATCAGGCTGCTGAACAGGCTTATGACCATCACTGCACAAAGACGCATCATTGCAATGCCCCTCACCTTATCAATCCGTGCTTTCCGATTCAGACGCCTGCGGCCTGAGGTCCTTGTGAAACGGTGTCTGTAGCCATCTGACACATCGCCATCGATAACATTCAGAGATGTTGTTAGATCAATAGTGCACAAGGCGGGCCAAGCTCGGAAAAATAACGGGCACTGGCCGAATAACACAAAACACAAGCCGACTCCGCAGCGATTTTACTGCAACCCCAGCGAGGTTACGCGCAAAGAAATCGCAAAGGCTGTCGCGAAGCTGAACGCTGCATTTTAAAGGCCAGAAAAACGACAAAAGCCCCGGCGCCCGTTGGCTGCGAGCCTCGGGCGATGGGGCTTGGGTGGCTCGAACAGCGTGTACGGCAGGTTTGCGGAAAGCGTCGCCAACCGGCAGCGCCTGCCTCGACAATCAGGCGAACAGCGTTTCTTCGATGTGTTTCTGTGCGGCGTTCATGGCGTTGGCGCGGGGTTCGTCACCGTAGGCCAGGCCGTGGGCGAACACGAACTGCAGGTCGGTGACACCAATGAATCCGAAAAGCACCTTGAGCAGGTCTTCATGCCCCACGCTGGTCGGCTGGCCCTGATGCAGACCGCCGGCGGTGGAAACGATCACCACTTTCTTGCCCTTGCACAGGCCTTCCGGACCGGCTTCGGTGTAACGAAAGGTGCGACCGGCAACGGTGATGCGGTCAATCCACGCCTTCAGTTGGCTTGGAATCGTGAAGTTGTACATCGGTGCACCGATGACCACGACGTCCGACGACAGGAACTCTTCCAGCGTGGCTTCGTTGGTTTCCACTTCCAGCTTCTGCGCCGCATCACGGCCTTCAACGGGCGTACCGGCGGCTGCCAGCGTAGCGCCGGAGAAATGGCTCAGCGCATCGTTGGCCAGGTCGCGATAGACCACTTGCGTGTTCGGTTGGGCGGCGGTGAACGACTGAACGACGCTACGGCTCAGTTGGCGCGAAGCGGAGTGGTCGCCGAGGATGCTGGAGTCGATGTGTAAAAGTTTCATAACGTGCTTCCCAAGTGAGAATCGCCGCTTGGCGATCAAGTGGCGATCATCCTACCGTGGAAGACAATGACTGATTAGTCGGCAAAAATGCGATAGTTTGTCCCACCAGCAGGACAATCGAGCACAGCATGCAAGACCTCAACGATCTTTATTATTTTGCCAAAGTGGTCGAGTGCGGCGGTTTCGCGGCTGCCGGACGCACCCTGGGTATCCCCAAGTCACGGCTGTCGCGGCGGATTGCCGAACTGGAAGCCCGGCTCAACGCCAGCCTGCTGCAGCGGACCACGCGCAAACTGGCCCTCACCGCCGTCGGCGAGCGCTACCTGCAACACTGTCAGGCGATGTTGCTGGAAGCTGAGATGGCGGATGAGGCCGTGGCCACGCTCTCGGCCGAACCCCGAGGTCGCCTGCGCGTCTCCTGCCCGCTCGGCATGACCCATTGGAACCTGAGCGGCACCGTCGCGACGTTCCTTGCCCATTATCCGCAGGTTCAGCTTGAGTTGTTGCTGGTGAATCGCCGGGTCGACCTCGTCAACGAAGGCATCGATGTCGCGCTGCGTGTGCGAGACATCGGTGACGAGGACCCCACCCTGATCGTTCGTCAACTGGCGCCAGCGGAAGCGGTACTGGTTGCTTCTCCCGCATTCGTGGCCGGCAAGCACATACAGACGCCGGAAGATCTGTACCCGTTGCCGGTGCTCGGCGCAATAGAAGCAGATCGCAAGGTGCACTACCAATTGGTGCATCAGAATGGCCGGCGACAGGAAGTGGTACTGGAGCCGCGCCTGGCCGTCGACGACTTCCCGATCCGCAAGGCTGCCGCGCTGGCCGGACTGGGCATAACGATGCTGCCGATGATTGACTGCCAGGACGCACTCTCGGACGGGACACTGGTGCGCTTGCTGCCCGACTGGTCGATGCCCAGTGGAAACCTTCAAGCCGCCTATACACGGCGTCGTGGAGCGCTGCCAGCGGTGCGGGCATGGATCGATCACGTCGCGGCGGAATTCACCGCACACTCGGTTGGCGGCGTTCAGACGAAACCCCTGACGTGACAGCGGGCGATACGCAAACCGCCCTGCCTGACCGCTGTCATCGGCAGACGCTCCCACACGATTCTGATAAAACGTGCACCCGGCAACCTTTTTGTTCACCAGGAGATCGCATGGACACTGAAGACGTCGCAGCTTTTTGCCTTAGCCTCCCCGGCGCTCGGGAAGACTACAAATGGGGTGGCGTGCGGGTGTTCTCCATCGCGGAAACCAAGATGTTCGCGGTCATCGGACTGAGCGGCAACGACCTTGCGTTCAAGGTCGGCCCAGATCTGTTTCTCAGTTATGTCGACCGGCCCGGCATCCGCCCGGCACCGTACCTGGCCCGCGCTTACTGGATCAGCCTTGCTCATCCGTACGCGATGGGCAAGGACGAGCTGTGTGAGCTGCTGATCCGCTCCCACCAATTGGTGGTCAGCAAACTGCCCAAACACCGACAAGTCGCCTTGAAGCGCTAGCGCGTTGAACGCTGCGCTAGTGCTTTGAATGCGGCGCTAGCGCTTTGAACACGGCGCGAATTCAGAAAAAATGCCGGGCAAGAAAATTGCCGCCCACCAGTAGTTGATCGATCCAGAACAGTTCATGCAACAGCACTACCAGCCAGAGGACGGCCTGGTACGACAGCTTGCGCGTCTTGTGCCGAAAAACCTGCTGGGCGACCAGTGCGCCGGGCCAGCCACCCAGGAGCTCGGCGGCATGCAGGCGCTTCTCGGGTGTGCGTTGGCCCTGGGTTCGCGCCTGTCTTTTGTCATGACCATACAGCGCGAAAGCGATGACGCTCATCACGGGGTAGATCGCCGCCGGCAGCCAGGAGCCGCCGTGTAAACCGATTGACAGCACCCCGTACGCCGGCAAGGCGCAGAGCAACACCAGCACCGACAGCTTGAACGGGAGCCAGCGCACGGGCGTCTTCTCGGTACGCTTGTGGGCCTTGGGTTGAACACGCGCATTCATCATGTCACGGCTGCACATTGGACCAGTCGACCCAGCCGAAGACCCAGGTCGCCAGAATCAGCAATCCAAACGCAATTCGATACCAGGCGAACACCGCATAACTGTGCGTCGCAATGAATTTGAGCAAGCCGCGCACGGCGATCATGGCGAAGATGAATGAGGTAATGAAGCCCACCGCAAACACCGCGAAATCATCGGGCTGGAACAGATTGCGATACTTGTACCCCGAGTAGAACGACGCGGCGATCATGGTCGGCATCGCCAGGAAGAACGAGAACTCGGTGGCGGTCTTGCGAGACAGACCAAACAACAATCCGCCGATTATGGTCGAGCCCGAGCGCGACGTGCCAGGGATCATCGCCAGACACTGGGCAAAACCCACCTTGAGCGCATCGGCCCAGGTCATCTCGTCCACGGACTCGGCATGGACCTCATGCTGGCGCCGCTCCGCCCACAACATGATGAAACCACCGACAACCAACGCGGCCGCCACCGTGATCGGGTTGAACAGGTAATGGTGGATCAGGTCCGAAAACATCACGCCGAGCACAACGGCCGGTAACACACCGATGATCAGATTCAGGGTAAAGCGGCGCGCCTGCGGCTGGGTCGAAAGCCCAGTCACGACATCGACAATCTTGTGCCGGAACTCCCACATCACCGCCAGGATCGCCCCCAGCTGAATGATGATGTTGAATGCCATCGCCCGTTCGCCGCCAAAGCCGATCACGTCGGCCACAATGATCTGGTGACCGGTGCTGGAGATCGGCAAGAACTCCGTCAGCCCTTCCACGACCCCAAGTATTAACGCCTGTGCGGCGGTCCAAAGATCCATCATTCCCCCAGAATGGAGCCTGCTCGTGGCGAAGCTCTCTTGATATGTTTTGAGCACTGTTCAGTGCACGTTAAACGGTCCGATGTAAAAACCGCATGAACAGTCAAGACTGCGGGCTCAAGCACGCGAGCGCCGCGATCCTAACAGACCGGCACGGCGAACGCTCTAGCATGGATATTGACGCGCAGACCTTGACGTAACGGACGGTTCGCTAATGTTTTTCCTATGAGCAATGCTCAGGTACTTCCCTTTGATTCAACACGCCACAATGGTTCATAAACGGCTTACAATCGCGGCCCTTTACCCTTTCCCTCTCCATAGGAGTTTTCATGTCCGGGCTTGAACTGTTCGCCGCTGCACTCGGTGTCATTGCCGTCTGGCTGACAGTCAAACAGAACCCGTGGTGCTGGCCGATCGGACTGATCATGGTGCTGCTCTACATCTGGATCTTTTTCGATGTGAAGCTGTATTCAGACATGCTGCTGCAGGGTGTCTACGCCGTGTTGCAATTGTATGGCTGGTGGCAATGGACGCGGCGCGGCGACGTCGTCGACGGCCGCCGCGTGACGTACCTGCGCGGCGGTGCCCTGACGTTGAGTCTGGCCGCAGGCGCGGTGGTGAGTCTGATATTGGGCGCGGCAATGGCGCACTTCACCGACGCCGCGCAACCCTGGCTGGACGCCGCGCTGACCGGATTCAGCCTCGTCGCGCAGGTGTGGATGGCGCAGAAACGCGTGCAATGCTGGCCGTTGTGGATTGTTCTCGACGTCATTTTCGTCGGGCTGTTCCTTTATAAAGCGCTGTACCTGACGGCGGCCCTGTACGCGCTGTTCACCTTGCTGGCCGTACAGGGCTGGCGTGACTGGCGCGCCGACCCCGCGCTCGCCCGCTGAAACACGGCATGAAAGTTCTGGTATTGGCAGGCCCTGAGTCCAGCGGCAAAAGCTGGCTGGCCGAGCATATCCAGCAGCGCTTTGGCGGTGAGCTGGTGAGTGAGTACGTACGGACCTTCATTGAACAGGAGCAGCGTGAAACCTGTTATGCGGACATTCCCGTCATCGCGCGCGGGCAACTGGCCAGGGAAGACGAAGCACGCTCCCGCGCCCCGGAACTGCTGATCCTTGACACCCATCTGCTGAGCAACATCCTGTGGAGTCAGGCCCTGTTCGCAGATTGCCCGCCGTGGCTTGAACAGGAACTCCTGAGACGACGGTACGATTTGCACCTGTTGCTTTCACCAGACGGCGTCGAATGGGTAAGCGACGGTCAGCGCTGCCAGCCCTTGCTCAGTGAGCGGCAGGCATTCTTCGAAGCCAGTCGCGAGTGGCTCGACCGGCATGGGCAAAGGTACGAAGTCATCGAGGGCACTTGGAGCTACCGCATGGCACGTGCGTTCGAGGCGGTTGAAGCATTGCTTGGCACGGCGAGTTAGCCACCCGTACAAGCACATTGTTTCGAAACAGACGATCTGCCTCGGTGCGATGTACCGACATGGGCGGTTGAATCTGGCGCGCAGAGGCCCCCCTGCTCTGCGATCCGGGTGTTAACGAATTTGATGTTTGTGCAGCAACCGGTAAAACGTCGGCCGGGAGATCCCGAGCACTTTGGCCGCCACGCTGAGGTTATCGCTGTGACGCGTGAGCACGTCACACAGCGCCTGACGTTCTGCGCGGGATTTGTATTCCTCCAGCGTGCCCATGCTCGAGCTGATTTCTTCCTCGCCCAGCAAGCCCAGATCAAACGCTTCGATCTGCCTGCCCTCGGCCAATACCAGACCACGACGAACACGATTCTCCAATTCACGGACATTCCCTGGCCAGTCATGCTTGCCCATGGCGACCAGCGCATCCTGACTGAAGTTTCGGGGACGGCGACCGGTTTCCTGGCTGTAGAAATGCGCGAAATGATTGGCCAGTAACGCCAGATCACCATGCCGCTCGCGCAATGGCGCGGTGCCGACCTGCAGCACGTTCAACCGGTAATACAGGTCCTCGCGGAAGCGTTTCTTGCGAATGGCGGCTTCAAGGTCGACATGGGTCGCCGCTAGAATTCGCACGTCCACCGCGACGCGCCCACCGTTGACTTCAATGTGTCGATCCTGCAGGAAACGCAATAGGTTGGCCTGAACATCGAGCGGCAGGTCGCCAATTTCATCGAGGAACAAGGTTCCGCCGTTGGCCGCTTCGATGCATCCGATCCTTCGTTGCTGGGCGCCGCCGAGGCCGACCTCTCCATGGCCAAACAACTGGGCCTGCAAATCATCTTCACCGACCGTGCTGCAATTGATGGAAACGAAGGGCTGGTTCCGGCGCTGAGACTGCAGGTGAAGCGTGCGCGCCACCAGCTCCTTGCCAGTACCGGTTTCTCCCCGTATCAACACGGGCGACTCAGTGGGCGCCAGTTTGGTTAACAAACGGCGTAGCTCACGGATCGGACGACTCTCCCCGAGCAGTTCATGCGCCTGCCCATCTCCGTAACTGGCGCCTTGCGCGCGCAGTCGAGCCATACCGTAGGCACGGCCAAGGGTGACTTGAACCCGGGCCACATCGAACGGCAGGGTATGGAAATCGAAGAACCACTCGCAGACAAAATCGCCGATCAGCTCACGACGCAAGTCATCGGCGGTCACCACGGCAATCCATTCAGCGTGACTACGGGTGATCAGCTCCTTGATCAGTTGAGGCTGTTCAAAATGCTGCGGCATCAAACGGATCAGCCCGACGTCACACGCGCGGGAAGCTGCCATCTCAAGCGTGCAGCTGTCCACCTCCCAGCCTGCGACGCGAAGCCCCGGAATCAGACGCAGACATTCTTCACATGGTTCGACAATTAACAGGCGGCGGATCGATGCCAGTTCGTGCATATGAAATTCCTTGGCGCCAGGATTCGGATAATATTCCGTAGAAAAAACATTTTCAGAAACAGTGTCTTGGCGACTCTGGCCTTTACATTAGCAAATTTTTGACACGCGCTTGGACCGATTAAATATATGCCTAAGATCAAAAAGTGCTTAAAGGTCGCTGATGTGCGTGAAAGAAGTAATCAAGCAGATGGTTTAGAGGTGGAACGCTCAACAGCGCCTCAAGAAATACGAGGGGGAGTGAGAAAAATGTAGGAAGAACCGAAATAAAAAGAAAAAAAACGAAATACATTGTGACTTACCCCCCGCCGCCGGTCATCAGTACAAGTATCCAACCGAACGGGACGCCCGCCGTCCGGAGGACTGAACTGATACGGGCACCTGAGGATTTTCCATGAACGCCCCCTTGCGCTTTAACGATGCCTTACTGATCGCCGGTCACGCCTTCGAACCCTTCCAGTGCGTGGCCTGGGCGCCACAAGACGGCAACGGCGAGCTGAGCCTGACGGTCATCGATCGCACCAGCACCCGTATCGGTCGCAAACAGATTCCCAGCAGCGCTTACTCAGATCCAAAGCAACTGGCGCAGTTTCTGGAGCAGGCCCGTGCTGAAATCAGCGGCGAAGGCTACAGCCTCGAGCCTTGGACCATGCCAGCCTGATCGCCCCTTCGCAGGGCTACGACCTGTAAGACGAGGAAGCACTCGCGCCAGCGCGCAGGACGGTCAGCTCATTGATATGCCGGTAGTCCGCTTTCAATTGGCGGGCTATTTCAGGCGCTCTGCCCAAACGGATTGGCCCTTGCTCGATGTCGACCAGCAGACTCGGGCAATGAAAGGCATTCAGCGCAGGCATCTCCTTTATGCGGCCATCCGTGAGGATGATGACCCGCTGTGCCTCGGCCGGGTAACGCGCATGACGTTTGCTCAGCCATTGAGCCGCCTGTTCGACCGCGTCGAACAGCGGCGTTCCCCCTCCCGCACCCAACGCATCAAGCCAGGGTCGCAATGACAGCCCCGCCTTCAGCCCCTGATGTTGCCAGCGCGCCTGCGTGCCGCTGGCGGTGAGCAATGCCAGGCGGGCGCGTTGACGGTAGGCGTCATCGAACAGCTGAGCGAGGAAGCCCTTCGTCTGACTCAGCGCCTGATGGCGTCGGGTAGACGCCGAGGCGTCGACAATCACCAGCCACAAGGTTTGCGGGCGGCGCGTCCGGGGTTGTCGCACCAAGTCGTGATGACGTTGCGGACGTCCTCTCAGCAAACTGGGGAACCATGCAATGGCGCCGTCGACACCGGAACGTGGCGCGCCATTTTTGCCGCCGTCAAGCCTGCCGGGTCGAGGACTGGCATCCGCCCCCGTCAGGTGACGAGGGCGGATGCCTAGGGCTTTTTTGGCCAGCTCGGCACTTCTCGACGTGCGCCGGTGGCCACCGGGTGCGCAGGCATTTCACCCCAGTTGCCTTCACCCTGTTCAGGTGGTTTTTGCGGCGATTGCGCCGGGTTGTCCTGCGCAGCGGAGGTCTGGGGCTGAGGCGCTTGAGACTCACGCCGGCGGTGACGCAAGGCCAACTCGGCGACCGTATCGATATCGTCGCTGGTGATGGACGATGCGCCGCGCCACGCGGCATGGGCCCGCGCGGCACGCAGCCACACCAGGTCCGCCCGCAGGCCATCGACGCCTGCCGCAAAGCAACGCTCGGTGATGGTTGCCAGGCTCGCGTCGTCCAGTTCGATACCCGCCAGCAGGCCCCGAGCGGTTTCGCAGCGAGCCTGAAGAGCCCGCTGTTCGTGCGCCCATTGTTCGATGAAGGCTTCGGGCGCCGCGTCGAAATCCAGCCGGCGACGAATGATCTGCCCGCGCTGCTGTGGCGGGGTCTGGCCGCTCAATGCGACATTCAGGCCGAACCGGTCCAGCAACTGAGGCCGCAATTCCCCCTCTTCCGGGTTCATCGTGCCGATCAGAACGAATCGCGCCGGGTGGCGATGGGAAATGCCGTCTCGCTCAACCAGGTTGACCCCACTGGCCGCGACGTCGAGCAGAAGATCGACCAGATGGTCCGGCAGCAGGTTGACCTCGTCGACGTACAACACCCCGCCGTCCGCCTTGGCCAGCACACCCGGCGAGAAGCTTGCGCGGCCTTCGCCCAGCGCTGCATCAAGGTCCAGTGTGCCGACCAGCCGTTCTTCGGTGGCGCCCAGCGGGAGCGTGACAAATTGTCCACTCGCCAACAGATCCGCCAACCCGCGCGCCAATGTCGATTTGGCCATGCCGCGCGGCCCTTCGATCAGCACGCCGCCTATTTTCGGGTCAATGGCCGTCAGGCACAGCGCCAGTTTCAACTCATCGGCGCCGACCACAGCGGCGAGCGGGAAATGTGGGGTGTCTGTCATTTTTTATGCTCTGGGTTCGGATACATCAAAACTTCTGAGTGAGACAATCTGCTTCTGCCAAAGGCGTAGGAGCGCGCTTGCCCGCGATTGCAGTGTGTCAGCTGCGCATTCGTCACAGAAAAAATGCCATCGCGGGCAAGCGCGCTCCGGCCTCTGGCCAGAATCAAGGGCTTACAACGCGAGGCACGGGCATAGCATCAAGACTCTTCTATATCCAGCAACAGGTTTTCCAGCGCCTCGCGGTAAGCGCCGGGCGCCCGCCACAGCCCGCGCTGCTGCGCTTCCAGCATGCGTTCGGTCATGTCACGCAAGGCGTCCGGGTTGTGTTGCTGGATGAACTCACGGGTCGACGGATCCAGCAGATAAGCATCCGCCAGCAACGCGTATTGGTGATCGTCGATCAACTCGGTGGTGGCGTCGAAAGCGAACAGGAAATCCACCGTCGCCGCCATCTCAAACGCGCCCTTGTAACCATGACGTTTGACCCCTTCAATCCACTTCGGATTGGCCGCACGGGAGCGCACCACCCGGTTCAGTTCTTCCTTGAGGCTGCGAATCTTCGGCAGATCGGGTTGACTGTGATCGCCATGGTAGCTGGCGACCGCTTCGCCACTCAGGGTTTCCACAGCGGCCAGCATGCCGCCCTGGAACTGGTAATAGTCATTGGAATCGAGCAGGTCGTGCTCGCGGTTGTCCTGGTTCTGCACCACGGCCTGCACCTGACTCAGGCGTTTGGCAAAGTCGGCCCGAGCCGGCGTGCCTTCATCGGTCGCCCCGTAGGCGTATCCGCCCCAGTTCAGGTAGACCTCGGCCAGGTCTTCCCTTGTTTGCCATAAGCGGCCGTCGATGGCGCTTTGCACACCCGCACCGTAAGCGCCGGGTTTGGCACCAAAGATCCGCCACCCCGCCTGCTTAGCCGCTTGCTCGTCGCTCAAGCCCTCCCGCTTGAGCTGCGCCCGCTCCTGACGGACGCGGGCCGCCAGCGGGTTCATGTCATCCGGTTCATCCAGCGCCGCCACGGCTTGCACGGCGGCATCGAACAAGCGAATCAGGTTGGCGAAGGCATCGCGGAAAAAGCCGGAGACCCGCAACGTCACGTCCACTCGAGGGCGGTCCAGCAAGCTCAGCGGCAGAATCTCGAAGTCGTCGACCCGCTGGCTGCCGGTCGCCCACACCGGGCGCACGCCCATCAGCGCCATCGCCTGAGCGATGTCGTCACCGCCAGTACGCATGGTGGCGGTGCCCCAGACCGACAGACCCAATTGACGTAAGTAATCACCATTGTCCTGTAAGTGCCTCTCCAGCAAGAGATTGGCCGACTGGAAGCCGATGCGCCACGCAGTCATGGTCGGCAGGTTGCGCACGTCCACGGAGAAGAAGTTACGCCCGGTCGGCAGCACGTCCAGCCGCCCGCGACTGGGTGCGCCGCTGGGTCCGGCTGGCACGAATCGTCCGCTCAACGCGTCCAGCAGTCCCCGCATTTCAGCCGGTCCACAAGCATCAAGACGAGGCACAACGACCTCCCTTACTGCTTCAATAACCTCGTATAACTCGTTGTTTTCAAAAACATCTATGCAGCTATTACCCGCGACGACTTGCTCGATCAGTCGCGCCGCATAGAGCTCCAGCCGTTCGCGCGTATCGCCGACCGTCCGCCACGGTTCCGCGCTCACTTCACGCAGAACATGAGGTTGTGGACCGTTCCACGGTTCGCCGAGCACGCAGTCCAGCGGGTCGAAATCCAGCGCCAACGCCTTGCTCAAGGCGCGCAAAAGGCTCGCCTGCGCGCCGCGACCGTCGCCACGGGGCACCCGCAGCATCGCCAGCAAGGTATCGATACGCAGTCGCCCGGTGGGCGACTCGCCGAACACATGCAAACCGTCGCGTATCTGCGACTCTTTCAAGTCGCACAGATAAGTGTCCAGCCGCGGCAACCAGATCGCCGCATCGGCATCGCTGTCGAGATGTTCTTCCAGCGCCAGTTCGCGATCAATATGGGTTTCGCGGACCAGACTGAGGATGTCTTTCTGCAGCTCGCGTGCGCGCCGAGGGTCGAGCAACTGGGCTTCGTAATATTCGTCCGCCAGCAGTTCCAGGTTGCGCAGCGGCCCGTAGGTTTCGGCGCGGGTCAGCGGCGGCATCAGGTGATCGATGATCACGGCCTGGGTACGCCGCTTGGCTTGTGCGCCCTCGCCCGGATCGTTGACGATGAACGGATAGATGTTCGGCATGGCACCCAGGATCGCGTCCGGCCAGCAGTGTTCCGACAGTCCGACGCCTTTGCCGGGCAACCACTCCAGATTGCCGTGCTTGCCCACGTGAATCACGGCATGCGCGCCGTAGCTTTTGCGCAACCAGAAATAAAACGCCAGATAACCATGGGGCGGCACCAGATCGGGATCGTGGTACACCGCACTGTGATCGACGTTGTAGCCCCGTGCCGGTTGAATGCCCACGAAGGTCATGCCAAAGCGCAGCCCGGCGACCATCATTCGGCCGTTGCGGCACATCGGATCGTGCGAGGGATGGCCCCACCGCTCGATCACGGCCGTGCGATTGGCTTCGGGCAATGCGTGAAATGCAGCCAGGTACTCGTCCATGGCCATGCTCTGATGACAAGGCCGTTGGTCGAGACTGTCGGGGTCATTGGTCACGCCGCCGAGCAAGGCGTGAATCAGCGCCGTGCCGCTGTCTGGCAACCCTTCCACGGGATAGCCTTCGCCCTGCATGGCGGTGAGGATGTTCAGCGCCGCCGCAGGCGTGTCCAGCCCCACACCGTTACCGATACGGCCATCCCGGGTCGGGTAATTCGCCAGAATCAGCGCCACGCGTTTGTCGGCATGCTCGGTACGCGCCAGCAGCACCCAGCGCCGTGCCAGTTCGGCGACGAAGTCCATGCGCTCCGGTTGCGCGCGATAACAGACCACGTCGGACTGACTGCGCTCGCTGTACCAGGCCAGGTCTTTGAAGCTGATCGGGCGGCTGATGATGCGTCCGTCCAGCTCCGGCAAGGCGATGTGCATCGCCAGATCGCGTGCGCCAAGCCCTTGCTCGCTGGCCTGCCAGGCCGGTTCGTTGTCCTGCGCGCAGATGGCCTGGATGACCGGAACAGCGCGCCGGAACGGGCGCAAATGAGGCGCTTCCGGGTTCGACTGGGCGAAACCGGTGGTGTTGAGGATGACCTCGCAATTCGTCTCGTCCAGCCAGTCCTGCACGGTGGCCAGGCACGCCGGCTCTTTAAGGCTGGCGACGGCGATGGGCAACGGGTTCAAGCCTTGCGCCAGTAACCGCTGGCAGAAAACATCAATGAAACCGGTGTTGGCCGCTTGCAGGTGCGAGCGATAGAACAAAACCGCCGCCACCGGGTGATCCACGCGCCAGTCTGCCTGCCAGTCGGCGACACTGGCCTGAGACTTGGCGGGGTGATAAATCGCCGTGCGCGGCAACGTCTGTGGCTCGACCCATGGATAATCGCGGGCCAGCCAACGATTGGCGATGCACCGGAACAGCTCCAGCGCATTCTGCTTGCCACCCTGGCGCAGATAGTGCCAAAGCCGGTCACGGTCTTCGGCGGGTTCAGTGCTCAGGTCGCTGAGCTCTGGATCGGGGCGATCGTCGCCGGGGACCAGAATCAGTTTCACGCCGCTTTTTTTAGAGGCCGCCGCCAGTTCCACCAGTCGTTCGACGCCATAACGCCAGTAACCAATGCCGCCGTGCAGGGAAACGACAATGACCTTGGCATGGCGCAGCACTTCGTCGACATAAAGGTCCACCGACGCATGGTTCTGCACCTGCATGGGGTTGGCCAGACGCAAGCTGGGGTAATCGTCCGGCAATTGCTGCGCGGTTTCCGCGAGTAAGGCCAGATGGGAATCGCCGCTGCACAGAATCACCAGCTCGGCGGGGGTTTGCCCAAGGTCAGCGATGCTGTCGTCGGGGACGAAGCCACCGGGCTGGGTGCGCAGCAGGTGCATGGCTTAGCCTTTGATCTCGGCCGCCGTGACGGCGGCGCGCAATTGAGCCTCAAGCACGCCGGCGTCGAGCTCCTGGCCGATCAGCACCAGATGGGTCACGCGCTCTTCGTCCGCTTTCCAGGCACGGTCGAAGTGTTTGTCGAAACGGGTGCCGACGCCCTGCACCAACAAGCGCATCGGTTTGCCGGGAATGGCGGCGAAGCCCTTGACGCGCAGGATGCCGTGCTGGACGACCGCCTGGGTCAGGGCGTCGAGCAACAAGGCTTCGTCGGCTTGCGGCAGCGAAATGGAAATCGAGTCGAAGGCGTCGTGGTCGTGATCGTCGTGGTCGTCGCCCTCGTGGTGATCGTGGTGCGTCTTGCGGCCGTCGATGTGAAGCTCTGACTCGGCGCCCAGCCCCAGCAGGACGCTGATCGGCAACTGACCTTTGCTCGCCTCGATGACTTTCACCGCAGGCGGCAGCTCTTCGGCGACTTCGGCACGCACCGCGGCCAATGCCTGAGGGTCGAGCATGTCGGCCTTGTTGAGGATGACCAGATCAGCGCTGGCCAGTTGGTCGGCGAACAGCTCGTGCAACGGGGACTCGTGGTCCAGGTTCGGATCGAGCTTGCGCTGTGCATCGACCTGATCCGGGAATGCCGCAAAGGTGCCAGCGACCACGGCCGGGCTGTCGACCACGGTGATGACCGCGTCAACGGTGCAGGCATTGCGGATCTCAGGCCACTGGAACGCTTGAACCAGCGGTTTGGGCAGAGCAAGTCCAGAGGTTTCGATGAGGATATGGTCCAGATCACCACGGCGGGCGACCAGTTCCTGCATCACCGGAAAGAACTCTTCCTGCACGGTGCAGCACAGGCAGCCGTTGGCGAGTTCATAGACCCGGCCGCTGGCTTCTTCTTCGGTGCAGCCGATGGTGCATTGCTTGAGGATTTCGCCGTCGATGCCCAGCTCGCCGAACTCGTTGACGATCACCGCGATACGGCGCCCTTCGGCGTGATCGAGCATGTGGCGCAACAGGGTGGTTTTGCCCGAACCGAGAAAGCCGGTGACGATGGTGACAGGGAGTTTGGCCAGTGTTTTCATCGGATGCCCTATGGCGTTGCGGCGGGCAAGCAGGACGAGAACCGCGCAGCCTCCGGTATCGACAGGCTCGCCATTCGATTCGCCACCGGATCACCCCGCCCGGTTGTATGAGAATTCGCAGGGCGGTGCTTTGAAAGCAGGCCCTTCTTTGAGGCAGGTCTCCTGGCTCACGGCGGCGAAGTGGTTGACGCGGTCGTCAGGCCTCTCGCGTTCATCACGCCTTCCCGCTCGCGCAGTGGCTGTGCAATGAACATGACCGTTTACAGTTGCGGGGGCAGCTGCGGCATGTACCGCATTCCCTTCTTAGCGCCGATGTCGGGAATCCCGAGCCGGCGAACCTCAAGTGCGCAAGGCTACGCAGTGGTCAGGCGAAGGTCAACGAGCAAACGGCAGCCCCTGAGGTGACCAGCCCTGCGGATTGACTGACGCCCGGCACCGTGCTCTCCTACACGCCTTGTTACGGGTGCCCTTCACAGGGTGAAACGGGAAACCGGTGCGCGCAGACCTCAAGGTGTGTGCAAGTCCGGCGCTGCCCCCGCAACGGTAAGCGAGCGAAGAGTCAGATCCACTGTGTCGGTAGCGATATGGGAAGGCGATTCTTGAAGGCATGTGGCGGTTGCACGTGTCCCTCGCAAGCCCGGAGACCGGCCCGACAACGACACATAACAAACCCGCGGTGGGCGGGCGCTGTTGAGTTCACGGCTGACGCTCGTCCGCCGTGTGCCTTGCGCCTTCCCGTCCGCCGACATTCCAGAGGGAAGCGCCATGTCGATCAGCACCACCCGCCAGACCTCCAGCCAGGTCACAACTCAGACCCAACGTCTGACCGCCGCCATCAGCGCGATGATGCTTGGCGCATGCCTGGTCTACTTCGCCGGTTTCTCGCATCTCGACGCCGTGCACAACGCTGCGCACGACACGCGTCACAGCGCCGCCTTCCCTTGCCACTGAGACCTGTCGCCATGTTCAAGCGAATCGTTCAAACGGCCGGTTTCACGGGACTGCTCGCCGCCCTGCTGCTGACCCTGCTGCAAAGCTTCTGGGTCGCCCCCTTGATCCTCCAGGCGGAAACCTACGAAAAAGCCCCGGCCGCCCAACAGCATGAGCATGCCGAAGACGCCATGGCCGCTCATGCCCACAACGATGAAGCGTGGGAGCCGGAAGATGGCTGGCAGCGTGTGCTGTCCACCACCGGCGGCAACCTGGTGGTTGCGGTGGGTTTCGCGTTGATGCTGGCCGCGCTCTACACCTTGCGCGCGCCCACCGCCACTCCCCAGGGCGCACTTTGGGGACTGGCGGGCTTTGCCGTGTTTGTCCTCGCGCCAACCTTGGGCTTGCCGCCTGAACTGCCAGGCACGGCGGCAGCCGACCTTACCCAGCGGCAAATCTGGTGGGCAAGCACCGCGGCCTCGACAGCCGTCGGGCTGGCGCTGATCGTTTTCGCCCGCCACGGGCTGTTGAAAGTGCTGGGTGCCGTGATTCTGGTCATTCCACACCTCGTTGGCGCGCCTCAACCGCAAGTCCATTCGGCGCTGGCGCCGCCAGCACTGGAAGCACAATTCAAGATCGCCTCGTTGCTGACCAACGCGCTGTTCTGGATTGCGATGGGCCTGATCAGCGCCTGGCTGTTCCGCCGCAGCGCCGTACAATCGGCCCACGCGGACCTGAACCACGCCGCATGAGTAGACCCGGCCACCGAGCGATACGGGTGGTCGGCCTGGGCTGCCAGCGTGGCTGTCCTGCGTCGGTGCTGCTGGGGTTGATTGAGGTCTGTCTGCTGGAGCGCCGGATTGCATTGAGCGACATCACCGCCCTGGCCTCTATAGACAGCAAATCAACCGAGCCTGGACTGCTGGCGCTGGCGGAACAGCTTCAATTACCAATCGCGTTTTTCAGCGCGGATGAACTGGCGGTCTTCGCGCCGCAACTGAGCCATCGCTCGCAGGTAGCTTTCGATCACACCGGTTGTTACGGCGTCGCGGAAAGTGCGGCGCTGGCGATGGCGTCGCGGCTGTCGGGCGCGCCTGCCAGTCTGTTGATAGAACGACGCAACTGCTCGCGAGCGACCTTCGCATTGGCTGGACGCAACCCGTTGTAAGAGCGCTTGCCCTCTGGAGAACCCATGACCGTTTTTTTCATCGGCGCAGGCCCCGGCGATCCGGACCTGATCACCGTCAAAGGTCAACGCCTGATCCGGACCTGCCCGGTCATCATTTATGCCGGATCGCTGGTTCCAGCGGCGGTTCTGGAAGGTCACCAGGCGGTTCAGGTGACAAACAGCGCAGAGTTGCACCTGGAACAGATCGTCAGCCTGATGAAATCTGCTCATGCAAACGGCCAGGATGTAGCACGCGTACACTCTGGCGATCCGAGCCTGTACGGCGCCATCGGTGAGCAAATTCGCTGTCTGCGTGAGCTGGGAATTCCGTTCGAGATCGTCCCGGGCGTAACCGCCACGGCGGCGTGTGCTGCCCTGCTGGGCGCCGAACTGACACTACCTGACATTTCGCAGAGCGTAATCCTGACCCGTTACGGCGACAAAACGGCGATGCCGGAAGGCGAAGCGTTGAGCGACCTCGCTCGGCACAAGGCGACCATGGCGATTCATCTGGGGGTCAACAATCTCGCAAAGATCGTCGCTGAACTGACACCCCACTACGGGGCGGACTGCCCGATCGCAATCGTTCACAGGGCAAGCTGGCCGGACCAGGATTGGGTGGTCGGAACGCTGGCGGACATCGAACAAAAGGTGCAAGAGAAGGGTTTCAGGCGTACGGCCCTGATTCTGGTGGGGCGCGTGCTGGGCAATGATGTGTTCAGCGAGTCATCGTTGTATCGGGCCGGGCATGCGCATGTGTTCAGGCCGTGACTTGAAACGTGCTTGACCCTGTTTTGATGCTGGCCGGAGGTCGTAGGCGCTTGGCTTGCCAGCGATCTGTCGCGCAGCAGCCGTAGAATCGGCCACCTCGGTCTTGGCCGACACACCGCGGGGTTGGCTACCGGTACCAGGCAGATCGCGGGACAAACCACGCGCCTACAACGAATGTGCACTAAACAAAAAGCCCCGAACCAGTCGGGGCTTTTGTGCAGCAGAATTCACTCAGTAGTAAGCGTTTTCTTTCTGAGTGTGGTCTGTCACGTCACGTACACCGGACAGCTCAGGAATGCGCTCCAGCAACGTGCGCTCAATGCCTTCCTTGAGCGTCACGTCAGCCTGACCGCAACCCTGGCAACCGCCACCGAACTGCAGCACGGCGATGTTGGCCTCACCTTCTTCGACCACATCGATCAACGTGACCTGACCGCCATGGCTCGCCAGACCTGGGTTGATCTCGGTTTGCAGATAGTAATTGATGCGCTCGTTGATCGGACTGTCGGCGTTGACCATCGGCACCTTGGCGTTAGGCGCCTTGATCGTCAATTGGCCGCCCATGCGGTCAGTGGCATAGTCGACCACGGCATCATCCAGAAACGCTTCGCTGAACGAATCGATCCAGGCGGTGAAGCTCTTGAGGCCGATGGCTTTGTCTTCCGGTTTTTCTTCGCCCGGCTTGCAGTAGGCAATGCAGGTTTCAGCGTATTGGGTGCCAGGCTGGGTAATAAACACGCGGATGCCGATGCCGGGGGTGTTCTGCTTTTGCAGCAGATCGGCCAGGTAATCGTGGGCGGCATCGGTAATAGTAATAGCGGTCATGAAAATTCCTCGCAGACGTGAGGCGGAGTTTACGCCATTCCACGGCAACTGACAAAGTCCCAGTATTTCGCTCAGGTAATCACTTCAACCCCTTCGCGGGATGCTGGCAGTCAGGGTACAGCCACTTCCTTGACCGCCCTTCTGCTGTCCAGCCAGCCTTTCATCCGGCGGTACAAGCCTTTCTCGATCCACTCGTAGCTCAGCCACGCGCCAAACGCGATCACCGGGATGCACACGGCGAATGCCACGTATGGATTGACACCATACCGCTGAGTGGCCAGCCAGCCGCCGTACAGCACCAACACATGCAGCAGGTACACCGAATAGGAACAGTCGCCCATGGTTTTCAGCAGGCGACTGCCGCGCATGTACGGTTCGAGCGAGATACAGGCCACTACAATCACCGCGCTGGGCAGCCCCCAATTGACGATGCGCAGGTCGGGCGGAAGGTGCTTGATCGTCAACAACGCACCGGCGATGGCGAACAGGGGCAGCCACAATCGCTCGGTGATCCAGCCGCGGCGGTAAATGACCCCGATGCCGATACCGAGCAGGAATTCATACACGATGTCGTTGGCATAGAAACGACTGATCAGGCCCGAACGTCCCAGGACATCGGTCACGGCGAACAACGCGGCCGCGACGATCAGCGGGCGCATACGCTGTTGAAACAGGAATACCATCGAGAACAGGACGTAGAACAGCATTTCGTAGTTCAGCGTCCAGCCCACGTTCAGCGTCGGGTACAGCCCATAGCCACCGGGGTTTTCAGACGGAATGAACATCAGCGACAGGATAAAGCTCTGCCAGTCGACGACCTGATGCGGTAGCAACGGGTGAGCGACGACCACCAGCAGCCCCATCACCACGGTGTAGAGCCAATAAGCGGGGACGATACGGATAATGCGATTGAGCATGAAACGACTGGCGGGAATGTCCTTGTCCACCGTTGACAGGTAGATCACCAGACCGCTGATGACGAAGAAGATGTCAACGCCAACGGCACCCTTTTCAGTAAAAAACCGGCCGATCGGGCCGCTGGGATGAAAGTCGAAAAAAATCTGCATGAAGTGATGACACACAACCACCCATGCGGCGAGCGCACGCAGGGCTTGAACCGAAATCAACATCGCTAACCTCTTGCTTGGTCGGTTTTGACCCACGATTCAGGACCTCTAAAAAGGCCGTGTTGGCAGGACGACTCACAGGGTCCGACTTCGATGTTTGCAAAAAGGTTCGACGGGACTGACAGACTGCGTAATGGCTGCAGGCCATGTTTTATAAGGCTTTTTGAGGATGCTCAAGTCTGTCGCAGGCGCGCGTTTGCCCGCGATTGCGGCGTATCAGCGACACAGGTGTCGCCATGAAAACCACCATCGCGGGCAAGCGCGCCTATACGTTCAGCGACCAACGGTCACTTACAGATTTTCATATCGGTTCATGTCCAGCACCCCCGCCTCCTGCGGGTCGGTTTCCTGAATGTACCGATTCAGATCGTGGAAATACGTCCAGAACAGTGGATGACTGCGACGCACGCCCCAGCGTTCGACGATTTTTTCGAACGCTTCCTTGTGATCGTGGGCCTGCTCCATCGCATCCACGAAATCGCTCACCTCGCTGGCCGGGATATTGAAGATGAAATTCGGGTAGCTGCTGAGGACACCCGGGTAGATCGTCAAGCTGTCTAGCCCGGGCTGATAGCGATAGGCCTCGCCCAACAGAAACGCTACGTTACTGTGTGCGCGGTTGCGCAGCATGCTGTAGACGATGCGCTTGCCGCTCCCATCCTGAATACGGAGCATCGTCGCCTCCGGCAACTGGTTGATGACCTTCAACCCCGCTGCCGGACGCGAAACCAGGCGGCTCAGCGACTGCTCGACCTCACTGAACACCGGCCCGACACCCTGCCGTGAACAATACGCGCCGCTGCAGCGGTTGATCGGATCAGGAGACGCATTGAGTGTACCGGCGCGCTCGACCAACTTGCGTTCGAAGTCGCGCTCCGGATCTTTCTCGTCCAGCTTCATGCCGGTCGGCGTGTCGTCATCGATGGCCTGATAGTCCAGCCACATTTTCACCTTGCCGCTGTTCTGGTACCAACTGCCGAGGATGTCATCGCGCTTATCGGCCGGCATCAGGCGCAGGAAATTGACTTCGGCGCCGTTGCGGATCAGATCGAAATACAGACGCGTCTGTACCTGGTGCGACACGTTGCCAAACACATCGAAGTTCACGGCCAGTTGGTAGTACGTGCGCTCCAGCAGTGGGTAGTCAAACAGCCAGACGGTGTTGGGCAGATCACCGATCAGCCCCTTGGTGACCGAGGCGCTGTCGAAATGGCGGAAGATCGTCAGCAGTGCGTTGTCGTTGCCGGCCCACAATGTCGCCCAACCGGGCGGCGGCATATGCGCATAGGCGTCACTGCGAAGCTCTTCGTACTCGTTTCGCTTGTCACGGTAGTCGTGCCACAGGGTCAGGACACTGCCCACATCGTCATCCTGACCCGGCATCGCCAGCAGCGGCGTTGCCTTGCCGCGATAGACAGCATCGGTGATGTAGCGGTCATGGGCGGGTTCCTGGAACAACGCCCAGAAATGATCGCGAATCACGTCAGTTGCAATCTCGCCGCGACACACCGGACCGCGAATGAACGTTCTGACGAAGTATTCCGCGTTATCCAGCATGAACTGGTAGCGCGCCACCGCCGGAATTTCCTTGAAGGTGTCGAACGGGTTCGCGCGGCGCTGCGGGCCGTAGCCCGGCAGTTCGGTGGCGTGCCAGTTACCGCTGTAGAACAGCTGTTTGACCCGATCCAGCTTCTGTGGGCTCATCGGATAAGTGATGTGAGTCTTGTGGACGATGACGCCCTGAACCGGCATCAAACGGTAATAGAAGGTTGTCCCCGGATCGTCATCCGGACGGCGGGTTGCGATCAGGTCCACCGGCTGTCCGCTGGGCGTACGCGAACGCACCCATTGAAAGAAATGCCCAGGCTCGCCACCGGAGAAATAAATGTGCGCCAGAAACAGGTGCTCGTATAACCAGCGCGCAACCAACGCCTCGGTCGAGCCGGGACGATTGAAGAGGTTTTCCCAGTCGGAGATCTGCGCGGCTTCAGCGGGACTGGCCTGCACGGGCGCTTGCTCGACAGGCGCTCCGGCGGCCAGCCAGCGCTGGAGGGTGTTGTATTGCGCGTCTGTCAGACCGGTAACTGCCAGCGGCATGCCCTGGCCGGGATGCGACCTGGCATACCCCTCGAATTCCTGAGGCAGCGGGCACATGTTCTCGCGATTAAGCCCCAGCACGATGTCGTCCGGGATCTTGGCGTTGGGCTCCAGCGGCGCGCTGTGACCGAACTCGAGCATTCTCGCCATCAATGCGGCCTGATTGCTCTGGCCATCGAGCACCGAGTAAAAGCCTTTCTTGCGCCAGGCATCAGGGCCCTCGGCGTCATAGAAAATCCGCGTCGGCGCAACGGCCTGACTGCGGTCACCCTGGTACACCGGCACCTTGGACGCCCCGCGCAATGCGCCCTCCCCGCTGCCCAGGTTCAACTGGCAGGCTGCATCGTTGCACGCGTGGCAAGCGACGCATTTCTCGGTGAAGATCGGCTGAATGTCCCGGCTATAGGAAATGGCCGTGGCCGCAGGAATTGATTGGGGAAGAGGCGACTGCGCGAACGCTGCACCGCCAACCATCAAGGCCACAACCGTGGCGTACAAGCGATGCAACATGGAACGAGGTCCTGAACGTAAAAATGCCCGATGATTCTACCTGTGGCGAGCGGCCATCAACATGAACAGAATTCATGTAAATTCCGTGACGGTTTAAAACCGTACAGGTTTGCTATTATTTCGCACTTTTCGGCAGCACCTTATTTCGTATTTCTTCATCCGGGTACTCTTCATGTCAGATCGCAGCGCGCGTCTTCAAGCACTTCAGCAGGCTCTCAAAGAGCGAATCCTGATTCTCGATGGCGGCATGGGCACCATGATCCAGAGCTATCGCCTGGAGGAAGAAGACTACCGTGGCAAGCGCTTTGCCGACTGGCCAAGTGACGTCAAGGGCAACAACGACCTGCTGATCCTGACCCGCCCGGACGTCATCGGCGCGATCGAAAAGGAATACTTGGACGCTGGCGCCGACATCCTCGAAACCAACACCTTCAACGCGACCCAGGTGTCCCAGGCCGACTACGGCATGGAAGCGCTAGTGTATGAGCTGAACGTGGAAGGCGCCCGCCTTGCCCGGCAGGTCGCCGACGCCAAGACCCTGGAAACACCGGACAAGCCACGCTTTGTCGCCGGCGTGCTCGGCCCGACCAGCCGCACCTGTTCCCTGTCCCCGGACGTCAATAACCCCGGCTACCGCAACGTCACCTTCGATGAACTGGTGGAGAACTACACCGAAGCCACCAAGGGCCTGATCGAAGGCGGTGCGGACATGATCCTCATCGAAACCATCTTCGACACCTTGAACGCCAAGGCGGCGATCTTCGCCGTCCAGGGCGTCTTCGATGAAATCGGCTTCGAATTGCCGATCATGATCTCGGGCACCATCACCGATGCGTCTGGCCGTACGCTGTCGGGCCAGACCACCGAAGCGTTCTGGAACTCGGTGCGCCACGCCAATCCGATCTCGGTGGGTCTGAACTGTGCATTGGGCGCCAGTGAACTGCGTCCGTACCTCGAAGAACTGTCCAACAAGGCCGACACCCACGTGTCGGCGCACCCGAACGCCGGTCTGCCAAACGAATTCGGTGAGTACGATGAGGCGCCCGCCGAGATGGCCAAGGTCGTCGAAGAGTTCGCCCAGAGCGGCTTCCTCAACATCGTCGGCGGTTGCTGCGGCACCACCCCGGCACACATCAAAGCCATCGCCAACATCGTCGCCAGCTACGCGCCGCGCGCGATTCCGGACATTCCGAAGGCCTGTCGCCTGTCGGGTCTGGAACCGTTCACCATCGACCGCAGCTCGCTGTTCGTCAACGTCGGTGAGCGCACCAACATCACCGGTTCTGCCCGCTTCGCCCGCCTGATCCGTGAAGACAATTACACCGAAGCGCTGGAAGTGGCCCTGCAACAGGTCGAAGCCGGCGCCCAGGTGATCGACATCAACATGGACGAAGGCATGCTGGACTCGAAGAAGGCCATGGTGACCTTCCTCAACCTGATAGCCGGCGAACCGGACATCTCCCGCGTGCCGATCATGATCGACTCGTCGAAATGGGACGTAATCGAAGCCGGCCTCAAGTGCATTCAGGGCAAGGGCATCGTCAACTCGATCAGCATGAAGGAAGGCGTCGAGCAGTTCATCCACCACGCCAGGCTGTGCAAGCGCTATGGCGCTGCCGTGGTGGTGATGGCGTTCGACGAGGCCGGTCAGGCCGACACCGAGGCGCGCAAGAAGGAAATCTGCAAACGCTCCTACGACATTCTGGTCAACGAAGTCGGTTTCCCGCCGGAAGACATCATCTTCGACCCGAACATCTTCGCGGTCGCCACCGGCATCGAGGAGCACAACAACTACGCGGTCGATTTCATCAATGCGTGCGCGTACATCCGTGACGAGCTGCCGTATGCGCTCACGTCCGGCGGTGTCTCCAACGTGTCGTTCTCGTTCCGGGGCAACAACCCGGTGCGCGAGGCGATTCACTCGGTGTTCCTGCTGTACGCCATCCGCAGCGGCCTGACCATGGGCATCGTCAACGCTGGCCAGCTGGAAATCTACGACGAGATTCCTGCCGAGCTGCGCGACGCGGTAGAAGACGTGGTGTTGAACCGAACGCCCAATGGCACCGACGCACTGCTGGCCATTGCCGACAAGTTCAAGGGCGATGGCTCGGTCAAGGAAGCCGAAACCGAAGAATGGCGCAGCTGGGAGGTCAATGAGCGCCTCAAGCACGCACTGGTCAAGGGTATTACGACGCACATCGTCGAGGACACCGAGCTCTCGCGTCAGTCCTTCGCGCGCCCCATCGAGGTCATCGAAGGCCCGCTGATGGCGGGCATGAACGTGGTGGGCGATCTGTTCGGTTCGGGCAAGATGTTCCTGCCGCAGGTGGTCAAATCCGCCCGCGTCATGAAGCAGGCAGTGGCCCATCTGATTCCATTTATCGAAGCGGAAAAAGGCGACAAGCCGGAGGCCAAGGGCAAAATCCTGATGGCCACGGTCAAAGGCGACGTCCATGACATTGGCAAGAACATCGTTGGCGTTGTATTGGGTTGTAACGGTTACGACATCGTCGACCTCGGCGTCATGGTACCGGCGGAAAAGATCCTGCAGGTGGCCAAGGACGAGAAGTGCGACATCATCGGCCTGTCCGGCCTGATCACGCCGTCGCTGGACGAGATGGTTCACGTCGCCCGCGAGATGCAGCGTCAGAACTTCAGCCTGCCGCTGATGATCGGCGGCGCGACCACGTCCAAAGCGCACACGGCCGTGAAAATCGAGCCGAAGTACAGCAACGACGCCGTGATCTACGTCACCGACGCCTCGCGCGCCGTGGGCGTGGCCACCCAGCTGCTGTCCAAGGAACTGAAAGCCGGCTTCATCGAGAAAACCCGCGCCGAGTACGTTGAAGTGCGCGAGCGGACCTCAGCCCGTAGCGCCCGGACTGAGCGTCTGAGCTACAGCGCGGCGATCGCCAAGAAACCACAGTTCGACTGGGCCAGCTATCAGCCGGTCAAGCCGACGTTTACCGGCGTCAAGGTGCTGGAAGACATCGACCTCAACGTGCTGGTCGATTACATCGACTGGACCCCGTTCTTTATCTCGTGGGACCTGGCGGGTAAGTACCCGCGCATCCTCACGGACGAAGTCGTCGGTGAAGCAGCGACCTCCCTGTTCAACGATGCCCAGGAAATGCTGCGTAAACTGATCGACGAAAAACTGATTCGCAGCCGCGCGGTGTTCGGGTTCTGGCCCGCCAACCAGGTGGACCATGACGATCTGGAGCTGTACGGCGATGACGGCAAGCCTCTGGCAAAACTGCATCACTTGCGTCAGCAGATCATCAAGACCGACGGCAAGCCAAACTTCTCGCTCGCCGATTTCGTAGCCCCGAAAGGCAGCGGCGTCACCGACTATGTCGGCGGCTTCATCACCACTGCCGGCATCGGTGCCGAGGAGGTGTCCAAGGCCTATCAGGACAAGGGCGACGACTACAACGCGATCATGGTCAAAGCCCTGGCCGATCGTCTGGCCGAGGCCTGCGCCGAATGGCTGCACCAGCAAGTGCGTAAAAACTACTGGGGCTACGCGACTGACGAACAACTGGACAACGAAGACCTGATCAAAGAGAAATACGTCGGCATCCGCCCCGCGCCCGGCTACCCGGCCTGTCCTGACCACACCGAGAAAGGCGTCCTGTTCGACCTGCTGGACCCGACCCAGGGCGACGGCAAGCCTGGCATCAGCGGCGTGTTCCTGACCGAGCACTATGCGATGTTCCCGGCAGCGGCCGTCAGCGGCTGGTACTTCGCCCACCCACAGGCGCAATACTTTGCCGTAGGCAAAATCGACAAGGACCAGGTGGAGAGCTACAACGCCCGTAAGGGGCAGGAGATGCGCGTCACCGAGCGGTGGCTGGCGCCTAATCTCGGGTATGACGAGTAATCGTCCAGCCGATACCCTTGGCACCGCAGCAGTGACGTCTACAGCCATGACGTCATGGCTTATAAACCTGCTGCGGATGCTGCTTCGGCCACGCGTTAGCGATAACGGCCCTGCTGCATCAATTGAAGGGCTTCGGGCAAATCGAGATGCGAATGCAGATTGGCAAAAGAAGCCTGCTGAAGCACCACTGCCGACTTCCAGGCGACGCCCCCCATTGCCGAGCTGGACACCATCTTCATCATATTGAGCGTCGATTCATCCAGCGCGAGTAAAAGCGTATGGGCCGTAAAACGGAAATCGTCTGCAGTTTGCATGCGGAAAACCTTTCAGCTGAAGCAATCGGTTATCGATTCCATCTATTTATGAGCAATGGCTGATCAGCTAATTCAACTAAACCGGATCAACGGTCTCTCTGGATAGGTGCTGGCGGCCAACCTGCTCAGTGCGCGGGCAGCAAAGGTACTCGACGCCTCCGGCGGGCCAGGAATGCGCCTCAATTGACGATCAGCGCACACGCCAGGAGTGATAAACCCAAGCCGGTCAGAACCGGTACGTTGTAGATCAACCCCACTCCCAGTAACGGAACCCCGACGACAAACGTTGGATCGCGTAGAAATGCGAAAGCTCTCAATTTCGCTGCTCCAGTACGATGGAGCAGCCAGCATAGCATTGAGCCGTTACCCCCAGACACTCGTCCCCCGCTCCGCGATCCGATCATCTGCCTGACCGGCTGCCGGATTTCGCATCACGCGATGTTGAGAAGACTCACCGGTGGCTTTTCATCCGCCTTCAGGTACAGATAGTCGCGCCAGTTCCGAAAAGCGCGTTGCTGACGTTCAAAGGCTTCCTGCCACTGCGGACAGCCCACCTGGTCGACACCGATCGCCATCATCTGCTCAGTGGCCTCATCAAGCTCTTTGATTAAATCGAGCGCATTAGGTACATCAAATACATTAGGTCGCATAAATTCCGTTTCCTAGGGCTATCCCATTGAGTAGCCAACCTTTTGATAGTGCTCATGTTCCGACGAGCGGCTGTTTTCGGCGACAAACCATAGCGATGGCGGAACAGAGACAGAGGCCGCTTAGGGATGCATCCCGCGCGCGAGCAAAATTGCTACGCTCTTACGCGTGCCGACGAGGGGTCGGCTTCGGCAAAGGAATCAACATGGCATTCAACTGGCACTCAGACCCGATCACGCGCACCACCCCACTGGATAAGCATTACCGCAACACTCAAAACGTCCGGCGGTTTCTCATCTCGCAATGTGGCGAGGCATTCAAGTTCGACCGACCGTTCATGGCATGGATCAAACAAAGCGCGCCCCAGACAATGGGCGACGTGGCTGATGAGTGGCGTCGCCTACACCCCTGAAGCGTGCGCCCTGACGCGATTGCTGGAGCAGTGCCAGAAGCACATCGGATGGCCTGGCAGCACGTGCGCAGCCGTGCGACTCGATGTCATTGGAACTGCCGACATTCTGCGCAAACCCGGTTTGCTTCAGGCACAAAAAAACCGCCCGAAGGCGGCTCGTGTGAGCAGTAGGTCAGACGGCCATTTCAGCTGGACCGGAAACCTTTTCGGGAGAGTGATCGTAGTGCCACTGGAAAATGCTGCCGACCAGTTTTGCAAAAATCACCAGTACGTCGATTGCTTCCTGCGCCTCCAATCGATTTGCGTCCGGATCGAGCACGCACAGAGACCCGAACAAGCTGTCGTCTCGCAGAAAGATGGGAATAGAGATGGAGCTTTCAAAGCCATAGCGCTGAGAAGCGATATTGCCTTTATGCACCGGGTTCTGGCTGACGCAGCCCACCACCAGACTGGAAGGGTCAACCAACAAGTTACTGCACATCGAGTACTCAAGGGGAAACCTCTCCCCATCCTTGATACCCAGGCAAATCTCGTCATTCACGCTGCACGCAACCCACTCTCGGTCGCAAAACTTAACGATCGCAGCAAAGCGCAAGCCCGTCAGCCGCACGATCAACTTTAAAATATTAGTGGTTGCCTCAATTTCGGCGATGGCGTTCAGCTCTTCCACCGAAAGCTGGGAGTTTGACGTTTTGCTCACAATGAGGACCTCGATCCCATAATGCTGTCTCGAATTCATAACAGCTGACGGGCCGGTATACCAGAAGGGCAAAAGGCTAGCAATGAGCTACCAGACGAACGCGATGGCAGGTGTACGTCTTATCTTCAGCGTGAATTGAACCGGAGATAAAGGGACTGCCCCAGCGCCGACGGCCGATGCAGATCGGAACCGGGCTCAGGCTGGGCGAGGTGTTGCTTCGCTGAAGCGAAGGCACAGGAAAGACGACTTTCACGCCTCGACCGTGGTCTGCTATCGAGCAGTAGTCGCTCGGGGCGGCCGAGCTCTCTTTCGAAGCAGCCTGTGCGAATTAAAGGATTCGGAATAACTCATCCTCCCGAATGGCGCCAACCACCTGATTGAATTCGTATTCTTAAAAACCTTCAGCTACACTTTTCACTGCCAAGGAGCAATGTTTCCATGGGGCTATTTAAGAAAAGGAGAGCTTATGCCGTTCAACAACCGATCCCAAAGACAACTGGCCAGCTTGCGACGTATGCGTGAGTGGCATCTCGACCAAGCCTTGCGCGCCAAAGTTAACGGAAAGAAGCAGGAGGCTGAATTTCATTTCCGATACTACGACCTCCTTGGGCCAGCAGTCGAAGTACCGCAGCGCGGAGACAGCGATTAGTGGAAGAGCTTATCGCCCCGGGCCGTCCGGGGCCTGATACGCCCTTTTCACAACCAAGCCCTACTGTGCTGGCTGCGTCACTGCACTTTCCAGCTCTCCCGCTCTTCTATCAGCCCGCTAACTCTTTCCATTCGCTTTTTCCCAGACAAAAAAGCCCGCGAATGAGGGGTCATTGGATAAAATGCGCCTTCCACGCATGGAGGCAGTTATGAAGCACCTGATTACTCTTTCAATAGCTTTGCTGATCACCAGCTGCGCGAATTACAGCGACCGAGGGCCGGAAGGTGGTAACCAGAAGGTCACCAGCACCGGTTACGCCGTGAGTTGCAACGCAGAGCCACGCAATCAGCCCGGCTGCTATCAGAAGACGGGATCATCCTGGAGCTTGGGCAATCTGAAGTTCAGCCTAGGCAATTGATCTGAAGATTTTCGGGGTCCCCAGGCCTTTCAATTCAGGGTTTGCCAAAAATGGGGCGACACGTCGAGAAGGAGAATTTCCCAGTGAAGGTATGGGCCACTGCCTGTTGCTTCGCGGCACTTGCTGGCTGCGGCACCATCAAGACGCTCCATGACGCGAGAGGTGCAGCCGACGACCTCGCCTCTGCGCACTCTAACTGCCGCACGATCCCGCGCGCATACAGCGGTGTTGCTTACAACTACTGCACACTGGACGGACCGGAAACGTACGGGATACGGCCATCAATGCAAACAGTGGCGATAGACATTGTGCTGTCTGGGGTAAGCGACACGGTTTTGCTTCCTTATACGCTGTACCAGCAGAGCGAGCTCGGGGTGATACAGGTGCGCCGTAAACAGTAGTCCAATGTTGTCAATCACGGCTCAGAAGGCTGCTGCGACATATGAGGGCTATTGGAGTGAAAAATGAGCCACATCAAGGCAAAGGTAAAAGCGCTATCTGAGCTAGTTGATGCTCCCGATGGTGCAAACACTATATTTGAGCGATCAGCTCTTTTCTCAGCAGTTCAACACCTCGTGAACGATCTGTCCGCCCATGAAGATCTCAACGGGTATGCCAAAGAAAAGGCGGAAACCGTTCGTTGGCATGTTGGTGCTGCACTTGACTTCGATCAAACAAATGGACACTACTCGCGACAGCATCGCGTTTGGGCTCTTGGAGAAGTCCAAACCCTTGAGTCTTGCTACGAGTAGCTCCCGAACCCGGCTATCTCAGCTAGCCAACGAACAAGGAATGTGGAATGTCCGCCCTCACCTTCAAACTCCTCAGTCACACCAAGCGGGACGACGGCCTGATTGGGCGTTATCACTTGGAAGTCACGGACACGAGCAGCGACAGGACCGTAACGATCTCCGCTGAGCCAAAGCATCTCGCTTCCGCTCGCTGCATGAAAACCCTGCTACTAGATCGATGCATTTTCTACAGGGCAACGCGAGAGGAACACGACCAGATGGTCCTTGCGATGTTAGATCCGCGATATGCCAGTTCCGAACAATAACTCCCCTCTTCCACTCGAACCTCTTCACGCATGCAGATCGACTTCTCATCAGCGTTGACCTTACTTGATCACATCTGGACTGTCGGTTCGGATGGAATTATCTGCGCCGTTGTCGTCGCCGCAGCGTCATTGATCTGGAAGAAATTGAAGAGCCTGTCGCTGAACTCTTCCAATTGAGTTAGGGAGGAGGTCCTATGACGCCGGGGTGCAAAACATTCCGTTGTCAGAGGAATCCGGCTTCGCGAACTCAAATTTCTGCGCACCTACCCATTTGATGAAGCTTGGATAAACCGAGAGGTAAGCCGAGGACACACCTCGCAGATCATCTTCCTGCTCTGGTTCGGATTCTGGATCATGGCGGCGGGACTGAAAAACGTTGTCACAGTGTCCGGTGCTCCGCTGTCTGCATCGCCGATCGCAATGCTACTAGGCGCATGCCCTATGTACGTTTTTGAGGTTTTGTGGATCTATCATTCTTCGGCGGCAGCGAAGATCATAAGGCATCGGCAGAAAGTAAAAATCTGGCGCTACAGGCACTGACCGGCAGCCGGATGCAAAAAACCCAGCGCGGGGCTGGGCTACTCATCAGACACAGGTGCCGCCTTTGTGATGCGACCCTGTTCCGCCTGTTGGATGCGTGCCTTTGGGGCAGGCTGACGCTGACAACGAAACGATCGACAACAAAGCTACCAGGCCTGCGATTGCTATTTTCTTCATGACGCCCTCCTTGCACTGCGGAATGCAGTTCCAGGCTATCGGCGCACGAGATGCCCGCTTGAATCAAAAAGCCCAGCCCGAAGCTGCCCATCGATCTGATCAGTTGGCGTACTGAAACTCTCGACCCAATCTACCGAGATAAAGCATAAGGTCATTGTTATTCGCTTGGGCATGAGCATCGGGCATAAGGATGCCGATGATGCAGAACTTATGAAATTCAATGCGCCCACGGGCATAAACCAAAGCTACATCTTTGGTTGGGTCGCCAACTTTACATTTGCGCTGACCTTGCTTCAGTTTCTCAGGAAATTTTCTAGGAGGTATGCAGAGATGAATATGTTCTAAGCAGCCCGATATTTCCTTCGGAGATCCGTATTCGGCATCAAATCCGAAGTAATCCGGTAAATCATCCCTCATGGACTGCTGATAACGGCAGAAGTCAGCCAGCAGGCCACTCAAGAATCCAGGATTGGTGGCTTCGAGCGGCTTGAAATACGTGTCGTACGTATCGGGGTGAAATGAAACCTCTACCGGCTCCATTTCTTAAGCGTTAGATGCGATGTCGGCCCGTCTTGCCAATTTCGCCATGGAGATAAGACCGTTGCGATCAATAGAACTTTCGAACACGCAAGGCTCGATAGTCATCTGACGAATCAAATTAGCGTTCCTGTCGGCCTTATAGCGAGCTTCGGCGATGGTAAAGATCAATTTGTCACCGTCGGGACCGAGATCACCCGTGCCTCGAAGCGACTTGATCTCAGAAAGCGCTCGCCCAAGAATCTCCGCAACCATTGCAAATGGATGGTTTTGCATAAGCTCTTCGGGGATGGAGTTGGCCAAAATACTACGATACGCACCATCGAAGAACATCGTCATCCACTCAGCCATCTCCAACAGGACTGGAATCTTGGCTAAAGCATCGGCTTCTTGGATGGAATCCAGAGTTTTGTACATTGCAGACGGCTTGCCACTCGCATCACCCAATGACACATCGCTTGCGAACGTACCGGCAGCCATAGCCAACGCACAGACAAGCGCTAGCTTGTTCGCGATTGGGCTTTTTCTTTCCTGTACGTCCATCATACTCTTCTCTCACCGTATCCACTCAGCATCAGTTGACGCTTGTGTCAACCAGTATATCCACTGCTCGTATTTGAGCAAGCTCATAGTAGTTTCTAGATGGTTAGCCTATAGCAGGCTTATTCTGGGCGCATGTCTATTCACAGCCGTCCTGCTACCAAGACCATCCGGAGTCTAAGGCCCG
Organism: Pseudomonas sp. NFACC02; assembly: GCF_900110765.1. Taxonomy (GTDB): domain Bacteria; phylum Pseudomonadota; class Gammaproteobacteria; order Pseudomonadales; family Pseudomonadaceae; genus Aquipseudomonas. The sequence continues at coordinate 33,224 of NZ_FOEO01000020.1, forward strand.
TTCGCGTCTTCGTGCCTGAGGATCAGGCGTGTACCCGCCAGTCATGCAACAGTGGCACAGGGTGGTCATCTGGCGGCCGATGGATTCACCGCCCACATCTCCTGGGCTGGCCAGCTCCCACGATACGGTCTAGCCGTCCTCGTTGGTCTTCTGGTCGAGATACCAGACCTTGATCGATTCCTGCGTGGGGGCGGCGTCAGGGTTCCCATCGGGGAAGTTTTCGGCGTCGAGGTAGGTGCCCAGCGTGTGCCGCATGGTCAGCTTGAATTCGAGCAGATCTTCTAAGGCCAGGCAAAGTGCGGTGATTCGCCCATTGACGTTGCCCACTGACAGCGTCGGACGGACGGCGGTACCGTCGCCATTGGCTTCAATGCCTTCAATCTGCACCCGCCAGGCGCCGTACTCCTCGCCCCAGGGTCAATCAGGACAACAATCAACCCCGAAGCGAGCGCCAAGCGGGGGCCAAAGGAGCAACCGAATGGCACAAAAAGCAATTACAGGGCTCCAGAAAATGCCGAACGGCATCTGGAAGATCGATAAAAAATACCGGGGAGAACGAATTCAGGAAAGTACTGGAACTGGTGACCGGGCGGAGGCCGAGCAATACCTGATCCACCTGCTGGAGAAACTGCGGCAGTGCAAGGTTTATGGCGTGCGGCAGGTACGAACATGGCGGGAGGCGTCGATACGCTTCCTCCTTGAAGTTAAGGACCAGGCTTCGATTCATGTTTCAGCCACTTACATGTAACAGCTCGACCCCTTCATAGGGCATCTGCCCATCACCCATATAGATGACGACTCACTGCCCCCCCCTACATCCACTCGAAGCTGCATCCGGCCGAAGGGAAGCCTGTGTCGAATAGGACCGTGAATATCGCGCTGCAACGCGTCATCAGGGTTTTGAATGTGTGTGCAAGGAAATGGCGGGACGAGGAGCGGCGCCCGTGGCTGGACGTGGTCCCGATGATTTCACTGCTGGACGAGAAGACGAAGGCGAGAAAGCCCTATCCGCTGTCCTGGGATGAGCAGTCGATCCTGTTCGCTGAACTGCCCGCCCACTTGGCAGACGATGGCCATGTTCAAGGTGGACACTGGTCTTGAAGCACACCTTTGGCAGAAGGCTACGTGCAGCGGGCGTGACAGAGGAAGATCGCAAAGCCCTACTGGGCCACAAGAACGGAAGCATCACCAGCCACTACTCAGCAGCCGAACTGGATCAGTCAATTGCAGCGGCCAACAAGGTATCAGTAACCGACTCGCGCGCACCAGCGCTGACGATTTTGAAAAGGAGGAACGCATGATTAAAAACGGAAGGGTCACTCGGAAAGTCACTGCCCCAGAAACAACAAAGCCACCATAAGGCGGCTAAGTCATTGAAATATATGGTCGGGACGGAGTGATTCGAACACTCGACCCCTAGCACCCCATGCTAGTGCGCTACCGGACTGCGCTACGCCCCGACTAGGCGTGAATCTGTTGTCGCTTCTTGCGAAAACGTCGAGGAATATACCCTAAGCGTTTGAATAATGGAAGTAATTTGATTCACTCGTCTCAGTTACGTAGCACGACCAGAACGTCTTCCAATTCAGCGATCATTTGTTTGATCAGTTGCTTGTACTGCAGAGAATCGTCCTTAACCTCATCGCTGGACATCCGCAATCGGGCGCCACCGATGGTGAAGCCCTGGTCGTAAAGCAGCGCGCGGATTTGTCGGATCATCAGCACGTCCTGTCGCTGATAATACCGACGATTCCCGCGGCGCTTGACCGGGTTGAGTTGAGGAAACTCCTGCTCCCAATAACGCAGAACGTGCGGTTTGACCGCGCAGAGCTCACTGACTTCACCGATGGTGAAGTAGCGTTTGCCGGGAATAGGCGGTAGCTCGTCGTTATGACTTGGTTCCAGCATAAGCCTCAACTCGGGCCTTCAATTTCTGCCCTGGGCGAAAGGTGACCACACGGCGAGCCGTAATCGGAATTTCTTCCCCTGTCTTGGGATTTCGACCCGGTCGCTGGCGTTTATCTCGCAAGTCAAAATTGCCGAATCCGGACAATTTGACCTGCTCGTTATCCTCCAGAGCGTGCCTGATTTCCTCAAAGAACAGCTCAACCAGTTCCTTGGCTTCTCGTTTATTCAGGCCTAGCTCTTCGTACAGACGTTCGGCCATCTCAGCTTTCGTCAGAGCCCCCATACGCTACTTCCTTAACGTGGCGTTTAACCTTTCCTCAAGCGAGGTGAGAATTTGCTGCGTCGAAGCGTTTACCTCATCGTCAGTAAGAGTGCGCGATGGATGTTGCCAGGTCAAGCCAACTGCAAGGCTTTTTCTATGCGGATCAATACCTTTACCCTGATAAACATCAAATAGCCTGAGGTCCGTCAGCCATTCCCCTGCATTTTCACGGATAACGTCCATCACAGCCGTGGCCGCAACCTCACGATCCGCCAGCAACGCCAGGTCTCGACGGACCTCCGGGAAGCGCGACAGCTCGTGGAATTTCGGCAGACGCCCCTGGGCAACCTCAGCCAGCACCAGCTCGAATACGAACACTGGACGGTCAAGGCCCAGCGTCTTGATCAGCTCAGGGTGCAAGGCACCGAGGTAGCCCACTTCACGGCCTTTTCGCTCAATGCGCGCCGTTTGACCCGGATGAAGCGCCGGGTGTTTGCCCGGTACAAAACGGAAATCGTCCAGTGCGCCCGCAAAACCAAGCACGGCCTCCACGTCAGCCTTGACGTCGAAGAAGTCCACTGCATCGCGCCCTTGTGCCCACCCTTCCGGCAAACGGCTGCCGCAGATCACACCTGCCAGCATAGGCTCTTGTTTCAAACCTTCCAGTTGACCCACGAAACGCAGGCCACTCTCAAACAGGCGTACGCGATCCTGTTGACGATTAAGGTTGTGCTGAAGCGCTTTGACCAGGCCGGGCCACAGCGACGAACGCATGGCCGCCATATCGGCGGAAATCGGGTTGGCCAACAGGAGCGGCTCGACACCTGGATTGAACAGTTCGAACCATTTCTGATCGATGAAGCTGTAGGTAATTGCTTCCTGATATCCCCGCGCGACCAGCAGACGACGCAGCGCGGGTAGATCCCCTCGCGCCTCGGCCCGGGCCTGCGGCGCCAGGCGTGCCTGCGGATAACGAACCGGCAGGCGGTTGTAACCGTACAAGCGCGCCAGCTCCTCGATCAGGTCGACTTCAAGCGTAATGTCGAAACGGTGACTTGGCACGTCGACGCGCCATTGACCGGCGGTATCAGCCGCAACCTTGAGCCCCAATCCAGTGAGCAAGCGCTCGACCTCGGTCGCCTCCATCTTCATGCCCAGCATCTGTTCGATGCGGTCGGCGCGCAGGATCACCGGCGCGATCGAGGGCAGGTGTTGCTCGCTGACGGTTTCGATGACCGGACCGGCTTCACCGCCCGTAATCTCCAGAAGCAAGCCCGTGGCCCGCTCCATCGCTTCACGCGCGAGCTGCCAGTCAACGCCGCGCTCATAGCGGTGTGAGGCGTCGGTGTGCAGGCCATACGAGCGCGCTTTGCCGGCGACTGCGATCTGATCGAAGAATGCGCTCTCCAGAAAGATGTCACGCGTGGTCGTGGTGTTCACGCCACTGTGTTCACCGCCCATCACTCCAGCGATAGCCAGCGCACGCTGGTGGTCGGCGATGACCAGGGTATCGGCGCGCAGGCTGACTTCCTGGCCGTCCAGCAGAACAAGCTTCTCGCCCTCTTCCGCCATTCGCACACGGATGCCGCCGTTGATTTCAGCGAGGTCGAACGCGTGCAGTGGCTGGCCCAGCTCGAGCATGACGTAGTTGGTGACGTCGACGGCGGCATCGATGCTGCGCACGTCGGAACGGCGCAAGCGCTCAACCATCCAGAGCGGCGTCGGACGGGACAAGTCAACGTTACGAATGACACGCCCCAGGTAACGCGGGCACGCAGCCGGGGCCAACACGTCGACCGGGCGCACTTCATCGTGGACCGCTGGGACGACGGCAACCTGTGGACGCGTGACGGCCGCGTCATACAGCGCGCCCACTTCACGGGCCAGACCTGCGACGGACAGGCAGTCGCCGCGGTTCGGCGTCAGGTCGACCTCGATGCTGGCGTCGTCCAGTTCCAGGTAAGCACGGAAATCCCTGCCCACCGGCGCGTCGGCCGGCAACTCCATCAAACCGTCGTTGCCCTCGCCCACTTGCAGCTCGGCCTGCGAACAGAGCATGCCATTGGACTCGACGCCACGCAGCTTCGCTTTCTTGATCTTGAAGTCGCCGGGTAGTTCGGCGCCGATCATGGCAAACGGGATCTTCAGGCCCGGGCGCACATTGGGCGCACCGCAGACAACCTGAAACGTTTCCGAACCATTATTGACCTGACAAACGCGCAGCTTGTCAGCGTCTGGATGCTGCTCGGTGCTCATGACCTCACCGACCACAACACCACTGAAAACGCCGGCCGCCGGGGTCACGCTATCGACCTCCAGCCCAGCCATCGACAGACGCGCTACCAGCTCGTCACGGGAGACCTGCGGGCTTACCCAGCCACGCAACCACTGTTCACTGAATTTCATCCTGCTCTCCTGATAGGTTCGTTACGGATCTGCGACCTGACCGCCGCACGAACGCCACCCCTGAGGTAGCGTCGCGCGGGGTTCCTAGCGAAATTGCGCGAGGAACCGCAAGTCGTTGTCGAAGAACAGGCGCAAGTCATTGACGCCGTAACGCAGCATGGCGAGACGCTCCGCGCCCATGCCGAAAGCAAAGCCCTGGAACTCTTCCGGATCGATACCGGACATACGCAGCACGTTCGGATGAACCATGCCGCAGCCCATGACTTCCAGCCATCCGGTCTGCTTGCAGACGCGGCAGCCTTTACCGCTGCACATCACGCACTCCATATCGACTTCGGCGGACGGCTCGGTAAACGGGAAATACGAGGGGCGGAAACGCACTGCCAGTTCTTTTTCAAAGAACACGCGCAGAAACTCCTCGATGGTTCCTTTCAGGTCGGCGAAGTTAATGTCGCGGTCGACCAGCAGGCCTTCGACCTGATGGAACATCGGAGAGTGAGTGATATCGGAGTCGCTGCGGTACACACGGCCTGGACAGACGATGCGGATCGGCGGCGTGTTCGATTCCATGGTGCGGACCTGTACCGGCGAGGTGTGGGTGCGCAGCAACATGTTGGCGTTGAAATAGAAGGTGTCATGCATCGACCGGGCCGGGTGATGGCCTGGGATGTTGAGCGCTTCGAAGTTGTGGTAATCGTCTTCCACCTCAGGGCCTTCGGCGATGCCGTAGCCAATGTGGGTGAAGAATTGTTCGATACGTTCCAGAGTCCGGGTGACAGGGTGCAGACCGCCAGTGGTCTGTCCACGGCCAGGCAGGGTTACGTCAATCGATTCGGCGGCGAGTCTGGCGGCAAGATCCGCTTCCTCGAACGACGCCTTACGCGCATTGAGAACCTCTGTGACGCGTTCCTTGGCAACGTTGATCAGCGCGCCGACCTGCGGACGCTCTTCCGCCGGCAAATTTCCCAGGGTCTTCATCACCTGAGTCAATTCACCCTTCTTGCCGAGGTAGTGAACCCGGATTTGCTCCAGGGCATTGATATCTTCGGCGCCTTGCACAGCCTCAAGTGCTTGAGAGACCAGCGCGTCCAGGTTTTCCATGTACAGACTCCAGATACGAAATAGGGGAAGAGCTTACAAGGCTCTTCCCCTATCTATGACGTTTAACACCGAACCTCGAAACGAGGCCCGGTGATTGCCGGGGACTTAGGCCAGAGTGGCTTTAGCTTTCTCGACAATCGCAGCAAACGCCGCTTTTTCGTTCACTGCCAGATCAGCCAGAACCTTACGGTCGATTTCGATCGACGCTTTTTTCAGGCCAGCGATGAAACGGCTGTAGGACAGACCGTTGATACGCGCACCAGCGTTGATACGAGCGATCCACAGAGCGCGGAACTGACGTTTTTTCTGACGACGGTCACGGTAGGCGTATTGGCCTGCCTTGATTACCGCTTGCTTGGCAACACGGAATACGCGTGAACGCGCGCCGTAGTAGCCTTTAGCAAGTTTCAGAATTTTTTTGTGTCGCTTACGGGCAATGACGCCACGCTTTACACGAGCCATGAGTTACTTCCTCTATTCTTGATCAAAATTAACGAAGGCGCAGCATGCGCTCGACTTTTGCCACGTCAGACGGATGCAGCAGGCTGCTTCCGCGCAGTTGACGCTTACGCTTGGTCGACATTTTGGTCAGGATGTGGCTCTTGAAAGCGTGCTTGTGCTTGATGCCATTCGCGGTTTTCAGAAACCGCTTAGCTGCACCACTTTTAGTCTTCATCTTTGGCATGTTCGGATACTCCGCATTCAGTTGATAAACATAACCGCAAGGCCTGCCGTGCCCTGGTGGTTATTTCTTCTTTTTCGGGGCGATGACCATGATCAGCTGGCGTCCTTCCATCTTAGGATGCTGTTCGACGGCGCCGTATTCGAGCAGGTCTTGTTCAACCCGCTTCAACAGCTCCATACCCAGCTCCTGGTGGGCCATCTCACGACCGCGGAATCTTAGCGATACCTTGGCCCTGTCCCCGTCACTCAGGAAACGTACCAGGTTGCGTAGTTTTACCTGGTAATCCCCTTCCTCCGTCCCTGGACGAAACTTGATTTCTTTAACCTGAATCTGCTTCTGGTTCTTCTTCGCCGCAGCAATCTGCTTCTTCTTCTCGAAGATCGATTTGCCGTAGTCCATCACACGACAGACAGGCGGTACTGCGTCGGCAGAAATTTCTACCAGATCGAGCTTGGCTTCTTCAGCTATACGAAGCGCTTCATCAATCGAGACGATGCCAATCTGCTCGCCGTCAGCGCCAATTAACCGAACCTCGCGTGCCGAGATATTCTCGTTGATCGGGGCCTTCGGTGCAGCTCGTTTATCTTGTCTCATTTCACGCTTAATAATAATTACTCCGAATCTTGGCGACCACGCCGGGAAACCGCTTGTGCAAGGAACGCCGAGAATTGAGCGACCGGCATTGAGCCGAGGTCTGCGCCTTCACGGGTACGCACAGCGACAGTTTGCGTTTCAACCTCCCGATCCCCGATAACGAGGAGATAGGGAACCTTGAGCAAAGTATGCTCGCGGATTTTAAAGCCGATCTTTTCATTTCTCAAGTCGGACTTGGCACGAAACCCGCTTTCAGCCAGAGTTTTTTCCACTTCAAGGGCAAAATCTGCCTGTTTATCAGTGATATTCATGATCACTGCCTGAGTGGGAGCCAGCCATGCGGGGAACGCACCTTCGTAGTGCTCGATCAGAATTCCGATGAAACGCTCGAATGAACCGAGAATTGCACGGTGCAACATGACCGGATGCTTACGCCCGTTGTCTTCCGAAACGAATTCGGCACCCAAACGGATTGGCAGGTTGAAATCGAGCTGCAATGTACCGCATTGCCACACGCGACCCAAGCAATCCTTCAGGGAAAATTCAATTTTCGGACCGTAGAACGCGCCCTCGCCCGGCTGCAGGTCGTAGGGCAAGCCCGCGCTGTCCAGCGCCGCGGCCAGCGCAGCCTCCGCGCGATCCCACAAGTCATCCGAACCCACACGTTTTTCAGGACGGGTCGACAGCTTCATCTCGATGTCTTTAAAGCCGAAGTCGGCATAGACATCCATGGTCAGCTTGATGAAGGCAGCGGATTCGGCCTGCATCTGCTCTTCAGTGCAGAAGATGTGGGCGTCATCCTGAGTGAACGCACGCACGCGCATGATGCCGTGCAACGCACCCGAGGGCTCGTTACGGTGGCAGGCACCGAACTCGGCCAGACGCATCGGCAGCTCGCGGTAGCTCTTCAGACCCTGATTGAACACCTGCACATGGCAAGGGCAGTTCATCGGCTTGATGGCATAGTCGCGGCTTTCCGACTCGGTGGTGAACATGTTTTCGGCGTAGTTGGCCCAGTGCCCGGACTTCTCCCACAGCGAGCGATCAACGACTTGTGGCGTCTTGATTTCCAGATAGCCATTTTCACGCTGGGTCTTGCGCATGTATTGCTCAAGCACCTGATACAGCGTCCAGCCGTTCGGGTGCCAGAAAACCATGCCCGGCGCTTCTTCCTGAGTATGGAACAGGCCCAGACGCTTGCCGATCTTGCGATGGTCGCGCTTTTCAGCTTCTTCGATGCGCTGGATGTAAGCAGCCAGCTGCTTCTTGTCAGCCCAGGCGGTGCCGTACACGCGCTGCAGCTGCTCGTTCTTGGCGTCGCCGCGCCAGTACGCACCAGACAGCTTGGTCAGCTTGAACGACTTGAGAAAACGGGTATTGGGCACGTGCGGACCACGGCACATGTCGACGTATTCTTCGTGATAGTAGAGGCCCATCGCCGTTTCGTTCGGCATGTCCTCGACCAGACGCAGCTTGTAGTCTTCGCCACGGGCCTTGAACACTTCGATCACTTCCGCGCGTGGAGTGACCTTCTTGATGACGTCGTAATCCTTTTCGATCAGTTGCTGCATGCGCTGCTCGATCGCCGCCATGTCGTCTGGCGTGAACGGGCGCTCGTAGGCGATATCGTAATAGAAGCCGTCATCGATGACCGGACCGATGACCATTTTGGCGGTCGGGTACAGTTGCTTGACCGCATGGCCGACAAGGTGGGCGCAGGAGTGACGAATGATCTCCAGGCCTTCCTGGTCTTTCGGGGTGATGATTTGCAGACTCGCGTCGGCAGCAATGATGTCACTGGCATCGACCAGTTGACCGTTGACCTTGCCGGCAACGGTGGCTTTAGCCAGGCCTGCGCCAATGGAGGCCGCGACCTCGGCGACGGATACCGGGTGATCGAAAGAACGTTGACTGCCGTCGGGAAGAGTAATAGTTGGCATGGCGCCTCCTCTCCTAGTGGTGACCCCTACCAAAGGTCACGTGGGTTGGGATAGAGCCAGTACGCGATTCGGTGGTGTACCTGCCTCACAGTGGCAGGAGCCCAAGGGCCAACCGGTGACCGAACCAGAGTGACTGGATTTGACGAAATCGACAGGCATCGCTTCACGCAAAACCTGCCCCGCGAGACGCGAGCGAATCTACAGGACGCGCATCCTAGCACAGCCCGTCTGTCGCGGGTCATACAACCTGGCCTGTCGCGGCCATAAAGTTTTCTTCAAATACCGGAGCGTCTTCGAATACTGAACTGGTGCGAATCCCCGCCGTCAGATAAACCGAGGCCCGTTAAAGGCCTGTGCTTGTGCAGGTCCCACAGACTAAAAGGAAACAACCATGAAGCTTCTACGTGTTGCCGCCCTCCTCGCTCCGTTGGCGTTGACTCTCCCGATCAGCGCTCATGCCGCCATGGACGCGAAAACCAAAACCACTTACATGAATGAGTGCACCGCCGCCGCCACCCAGAACAATCCGGGAATGGACGCCAAGGCCGTCCAGGCGCACTGCGAATGCGGCGCTCAACAGATCAACAAGAATTTCTCGGACAAAGAGATCGCCTCGTTGAATGACAAAACGACGCCTCCCAGTACCGAAATGACCTCACGGCTGCAAAAAGCCGTGGGCGAGAACTGCCTCAAAGGCAAAAAATAAAAAATTTACATTCCGCACTGAGAATGCCGCGGCCTTCACGCATCAACCGATCTTAATAGCGGCTCAAGCCCCCGAAATACGGGGGCTTGAGCGACACTGATTGCGTCGGCCGACGGTTGAAAAAGGGGGCAAAACTGCCGGGCTATGGCGCATTTCGATGCTTATATTTGCGGTACTGGCGCAAAGTTCTTACCGAAAAAGTCCAGCATTCACACAATTCGACTATGATAGCCCCCGTGTGCCCAGTTGGCCTGAGCAGCACAGCACTACTGAAAATTATGTTTCTGGAGATACACCATGTCTAATCGCCAAACCGGCACCGTAAAATGGTTCAACGATGAAAAAGGCTTCGGCTTTATCACTCCACAGGGTGGCGGTGACGACCTGTTCGTACACTTCAAGGCTATCGAATCCGACGGTTTCAAAAGCCTGAAAGAAGGCCAGACTGTCTCCTTCGTGGCTGAGAAAGGCCAAAAGGGCATGCAAGCCGCTCAGGTTCGCCCGGAGTAATCCGAGCGCGCTAAAAAAACCCGTCACTGACGGGTTTTTTTTCGCCTCGAAAACGGTGCTTAACCACAGTTGACGCGATTGACCGTAGCGGCCTGATCGGTATTGAGATTCAGGCGATCAGAGCGGTACTCCAGCGTCACCATGTCATGGGGCCCAAGCACCCTGGCGGTCTGCGCACCCGATTTCACGCGCGCCTGCTCCAAAAGGGCCGCCGATGCGGGTTTGCCCAGTGCGAATTGCGCGGCGGCAGCATCGCAACGTGAATAGCCGGATTCAGTGGCAGTGGCGCCTTCGGCAGCTTTCGACGACTCGGAGGTACTGCTGCACCCCGCTAACAATGCTGCCGACAGAACCAGACCCGATGAAGCAAGTTTCCAGGGCATACGAACTCCTTACGTTTAACGTGAACCAGAACCTGTGCGACAGCGATCGATCCGCAGGGTTTCGCTGACACCCTGAAAACCGAGGCCGGGCGCTTGCCGACAGAGGCCGGAGTCTGCCGCAACCGGCCGTGATCAGGACAAACAAATCGTCACAAAACGTTTGGGAAAGTTGTTCGCCCCTGGGCGCTAGTAGATATCCACGTAGTCAACGCGTGGATCCGCCCAGTTGTCCCGCAGCGCATTGTAGATCTGCGTTACCCAGACCGCGTCGCTCGCGGCAACAGGACCGACACAACCGGAACCGGCCGCCCATGTCTCAAGGCGAAACAACAGACCGTCGATATCAACGCCACCCACTGCGTCACTGGACAACCATGCTTTGCCATCACGGTTGACCCGTAACTGATTATGGGTATTGTCGTTTGCGCCTGCGATCATCTGCCGCACAGCATCGAGGGTGAAACTTCGTGAATCGGTAAGATCAATAGACACCGGCGAAGCCCTGAAATGAAAGGCACGGATTCTCGCACGCATTGCCATTCATGCCTAAGTAGCAGTGCGGATAACCGGACAAGATGGTTTACTGCAAGCCCTGCTCGTACGCTCAACCGCGGGTATCGATGCAGGGATTGATCGTTTTCGGGAGGGACGAAACACCATGGCAATCGTATCGATCGATGCGGATATCAAGGCTAAATGGACGCAAGGACATTGCGCCCATAGCCCGGGAAGCGCGGAGGAACTGGCCATTATCGCGGTCGACCTGCTGGTCAAGGAACTGGGCACCTCGGGCGCCCAGAACTTCATGAATCAGGTATTTCTGCGCTATGCCACCGAGGTTCTGGACAACGCTTGATAGCCGTTACTTCAAACGTGCAAGGCGCTGAGTGAGCAGATCGAAGAAACCTTGGGCATCGCCATTTTCGACCCAAAACACGTTTTTAGTCTGCCCCAGCGTGTCATACCAGTCGGCGATCGTCTGACCAAAGCCGGGCCCCTCACGACTGTCGATCACCAGATTGACCTGCCTGCCGCTGAACAGCTCCGGCTTCAGCAGCCATGCAATCACGCTGGCGTCATGCACCGGACCACCCGGCAGCCCGTAATGCACCATGTCCGCCTTGACGTATTCATTGAGAATGCCACCGACCAGCTTGCCTGCCTGATTATTCAAGGCCTCGATCTGTTTGAGACGTTGATCGCTGGTGAGGATCTTGTGTGTCACATCCAGCGGCACATAGGTGAGTTTGACGCCGCTGGCGAGGACCACCTTGGCGGCATCCGGGTCGGCATAGAGGTTGAATTCCGCCACTGGCGTAATGTTGCCGCCATTGAAATGGGCGCCTCCCATGACCACCACTTCTTTGATGCCCTGGGTGATGTCAGGTGCCTGAACCAACGCGAGCGCAAGGTTGGTCTGCGGCCCCAGCATAGCGATGGTGATGCTGTGAGGCGGAGCTTTGCGCAGCGTTTCCACCAGGTACTGGACCGCATTCCCCTCAGCCAGACCTTTTTTCGGTTCGTGCACCTCGACACCCGGCAAGCCTTCCTTGCCGTGAATGTTCTCGGCATAGATCGGCGTGCGCACTAACGGTCGGCCCGCGCCAGCGTACACCGGAACCTCCTCGCGCCCTGCCCACTCTCGGGCCAGGCGTGCGTTGCGCGACGTCTTGTCAATGCGCACGTTGCCAGCGACGGTCGTGATCGCCATGACGTTCAGCTCTTCGGGAGAAGCCAACGCCAGCAGCAGGGCAACGACGTCGTCAGCCCCTGGATCAGTGTCGATGATCAGGTCGCGTTTTTCGGCAGCGTGACTCGCCGTGGCGGAAAAGATGGCCAACAGAGCAACACTCCTGATCAGTTGAAGGAGAAAGTGACGACATGTGTGCATGGGAAACTCCCTGTTTCTTGAGGATGGCACGAACAGCGACGGTGTCAGAAGACGACGCCGGACACCAGTGCAATGTTCGTGTATGGCTGGCATTCACCCGTGCGAACGATGGCACGAGCGCTGCGGCTCAACTGTTTCAAGGCTTCATGACTGACCAGACGTTGCTCGCCCAGATGACCTGCCGCGTTCAGCGTGTCGAGGACGGCCAGCGCTGGCGGCTGCCTTTCACGCATTTCGTCGGCGAGCACGTGGCTTTCCACCTGCATTTCGGCGAGCACGGTGTTCAACACACTGACAAAGTCAGGCACCCCCTGGGTAACGGCCAGATCAATGAGTTCGACACCCGCAGGCACCGGCATTCCGGCGTCGACGATCATCAGGATATCGCCATGCCCCAGCGACGCGACCACCCGTGACAGCGCGATATTGAGCAGTGGTGTTTTTTTCATGGCTGATAACCCTGGACTTCGGTGAAGGTGGGAATGGAAGGCTGAGCGCCGGAACGGGTGACGGACAGCGCCGCAGCGATCTGTCCGAAACGGATCGCGTCCGGCTCGGATTTGCCGTCAGCCAGCGCCGCCGCGAATCCGCCGACGAACGTGTCACCTGCCGCAGTGGTATCCACCGGTTTGACCTTCGGCGCCGGGAAATGCGAAGAACCAGCCTGACTGGCGAATAACGCCCCCTGCTCACCCAGGGTAACGATGACCTTGCCCACGCCGGATGCGAGCAAGGCAGTGGCGGCGGCATCCGCCGTCGCCACGCTGTCGACGGACAGGCCCGTCAACGCTGCGGCCTCGCTTTCGTTCGGGATCAGATAATCGATCCAGGCGTACCACTCAGCGGGCAATGGACCGCTGGCGGGAGCCGGATTGAGGATGACCGTCTTGCCCAGCTCGCGCCCACGCCTGAGGACATGCCCTACAGTGACCATCGGCACCTCCAGTTGGCAGATGATCACCTCGGCCTGGCTCAGCAATGCGTCGAAACGGTCGACGACGCTGGTACTGACGTGCCCATTGCCACCGGCCACAATGACGATCGCGTTCTGGCTGCTGTCATCCACCACAATCAGCGCAACCCCGGTCGACTCATTGGCAATGGCGGTCACGGCTTGGCAATCAATGCCCTCAGCCCGCAACGCGGCGCGCAATTGCTCACCGTAGGCGTCATCCCCGACACAGCCGATCATGGCCACACGGGCGCCGAGACGCGCCGCCGCCGCCGCCTGGTTTGCGCCCTTCCCGCCCGGCACCGTGACGAACGACTGTCCGGCGAGGGTTTCACCGGCGCGCGGCAAACGCGGCGCACGTGTCACCAGGTCCATGTTGAGGCTGCCCACTATCACTACTTTTGCTTGCATGACGTCTTTACTCTTCCATCCGGACACGGTGCCCGGCTCAGCGAAACTCGTTAAATGCATTGGTTGGCGGCGCAGTGGATTCACGCAGCACAATGCTTGGTGCAACAATCAGTTGCTGCACTGCGCTGTCGCCACGGGTGGAAATCCGCTTGAGCAACACCTCGGCGGCGCGCTCGCCCAGTTGCAGTATTGACTGGCCCACAGTCGTCAGCGCCGGATAAACGTACTGACTCATCTGGATGTCGTCGAAGCCGATGACCGAGAGATCGGCGGGCACACGGACATTGCGTTCCGCCGCTGCACGCAGGACTCCGATCCCCACCATATCGTTGGCGGCAAAGATTGCCGTCGGCCGATCATTCTCCAGCAACAGACCTGCCGCTCTGTAGCCGCTGGGCCCTGTGAAATCGCTCTCCACAACCCAACTGTCCGGTACCTCGATGCCGGCTTCCTGCATCGCCCGGTGATACCCGGCCAGACGCATGCGCGCAACGCTGGTTTCAGCCGGTCCGCTGATACAAGCGATGTGGCGATGCCCCAGCCCCAGCAAATGCGAGGTGGCCAGGTAGGCGCCCAGCTCATGGTCGATACGGACACGATCGGCAGTGATGTTTTCCAGGTCGCGGTCGACGATCACCATCGGCGTCCTGACGGAGGACAGGCTGTCGACCAGACTATCGCCGCCGCCCACCGACGACACGATCAAACCGTCCACCCGTTTCTCCAGCAACACGCGCAAATAGTTGCGCTGTTTGTCCAGATTGTCGTCGGAGTTGCAGAGGATCACGCAGAACCCGTTACGCTCGCAGTAATCTTCGATGCCTCGAGCGAGCTCGGCAAAGTAAGGGTTAATGCCGTTGGGAATCAGCAACCCGATCGTCGCGGTGGATTTGGCTTTCAGGGAGCGCGCCACGGCACTGGGCACGTAATCCAGTTGCGCGATGGCGGCTTCCACTTTCTTACGCACTTCGTCGCTCACCGGCCGTGTTCTGTTCAGAACGTGCGACACCGTGGTGTACGAAATGCCAGCAATGGCCGCCACATCTTTGATGGTGGCCATATCAGCCGCGCCGCCGTGCGCGATGGCTGCGATAGGTGTCGAGAATGACCGCGATCACAATCACCGCTCCGGTGATGATCCGTTTGGTCGGCTCCGTTGCGCCGATCTGCGCAAGGCCTGCTGCGAGCACCGAGATGATCAGCACCCCGAAGAACGTGCTGATGACCGATCCACGTCCGCCCATCAGGCTGGTACCGCCGATGACCACAGCAGCGATGACTTGCAGTTCCAGCCCGGACCCCGCATTCGGGTCGGCTGCTTCCAGCCTTGATATCTGGAACAGTGCGGCAACACCTGCCAGCAGTCCCATAAGGGAAAACACCAGAATCTTGTAGGGTTTTGGATTGATCCCGGCCAGACGCACCGCTTCTTCATTGGTGCCGATGCCGATCAGGTAGCGACCGAATACCGTACGTGTGAGCACCGCCTGAGCGGCGAAGATCACCAGCAGCGCGATGATGAACGATGGCGAGATGCCGAAGGCAAACGGATTGGACAGCCAGGCAAATGAATCACCGATGTAGGCCGTGCGGGAATCGGTCAGCTGATACGCCACACCACGGGCCATCTCCAGCACGCCCAGCGAGACGATGAACGACGGTATACGCCACGCTACCGTGATCGAGCCGGTCAACGTACCCGCCGCCGTCGCGCAGACCATGCCCAGCAGCGCCGACGGGAACACGCCCCAGCCCCAACCGAGCATTGCCACGCTAACGGCGGACGCCGCCAGGGCCAGCACCGACCCCACCGACAGGTCAATCCCGCCGATGATCAGGATGAACGTCATACCGACCGCCAGTACCATGAGATCAGGGATCTGGTTGGCCAGCGTGCTGAAGGTTTCATACGACAGGAAGTGATCGCTGAGCAGCGAGAACAGCACGATCATGGCGAGCAACGCGCCCGCCAGCCCCAGGTAGGTGCCGAGGCCGAAATAGTTACCGCTGCGCTTGCCGGGAGAAGGCAGCGCGGCCGAAGGAGTCGAGGTTTTCATCAGTCGTTCCTGGGCGCTGCTTCAGACAGCAGCGCGTCACGTTTTTGGTAGCCGGCGAAGGCGGCAGCGAGCAGTTCGTCCTGTGTCCAGGTATCGCGCTCGAAGGTGTCGATCAGGCGACCGGCAGACAACACACCGATGCGGTCGCAGATCAGCATCAATTCGCGCAGATCACTGGAAACCACCACCAGCGCCCTGCCCTGACGGGTCAGTTCGCCCAGCAGCGCGTAGATATCGAATTTGGCCCCGACATCGATGCCGCGCGTCGGCTCGTCGAACAGCATCACCTGACAATCGCGCTCCAGCCATCGGCCAATCACGACCTTCTGCTGGTTGCCGCCGGACAGCTCCGACACCCGTTGTGTCGGGCTTGAACTGCGAATCCGCATGGCGTCAACCTGACGTCGGGCCAAGGACATTTCGGCGGTGCCGTTGACGACGCCGGCATTGGAGATCGCGTCCATGTTACCCAGCGCGATGTTGGCGCTGATGGACTGCGACAAGAGCAGCCCCTCACCCTTGCGATCCTCGGTAATCAGGGCAATACCGTGGCTGACGGCATCGACAGGCGAGTTCACACGCACTCGTTTCAACGGGCTGCCGACCTCAATGGAGCCGGTGTCTGCCGCATCCGCGCCGTAGATAAGGCGCAGGAGCTCGGTACGGCCCGCACCGATCAATCCCGAAATACCGAAGATCTCGCCTGCGCGGACATCAAAAGACACATCGCGCACCTTATCGGCACGGCTCAAGCCTTTGACCGACAACGCCACGTTACCGATCTGGCGCGGCCCCAGGTCGATCTGCTCGCCCAGTTCGCGGCCGACCATCAGGGTCACCAACTGCTCGCTGTCGTAGTTGGCCATGGCGTCCACACACACCAGCTTGCCGTCCCGCAGCACGGCGATGCGTTGGGCGACGCGGGCCAGTTCCTCCAGGCGATGGGAGATGTAAACGATGGAGACGCCGCGGTCCTGCAGGCGAGTGATCTGCTCGAACAACATTTCCACTTCACGGGCCGTCAACATCGCGGTCGGCTCGTCGAGAATCAGAACGTGGCAATCGCCGATCAGGTTGCGAGCGATCTCGACCATCTGTTGATGACCAATGCCTAACTCACCGACCAATGTGTCCGGGTCGATGGCCTCAAGTCCGACCTGAGCCATGGCCTTGACGGCGTCGTCGCGCAATTTTTTACGATTGATGAAACCAGCGCGGCTGGGCAGGTTGTCGAGAAACAGGTTCTCCGCCACCGACAACGTCGGCAGCAGGTTCAACTCCTGCATGACCATCCGCACGCCCAGCTTTTCAGCCTGGGTGCGACTCGTCGGTTGATAGGCCTGCCCCTGAAACTGCATCTGGCCGGTGGTGGGTGTCACCAATCCGCCGATGATTTTGGACAAGGTGCTTTTTCCCGCACCGTTCTCCCCGGTCAGCGCCAACACTTCGCCACGCATCAGCGTCAGGTCGATGTCTGCGAGAACAGGTTGGGCGTAGGTTTTGCCGATGCCACTGACAGATAGAACAGCGGCCTGAGCAGACGCTGACATAACGCTCTCCACGCGCCTGCCCTTGCGGGCAGGCGGTCTATACGGTTTTTGTAGCCAAAGGGACTTATTGCGGCTTGGTGACCAGCTCGACCGGGGTCTCGATCACACCGTCCTTGATGTCGAGCTTCTCGCCCTTGACCATTTTCAGAGCGGTATCGATACCGAACACAGCCTGCCGAGCGGCAAACTGGTCAGCGGTCGCGAGGATTCGACCGTCCTTGAGCATGGGCTTGATCGCGTTGATGTTGTCGTAACCGACGATTTGCACCTTGCCAGTCTTGCCCGCTGCACGGACAGCCGACACAGCCCCCAGCGCCATGCTGTCGTTACCGGCCAGCAAGGCTTTCAGGTTCGGGTATTCGTTGAGCATGGCCGACGCAACGGCGTTGCCCTTGTCGATTTCCCAGTTACCCGACTGCGTGGAGACGATCTTCATCTGCGCAGCATCCATCGCGTCTTTGAAACCCGCGGTACGCTGCTGAGCGTTTGTCGTGGTCGGCACGCCTTCGATGATCCCGACCTGATCGCCCGCAGTCAGTTGCTTGGCCAGGTAGTCGCCCACCAGCTTGGCGCCCTTACGGTTGTTCGGGCCTACGAAAGGCACTTCCATGCCCTTGCTTTTCAAGACGTCGGCGTCGAGCTGGTTGTCGATGTTGACGACTTTGATTCCCGCGTCCTGCGCCTTCTTGAGCACGGAGGCCAACGCTTTGGAGTCTGCAGGTGCAATCACCAACGCGTCGACTTTCTTGACGATCATCTGGTTGACGATATCAATTTGCGCGGCGGTGTCCGATTCATTCTTGATGCCGTTGGAGATCAGATCAAAATCAGCAGCGTGGTCTTTTTGATAGGCCTTGGCGCCGTCTTCCATGGTCAGGAAAAATTCGTTGGCGAGGGACTTCATCACCAGCGCGACCGTAGGTTTCTTCGCGTCGTCGGCGTAAGCAGAAGAGAGAGGGAGGGTTACAGCACTTGCGGTGAGCATGGCAACAGCAAGAAGACGTGCAGCGAATGGCAGCTTCATGGAATCACTCCGACATTTATGATTATTTTATCGGCACCGGATGCGGGTCGAGCGGCACAGGCTTCGGCCAATCGCAAACGTTTGCGTGGGTGAAACTATGAGAATCGCCGCACCATTTGTCAACAACGTAATCGCTGCGCGTTGGCCCGTGCGAAATGGCTCGCTTTTATCTCGCAGCAAAGGGCAGGTTTTCGAGAAACGCAAAGACGTCTCAGCCATGACTGAGTGACAGTCGCGTTCATTAAAGGGGGTTCCGGGAGTACTGAAATCAACCCGGCGCGAGGAAGAGGAGCCTGATCGATTCGATCAGGCTCCTCTTTGATTTCAGTCTTCTTCTTTAACCGTTGCCACCTCGTCCGCACGCACCCTGATGGTCTTTCCAGAGATGTCCTCGAACTCGTAAAACCCGTCCTTGCTTTTGGTCTTCGGCGCATCTTTGGTGACGTATTGAGTGCCGTTTTGCAGCGTCACCACCGTCGACGTCGAGCACCCGGCCAGCAGCGCGCAGCAGACCCATGCAACAGGTAATCCCAACGCTTTGATGTTCATAAAAACTCCTGGTTTCTTTGGCCATTGCGAACTGAATCGCTGACACAGGATCTGATCGACTCGATCGACTTTGGTTCGCGAATGAAATAGGCGTAGGAAGAATCAAGGAGGTTAGGTGCGAACGCCGATTACCCCTACTCCGATCTTGCGAAACGTCCCACAGTGAAATACTGTATGCACATACAGCAAAAAACAAAGGATACCTTTCGTGTCTAAACATTCCGCTTCAGCCGCTGAATTGCCGGGCGCCTACGAACGCCTGGGCATTCGTATTCAAAAGATCATCAATTCGCCTACTGCGCAGAAGTCCCGCGCCGCGTTGATCTTTCGTCTGCCTGACGAGCAGGAGGATGACTGGAGTCAGTTGCTGGAAGAGATCGCCGAAAACGACAACGTCACCCTCGCCTACCGGGATGACGGCGGCGTACAGATCTTCTGGACCGTGCCCAAGGAGGACTGACCCACATCGCGTTTGAACCCGAATCGACACCCCGCAGCCCTTCCCGCGAGTCAAATGCGCCTGGCTCGCCACTGCTTCAATCAGCCCGTAGTTGGAAAACAATGCTCAGATTTTTTGTTTCGTTGCTGTTGACCCTTTCTTTCCTGCAAAACGCTTCAGCCGACGTCACCATCGGCACCTGGAATCTGGAGCACCTGAGTGTGCGGCCAAACAAGGATTTTCAAGGCATTGCCAGGGTCGCGCAAAAAGTCGATTTTCTCGCCGTTCAGGAATTGATGAACGAAGACGCACTGCAAGCCTTGGCCAGAGAGTTGAGCCGGCAGACCGGCAAGCACTGGAGTTCGATGGCCTCACACGCAGTTGGCCGATCGTCTTACAAAGAGATGTATGGTTTTGTATGGCGTGATGACGTGATTGCCTATGAAGACGGCGCCGTCACCTACCTTGACCGCAACGACACCTTTGAACGCGAACCGTATTCCGCACGCTTCAAATCGCTTAAGGACGGCACCACGTTCGTCGTAGCCACGGTGCATATTCTGTACGGAAAGAGCCAGTCTGACCGCGCCTCGGAAATCACCGCGCTCTCCAGCTACTGGACCTGGCTGAAAGACACCTACCCCGGCAACAACCCGATCATGCTGATGGGCGACTTCAATACGCCCCCGAATTCGCCTGCGTGGGACAATCTGGATGCCAGCGCCAGGCCCTTGGTGCTGAATGGCGCGAGCACACTGTCGACCACCGATGGAAAATTCTCCAATCTTTACGACAACATCTTTGTCAGCAAGGATTCGACGATCAGGGTCAACAGTGTTCAGGTGTTCAATTACCCCAAATACCTGTCGATGACCCACGCGCAGGGACGCAACAGCGTGTCCGATCATGCGCCGATTTTCCTCAGCGCCGATTTCAGTGGCGGCAGCCGGTCCACGGCCTCCACGAAAGCTGAAACACCGCGGCCCAATCCAATGGAATCCACGACCGCCAGAGTCGACAGCGCAAAGCATCTGACGCTGGCGATTCGTGGCAACAAGAAAACCATGATTTACCACCGCCCGGACTGCCCGTCCTACAACGCGGTGTCAGAGAAGAATCGGGTGGAATTCGACAACGCTGCCGCCGCTGAAGCGCAGCATTATCACCTGGCTGGCAACTGCCACTGATCACACCAGCCTGACCCGCTGGAACCCTCCGCTCAGGAGGCGCCTGTACCCGGCGACCTGAGCGGACATACCCCGCCTACTTGCGCGCCAGTTCGTGCTGGATACAGCCGTCGTAATACGTCTGCTTCACCGCAGCAGGTTTCAGACGCGAAGGACTCTTATAGGTTTGCTCGGTAATTCCCACGGCCATCTTCTGCATCCACGGTTTGGAAAACTTGCGGGCCTGCAGCTTCTTTCGCGCGCTGTACAACGTCGTGCCGGAAAGCTTGGATTGCTGTGCGGTACTCGCCATGCCGGCGCCCCATTTGCAGACTTCCAGATCATGCTTGTCGATGCTCCGTGCCTCGGTGGGCAGTGCCGTCACCATCAACATGAATGCCGCCATGCTTAAACCCACTCTATGCATACACCCTCGCCCCGGAATTGCCTGAAAAGAAACGGATTTTTTCAGAAAAATGGAAACACGCGGGCCATCAAATTGCCCTTTCGCCACGAATTGTTGCGCAGAGGCTGGCACGCGCCAACCACCCGAAGCATTCGTCGGTTCTGTATCCAAAAACGTGCAAATTCGAAGGTGTCACGCCTTGGCGACCTGACGCCCCTATCCAAACAGATATGGCCCGTTGCCGCTGATCGGCGAACGGTTCAAAAGGCCATCAAAGAATGCAATTCTCCGCCAGTCGGTAGCACTGACCAGCATGCGCAGGCTACTCGTCTCAGGCAGAGAAAACGCACCACGATCAGGGCCTCCTGCAGTAATGGCACGCCTGTATCGGTCTCGAAATGAAGTGAAAGCACCGTCGATGCATTCGGCGATCATGCTTTCAGGTACACGGGGAAGTACTCACATTCAGCGGGACGTGCACAACGTCCAAGGGGCCAAAGACGATGAATGATTCCAAGGATTTTGAAATTCATTACCAGTTTAAGGGCGAACCCCGGCATTTTTCCCACCAAGCCACGCACCTGTGCGAGAGCGAAGCGCTTCACTTCGCCACGCTGCACGCGGGCGTCGGTACTCTCAATGGCAGTGTCGCAGCAGGCCCCTTCCGTTTGGCCATGCTCAACGCCGAAGGGCTCGGTGTGACCCAGGTCCAATGGAAACGCATGTAAAAAAGATCCAAACCATCCTCTTATCCAGCGGTCGGTATTTACAAGCAGCGCTCATAAAACCAGCAAAGCGAGGGAAATATGACCATTGATAACGCGCTCAAGAAAGAAGTCCTGACCCGGTTGTTGCACGCGCATCCAGCAGGACTGGGCAAAGAGGTTCTGGATAACTACAGGGGGGAACACGCCGTCGCGGATACGCTGGAGGAACTGCAAAAAGCAGGGCTTATCCATGACGGATGCGTCGACATTCCCGAGAAGGGCGAACGCACCCTGAAGTACCCGGTGAAGCTGAGCTCCGCGGGCGTTGAAGCAGCCAAGCAGCTAGGGGGTTAAAAAGACGCTCACAAAAAAACCGGCTTCGGCCGGTTTTTTTCAGAGTGGTGTTCTCCCCTAGTGCTGCCGATCTGATCATCCTTGAGCCGGTCAGATGGCAACACCACAGGGGAACGAGAAGGAGCCTACAAGGTGGGTCGGCACTTGGTCACGCCCGCAATTGTGACTTTATTCGTCCGAATGTGACTGCCCTCACACCTCAGGATAATCGCCGGTGCCATCCGGCCAGGGCGTCAATAGCTCGAACCCCGTCTGGGTGACCGCCACCATGTGTTCCCACTGCGCCGATAGAGATTGATCTCGCGTCAGCACGGTCCAGCCGTCATCCAGCACATGGGTGCCGGGTTTGCCTGCGTTGATCATCGGCTCGATGGTGAAGACCATCCCCGGTTTGAGTTTCAACCCCTTCCCCGCCGCGCCGTAATGCAGTACCTGCGGTTCTTCGTGATATTTACGCCCGATGCCGTGTCCGCAGTATTCACGGACAACGCTGAAGCCTTCCCGATACGCCACGGTCTGGATGGCGTTACCGATGTCGCCCAGCGTTGCGCCAGGCTTCACCGCATGTATTCCGGCCAACGTGGCCTCGTAGGTGGTTTCAACCAGACGCCGTGCCAACGGGCTGACCTCTCCGACGTAATACATGCGACTGGTATCGCCATACCAGCCATCTTTGATCACCGCGACATCGATGTTGACGATGTCGCCTTCCTTGAGAATATCGTCCGCCGACGGGATCCCGTGGCATACCACCGAGTTCGGCGATATACACGTGGTCTTGGTAAACCCGTGGTACCCGACGTTGGCCGGGATCACTTTCAATTCGTTGACGATGTAATCGTTGCAGAGGTCATCGAGCGCCTCAGTGCTGATACCGGGCTTCACATGGGGAGCGATCATTGCCAATACATCGGCAGCCAGTCGCCCGGCGACCCTCAGTCCTACCAGATCAGATTCGCTCTTGATACTGATGCTCATCGCGCCACCGCCCTGATCGGGTGTTGGTGGACAATTTCGTCTTCAGGCTGTGCGCTCAGCAGCGTGCCGCCCGTGGCTTCGGCACGAATCAACAATTGACAGATATTGCTGTAATTCAGTCCGGGATTGAGTTCGGCGAGCATGCCCACCCTCATCCAGTGTTCGGCCTGTGCGTTGATTGAACGGCTCAGTGCCGCGCTGGCTGAGCGAATGTTGTCGTGCATCTGTTCAGAAATCTTGACCAGTCCCATGTCTGACCTCGCGATGAATATACGAATCATAAACGTTTCATATATTCATCGGCAACACTGCCTCTGAACCAAATCTGAACGGACGCCTCACACAGACGATGGTGCAGCAGTGTCCGTAGCACATTCCGACAGCGACGTCGCAAGCTGAGAAATCGCCTCCTGGTCGTCTTCGCTCAGCGCTCGGTAGTGAGTAATGATTGCCCGTTCTGCGTCGCTCAGCGTGTCGATGGCAATCGGCGTTCGGTTTCCCGAGAGCACATACAGGACATCGACGCCTTTCTTTCCAAGTGCTGCGAGGTAATCGGAACGTGGAATGCGTTCGCCGCTTTCGTATTTGCCTTGGGCATTGGCTTCTACGCCTCCAATCGCGCCGAATTCCTGTTGCGAGAGTCCGAGGCTTTTGCGTTCTTCTTTCAGGCGTGAACCAAGATCTTTCATAAACATGGGCCTCCAGTTTGACTATGTTTAAAGCAAGACCCCATCGGTCTGGAGGAGTTGCGATCCACCCGACAATTGTTCAAGCTGCGCGATTTTCGGCCTCATGTAATCTTCATCACGGCCGATAGATTCGGATGGAGAGCTTGTCATTTTTCGTGGCAACCCGATTTTTGCAGTTCGGAGACCAGACGTGATTACATTTTTGCTGGGTTGGTGCGTTCTATCCGTAATAGGCACTCTGATCGCACTGAGCCTGATCAGAACAGGCAAAGCGCGTCAGCCGGACGCCGATGAAACCCAAGCGTCGGCGCTTCAGGTCGCCGTGGTAACCGCACCGGCTCGCAAGCGCTGAGCCTGCCATTCCCGCTGCACGACTACCTTAGCCCTGTCGGATGATGCGCGGGGAAATCATTCCGCCGCAGAGGGCCCGTGGCCGCCTGGAAAAAACTCGTCGTTCGAAACAAACGCCAGGTCCACCTGGCTGGCGCTGAACTGACGCACCCCCGCCGCCAGCGCGAGAAAGTCCTCGCGCTGCATCTCGGTACCCCAGACGCTGTTGAAGGTCGGCTCTTGGGCCTGGACGGTGAATGCAATGCTGGTTTCGGCTTGAGTCATGAGCATGGTCGATTCCCTTTCACTGAATACTGTTTAAACATACAGTATTTTCATCGACAGCCAAACGCAAGTCATGATTCGACGAGCGGTCGTCCCTTTGCGTGAACGCACGCCCCTATTGCCAGAAGGCTGCGTCGTCGCTCTCAGGCAGCATCGGGCAAGAACAGAGCAGTATTCAAATACCGTTGCGGCCGCACCGGGACGTAGCCTGCAAGGGTTCAAGCGCGCCGCCTTTCGCAGAGCGCCATCGCCTGTTAGCGGGGCACGACCATGAAAACCCTTATCGCGTTACTGGTGACATTGATGCTGGCCGCTGTCAGTGCCAGCGCCCTGGCCATGCCGTGCGGCAACAACAGCAAATCGTCCAGCGAGGCCCTGGACAGCCAGCACCTGATGCGCCTGCATGTCGCCCAGCAGAGCCCGGTTGCTCTAAAACGACCGGGCAAACTGCCGACGCTGGAGGTCTAAGCGCTGGCCAGTACCTGGAGGCGACTCAAATCGTCAACCGACAGTACGATGCCTTCCGTCAGGGATTTTTCACGCTGGTGGTAGCGACGATCACCGGGCATGCGTCGCTGACCTGCACCGAGCATCTGCCTGACCAGCTCTTCGCTGCGCTCGGCAAAGGCGTGTCCGCTGCCTTTGTCCGGATCGATGACGATGATCATCTGGCCCGTCCACGGGGTTTGCGCACCCGGCTTGCTGGACATGTCAAATTCGAACGAGAAGTTGCCGCCGGTCAATGCGGCAGACAGCAGCTCAACCATCATCGACAGCGCCGACCCTTTGTAACCGCCGAACGGCAAAAGCGCGCCGCCATCCAGAATCCTCTTGGGGTCTTCGGTAGGCTGCCCCCCACGATCCACGCCCATGCCCGGCGGCAGCATGCGCCCTTCCCTTGCGGCTATCTGGACATCACCGTGGGCGATGGCACTGGTTGCCATGTCGAAAACAATGGGCTGCCCTCCTGCCCGAGGCGCGGCAAAAGCGATCGGGTTGGTGCCGAACAACGGTTTCCGGGCATCGTGAGGGACGACGCAGGTCATGCTATTGACCACGCTCAAGGCGACCAGA
The DNA here is from genome assembly GCF_900110765.1 of Pseudomonas sp. NFACC02. GTDB lineage: Bacteria > Pseudomonadota > Gammaproteobacteria > Pseudomonadales > Pseudomonadaceae > Aquipseudomonas. Next base: position 58,581 of record NZ_FOEO01000020.1, read on the forward strand.
CCTTCCTGAGCGAAGGGCTCGACGTCTGGCCACAGTGCGGCAAAATGGTGCGAGTTGCGAATGGCGAGGATCGCAATGCCCGCCGTACGCGCTTTCTCGATCAGCAGCGCCTTGGCGGCTTGCATCGCGGGCTGAGCGAAGCCGCCGCCTGCGTCCACCCGCACGAAAGCAGCACCGACATCCTCGACCTTCGGCACGGCATGGCCATCGACCCAGCCCGCCGCCAGTGACGATAAATACCCTTTGATGCGAAAGATCCCGTGGCTGTGCGATCCGTCGCGTTCAGCACTGGCGCAGTTCTCAGCCAGCACAGCCGCCACTTCAGGCGAGGTGCCGTGGCGCAGGAATATCTGCCGCAGCAGTTCGGTCAGGTCGCCGAAAGAAATCGCGTGGGTGTCTACGGGATCGCGGGGTGAAGACATCTGAAGCTCCGGTGTGATTATTGGAGGTGGAAGCCAAACAGAACGTAGGGGCGGGAGAGTACTGTGCGCCTGCAAACGGGTAAACTGCGCGAAGGTAACGGCCTCACGTCTCTACAGCCGTTTAAGGATCGATCCATGGATTGTCAGACCCTCGTTCTCGGCGCCGGCATCGTCGGCGTCTGTTCGGCACTGCACCTGCAAGCCGCAGGCCAGAGCGTCATCCTGCTCGATCGGGAGGAACCCGGCCGAGGTACCAGCCATGGCAATGCAGGCCTGATCGAGCGCTCCAGCATCGTGCCCTATGCTTTCCCTCGCGAGTGGTCGCGCCTGTTGCGTTACGGTCTGAACACACAGTCCTCGATGCGCTTCAGCCCTGCGTTTCTGCCACGCCTGGCGCCCTGGCTGCTGCAGTACTGGCGGCAGTCTTCGCCCGACAACCTGGCCAGGGCAAGCCGCGCCATGCAGCCGCTGATCGAGCGCTGCGTCGTTGAGCATGATCGGCTGGCAGAAGCGTCGGGCATGACCGGGCTGATACGCGCCAAAGGCTGGATCGAGCTTTATCGCGATCAGCGCGAATTCGATCTGGCCGTCACCGATGCCCAAACCTACGCTGCATATGGCTTGAGCTATGACATCCTCGACACCGCTCAACTGCGTGATCGTGAGCCGAGTCTCAGCGGTGCGGTAGGTGGCATCCATTGGCTCGACCCGAAGAGCGTGACCGATCCCGGTGCGCTGGTGCGCGGTTATGCAGCCTTGTTCGTGAAACGTGGCGGCGTGTTGCTCAAAGGTGATGCACGCAGCCTGCATCAGCAGGACCAGGGTTGGCGAGTCAACAGTGAGGCTGGCGGCATCAGTGCCCGGCAGGTGGTCGTCGCGCTCGGACCGCAGTCGGCGGACGTGTTTTCGCGGTTTGGTTATCGCATTCCGTTGGCAATCAAGCGCGGCTATCACATGCACTACGCCTCCCAGGCGGGCGCCGCCCTTGAGCACGCCGTGATCGATGCTCAGGCCGGCTATGTGTTGGCCCCCATGGCACGCGGCATTCGGTTGACCACCGGGGTGGAATTTGCCGCCAGCGATGCGCCCGCCAACGAGATTCAGCTGCGCCGTTGCGAAGCCATTGCACGCGAACTTTACCCGCTGGGTGAGCGCCTGGACGCCGAGCCGTGGCTGGGCCGCAGGCCGTGCCTGCCCGACATGCGGCCAGTCATCGGTCAGGCCCCCCGTCATCCAGGTCTGTGGTTCAACTTCGGCCACGCCCATCATGGCTTGACGCTGGGGCCGGTGACGGGACGACTGCTCGCGGAGATGATGACGGGCAAGCCGACGTTTGCCGACCCCGGGCCTTACAGTCCGGCTCGCTTTCTTTAACCGATCGCCCTGGCGCGGGGACGACGGGCCTGAACGCCGATTAATTCGCCAACGGCATCAACCGTTTCTGGAAAAACAGGCGCTGATGGCCCGGCGGGTAGTCATCCAGATGCCCGAACGCCTCATAACCGTGTTTGCGGTAGAAGTCCGGCGCCTGGAAATCGAACGTGTCGAGCCAGATCCCGACGCAGTTCTTTTCACGGGCGAACGCTTCGGCCCTGTCCATCAACTGGCTGCCCATCCGCTGCCCGCGTGCCTGTTCAGGGACCACCAGCAATTCGATGAACAACCAGCGGTAAAGGATTCTCCCGTGCAAACCACCCAACACCGCATCGGTGTTTTCGTCTCGCACAAAGAACGCGAAACTTTCTGCCAGACCATCGCCCGCTTTTGCAGCGTTGTACGCTCTAAGCGGTGCCAGAATCTGTAGGCGTTCATCTTCATCGGGATTGCTTTTGAATTCGATCCGCACACTCATGCGCCGCTTCCTGCTGACGGGTAATAGGAAAACAAGGGTGGCGGATTCAATGAGCGGAGTAAAGCCCGGGGAAGGCCCGTGCGGGAACAACCGGTGGCTGCTCCCGCGTGTGACGTGAACGAACGGCGAAGCGCCGTACAATCAGTCTTTCTGGTCGCGCAGCACGTTGCCGGAGATGGCGTCGATGCGGAACTCATACGTCAGGCTGTCAGCCTTGCGGCCCTCACCTTCCCAGTATCCATGGTCGTCCGCTTCGATCTTGTAGATCTCGGTGTAACCCGCCGACTTGGCCTTTTCGATGGCTTTCTCGATGGTGATCCAACCCGGCGCGGGTTTGTCCGCCAGCGCGAATTGAGCGGTGGTCAAAGCAGCGGTGGCGAGGACGGCAGCGGTAAGTTGTTTAATCATGTTTGAACTCCATTTCCCTTTGCGGGCTTTATGACGTGCGAGTTTTGGAGTTCCCGAGGAAAAAAATAGTTCAGGCGAGGTTGTGTAATCGAGTGATGCAGTCGGCTGGCCGGAGCAGCAAGTCCCCCACTCCCACCGAAAACCGCGCAAGCCGGCCATAGGGAAGTGGCCGGCATAAAGGGTCCGCGATCAGCGCTTGACCTTGCGACGCAAGACGCCGTTCAAGACGACAACCACCACCGCGACGAAGATGGCGATGTACTGGAAGGTCTTTTCGTCGAGCACGCCGATGGTCTGCAGGTGCGACAGGCCGAGCATGATGACCAGCACGCTCAGGGCGATGATGATCGAATAAATAAGACGCTGTTTGTTGGTCATTGCAGGTTTCCTGAAAACGGACAAGATCATGGGCGCGACGCGAATGCGCCCGACATGTTACGCGCTCGAGGCGCTACTGGCACCCTGGCACACCCGGCAAAACTGCGGCGAAGCGTCTCGGCCGGCGTTTCTTGTCACTATGACGTGGTTTAATACGCGCAATTGTGTAGGAATTTTCGCTGTTTCGGTTAAGGAGTCTCCAATGCCCCATGAAGGCAGCCCGCTGCAGGTCGCAGTCGTGTTTTTACTCGCCGCCGTTGTAACCGTTCCGCTGGCCAAACGGCTGCAACTGGGCGCCGTCATCGGCTATCTGATCGCAGGCGTGATCATCGGCCCCGCCGGTCTGGGCCTGATCGGCGATCTGGAGAGCGTCTCGCACATCTCCGAGCTGGGCGTGGTTTTGCTGCTGTTCATCATCGGGCTTGAACTGTCGCCAAAGCGGCTTTGGGTCATGCGCAAAGCAGTGTTCGGCGTTGGGTTGGCGCAGGTCCTGCTCACCGGTGTAGTGATTGGCGCGGTTGCCCTCGTCGGCTTCGGCCAGCCGCTGAACAGCGCGGTGGTACTGGGGCTGGGCCTGGCGCTGTCGTCAACGGCCTTTGGCCTGCAAAGCCTGGCCGAACGCAAGGAGTTGAATGCGCCCCACGGCCGCCTGGCCTTCGCCATTTTGCTGTTTCAGGACATCGCGGCAATCCCGCTGATTGCCCTGGTGCCGATGCTCGCGGGTGGCGACCACAATGCCACTTCCAGCGACTCGTTGCGTCACGGCCTGCAGGTGCTCGGCGGCATCGCCATTGTCGTGGTCGGCGGTCGCTATTTGCTGCGTCCGGTATTTCGTATCGTGGCCAAGACCAAGCTGCAGGAAGTGTCCACTGCCACCGCGTTGCTGGTGGTGATCGGCACCGCATGGCTGATGGACCTGGTCGGCGTATCCATGGCGTTAGGCGCGTTCCTTGCCGGTCTGCTGCTGGCCGACTCCGAATACCGCCATGAGCTTGAATCCCAGATCGAACCGTTCAAAGGGCTGCTGCTGGGCCTGTTTTTCATCAGCGTGGGCATGGGCGCCAATATCGGTTTGCTGTTCAGTTCTCCGATTGTCGTATTGGGTCTGACCCTGCTGCTGATCGGCCTCAAGCTGCCCCTGTTGTTTTTCGTCGGGCGTCTGGCCGGTGGCCTCGGCAAACAAAGCGCGCTTCGCCTCGGTCTGGTATTGGCCGCCGGAGGCGAATTCGCCTTCGTGGTGTTCCAGATCGGCCGCGACAAGGGGCTGTTCGATGCCGGGCTGTACGACACGCTGGTGCTGACCATCACGCTGTCGATGGCACTGACCCCGTTGTTGCTGCTGGTGATGTCGCGCTGGCTCAAACCCAAGCCGGTGCAGCAACCCGTACCCGATGAATACCGCGAAATCGACTCCGATAACCCGCGTGTGGTCATCGCCGGCATGGGCCGGATGGGCCAGATCGTCGCGCGTATTTTGCGCGCGCAGAAGATTCCGTTCGTGGCGCTGGACACGTCGGTGGAAACCATCGAATTCACCCGAAGCTTCGGCAATGTGCCGGTGTTCTACGGAGACCCGCTGCGCCCCGAAATCCTGCGCGCGGCCAAGGTCGATCAGGCGGAGTATTTCGTCATTGCCACCGACGATCCGGACACCAACATCAAAACAGCCGAACTGGTTCGCAAGCTGTATCCGCACCTGAAAATCATCGCCCGGGCGCGTAACCGCCAACACGTCCACCGCCTGATGGACCTGGATGCGCAGGCGGTGCGGGAAACCTTCTACTCCAGCCTTGAGATGACCCGCCGCACGCTCATCGGCCTGGGCCTGAGCGAAGCGCAGGCGGCCGCGCGCATCTCCCGGTTCAAGCGTCACGACGAGCAGGTGCTCAATCGTCAGCACCTGATTTACGACGACGCCGCGAAAGTCATGCAGAGCGCACTGGAGGCCCGGACCGAGCTGGCGGAACTGTTCGAGTCCGACCGCATGGACGAGGAAGCTGAAGGGGCTGCCAAAAGCTGACCCCTTCGGCGGCAAGGCTCAGCGGCTCAGCGCCACGACGAACTCCAGAAAGGCGCGCACCTTCGCCGGCGGCAAGTGCCGAGACGGGTACAACGCGTACAGCGGGAAGTACTCGTCCGGCCAGTCCGCAAACAGCTCGATCAGCCGTCCGTCGCTGATCGCCGCCTCAACCCCCAACTCCAGCACTTGCGCCACCGCCTGCCCTTCCTCGCAGATGCGGTGCATCGTGCCCACGTCGTTGACCATCAACCGCCCGCGCGTGTTGACGACAAGTCGCTCGGCGCCCCGGTGAAACTCCCATGGAAACGGCCGTCCGGTCTGCGAATCCCGAAAATCGATGCACACATGTTCAGGGCTTTCGAGGTCCGTGGGATGCCTTGGCCGACCATGTTTTTTCAGATAAGCAGGCGATGCAACGGTCAAAACGCGGGTCTTGAGCAACTGTCTCCCGATCAGCGAAGAAGACGGTTGCTCGCCAAAACGCACCGCCAGATCGACGCCATCGGCGACTAGATCGCCCAGTTGCTCGCGCGTCAGCAGATCCAGTTCCAGTTCAGGATAGGTGGCCATGAAGTCACCCAGTGCCGGCGCCAGAATCAGCCGTGAAAAATACGGATCGACGTTGACCCGCAGGCGCCCCCGGACCGCCGTGGCGCTGCCCGATGCCAGTGTCGCGGCCTCTTCCAGGCCAGCCAGCAGCGGCGCGATGTCCTCATATAACCGTCTTCCCTCATCGGTCAGTTTGACCGAGCGCGTGGTGCGATCGAACAGCCGGATTCCCAGTCGGGCCTCCAGACGGGCAATGGCGCGACTTACGCCTGACTGCGTCATGTCGAGCACATCGGCCGCTTTCACGAAGCTGCCGGTATCGACCACGGCCGAGAGAACCCCCATACCACTCGCCAAACGTCCATCGAAACTCATTAGTGACTCCTTGGCATGTATGCAATGACACTCATGCTATCGGAGAATCAGCGACGCAGCGTAATACTGCCTGCATCGGCGACGCAAGGTCGCCTTCGATGAGGCATTCAGCATGTACACAATCATGGGCGTGACCGGGCAAGTGGGCAGTGAAGTCGCGCGTCACCTGTTGGCGGCGGGCGAACCCGTGCGTGCCGTGGTGCGCAGTACCGATAAAGGCCAGTTCTGGGCCAGACAAGGTTGCGAGCTTGCAGTGGCGGACGTGAACGACTTGTCTGCATTGACCCGGGCCTTCCAGAACAGCACGGCGGTATTCATCCTGTTGCCCCCCAACTTCTCACCGTCCGAAGGGTTTCCCGAAACCCGCAAGATCATCGACCACCTCCATGACGCACTGGCCGCAACCCGTCCCGGCAAAGTCGTGTGCCTCTCCACCATTGGTGCTCAGGCCACTGAGCCCAACCTGCTCAATCAGTTGCAATGGCTGGAAAAAAGCCTGAGTTCACTCGACCTGCCCGTGACGTTTCTGCGGCCCGGCTGGTTCATGGAAAACTGCGCGTGGGACGTCGAACCCGCCGTTCAGACGGGCGTGATCCCAAGCTTTTTGCAACCACTGGACAAGCCGGTACCGATGATTGCCACCGCCGACGTCGGTCGCGTTGCGGCCGAGTTGCTGCAGGAGCAGTGGTTCGGCAAACGCATCGTTGAACTGGAGGGCGAGCAACGCATTACGCCTGATCAGATCGCCGCCACGTTCAGCGAACTGCTGGGCAAACCGGTTACCATGCAGATCGTTCCTCGGGAGACCTGGCACGCACTGTTCACCTCGCAGGGCATGAGCAACCCGGTGCCGCGTATGCAGATGCTCGACGGTTTCAACGAAGGCTGGATTCGCTTCGAAGGCCTGCCGCGCAAAGGCCGGGTCGGCCTTGTCAGCGTGCTGAAAGCCCTCCTGGCCCGACACGGTTGATCACGCCTCTCGAGACGCTTTTACGTGCTCGATGAAGCGCAGGACCGCCGGCGCTTTCTCATAGCGCCGGTGGATCAATGACAGGTGAGAGGTCGGCTGGCAGTCTTCGATGCGCCTGAACAGGACGTTCGGCAAGGTGATGTGGTCGACCACCGACTCCGGCACCACCGCCACGCCCTGTCCGAGACTCACCAGAGCAATCACCGACACCAGCCCGCCAGGTTGCGGGCCCAATGTCGGCGCAAAGCCACCGTGCGCGGCGACTTCCAGTGTTCCGGAAATCTGCTCGGGGAGGATGAACGTCTCGGCCTGCAAGTGCGTCGCGTTGATCACCTTGAGCTTGCACAGCCAGGAACTGTCCGGAAGCGCCAGGACGAAACCTTCGGTCAGCAGCCTGACCGCGCTGACGGATTCCGGCAGGCTCATGGGCGACCGGATGAACCCGACGTCCAGTCGCCCTTCTTCGATCATCCTGGGCAGAGCCGGCATGAGGTATTCGGTGAGGGTGAAATCGACCTCGGCATAGCGCTGGCGAAATTCGCCGACCTGACGCTGCAGCACGCCTGAGAATACCGCCGACGCGACATACCCCAGTTCGATTTTCCCCGCCTCGCCGCGCCCGGCGCGCTGCACGTTGTACTGCGCCGTTTCGAACTGCTTCACGGCCAGTTCCGCTTCGATCTGCAAGGCGCGACCGGCATCGGTCAGGCGGACTTCCCGTTGTTCACGTAAGAACAGCCGGGTGCCCAGCGCGCTTTCGAGGTCTTGAATCTGCCGTGTCAGCGTCGGGGGTGCGATGCCCAATTGCTCGGCGGCCCGGGTGAAGTGCCGGTGCCGGGCGACGGCAAGAAAGTAGCGGAAGTGACGGATTTCCATCAGTCGTTACCTGAAAGCTAATAAAAATGTTTAGGACAGGTAACGAAGCATAGGCCATCCAGCGGTATTGTGAACCCGTCGCGGCCCCGCTGCACACGCCGCTCTCCGCGATGGCCGGTCACTGAAGCACGCTGGTCATCCAGGAGCAGGCGATTACCGGGAAGCACAGTGCAAACGATCACGTTCACAAGCATTAGCTAAAACCTAAGCAGTTATCGGAGTCATCACCATGCCGCCATCCAGCGCCCGGACCGTCAGCCCTCGCATGACCCTGCTCACCGCCTCCGGTGTCTGTTCGCTGATCGTGCTCGACACCAATATTGTGGCGGTGTCCCTGCCCAGTATTGCGCGCGACCTGGGTGCCGGATTCGCCGACATAGAGTGGGTGGTCAGCGCCTACATGCTGGCCTTCGCGGCATTGCTGCTGCCTGCGGGCAGCCTGGCCGATCGCTTTGGCCGCAAAAAAATGCTGCTCACCGGCCTGGTGCTGTTCATTCTGGCCTCGATCGGCTGCGGCGCGGCGCCGAATATCCTGCTGCTCGACATCGCACGTGGCGTCAAAGGGGTCGGTGCAGCCTTGCTGCTGACCTCGGCACTGGCCACCATCGGCCATGTCTTCCACGACGAAGCCGAGCGGGCCAGGGCCTGGGCGTTCTGGGGCGCGTGCATGGGCGTGGCGATGACGGCTGCGCCCACGGTGGGCGGATTGATTGCCGAATGGGTCGGCTGGCGCTGGATTTTCTTCCTCAACCTGCCAGTCGGTCTGATCCTGCTGGGCATGGTGATGCGCAATATCGGTGAATCACGCAACGAACAATCGGCGCGCCTTGACCCGTGGGGCAGCCTGTTTTTCAGTGCCAGTCTGCTGAGTCTGATCTGGGGTCTGATCGAGGCCAACCGGATCGGCTGGGATAACCCGCTGACCTTTGCCCGATTGACGGGCGGCGGCCTGCTGCTGGCGCTGTTTTTTCTGGTGGAACGGGTACAACGGCGCCCGATGGTGGACTTGCAACTGTTCAAATCACCCAGGTTCATTGGCGCGCTGCTGGGGATGTTCGCGTACGCCGGTTGTGCGCAGGTCATGATGACATTGCTGCCCTTTTACCTGCAGAACGGCCTGGGTTTCAGCGCGATTGATTCAGGGCTGGGCATGTTGCCGTTTGCAATCACCCTGCTGCTGTGCCCGCGTCTGGCGCCAAGGCTGTCGCGCCATCTGTCTGCGGCCGCGATGATGGCATTGGGGCTGACGCTGGTCAGCGCCGGCAACCTGTTGTGTGCCGGGGCGACACTCCTCGGTGGCTACCCGGCGTTTGCACTGGCCATGGCAGTCACCGGTGCCGGGGCGGGTCTGCTCAACGGCGACACGCAGAAAAACATCATGGCCTGCGTACCTCGCGAGCGCACCGGCATGGCGTCGGGCATGAGCACCACCATGCGTTTCAGCGCGATCATGCTGGCGGTCGGCGTCTACGGAGCGCTGCTCGCCAGCCATACATTGAACGCGCTGAACAGCAACCTGCACGCCCATGCGCCCACCTGGCTTGACCAGGCCGGGTTCATCGCCTCGCGCGTGGTGGCCGGGGACATGACGGCCGCCTTGCAATCCGTCAGTGCCAACGCCCGGGAGGTGGTTCAACCGCTGGCGCGACAGGCATTCGTGACGGGGTTTGCATCGGTGCTGTGGGTGGCGGGATTCATCGGCCTCTTCGCCGCAGTGCTGGTAGGCACGCTGATGCGCAAACCCATTCCGACGTTACAACTGAGTGTTGCCTGATCCAGCCTGCCGCTTGACCGATCGCCAGTGAGGTACCTCGGCATTCGCGAGCAAGCTCACGCCTACAGTGTCCGCGTCATCCTCAAATCTTCGGAACGACGCAGTTCCTGTAGGAGACGTCCGAGGTTACGAGGGTATGGGCCGCAGTTCGGACGAAAGCGGTGTGTCAGTGACTGTTGAGGAGCGTGCATAAGCAGAAAGATATCCCGTGAATGGAATAACCCTCGCCGTGCTTCGTCATACGGGCTCAAGAAAGTCATTACCCGCCCTATGAGGAAGCCCACCATGAAAACCACACTGATCGCCCTGACCTTGACCGCGTTGAGCAGCTTCGCCCTGACCGCCAATGCCGACGTCAAGAACATGCCACAGGTTCAGGAATACACCTACGGCACCAAGGTCGACGTCGCCCAGGTGACCAAGGCACCCAAGCTGAACTTCTGTGGCGTCCGTCCGGTGGATCTGAGTTATGTCGACCACATGGGCAAGGCACACACCTTGCGCTACGAAACCGCTGGCAACGCCTGCCTTGGCGACAATTGAGACGTAAGGTTCAGCCGTTGCATGGGAAAGGTCGCGATCAATAACAACAACAGCGACCTCTCGAATTCGTGACTAAAACGCAAATTTGTTGTGCCTGATACAGCATTTTTCTTATGAGTCTCCCTCGGGATACTGGGCGCCATTCCATAACGCCCCCCTCTGTCGGAGTGCTCATCATGCCGCCCTGGCGATCAGAACCACCAAGTTCGTCATTGCCGGGCCGATCCCGACGGATCTGGCGCACAGTCTGTTCTTTCAATCGGCTCGTTCATCCCCCAAAAGTGTTTCCAGGGGCAAGGCCTGTGTGGTCATGGCCTGACCATGTTGAGCGGTCGCCTGGATAACCCGGCCGATCTGAAAGAGCGCAACGACACCCCTGTTGCCCTCGATCATTGATTTCCCCTACCGCACTGCCCTGTTACCGCAGACCTTCAGGTGTTTACCATGCATTCACGATTGAGCAGGTTGATCGGCGACCACGGTTTTTCCATCGGTCTGGAACTGCCACTGGACAATGACTGGTCCAGCCGTGGCCGCCGTCTGGCGGAAGAACAGCTGCGCCCCTTCGGGATTCCTGACATTGGCCGTCACGCCGAACTGGCGAAGCAGGCCGATCAGAGTGGCTTCCGCGCGCTATGGATTCGCGATGTCCCGCTGTACGACCCCGCGTTCGGGGATGCGGCGCAGGTCTACGAGACGTTCTCGTACCTGGGGTACCTGGCAGGGATCACCGATCGCATTCTGCTGGGCACGGCGGCTGTGGTGCTGCCGCTACGCCAGCCATGGCTGACGCTTAAAGCCGCCAATAGCATCGATGAGCTCAGTGGCGGACGTCTGCTGCTCGGCGTGGCCAGTGGCGACCGACCGATCGAATACCCGTTGTTCGGCAAAGACTTCCAGCAACGTGGAGCAGCATTTCGCGCCGCTGTGGAATTGATCAGGACGCAAGGCAAAGCGCAGCTCCCGCCAGGCATGCGCCTGCTGCCGGAACGGGAGGAATCGGTACCGATGCTGGTGGCGGGGCTTTCACAACAGTCGCCAGCGTGGGTCGGGCAGCACATGGATGGCTGGTTGAGCTACCCCGGCACACCGGATGAACACCGTCTGCGGATCGGACTGTGGCGCGAAGTTGCGGGTGACAAGCCTTATGTCAGCTTTATCCATCTGGACCTGGATGCCCATCCGCATGCCCCGTTGCACCGTGTGCATTTCGGTGGACGTTGCGGACGGTTGGCATTGATTGAGGAGCTGCAAGCACTGCGTGAACTGGGCGTGCAGCACATCGGTCTGCACTTGCGCCGCAGTGAGCGTGAGGTGGGCGACGTGATGGCTGAACTCGCCGAGCATGTCTTGCCGATGTTTCACTGAGTCCCGTCGGAATGCTTCACCTGGATCGCAACGCCGACCACTTACTTCGCGGCGAGCGCCCACACCCGCGCCAGATCCCGGGCGCGATCATGCAATAACGTCGCGGCATCGCGACAGGCCTGGTCCAGCGTCATCGGGCCACTGGTCAGGGCGAAAGCGGCGCTGATACCGTGATCGTAGAGATCGGCATAACCGTCGCCCAAGGTACCCGCCAGCACAATGACCGGAACCTGCGCGCGCCCTGCGATTCGGGCGACACCGAACGGCGTCTTGCCCCGCAGCGTCTGGGCATCGAAACGGCCTTCCCCGGTTATCACCAGATCGGCCCCGTCAAGCGCTTCGGCCAGCCCGGTCAGGTCAGCCACCACCTCGACGCCTGGACGAAACGACGCATTCAGATAGGCCTTCGCCGCAAACCCCATCCCGCCGGCGGCACCACTGCCGGGATGCGCACTGTCGTCCTTGCCCAGCAGACCGGAAGACACTTTGGCGAAGTGCGCCAGCGCGGCGTCCAGCGCCAGAACCTGCTCGGGCGACGCGCCTTTTTGTGGACCAAAAATATGCGAAGCGCCTTGCTCACCGCACAGCGGGTTATTGACGTCTGCGGCGACTTCGAATTGCACAGTCCCGAGACGCGCGTCCATGTGCTCAATCTCGATACGCGCCAGCTTGCTCAGCGCCAGCCCGCCCGGTGGCAACGGCTGGTCATTGATATCCAGAAACCGCGCGCCAAGGGCCGAAAGCATGCCGGTTCCCGCGTCGTTGGTCGCACTGCCTCCAATGGCCAGGATGATGCGCCGAGCGCCAGCGTCCAGCGCGGCGGCGATCAACTCACCGGTGCCGTACGTGGTCGTGACCGTGGCGTCGCGCTGCTCCAGCGTCAGCAACTGCAAACCACTGGCCATGGCCATTTCGATGATCGCGGTCCGGGAGTCGGCCAGCCAGCCCCACTGGGCTTCCACCGGCTGACCCAGCGGACCCGTGACCCTGTTTTTCATCCATTGCCCGTCGCACGCCGCCAACACGGCCTCGATAGTGCCTTCACCCCCATCGGCCATGGGGCATTCGATCAGCCGTGCATCAGGCCAGACCTCACGCAGACCCGAGGCGATCGCTTGAGCCACGCCTTGCGCGCTGAGGCTGTCCTTGAAGGAATCCGGGGCAATGACGATTTTCATGGCGTTCTCCTTGTTCGATAGGCGCGATCTTCTCACTAATCCGCTCGTTTTCCCCCGGACCTTCGCACAACGGTCGCACACAGACGTTGTTCATCCGAACAAAAACGCTCGTCCACGGCAGGCGTCAATCGACGACAGACCGGCTGTTATTGATAACGTTCTTGATGCGACGGCGGATTCAGCCACGCCTCCCGACAAACATGGCACTATATAGCCACTCTTTTCTTAAGGTTTCTGGCGACCCATTCGCCGGATACCGAGCCGGTCATTGAAGCACCCCCACGATGAAAGCCGCTGCCCTATGCTGTTGAACGACCCCGTCACCCTGCTTCTCATCATCATTCCCTTCGGCCTCATGACGACGTTGATGCTGTGTCTGTCTTACGTTGGCACCAGCCGTCATCGCGCTCCGCTGCATTGGTGGATCGCGGGCGATCTGGCACTCGCGGCCTATCGCGCCGTGGACCTGCTGCAACCTGGCGTCGTCTCCCCCTCGTACGCCTGGCTGGGTCTGCTGACGCCGCAAACCGCGTTCATCGCCAATACCACCGGGCTTATGATCGCGATCGGGTGTCACACGCTGGCCTTGCACCAACTGTCGGAGCAGCGTCATGGCAGACGCTGGCATGTCAGCGTGCTGCTGATACCGGTACTGACATACGGCATCGGAACCAGTGCGCTGCTGCACACGCCCTTCCTGTTGTCGTGGTTTTTCCTGTTTTGCGTGATGACCATCGGTCTTCAGTTTTACGTGACCTGGCCTTTGAGAAAACGCTTCCGGGGTGCCTGGGCGCTGCTGGCCGGCCACTCGGCATTATTGCTCTTCCACGCCCATTCAACGATCACCCTGGTCCTCGATCCGCCACCACCGCTGACCTTCGACGAGCCGGACATGTTCTCCCTGCCGGCGCTGGCGATGGATTTCATGGTCTCTTTCCTGTTCACCTTAAGTTTTGCGCTGATGCTGCAAGAACAACTGCGTCAGCAAGTGGTGCAACTGAGCATTACCGACACCCTCACCGGCGCACTGAATCGACGCGGCGCAGTGCCAAGCATTCTTCATCAAGAGCGTCGTCAAAAGGGACCACAGCGCTACCCGCTGTCCGTGGCGATGATCGACCTGGACAACTTCAAGCAGATCAACGATCGGTACGGGCATGCCGTGGGCGATAAAACGCTACAGGTCTTCGCCAGCACCGTGGCGGGTCTCATCCGCAAGGACGATGTCTTTGTGCGCTGGGGCGGCGAGGAGTTTTTGCTGGTGTTTCCCGGTACGGATATCGTCCAGGCACAAGGGTTCATGGCGCGCTTGCGTGATGCACTGAACCGCGAAGGACCGACGGTACCTTTTTCCATTGGCTTCAGCGCCGGGCTGGCACAGACGTCGTCATTGGACAGCCGGGAAGATTTCGAAACCTTGCTGCGCTCGGTGGACAAGGCGTTGTATCGCGCCAAGCGGGTGCGGGGGCGGGTCGAGGTGGTGGAGGCGGCAGACCGTTGAATCCGTGCGAGCACGCCATTTTCCGCCGCCGAAGTGGTTTTATCGCGCCACCATCTGCATCCCCAGATACAACCGCAACAGATCATCGGTGCGATACGGGTCGCAACCGCTGACCTCGGCCACCTTTTCGAGTCGGTAACGCAAGCTGTTGCGATGAATCCCCAACGCGTCTGCGCAGGCCTGACTCTCCCCGCTGTAGTCAAACCAGGCACGCAGGGTGTCCAGTAACTGCCCGTTGCCTTGCAATCGCATCACCGGTTCGGCCACGCGCTCAGCCAGCCAGTCATGCCGGTTGCGCCAGAACAGCACCGGCAGGCGATGATTCGCCAGACGCAGCAGCTTCTGTTGCGGCTGAACGTGGCGGGCATAATCGAGCAGGTCGCGGGCGGCGGCGCAGGCGTTGCGCAACGATTGGAAATCCTCCGAAGGCTCGACCGTGGCCATGCGCAACACCGGCCAGCCTTGCTCATCGAGCTGTTCGAGCAGCAGAGGATCATCACGGTCTTTACCTGCCGCACGGCACCAGTAAATCAGGCCCGGTTCGCAGGACACGCACCAACTGTTGGCATAACGGCCGTTGAGCCACTGCGCGAGCTGTCCGGCATACGCCACCTCCGATGGCAACTCGATCAGCACGGCCTGACGCGGCAGTTGCGGCTGCAATCCGAACTGTTCCGCTTCGTCGATCAAGTGCGTGGCGCTGTCACCCAACAGCAGGCGCGACAGAAGCTCTTCGCTGCGCTGATGCCGCCACCGTTGATCGGCCTGCTGGCGACGGTGCTCCATCAGCATCTCGGCGGTCATCCTGACCAACTCGGCGTACACCCGAACCTGGTCCGGTTCGCCGGTGATGCCCAATACCCCCACCAGCTTTTGATCCAGCATCAGCGGTAGGTTCACGCCCGGCCGTACACCGTCCAGTTGCCTGGCGGTGTGCGAATCGATCTCCACCACCCGACGATTGGCCAACACCAATTGAGCCCCTTCATGCCGCGTGTACAAGCGCTCCGCGTCGCCGCTGCCAATGATGATGCCCAGGTAATCCATCACGTTGACGTTGCACGGCAGGATCGCCATCGCCCGATCCACGATGTCCTGGGCCAGGGCATGATCAAGGGCAAACATGGGGCGCATCCGGCGAGCTGGGCGATTGAAGGTTCATACACATCACGACATGTTTTTGTTGGTTGGGGGAGTCTGCCTGATTCTTGGTCTGAGTGCGATTGACCGCTAGCATGGTCAGCTCACTATAAGTAATATCGACAAAAGACTTATCCAAGTCTTATAGGAACTCATGAACAGGATTGCATGAACAAGGAAGGCCGTGAAACAGCTTCTAAAATTGCATTCGCAACACCAGGTTCAGATCAGGGATGCGATCACCCGACTGGAAGAAATGCCCGACGTCGTCAACGTAAAAAACCTGGTCAATCACGCCCATGGATACAGGTTGCGGGTGGGCGATTATCGGGTCATGTTCGATTGGGACGGCGGCATCAAAATCGTCAGTATTCAGGAGATAAAGAAACGCGATGAGCGCACCTACTAACAACGTTCAGATTCAGATCATCAACGGTCCCGATGGCAAACCTGCTTTTGTGGTCATTCCTTATGACGAGTACGTCCATCAGCACGGAGGGAATGATCTTATTCCGCATGAAGTCGTCAGTCAGATCGTTGACGGATCCACCCCCATCCGGGCTTGGCGAGAACACCTGGACCTGACGCAGGAGGAAGTCGCCAGAAGGCTCGGTATCTCGCAACCGGCGTATGCGCAACAGGAGTCCGTTGCCCGCCCCCGTAAAGCCACACGGGAGAAAATTGCCAGGGCCTTCGGAATCCGTCCGGACCAATTGGACGTTTAAGGCGACCGCTACCTTGTCACCTTCAGCCTGCAAGACCTCCACTTGCCCCTGTCCCGCCTCGCCCTGCTCCTTTCACTGCTGACCCTGCAAGCCTGTGCATCCAGCGTAGCGCCGCTGGGTCAGGCGAGTTTGCCGCGTACCGCCAGCAGACCCTCAAGGGAGCGAATTCACGCGCTCGCTGATGATGCATCACTCCCCCGGCGCCAGCCGCTCGCGACTGTTGCTCAAGTGCGTCCACATCGCCGCCCTCGCCGCGTCCGGATCCTGCCGGCGAATGGCGGCCAGTATCGCCTCATGTTCAAGGTTCGCCAGATAGGCATGATGGGTGAGGCTGCTCCCGGCCCGTTCGCTTGAAGCGATGCGGCTGCGAGGGATCATCGCGTTACCCAGGTTCTGCAGAATCTCGACGAAGTACGGATTGCCGGTCGCCTCGGCGATCAACAGATGAAAGCGTCGGTCGGCTTCAACGCAGCTGTCTTCTTTGGCGAGCAGATCCTGGTAATCGTCCAGCGCCCTGCGCATCCTGATCAGTTGATCGTGTGTGCGACGCTGCGCCGCCAGCGCGACCGCCTGGGTTTCAAGGCCCATCCTCAACTCGATGATGTGACGCACGCTGAACGCTGTCTCGACCTTCAAATGCAGACCGTTCTGCTCCGAGCGCGCCAGCACGAACGTGCCTTTGCCTTGGTAGGTTTCCACCAGGCCCGACGCCTGAAGCTTGGAGATCGCCTCGCGCACCACCGTGCGGCTGACGCCGCGCTCGCGCACGATCTCGCTCTCGGAGGGCAGCTTGTCACCGGGCGCGATCGAGCCCATCAAAATACGCTGGCTGAGATCGGTAACCAGATCCGTCGCCAGGTTGTGCTGGCGGCGTTTAGCAATCGTTCGTTCAGGGGTTTGCATGATGACGTCGTCCGATCAGTGACGGGTATGAGTCGTAAACCAGTGTTGGCTCACTTGTATTTTTGCGACGTGACAAGTCAAGGGCACACCACGCACCGCGCGTCGCTCCCAATGGCCCGACATCCCGGCAACCCATGCAAAAACGGGCTCTGCGTGCTTATCAACACACTTATTCCACCTGTCATACAGGTGAGCATATTTCGACTGAATATTTCCGGCAACCCCGTAAAATCACTTGCAGCGCACCATCGTACTTGTATGATGACTGGCAACAAGGCACACACCTTGTCACACACAATTGAAGTAACAACCCGCATAAAAATAATCAGTGGGAGTTAACCAGCGTGAACACATCCTCATCCCGGGTGAATGACGCCCCCGATTCCGCATTGCAGTCGGCGGTCTCCAAGGTCAAACGTCACATCCTGCCGTTGTTCGTCATCATGTTCATCGTTAACTACATCGACCGGGTCAACATCGGCTTCGTCCGTAGTCACATGGAACACGATCTGGGCATTGGCGCTGCCGCTTACGGTTTTGGTGCCGGCCTGTTCTTCATCGCTTACGCCCTCTTCGAAGTGCCGTCCAACATCCTTCTGCAAAAAGTCGGCGCACGTATCTGGCTGACGCGGATCATGTTCACCTGGGGCCTGGTCGCATGCGGCATGGCCTTTATCCAGACCGAAACCCACTTCTATATCCTGCGCTTCCTGCTGGGTGTCGCCGAAGCCGGGTTCTTTCCGGGGGTGATCTATTACTTCACCCGCTGGTTGCCCGGCGTCGAGCGCGGCAAGGCCATCGCGATCTTCCTCAGTGGCTCTGCGTTCGCGTCGCTGATTTCCGGGCCACTGTCCGGCCTGTTGCTGCAGATCGAAGGCCTGGGTTTCCATGGCTGGCAGTGGATGTACTTTATCGAAGGCATGTTCTCGGTGGTGCTGTGCTTCTTCGTCTGGTTCTGGCTGGACTCCAGGCCGCATGACGCCAAATGGCTGAGCGCTGCCGAAAAGGACGCGCTGGTCAACGCCATCGACGCTGAACAGCGAGCCCGCGAAGCCGCAAGCCCGGTGAAACTGTCCATCGGCAAATTGCTCAAGGATCCGCAGATCATCCTGTTCTGCCTGATGTACTTCTTCATTCAGCTGACGATCTACGCGGCCACGTTCTGGCTGCCGAGCATCATCAAAAAGATGGGCGACCTGAGCGATTTCCAGGTCGGGCTGTATAACTCGATCCCCTGGTTCATCGCTATCGTCTGCATGTACGGCTTCGCCGCGCTGTCCGCCAAATGGAAGCACCAGCAAGCCTGGGTCGCCGCTGCGTTGCTGATCGCTGCCGCCGGGATGTTCATGTCCACTCTGGGCGGTCCGGTGTTCGCTTTCGTTGCGATCTGTTTTGCAGCCATGGGCTTCAAGTCCGCCTCGTCCCTGTTCTGGCCGATCCCGCAGGGCTATCTCGATGCGCGCATCGCCGCTGGCGTCATCGCTCTGATCAACTCGGTGGGCAACCTGGGTGGCTTCGTCGCGCCCACCACCTTCGGCATCCTCGAACAACAGACCGGATCAATCCAGGGTGGCCTGTATGGCCTGACCGCCACCTCGATCATCGCCGCGATTCTGGTGTTCACCGTACGCACGCTGCCCAAGCCCGGCGCCGTGCCGGTGGCGAAGGTCGAGACAGCGCCCAGCCACCCCTGACACGCCGAACGTCGGCGCGTCTTTGAACCTGAACATTCTGAACCTCGTTTTGACGGCGCCCTCGCGGCGCCCTGTAGCCCCAAGGATTTAGCCATGACCACACAACACTCCGGCAGCACCCCCGTCATCACCGAGATGCACGTCATTCCGGTTGCAGGCCACGACGATATGCTGCTCAACCTGAGCGGCGCCCATGGCCCGTACTTCACCCGCAATATCGTGATCCTGAAGGACAACGCGGGCCATACCGGCGTTGGCGAAATTCCGGGCGGCGAGAAAATCCGTCAAACGCTGGAAGACGCCCGTTCGCTGGTGGTCGGCAGCACCGTCGGCAACTACCAGAAGATCCTCAACGATGTGCGCCGCACCTTCGCCGATCGTGACTCGGGCGGCCGTGGCCTGCAGACGTTCGATCTGCGCATCACCATTCACGCCGTCACCGGCATTGAAGCCGCCGTGCTCGACCTGCTGGGCCAACACCTGGAAGTGCCGGTCGCGGCCCTGCTCGGCGAAGGTCAGCAACGCGACGAAGTGAAGATGCTGGGGTACCTGTTCTACGTCGGAGACCAGAAGAAAACCAACCTGCCCTACCGCACCGAGCACGACGCCGACAACGAGTGGTTCCGCGTCCGTCATGAAGAAGCGCTGACGCCGGAAGGCGTGGTGCGGCTGGCCGAAGCGGCGTTCGCCCAATACGGCTTTGAAGACTTCAAGCTCAAGGGCGGCGTGCTCAGCGGCGATGCAGAGATCGAGGCGGTCACGGCGCTGGCCGAACGCTTTCCGAAGGCGCGCATCACCCTGGACCCGAACGGTGCCTGGTCGCTGAAAGAAGCCATCCGCCTGTGCCGCGATCAGCACAAGGTGCTGGCCTATGCCGAAGACCCCTGTGGCGCCGAAAACGGTTACTCGGGCCGCGAAGTGATGGCCGAGTTCCGCCGTGCAACCGGCTTGCGCACTGCCACCAACATGATCGCCACAGACTGGCGTGAAATGGGTCACGCGATCCAGCTGCAATCGGTGGACATCCCGCTGGCCGACCCGCATTTCTGGACCATGCAAGGTTCGGTGCGCGTTGCGCAAATGTGCAATGAGTGGGGCCTGACCTGGGGCTCGCATTCCAACAACCACTTCGACGTCTCGCTGGCGATGTTCACTCATGCCGCCGCCGCGGCACCGGGCAACATCACCGCCATCGACACGCACTGGATCTGGCAGGACGGCCAGCGTCTGACCAAGGCACCGTTGCAGATCGTGGGTGGCAACGTGCAGGTGCCGAAAAAACCGGGTCTGGGTATCGAAATCGACATGGACCAGGTGGCCAGGGCGCACGAACTGTACAAAGGTATGGGCCTGGGTGCGCGCGATGACAGCGTGGCCATGCAGTTCCTCGTTCCCAACTGGTCGTTCAACAACAAGCAGCCTTGCCTGGTCCGCTAATCGCCGAGGCTGCCTGAAACGTTCCACGTTAATTGCCAACTGGCGACCGGCGCGTAACCCCTTGCGCGCCGTTTTTCTTCCTTGCCGTTTTATCGCTGCGCGCGTGCTATGTTTGCCGCATCTCACTGCCGTGAAGCCGTTCATGTCCCATCTCACCCAGACTCACCCTCGCCTGACCATTGCCACTGCCCTGGGTCTTGCGGCTGGCATCGCGTCCGCGTTCCTCGCACCCGAGATCACCCTGATCAGCAAATGCCTGATCGCCTGGAACGTGGCCGGGTGGATCTACATGATTCTGATCATGCAGCGCACATTCAAATCCAATGCCGAGGACGTCAGGCGGATCGCCGAGGTCGAGGATGAAAATGCCGGACTGGTGCTGATGGTGGTCTGCGTGGCGGCCATTGCCAGCCTCGCCGCCATCGTGCTCGAACTCGCCGGGATCCAGGGCATGAAGGCCAGCGACAAGGCACTGCATTACGCCTTCACCGGCTTCACCATCCTCGGCTCGTGGCTGTTGATCGGGGTGATCTTCAGCCTCCATTACGCGCGAATGTTCTACACCTGGAATGGCGAAGACGCCGCCCTGCGCTTCGCCGACGGCGAGCAGAACCCGGATTACTGGGACTTCCTGTACTTCTCCTTCACCCTCAGCGTGGCGGTACAAACGTCCGACGTGGGGGTCGCAACCCGCGCGCTGCGCAAGGTCGTGCTGGCGCAATCATTGATCGGATTTCTGTTCAACACCGCCATTCTGGGGTTTTCGATCAATATCGCGGCGGGGTTGTTCAATTAGCGACGACGGGCAGCATGCACCTGTAGGCGCTGCCGGGGTTCCACTGCCGATTGCTCAGGCGTACTGTGAGCGCCACACATCCAATGCGCTCCTTGAACGAGGCCTAACTGATATGACTCAGGGTTCCACACTGAGAATCGCCGTGCTCGATGACTGGCAATCCGTGGCGGAAAACGTCGTGGACTGGACAGCGCTCAAGCCTCTCGGCGAGGTCAGCTTTCTTCACGATTATCCTGCCGACACCGCGACCCTGGTCGCCCGTTTGAAAGACTTCAGCGTGATCTGCGTGATGCGCGAACGCACGGTCTTCGACGAATCCCTGCTCAGTCAACTGCCCAATCTCAAGCTGCTGGTGACCGGCGGCATGCGCAACGCCGCGCTGGACCTCAAGGCGGCGGCACGCTTGGGCATCACCGTGACCGGCACCGAAAGCTACAAATACGCAGCCCCGGAACTGACCTGGGCACTGATCATGGCCGTCACCCGCAACATCGTCGACGAAGCGAACTCCCTGCGTGCCGGCAACTGGCAGATCGGGATCGGCAGCGACCTGTACGGCAAGACGCTGGGCATTGTCGGGCTGGGCAGCATCGGCCAGAAGATCGCGCGCTACGCCCAGGCGTTTGACATGAAGGTGATCGCCTGGAGCGAAAACCTGACCGCCGAACGCGCTGCCGAACACGGCGTGACCTACGTCAGCAAGCAAGCACTGTTCGAGCAGTCGGACGTGATTTCGGTGAACCTGGTCCTCAGCGACCGCAGCCGCGGACTGGTGGACGCTGAGTCGCTGAACCGCATGAAACCCACCGCGTATCTGGTTAACACCGCGCGTGGGCCGATCGTCGACGAGGACGCGCTGATCGAGCTGCTCAAACAGAAGAAAATTGCCGGCGCCGCTCTGGACGTGTACAGCGTGGAGCCGCTGCCGGCGGATCATCCATTCCGCACCTTGCCCAACCTGCTGGCCACACCGCACGTGGGATACGTCACGGAAAACAATTACCGGATGTTCTTCAATCAGATGATCGAGGACATCCAGGCCTGGCACGCGGGCGCTCCGATTCGGGTGTTTTCCTGAGGGCGTCGGGTGATTCCCTGTGGAATTCGGCTTCCACAGGGCGACAATTGATTCAAACACTTCATCAAGGACACGGCTGATGACCCCTTCCCTTAATCGCTTGCCCTCTGACCCACGCAGCGCGCTGCTGGTCATCGACATGCAGTACGACTTCATGCCCGGTGGCGCGCTGGCTGTGGAGGCTGGCGACACACTGGTGCCCGTGATCAACCGCCTCGGCGCGCAGTTTCGAAACGTCGTGATCACGCA
Organism: Pseudomonas sp. NFACC02; assembly: GCF_900110765.1. Lineage (GTDB taxonomy): Bacteria > Pseudomonadota > Gammaproteobacteria > Pseudomonadales > Pseudomonadaceae > Aquipseudomonas. The sequence goes on from NZ_FOEO01000020.1 coordinate 80,817, forward strand.
AGACTGGCACCCTGTCGACCACATCTCGTTCGCCTCCAGCCACGCCGGGCGCGCTCCGTTCGACAGCATCACCCTGCCCTACGGCCCGCAGACGCTGTGGCCGGATCACTGCGTTCAGGGCAGCCATGGCGCACAGTTACACGCCGACCTCGCTATCCCCCATGCACAGCTGATTCTGCGCAAGGGCTGCAATCCCGGGATCGACAGCTACTCGGCATTTGTCGAGGCCGACCGGAGCACCCAGACCGGCCTGGCGGGTTACCTCAAGGAGCGTGGCATCGACAGCGTCTTTGTGGTCGGCTTGGCGCTGGACTTTTGTGTCGCCTGGTCGGCACTGGATGCACGGGCGGCGGGTTTCAATACCTGGATCATTGTCGACGCGTGCAAGGCCATCGGTCTGAACGGTTCGCTGGACAAGGCCTGGAAGGATCTGCAGGCGGCGGGTGTGGTGCGGATCGACAGCGAATATTTATCTGGCTGAAAAACGCAGTGCTGTAGGGCTCACGCTGTTGCGCAGCCAACGAAATACCTGTGGGAGTGAGCTTGCTCACTCCCACACTTGGCCTGCCACCCCAAGTCAATCCTCGCCCAACGCAAATCGCTTCAACCCTTCTCCCTCCATGCGGTAACGGACCCACTCATCCTGAGGCTCGGCGCCAATGGATTTGTAGAAATCAATCGCAGGCTGATTCCAGTCCAGCACGCTCCACTCAAAACGACCGCAGCCGCTGTCATGGGCGATTCTTGCCAGATGCCGGAGCAGCTGTTTGCCCGCGCCCACGCCGCGATGAGCCGACGAGACGAACAGGTCTTCCAGATACAGCCCTTTGCGCCCCTGCCACGTCGAATAGCTGAGGAAATACACGGCAAAACCGATCGGTTGACCGTCCAGCAGGCAGATCAGCGCCCTGGCGGGCGACGGCTCGTCAAACAGACTGCGTTCGATGTCGGCGACGGTCGCCTTGACCTCATGTTCGGCTTTTTCATAGATCGCAAGTTCGGTGATAAAGCCCAGTATCACAGCGGCATCGGCGCGGGTGGCGTCACGAATCTGAAGAGGCACTGCTGGGTCTCCCAAGTCAATGAAAAGGCTGCCGTGCGTTGGCGAACGACGGGGAACGGATTGTGTCTCAACCATCAGCACGGCGCAGCCTACAAAAGCAAAAAAACTGGCCGTCCACCCAGAAAAGCCAAGGAGCAATCATGGATAGCGAACCAGACGGCAAGACCCCGGGCCTGACGCCCGAAGAAGAGCGCGACATCGATGAAAACCAGCCGCCCCGCGCCGCAGTGCTCCACGAAACCATCCGTATGCAGGGCGATCAGGAGCTGGAGCGCAATGTTGCGGCGCTGTTCTGGTCTGCGCTAGCGGCGGGCCTGACCATGGGGTTATCCCTGATGGCCATGGGGCTGCTCAATTCCAGGCTTCCGGATGGCGAGGGCTTCCACGCCATTGCCAGCCTGGGTTACAGCGCAGGCTTTCTGGCGGTTATCCTGGCTCGCCAGCAACTGTTCACGGAAAACACCATCACGGCGGTGCTGCCGGTGATGACCAAATTCACCCTCGGCAATATCGGTCGCCTGCTGCGGCTCTGGTCGGTGGTGCTGGTCGGCAATCTCTGCGGCACTTTGCTGGTGGCTTACGTCATGCTGCATCTGCCGATTTTCGACACCAAGACCGACCTGGCCTTTCTGGAAATCGGCCGCAAGGTCATGGAGAACGACGTCGGCACCATGTTCGCCAAGGGCATCATTTCAGGCTGGATGATCGCCACGATGGTCTGGATGATCGCGTCCATGGAAGAAGCCAAAGTGGCGATCATTGTGATGATCACTTACCTGATGGCCCTCGGCGACTTCACTCATATCGTGGTCGGTTCGGCCGAGGTGTCTTATCTGGTGTTCGCCGGCGAACTGCCGTGGAAGGATTTCTGGATGATCTTCGCCGGGCCGACGCTGGCCGGGAACATCATTGGCGGCAGCTTTATCTTTGCACTGATCAGCCATGCGCAGATTCGCAGTGAAAGTGGCACGCCAAAGAAACAGGGGTCGCAAAAGCCGGCATCGCAGCAAAAGCAACGCGCTGGTCTGGATCGCGAAGAGACGGAACGCAAGGGTGATGCAGCGCGTAAGAGCACTTGAGATCCTGTAGGAGCGCGCTTGCCCGCGATTGCGGTCAGTCTGCAACGTTGTTGTCGCATGACACTCCGCAATCGCGGGCAAGCGCGCTCCTACAAATCGGTGTTGAGCGAGAAAACAAGTCACTTGGGCCTTCTTAAATTTTTTTTAAGAAATAACGGCTACGTTTAAAGGCAAAATACAGCCTTCAGTCACCACGTGGTTCAGACATCCCAATGACCCGAATCCTGACAATCGAAGACGATGCCGTCACCGCCAAGGAAATCGTTGCCGAACTGAGCAGCCATGGCCTTCAAGTGGACTGGGTCGATAATGGCCGCGAAGGGCTGGTGCGTGCGGTCAGCGGCGACTACGACCTGATCACCCTGGACCGTATGCTCCCGGAAGTCGACGGCCTGGCCATTGTCACGACCATGCGCGCGCTGGGCATTGCCACGCCGATCCTGATGATCAGCGCGCTGTCCGACGTCGACGAGCGTGTCCGCGGCCTGCGTGCCGGCGGCGACGATTACCTGTCCAAACCCTTCGCCTCCGATGAAATGGCTGCCCGCGTCGAGGTCCTGCTGCGCCGCAGCAACCCGGTGACCCAGGCCGAAACCATGCTCAAGGTCGCGGACCTGGAACTGAACCTCATCACCCGCGAGGCCAGCCGCGCCGGTCAACCGCTGAACCTGCTGCCGACCGAATACAAGCTGCTGGAATTCCTGATGCGCAACAGCGGCCAGATCATCACCCGCATGATGATCTTCGAAGAAGTCTGGGGTTATCACTTCGACCCTGGCACCAACCTGATCGATGTGCACATCGGTCGCTTGCGCAAGAAAATCGATCCCCCTACCCTGACGCCGCTGATACGTACCGTTCGAGGCTCAGGTTATGTCATTGCCGAACCCGTCTAAGGGCTGGCGCTCCTCCAGCAGTCGCCTGCTAGCGTTGTACAGTTTCCTGTTCGTGGCTTGGAGCAGCATCCTCATGGGGGTGCTTTACTGGGAAGTCACCAGCTACCTCAACACCCTCGCCCGTCACTCGTTGATGCAGCGCCAGCAGCTGTTCTCACGCTTCGAAGGCGCGCAGCTGGACGACGCCCTGCACACCAGTGACAAATTCGACATCCGCTCCGTCGATGCCTATGGCCTGTTCGACAAGGACTTGAAGCCGATCAGCGGCCCCGTCCACGAGATTCCTGGAGGGTTGAAGCTCACGGGCGAAATTCAGGAGCTGGACACCTGCATCGACTCGGACGACCCGGACCTGCCCCGCGCCAGTTGCGATGCCGTGGCGATCCATACCCTGGACAACCGATGGCTGGTTCTGGTGCGCGACAACGGTTCGCTGTTTGCCGTGACCACGCTGATCCTGCGCGCGTTGCTGTGGGGTATCTCGCTGACGATCATCCCCGGAGCCTTGGGCTGGCATCTGTTGCGTCAGCGGCCGCTGCGGCGTATCCGCGCGATCCAGGCCAGCGCCGAGGCCATCGTCACGGGTGACCTGACCAAGCGCTTGCCAGTCTCGAACCGGCGCGACGAACTGGACATGCTGGCGGACATCGTCAACGCCATGCTCGACCGTATCGAACGCCTGATGAACGAGGTCAAAGGCGTCTGCGACAACATCGCCCACGACCTGCGCACCCCGCTCACCCGCTTGCGCGCGCAGTTGTACCGGATTCAACAGCAGTCGGCGGAAGATTCACCGCAAGGTGAGCAAATGGCCCAGGTCATCGCCGATGCCGACACCTTGATGGCGCGCTTTCGCGGCCTGCTGCGTATCTCCGAACTGGAAGACCACCAGCGCCGTTCGGCGTTCGGTCAGATGGATCCGTTGCCTTTGCTGTACGAGCTGTACGACTTCTACCTGCCGCTAGCGGAAGAAGGACGCGTCGCACTGCAATTGAAAATGGCCGAGCACCTGCCACCTGTCGTCGGTGACCGGGCGCTGCTGTTCGAAGCGCTGTCCAACCTGCTCAGCAACTCGATCAAGTTCACACCGCCCGGTGGTCAGGTCCTGCTCATCGCTCGTGCCGAAGGCGACACCACGTTCATCGAAGTCCAGGACACCGGCCCCGGCATCCCCGACGCCGAACGTGAGGCGGTGTTCAAGCGCTTCTACCGCAGCGAGACGGGTAACCAGCAAAGCGGCTTCGGCCTGGGCCTGTCGATCGTCGCAGCGATCGTCAACCTGCACGGCTTCAAACTGCGCATTGGCAACAGCCCCTCCGGCGGTGCGAGTCTGGTGCTGGAGTGTCGGCAGGTGTCGGCGTTGGGGTGATCGGAGTTGTGGTGCTGATATGGGTTCTGCCTGACGGCAGAAGCGTTCCGCCTTCGGCGGGTTACTTGAAAGGACACCAAGTAACCAAGTGTCTAGGCTCCCGGTTTGGCCCGACTTCGTCGGGTACCCGCACTCCGACGACGCTCCGTGGGCCCGCGCCGAACGGGCATCCATGCCCTGATGGCGCTCTCGCGGCATCCATGCCGCTCGGCCCACTGCGCGTCGTCTGCGTTTGGCCTGCACCCAAGTCGCGTTTTGTGGTGTCTGGACTGTCGCGTACAA
>NZ_FOEO01000027.1 GCF_900110765.1 Pseudomonas sp. NFACC02
TCACCTTTCCGCCCCTCCGGCGGGTCACTTTTGAAAAGGCACCAAAAGTAACCAAAAGTGCCCGGCTCCTGGTTGGGCCCTCCTGCGTCGGGTACCCGCACTCCGACGACGCTCCGTGGGCCCGCGCCGAACGGGCATCCATGCCCTGACGGCGCTCTCGCGGCATCCATGCCACTCGACCCACTGCGCGTCGTCTGCGTTTGGCCTGCACCCAAGTCGCGATTTGTGGTGTCTGGACTGTCGCGTATGTGAACAGCGTGGGCTGGAGCTAACACTCCTCGCCTCTTGATGCGTGCATTGATCCTTCGCACCCCACCTTGTAGGAGCGCGCTTGCCCGCGATCTGGCGCGCAGCGGCAGCAAGACCTGTGCATGTGGTGTATCAGGTACAACCGAGTCGTCTGATTTTGCTAACGCTGCGCGACACCACGCCGCTCAGACCTTTGTCGAGACAGACGAACGTGATGCGGCGTGCGAGACTGTCTGACCGGCGATGGATCGCCGTCGAATCGTGACCTGTTTGAATCTGGAGTTCCCATGTCGCTGTCCAGCGGGCTGATCGCTGCCGTCGCCCTGGCCTATATGGCCATCATGTTCGCCATCGCCTTTTACGGCGACCGTCGCAGCGGCGCCCTGCCGCCCCGATTGCGCGCGTGGGTGTACAGCCTGTCGCTGGCGGTCTACTGCACCAGCTGGACCTTCTTCGGTGCGGTCGGTCAGGCGGCCGAGCAGCTATGGTCGTTCCTGCCGATTTACCTCGGGCCCATCGTGATGATGGTGCTGGCGCCCTGGGTGCTGCAGAAGATGGTGCTCATCAGCAAGCAGGAAAACATCACGTCCATTGCCGACTTCATCGCTGCGCGCTATGGCAAATCCCAGTCGCTGGCAGTCGTCGTCGCGCTGATCTGCCTGATTGGCGTGCTGCCCTACATCGCCCTGCAACTCAAGGGCATCGTGCTGGGCGTGAACATCCTGATCGGCGCAGGCGCCGATGCGGCGGGGACGCGGGCGCAGGACACGGCACTGATCGTTTCGCTGGTGCTGGCGCTCTTCACTATCGTTTTCGGCACGCGCAACCTCGACGCCACCGAGCACCACCGCGGCATGGTACTGGCCATCGCGTTCGAGTCGCTGGTCAAGCTGTTCGCCTTCATGGCGGTCGGCGTCTTCGTGACCTTCGGCCTGTACGACGGGGTCGACGACCTGTTCAATCAGGCCATGCTCGCGCCGCGCCTCGAGGAATACTGGAAAGAGACGATCAACTGGCCGTCGATGGTGGTGCAAACCGGCGTCGCGATGATGGCCATCGTGTGCCTGCCCCGGCAGTTTCACGTGACGGTGGTGGAGAACATCGAACCTCAGGATTTGCGTCTGGCCAAGTGGGTATTTCCCGCCTACCTGTTGCTCGCCGCATTGTTCGTGGTGCCCATCGCGCTGGCGGGACAGATGTTGCTGCCAAGTTCGGTTCTCCCGGACTCCTTCGTGATCAGCGTGCCCCTCGCCCACGCGCATCCTGCCTTGGCGATGCTGGCGTTCATCGGCGGCGCCTCGGCCGCGACCGGCATGGTGATCGTCGCCAGCGTGGCCCTGTCGACCATGGTGTCCAACGACATGTTGCTGCCATGGCTGCTGCGCCGTAAAACCGCCGAGCGTCCTTTTGAGGTGTTCCGCTACTGGATGCTCTCGGTACGCCGCGTGAGTATCGTGGCGATTTTGCTGCTGGCGTACGTGAGCTACCGATTGCTGGGCTCGACGGCGAGCCTGGCGACCATCGGCCAGATTGCGTTCGCTGCGATCACTCAATTGGCGCCGGCAATGATCGGCGCGCTTTACTGGAAGCCCGCCAACCGTCGAGGCGTATTCGCAGGGCTGGCGGCCGGTGTCTTTATCTGGTTCTACACCCTCGTACTGCCCTTGATTGCACACAGCATGGGGTGGGCGCTGAGCAGTTTCCCGCTGCTGGCCTGGCTGCACAGCAACCCGTTCCACCTGCCGATCAGCCCCCTTACCCAAGGTGTGGTGCTGTCGATGGCAGGCAATTTCATTCTGTTTGCCTGGGTTTCGCTGCTGTCTCGCACGCGCGTGTCGGAGCACTGGCAGGCCGGCCGGTTCATCGGTCAGGAATTGCAGGCACGCCCCAACAATCGCTCGCTGCTGGCCGTGCAGATCGAGGACTTGCTCAAACTGTCGGCGCGCTTCGTCGGCGAAGAGCGCGCCCAGCAAAGCTTCATCCGCTTCGCCTATCGCCAGGGCAAAGGCTTTAACCCGAACCAGAACGCCAACGGAGAGTGGATCGCTCACACCGAACGGCTGCTGGCGGGTGTACTCGGGACGTCGTCCACCCGTGCGGTGGTCAAGGCCGCCATCGAAGGCCGCGACATGCAGCTCGAGGACGTGGTGCGCATTGCCGACGAAGCCTCCGAGGTCCTGCAGTTCAACCGGGCGTTGCTGCAAGGCGCCATCGAGAACATCACCCAGGGCATCAGCGTGGTGGACCAGTCGCTGAAGCTGGTGGCCTGGAACGACCGCTATCTTGAGCTGTTCAACTACCCGGACGGGCTGATCGCCGTCGGCAGGCCGATCGCCGACATCATTCGCTACAACGCCGAGCGCGGCCTGCTAGGACCCGGCGAAGCCGAAGTGCATGTCGCCCGACGCCTGCACTGGATGCGTCAGGGCCGTGCACACACGTCCGAGCGACTGTTCCCCAACGGCCGGGTGATCGAGCTGATCGGCAACCCGATGCCCGGCGGCGGTTTCGTCATGAGCTTCACTGACATCACCGCCTTCCGCGAAGCCGAGCAGGCGCTCAAGGGCGTCAACGAAAGCCTGGAGCAGCGGGTTGCCGAACGCACACATGAACTGTCGCAACTGAACCTGGCGCTCACCGAGGCCAAGGCCCACGCCGAAGCCGCCAACCAGTCGAAAACGCGATTTCTGGCAGCGGTCAGTCATGACTTGATGCAACCCATGAACGCCGCGCGCCTGTTCTCCGCTGCCTTGTTGCACACCGACGACAACGTGCCCGATGAAGCCCGGAAACTGATCCATCACCTGGACAGTTCACTGCGTTCGGCGGAAGACCTGATCAGCGACCTGCTGGACATTTCCCGCCTGGAAAACGGCAAGTTCACCCCGACCGTCGCACCGTTCCCGCTCAATAATCTGTTCGACACGCTAGGCGCGGAGTTCAAGGCACTGGCGCAGGAGCAAGGTCTGAGCTTTCGCGTGCGTGGCAGTCGGCTGCGGGTCGCCAGCGATGTGAAGCTGCTGCGCCGGGTGCTGCAGAACTTCCTGACCAATGCCTTCCGCTACGCCAAAGGACCGATCCTGCTGGGCGTGCGTCGCAAAGGCGACCATCTGAGTCTGGAAGTCTGGGACCGTGGACCGGGCATTCCAGAGGACAAACGTCAGGTGATTTTCGAGGAGTTCAAACGCCTGGACAGTCATCAAACGCGCGCAGAAAAGGGACTGGGGTTAGGTCTGGCTATCGCCGACGGCTTCTGTCGCGTGCTGGGCCATACGCTGGAGGTGCGCTCATGGCCGGGGAAAGGCAGCGTCTTCAGCGTGACGGTGCCACTGGCGCGTTCGCAAACGTTGCCGCCCCCCATCACCGCCGAGCCTAAAAAAACAGCGCTCAACGGCACGCAGGTGCTGTGCATCGACAACGAAGACAGCATCCTGATCGGCATGAACAGCTTGTTGAGTCGTTGGGGTTGTCAGGTGTGGACCGCGCGCAATCGCGAGGAGTGCCAGGCGCTGCTCGACGACGGCATCCGTCCGCACCTCGCGCTGGTCGACTATCACCTTGACCACGGCGAGACCGGCACAGAACTGATGGCCTGGCTGCGCACCCAACTGGGTGAACCGGTGCCGGGCGTGCTGATCAGTGCCGATGGTCGCCCCGAACTGGTGGCACAGGTGCACGCGGCAGGGCTGGAATACCTCGCCAAACCGGTGAAGCCGGCGGCGCTGAGGGCGTTGTTGAGTCGGCATGTGAGCCTTAGCTGAGTACGCAGTTCCTGTAGGAGCGAGGCTTGTCCCGCGATCGGCGACGTAGTCGTCGTGAAACCTGCAAACGCGTTGTGTCAGATACAGTGCGGATGCTGGGTTCGCTGCCGGTTTCCGGCAGATCGTCCGGATGCGGCCCAGGCACAAGCCTCGCTCCTACAATGATTGCATCGACTTCCTGCGATACGGAAACACATCGATCACCTTCCCCGCCCGGATCGCCGCCTGCACGCCCTTCCAGTAATCGGCGTCGTACAGCTCGCCGTGGAGGCTATTGAACAGTCGGCGCTGGCCCGGGTCGGCGAACAGAAACGGCGGAAACTCTTCGGGAAACACGTCGAGGGGCCCAATCGAATACCACGGCTCGGACGCCATCTCGTCTTCCGGTGTGCGCGGCTCGGGAATCCGCCGGAAGTTGGCCTCGGTCAGATAACAGATCTCGTCATAGTCATAAAACACCACCCGCCCATGCCGGGTGACGCCGAAGTTTTTCAGCAGCATGTCGCCCGGGAAAATATTGGCCGCCGCCAGCTGTTTGATCGCCAACCCATAATCGTCCAGAGCCTCCAGCACCTGCGCCTCGCTGGCGTTTTCCAGGTACAGATTGAGCGGCGTCATGCGGCGTTCGGTCCAGCAGTGACGAATCAAGACCGTGTCGCCTTCGAGCACGACTGTCGACGGGGCAACGTCCAGGAGCTCTTGCAGACACTGCGGATCGAACTGAGTCACGGAAAAGCGGAAGTCGGCGAATTCCTGGGTGTCGGCCATACGCCCTACCCGATCGACGTTTTTCACCAGCCGGTATTTCTCGATCACCGTGGCCCGATCAACGTTCTTGGACGGCGAAAAACGATCCTTGATGATTTTGAATACGGTGTTGAAACCCGGCAGCGTGAACACACTCATGACCATGCCCCGAACGCCTGGCGCCATGATGAAACGATCATCGGTGTCGGCCAGATGCCTGATCAGCGCACGATAGAACTCGGATTTGCCGTGCTTGTAGAAACCGATCGAGGTGTACAGCTCGGCCATGTGCTTGCCCGGCAGAATGCCTTTCAGAAAACCGACGAACTCGGCCGGCACCGGCACATCGACCATGAAGTACGAACGCGTGAACGAGAAGATGATCGACACCTCGGCCTCGTCGGTGATCAACGTATCGATCTGCACACCCTGCCCTTCGCGGTGCAGCAGCGCGATCGCCAGTGGCCATTGTTCGTCGAGGGTGTAAATGCGGCCGACCAGATATGCGCCCTTGTTGCGATACAGGACAGAGGAAAACAGCTCAACCGTCAGCGCCGTGTCCTTGCAGACCCAGTCGGGTAGCGTTTCGCGCAGCAGGGCTTCAAGCCGTTGCAGATCGCGGGCGAGGTCGGCGTAGGCGACGGTGAAGCGGTAGTCGCTGAACACCTCAGCCAGCATCGCCAACAAATCACCCTGTGGACGGTACGTACGTGTTTGCGGCGTCCCCTGATGGTGGCGTGACGCAGGCCGGGTGGTGTGAATGAACATGCACGCGTCGCTGATCAGGTCATGACTGAAAAGGCCGCAAAAGACCGAGTTGTACCAGGTCTCCGCCAGCTCATCGTCCAGGCGCGGGTCGATGCGCTCGATGTACGCGCCCTTGACCTGAGGCCAGTGCTCGGCGTCCAGCAACAGGTCGCGGGCGAACGTCTCGGTCAACCGGGCGGTGACCTCGCCGACCTTCTCCTCGTACAGATTGATTCGCGCCGCCGACGCGGCCTGCGCTTCCTGCCACAGCGCCTGCTCAAAGCGGGTTCGAGCCCCCTCGGTAATGCGACGGAACTGATCACGGTAATCGTCGAAACCTTCAAGGATCAGACGGGCGATGTCGGCAGCAGGCCAAGGCGAGGACATTGGAGTATCTCGTGATCATTCCAGTGCCGAGCTTAGCAGTGGAACGGCTCCGTCACCGGAGCGCGTTCATCTGGCAACAGTCGCGTCGGGCTACTTCACTTTCCTGAACACAAACGCCAGCCCCACCACGATCAGCACCATCCCCAGCATGCTCAGCCATGCGAGGCGATTGCCGAAGATCAGGTAGTCCATGATCGCGGTCACAGCGGGCACCAGATAGAACAGGCTGGTCACGTTCACCAGATTGCCCTGGGCGATCAGCCGATACAGCAGGAAGGTCGCCAGTACCGACACCACCAGCCCCATGTACAGCACCGGCACGTAGAAGCCGAGGCTGTGCTCGAAATGGAACGGCTGAAACGGGACGAACACCGCGCACACGACGGCACCCGCCAAGTACTGAACCGGCAGCGTGCCCAACGGATTGTCAGTGATGCGTTTCTGCATGATCGAACCACCGGTCATGCTCAGCATGCCCAGGACCCCGAACGCCATGCCGGCCAGCGAGCCACCGTCACCGATGCCTTGATAGACCACCAGCACCAGGCCCGCCAGCCCCAGGCACAGCCCGAACATCCGCGAGCCGGAACGACTGCGCTCAACCAGTACGGCGGTGAGGATCGGCTGAACCCCCATGATCGTCGCCATGACGCCTGGCGCGACTTTCATGTCCAGCGCCAGCAGGTAGCAGATCTGGTAGGCGCCCAACAACACGGCGCCGGTGGCGATGGCGTAAAGCATCGACTGACGCGTGCCGGGGAGCTTGTAGCCCAGGGTCGGGATCAGGATCGCCAGCGCGATCAGCGCCAGCACGAAACGGAAAAACAGAAACGCAAAGGGGGATGCGTGCGCCAGACCCCACTTGGATACGATCGCCCCGCTACTCCAGAGCAGGACAAACAGCGTGGTCGTGGCCATTGAGGCCAGGGCTTTATTCGCAAACATGGTGTCACCTGTGATTCAGACAAAATCGGACCCGGCGCAGAACCGGATTCACGGATGTTTTGTTGGCGTTTGCAGGCGTGAATCGACAGCCGAGGAGCGGTCGATCAGCCGAGCACAACGACGCCTGGCGGTGCGACGACGCACACGACCGGGCTGCTCACAGGAGAAGGTGGGGGATAACGCGTGATGAAGGCGACCTGCATGCACCCGCACGGAACAACAGCAGACTGGGCTGCGGTGTCGAACACGAACTGAAGGTGGGAAGCAGGCATGGCGCTGATCTTCATCGGAATGAGGTGGAGTGTTTCGACAGGTTTCAAAACACCGGCGCTGAATATAACCAGCGCGCGGTGCGTGATGCAACGTTTAGTTTTCAGCCAAACAGCCAGTAGCCGAGCAGGGTCAGCACGATCACCGCCAGCACAGGACGCAGGATGCGATACGCCTTGGGGTTGGCGCGCTTGAACTGTTTCACCTTGCCGCTGAACGCATTGCTGAAGCGCTTGCTGAAGGCATAGGCCTGGTTGATCCCGCCGACGCGTTCGTCATCGGTGTTCTGCGGCGCCGTGGCGCGACCGAGAAACGCACTGACGCTGCGGTTGATCGAGGTCATGAAACGATTGCTCAGCGGGCGCTCGATGTCGCAGAACAGAATCACCCGGGTGACGTCGGTTTCGTTCTTGACCCAGTGTACGTAGGTCTCGTCGAACATCACGTCTTCACCATCGCGCCAGGCGTAAACCTTGCCGTCGACGAAGATCCGGCAATCGTCGGAGTTCGGCGTCGACAGCCCTAGGTGATAACGCAGGGAACCGGCGAAGGGGTCACGGTGCGGGTTCAGGTGACTGCCGCCCGGCAGCAGCGCGAACATGGCGCCTTTCACGTTGGGAATACGGCTGACCAGTTCGACGGTTTTCGGGCACAGCGCCTCGGCGGAAGGCAGCGGTTTGTCGTACCACTTCAGGTAAAAACGCTTCCAGCCTTTCTTGAAGAACGAGCCAAAACCGGCATCGTTGTCCTTGGCGGCGGCGCGAATATACCCCTCGTCAAACAGGTGCATCGCTTCGTCGCGGATGGTTTCCCAGTTATCGCGCAAAACGTCGAGCTCGGGAAACTTGCTGCGGTCCAGGTAAGGTTTGGACGGCACGCTGGAAAACAGGTACATCAACGCGTTGTACGGAGCAAACAGCGCGGAGTGGTTCACGAACTGCCGCAGCACAGGCAAACGCGCCTTGCCGCGCAGATGCACGTACAGCGTGCTGCCCACAAACAGCAGCAGAATCGCCGCTTTGGCAGCAAAAGAAAGGGTCATGAAACTCTCCTTGAAACCGGCAGATAACATCGTTGCGCTGAATAACCATTGTAGGAGCGTGGCTTGTGTCTGGGCCGCATCCGGACGATTGGCCGGGAACCGGCTACAAACGCTCACGACTCACCTGCATCTGATACACAGCATTGACAGGTTCTGCTGCCGCTGTGCGCCAGATCGCGGGACAAGCCACGCTCCTACGGGCCGCGCCCGGAAGCAGAGCGCGGCCAAAGATTCTAATTCACTGCAAACCCCGCAAGATGATCTGAAACAATAATCCAGCGGCTCTGAATGGCCGCCATCATAAGCCTTAGTCGATCCGGTAAAAAGCCGAAGCGTCCCGGCATGCGACTATTGGGTCAGCTCCTGTTCAGTGAACAGGTCACTGAAGAGCATGCTGGACAGGTAACGCTCACCCGAATCCGGCAGCACCACCACGATTGTCTTGCCCTGCATCTCCGGCTTCTCAGCCAGGCGCACGGCGGCCGCCATCGCCGCGCCGCAGGAAATCCCGCAGAGAATCCCCTCCTCCTGCATCAGCCGCAATGCCATGGCCTTGGCTTCTTCGTCGCTGACCAGTTCCACCCGGTCGACGATGGACAGGTCAAGGTTCTTCGGAATGAAACCCGCGCCAATGCCCTGGATCTTGTGCGGGCTGGGGGTGATTTCCTGGCCGGCCATGGCTTGCGTGATGATGGGGGAAATCATCGGTTCGACCGCCACCGAGAGGATCGGCTTGCCCATAGCGTGCTTGATGTAACGCGAAACACCGGTGATCGTGCCGCCCGTGCCGACGCCTGCGACCAGCACATCGATAGCACCATCGGTGTCGTTCCAGATTTCCGGGCCGGTGGTCTTTTCATGAATCGCCGGGTTGGCCGGGTTCTCGAACTGCCCGGGCATGAAGTACTGGTCCGGCTCACTCGCCACCAGCTCTTCGGCTTTGGCGATGGCGCCTTTCATGCCTTTGGCGGGTTCGGTCAACACCAGCTCGGCACCCAGCGCCTTGAGCACCTTGCGCCGCTCGATGCTCATCGACGCGGGCATGGTCAGCATCAGCTTGTAGCCGCGCGCAGCGGCGACGAACGCCAGCCCGATACCGGTGTTGCCGGACGTGGGCTCGACAATGGTCATGCCCGATTTGAGTTTGCCGCTGCTTTCCGCGTCCCAGATCATGTTCGCGCCAATGCGGCACTTGACCGAATACCCCGGATTACGCCCTTCGATTTTGGCCAGAATGGTGACGCCGCGCGGTGCGATGCGGTTGATCTGCACCAGAGGCGTATTGCCGATGGAATGGGCGTTATCTGCGTAAATACGGCTCATGACCGGGTCCTTGTGCAGGTGGGAAAAGCCCAAAGCCTATGCCTTGAGCACGTGATGCGTCCAGTCGTAGCGAACGGATGACAACGCCGACAGTCAACACCTCTACGTCACCGGAGAGCGCTACCATGAAACGTCGCTATAGCTGGCCACTGTGGACAGTCGTTGGCCTCATCGTCGTACTGATCGCCGTTCACATCGCGTTACCTTATGTGGTGCGCAATTACCTGAACAACAAACTTGCCGACATGGGCGATTACCGCGGGCACATCACCGATGTGGACCTGGCCCTGTGGCGCGGCGCTTACCAGATCAACGGCCTGAATATCGTCAAAGTAGACGGTAAGGTTCCCGTTCCGCTGCTCAAAGCACCGGTGATCGACATTGCTGTCAGTTGGCACTCACTCTGGTACGACCATGCGGTGGTGGCAGAGGTTGCGTTTCTCAGCCCTGAGCTCAACTTTGTCGACGGTGGTCCCGACAAACAGCAGTCGCAGACCGGTACAGGCACTGACTGGCAGGATCAATTGAACAAGCTGCTGCCAATCACCCTCAATGAGCTGCGAGTCGACGATGGCAAGATCACCTTTAACAACTTCAACTCAACACCCAAAGTGAAAATCGAAGCGGACAAGGTCAATGCCAGCATCTACAACCTGACCAACATCGCAGGCAATCGCGAGGCCCGCTTCGACGGCAAGGCGATGCTGCTGGGCAATGCGCCGTTGGAAAGCACTGCCACGTTCGACCCGTTGAGCAACTTCGAAGACTTCGACTTCAAACTCCGGGCGACCGGTGTGCAACTCAAACAGATGAACGACTTCGCGTCGGCGTATGGCAAGTTCGACTTCAACGCGGGCAATGGCGACATCGTGATCGAGGCTCAAGCCAAAAAGGGTCAGCTCAGCGGCTACATCAAACCGTTGCTGCGCGATGTGGACATCTTCAACTGGCAGCAAGACGTCGAAAACCAGAACAAGGGCTTCTTCCGCTCCATCTGGGAAGCCATGGTCGGCGCCAGCGAAACCGTGCTCAAGAACCAGCGCAAAAACCAGTTCGCCACCCGCGTCGAACTCAGCGGCAGCGTACACAAACAGGACATCAGCGCATTCCAGGCGTTTCTGCAGATCCTGCGCAACGCGTTCGTGCA
Source organism: Pseudomonas sp. NFACC02 (assembly GCF_900110765.1). GTDB lineage: Bacteria > Pseudomonadota > Gammaproteobacteria > Pseudomonadales > Pseudomonadaceae > Aquipseudomonas. The sequence continues at coordinate 10,619 of NZ_FOEO01000027.1, forward strand.
GGCGTTCAATACGCGGTATGACAGTGGCAAGAAAGAGGCGGGGTGATTGCCCCTTCTACTGTGGGCGTAAGCCTGCTCACGAAGGCTCAAGAACTGCCCCTCGCTAGTGGATGAAGGCCAGTCCTCGTGAGCATGTTCACTCTCAAAGATTCAACGTAAGCGTGGTCAAAGCACGACCCGCCATTCAGCAACTGAATAAAGCGTCTGCGTTCACAGGCGTGCGGGCCGCGCGTTATAGTCGCGGCATGCTCTTTTTCTGATTCCGGCTGTCTGGGTGTGTTGCCCAGGCGCCATGTTCGAGGATTTTTCGATGAAGTTCGAAGGCACTTCTGCCTATGTCGCGACCAACGACCTGAAGCTGGCGGTCAACGCTGCCATTACCCTGGAGCGTCCGCTGCTGGTCAAAGGCGAGCCGGGCACGGGCAAGACCATGCTCGCCGAGCAACTGGCCGAATCCTTCGGCGCCAAGCTGATCACCTGGCACATCAAATCGACCACCAAGGCCCATCAGGGCCTGTACGAGTACGACGCGGTCAGCCGCCTGCGCGACTCGCAGCTGGGCGTCGACAAAGTCCACGACGTGCGCAACTACTTGAAGAAGGGCAAGCTCTGGGAGGCGTTCGAATCGGACGAACGCGTGATCCTGCTGATCGACGAGATCGACAAGGCCGACATCGAATTCCCCAACGACCTGTTGCAAGAACTCGACAAGATGGAGTTCTACGTTTACGAGATCGACGAGACGATCAAGGCCAAGAAGCGCCCGATCATCATCATTACCTCGAACAACGAAAAGGAACTGCCGGACGCCTTCCTGCGCCGCTGTTTCTTCCACTACATCGCCTTCCCTGACCGCCCCACCCTGCAGCGGATCGTCGACGTGCACTATCCGGACATCAAAAAAGACCTGGTCAGCGAAGCGCTGGACGTGTTCTTCGATGTGCGCAAAGTCCCGGGGCTCAAGAAGAAGCCGTCTACCTCGGAACTGGTGGACTGGCTGAAACTGCTGATGGCCGACAACATCGGCGAAGCGGTGCTGCGCGAACGCGATCCGACCAAGGCCATTCCGCCGCTGGCGGGCGCGCTGGTGAAGAACGAGCAGGACGTGCAATTGCTTGAGCGTCTGGCGTTCATGAGCCGTCGTGGCAATCGCTAAGCTCTTTGGGATAAGTGCGGGACACCCATCATGTTGCTCAACCTGTTCAACGAAATGCGCGCCGCCAAGGTGCCGGTCTCGGTGCGTGAGCTGCTGGACCTGATCAATGCCCTGAAACAGCGGGTGACCTTCGCCGACATGGACGAGTTCTACTACTTGTCGCGGGCGATTCTGGTCAAGGACGAGCGCCATTACGACAAGTTCGACCGGGCCTTCGGCGCCTATTTCAACGGCCTCGAAAAACTCGACGATCACCTGCAGGCGCTGATTCCCGAAGACTGGCTGCGCAAGGAATTCGAGCGCTCGCTGACGGATGAAGAGCGCGCGCAGATTCAATCCCTTGGGGGGCTCGACAAACTCATCGAGGAATTCAAGAAGCGGCTGGAAGAACAGAAAGAACGCCACGCAGGCGGCAATAAATGGATCGGCACCGGCGGTACCAGCCCGTTTGGTTCGGGCGGCTACAATCCGGAAGGTATTCGTGTGGGCGATGCCGGCAAGCGTCAGGGCAAGGCGGCGAAGGTCTGGGATCAGCGTGAGTACAAGAATCTCGACGACCAGGTCGAACTGGGCACGCGCAACATCAAGGTCGCCCTTCGGCGCCTGCGCAAATTCGCCCGCCAAGGCGCCGCAGACGAACTGGACATCGACGGCACCATCGACCACACCGCCCGCGATGCCGGCTTGCTGAACATCCAGATGCGCCCCGAGCGCCGAAACACCATCAAGCTGTTACTCCTGTTCGACATCGGCGGCTCGATGGACGCCCACGTGAAAATCTGTGAAGAACTGTTCTCGGCCTGCAAGACCGAGTTCAAGCACATGGAGTATTTCTACTTCCACAACTTCATCTACGAATCGGTGTGGAAGAACAACTTGCGCCGCACTTCGGAACGCACGTCGACCCAGGATCTGCTCCACAAATACGGTGCCGACTACAAAGTGATCTTCATTGGCGATGCCGCCATGGCGCCCTACGAAATCACCCAGCCCGGCGGCAGCGTCGAGCACTGGAACGAAGAAGCAGGCTACGTGTGGATGCACCGTTTCATGGCCAAGTTCAAGAAGATCATCTGGATCAATCCCTACCCCAAGGATGCCTGGGCCTACACCACCTCGACCAACATCGTGCGGGATTTGATCGAGGATCAGATGTACCCGTTGACCTTGCGCGGGCTGGAAGAAGGGATGCGGTATCTGGCGAAGTAATGCTGAGACGGTAGGAGCGCGCTTGCCCGCGATTGCGGAGTGTCAGACACCTTGTAGGTCACAGACATAATGCAATCGCGGGACAAGCCACGCTCCTACAACGGCAGACCGAGTCGATTCAGACACCCCACCTGCTCGCGATGCGCCATCTCCTGCACCACCGCCCTCATCCGCACCACCGTGCCCGGCAGTTTCTGCGCCAGCCTCGCCAGTGAAAGCGGCGTCAATGCGCCAAGCCTTGGATAGCCGCCGATGGTCTGGCGATCAGTAAGCAGAACGATAGGCTGACCATCAGGCGGGACCTGAATCGCGCCGAGTGGAATGCCTTCGGAGATCATCGGTTTGCCCTGATACACCAACTCCGGTCCCAGCAGGCGTATGCCCATGCGGTCGGCGCGGCTGTCGAGGGTCCAGTCGCTGTTGAAGGCATCGAACAGGCTCAGGCCGCTGAACTGGCCGATCTGCGCGCCAAGCACGACATCCAGCGGGCGCGCGTCGCACACGTCTGGAATCAACCCGTCAGGCAACCCATGCAACTCAAAGGAGGTGCCTGAGTACTTCAACTGATCGCCTTCGACCAGCGCTTTGCCGTCGCCCTGCAACCCTCCCAGTCTCTCGCGCCCGACAGTGGCGCAACTGCCCAAAACCTCAACGGCGTCGAATCCACCGGGCGCCGCAAGATAAGCACGTGCGCCCGAGACTGGTTGGGTAAACCGCAATTGCTGTCCACGACGAACGAAGAAACTGCGCCAGGGCGCAATCGAGCGCTCATCGAGCATCGCGCCCAGATCAGCGCCCGCCAACGCCAGGCAACAATCGGCTTCAGCGACCAGCGTCAGTCCACCAAGCGTAATTTCTACGACGGCGGCGTCCAGCGGGTTGTCGAGCAGCTTGTTGGCCCAGGACATCGACACCCAGTCCAGCGCCCCGCCCTGTGTTACGCCCAGATGGCGGACGCCAAACCGCCCGGCGTCCTGAAGCAGGCACAACGGCGTACTGCTTTTTACGGTAAGCACGGTCATGCCAGCGCCTCCAGCGCGGTGTCGTCGCCACCCAGGCGAATGAATTCGGCGCGCTCCACAGGCTCGAAACGCACGGTGTCGCCGGGCTGCATCAAGCTGTAGCCATCGATCTCGCGATCAAACAATTTCGCTGGCGTGCGGCCCAGGATGTTCCAGCCGCCCGGCGACTCCAGCGGGTAAGCCGCTGTCTGGCGTTCGGCGATCCCGACACTGCCTGCCGCCACGCGTTTGCGCGGGGTATTGATACGCGGCGCCGCCAGAACCTCTTCGACCAGGCCCATGAAGGCAAATCCGGGAGCGAAACCCAAGGCAAACACCTGGTATTCACGCTGGCTGTGGCGGCGGATCACCTCATCCACCGACAACCCACTGCGTCGGGACAGCAACGTCAGCTCGGGGCCGACGCTCAGGTCGTACCAGACCGGCAACACATGCTGCCGCCCGCGTTTGGCGGCGTCGGGCGACAGGTCGGTCATGGCCTGCGCGATCACCTCGCGCGCCTGGACAGGATCAAGCGCCATCAGGTCGTAATGCACCATCAATGTGGTGTACGACGGCACCAGATCAATCAGATGCGCACCGAAGCCCTCGCGCAAACGCAGGCTGGCCGCGATCATCCACGGCATGTTGGCTTCGTCGATGGCGTCGAACAGACGCACCATCAAACAATCGATCGCGACGACTTCGATACACACATTCATGAGGTGGACAACTGCGCCGGGGTTTTGCCCAAGGCCTGACGAATCCGTTGTACGGCGGCGATGGAACTGGCGTTGTCGCCATGCACGCAGAGCGTGTCGGCGTTAAGCAGCAGTTCGCTGCCGTCGCTGGCGATCAAGGGTTCACCCCGGGACAAGGTCAGCGCCTGGGCAATAATGGTTTCCGGATCGTGATGCACCGCTCCCGGCAAGCTGCGCGCCACCAGACGCCCCACGCTGTCGTACGCACGGTCAGCGAACGCTTCAAACCACAGCGTGACGCCGAACTCATCGGCCATCGCTTGCGCTGCGCTGTTGTCACGCATGGCCAGCAGCATCAAGGGCAGTTCAGCGTTGTAACGGGCGATGCCTTCGATGACGGCACGCAGCAGAGTCGGATTGGCCATCATGTCGTTGTACATCGCGCCATGGGGTTTGACGTAGCTGACACGACCACCCTGAGCACGGGCAATACCATCGAGTGCGCCAATCTGGTAATGCAGCAGGTCCTGAATTTCTTGCGGCGAACAGGCCATGGAGCGGCGGCCGAATCCCACGAGGTCCGGGTAGGCAGGGTGCGCACCGATGGTCACGTCATGGCTCAGCGCCAAGGCCACGGTCTTGCGCATGACACTGGGATCGCCCGCATGAAAACCACAGGCAATATTGGCGCAATCGATGAACGGCATGACTTCGGCATCCAGACCCATGGTCCACGCGCCGTAGCTTTCGCCGATGTCACAGTTCAATAACAGGCGGCCCAAAGGATATCTCCTGTGCAGACGAACATTGAAGACGAGCCTTGAGTCTACGCGCGGGAAGCGTCGCTTTGCAGCGTTGAAACGAGCCTGTCATGTGCAGGCGCATTCTTGGACGGGAGGTGTTGGGGTGTCCAACGAATAAAAGCGGGAGGGGGAGATAAGAAAAAGTGAACGGGAAGAGCCGGAATCTTGAGATCAGCGCATTTCTCGGTGGGAGTGAGCTTGCTCACCCCACCGTTCCGGCGCCGGAGCAGGGCATCGATTCTGGCTCACTGCCAGTCCCGGTTCACCTTGCGCACGTGATGGCGTCCCACGAACACCCAGTCGATGAACAGCACGAAGCTTTCGATGACCAGCGAGAACAACAGCGCGCACACCAGGCCCCAACCGATGACTTCAGGCGACAGCAAGACCTGCCACGAATACCCGTTCCAGGTTTCCTTGCGAATGTCCGGGTCGGCAGCGGTCAGCACATGGTAAGCCCGCATGTACCAAGGGCCTTGCAAGGCCAGCCATTCGCGGTCGAGGGTTTGTGTGCGAATCAGCAGGTTATTGATGTTGTCGGCATCGGCGCGAAACACCGGATCGTCACTGCTGCGGTAGTGCTGGATCAGCGCCTGGACATCCCCTTTGAAGAACCGTTGAGCGGTGTCGTTGTAACCGCCCAGGCTTTTTTGCGCCTCAATCAGGTGCGCTTCGACACGCTTGCTGTAATCGCTGATAAAGCCGGGAATCTGCACGCCGATCAACAGGCCCGCCGTGAACAACACCAGTCGCAGATAGCTTCGCAGCATAGATCCCTCTCTGTCAGGTTCGGCCTTCGGCCACGCATTCGCCGCGACGCCATAAGCTCCAGTGCCCAGGTTCGTAGCGATTCCAGGTTTCGTTCTCGGTCAACGGCTCGGTGGCAATGACCGTGACCACGTCGTTCGGCGTGGTTTCGGCCTGAAAATCGACGATCACATCGACATCCTTCAGGCGAGCCGGGCCGAACGGAGCACGACGAGTAATGTGCACCAGCTTGGTGGAGCAGAAACAAAACAGCCAGTCGCCATCACTGAGCAAACAGTTGAACACGCCTTTGCTGCGGTACTCGCTACAGGCTTCGACCAGCGTCGGCAACAGCTGTTCGATCTCGACAGGCTCAGGGAACCCCTCACGCACCCGGTTCAACACATCGCAAAAAGCGGCCTCGCTGTCGGTATCCCCCACTGGCCGATAGAACGTGGCCCGCGGGTGGAAATCCGCCAACTGGCCGTTATGCGCGAAGCACCAGTTACGGCCCCACAGTTCGCGGACAAAGGGATGGGTGTTGGAGAGGCAGACCTTGCCCACATTGGCCTGGCGAATGTGACCAATCACCACTTCGCTCTTGATCGGATAACGCTGCACCAGTTGGGCGACTTCCGACTCGCTGCTGGCGGCCGGGTCCTGAAACAGACGCAAACCGCGTCCCTCATAGAAGCCGATCCCCCAGCCATCGCGGTGCGGACCCGTTCGCCCGCCACGCTGCATCAGCCCGGTAAAGCTGAACACGATGTCTGTGGGTACATTGGCACTCATGCCTAGAAGTTCACACATGCTCGGCTCCCGGTCTGTTTAACCGCATATCACACTGCTGGAGCGCGCTCATACAGGGTAAACGTCATCACAACTTGGGTTCGACCCGGTAGCGGCCACTGCTGCCGCTGGCCGGCGGTGCGGATGAACGGGCGAAGCGGCCCGACTCCTGAGTGGTGAACGGTTCGTCATCCTGCTCTGCCTGTTTCTGTTCGGCGGCGGCCTGCGCCGCGGCTTGCTCGGCATGGGCCTGACGGGCCTTTTTCTTGCGTAGAAAAGGCAGGCGGATCAGCGCGAAGATGACATACAAACCCAGCGCAATAGCGCCGTAGGTCGCCAGATCGAGCACCGCACGCCAGACGTTGTTGCCCACCTTGAACGCAAGATCCAGCACGCTGATGGCGAGCGCCGGGGCGTACTGGTCCTTGACCGGGTCGATGATGGTCGGGCAGAACAGCAGGACCGCGCCGATCACGCGCAGCGGCTCGCGCAGGTAGCGCCACATCCAGCCAGTCAGCTTGAACCACACCAACAGACAACCCAACGCAGCAAATGCGTAAAGGCCCCAGGCAATCAGATAGTCGTTGTCGGTCATGACGTCCGTGGTAAGGCAGGTAAAGAGGCGCTTATGATAACGACTTTTCACCAGCCCGGCTTCCCCGGCTTCAGTTATCGGTCCGCACTGCCTCTGACCGGGCACGTCCGGACCGGAACGTTTATTCCAGAAAGCCCATTGAGAGAGCCCCGCATGCCTTCTTCCCACATTGCCTCAAGCGCTCCGCAGGCCCGCAAGGGCGACGGCGCAGACCCGTATGCCTGGCTCCAGAATCGCGACGCCGACGAGGTGCTCGATTACCTCAAGGCCGAAAACGAGTACCAAGAGCGTCAGCTTGCCGATCAGCAAGCGCTGCGCGAAACCCTGTTTCAGGAGATCAAGGGTCGCATCCTGGAAACGGATCTGTCGCTGCCCTCGCCCTGGGGTCCCTACCTGTATTACACCCGCACCACCGAGGGCGACGAATACGCCCGCCACTATCGCTGCCCACGCCCCGCTGACGATTCAAACACGGTCGATGAAAGCGCTGAAGAGCTGCTGCTGGACCCCAATGTGCTGGCCAACGGCGGTTTCTTTTCCCTTGGCGCGTTCAGCATCAGCCCTGACCATCAACGTCTGGCATACAGCCTCGACACCAGCGGTGAAGAGGTCTATCAACTCTACGTCAAAGAGCTGAGCAGCGGCGATGTCACTGCCCTGCCCTTCGACGATTGCGACGGCAGCATGACCTGGGCCAACGACAGCCAGACGCTGTTCTTCGGCGAACTGGACGACACCCACCGTCCGCACAAACTGTACCGCCATACCCTGGGCAGCGACGGCGCCGACCTGGTGTTCAACGAGCCGGATGGACGTTTCTTCCTGCACTGCTACCGCACCAGCTCCGAGCGGCAACTGGTGTTGGCCCTCGACAGCAAGACGACCGGCGAATCCTGGGTGCTGGATGCGAGCAAGCCGGAACAGGCGTTTGTCTGCATGGCGCCGCGCAGTGAGGGCCATGAGTACTCCGTGGACCACGGGCTGGTCGACGGCACCTGGAGCTGGCTGATCCGCAGCAACCAGGCCGGTATCAACTTCGCGCTGTTTCATGCGCCGGAAAAAACCAGCGGCGTCCCCGAGCGCAAGGACTGGCGGACGCTGATTCCGCACAGCGAGTCGGTGATGCTCGACGGCTTCAGCCTCAATGCCAACGGCCTGACCTTGAGTTTGCGTGAAGGTGGCCTGCCCATCGTCGAAGTTCATCCACAAGGCCTCCCGGCGTATCGCGTGCAACTGCCGGATGCGGCCTACAACCTGTATGTGCAGGACACGCTTGAATTCGACAGCGACAAGATTCGTCTGCGATACCAGTCGCTGAACCGCCCGCCGCAAGTGCGTCAGCTGACCCTGGCCACCGGTGAGCAAGTGGTGCTCAAGGAGACCCCCGTACTGGGCGAGTTCGATGCCGATGCCTACGTCAGCCAGCGTCTTTGGGCGACCGCCGCCGATGGCACCCAGGTGCCGATCAGCCTGGTGGTCAAGCGCGAGCTGGTCGGTCAACCCGTGCCGCTGTACCTCTACGGCTACGGTGCTTATGGCGAGAGTCTGGACCCGTGGTTCTCTCACGCCCGACTGAGTCTGCTGAACCGGGGCGTTGCCTTCGCCATCGCCCATGTGCGCGGCGGAGGCGAACTCGGCGAAGCCTGGTACCTCAACGGCAAGCAGGCACACAAACCGAACACCTTCAGCGACTTCATCGCCTGCGCCGAGCACCTGATTGCGCAAAACCTCACCTCGGCGGACCAATTGGTGATCAGCGGCGGGAGCGCCGGCGGTTTGTTGATCGGCGCCGTGATCAATCAGCGTCCTGATCTGTTCAAGGCGGCCATCGCCGAAGTGCCGTTCGTCGATGTGCTGAACACCATGCTCGACCCTGACCTGCCACTGACGGTGACGGAATACGACGAATGGGGAAATCCGCAGGATCCGGAAGTCTATGCTCGCATCAAGGCCTATGCCCCGTATGAGAACGTCAGCGCTCAAGCCTACCCGGCGATGCTGGTAATTGCCGGGTACAACGACAGCCGCGTGCAGTATTGGGAAGCGGCTAAATGGGTGGCAAAATTGCGCGACACCAAAACCGATGACAACCTGCTGCTGCTCAAGACCGAACTGGGTGCCGGGCACGGCGGGATGAGCGGCCGTTATCAGGGTTTGCGTGACGTAGCGCTCGAATACGGTTTTATCTTCAAGGTATTGCAACTGGCGTAAGGAACTCCCTCATCGCCATGGGTCATATCAGACGTTTCCTGGACGATATGCGGTCCGGGAACGTTTTATACGTCAGCTGTTTCAGTCTCCACCCTCCACGACTCAACAAGAACATCACATGCCGACACCGTCATCCCTGAACAACGAGATCCGCGAGATGCTGATGGACTGCGGTCTGTTCCTCGCCCTGACACCCGCCGACTTTTCCGCGGCAGCCGGTTACTTCAGCATCAGTAGCATCGAGAAGGGCCAGCCGATCTTTAACGAAGGCGACGCCGGCACCTTCATGTGCATCATCCATTCGGGAACCGTGTCGGTGCAGAAGCTCAATGGCGACGGCAAACAGGTCGAAACGGCGATCTTGCGCAGCGGTCGGGCATTCGGCGAAATGGCGGTGCTGGACGGAGAACGGCGTTCGGCAACCTGCATCGCGGCCTCGCCCTGCTACCTGTTGAACCTGGGCAAGGACTCACTGGACAAGATGCTCAACGAGGCGCCGAAAGTAGCGGCCAAGATCATCCGCGCGATTGCGGTCGCGATGTCCAGACGCCTGCGGATGATGGACGGACAGGTGCTGGCGCAGCAGGAATAGGTCATCCCACTGTCGGTGGGCGCCTGAATCAAGGACTGGGCTTGGCGGGCGGCGGCAACCCCGGCAACGGCTCATCCTCTTTTGGCGGCCCGGGTTGCGGGATCTTTGGCAGTAACGGCGGATTACCCTGTCCTCCCGCGCGCGGCACGCTTGGCGGGGTGACTTGTGGATAAGGCGTCGGGGTGGCTGTTCCCGGCGAACCGGACGTCGCGGCGATCGGCTCGGGGGTATTCAGGACAGGTTGCAGATTCTCGGCAAACACCGGTGATGCACCGAGCATCATCAGGGCAATCGCCGCTAGAATGGACCGCTTCATCGTTGGCCTCCACTGCCAATCTTCTGCTGTGACGCTCAGGCTACTCCTGCACGGCGCTTCGTGCGCTGAGAAATTGATGCGCACACCTCCAGGCTTTCTACCGGATTCTCCATGAAACGTTTTGTTCTGCTCGATACCACCCCGATCCCCGACAACGGCGGCGCCCTGTGTCTGTTCGAATACGGCGACGACTTCGTGATCAAGATTCAGGGCGGCGACGGCGGCCAGTTGATGAATACGCGCATGCACGGCTCCGAAGACGCGCTGGCTGAGATCCCTTGCAAAAAGGTCGCCTCACGGCTGAACCCTCGCGTATTGATCGGCGGTCTCGGAATGGGCTTCACCCTCGCCTCGGCACTCAAGCATCTGGGCAAGAACGGTGAAGTGGTCGTGGCCGAACTGGTGCCCGGCGTGGTCGAATGGAATCGTGGCGCGCTGGGTGAGAAATCGGGCAATCCGCTGCGGGACCCACGCGCCAAGGTTGTCATCCAGGACGTCGCGCAGGTGCTGAAAAGCGAATCTCAAGGGTTCGACGCCATCATGCTCGACGTCGACAACGGCCCTGAAGGCCTGACGCAAAAAGCCAACAGTTGGCTCTACTCCGCCGGGGGGCTGGCGGCCTGCGCTCAAGCCTTGCGCCCCAAAGGTGTATTGGCGGTGTGGTCGGCCAGCGCCGACGCAGCGTTCAGCGACAAACTGCGCAAAGCCGGATTCAAGGCCGAAGAGGTCAAGGTCTACGCGCACGGAAACAAGGGGACACGGCATACGATCTGGATTGCTGAAAAAGTCAAAGCCTGACAGCGGATCAAAGCGCTAAACTCGCCCCATTGCCAACCGGACACGAAACAGGTGACACCATGAGCTCGGGAACCCCGACCAACACTTCCAAGCTGGACCGCATCCTGGCCGATGCCCAGCGTGACCGCGAAATGGGTTATCGCGACAAGGCGCTGCGCATGTACCCGCACGTCTGCGGCCGCTGCGCCCGCGAGTTTTCCGGCAAGCGCCTGAGCGAACTGACCGTGCATCACCGCGACCATAACCACGACAACAACCCGCAGGACGGCTCCAACTGGGAGCTGCTGTGCCTTTACTGCCACGACAACGAACACTCGCGCTACACGGATCAGCAATACTTCTCCGACAGCTCGACCAGCAGCCCGAAGACCGCAAAGGCCACGCACAACCCGTTCGCGGCGCTGGCCGGCCTTATGAAAAAAGACGAATAAGCCTGTAGGAGCGCGCTTGCCCGCGATGCGTTCGTTCAGCCGACAGATCCTTACCGCCTGATCCGGACAATCGCGGGCGAGCGCGCTCCTACACGTTCGCTGAGCCCCACCTTCCCGTATAATCCCGCGCTTTCTCTGAAGAGCACTCTCTGCCGTGGCCAACAAACGCTATGCCTGCATCGGCTTGTACAACCCCAAATCTCCGGAAAACGTCGGTTCGGTGATGCGTGCGGCGGGCTGTTATGGCGTGGCGTCGGTGTTCTACACCGGCAAACGCTACGAGCGGGCGCGGGACTTCGTCACCGATACCAAGAAGATCCATCAGGACATCCCGCTGATCGGCATCGACGACTTGAAAAAGATCATTCCGCTGGGCTGCGTGCCCGTGGCCATTGAACTGGTCGACGGTGCCCGCCCGCTGCCGGAATACACCCACCCCGACCGCGCGATTTATATCTTCGGCCCGGAAGACGGCTCGCTCGACAAGGAGATCCGGGACTGGTGCGAAGACGTGGTGTACATCCCCACCACAGGGTGCATGAACCTTGCCGCCACCGTGAACGTGGTGCTTTACGACCGCATGGCCAAGGGCAATAACACCCGCTCCGGCCCGCAGTTCGGTCGTGAAACCGATCGCACCTGATCGAACCGTCACGACAAACGCATTGAACAGTTTGCGCGCCCGGCAGTCAGCTCTAGGGTCCCTACCTTTTCATGGAGAACGCATCATGAGCGATACCCCGATCATCAAACGCGTCGAACGAACCGTGCGCGATTATCCAGAACAGAACGTGCAGGGCTGGGAGCGAATCGGCTCGCTGGCAGGTGGCGTACTGATGATGGGCAAGGGCCTGCGCCGGGGCGGTATCTTCGGCCTGGTGCAACTGGCGATTGGCGGCGCGGTGCTGGCTCGCGGCATCACCGGTCATTGCTCGGCCAAGGCGCTGCTGGAAAAAAGCCGCAGCGAGATGGACATTGCCCGTTCCCGTATTGAAGAAGCCGGTGCTGAATTGAGCAAGCTCAAAACCAAGGCTGAAGTGGCGGCTGAAGAAGCGGTCGTCACCACCATCGATGCGGTGAAAGGGCCAAAGGGCGTCTAAGCGAAGCCAGGCGTACGTGGCCGCTTCAACGCGCTGGAAAACCAGATCACGGTGGCAGCGAATTCATTCGCGAGACGTCTATACGGCCGGCAAATGCGCGCAGGCTTGAGGACGTTTTGCGGATGAATCCGCTTCAGCAGAGTGAGCGCCCGTCGAGACGCTGGCACGTCAGCCTGCGCGGAAGATCAGATAATCTTCCCAGTCGTCCTCAGCGACATTCTTTTCGCTGAGCATGCGTCCCGATTGAGAAATGCGTTCCTTGTGGACCTGGTCACGGTTGCCGCAGACCAGATGATGCCAGAGCGGCAGATCCTTCCCTTCACTGACCAGACGGTAGCCACACGTTGGCGGCAGCCACTTGAACTCATCCGCCTGCCCCGGCGTGAGCTGAATGCAATCGGGTACCTGAGCGCGCCGATTCGGATAATCGCTGCATTGGCAGGTATTGAGGTCCAGTAACTTGCAGGCGATGCGCGTGTAGTACACGCTGCCGTCGTCCTCGTCCTCCAGTTTCTGCAGACAGCACAGGCCGCAACCGTCGCACAGCGATTCCCACTCGACCGAATCGAGTTGATCGAGGGTTTTACGCATCCAGAACGGTTCGACTTTGGCGGCCATGGTTTCGAGGAATCGGTATAGGGTGATGAAAAGGTCGCCAGTCTAGTGGCACATCGTAGCTGGGCCAAGCGCTGGCGACTGTCGGTAAGCGGTGTGCCGTCGCCACTGAAGAAATCACTGAAAGGAATCCCGGTCTGCAGAACGCCGCCAGCAACCGTGATTGAACGGTCCCGGTGGAAGTGAGTTGGCTCACTCCCACAGGGGTACGCACAGCCTTCGGGACTCAATACCCCTTCGCGAAATCCACTTCCCCGCGCAGCGCTTCACCGGCGGCGTAGGCTTTCAGGTTCTCGACGAACAACTGCGTCATGGCCCGTGGCGAGGTCGGTGCAGAACTGTGACCGGTCAGCAACAACCCCCAGGCCGTCCAGAACGGATGACGCTGCGGCAGGGGCTCCTGGCGGCAGACGTCAATCACGGCGCCCGCCAGATGCCCCTCCTTCAAGGCCTGGACCAGATCGGCATCCACCACCGCCACGCCGCGCCCGACGTTGATGAACAGCGCCGACGGTTTGAATTGAGCGAACAGCTTCGCGTCGTAGACGTCGTGAGTCTGAGCGGTGTTCGGCAGCAGATTGATGACGAAATCGACCTCGCCCACCAGACGCGGCAAATCTTCGAGACTGCCGACTTCAATGAACGGCGCTTGCGTGCGCGCACTGGACGCAACGCCATACAGCTCGACGCCGAATGGCAGCAGAAACTCGGCGACGCGGACCCCGATGTCGCCGGTGCCGACGATCAGTGCTTTACGACCGGCAAGGCTTTGACCCGCCCGATCATCCCATTTGCGCTCGACCTGACTTACCAGCCGCGCCAGCACTTCACGTTCATGCACGAGCATGTAGGCCAGCACGAATTCAGCCATGACCTGACCGAAAATCCCGACCGCGCGGGTCAGCCGGTAATTACGGTTCAGCCCCGGCGCCAGCAACGGTGTAATGCCAGCCCAGGTCGATTGCAGCCATTGCGGCGTATGCCCCTGGCGCAGCAGGTTGGCGAGCAGATCGGGCTGGCCCAGCCAGATCGAGGTCTGCGCCGCCATTTTTGACAGTTCGGCGGAGTTGCCGCTGCTCAGTACTTCGATGTCGGGAGCGGCCTTGCGAAGTAACTCGGTGTAGATAGCGTAATCGTGTTCGGCGATCAGAACGCGCATGGATTCAAAACTCAGAAAAGCAGGACATGCGACCGCAAGGCCTCTGCCGCCCACCGCTTTCAGAAAAGCCGGGGCAAGCAGATGCGAACAGCGGTCCGGTAAACCCCCGTGATGGATGACGGGGTCGAAAGTCGGTCAGACCGGGTCGTTGCGGCGCAGCAACTCGTCGGGCAGATGCTCGATGTACTCGTCTTCGGCCGGTGGCATCTGCAAGTGATACCCCTGCTTCTCAAGATTCTCCAGCACCGTGTGAATGTCTTCGCGGGCCAGCGTGCGCTCAGGCGTCAGGACCAGGTCAAACGCATGCTGCGGCTTACCGAATGCACTGAGCAGTTCGACCGGGACGCGTTCGAGCGCATCGCTCTTGAGCACATAGAGGTACATTTCGTTCTTGCGAGGACTGCGGTAGATCGAGCAAATACGTTTCAAGGCTGTTCTCCGGCGTTGGCCAGGCTGTCGAGCAGCATCTGACCCATCAACTCGCGGCGCCAGCCACGCAGCGAGTCGGGCAGTTTATAGGGACCGTCTGGGAACCCGGTCTTGAGCAGGGCTTCGAGCGTCTTCTTGCGCAGCATCAGCTCCGGCGCCATGTCCAGGCGTTCGGCTTGCTGCTGGCCAATGGCGCGCAGGCGCTTCAATACAGTGGAGGCTTCGATCGGCAGCGGCTCCGGCAACGCAGGAGGCCACGCATCCGGCGACACGCTGCCGGCTTTCTTGATCAGGTCGAGCAGAAACTCGCCGTCCTGACGCACGGTCTTGGGGTGCATGTCTTCGATTTTCGCCAGTGCGGCGAGGTTATCCGGCTGGGTCTTGGCCAGCGGCCACAGCGAATGCTCACGCAATACCCGGTTGCGCGGCTGATTGCGTAAACGGGCCTGCTGCTCACGCCAGGCGCACAGCTCACGCAGCACGTTCAACTGCGCGCGTGACAGCTTCCACGCCAGTTTAGCCTCGCGATACACCTCGTACGGGTCGGTTTCCCGACGCAGGTTGGCAACCAGTTCGGCCCCGTCTTCCAGCACCCAGGCGTACTTTTCGTCGGACAGGCGCGGACGTAGCAGGCTGTAGACCTCCGCCAGGTGCACGGCGTCTTCGGCGGCGTAGCTGATCTGCGTCTCGGACAGCGGTCGTTGCAGCCAGTCGGAACGGGTCTCGCCCTTGGGCAACTCGATGTTCAACACTTCCTGCACCAGACGCGAATAACCCATCGAGAACCCGAGGTTCAGGTAGGCAGCGGCCAATTGGGTGTCGAACAGCGGCGCAGGCAGGCTGCCGGTCAGGCGCAGCAAGACTTCGAGGTCTTCACTGCAAGCGTGAACCACTTTGATAACGTCGGTGTTTTCCAGCAGCGCAGCCAGCGGTTTCCAGTCATTGATCAGCAGAGGATCGATCAGGTAGGCGCTCGAGCCATCACCGATCTGCAAAAGCGCGGCGATGGGATAGAAGGTGTCGACCCGCATGAATTCGGTGTCGAGCGCAACGAACGGCAGCGTCTGCCAGTGTGCGCAATGTTGGGCGAGGCTGTCGTCGTCGCGAATCCAGTGAATATCGATGGCCACACGGCTCTCCCCTTGAAGAATGGCGCGCAGTATATATCGCTATAAGCGTTTACCGGGCATCCGTCCTGCAAGTCTTGAACAACTTCATCTTGCGTGTTTATCGGCAGGGCACTTTCAGACGACCGCCCATCGGATCATTCGCCCCTCTTGCGCAGCACGTACACCCGCCACATGGCGTAGCCCGGCAAGAAGTCGTGATGGCCGACAACGCGGAAACCGGCTTGCGCAAACTCCGACTCAATGTCGGAACGGCAGACCACGAAGCGATTGCGCACGGACGGCGCGCCGCTTTCATCCACCCGGGTGCCCTCTTGGCGCTTGCGTCGCCAGGCTTTGATATTGCCATCGACCCACAACGCGACAATCGCGGTATCGCGAGTCACGCGGTGAAACTCTTCAAGAATGGCCAGCCGCTGCTCGCTGCCAGCGACATGATGAAAGAGTCGCATGCAAAAAATGCAATCGACGGCATTCGCCGACAAGCCGATGGAGAACACCGAGCTTTGAAAGGTGCGAATGCGCTTGAGGATGTCTGCGGACGACTGCGCTTCGGCGATTTCCAGCATGTCCGTCGAAGGGTCAGCCGCCAGGATGACGCGGTTGCTGTGTTCGGCCAGCACCGGCCAGAACCGACCGGCCCCCGACGGCAGATCCAGCACCAGACCGGGCTCGCCAGCGTCGCGCAACGCGTAACGCGCCAGTTGCGCATCGCGCCACAGGCTCAAACGTCGCGCCAGGCCCTGCTCATGAGGCTGAACATCGTGCCGGATCGGGTGTTTATCGGTCGCCTGCTCACTCATTCGCCAATACCCCGTCCGTATAAATCCCCCGGCAGCCGGCGAACATGTCAAGCGCCGGGTTGTAGACGCTGGTGTGGACTTGCAGCAACCCGAGCATCGAGTGGAACAAGTTGTCCTGACTCAAGGGCGCATTACGTTCCTTTTGCAAACAATGGGTGTCGACGGCAAACGACTGCTGATAGTTATCCGAGAACCAGGCAATCATCGGCACATGCTTCTGTTGATCGGGCGCCAACATGTAAGGCGTGCCATGCAGAAACAGGTTGTACTCCCCCAGCGACTCGCCGTGGTCGGACAGGTACAACATGGCGGTGTCGACCTTGTTCTGGTTACTGCGCAAGGTATCGATCAGCGATGCCAGGACATGGTCGGTGTACAGCAGCGTGTTGTCGTAACCGTTGACAATACTTTCCCGCGAACAGTTGTTCAGCGCATTGCTTTCACACACCGGCGTAAACTTCTCGAATTCTTTCGGGTAACGCTTGAAATACTCGGGGCCGTGACTGCCCATCTGGTGAAGCACCAACACGGTGTCTTTGTCCAGGTGGTCGATAAAGTTCTGCAGGCCCTGCAACAGAATCTCGTCGCGGCATTCATTGTTGGCGCAGAGCACGGGATCCTTCAGGTTGCTGACATCCTGCAGGGTCACGCGGTCACAGGTCCCCTTGCAGCCAGACTGGTTGTCACGCCAGATCACGTCCAGACCGGCGCGTTTGAGCACGTCGAGCATGCCTTCCTCGTTTTTTGCCGTGCTGGCGTCGTAATCCTTACGGCCCATATTCGAGAACATGCACGGCACCGAAACCGCAGTCTCCGTCCCGCAGGAATGCACGTCGGTGAACGTCAGCAGCCCTCGTTCGCTCTTCAGTTGAGGCGTGGTGTCGCGGTTATAACCCAGGATGCCGAAGTTCTCGGCGCGGGCGCTCTCCCCCACCACCAAAACCGTCAGCGACTTGCGCTTGTGCTGTTGCCACTCGGTGGACAGTGTCGCGTCCTGACCGATGCTCACGAATGGCTGTCGCGCGGCTTTGACCTGCTCACTCAGGTAGCCCACCGAAGCACCGATGTAGTTACTCGGCACCACCATCAAACGCAGTTCATGGTGATTACGAAACAGTGAAGACAAGCCCTGATAGTTCATCAGCGCCACACCGCCGATCACACTGGCGCACACAGCTCCGACCACCACTTTGCTCAATACTTCACGCGGCCAGAGACGGTAATTGATCGGCGTCTTCCAAAGAATCACCGAGGGCAAAACGCCGAGCAGCAATAAATAAACCGCCAGTTTCAACGACAACAGATCCCGCACTTCCGTCGCATTGGTTTCAGCGAAGTTACGAAACATACCCGCATCAATCATGACGCCGTATTGGCTCATGAAGTAAGCAACACCCGCACTGATTAGAAACAGCAAAACCAACACCGGCTTCAAGACTTTCTTAAAGGCAAATAACGTCAGAAAAATATTAAATGCACAAAACACCATCAGTGCAAAAGCACCGCGCAACAAAAGCCCCTTACCGTTGAAGTCGGTAATGGCGAACAGGTGCTGCCAGAGCGTGAGGTTGAACCCGAGCAATAAAAAAATGCTGGCGAGCGCGGTCACGAGCTCCGGGCGAACTGCTTTCAGGTTCGGCATGAGGGTCTGCTTGACTGGAAAAAAGACACCGTCGACCAAGAGCCAAAAAACTCTTTCGACATCGCAAACTTTAGGCAGCCCGCCATCAATTTTTTGTGAAAAGGATGCGAACAAAAGGTCTGGCGCCGACTTCTTTTTCTGTAGGAAGAATCCGCGCAACAGATCGTGGCAAAAAACCATGTGAGCCGACTCGATGGCTTGGGTAAGGTGAGCGACCAGATCACAACCATAATCGATTTGCGTATACATCCATGGATGCTGTATTTTTTGAAACGTCGACATTCAGTACCTTCCGCCCTGACTATCTGGATGAAGAAGGTTACCGATCGCTTCAGACTGCAATGCTTGAAAATCCTGTCATCGGCGATCTCATGCCGCGGACCGGCGGCTTCCGAAAGCTGCGCTGGGTCGACGCACGAAGAGGCAAAGGTAAACGCGGAGGCCTACGAGTCATCTACTACTGGTTAGCTGGTGACGGCCAATTCTGGATGTTTTCCATCTACGATAAGGATGAGCTTGAAAACCTGACGGCTGACCAGGAGCGACAGCTTAAAGGCGCGATCCGCGTAGAGCTCAACAAACGAGGTATGCAATGAGCCGAAAGCGCGATCTGTTCGCGGAAATGATGCAAGGCGTGGAAGAGATGGCCGCGCATCGAGAAGGAAAAATAACGCTTCGTAGCGATACATTTGCGGAAAAACCAGCGCCGGACGTTACAGCTCAGGAGATCGTTGCCCTGCGAGAACGTCTGCATATGTCGCAGAACGTTTTTGCCAGGCGGATTCGCACCAGCGCAAGCACCTTGCGCAATTGGGAACAAGAAAAGTCAAAACCCAATGCTCAAGCGGCGCTGCTGATCAAACTCGTCGAAAAATTCCCGGACATGGTTGATCGCTTGAACGCGGTGTAATGCGCCGGGCGTTTGCGCAGTGAGCTTGCTGAGGGACGTGGAAGTCCAAACCTTCACCGCCCATCCGCCCTCTTCGGGCAAAACCTCCGCTGCGCCTCACCCAGTTAACGCTTGCGCCGCAGATAGCGAACCGCCTGTTGTCACGCACGTTGACTCGATTTTCAGCGCGTCCTCAATGATCATCTGCGCCGCTTTCTCGGCAATCATCACCGTGGGTGAGCAGGTGTTGCCGGAGGTGATGGTCGGCATGATCGACGCGTCCACCACCCGAAGTCCCGTCACCCCATGCACACGCAGTCTTTCATCGACGACGGCATCGCGCCCCTGCCCCATTTTGCAGGTACCGACAGGGTGAAAAATCGTGGTGCCGATGCTGCTCGCGGCCTGACGCAGTTCTTCGTCGGTTTGCAGGCTGACGCCGGGCAGATACTCCACCGGCTCGAAACGCGCAAGCGCCGGTGCTGCTGCGATACGGCGCGTCAGGCGAATGGCATCCGCCGCGACCTTGAGGTCTGCTTCGTGGCTCAGATAGTTGGGACGAATGATGGGCGCGGCATCGGCCAAAGCCGAGCGGATCTCCACCGTTCCACGACTCTGCGGACGCAGATCGCACACCGACGCTGTAAACGCCGGGAAGCGGTGCAGCGGCTCTCCGAAGCGCTCCAGCGACAACGGCTGCACGTGGTATTCCAGATTCGCAGTCGCCTGGTCCGGCCCTGACCGGGCGAACGCGCCCAGTTGGCTCGGCGCCATGGCCAGCGGCCCGCTGCGATTGATCGCGTAACGCAGGCCCATGTTCATCTTGCCCCACAGGCTCCCGGCCATCTGGTTCAAGGTATGACTGTTGCTGACTTTGTAGATCAGCCGCAGTTGCAGGTGATCCTGCAAGTTGGCCCCCACGCCGGGCAGCTCATGACGCACGCCGATACCGAGTTTTTCCAGCAGCGGGCGGGCCCCGATCCCCGACCGTTGCAGCACCATCGGTGAGCCAATCGAGCCACAGCAGAGGATTATTTCGCGCTTGGCATTAATCCGTCGTGCTTGCTGACGGACGTTGGCGAGCACCGCGCTCGCCCGGCCATTTTCAAACTCGATTCGTTCCACCTCGGCGTGGGTCAGCACCGTCAGGTTCGGCCGTTGAGCCACCGGACGCAGAAATGCCTTCGACGCGTTCCAGCGCACGCCGCGTCGCTGATTGACCTGAAAGTAGCTGCAACCTTCATTGTCGCCGCCGTTGAAGTCTGGAATCGAAGCAATGCCTGTCTGTGCAGCGGCTTCACGAAACGCATCGAGCAAGGTCCACGACAACCGCTGCTGCTCGACGCGCCATTCGCCTTGGCCGCCGTGCAGGTCGGAATCGCCGGCGTAGTGGCTTTCCGAGCGTTTGAAAACCGGTAATACGTCCTTCCAGCCCCAACCTTTGTTGCCCTGCGCCTCCCATTCGTCGTAGTCGCGGGACTGACCGCGCATGTAGATCATGCCGTTGATGGAGGAACACCCACCCAGCACTTTGCCGCGCGGATAGCTCAGGGCACGCCCGTTCAGGCCGGGTTCGGCTTCCGTCTTGAAACACCAGTCGGTGCGCGGATTGCCGATGCAGTAGAGATAACCCACCGGCACGTGAATCCAGGCGTAATTGTCCTGCCCGCCCGCTTCGAGCAACAGAACACGATGAGAAGGGTTCTGTGACAGCCGATTGGCCAGCAAACACCCGGCAGGGCCGGCACCCACGATCACGTAGTCATAGAGCACACTGTCCGTCTGCATGCGTCCCTCGCCAAACTTTTTGTTTTTATCGAAAGGACATCCTGAAGTTTTTCGTCACAAAACAAAAGACCGCCGCATGTTTCCATGCGGCGGTCTTGTGTGAAGCGGCAACTGTCACTGAGTAGGAGCGCGCTTGCCCGCGATTGCGGTGCATCAGCCAGAAATATTGAGCTGACCCACTGTGATCGCGGGCAAGCGCGCTCCTACATAAAGCGATGTGTGAAGGCAGTTACACCGCGCTACGACGGTAGCTGCGATAGTTCGGCATCCAGAAGTTACGCTCGATGGCTTCCAGCAGCATTTCTTCGGTGGTTTCCAGCGCCATGCCTTCGGCCTGAGCCTGCTTGGCCACCGCCAGCGCGATCTTCTTGCTGACGCCCTGAATCTCCTTCAGCGGCGGCAGTACCGCATCCCCCTTGCCTGTCACCATCGGCGAGCACTCAGCCAGGGCATTGGAAGCGGCCATCAACATCTTGTCCGTGATACGTGTGGCCTTCGCCGCGATCACGCCCAGGCCGATGCCCGGGAAGATGTAGGAGTTATTGCACTGAGCGATATGGAACGTGCGGTCGCCCACAGTGACCGGCGCGAACGGACTGCCGGTTGCCACCAGCGCGTCGCCGTTGGTCCAGGTCAGGACTTCCTGCGGCGTGACTTCGACTTTGGAGGTCGGGTTGGACAGCGGCATGACCAACGGCTTCGCGCAGTGCTTGTGCATTTCGCGGATGACCTGCTCGGTGAACAGACCGCGTTGGCCCGACACGCCAATCAGCACGGTCGGCTTGCCGTGGCTGACCACATCCAGCAATTCAGGGTAACCGTCACCACTTGACCAGCCCGCCACGTCACCTGCTTTCTGGGCGAGGTTCTTCTGGAAGTCCAGCAGGTTGTCCATGCTGTCGGTCAGCAGACCGAAACGGTCGACCATCATCACGCGCTTGCGCGCTTCGGCTTCGCTCAGGCCTTCGATCACCATCGCCGCAATGATGTGCTCGGCGATCCCACAACCGGCGGAACCTGCCCCGAGGAACACCACGCGTTGCTGACCCAGCGTTTCATTCTTCGCCTTACAGGCCGCCAACAACGTACCCACGGCCACCGACGCGGTGCCCTGAATGTCGTCGTTGAAGCAGCACAGCTCGTCGCGGTACTTCTCCAGCAGCGGCATGGCGTTGGTCTGAGCGAAGTCCTCGAACTGCAACAGCACGTCCGGCCAGCGACGCTGAACCGCTTCGATGAACAGCGCGATGAAATCTTCGTATTCCTTGCCCGTCACCCGCTTGTGGCGCCAGCCCATGTACATCGGGTCGTCCAGCAACTCCTGGTTATTGGTGCCCACGTCCAGCACAATCGGCAGCGTATACGCCGGGCTGATGCCACCGCACGCGGTGTACAGCGACAGTTTGCCAATCGGGATGCCCATGCCGCCGATGCCCTGGTCGCCCAGCCCCAGAATGCGCTCGCTGTCGGTCACCACGATAATCTTGATGCGATCTTTCGTTGCGCTGCGCAGGATATCGTCGATGCGATCACGCTCAGGGTAGGAAATGAACAGACCGCGGTGAGTGCGGTAGATCTTCGAGAATTCCTGGCACGCCTGACCCACGGTCGGTGTGTAGATGATCGGCAGCATCTCTTCCAGGTGCGAATCCAGCAGGCGGAAGAACAACGTCTCGTTGTTGTCCTGAATCGAGCGCAGATAAATGTGCTTGTCGAGATCGCTCGCGCACTGCTGGTACTGGTTGTAAACGCGAGTCACCTGCTCTTCGATGGTCTCGACGTTCTGCGGCAACAAGCCGATCAGGTTGAAATCCACACGCTCCTGCGGCGTGAACGCACTGCCCTTGTTGAGCAGCGGCATCTCCAGCAACGAAGGGCCAGCGTAAGAAATATATAAAGGTCGCGAGGTCTTGGTCATTTTCAGTGATCGCCTTTTCTCTGTTTTGCTCTGTCAATTCGTAATCGAAACGACGCCCCGGAGGTCGATGTTTCACGACACTCAACGCAGGATCCGTCCGAAGAAAATGGGGAGATGAAAAATCAGGGTGCCTATCTTACTCGCCTCGGCGTGGTTGCGTCATTTTGTCACGCACACGATTGCGAAATGATGGCTGAGGGCGATGGGGTTGGACAGTGAAAGAGTTGTCAGGCATGAGCAGTCGCCCAGCAATTTGGCGGCTGGGCGGCCCTGAGTGATCAGTTTTCTGCATCTCGTGTTAGCACGAATGAACTGAACCGGATGAAGTCATCCAGATGCTGAGTGATGATCGCAACGGTTATCGGCAATTGGAGGGTCTGATACTCATGGACCGCGATATTTCTGAAGCCGACCATATTTTTCATCGTCGCGAGGAGTGATTGCTCAAGCCAGCCACCTCTGCACAGCAGTTCGAAAACATCCCTTGCGCTCTGCGGGACACCTAACTTCTCACGCCGAATAAGGTGCTGCCCAATGTCCAGGGCCGCTTCACAGGCCCTCTGGATATTTAAGATCGCAGCGTCCTGACGCGTAAAGTCCGTGGCGAACGTTGCCGCGTCTTTGTCATATTCTTCGCGGGCCCTGGCGACACAACGTTCGATCGTTGCAGCTTTATTGATCAGTACGTCATCGACCATGAATCACCCCTTCTCTTTGAATATCCTCAATTACACCAGCCCGGGCAGTATCCAAAGCCGTCTTCTGACCAAGCACATACGTTTCAAATAACTTTGCAGACGAATCTCTGGCCCAGACAAGCTGACCCGTTGTTACGATCTGATATTGCATCACAGTCGACGCAGCCCTGAGATCAACCAGATCCACCGGTACAGCAACGATGTCGGCCACTTCACCGGATATGCGCCAGAGCATCAACGGATCCCCTTTACCCGGAAGCAGCACAGCAATATCCAGATCACTGCCCGCCTGAAAATCGCCGCTGACGTAGCTGCCAAATAGGTAGACTGCCAGCAGCCCAGGAATCGAGTCCTGCAGATGTTGCGATACCGCCTCAACGTCCATCAGCGTAACTCCGGTGGGGTGCTACAAGCACGCAGATTGCAGGGGCCGTTGCACTCAAGGTATGTATTGATATGTCCAAAAACAAAAAAGCCCCAGAAGCATAACTTCTGGGGCTTTATTTGTAATGGCGGAGAGATAGGGATTTGAACCCTAGGTACTGTCGCCAGTACAACGGATTTCGAATCCGTCCCGTTCGGCCACTCCGGCATCTCTCCAACGGCGCGCATCATAACAGCTTGGGCGAAGAACGCGAATCCTTTTTTGGATTTTTTCGCGTTCTTTCAGATGCTTGCAGCGGTTTCGCGGTTTAGAGCGGTACGCCGAGACGGTGGGCAACTTCTTCGTAGGCCTCGATGACGTCGCCGAGGCCCTGACGGAAGCGGTCCTTGTCCATTTTCTTCTTGGTGTCCTTGTCCCACAGGCGGCAGCCGTCCGGGCTGAACTCGTCGCCCAGGACGATGGAGCCGTCGCTGAACACGCCGAACTCCAGCTTGAAGTCGACCAGCAGCAGGCCGGCGTCGTCGAACAGCTTGGTCAGCACGTCGTTGACCTTCAGGGACAGTTCCTTCATGCGCGCCAGTTGCTCGGCGGTGCCCCAGCCGAATGCCACGACGTGGGATTCGTTGATGAACGGGTCGCCCTTGGCGTCGTCCTTCAGGAACAGTTCGAAGGTGTAGGGGTTGAGCTTCATGCCTTCTTCGACGCCCAGACGCTTGACCAGGCTGCCTGCGGCGTAGTTACGCACGACGCATTCGACCGGGATCATGTCGAGCTTCTTGACCAGCACTTCGTTGTCGGCCAGCAGTTTGTCGAACTGGGTCGGAATGCCGGCCGCTTCGAGTTTCTGCATGATGAAGGCGTTGAACTTGTTGTTCACCATGCCTTTGCGGTCGAGCTGTTCGATGCGCTTGCCGTCGAACGCCGAGGTGTCGTTGCGAAACAGCAGGATCAAGCGGTCGGCGTCGTCGGTCTTGTAAACCGATTTGGCCTTGCCGCGGTAGAGTTCTTCACGTTTTTCCATGATGGGCTCCGCTTGCAAAATGTTCGGGCGAGGCGCCCGGTAAAAAGGTTCCGGGCGAGTGGCCCGTTAACAACAATCGGGCTGTCGCCCCGTTTGGGACGCTAGGCGATTTCGCGCCAGTCGAGCCCTGAATCCTGGTCGGCCAATTGTAGCCAGTCCGGGTCGCACCCGAGGGTGTCGACGAAACATTGCCGGGCCAGATGCGGCAGGTTGTTCTTGCTGCTCAGGTGGGCCAGCACCAGGTGCTGCAAGCCTTCCCACCCCAGCTCATTCACCAGACCTGCGGCCTGATGATTGTTCAAATGTCCGTATTGCCCGCCCACCCGCTGTTTCAGAAAGTAGGGATAAGCGCCTCGGGCCAGCAAATCACGGCAATGGTTGGACTCGATCATAAGGGCATCCAGGCCACGATAGCTGTCGAGCACCGACGGACAGTAAGACCCCAGGTCGGTCAGCAGACCAAAGCGCTTGCGCCCATCATTGAAGACGAACTGCGTGGGCTCAAGTGCATCATGGGCTACGGACACCACATCGATGCCCAGACCACCAATCCGCACGCCCTGCCCGCCCACGAGCCTGATGCCCGCCTCGACCGGCTTGCGCATGCCACGCAAGGTCCCGTCGCTGAGATAGACCGGCACATCGTAGCGCCGAGACAGCAAACCCACGCCATGCACATGATCGGCATGTTCGTGGGTCACTAAAATGGCGCTCAGCTGATGGCCGCTGACGCCCAGCCTGTCCAGCCGACGCTCGGTTTCCCGCAGGGAGAAACCGCAGTCGATCAGCACGTACGTGTCGTTGCTCGCAACCAGCGTGCCATTGCCCCGGCTGCCGCTGCCCAGAACCGCGAAACGCACTTAACCGAGGTTGTCTTGAATGACGCTCAATACGCGACGGGCGACTTCCGGCGGCGCCACGGTATTGATGTTCTTCTCGACCGTGACCTGGACGTTGTCGCCCACCTTGCTCAGGCGAACCTGATAACGCTCGGCGCGTGCTTCTTTCTGTTCCTTGGTCTCTTCGCTGCCAAACATGCGTGCAAAGAAGCCTGGCTTGTTCTCCGGCTTGTCCGCTTTTTCCGCAAGGTTGATGTAGTACAGACCCAGGCTGCGGTTGATGTCTTCTACGCGCCAGTCACCCTGATTCAACGCACGGCCCACACTGGACCATGCACGGTCGAGGTCGGCACCCAGGTTCAGCACCGGGTTGCCGCTGCCGTCTTCGCTCAGCGCGACACGGCTTGGGGTATCGTAGTCACGCGCCGCCAGCAGGGACACCGACCCACCCTTCTCGGCGGTGCGGGTCAGGCTGGCCAGCATGTCGTCGGTCAGGACCGAATCCAGGCCGACGTTGGTGCTGCGCGACGGGAAAGCAGGGTCTTCGCTGCTGCCGGCAGGACGCTGAACGCTGACCACGTAGACTTCACTGGTGTTGCGCTGCACGCCCGGCTCGATACGCACGCGGACGCGAGTTTCAGTGTTGGCGGCGTCGCCAGCCGAGGCCATGCGCTTGGCGACGGACGCAGACAATTCGTCCATGCGCTGCCAGGTGGTGTTGAATTCACCGGTGGCCGGACGGTCTTCGGCGATGCGGAAACCGTTGTCTTCAAAATACTGGTGAGCCACTGGCCAGACTTCGGCCGGCGCGCGCTGGGCCAGAATCCAGCGATTGTCACCGCTCTTCTGCAGCGTGTAGTCGCTGGAGTCCTGAGCGGTGGACAACGGCTGCGGACGCGGCACGATGAACTCACCCTTCTGGGTGTCGTCGGCCACGTTGCGCGGGATCGGCAGCAGCGGGTCCAGGCGTTTGGTTTCCTGGACGCCTTCCGGCAACTGCATGGGAGGTTTCTGGGTCGCTTCCAGGTAATCGCTGCTGCGATCACGGAAATAACCATCCTGACCAAACAACCAGCTGCAACCGCTGGTGCTGGAGATAATCAAGGCTAGTGCGGAAAGTCCGGCCAGTCGCTTCATTGCGTAGTGCTTCCTCATTAAACCAATACACCGGACTGGCGCAATGCCTGACGCAGCGGCTCGTGGCAGGACTCGCTGAGCCAGGTGAGCGGCAGACGGATACCGTCCGGCATCAAACCCATCTCATGCAGGGCCCATTTCACGGGAATAGGGTTCGATTCGATGAACAGGGTCTTGTTCAGCGGCATCAGTTTTTCGTGGAGTGCGCGGGCAGTCACGGCGTCACCGGCCATGGCAGCCTTGCACAGGTCAGCCATGTCGCGTGGAGCGACGTTGGCGGTGACCGAAATATTGCCTTTGCCGCCCAGCAGGATCAGCTCGACCGCCGTGGCGTCATCGCCGGAGTACACCAGGAAGTCGCTGCTGACGCCGGCCAGGATGTCCTTGGCGCGCTGCAGGTCACCGGTGGCTTCCTTGATGGCAATGATGTTCTTGACCTTGGACAGACGGATCACGGTCTCGGCCGACATGTCACAGGCGGTACGGCCTGGCACGTTGTAGAGGATCTGCGGGATGTCCACGGCTTCGGCGATGTGCTTGAAGTGCTGGTACAGGCCTTCCTGGGTCGGCTTGTTGTAGTACGGGGTCACCAGCAGGCAGGCATCGGCGCCGGCGTTCTTGGCATTGGTGGTCAGTTCGACCGCCTCGCGGGTGGAGTTGGCGCCCGTGCCGGCAATCACCGGGATGCGGCCAGCGACCTGCTGGACAACGCGGCGAATGACTTCAATGTGTTCGTTGACGTCAAGCGTCGCAGACTCACCTGTCGTGCCGACGGCAACAATGGCGTTGGTGCCCTCTTGCAGGTGAAAGTCCACCAGTTTGCTCAGGCTGTCCCAGTCGAGACGACCCTGTGCATCCATAGGTGTGACCAGTGCCACCATACTGCCCGCAATCATGCAAACCGCTCCTGCCGGAAAAAGAGAGCGGTAATGGTACTGGCGCCATGATCCTTGCACAAGGCGAGCATTCCCCTGAGCGACGGTTTTCGCTACCCTTCGGTCTTTGATCGGTACTGGTCATCTGCGCAGCTCGTTCGACTGTCCGCTTTCATTGTCGCAAACCCCGCTCCAGCGTCGCTGTCACCCGGGCTGACCGGTTCATCCCGGACGCACACGGCAGAGGTCCGGGTCGACGTTGCGAGGCTGGCGTTCATCGAATCCGCCGCACAAGCCAACAATGTACCGACCGCTCATCGCTTAGGAATGCTGCATGTCGTCCATCCCCACAGTTCGCGAACAATTCCTTGTCATCAGTGCCCTTGGCGCCAACCCAATGGAGCTGACCAACGTCCTGTGCCGCGCCAGTCATGAAAACCGTTGCTCGGTGGTCAGCTCGCGCCTCACTCGCCACGGCGAATGCAGCGCGTTGATCCTGCAGGTTACCGGTAGCTGGGACGCCTTGGCGCGCCTGGAAACCGGGTTGCCCAACCTGTCGAAAAAACACGCGTTCACCGTCAACGTCGTGCGCAGTGCGTCGCTGGAAAGCCGTCCAGAGGCGCTGCCGTATGTGGCCTACGTCAGCTCGGCGTATCGCCCGGACATCATCAATGAACTCTGCCAGTTCTTCATCGACCATCACGTCGAGCTGGAAAACCTGATCTGTGACACCTATCAGGCGCCACAGACCGGCGGCACGATGCTCAACGCGACGTTCACCGTGACGTTGCCTGCCGGCACCCAGATCAGCTGGCTACGCGACCAGTTCCTGGACTTCGCCGACGCACTCAATCTCGACGCGCTGATCGAACCCTGGCGCCCGCAAGCCCCTATGTAAGGAATCCCCGATGGCAGTAGAACTGGACAAACCCGTTGCCGACTTTCAGGTACAGGCCACCAGCGATCAGGCTGTAAGTCTGTCCGCGTTGAAGGGTCAGCAAGTGGTGATTTATTTCTACCCGAAAGACAGCACGCCTGGCTGCACCACCGAGGGCCAGGGCTTCCGCGATTCGTACGCCGACTTCAAGGCGGCCAACACCGTGGTGTTTGGCGTGTCACGCGACAGCCTGAAATCTCACGAGAACTTCAAGGCCAAACAGGAATTCCCGTTCGAGCTGATTTCGGACAAGGACGAATCGCTCTGCCAGTTGTTCGACGTGATCAAGCTGAAAAAGCTGTACGGCAAGGAATACCTGGGCGTCGATCGCAGCACCTTCCTGATCGACAAAGACGGTGTGTTGCGCAAGGAATGGCGTGGCGTGAAGGTCCCGGGGCATGTGGCCGCGGTTCTGGAACAGGCTCAGGCGCTCAATAACGCCTGAGTTGTCCTTCTGTAGGAGCGCGCTTGCCCGCGAAAGGATGTAACAGGCGCCAGAGAATCTGTCCACTGACCCATTCGCGGGCAAGCGCGCTCCTACAAAAGCATGCTACGTAGCACCCTCTATAACAGCGGCGCCACCGTCGGCTCATGACGCGGCCAGGCATCCAGCACGGCCTTGAACAGGGTCGCCAGCGGGATCGCGAAGAAGATCCCCCAGAATCCCCACAACCCGCCAAACAGCAGCACCGCGCAAATGATCGCGACCGGGTGCAGGCTCACCGTCTGGGAGAACAGCAGCGGCACCAGCACGTTACCGTCCAGCGTCTGGATAATGCCGTAGACCGCCATCAGGTAGATGAACTGGTCGCTCCAACCCCACTGGAACAGCGCAATAAACGCCACCGGCACCGTCACCACCACCGCGCCCACGTAGGGCACGACGACCGAAATCCCCACCAGCATCGCCAACAACGCCGAGTAATTGAGACCCATCGTCACGAAGGCGATGTAGGTCACCGCGCCGCAAATGAAAATCTCGATGACCTTTCCACGAATATAGTTCGCGATCTGCCGGTTCATTTCCTCTGCAACGCGTGTAATCAACGTACGCTCACGCGGCAGGTAACCCCTGAACCAGCGACCAATCATCCGACGGTCCTTGAGGAAGAAGAACACCAGAATGGGCACCAGCACCAGGTAGATCATCATGTTGACCAGCAGCGGCAGGCTGGAAAGCGAAAACGTGAGTGCCCACTGACCGAACTTGCCGATCTCGCCACGGGCAACTTCGATCGCCTGCAACACCTGCTCGTCGGACACCAGATGCGGATAACGTTCGGGCAGCAGCAACAGCAGCGACTGCCATTTGGCGAGCATCCCTGGCAGTTCGTTGAACAGCGTAATCAACTGGTGCCACAGCAACGGCACGAGCACCAGCAAAAACACCGCCAGCGCGCCCATGAACAAGGCGAACACCAGCCCGACCGCGCCCCCTTCAGGCACGTGCAAACGCTCAAGCTGCACCACCATGCCCTGCATCAGGAACGCCAGTACCAGGCCCGCCAGCACAGGCGCCAGCATGCCGCCCAAGGTCAGCACAATCGTGAACGCCAACACCAGCAGCACCGCCAGCACCACGGCCTCTTCATCCGAGAAATAGCGTTGCATCCAGTCGCGAAGCACTTTGAACATCAATGAACCTTTGGGCCAAGGGGTAGAAGGCGAAGCGTTGAACACTTCAGGCTTTGCGCAGCCAGTACCGGTAAATGCCGTCAGCGGCGTCTTCATGCAACAGCGCATGGCCGGCCAGCTTGGCGAAGGTGCGGAAGTCACGCTGGGATCCCGCATCGGTGGCCGTGACTTTGAGCACTGCTCCGCTGGCAAGACGGTTGAGCGCCATCTTGGCCTTCAGCAGCGGCAGGGGACAATTCAGACCACTGGCATCCAGCTCCGCATCGCACGTCGCAGGGCACCCTACAGCGTCAGACATCGTTTCTCTCCAGGTAGACACATCCAATTCCAAGGAAACACTAAACAAAGCGAAGAAGAACCTTCTTACAGGCGTGCAAGAATACCCCACTCTGGTCAGCAAGCCATTGAGCCAGCTACAGTAACGACTTTCTGCCTCAGAGTTTCGTGCATGAATTTTCTGCGCCCCACACTGCTGACGCTCGCCTGCCTGATGGCAAACCCGGTTTTCGCGGACGATCTGCCATCGCTTGGCGATGCCAGCTCCTCCATTGTTTCGCCTCAACAGGAGCATGACCTGGGCCGGGCCTGGCTCGGACTGCTGCGCTCGCAGGTGGCTCAGCTTTCCGACCCGCAACTCAAAGATTTCGTCGAGACCACGGTTTACCGCCTCGCCGAAACCAGTCAGGTGCAAGACCGCCGCCTTGAATTCATCCTGATCAACACGCCGGAGATCAACGCCTTCGCGGCGCCCGGCGGGATCATCGGGGTCAACGGCGGCCTTTTCCTGCACGCTCAAACCGAGGGCGAATTTGCTGCGGTACTCGCACACGAACTGGCTCACTTGTCGCAACGTCACTTTGCCCGAGGCGTTCAGGCGCAACAACGCATGCAGGTGCCTGTGATGGCGGCGATGCTCGCCGGCATTGTCATGGCTGCCGCCGGTGCCGGTGATGCCGGTATCGCCGCCATTGCCGGCACTCAGGCCGCAGCGATTCAGGAACAGGCCCGCTTCTCTCGCCAGAACGAAGCGGAGGCCGACCGCATCGGCATCCTCAATCTGGAAAAAGCCGGTTACGACCCGCGCAACATGCCCAACATGTTCGAACAACTCGCCCGGCAGTATCGCTACGACGCCAAGCCGCCCGAATTCCTCATGAGCCACCCGGTCACGGAGTCACGTATCGCGGACACTCGTAACCGCGCCGAGCAGGCCAAACCGGGCGGCAAGGAAGACAGCCTCGCGTATCAACTGATGCGGTCGCGGGTCGTGCTGATCTACGAAGAAACACCGGGCATGGCCGCCAAGCGCTTCCGCGCGCAACTGGCCGAGAACCCGAAAAACGATGCTGCCCGCTATGGCCTGGCCCTGGCGCAAACCAAAGCGGGCCAGTTGAACGAAGCCCGCGAAACGCTCAAGCCGCTGCTGGATAAATCCCCGGACAACATCACGTACAACCTCGCAGCGGTGAATCTGGACATTGCCAACAACCGCTTGCCTGACGCTCAGCAGCGGGTCGACCGGATGTTGAACCTCTACCCGGACGACTATCCGCTCAATCAGGCCAAGGTCGACGTTCTGCTGAAACAGTCCAAGGCACCTGAAGCGCTGAAATCGCTGGAAACACTGCTTAAAAGCCGCCCGGATGACCCGGACATCTGGAGCCAGGTGGCCGACGCGCGTGGCCTCTCGGGCAACACCATCGGCCTGCATCAGGCGCGCGCGGAATATTTCGCATTGATGGGGGATTTCAAGCAGGCCATTCAACAACTCGAGTTCGCCAAGCGGCGCGCGAACAATAACTTCCAGCTGGCTTCGCGGATCGACGCACGGCAGCAGGAAATCATCGCTCAGGAGCGGGCGGTGAAAGAGATGATGAATTGATCAAATGCCGAATGTAAGGGCGCGCTTGCCCGCGACTGCAGAATGCCTGAACCGTAGCGGCGGCTGACACTCTGCTATCGCGGGCAAGCGCGCTCCTACGAGTGTTGACTAGGCGTTACCTGAAAGCCTCAAGCGGGCCGCCTGCGTGAAGTCCAGCATCCGCTGCAGCGGTCGAACGGCGTGCGGGATGATCGCCGGATCGACGAAAATCTCGTTCGTCCCTTCACGCAAACACTGCAGGGTGCGCGCCAGCGTGTTCATGGCCATCCACGGGCAGTGCGCGCAACTGCGGCAGGCCGCACCGTTACCGGCGGTGGGGGCTTCGATGAAAATCTTGTCGGGGCACAGCTGCTGCATCTTGTAGAAGATGCCCCGGTCGGTGGCGACGATAAACGTTTTGTTTGGCAGCGTCTGTGCCGCCTTGATCAACTGACTGGTCGAGCCTACTGCGTCGGCCAGGTCGATCACCGACTCCGGCGACTCCGGGTGGACCAGGATCGCAGCGTCCGGGTACAACGCCTTCATGTCTTCGAGCTGGCGTGACTTGAACTCTTCGTGAACGATGCAGGCACCGTCCCACAACAGCATGTCGGCACCGGTTTCCCGCTGGATATAGCGCCCCAGGTGCTTGTCCGGCGCCCAGATGATTTTCTCGCCGTTGTCCATCAGACTCTCGACGATTTCCAGCGCGCAACTGGAGGTCACCACCCAGTCAGCACGGGCCTTCACGGCAGCCGAGGTGTTCGCGTAAACGACCACGGTACGCTCGGGATGGTGGTCGCAAAACGCGGTGAACTCGTCGACACCGCAACCCAGGTCCAGCGAGCAGGTTGCCTCCAGGGTCGGCATGAGAATGCGTTTTTCAGGCGTCAGTATCTTTGCGGTCTCGCCCATGAAACGCACCCCGGCCACCAACACGGTCTTCGCCGGGTGGTTCTTGCCGAAGCGTGCCATCTCGAGGGAATCCGACACACAACCGCCGGTTTCTTCCGCCAGGGCCTGGATAACCGGATCGCAGTAATAGTGGGCGACGAGTACGGCGTCCTGAGCCTTCAGCTCGGCGGCGATCAGGCGGCGGTACTCGGCTTCCTCTTCCGGGGTCAGCGGCTTGGGCTGCTTGGCGTCTAGGTGCGCCTGCACCAGAAGGCGTTCGGAAATCTGTGTCATGTTCGCAGGACCTGAATGCGCGTAAGCGCGAACGTCGAGTTTACACCTGAACAACAGGCAACAAATAAAGCGGGGAAACCCTCACGGTGATGAAGTTTCCCGCCTTGCACACGGCTCATTGGGCGTGCGGCGATCGGGATTCGCGGTGCGTTTTCCTCCCGCATTGCAGTCGTTTGAGGACCACAGCGGGAGGTTGCGCAAAGCGGCGGCGAATGTATCACGTAACCTGTTGAGCGATCACTTACCGACCGCCCTCCTCACCCCAGCCGCATCGACAACTCGACGTCATCGGCGAACGGGATGGAGATATAGCCCTGCTCCACAGACCGGACACGCGCCAGATACTCCGGCGCGTAGTCGGCGTTGTCAGCGACGATCAGCGCGCCCGGCTTCAGGCACCCTTCCAGCAAATCCAGAATCTCGGGATACAACGCCTTGGCGCCGTCGAGTAACACCAGGTCGATGCTGTCAGGAAGGTCCCGCCCCAAGGTCAGCAGCGCATCGCCCTCACGGATTTCCACGAGGTCCAGCAAACCACCCGCAGCCAGATTGTTGCGGGCCTGCGCCACTTTCGAGGACTCGAATTCGCTGGTAATCAGCAGACCGCCGCCGTTGTCTCGCAGCGCTGCCGCCAGGTGCAACGTCGAAATCCCGAACGAGGTGCCGAACTCGACAATGGTGCGTGCCTTGCAACTGCACGCCAGCATGTAAAGCAGAGCGCCCGTGTCGCGCGACACGGCGAGCGGAAAATCTTTCAAGCGAGTGTAGAAATCCAGGTAGTCGGTCTTGCTGCGCATCAGACGGTCCAGATCCTCCCGTGAGAGCTCGGACGCGCCTGGGAGGGACATGGGCGATTGTTCGGACGCCTCGGCGAACAGGCGGTTCAGCAACGGGGCGACGGGGGCGGAAGTCAGTGTATTCATGCGTATCTCCGGATTAAAAGAGGCGTCAATCTCAACGCCGGACTAGAATGCGACGAATCACTCACATTTAATATTCGCATTGTCGAGCCGCCATGACTGATTCCCGTAACCCCTCGATTTCTCAGCGTAAAAAGCCAAAACAGGCGCGCTCGGAAGCTTCCGTTTCCATCATTCTCGAAGCGGCTGTTCAGGTTTTGGCAAAAGAAGGTGCTGCCCGATTCACCACTGCCAGAGTGGCGGAAAAAGCAGGCGTGAGCATTGGCTCGCTGTATCAGTATTTCCCCAACAAGGCCGCCATCCTGTTCCGATTGCAAAGCGATGAGTGGAAACAAACGACCGAACTGCTGACCCGCATCCTCGGTGACACCGCCACGCCGCCTTTTCAGCGGCTACGGAATCTGGTCCACACCTTCATTTGTTCAGAATGCGAAGAAGCTGACATGCGCATCGCACTCGACGACGCAGCACCGCTGTACCGGCACGCGCCCGAGGCACAGGAAGCCAAGGCAACCGGCGAGCGCGCCATACAACGTTTCATGGAAGAGGTCTTGCCTGAGGCACAGCAGACCGTGAGAGCGCAGGCAGCCGATCTGATAAAGACAACGATGAGCACCGTGGGCAAGGCATTTTCCGAAAGCCCTCGGACCGCCGCAGAGATCGAGAACTACTCCAACGCCATGGCCGACATGTTTTGCGCCTACCTTGAACGGCTCCGCACCGGCTGAGTGAACCCACTGAATCCAGGGCAAAAAAAAACCCGAGAATTCACACTTTCGTGGACCTCTCGGGTTTTGAAGATGGTGGGTCGTGTAGGATTCGAACCTACGACCAATTGGTTAAAAGCCAACTGCTCTACCAACTGAGCTAACGACCCGCTTCGTGGTGGCGCGTATATTACTGATTTTTCTCAGTAATTCAACACCTGATTTAAAAAAACTTAAAAATAACGTGTCGGATCCGGTACACCAGCGGCCAAGAAGCCTTCGGCGCGCAGTCGGCAGCTGTCACATTTGCCGCATGCACGGCCCTGATCATCCGCCTGATAGCAGGAAACGGTCAGGCCGTAATCGACACCCAGACGTGTGCCCGCCTTGACGATGTCGGCCTTGCTGAGCATCTGCAATGGGGCCCGAATCGTGAAGCCCTGCCCTTCCACCCCGGCCTTGGTCGCCAGGTTCGCCATCCGCTCGAACGACTCGACGAATTCCGGTCGGCAGTCCGGGTAACCGGAATAATCAACGGCATTCACACCGATGAAGATGTCACGCGCTCCCAGCACTTCTGCCCATCCGAGCGCCAATGACAGGAAGACGGTATTGCGCGCAGGCACGTAGGTCACAGGAATGCCTTCACCCGGCGTTTCAGGCACGGCGATGCTGCTGTCGGTCAGTGCCGAACCGCCGATGCCATTCAGGTTAAGGCCAATCACCTTGTGCTCGACCACACCCAGATCTTTCGCGACGCGTTCGGCCGCCTGAAGCTCGGCGCGATGACGCTGCCCGTAATCAAAACTCATGGTGTAGCAGGCGAAACCGTCGGCTTTTGCCATGGCAACCACGGTCGCCGAATCCAGACCGCCAGACAGCAGAATTACCGCTCGTTTCTCAGTCATCGTTTGTTCACTCATGTCAGCGCCCCGGCTCGTCGTTCCAGAGAATTTTATGCAGCTGCAACTGCAGCCGTACCGGCAGGTTGTCCGCGACGATCCAGTCGGCCAGATCGGTGACATTCAGGTCGCGGTGAACGGGAGAAAACAGCACCTCGCCCGCGCGGCGATCAAGCCCGTACTGGATGATCTTCGAAACAGCCCAGTCGTAGTCTTCCCGCGAGCAGATCACGAACTTGACCTGATCATTGGACGTCAGCAGCTCGATATTTTCATATCGGTTGCGAGCGACTTCCCTGGAGCCGGGCGTTTTCAGGTCCACCACGCGACTGACACGCGGATCGACCTTCGAGATGTCCAGCGCACCACTGGTTTCCAGCGACACCTCGTACCCGGCATCGCACAGGCGCTTGAGCAGCGGGATCGCATTTGGCTGAGCCAAAGGCTCTCCGCCGGTGACGCAGACATAGCGGGGACGAAAGCTGGCAACTTGCTCCATGAGCGAGTCGAGGGTTTGAAGGGTGCCGCCCGTGAAGGCGTATTCGCTGTCGCAATAACCGCAACGCAACGGGCAACCAGTGAGGCGCACAAATACGGTAGGCAAGCCTGCCGTGCGCGTTTCACCCTGCAACGAGTAAAAAACTTCGGTGATACGTAATGTGTCTTGCATAGGGGCCACGGGCGTAACGGCTAAACAGGCCATCCGCCTCCGTCAGGCACTTCCATACACCCTGCGTTCGCAGAATCTAAAGAAGCGTAATCAATACCGGAATTTCGGGTGCGAGATTCTAACGAAAAAAGCCGCGCAACGCGCGGCTTTCTTGAATCGAGGGTCAAACCAGCGGGTCGTCAGAGACGCTGAAGGTCACGCTGAGCCAGCTGTGCCGCCGAGGTGCCCGGGTATTGGGCGACGACTTGCTGCAAAATGCCTTTGACCTTGTCGGTATGACCCAGACGGCGTTCGACATCCGCCAGCTTGTAGAGAGAGTCAGGCACTTTGGCGTGCTTGGGGTACAACTGGCTGACCTTGGCGAAGGCCTGACCAGCACCTTGAAGGTCGCCTTTGGCCAGATTCACTTCGCCCAGCCAGTACTGGGCATTGCCCGCGTACTGGCTGTTCGGGTACTTGCGCAAGAACGCGGAGAACGCCTGGCTGGCCTTGTCGAAATCCTTGGCCTTGATCAGGTCGAAAGCAGCGTCGTAATAGAGCTTCTCTTTCGCCGGATCAGCGGGTTCGCTGCTGGCTTGCGGCGCCTGACCGGCTGCTGCGCCAGCGGCGGGTGCTGCGGGTGTTCCGCCGGCATTGACGCCGCCGTCGGAACCAGAATTATTGGCAGAGGAAGCAGCGGGTGCGCCGCCAGCTCCGATGCGAGAGTCGAGGTCTTTGTAACGATCCAGCGCTTCTTGCTTCATTTGCTGAATATCGTTCTGCTGGACTTCGACCATTCCGCGCAAGCGCGAAATTTCATCCTGCATTTGTTGCAACTGCATGAACAGCTGACCTTGCGCCGAAGGCTGAGGCGTCGCCCCACCTCCGGCGTAGGCGCCCGCCGTACCATAACCCGATGGCGGATAACTGCTGCCAGCGGAGCCAGAGTTGTCATCGACCACAGGAACCGCACCCATCGCTGCAAGAGGAAGGGTGAGAGCCAAAACGGTTAAAGCACGGCGGCACGTTCGCATGTCAAATTACTTACGCAGTTCGACGCGACGGTTTTGAGCCCAGGATTGCTCGTCGTTGCCGGTAGCAACTGGACGCTCTTCACCATAGGACACGACTTCCAGCTGAGCTGGCGAAACGCCTTGCAGAACCAGGTAGCGCTGAACGGCTTTCGCACGACGCTCGCCCAGGGCCAGGTTGTATTCGCGAGTGCCGCGTTCGTCGGTGTTACCTTCCAGAACAACGCGAGCGCCGCTGGCTTTCAGGTCCTTGGCGTGAACGTCCAGAGCGCGCATGGCTTCTGGCTTCAGGTCAGAACTGTCGTATTCGAAGTAGAAAGTGGTGATTGCGCGCAGAGCAGCTTCTTCGCTCAGGGAGCCATCAACGGCACCGGTGTTTGCGCCATAACCAGCGTTTGGATCTACAGCAGCGCCTTGACCGGCATTGTCGCCGCCTTTGGACGAGCAACCTACAGCTACCGCCATGGCCAGAGCCAGCGCAGCAAATTTACCAAACTTCAGCATTTCCATCGTGAAACTCCTAATGAACCCCAGTGTGTTAAGTAAAACGTAAAGCGCCGCGTCAGTTCAGGTAAGGGGACCAGGAAGGTTCTCTGACTTCGCCTTGAGCGGTAGGAAGCGGGAGCCTTACGCGTCCATTGATGGACACGAGCATCAAGACTCCCCGGCCCTGCTGGCGGGTGGCGTAGATTACCATGGTGCCGTTGGGCGCGACAGTAGGCGACTCATCAAGGTTGCTATCCGTAAGGATTTTTACGCTACCGCGCTGCAAATCCTGAGCCGCGACCTTGAAGTTGGTAAAACCATCTTGACGATGGATCATGACCAGCGTTTTTTCATCAGCCGACAACTTAGGGTTGGCGTTGTAGTTACCAATGAAAGTGACTCGCTCGGCGCCACCGCCATTAATGCTCGTTTTATAGATCTGTGGTTTACCACCACGATCCGAAGTGAAATAAATGGTCGAGCCATCTTTACCAAAGAAAGGTTCGGTATCGATGGCGGGGTCATTAGTGACACGCGAAAGCTGACGAGTCGCCAGATTCATCACATAAATGTCCGGGTTGCCGTCTTTCGACAGAACCATCGCCAGCTTGCTGCCGTCCGGGGACCACGCCGGTGCGCCGTTCAGGCCTTCAAAGTTGGTGATCTGCTCGCGACGACCGGTGTCGATGTGCTGAATGAAGATGCGCGGACGCTTTTGTTCAAACGATACGTACGCAATCCGCTTGCCATCCGGCGCAAAGCGCGGCGACAGGATCGGCTCACGCGACTGCAACAGCGTCACTGCGCGCGCACCGTCGTAGTCCGAACGCTGCAGCGTATAGCGGGTGTTGTTGGCCGCGAAACGCTCGGCGGTGACGTAGAGCAGACGGGTGGAAAACGCGCCCCTGATCCCGGTCAGCTTTTCGAACGACTGGTCGGAGATGTAGTGCGCCATGTCGCGCAACTGGTCAGTGGTTCCCGACACGTTACCGGTCAGAACCTGCTGCTCGGTCGCGACGTTGAACAGTGCGTACTGAACCTGCAGACGCCCACCCGCCGGGGTGATGCTGCCGACCATGACGTACTGGGCACCCAGTGCTTTCCAGTCACGGAAAATGATTTCGCTGGCCTGGCTAGGCTGGCTGATCATGTTCTGCTTTGGGATGGGCGAGTAGTAGCCCGAGTTCAGCAAGTCATTGCTGATGATCGAAGCCATGTCTTCAGGCAACACGCTGCCGCCCTGAAGGCCAAACGGCACGATCGCGATCGGCGTGGCACGGTCACTGCCGCTGGTGACCAGAATATTCTTTTCGTCGGCAGCGGCGAAACCCGCTGCGCAACAAAGAACGACAAGCAATCCTCGAAGAAGGTTAATCACAAGGCTAGGTCCTCAGGTGTGAATGTCATCTTGAATGAACGATAGGGTGCGAAATCCGAAGGTTTCATACCCTGCATCTCTGTCAAACGACCAATATTCTTGACCGCTGCTACTGCTGAACTGTCGAAAGGACCATCGCCGCTGGACTTGGACACAGTCACCGAAGAAACCGTACCGTCCGGCAACATGCCGATCTGCAACACGACTGTCATGCCTTTACGCGCCGAAGGTGGACGTGCCCAACCCTCTGCAGCCCGCGAGCGAATCAAGTCATCGAAGCTGCCAGCCACTTCGTCACCCTTTTCATCGGCCAGTGCCTGCTGGCGTTCCGGCTTGTCTGAGAGCAAATCAGCCAATGCTTGCGCCTTCTTCTCTTCCGCCGACTTACGGGCAGCATCCTGGGCTTTCTTCTTCGCGTCTTCCGCAGCCTTTTTCTTGGCATCTTCAGCCGCTTTTTTCTTCGCGTCCTCGGCGGCCTTTTTCTTCGCGTCTTCAGCAGCCTGCTTCTTAGCGTCCTCGGCAGCCTGTTTCTTGGCTTCTTCGGCGGCCGCGCGTTTGGCGTCTTCCTCGGCTTTCTTCTTCGCGTCGTCTTCGGCTTTCTTCTTGGCTATATCAGCCAATTGTTTCTCTTGCGCGGCTTTCTTCGCGTCGTCCGCTTTTTTGGCTTCGGCTTTCTTCGCGTCATCAGCCTTCTTGGCTTCTTCTGCTTTCTTCGCTTCCTCGGCCTTTTGCTCTTCGGCTTTTTGAGCGGCATCGGCTTTCTTTTGTTCCGCCGCCTTTATCGCCTCTTGTTCAACTTTTTTCTGTTCCATCTGCTCGACTTCTGTCTGTCGCGCAGCGGACTTCTTTGCCTCGCCAGCAAGCTTCTGGTTGGTCTGGGTCGTCGCCTGACTTTTCGACTTCAACTGATAAAGCGTGGCCTGCACGATCGGCTTCGCTTCAGGCAGCTCCGGCGTCATCGCGAAGCTGACGAACAACAGACCAAAAATCAGGACGTGCAGTGCCACAGCCCAGACTGAGGGCCAGAAGTAGCTTTCCGAGGCTGACGGCTCTCGAATTGGCTGCATCAGGGCGCCTCGGTAATCAGACCAACGTTCCCGACTCCGGCCTTCTGCAATCCGCCCATGGTGCCCATTACAGCACCGTAATCGACGGTCTTGTCGCCACGAATGAAGACCTGAGTCTGCTTGCCCGCTTCGCGACCTGCCGCAATGATCTTGGTCACGGCACTGGTCAGCTGCGGCAAGGTCATGGCCTTGTCCATCTGTTTGTCGGTATCGACTTCGCTGCCAAGGTTCCAGTAGTAGGTCTTGTCAGCCTTGATCGAAATGGTCAGGACCTGATTGTTGTTGTCCTGCGGCAACGCCTCGCTGGAGACCTTGGGCAGGTCGACTTTCACGCCCTGGTTAATCATTGGAGCCGTCACCATGAAGATGACGAGCAGCACCAGCATCACGTCGATGTAAGGCACCACGTTCATTTCGGCGACCGGCTTGCGTTTGCTGCGTCGGCCGCGAGCGATTAAAGCCATTGGGAAATACCTGCTTAGTCTTCGCTGGTGTGCACTTTACGGTGCAGGATGGCCTGGAATTCGTCGGCGAATGTGTAGTAACGGCCAATCAGGGTCTCGCCGCGGGCGGCAAAACGGTTGTAGGCGATTACTGCAGGGATTGCGGCGAACAGACCGATGGCGGTAGCGATCAGTGCTTCGGCGATACCTGGTGCGACCGTGGCCAGCGTGGCCTGTTGTGCAGTGGCCAGCCCCCGGAAGGAGTTCATGATCCCCCAGACGGTACCGAACAGACCGACATAGGGACTGGTGGAACCGACAGTGGCCAGGAACGGCAGGCTTTGCTCCAGCTTCTCTTCTTCACGGGAAATGGCGACACGCATGGCACGTGCGACACCTTCCATCACCGCATCAGGATCGACGCCCGGCTGTTGACGCAGACGCGAGAACTCCTTGAAACCGGCACGGAAGATCTGCTCCACACCTGAATCCGGATCAGGGTTGCTACCGGCCTGACGATACAGCTTGGACAGGTCAATGCCCGACCAGAAGCGCTCTTCGAAGCTTTCCAGCGCTCGGCGCCCGGCACGCAGCATGGCGCTGCGCTGAAAAATCATGATCCACGAAGTGACCGATGCGGCCACCAGGATCAGCATCACCAACTGTACGACCACGCTGGCATTGCTGACCAAACTCCACATGGAGGAATGGTCGACGACGTTAGCTTCCACGCTGTATCTCCTGCTCTGAATGTGTACCCGCGCCGCTCTGGCCGGCAAAGGCCGCGCGCAGAGTTTCGGGAATGGCCCGGGGTTTCAAACTGTCGGCGCGCACACACGCCACCAAAAACTGCCCCTCACAGAGCAGCACATCATCCGCGGCCCGCCTGACCTGTTGCAGAAATCGCAGGCTGGCACGGTTCAATTCGATTACTTCGGCGCTGACCAGCAGCTCATCGTCCAGTCGCGCCGGCGAGTGATACCGCGCCTCACTGGAATGCACGACAAACAACAGGTTCTCGTCACCGGCCATTACGGATTGAGCGAAGCCCAGCTCCCGTAGCCGCTCGGTCCGAGCCCGCTCCATGAATTTCAGGTAATTGACGTAGTAGACGATGCCGCCGGCATCGGTGTCCTCGTAATAAACGCGACAGCGATGTACGAACGACTGAGCCCCGTTTTGCGCGCGCATACTCTAGTGCTTACTCCTCAGGTTGCCAATCCGGCCAGGCAACTGTTTTTCATCGTTTTTCACTGTCTGACGGCCCACCGCATCGACCTGACTGCCCGTCTGACCATCAAACGTGCGAATAAATCGGTCGCCGCTGCTTTTATTCGTCAGCATCGCCGGCTGGCTCTTCAGGAATCGGCCGATCGCCCATCCGGGACGGGATGTTCAAACCGAAGTGCAGGTACGCGTGCCGCGTCACCATGCGCCCGCGAGGTGTGCGCATCATATAGCCTTGCTGGATCAAATAGGGTTCGAGTACGTCCTCGATGGTATGACGCTCTTCGCTGATCGCTGCCGCCAGGTTGTCCACGCCGACCGGTCCTCCATCGAACTTCTCGATCATGGTCAACAACAGACGCCGGTCTTGATGGTCGAAACCGCGCTCGTCGACATCCAGCAGGTTCAGCGCCAGGTCGGCGATCGCCTTGGTGATTTGCCCCTGGGCTCGCACTTCGGCGAAATCCCGCACCCGACGCAACAAGCGGTTGGCAATACGCGGCGTGCCACGGGCCCGACGGGCGATCTCGAAAGCGCCTTCGTCTTCGATGTGCAAGCCCAAAATACCGGCCGACCGCGACACAATCGTGGCAAGGTCAGCGGTGCTGTAGAACTCCAGACGCTGAACAATACCGAAGCGGTCCCGCAGCGGATTGGTCAACATGCCCGCGCGCGTCGTTGCCCCCACCAGCGTGAACGGCGGCAGATCCAGTTTGATAGAGCGCGCCGCAGGACCTTCGCCGATCATGATGTCGAGCTGGAAGTCCTCCATGGCCGGGTACAGGACTTCTTCGACGATGGGCGACAGGCGGTGAATTTCGTCGATGAACAGCACGTCGTGCGGTTCCAGG
The DNA here is from genome assembly GCF_900110765.1 of Pseudomonas sp. NFACC02. Taxonomy (GTDB): domain Bacteria; phylum Pseudomonadota; class Gammaproteobacteria; order Pseudomonadales; family Pseudomonadaceae; genus Aquipseudomonas. Next base: position 53,675 of record NZ_FOEO01000027.1, read on the forward strand.
TTAGTCAGGATCGCGGCCAGATCACCCGGCCTTTCGAGCACGGGGCCCGAGGTACTCTTGATCGAAACCGACATCTCCTGAGCGATGATGTTGGCCAGTGTGGTCTTGCCCAGTCCTGGCGGGCCGAAGATCAGCGTGTGATCGAGCGCCTCGTTGCGTCCGCGAGCAGCCTGAATGAACAGCTCCATCTGTTCGCGAACCGTTGGCTGACCGATGTAATCGGCGAGACTCAATGGCCGGATGGCACGGTCCAGTTGCTCGTCTCGGTCGCGGCCAGTGGCGGCGATCAGGCGGTCTGCTTCGATCACTTACATCATCCCCTTGAGTGCGCGGCGAATCAGGTCTTCACTGCTCAGATTCTTGTCTTTGATCGCGGTGATCGCCTTGCTCGCTTCCTGAGGCTTGTAGCCCAGAGAAACCAGAGCACTGATGGCATCCGACTCGGCCGTGGCGACCTGAACAGGCGCGCCAGGCCCTTCCGACACCAGCGCAAACGTACCCGGCAACGCATCCCATGCCTTGAAGCGGTCTTTAAGCTCGACCAGCAAGCGTTCGGCCGTCTTCTTGCCGACGCCGGGGACACGCGTCAGTGCGGAAGTGTCCTGCGCCTGGACACAGCGCACCAACTCGTCGACCTCCAGCGTGGACATCAATGCCAACGCCAGCTTCGGCCCGACGCCGTTCAGACGAATCAACTCGCGAAACATCTCGCGATCACGCTTTTCGTAAAAGCCAAAGAGCAAGTGCGCGTCTTCACGCACCACCAGATGGGTATGCAGCGTCACCGTCTCGCCCAGATGCGGCAAGCGATAAAGCGTGGTCATGGGGACCTCGATTTCGTAGCCCACACCATTGACATCCAGCACCAGGTGCGGCGGCTGCTTCTCGACCAACGCACCACGTAAACGTCCAATCACGTATCAGATCCTTTCCAGTAGCCCGCCGCTGCGATGGACCGGGCTGAACCCTGGTCGCCATGGTTGCAGGACTCACGCGAGCTGCAAGTGAAATTTTATAAGCGAATGATGCTATCAGAGACGCAAGCGCCCCCCACGACTGCGTGCGGTATTCAGACCATGAGGGATCAGGCTGGACCGCGTATGAGCATGGCACAATGCAATTGCCAAGGCGTCCGACGCGTCAATCTGGGGTTTCTGAGTCAGTTTGAGCAAATGCATGACCATCATCATGACCTGGTCCTTATTCGCGCCGCCCGTACCAGCCACCGCCTGTTTGACTTGGGTGGCGGTGTATTCGGCGATCTCCAGGCCCTCTTCGGCACTGGCTACGATCGCAGCCCCCCGCGCCTGCCCGAGCTTGAGCGCAGAATCGGCGTTGCGAGCCATGAACACCTTCTCAATCCCCATGGTCATCGGCCCGTAGGTCTGAATCACCTCACGCACCCCGCGATAAACGATCTGTAACCGCTCATGCAGCAAGCCACTGCCGGTGCGGATACAGCCAGAAGCCACGTACTCGCAGCCGCGCCCCGTGTCACGCACCACGCCGTAACCGGTGATTCGCGAACCGGGGTCGATACCTAGAATAAGAGTCATAACGCCTGCAGCTTGAGAAGTGATGCGCACAATTGAACGCAGCATAAAGGCAGAAGCCGGAGGCCGATAGCGGTGATCGAGTCAGCGCTTCGTGCCTCCGGCCTCCGGTCCAGCCGAGGGTTGTGATCAGCCAAGCTGCTCCATCACCTCGTCCGGGATTTCAGCATTGGAATAAACGTTTTGCACGTCATCCAGGTCCTCGAGCATGTCAATCAGCTTGAGCACCTTTTCCGCCATTTCAAGATCCAGCACCGCACTGGTGGTCGGCTGCATCACGATTTCCGCATCAGCGGCCTTGAAGCCGGCGGCCTCGAGCGCGTTTCGCACGGCGTAGAAACCGGCGAAGGATGTAAAGACATCGATCGAGCCGTCTTCATGGGTCACGACATCGTCGGCATCAGCCTCCATTGCCGCTTCCATCAATGCATCCTCATCGACGCCCGGGGCAAATGAAATCTGGCCTTTACGCTCGAACAGATAGGACACCGAACCGTCAGTCCCCAGATTACCGCCGCACTTGCTGAACGCGTGACGCACAGCGGCTGCCGTACGGTTGCGGTTGTCGGTCATGGCTTCAACCATGACAGCGACACCACCCGGGCCATAGCCTTCATAACCCAGTTCGACCATGTCATCGGCATCGGCGGCGCCTGCGCCCCGTGCGATGGCCCGGTCAATGATGTCGCGACTCATGTTTGCGCCCAGCGCCTTGTCCTGAGCCAGACGCAAACGCGGGTTCGAAGCCGGATCACCGCCCCCCTGACGAGCCGCAACCGTCAGCTCGCGAATCCACTTGGTGAAGATCTTGCCTTTCTTGGCATCCTGACGCTCTTTGCGGTGCTTGATGTTCGCCCACTTGGAATGACCAGCCATAACACGCTCCAAACCTTGAAACACACACGCCCTGCATCCGATCGCTCGAACGAGGACGCTTTACTCGAATCGTGCCCTCTCGGGCTGGAAACCGGGGGCGAGTTCTCGAAACGACTCACCCCTCACCTTCTTTATTCAGCCTTCGGCGTTTCCCGCAGGCGGATGTGCAGCTCACGCAACTGCTTGGCGTCCACCAGGCCAGGCGCCTGAGTCATGACGTCGGCAGCGCTCTGGGTTTTCGGGAAGGCGATGACTTCACGAATCGACTGAGCGCCCGTCATCAGCATGACCAGACGGTCCAGGCCGAAGGCCAGACCACCGTGCGGCGGCGCACCGTATTTCAGCGCGTCGAGCAGGAAGCCGAACTTCTCCTGCTGCTCGTCTTCGGCAATACCCAGCAGACGGAAGACCGCTTGCTGCATTTCCTTGCGATGGATACGGATCGAACCGCCACCCAGCTCGGTGCCGTTCAATACCATGTCGTAGGCACGGGACAATGCGGTCGCCGGGTTGGCTTCCAGCTCCTCCGGCGAGCACTTCGGCGCGGTGAACGGGTGGTGCAGCGCCGTGAAGCTGCCGTCGTCGTTTTCTTCGAACATCGGGAAGTCGACGACCCACATCGGTGCCCACTCACAGGTGAGCAGGTTGAGGTCGTGACCCAGCTTGATACGCAAGGCACCCAGCGCTTCGCTGACGACTTTGAACTTGTCGGCACCGAAAAACACGATGTCGCCGTCTACCGCGCCGACGCGATCCAGAATCACGTTCAGGTTGGCTTCCGGGATGTTCTTGACGATTGGCGACTGCAGGCCCTCGACGCCTTTGGCGCGTTCGTTGACCTTGATATACGCCAGGCCTTTCGCACCATAGATGCCGACGAACTTGGTGTAGTCGTCAATCTTGCTGCGCGGCATGCTCGCACCGCCTGGAACGCGCAGTGCGGTCACGCGGCATTTCGGATCATTGGCCGGGCCGCTGAAGACCTTGAATTCGACATCCTTGAGCTGATCGGCAACATCCACCAGCTCCAGCGGGTTACGCAGGTCAGGCTTGTCGGAGCCGTAGCGGCGCATGGCTTCTTCAAAGGTCATGTGCGGGAAGTCGCCGAACTCCAGATCCAGCACTTCCTTGAACAGCTTGCGAATCATGCTCTCGGTGAGACCCATGATGTCGGCCTCGTTGAGGAAGCTGGTCTCGATGTCGATCTGGGTGAATTCAGGCTGACGGTCGGCACGCAGGTCTTCGTCGCGGAAGCATTTGGCGATCTGGTAGTACCGATCGAAGCCCGCGACCATCAGCAGTTGCTTGAACAGCTGAGGCGATTGCGGCAGGGCAAAGAAGCTGCCCGCGTGGGTACGGCTAGGGACCAGGTAGTCGCGAGCCCCCTCAGGGGTAGCGCGCGTCAGGATCGGCGTCTCGACGTCGAGGAAACCGTTGCTGTCGAGGAAGCCGCGGATGCTGGATGTGATGCGCGAACGCAGGCGCAGCTTTTCGGCCATCTCAGGGCGACGCAAGTCAATGAAGCGATAACGCAGGCGGGTTTCTTCGCCGACATCGGAGTATTCGTTCAGCGGGAATGGCGGGGTCTCTGATTCGTTCAGGACTTCCAGCTCGTAACCCAGCACTTCGATGGCACCGGACGCCATGTTCGGATTGACCGCACCGGCGGGACGCGCACGAACCTTACCGGTCAGCTTGACCACGTATTCACTGCGAACACGGTCGGCAATGGCAAAGGTGTCTGCACGATCCGGATCGAAAACCACTTGAGCCAGACCTTCACGATCGCGTATGTCGAGGAAAATCACACCCCCGTGGTCGCGACGGCGGTGGACCCATCCGCAAAGGGTAATTTCCTGACCTTCCAGGCTTTCGTTCAGTTGGCCGCAATAATGGCTGCGCATCATGATCGTGTGTTCACTTCTCGTAATTCGAATTCGGTGGAGCTCTCGCCCGTCGCCAGTGCGCAATGGTGCAGGAGCCTTGGCATGCAGTTCAACCCGACGGTCAGTCCCTGCCTTCCATAGTAAGGCGGGGGATTATATAGGGTTAATCATGGCTGTGCAGCCGCGTCGGGCGATACGCGCAAAGAAGTCACCCGGCACGAACGTGTCTCGCTGCCAGGTGACCGTTACCGAAGGCGGGTCCGCCGGGGGCGCACCCGCAAAAAGAGATCCTGCCGGATTGATCCGGATTCAGAGAGGCGACAGCTGGAAGCCTTCGGCTTTCAACAGATGCGCGACACACACTACGCGAATCAGACCGCTGAAGTTCTTTACCCCGCCGTAGCGCAAGTGAACTTCCCGATCGATGTAAGACAATACTGCATTGATAGAGCAATTGTTGCAGCGTGCAATCTCGGACAGGATGTCCCAGTACACCTCCTCCAGCCTCAGGCATGTGGCCAGCCCGTTAAGCCTGACCGAGCGCGCTTGAGGCTGCGCGAGGTTCATATTGAAGCTTTCGATGAATGGATCGTGTTGAATCTTAAAACATCGATGAGCTTCCTTGATTTCCCGTGCAGCATCTTGACTCATTTAACCCCCTTGACGCATTGACGAATACAGCCATAGAAATGTTTGAAATCAAATCAACAACACGTCTATCAAGCCCTATTCATCAGGGGTTCACCAGCAGAAGCCATACTCAGATGGCGTAGGACATCACCACAGTAGAAGGGGAAATTTCGAGAATCACGACTCGAAAAATCCAAATAAGATAATTGGCGTTATATATGTATTTTTTCGTCAGTTAACGCAGTCAGCGCACCGAAAAAAGTACTCACTCAAGGTGAAAGCACAACGAACGTCGCGGCGCTCATGGCATTGCGCTTTCTACCCGTAGGTTGGACCGGGTACCCGACCCGACAGGTTCAGTGAGCGGCAGTGCGTGCCGCTCACTACACCATTACTTGCTTTCGAGCATCGCACGAAGCATCCATGCGGTCTTTTCGTGAACCTGCATGCGTTGAGTCAACAGGTCGGCCGTGGGCTCATCGCTCACCTTGTCGAGCAGCGGAAAAATACCGCGTGCGGTGCGCGTAACAGCTTCCTGACCCTGCACCAGCGAACGGATCATGTCCTCGGCGGACGGAACGCCTTCCTCCTCCTTGATCGAAGACAGGCGCGCATACGTCGAGTAGGTGCCAGGAGCCGGGAAACCCAGCGCACGGATACGCTCGGCGATAGAGTCGACCGCCAGCGCCAGTTCGTTGTATTGCTCCTCGAACATCAGGTGCAAGGTACGAAACATCGGACCGGTGACATTCCAGTGAAAGTTATGGGTCTTCAGGTACAGCACATAAGTATCTGCCAGCAGTCGGGAAAGCCCCTCGACGATGGACTTGCGATCTTCTTCGCTGATACCGATATCGATTGCCATGCGTTGCCCTCTTTACAGGATGGTTTTTTCAATGAGCTATCAGCACTCTATCAAGACGCGGCCGCCTGCGCAGCCATCCGTGGGTATGACTGGGCGGACGAACCAAGACCAGCACCGCCGCCAGCTCAACTTGAACCCGTTAAAAAACGCTGTGGAGCACATTGTTGTTTTACCAAAAACGTGTTTATCGCCCTGATGGCTCTGGTACAGGCTTTGGCGACGCAGGCTAAACATGAGACAAAACGCCACCATCCCCCGCAATCAGTCACGCTAAGCGCTTGATTTGAGTAGCTACCGGCTTTGCTGTTAAATACAGATGTGTCGCTGCTGACGTGCCAACAGGCTGTAGCGCATAGGCTGGACCCGTGCTCGTGCATCACGCCTCCCTTTTTTCAGAAGCGTACCGAACGTGGCCAGCTATTTCCTCGTGATCCATCTTAAATGTGAGTTATCGAAATGTTGAAAATAGTCCACCTGCTAACGGGCGCTGCTGCCCTGCTGCTTTCATTCATACCCAGCCTGCGTAGTGAAGCGCTGTCTTCCTACCTGTCTCAACCGGATGCGCTGTACCTGGCATTCTTTGGCCTGATTAACCTGGTGCTTGCGCCAGTGATCCCTTACTGGAATAAAGGCCCGCGTCACCAATTGCAAAATCTGGTCAGTGTGTTGCTGGTGCTGGCCGTCGTTCTTCAAATCCTGACGCTGCTCGTCCCGCTGGAAACCATCGCGGGTCAGCCAGCCGTTCTCGTGAGCCTGCTGGCGGTGGTGGTCGCAGTGGCAGTCCACCTCGGGGTCAGCTTTTATAAGTCGTCTCCTTCTCCTGCCGCACAACCTCATGAACTTGGCAACCGCGATACCGGTACCGTTAAGTGGTTCAACACCTCCAAAGGTTTCGGGTTCATCTCACGCGACTCTGGCGACGATATTTTCGTGCACTTCCGCGCCATTCGTGGCGAAGGCCATCGTGTGCTCGTCGAAGGTCAGCGTGTGGAGTTTTCCGTCATGAACCGTGACAAAGGCCTGCAGGCCGAGGACGTGATCGCCGCGCTGCCACGTCGGTAAGTGATGCCCCCATAAAAAAACCGCGCTCAGGCGCGGTTTTTTATGCATCCAGGTTTAATAATGAGGCGGTGGGGCGTCCTCTTCGAACGCCTCGAACTGCCCACCCATCTCTTCCTGTCGCTTGATCAATGCCGCCATCTGCAATTGCATACGCTCCAGGCTGCGTTGTTGCGCGATCAGCACATCGTTGAGTGCCTGAATGGTGTCGTCCTGAAAGGCCAGCCGGCTTTCCAGTTCCATTACCCGCTCATCAAGGTTCATGGCCTGCCTTCCGTAAAAGTGAAATCTGCTGTCAACGCCGTTTTCAGACGCACGAGAATGTCCGCCAGTTGCTCAGCTGTATACGGCACTGCCGGATGCTTGCCCCAGACCGGCGCGGGCCATGCAATGTCATGCTTGTGGCGAACAATGACATGCATATGAAGTTGACTGACGACGTTCCCCAACGCCCCGACATTCATTTTGTCAGCTTGAAACAAGTGACTAAGCGCTTTGGAAAGAATAGTTGTCTCCTTCCACAGTTGCGCCTGCTCAGCATCGGACAACTGAAATATTTCACTGATATCCGGTCGGCGTGGCACCAGAATGAACCACGGGTATTGCGAGTCATTCGACAATAGCAACCGAGAAAGCGGGAAATCGCCCACGGGCAAAGTGTCCTGTAACAAGCGCTGATCCAAAACGAACACGCAATAACTCCTGATCGCCGGGTTAGGTTTCGACCTATTAAATTGCCGAAACACATTGTCTGTAATACCGAGCAGGATACTCGGGAATAGGCGGCGAATCACGCCACCGCCCTTCTTTCGCTCATTTTGCCCATACGCTGTTGGCATGGAGTCACTTTTAGACAAAAAACGGCAGGCGCACCAGCACCGACCAAGAAAACCGTGTCCGCACTGACATGAAGCAGTCGATCAGGCCAATTCACGCAGCTGAAGCTCCTCAAAAAGCACGGTACGGGCCTTTAAAATCAAGGTATCCCATGCGTTTAGCCTGCTCACCTACTGACTTTCAGGTCAACTGACACTGCGAATCAGGCACCGCCGTACCAAATTCAGGCGATATGATACCGGCGCGCACCAAAACGACTCACTCCTTCGACAGAAACCGCATGATCTATCCGCCAATTACCCACTTGCTCCCGGTAACAGGTAACGCCAGTGACATTTTTGCGGGTTAACCTGATTCCCACAGAGACCGCAAAACCTTTTTTTCTGGATTTTTTTAGCGTTTAAAATCAGTGAGTTAAAAAGATATCTGAAAGTATTTACACCTCCAACCACATTTTTTTCACGTGCGCGGGAACTTTGTGCACGGTTGTTGCTTTGTCACACACAGGATCGAACAGAACGAGCCGCAGACCCGGGTACCGATCGAAGGGTAGAGGACGAGCAAACGTGTCGTGGGGGCGTTCGGCATGACAGGGTTCGGACCACTGCGGATACGGAGCCTGAGTGTCGAAAAGTACTACGGTAGTTGTACGACCAAGGGATTAAGGAGCTGTTCAGGAGCGACATGGACAGAGCTGATTTGCGACATGGCCGTAAAGAAATTGAAAGGATAGGTTCGTAACTATCGCCAATAATGTCAGCGTGCTATAAGTTTCGCCGACACCAAAAAGAAAGAGCCGTTCAGATAAAAAAACAGGTGAACGGCGGTACTCTTCTTAAAACCAAAGGAGCAAAGTCACGATGAGAGTGATGAAGTGGAGCGCAATCGCCCTGGCAGTTACTGCGGCCAGTACCCAATTGGCATCGGCTGCGGCATTCGTAAGCGATCAGTCCGAAGCAACTGGTTTTGTTGAAGGTAGCAAGCTGGACGTCAAGGCTCGCAACTACTACTTTAACCGCGACAAGAAAAACGGCGCCGTAGACGATAAAGACTGGACGCAAGGTTTCTGGGCTAACTACAGCTCCGGTTACACCCAAGGTCTGATCGGTGTGGGTGTTGATGCTTTCGGCTATGCCGGCTTCAAACTGGACGGCTCCGACAAGTACTCTGGTTCTGGCAACCTGTCGACCGACAGCAATGGCGACAACCACGACAGCTTCGGCAAAGCCGGCGGTGCCGTCAAATTCCGCATCTCGAAAACCGAGCTGAAAATCGGCGACATGCAGCCGCAGAACCCGGTTTTCGCAGTCGGCGGCTCCCGTCTGTTGCCACAAACGGCGACTGGCGTGACGTTGCAGAGCAGCGAGATCAAAGGTCTGGACGTTGAAGCGGGTCGTTTCACGTCGGGCACCAGCCAGGACGAAACCAACCGTGACGGCGACATCTGGGCGACCTACGCAGGTGTGACTTCCAAGTCCTCCACCTACGGTGGCGGTAAGTACTCGATCACTGACAACCTGGGCGTTGGTTTCTACTACAACAAACTGGAAGACGTGTGGAACCAGTACTACGGCAACGTGAACTACGCACTGCCGTTGACCGATGACCAGTCCCTGGCCTTCGACTTCAACTACTACAACACCCAGGACACCGGCAGCAAGAAAGCAGGCGACATCAGCAACAACACCTACTCGCTTTCTGCAGCCTACTCCTTCCTGGCAGCCCATACCCTGACCCTGGCCTTCCAGAAAGTTAACGGTGATACACCGTTCGACTACATCGGTATCGGCGACAACAACCGCGGTGGCGACTCGATCTTCCTGGCGAACTCGATTCAGTACTCCGACTTCAACGGTCCTGGCGAAAAATCCTGGCAGGCTCGTTATGACCTGAACATGGCTCCGTACGGCGTACCGGGTCTGAGCTTCATGACCCGTTACATCAACGGTACCGACATCGATGGCACCCACACCCCATCGAACAGCACCTATACAGGCCTGTATGGCGCTGACGGCAAGCACCACGAAACCAACCTTGAAGCCAAATACGTTGTTCAGACCGGCCCTGCAAAAGACCTGTCTTTCCGTATTCGTCAAGCTTGGCACCGCGCCAACACCGACCAAGGCGAAGGCGATATCAACGAGTTCCGTCTGATCGTCGACTACCCGATTTCGGTTCTGTAATCGCGCTGTCTGACACTCGTTATAGAAAAGCCCGGCCTCGTGCCGGGCTTTTTCATGCCCGCAACTCTGTCAATCCCTTGCGCGGCGACGCCCGTGCGCCCTGTACTCGACCGTATCACCACCGTACAATGCCAGGTCATTTCCCAGTCACAGCAACCGACAACGGCCGACCATGCGTACCAGTCAATATTTGCTCGCCACACAGAAAGAAACGCCAAACGATGCGGTCGTGATCAGCCATCAGCTGATGCTTCGTGCCGGCATGATTCGCAAACTCGCTTCCGGTCTTTACACCTGGCTGCCCATGGGCCTGCGTGTGCTGCGCAAGGTCGAAGCCGTCGTTCGTGAAGAAATGGACGCTGCAGGCGCGCTGGAAGTATTGATGCCCGGTATTCAGCCTGCGGAACTGTGGCAGGAATCCGGTCGCTGGGAGCAGTACGGCCCTGAGCTGCTGCGCCTGAAAGACCGTCATGACCGTGATTTCTGCGCGGGCCCGACCCACGAAGAGGTCATCACCGATCTGGCGCGCAACGAACTGAGCAGCTATAAACAGCTGCCGATCAACATGTACCAGATCCAGACCAAGTTCCGTGACGAGATCCGCCCACGTTTCGGGTTGATGCGCGGCCGCGAATTCATCATGAAGGATGCTTACTCCTTTCATGCGACTCAGGATTCCCTGCAGGAAACCTACGACCGGATGCATCAGGCGTACTGCAACGTCTTCACTCGCCTGGGCCTGAACTTCCGCCCTGTGGAAGCGGACAATGGTTCGATCGGTGGTGCCGGCTCCCATGAGTTCCACGTACTGGCCGAATCCGGCGAAGACGACATTGTGTTCAGCGACACCTCCGACTACGCCGCCAACATCGAGAAGGCCGAAGCGATTCCACGCGAAAAATCCCGTGGTGCTGCGACCGAAGCGCTGCGTCTGGTCGACACCCCTAACGCAAAAACCATCGCCGCACTGGTCGAGCAGTTTGGTCTGCCCATCGAGAAAACCGTCAAGACACTCGTGGTCCACGCTGCCGAAGAGGGCAAGCTGATCGCGCTGATCATTCGTGGCGACCACGAGCTCAACGAGATCAAGGCGTCCAACCACCCACGGGTTGCCAGCCCACTGGTGATGGCCAGCGAGGCCGAACTGCGTGCCGCCATCGGCGCAGGCGCCGGTTCGCTCGGCCCACTGAACTTGCCACTGCCTTGCATCATCGACCGTTCGGTCGAGCTGATGAGCGATTTCGGTATTGGCGCCAACATCGACGACAAGCACTACTTCGGCGTGAACTGGGAGCGTGATCTGCCGGTTCCGGAAGTTGCCGACCTGCGTAACGTCGTCGAAGGCGATCCAAGTCCGGACGGTCAGGGTACCCTCATCATCAAGCGCGGCATTGAAGTGGGTCACATCTTCCAGCTTGGCACCAAGTACAGCGACGCAATGAAGTGCCAGGTACTGGGCGAGAACGGCAAGCCCGTGACATTGACCATGGGTTGCTATGGCATCGGTGTTTCCCGCGTGGTGGCGGCCGCCATCGAGCAGAACAACGACGACAACGGCATCATCTGGAGCGACGCGCTGGCACCGTTCCAGATCGCCCTGGTCCCACTGCGCTATGAAACCGAAGCCGTTCGTGAAGCGACCGATAAACTGTACGCGGAACTGACCGCTGCCGGTTTCGAGGTGTTGCTGGATGACCGTGACAAGAAAACCAGCCCCGGCATCAAGTTCGCGGACATGGAGCTGATCGGCATTCCGCACCGTATCGTGGTCAGTGACCGCGGTCTGGCCGAAGGCAATCTGGAGTACAAGAGCCGCACCGAATCTGAAGCCCGGGCCTTGCCTGTGGCCGACGTATTGTCCTTCCTCAAGGACCGGATCAAGCGCTGAGTCGATGGCGCGTCCGCTTCAGGCGGGCGCGCTTTTATCCGTTTTGTCCAGGCAAGCCCGCCTGCAACAAGAGATCTCATGTTAAAGCGAAGTTCCTCAAGCCTCGCAGGCGCCGTTTTGTGCGGCAGCCTGCTCGTCAGCGGTTGCGCCAACCATCTGTCTCAACGCAGCGAACACGAAGAACGCATCGAGCGCAAACTGCTCGACCACAACTTTCAAATCGACGTTGGCGAACCCAAGACCCTTGAATTGCCTCAACGCCGTGTCCAAATTCACGAGCTGAAAACCTTCGACATCACCGAATACGATGTCACTCGCCATTATGATCGCTACACCCCCTATCAACCCTGGCGCGAAATTTACGAAATCCCGTTGGGCGCGGTTGCGATTGTCGCAGGTGTCGGTGCGAACGTGGTCAATGTGCTGACCTTTGGCAGCCTGCCCGACAGCGTCACCAAAGACTGGCTCAGTTACGGGATCGCCGGCATCAACCCGTTCATGAACGCCCCTTCACATGGGCGCGCACAGCAGAACCTTGCCGGCATCGACGAAGTCCAGCGCGACCACCGGATCGAACACACCAGCCTGCCATGGAGCGAAAGCCCGGTTGAGATAAAAGCCGGAAAGGACACTGACGAGCTGACCACAGACCGTAATGGCGTTTTGCGCGTTAACTTGCTGGACAGCCCGTTCGCCGAAAAAGATCTGAGCCGCGTCACCCAACTGAGCTTCAAAGTCGAGGATGAACAAACTCATGTGCAAGCCAGTGCCAGCTTGCCGCTGAGCAAGTCGTTGCGCGGCAAGTTGATCGAAGCGCACGACCTGATCTACGACGATCTGGAAGACGATGAAGTCAGTCAGTGGGTGTACCGGGTCAAACGCTTGTCGGAGCTGGGTCTGGAAGAGCAGGCCAGCGAACTCGAACAGTCGCTGATCGAGATGACCCGCAACGATCCTCAGTTGCAGCATGAGTTTCTCAAGTCTCTGGCCAGAGACGCGGGCCGACTGGTGGCTGTGCCCGTGGGCAGCGAATAACGCTCATCAATTGAACAGTTGCAGTTGCTCATGCGCGCTGCGCAGATCGTGGAGCCGCACCCCAATGCCCAGCAATCGCACCGGCTTGTCACCGCGTGCGAATGCTTGAGTCAGCAGTTGCTCGTAACTTTCCAGATCCCTCCCCGCCCCGGCCTGCTCCAGTGTCGTCTGAGTAAAGTCATGAAACTTCACCTTCACGAAAGGCTTTCCTGGCCGGTAAAGCGTGTCGATACGGGCGATACGACCGTTCAGGCTCTCCAACAGCGCGGGTAGCTTTTCCAGGCAACTGGCCAGATCAGGCAAATCAGTATCGTAGGTGTTCTCGACACTGACTGACTGACGGCGGCTATCATTCTGAACGGGGCGCTCATCAATGCCGTGCGCCAGGTTCCACAGCCGCTCACCGAATGACCCGAACTCGCGCACCAGTGACAACTTGGCCCAGCCGCGCAGATCCGCACAACTGATGATGCCCAGGCGACCCAACTTGTCGGCCGTGACTTTGCCCACGCCATGCAGCTTGGAGACAGAGAGCTCGGCCACGAACGCTTCGACCTGATCCGGCGTAATCACGAACAACCCGTTCGGCTTGCGCCAGTCGCTGGCAATCTTGGCCAAAAACTTGTTGGGCGCCACACCTGCGGAAACGGTGATGTGCAACTGGTTGGAAACGCGCCGTCGAATGTCCTGAGCAATGCGCGTGGCGCTACCCGCAAAATGGCTGCAGTCAGAGACATCCAGATAGGCTTCATCCAGCGACAGTGGCTCGATGAGGTCCGTGTAGTCGCGAAAGATGGTATGAATTTCCTTCGACGCTTCTTTATAAGCATCCATGCGCGGCTTCACAATGGTCAGATCCGGGCACAACGAAAGCGCATGACGCGATGACATCGCTGAACGCACGCCATAGGCACGCGCCTCATAATTGCAGGTTGCGATGACACCCCGCCGGTCCGCCGCCCCGCCGACCGCCAGCGGTTTACCCGCCAAACGCGGATCGTCACGCATTTCAATGGCAGCGTAAAAGCAGTCACAGTCGATATGGATAATTTTGCGCTGCGGCATAACATGTGGTCGTAGGAAACAGGCTGGGCAGTATCTCATTCAAGCATCGGTCTGACACTCACCACGCCAGATCACTGACGGGAAATGCACGAGCAGCCTCACGTCCAAAGCAACCGCTCAAACCCTTTGACAGGCCCCCGTAGCGGCCTGCGCTGCCCGTACCTTCTGAGTGAGAACCGCTAACCAGTTGAAGAAAAAGCACTTTTTTCTGTCATTTGCTTGACAGCTCGTCGTTCCTCTGTAGAATGCCGCCTCACAGACGCGGGATGGAGCAGTCTGGTAGCTCGTCGGGCTCATAACCCGAAGGTCGTCGGTTCAAATCCGGCTCCCGCAACCAAACATCAAAAAAGGCTACTCGAACGAGTGGCCTTTTTTGTGCGCGCGGGTTTTTCCGACCGCACCTCCACGCTTCATACCACTGAAACATTCCCCGCTCACGATGGCGACCTGCCAGTTGTTGCCTGCCGGGATAAAAGCCTTGTCCGGCGGTCACTTGAGCGTACCGACATGACGAATGTGGTTATTTTGTCGCTCCCAAGCATTAAAGGTTGACACTTCGTCGTTCGACTGT
>NZ_FOEO01000033.1 GCF_900110765.1 Pseudomonas sp. NFACC02
GCCTTGCTTCTGCCTGGAAGGCGTAGGAGCGTGGCTTGTCCCGCGATCTGCCGGGAACCGGCAGCAACACCGGTGCATGCAATATGTCAGGCATAGCCGCGTCGTCTGGTTTTGCTACCGCTGCGCGGTAGATCGTCCGAGTGCGGCCCAGAGCAAGCGCGCTCCTACAGGAACTGCATCAGCCTGATATTTTTGTTTCTGCCGTTGCTTTTGACCTTCATACCGAGAACGTTTGGACGACACAATACGCGACTTGGGGGCAGGCTGAACGCAGGCGACGCGCAGTGGGCCGAGCGGCAGGGATGCCGCGAGAGCGCTGCCAGGACATGGATGTCCGTTCAGCGCGGGCCCACGGAGCGTCGCCGAAGTGAGGGAACCCGAGGAACGAGGGCCAAGCCAGGAGCAAATGGTTTTGGTTACTTTTCCCGAAAGAAAAGTGACCCGCCGGGAGGGCGCAAAGGTGAATTCGGGGCGCCCTAGAAAATGGATATACACCTAAACCCAGCGCCAGTGACGAATCCGCGTTACGCGAACAGTCAGATATTCACCCCATCCCAGCATCAACAACAGACCACCATAAGCGCGCTCGCGCCTACAGTAATAGGCCTGTAAACTCCCGCCATTGCTGTCTGGAGTAACTTATGCGCGAAGAGTTGAACCAAGGCCTGATCGATTTCCTCAAGGCTTCTCCCACCCCGTTTCACGCCACCGCAAGCTTGGTACAACGCCTCGAAGGCGCCGGCTATCAGCGCCTGGACGAACGGGAGCCATGGCACACCGAAGCCGGCGGCCGCTACTACGTCACCCGTAACGACTCCTCCATCGTCGCCTTCAAGCTCGGCCGCCTGTCGCCACTAATCGGCGGTATCCGCCTGGTTGGCGCGCACACTGACAGCCCGTGCCTGCGCGTCAAACCGCAGCCTGAACTGCAGCGTCAGGGTTTCTGGCAACTGGGCGTCGAAGTCTACGGTGGCGCTTTGCTCGCCCCGTGGTTCGACCGCGACCTGTCTCTGGCCGGCCGTGTCACGTTCCGCCGCGACGGCAAGGTCGAAAGCCAGCTGATCGACTTCAAGCTGCCGATCGCGATCATTCCGAACCTGGCGATCCACCTCAATCGCACCGCCAACGAAGGCTGGCCGATCAACCCGCAGAACGAACTGCCGCCGATCCTCGCGCAAGTCGCCGGCGACGAGCGTGCTGACTTCCGCGCGCTGCTGACCGACCAGCTCGCCCGTGAGCACGGCCTGAACGCCGACGTGGTGCTCGATTACGAGCTGAGTTTCTACGACACCCAAAGCGCCGCCGTCATCGGCCTCAATGGCGACTTCATCGCCGGGGCGCGACTGGACAACCTGCTGTCGTGCTTCGCCGGTCTGCAGGCGCTGCTCAATGCCGATGGCGACGAGACGTGCCTGCTGATCTGCACCGACCACGAAGAAGTCGGCTCCACCTCCGCCTGCGGCGCTGACGGCCCGATGCTGGAGCAAGTGCTGCAACGTCTGCTGCCTGAAGGCGACGACTATGTGCGCACGATCCAGAAGTCGCTGCTGATCTCTGCCGACAACGCCCACGGCGTGCACCCGAACTACGCGGAGAAGCATGACGGCAACCACGGCCCGAAACTCAACGCCGGCCCGGTGATCAAGGTCAACACCAACCAGCGCTACGCCACCAACAGCGAAACGGCCGGGTTTTTCCGTCATCTGTGCATGGCCGAAGAAGTGCCGGTGCAGAGCTTCGTGGTTCGCACCGACATGGCCTGCGGCTCGACCATCGGTCCGATCACGGCCGGTCACTTGGGCGTGCGCACGGTCGACATCGGCTTGCCGACCTTTGCCATGCACTCGATCCGCGAACTGGCAGGCAGCCAGGACCTGGCACACCTGGTGAAGGTACTCAGCGCGTTTTACGCCAGCGCCGAGCTGCCATAGAGGTTGATGACCCGGTGACCGCCCCCTTCCGCTCCCGCACCCTGTCACGTCTGCTGCTGATTGTGATGCTGACGCTGTTTCCCTTCGCGCTGACGCAGGCCGCAGGCCTGCCCAGCCTGCTGAGCGGTCAGAAAGCCCAGCCACAGGCACAGGTGCCGCTGGGTCAGTCACTGGACGAGGTGATTACCTCACTGGAGAACGACCAACAACGCAGCAAGCTGCTCGATGACCTGAAAAAACTCCGCGACGCCACCAGGAAAGCCCAGCCGACGGCCGAACAGGGCGTGCTGGGTCTGATCGGCGGCACGCTGTCGGGGTTCGAGAAACAGTTCACGGGCGAAGACAGCCCTCTCAGCCGATGGGGTGAAGAGGTGTCGCTGGCCGAGCAGGAACTGATGGACCTGATGCTGCCCGCCAACCAGTGGTGGCCGATCATCTTCGGCTTTGCCGTGGTCATTGCATTGTGGAGCCTGCTGGCCGCGGCGCTGATCTGGCTCAGCCACCGGGTGCGGGTACGCTTCGGCCTGTCGGAGGAACTGCCGCAACACCCTCGCCCGTCTGACATGCTGCGCTTTGCGCTGCGCAAACTCGGCCCCTGGTTGATCGCGCTGGTCATCACGGTTTACCTGAGTTACTCCTTGCCGCCGTCACTGGGTCGCGATCTGGCGATGGTGTTGGCTTACGCGCTGGTGGTCGGCACGCTGTTCTCGGCGATCTGCGTGATTGCGTTCTCGTTGCTCGACGGTCCGCACCGGCACCAGGCGCTGCATATCCTGCGCCATCAGGCCTTTCGTCCACTGTGGTGGATCGGCAGCTTCGCGGCCTTCGGCGAAGCGCTGAGTGATCCACGGCTGGTCGCCAGCCTTGGCGTGCATCTGGCGCATACCGCGGCCACCTTGGCCAACGTCATGGCAGCGGTCTCCACAGGGCTGTTCATCATCCGCTTCCGTCGCCCCATCGGGCACTTGATCCGCAATCAGCCACTGTCCCGTCGCCTCAAACGCCGGGCGCTGAGCGACACCATCGAGATTCTCGGCAGTTTCTGGTACCTGCCCGCGCTGGTGCTGGTAGGTGTCTCGCTGTTCGCCACCTTCTTTTCAGCGGGCGACACCAGCACTGCCCTGCGTCAATCGCTGATCTGCACCGTGCTGTTGGTGGTGTGCATGGTGCTCAATGGGTTGGTGCGTCGCCATTCGCAGAAACCCTCTCATGGCCACAAGCGTCATGCGCTCTATTCGGACCGCTTGAAGAGCTTCTTTTACACCGTGGTGCATCTGTTGGTCTGGCTGGTGTTCATCGAGTTGGGCCTGCGGGTCTGGGGCCTGTCGCTGATTCGTTTTTCCGAAGGCGACGGTCACGACATCAGTGTGCGCGTTGCGGGCCTTGCGACGACGCTGATGTTCGCCTGGCTGGTGTGGATTCTCGCCGACACCGCGATCCACCACGCGCTGACCCGCTCGCGCAAAGGCCTGGCGAACGCCCGCGCGCAGACCATGATGCCGTTGATCCGCAACGTGCTGTTCGTGACCATTTTCATCATTGCGGTGATCGTGGCGCTGGCCAACATGGGCATGAACGTCACGCCGTTGCTGGCGGGTGCCGGTGTCATCGGTCTGGCGATCGGCTTCGGCGCGCAGTCGCTGGTGGCCGACCTCATCACCGGCCTGTTCATCATCATCGAGGACTCGTTGGCGATTGACGATTACGTGGACGTGGGCGGACACCTGGGCACGGTCGAAGGGCTGACCATCCGCACGGTCCGGCTGCGGGACATCGACGGCATTGTCCACACCATCCCGTTCAGCGAGATCAAGAGCATCCAGAACTATTCGCGGGAGTTCGGCTACGCGATTTTCCGCATCGCCATTCCGTCGAACATGAACATCGACGACGCGCTGAAGATGATCCGCGACGTCGGCCAGAAGATGCGCACCGACCCGCTGCAACGCCGCAACATCTGGTCGCCGCTGGAGATTCAGGGTGTCGAAAGTTTCGAGTCGGGCAATGCCATCTTGCGGGCACGCTTCAAGACGGCGCCGATCAAGCAATGGGAAGTCTCCCGGGCGTTCAACCTGTCGCTCAAACGTTATCTGGATGAAGCCGGGATGGATCTGGCGACACCGCGTCTGAATGTGCAGGTCAGCACCAGCGGCGGCAGTGTCAGTGAGTTGCGCGGGAAGAAGGATGGCGCACCCGCTAACTGATCCATCACATAACCTGTGGGAGCGAGCTTGCTCGCGAAGGCGTCAAGTCAGTCAACATCACCTGAACCACCGCATTCATCCGAAATGCGGCCCATGCCCTCGTAACCGGCGACGTCTCCTGCAATGACTGCGGCGAGTCAGGCACTGATGATCAGGTCAGCAGGACGCGTCTCAAACGTCCGCCACCACCGCGCTCACATGAATCGCATCGTGCCGCCAATACTCCAGGTCGCAATCGATCAGCCTGCCGCGCTGATCGTGGTTGACCCTGGCAATGCGCAAGCCGGGGCTGCCGATCGAGACTTTCAATGCCGCCGCCGCGTCCATTGGCAGGGCCGTGGGCACCATTTCGAAACGCACTTGACCATAGCGAATGCCGTAGTGAGTGGCGTACAGCTCGGTAAGTGACTGGTTGAGGTCGAAATCCAGAATCTGCGGGAAATACTCGGGGTTCAGGTAATGCTCGACGTACAGCACCAGTCGCTCATCGATGCGCCGCGCACGGCAGATCTGGATCACGCTGGACAATGCCGGAAGCAGAAGCAATCCACAGATCGCCGCAGACGCCGGTTGAAGCCGAGCGGAAATCACCTGGGTCGCGGGCACACGGCCTTGCGCCTGTACCATCGCGTGGAAGTGGCTGCGGCGCATCAGGTCATAGGCCAGCCGGGGCGGCGAGATGAACCAGCCACGGCGCTCCTCGCGATAGATCAGCCCCTGAGCCTCCAGTTGCACCAGCGCCTCACGCAAGGTAATGCGCGTGGTGTCGAATACTTCACTAAGCTTGCGTTCAGCAGGCAGTTTGCTACCTGGCAGCAACAAACCATGCTCGATCTGCTCCTGCAGGGCATTACAGATGGTCGTCACCGCTCGTGGCACATCCTGGCGCATTGCGTTACCTATCTGGACTAGACCAGCGCTAAATGGGGGCAGGTTCCACAGCTTGATGGCCCGTTTCAGTGCTCTAGAGCCTAGGCAGCGTAGATGACTGTTACATGACAATCCAGCGCGATCCATGTCGAAAACCGGCCTGGAAAAACACATTAGGCGTTTTATATCAGTGAGTTGGCCATGG
Organism: Pseudomonas sp. NFACC02; assembly: GCF_900110765.1. Taxonomy (GTDB): domain Bacteria; phylum Pseudomonadota; class Gammaproteobacteria; order Pseudomonadales; family Pseudomonadaceae; genus Aquipseudomonas. Next base: position 5,211 of record NZ_FOEO01000033.1, read on the forward strand.
TCTACGCTTACCCCACAGCCATACCCTGTACTTGTGCTTACCCCAGCAAAAGTCGGTCCATACACGAAAGTGTCATGACACTGGCTTAACTTGGCTCAGGTATTGCTGATCTAGACCAATGCACCAGACATTCCAACCCGCAACGAGCATTTCACCGCCCTTTCAATAAAACGTCGTGAAGTGCACCAAAGGAGCTTCGAATGAAACACCTTTTGCTGGCATCACTCCTGGGTTCGGCCATCGCGCTGAGCACCTCGGCCATGGCCGCCGACTCCGTCAAAGATCTGGAAGCGGCCGCGAAAGCCGAAGGCGCGGTCAACAGCGTGGGCATGCCCGACGACTGGGCGAACTGGAAAGGCACCTGGACCGACCTCACCGCCAAGTACGGCCTGGTGCACATGGACACCGACATGAGTTCGGCGCAGGAAGTGGCCAAGTTCGATGCGGAAAAAGACAACGCCAGCGCTGACATCGGTGACGTGGGTGCCGCTTTCGGCCCCATCGCCGTGGCCAAGGGCGTGACCCAGCCTTACAAACCGACCACCTGGGATCAGGTCCCCGACTGGGCGAAGGACAAGGATGGTCACTGGGCACTGGCCTACACCGGCACCATCGCCTTCATCGTCAACAAGAAGCTGCTGCACGGCTCCGATGTGCCGAAATCCTGGGCTGACCTGAAGACCGGTAAATACAAAGTCACCATCGGCGACGTGAGTACCGCGGCGCAAGCGGCCAACGGCGTGCTGGCAGCGGCGATTGCGATGAAAGGTGACGAAACCAACATTGCTCCAGGCCTGCAGCTGTTTACCGAACTGGCCAAGCAGAAACGCCTGGGCATCAATAACCCGACCATCCAGACCATGGAAAAAGGCGAAGTGGAAGTCGGCGTGGTATGGGACTTCAACGGCCTGAGCTACAAGGCCAAGATGGCCAACCCGGACGATTACGTCGTGCTGATCCCGTCTGACGGCTCAGTGATTTCGGGTTACACCACCATCATCAACAAATACGCCAAACACCCGAACGCCGCCAAGCTGACACGCGAGTACATCTTCAGCGACGCTGGTCAGATCAACCTGGCCAACGGCAATGCCCGCCCGATCCGTGCCGAACACCTGAAGCTGCCGCCGGAAGTTCAGGCCAAACTGCTGCCTAACGAGCAGTACAAGAACGTGACGCCCATCAAAGACGCCGCGGCCTGGGAAAAAACCTCGAAAGCCCTGCCTCAGCAGTGGAACGAGCAAGTCATTGTAGAAATGCAGTAAACAAACTGCGCGCCCTTTTGTAGGAGCGCGCTTGGTCTGGGCCGCATCCGGACGATTGCGGTATGAATGTGACAGCCATTTTGACTGACACACCGCGATCGTCCGGATGCGGCCCAGACCAAGCGCGCTCCTACAGATTGTGCTGTCAACCTCGCGGAGAGGCCATGAAACACAATGTGATTCTGATCCTGCTGGACGGCCTGAGTTACAGCGTGGCGCAGCATGCAATGGGGCATTTGCTGGCGTATCGGAACGCAGGCCGCGCCGCGTTGTACAAGCTCGAATGCGAACTGCCGGCGCTTTCCCGACCGCTATACGAATGCATCCTGACGGGTGTCGCCCCCATCGACAGCGGCATTGTGCACAACCATGTTTCACGGCTGTCCAACCAGCGCAGCGTGTTTCACTACGCCGCCGCAGCGGGTCTGACCACGTCCGCCGCCGCTTATCACTGGGTCAGCGAGCTGTATAACCGCAGCCCGTTCATCGCCAGCCGCGACCGCCACATCGACGACGCCAACCTGCCGATCCAGCACGGTCATTTTTATTACGTCGATCACTACCCCGACTCTCACCTGTTCGACGATGCCGAGCATCTGCGAACGGCGCATCAGCCGAACTTCCTGTTCATCCACCCGATGAACATCGATGACGCCGGCCACAAACACGGCCTCGATACGCCGCAATACCGCAACAGCGCGCGCTCGGCCGACGTCATCCTCGCCGACTACCTGCAGCGCTGGCTGGACGCCGGGTATCAGGTGCTGGTCACCGCTGACCATGGCATGAACAACGACCGCTCGCACAACGGCACCCTGCCCGAGGAGCGTGAGGTGCCGCTGTTCGTGATCGGCGATGCCTTCAGCCTCGATCCCGGCGCGTCGCCCAGACAGACCGATATCTGCGGGACGGTTTGCGAGCTGCTCGGCGTGCCCCACGACAAACCTGTCTGCAGAGAGGTACTCAAGTGAATTCACAGAGTCGCGGCAAATGGCTGGGCCTGTTGTGTCTGGTGCCCTTTGCCCTGTTCTTCATCGCGTTCCAGATCGCGCCGCTGGCCTGGGTTGCCATCAACAGCCTGTATTCGGACGCGGGCTGGGGGGTGGACAACTTCATAAAAGCCTTCAACTCGCGTTTCTACCGACAGGCCATGCAGTACAGCCTGGAGATCAGTTTCTGGTCGAGCCTGATCGGTATCATCATCGCCATTCTCGGCAGTTATTCGTTGCGCAAGGTGCCGTCGCGGCTGCGTGACTTCGTCAGCGCTTTCGCCAACATGACCAGTAACTTCTCCGGCGTACCGCTGGCGTTCGCGTTCATCATCCTGCTGGGATTCAACGGCGCGCTGACGCTGATTCTGAAGCAGGCCGGCATCATCGATGACTTCAACCTGTACTCGAAAACCGGGCTGATCATCCTCTACACCTATTTTCAGATTCCGCTCGGCGTGCTGCTGCTTTACCCCGCGTTCGACGCACTGCGCGAAGACTGGCGCGAATCGGCTTCTCTGCTGGGCGCCAGCACCTGGGATTTCTGGCGGCACATCGGCGTCCCGGTGCTGACGCCCGCACTGCTCGGGACCTTCGTGATCCTGCTGGCCAACGCCCTGGGTGCTTACGCGACCGTGTACGCGCTGACCACCGGCAACTTCAACGTGCTGCCGATCCGCATTGCCGCCATGGTCGCAGGCGATATCACCCTGGACCCGAACATGGCCAGTGCCCTGGCGATGATTCTGGTCGGCATGATGACCCTGGTGACCATCGTTCATCAGTGGCTGTTGAAGAGGAGCTACCATGTCTCGCGTTGAACGTGGCCCGGCCGGGCTCTACCACCGCGTGGTGGTGTACATCCTGTTTCTGATCCTGCTCGCGCCGCTGCTGGGCACCTTTGTCTACTCGATCGCGACCAGTTGGTCGGCGACTATTTTGCCCGCAGGCTTCACCTACAAATGGTACGTGGCGCTGTGGAGCGACCCACGCTTCTTGATGGCGTTCGCTCAGTCGCTGCTGGTGTGTGTCGGCGCACTGATTCTGTCAGTGGTGCTGATCCTGCCGCTGTTGTTCGTGGTGCATTACCACTTTCCGAAACTCGACGCGCTGATGAACATCCTGATCCTGCTGCCCTTCGCCGTGCCGCCGGTGGTGTCGTCGGTCGGACTGTTGCAGCTCTACGGTTCTGGGCCTCTGGCGATGGTCGGCACACCGTGGATCCTGATCGGTTGCTACTTCACCATCGCCCTGCCCTTCATGTATCGAGCGATCACCAACAACCTGCAGGCGATCAACCTGGTCGACCTGATGGACGCCGCTCAGTTGCTCGGCGCCAGCACCTTTCAGGCGGCGTTTCTGGTGGTGCTGCCCAATCTGCGCAAGGGTCTGATGATTGCGCTGCTGTTGTCGTTCTCCTTCCTGTTCGGTGAGTTCGTGTTCGCCAACCTGCTGGTCGGCACGCGCTACGAAACGCTGCAGGTGTACCTGAACAACATGCGCAACAGCAGCGGCCACTTCAACAGCGCGTTGGTGATCTCTTATTTCTTCTTCGTATTGCTGCTGACCTGGGCGGCCAATCGACTCAACAAGGACAAAGACTGATATGAGCTTCGTCAGTGTCGAAAACCTGCAAAAGAACTACGCCAGCACAGCCGTTTTCAGCGACATCAACTGCGTGATCAACAAAGGCGAGTTCGTGACCCTGCTCGGCCCGTCCGGCTGCGGTAAATCCACCCTCTTGCGCTGCATCGCCGGGCTGACCTCGGTCACCAGCGGCAGGATCTTTCTCGATGGCAAGAACATCGTGCCGGTGTCGCCACAGAAGCGCGGGATCGGGATGGTGTTCCAGAGCTATGCGCTGTTCCCCAACATGAACGTGGAGCAGAACGTTGCCTTTGGTTTGCGCATGCAGAAGGTCAGCGCCGGTGAAACGAAACAGCGTGTGGCTGAGGTGCTGAAGCTGGTGGAACTGACCGAGCTTGCCAAACGTTATCCCCATCAGATGTCAGGTGGTCAGTGCCAACGTGTGGCGCTGGCGCGTTCGCTGGTCACGCGCCCCCGCCTGTTGCTGCTTGACGAGCCGCTGTCGGCACTCGACGCGCGCATCCGCAAACACCTGCGCGAACAGATCCGCGCGATTCAGCAGGAACTGGGCCTGACCACGATTTTCGTGACCCACGATCAGGAAGAAGCGCTGACCATGTCCGACCGGATCTTCCTGATGAACCAGGGCCGGATCGTGCAGAGCGGAGATGCCGAAACGCTGTACACCGCACCGGTCGATGCGTTCGCCGCAGGCTTCATCGGTAACTACAACCTGCTCGAACCCGACGCCGCCAGCCGCCTGATGCAGCGCCCGATCAACAGCCGCGTGGCGATCCGGCCGGAAGCGATTCAATTGAGCCTCACCGGCTCGCTGGAAGGCGAAGTGCGCAGCCACAGCCTGCTGGGCAATGTGATCCGTTACCGTGTCGAAGCACGTGGCGTGGAACTGGTGGTCGATGTGCTCAACCGCTCGGCCAGCGACTTGCACCCGAACGGTCAGCGCGTCACCCTGAACATCGAAGCGTCGGCACTCTGCGAAGTGGCGTGAATCCAGCGTTGCACGACCTTTGTCGACGACCGCGATCCTGTAGGAGCGTGGGTTGTCCCGCGATCGGCGGGGAACCCGCCGTAAACCTGACAAGCGGCTAGCGCTGAAAGACCGTGTCCGTCGGGATGTGCTGCCGGTTCCCGGCAGATCGCGGGACAAGCCACGCTCCTACAAGTGATTGCGTAAGTATCAAAAAAGAGGACAGCGGTAATGGCTTTAGCAATTTTCGACCTGGACGAAACCCTGATTCACGGCGACTGCGCCAGTCTCTGGAGCGAGCAGATGGGCCGGCTGGGCTGGGTCGATCCCGAGTCGTTCATGAAAAAAGACCATGAACTGATGGAGGCCTACAGCAAGGGCGATCTGGCGATGGAAGACTACATGGCGTTCAGCCTCGAACCCATGATCGGTCGTACGCCTGAAGAAGTGGATTTTCTGGTCGGGCCCTGGGTCGAGGACGTCATCGAACCGATCATCTTCAGCGACGCCACCAAAGCCATCGCCGAACACCGCGCTGCCGGTGACCGTATCCTGATCATCTCGGCCTCCGGTGTGCACCTGGTCAAAGCCATTGCCGAGCGCATCGGTGTCGACGAAGTACTCGCCATCGATCTGGACATCGCTCACGGTGTCTACACCGGCGAGACCAAGGGTGTGCTGACCTACCGCGAAGGCAAGATCACCCGCTTGATGGAATGGCTGGATCAGGAAGGTGAAAACCTCGAAGGCGCCAGTTTCTATTCAGACTCACGCAATGATTTGCCGCTGCTGCAGAAGGTCGATTTCCCTCACGTGGTGAATCCGGATCCGGTACTGCTTGAAGCGGCCAAACAGGCAGGCTGGCCGATTCACAGCTGGAAGTGAGTGGATAAACAAAGCCCCTCACGGATGAGGGGCCTTCGGGGAGACGATGACGCGACTTACCAGCTGTAGCGCACACCGAGATTGGCGCCCAGCGGCTGCTCGATGTTTTCGCCGTTGGCGTAGTCGAAATCCGCATGCACCTGCAGGTTCTCCGAGAACGCCACGGCAACCCCCGCACCCAACTCGGCTCGCGATCCCGAGAGGTCATTGTTGAAAGTGTTGTCGTTGACCGCCACCCGGTTGTTCTTGGCGAACTCGTGAGCAGCCGCCACCTTGACGTAAGGCTGCACCACACTGCCGTTGTCCAGCGTAAAATTGCGCCCCGCCGTCACACCGGCCTTGCCCAGCAATGAGCGGGAGCGGTCACCATCGGCCTGCATGTCGTTATCGAGGGTGAAGCTCTTGCCCTGAATCACGACAGCGGACAGTTGAGTGAAGGGTTCTACAAAGTAGCCGTCCTCGAGCTTGATGTGACGTCCGAACTCCAGCGAAGCGCCGGCACCCGAGTTATCGTAGTTGCCCTTGGCGCGGGTACCGTCGCTCATGCTGACCTTCGCATCGTTGCGAAAACGGTTGAATTTGAGTACGCCGTCAAAGTAATAACCGCTGTCTTGATCCAGCCAGGTGGTGTATACACCCGCGTAGTAGCTTTTGACAGAACCGGACGTGCCACGGTTGAGGTCAAGGCTGGAATTGCTCTGACCCGCCAGTACACCCACCAGCCACTGACCGTCGCCGACCGGCAATGGCGCGTCCGCACCCAGCGAGAAGCCATATTGGGTCTGTTTGTAGCCCAGACCGGATGACTGGCTCACGTCGTACTTGTTGCCATAGGTGCGCATCCAGACGCCGGTATCGCCCTTATTGAGCCGCAACTCGCCCATTCGGCTGCGCAGCGAGGTGAGTTCGCCATACCAGACGGTGGGGGCGGTATTGAACAACGCCAGTGCAGAGGCGGTACCGGGACTGATGGTTTTAGTCGTTGGGTCGAGGAACCAGTCGGTGCCACCCGAGCCGTTGGCCACCGAGGCCAGGTCATAGGAAAACGTCCCCACGTCCACCGCACGCCCACCGGCCAGTGCAAACGTGGCATCGCCTGCGGCGGTCTGGACGACCGTCAGTTGCTGTGGCGACACCGGGTCCACTCCGGAGCCGGCAATCAACAAGGTATGGCTGCCCGTCGCCGTGCCGGTCACGTTCAATGTGTCGTGCTGATTGGTCGCGAAATCAACGTCCATGATGAACGTGCCATTGCCTGACAGATTCGCCACGTTCAGTTGGTAGAACTGATCGGCGCCTCCGAACTTGACGGCACCACCACTCATCGCCAGGGCACCGACGGTGTTGGACGCCACCATGTTCCAGGTGGATTGATCGCCAATGGCAACGTTTTCGACATTGATCAGGTTGCCGGTGAACGTCGCCTGATTTTGCAGCGACAAGGCGCCCTGGCTCGTACCATCGACCACGATGTCGCCGGTCAGGGAGCCTTGATCGACGGCCAGATTGACGGTGCTGTTTTCGGTGACCTGCACATCGCCAACGATAGCGCTATTCTGAACCCGAACATTGGCGGTGCCCGAATCAATCACTTCCAGCACATTGCCATTGCTGCCGGTCAGTGTAGTGCCATTGAGCAGGTTGAGGTTGACCTCCACCGGCTCTCCCCTGCCATCCAGAAGAATCGCCGCACCGCTTTGCCCCTCGACATGAGTACCATCCAGGTTGGTCGTGCCAACTCGGGTGGTGGTCCCGGTGCCGCGAAAAACGATGCCGTTGCGGCCACCGGCGATGATGCTGTTGCGCAGGGTCATGTCTGACCCGAACGCGAGCACGCCATAACTGGTTGCACCTGTCCCGGTCACCTGAGTGCCATCCATGTCCAGGGAGCTCTGCTCAGAAAGCGTGATCCCGCCCAGGCTGCCGCTGACAGTCCCGCCGAGGATGCTGAAGCGACTGCCAATACTGGTGGTGGCGTTCTGAGAGCCACTGATTCCGACACCGTTGGCATTACTGACGTTGGAGTTGCTGATTGCAACTGAACTGCCCGTCATCGCAAGACCAAACGTCTGTCCGGGGGCGGCAACAACGTTTGAGTCGCTGATGGTGACCACAGAGCCTTCGCCCAGACTGATTGCCTGCGTAGTGCTTCCCGGGTTGAGCGTGACCGTAGCGGCTGCCGCTGAAGCTCTAATGGAGAGGGTTTGAGCACCGTTGACGGTCAGGGTGGAGCCTGCAAGGAGGGACCAGCTGTCCACGGCATCGCCCGGATTGACCACGGCTGAGTCGCCAGGGTTGACAACCGCCGCGTTGGCGGCGCTAACGCACATGGTCAGTGATAGAAAACGTGAGGGTTTGAATATCCTTGATACACAGACAAGTGATCCACTCATCGCAACGCTCCATGGCATTAAAGGAAAATCCCACGGTACTGCTGATGCCGCCGAAGGAAAGGGCCGTGAAGACTACTCACGCTCGGCGCACAACTCTGTAGGACGTTTCCTTTTTTTATGAGCGTAGCTTCCTACAATGAGGGAGAAATACCATTCGTCCGAGTGGCCCGTCAGGCGGAGCACGGAATAAAGAAGACCGCCTGATGGCGGTCTTCTTTTGGCTGGGCAGCGCCCTTATCTGCACGTTCTCCTCGCACCGAACTGCATCTGATGCTCGGCCTCGCGAGTGTTTATCGGACATATACCGGCCGCATCCCACGCCGCTGCCCGAATGAACGCCTCTCCAGAGAGTGGAGGGGTCGTATCCGAGACGTAGGTCAACCGAACCGAACCGCTCTTGTCTACGGGCAAGATGTAGACTGCAAAAGGGCCTACGTTAAATTCAAAACCGTCAACGACTTCAGTGGACGTCACCATTCTGTCCCACGTCTGTGGCGGTCCAGCCTCGTCTCCAGGCAATCCATCACGCTTGTCGTAGCACTGCCAGGTAAAACTCAGTGTTTCCCCACCTTTCAGATGGGGGCTGTTGCCGGGAATGAAGACGGCGACCTCTTGATCGGGCCCGATGAAGGAAGAGCAGTTGAGTATCGGGTCACCCGGGAGGGTGCTGCCTGCGTCGGGAAACTCTGGTTCAGCCAGTTGCACGGTCACCGCCGCCGACACATCCACCAAGGTGGGTTCGCACATTTCCTTGTTACCCTCACCCGACTCCAGATCCACCGTGTAGAAGACCGGCAACGGCACGGCGCTGGGATGCGCCTCAATGTCAGCCCAGGGCACGGTGAACACGTAATCCGTGTTTTCCGAACCTGGGGTTGGCAGGTGCCGCGCCACGGATTTATCAGTCGAGTTCCAATACAGCTTCATCCGTTCGCCTGGGCCGATCGGGTCGTACAGTTTGACCGATACCGCGGCGTCCAGCCCTATATCATCCGCCGTCAACACGTTGTCCGGAGAAGTCCCGCTCCCACCCTTCACCGTCACCGGCGGCAACTGCTTATTGATGGGGTCGGGCCGGTCCGGATTGACAGGGCCGGGTACGAAAAGGTTCACGTTGATGGTTTCAGAAGGAGCAGGGAACATCCTGTTTCCGCGTTGAACGACATAAGATACGGTCGTTGGTTTAACGCCCGTGTCGTTGCCGTAGTCTGCCTCAATGAAGCTATAGGGGACCTGGATCACGATGGGGTCACCAGGTATGGGCCCCAACAGATGGCTAATGGGTTGCGCGCCGCCCCACGTCAGGATCACGGTGTCTTTGGACTGCCAGTCGTCATAACGTTTGATGTGCACCGGAATCGAAAGAGCCCGCAGTGCCGGGGGCAGGATCGACCGGATATCCTCAAGGTCCAGCAACCCGTCACTCGCCAATGGCACCACCGGTTTATCCAGCCCCGTGGGCAGCGGTTTGATCAATAGACTTGTTTCGGTGAGGTCAGACTCAGGGCCTTTATTGCCGGCCTTATCGAACAACCGATATTTGAAGTCAATCTTGCCATCGGTCAGCGCATTAAACGCATCGCTGCGAATCGTTACTGGATTACCTGTCAATTCTGCGTCATATACAGGGTTGACCGCCTCCTCTTCGGCCGTATACGCATAGACCCAGATGCGATCTCCGTTTTTCGTGTCGGAATAGGGAGGGATCGTCACCTTCAATCCGCCATTGGCCTGAAGATAATCATCGGTAATACCGTCAGTTCCGACGATCGCGTCAACAAACGCCAAAGGATTGGGGCTCATGTTGTCATTGGGGGGCGTTTTATCAATGATGAATCGCGCGGTTAACGACGTATTGGTGATACCTAAGTAGGTTTGCACTCGATAACGCAGCAGAAATCTGCCTTCGTCTTTGAAGATGTCGCGGGTCAGGCTAATGCGGATGGGAAATACACCAGGATCTTGACCACCTATAACTGTTTCCTCCTGAAAGACCTTCCAGTCCTCGGTCGACTCCAGGCACCATTCGAAATACAACATGTCGTACTCATCGGTGTAGGTCGAATACCCTGGCCAGATGTTGATCATGACCTCCATATCCTCTTCCTGCTGGGCTCGTGGCACCAGCCCGGCGAACTCAAGATCACCCAACCACCAATCCGGAATGGTCGGTGCAGCCAAATCAGCGTTTCTCCGGCGACCGGCCTTTCTGATGTAATTCGCGACGGCCCTTGCAATGCTGTTTCTTTTCGAAACCTTCGTGTTCATGCGCAAACGCTCCTTGATATGGGTCACGACGAGGTGATTCGACCAACTGAACACCTTTGATCCGCAACGCTGGCTGACAGGTCATCACCGAGCCCCTTACCAAGGACCGACCAACCTGACGGGCGGGCAGGTGCTTATTGAGCGTCGAATTAACGAACGTGCCTACTATCAGAACTGATAGGCAGCGCAGACTGCGAACCCGCAGGACTGCGGGCTACGAGAAGGGGAGGACAAGAAAATGAGGATGTTTGACAGGCCTGCGTCACTGACCGGTCTACCGACCATGACGCAGGCTGCCCAACAATTAGCTCAGCGCCGGATCGATCACCAACACCACTTTGCCTGACACCTGATTGGTCGCCAGCTCGGCATAGGCCGCTTCTGCTTCAAGTATCGGGAAGCTGCGCGCCAGTTGCGGCTTGAGCCGTCCTTCGGTGAACAGCGGCCAGACATGCTGACCCAGATCCAGAAGCAGGTCTGCCTTGAACTGATCGTCGCGACTGCGCAGGGTCGAGCCCAGGATCTGGATGCGTTTGCCCAGTACTTGCGCGAAATCCAGTTCGGCCTTGCGCCCGCCCATCAAACCGATCAAGACCAGACGCCCGTCAGTGCCCAGCACTTTCAGATTAAGCGCGGCGTAATTGGCGCCCACCGGATCGAGAATGACGTTGAACGGGGCGAAATCGTTCAAGCCGTCCAGTCCCTCACCACGAATCACACCGCCCTGCGCGCCGAGTGCCTCGCAGTACGCCAGCCGCTCCGCCGAGCCAACGCTGACCCAGCACGGGTTGCCAAACGCCTTGCACAGCTGAATGGCGGCTGAACCAACGCCACTTGCGCCGGCGTGCAGCAATACTTTTTCCCCGGGCGTGAGACCCGCCAATTGAAAGAGGTTCAGCCAGGCCGTGGCATAGACTTCCGGAATGCCGGCTGCTTCGTGCAATGACATACCCGCTGGTACGGGTAAAACATGCCGCGCGTCGACCACCACTTCTTCAGCCATCGCACCGCCCGCAACCAGCGCACAGACGCGGTCTCCGACCGCCCAGGACGTGCCGGAACCGACTTCGGCGATGACGCCGGAACACTCCATACCAAGGATTTCCGTGACGCCCGGCGGTGGCGGATAAAGCCCCGCGCGTTGCAGCAGATCGGCGCGATTAAGCCCCGCCGCAGCGACCTTGATGCGAACTTGCCCCACATCGAGCGTCGGCGACGGCTGCTCAACCCATTCCACGTGACCTTCAACGCCTTGCAATGCTTTCACGGTGCCTCCATAGTGAGTCTTGACTGAGCCAGCGCGCCGAAATGCGACTTGGCTTTCTTGCATTATGCGACCGACTCCGTGCTCATTTGTTGCGGAACCGGCGATCTTATAGACGGCCTAATATGCGTTATCAATTGTCCCCGCGTCGAATCAGCATGAAGCATCTTTTACCCAGCACCACCCTCGCATTACTCATCGGTCTGACCGTTCTACCGATGTCGGCCACTACGTTCGCCGCCAACAGCTGGGACAATCTTCAGCCTGATCGCGACGAGGTCATCGCCAGTCTTAATGTCGTGGAGCTGCTTAAACGCCACCACTACAGCAAGCCGCCGCTGGACGATAAGCGCTCGGAAATCATCTATCAGAGCTATCTGAAACTGCTGGACCCCTCGCGCAGCTATTTTCTGGCCAGTGACATCGCCGAATTCGACAAATGGCGGTATCAGTTCGACGACTTCCTCAAAAGCGGCGACCTGAACCCGGGATTCACTATCTACAAGCGCTATCTGGACCGCATCAAGTCGCGTCTGGATTTCGCGCTGGCGCAACTGAGCAAAGGCGTCGACAAGATCGATCTGACCACCAACGAAACCTTGCTGGTCGATCGCAAGGACGCGCCTTGGCCCAAAAGCGAAGCCGAGCTGGATGACCTGTGGCGCAAGCGCGTCAAGGACGAGGTTCTGCGCCTGAAGATCGCGGGCAAAGACCCGGCAAAGATTCAGGAAACCCTGACCAAGCGCTACAAGAACCAGCTGGCGCGTCTGGGTCAGACCCGCAGCGAGGACATCTTCCAGGCGTACCTGAACACCTTTGCGATGTCCTACGATCCGCACACCAACTACCTGTCACCTGACAGCGCGGAGAACTTCGACATCAATATGAGTCTGTCGCTGGAGGGCATCGGTGCCGTCCTGCAAAGCGACAACGACAACGTCAAGATCGTGCGCCTGGTTCCTGCCGGCCCTGCCGCCAAGACCAAACAGGTTGCGCCCGCCGACAAGATCATCGGCGTTGCCCAGGGCGACAAAGAGATGGTCGACGTGATCGGCTGGCGTCTGGACGAAGTGGTCAAGCTGATCCGCGGTCCGAAAGGCTCGGTGGTGCGTCTGGAAATCATCCCGGCGAGCAACGCGCCGAACGATCAGACCACCAAGATCGTATCGATCACGCGTGAAGCGGTGAAGCTGGAAGAGCAAGCAGCGAAGAAGTCGATCCTGCACCTGAACCAGGACGGCAAGGACTACAAGCTGGGCGTGATCGAAATCCCGGCTTTCTACCTGGACTTCAAGGCGTATCGCGCGGGTGATCCCGAGTACAAGAGCACCACACGCGATGTGAAGAAACTGCTGACTGAATTGCAGTCGGAGAAAGTCGACGGCGTGGTCATTGACCTGCGCAACAACGGCGGCGGTTCATTGCAGGAAGCGACCGAGCTGACCAGCCTGTTCATCGACAAAGGCCCTACCGTGCTGGTGCGTAACGCAGACGGTAAGGTCGATGTGCTGGAAGACGAAAACAGCGGCGCGTTCTACAAAGGCCCGATGGCGCTTCTGGTCAACCGCTTGTCCGCCTCGGCCTCGGAGATTTTCGCCGGTGCCATGCAGGACTATCACCGCGCGCTGATCATCGGCGGTCAGACCTTCGGTAAAGGCACCGTACAGACCATCCAGCCGTTGAACCACGGCGAACTCAAACTGACACTGGCCAAGTTCTACCGGGTGTCCGGTCAGAGCACCCAGAATCAGGGCGTGCTGCCGGACATCGCGTATCCGTCGATCATCGACACCAAGGAGATCGGCGAAAGCGCGCTGCCTGAAGCCATGGCCTACGACACCATCAAGCCCGCAATCAAGCCGGCGGTGGATCCGTTCAAACCGTTCCTGGCCCAGTTGCAATCGCGCCACGATGTCCGTTCGGCCAAAGACGCCGAGTTCGTGTTCGTGGAACAGAAGCTGGCGCTGGCCAAGAAACTGATGAGCGAAAAAACCGTCAGCCTCAACGAAGCCGAGCGTCGCCGCGAGCATGCCGATGTCGAGAGCAAGCAACTGGCGATGGAAAACACCCTTCGCAAGGCCAAGGGCGAAGAGCCGCTCAAAGAGCTGAAGAAAGAAGACGAAGACGCCTTGCCGGCGGAAGATGACAAGACGAAACCCGAGGATGACGCCTACCTGGCAGAAACCGGGCGCATTCTTATCGACTACCTCGGCCTGAGTGGTTCAGTGGCAAAGAAGTGACTCAGTGAGCACTGAGTCGTGAAACATGATGAGGTGATGGCAAATCGTCATCAAACAGTCATGAACCTGTCGTGAAATACGGGGCTCGACGCTACAGGCGTTGAGCCCCTTTTTCTTGCCCCCGAGATCGCCATGACCGTGACCGAACAGCTGAGCGCTTTGAGTGCGATTCTGACTCACCGCGACTTGCACAGCCTGTTCCAACCGATTGTGTCGCTGTCGGACCGCCGTATTCTCGGCTACGAAGCCCTGACTCGCGGTCCGTCCAACAGCGCGCTGCACTCCCCTGTCAGTCTGTTTGCCGTGGCCCGCCAGGCGGGTCGCCTGAGCGAACTGGAACTGGCCTGCCGCGAGTCTGCCTGTCGTCGCTTCAGCGAGCAGAAGCTGGAAGGCAAGCTGTTCCTGAACATCTCGCCCGAATCGCTGCTGGAGCCTTCGCATCCGCCGGGGCGCACATTGCAGTTGCTGCAGCGCTATGGCATTCCGCCGAGCCAGGTAGTGATCGAGCTCACCGAACAAACACCGACCGACGATTTCGGGCTGTTATACAACGCGCTGTACCACTACCGCGACATGGGCTTTTCCATTGCCCTGGATGACTTGGGTGCCGGTTACTCAAGCCTGAGATTGTGGTCCGAACTGCGTCCGGATTACGTGAAGATCGATCGCCACTTCATCGACGGCATTCATCAGGATGCGGTGAAGCGTGAGTTCGTCGGCTCCATGTTGCAAATGGCCAAAGCCTCGCGAGCGCTGGTTATCGCTGAAGGCATCGAATTGCAGGAAGAGCTGGCCGTCTTGATCGATATGGGCGTGGAACTGGTCCAGGGCTATTTGCTGAGTCGCCCGCAAGAACACCCGCCCCGCGATGCGCGCGCGCTGCTGCCGAAGACAGACCCCACGGCGCTGGCGTTGAGTGAAGAGGGCAGCGACCTGAGCGCTCTTCTCAACTTGCTGCCCGCCGTGCAGCAAACCACGCCGACGGCCACCGTTCTGGAAGCCTTTCGCAAGCAGGCCAATCTGAACTCCCTGGCGGTACTCGATGAGCAGCAGCACCCGATCGGCATTGTTCACAGGTCTACCTTGTCCGACATCCTCCTCCAGCCGTTTGCCACCGAGCTCTATGCGCGCAAGCCGATCAGCCGGCTGATGAGCGACGACTTCCTTGCAGTGGAGTTAAGCCAGTCATTGCAGCAGGTCAGCCGATTGATCACCAGCCGCGCGCGGCAGCGTATCGAAGAAGACTTCATCATCATGCAGCACGGCGTTTACCTGGGCCTGGGCCGGGTGATCGACGTTCTCAAGCTGATCACCGAGCTTAAGATCCAGCAAGCGCGCTACGCCAACCCATTGACCCTCTTGCCGGGCAACGTGCCCATTCAGCAGTGCCTGACGCGCTTGTTGCAACAGGGCCGCGAGTCGATGATCTGCTACGTCGACATCGACAGCTTCAAACCTTTCAACGACCTCTACGGCTATGGCCGCGGCGATGAGGTGTTGCTGTGTCTGGCGCAATGTCTGAACGACCGCATCGACCCCAGCCGTGATTTCGTCGGCCACATCGGGGGCGACGACTTCCTGATGGTGCTGGGCTCGGAAGACTGGCGCAAACGCCTGAACCTGCTGCTGGAAGACTTTCAGAACCAGTGCCGCCGCTTCTACCGCGCCGAGCACCTGGAAGCGGGATGCTTCGTTGCGCTCAACCGACAGGGCCAGCGTCAGGAGTTTGCGTTGTTGTCGCTGTCAGTGGGCGTGGTACACCTGCATCCAGAAGTCTGCAGCACTCTGGACGCCAGCCAACTGGCCGAACTCGCTTCACAAGCCAAGCACCACGCCAAGGAGGTGACAGGCGCCAGCGTGCATGTGATCGACACGCTGGAAGCGAAAGTGATGATCGCGTTGAATCAGGCGATCTGAAGCTGGATACGACGTGCCGACTGCATTCGGAACCTATGGGGGTGAGCTTGCTCGCGAATGCGTTAGGTCAGCACCATCCACAGTGACTGACACACCGCATTCGTCCGAGTGCGGCCCAGACCCTCGTAACCTCGGACGGCTCCTACAGGGACAGCGTCGTCCAAAGACTTGAGGGCGACGCGGATAGTGTAGGAGCCGGCTTGCTGGCGAATGCGCTGGGTCAGCGTCATCAGCAGTGACTGAAGCACCGCGTTCGCTGCCCTCGTAACCTCGGACGTCTCCCACAGGGTCCGCGTCGTTCCGAAGATTAGAGGACGACGCGGATAGTGTAGGAGCCAGCTTGCTGGCGAATGCGGTAGGTCAGCGTCATCAGCAGTGACTGAAGCACCGCGTTCGCTGCCCTCGTAACCTCGGACGGCTCCTACAGGGACAGCGTCGTCCAGAGACTTGAGGGCGACGCGGATACTGTGGGAGCCGGCTTGCTGGCGAATGCGGTGGATCAGCAACATCAACGGCGACTGAGCTACCGCATTCTGAGCGTGTGGGCTATTCCGGCTTTGCCTCTTCCGGATATTCGAACTCGAACACGCGGACCACCTCGGAGGCATGCCAGGAGGCGGCGGCGACGCCGTCGGAGGGGCCGGAGAAACGGCCGAGGCGCTCGGCGCATTCGAAGAAGCCGGTGCGTGGCAGGCGGCTGGCGCCCTGGCTGATGACCAGCGAACTGCGCAGCGGTTGTTCGGCGCGTGCATCGATGGCCGCCAGGTGTTCGAGGGCGGCGGTCAAGGTTTGCATGGCCGGGCTGGGGAATTGCAGGCGTTCCAACAACGCGCGGTAAGTGACCAGATGCCGTTGCCGACGCGCCAGCTCCAGTTCAGCCAGCAGCGCTTCCCAGTGCTGGCGGCTGATGCGCACGCTCACGCCTCACCTCGCCAGCCAGGGACGCCTAGCTCCCAGGCCAGGCTTCGTCGGATAGCAGCGTCGGGCTGCCGCGTGCCGTTCTCGATCAACTCCAGATACGAAGGGCTGATACCCACCGCGCGGGCAAGCTGCGCCAGCGTCAGTTCCTTAGCCTGACGCAGCGGGCCGACCTGATCAAATGAGGGGTAGTCGTCAGGAGCACAAGCGGCCGAATCGACAGGTTGAGCGGCGGAGGCGGCATTCTGTCGCTGGACGCCGCCGGCCGCCTGCAACAGGGCCTGATACTGCGACCAGGGCAGCACCGCATATTCCGGCTCTCCGTCGCGAGAAATAACCTGAAGATCCATACCAC
Organism: Pseudomonas sp. NFACC02; assembly: GCF_900110765.1. Lineage (GTDB taxonomy): Bacteria > Pseudomonadota > Gammaproteobacteria > Pseudomonadales > Pseudomonadaceae > Aquipseudomonas. The sequence continues at coordinate 22,280 of NZ_FOEO01000033.1, forward strand.
CCCCTGTCGGACAAAAAACTACTTTTTGTAGTCTTTTTCTTTGTATTGGCGGCATCTTAACAGCGGATGGATGAAACTTGCGTGCACCTGATCGACACGGCTTTCTCAGATGCGACGTTTCGAAGATTTTTGGCTCAGTCTTTCTTCTCTTGCTCGAGCAACGTGGGGGTTGAAGGCAACCGCTCGACCACGGCCAGCTTCTCGGGGTTCTGACGCGCGCGCCAGGCGCGAAACGCATTCAGTTCAGCCTCAAGGTTCTTCATGACCCACGCCAGGACGGCGATGTCGTCGAGCATGCCCAGACCGGGTATCCAGTCAGGAATGGCATCCAGCGGGCTGAGGAAATACATCAGCCCCGCGACCACCGACACGATCGCCTTGCCACTGATGGCGCGATACTCGCCCCGCCAGTAGGCGAGACAGAGGGCCTGCAGCAGCTTGAGATCATCCTTGAGCTTACCCAACCGGTTGCCTTCACTGGCCGCCTTGCCCGCCACGGCAAACAACAAGGCGGGCAACCGTCCCGCCGCCATGAGCCGCTTGGCCATGGGCAGGTAACGAATGAACTTCCAGGGTGCTTTCATATTCACTCCAGCGATATCGATAAATATCGACCTGACGCTCAATCGCCACGGTCGGGAGACCCCTGATCCAGACGCAGGGTCTCAGGCACACAAGGTTATCCACACAAATTGTGGATAACCTTGTGAACAGACCCGCGTTTCGGCGCTGGAACACCCGTGCCATAGGGGTTCTGCTTAAATCGCGCGTTTTTTACTCATGCCCTCAGACGCAAAAAAGCGTTGACTGGAATGAACGTTGACGCTACCGATGCGCGGTTCAAAGCTTTCCGCCAGGCAATAAACTTCGACATTTGCCCGGTCTGCCAACGGTATTGGGACTCTACCCGCGCTGCCCCGTTCGATTTCTTTTCGCCAAAAATGAAAATGCCCCGTCGAGACGGGGCATTTCGTAACGTGGCAATCGACGGGTCGATTACTTCTTGGCAGCAGGCTTCGCAGGTTCCGGAGCCGGTGCAGCCTCTTCTTCCTCGTCCGCGCCAGCAGCGCCGCCAGCGGCGTCGTTACCTGCTGCAGCCGGATCCTTGATGCCCAGCAATTCCAGATCGAACACCAGCACCGAGTTGGCCGGGATCATTGGACTTGGGCTTTGCGCGCCGTAAGCCAGTTCGCTAGGAATGTAGAGTTTGATCTTCTCGCCGACGTGCATCAATTGCAGGCCTTCGACCCAGCCCGGGATCACACCGCTGACCGGCAGATCGATCGGGCTGCCACGCTCAACCGAGCTGTCGAACACCTTGCCGTCCGTCAGCTTGCCTTCGTAGTGAACGGTCACGACATCAGTAGGCTTGGGTACCGGACCGTCACCTTTCTTGATGATTTCGTATTGCAGGCCGGAAGCGGTCGTGGTGACTTCCTTGCGCTTGCCGTTTTCTTCGAGGAATTTCTTGCCAGCGGCAGCCGACTCTTCACTCATCTTGGCCATGCGCTCTTCGGCACGCTTCTGCAGCTCGCCGAAGGCCGCTACCAGCTCTTCGTCTTTGAGCTTCTGCTCTTTCTTGCCAACGGCGTCTTCGATACCCAGCGCTACGGCTTTGGAATCCAGATCGTCCATGCCTTCCTGAGCCAGGCTTTTGCCCATGTTCAGGCCGATGCCATACGAGGCTTTTTGTGCCGGGGTTTTCAGCTCTACAGTGCTGGCTTGCTTATCGCAGCCTGCAAGTACCAGACCGACCAGGGCAATCGCCGCTGCCAACCGATGCTGTTTCATCCTGTTTCCTTGTTCATGCGCCAATAGGGCAAACGAGTAAAGCCGCGAGCTTATCAGGCCGCCGCGATCAATGGCTACCGGCATCAGAGGGAGAAAAGACAGATAAGTTCAGGTAACCAAAGGTTTTCTTGCTGGATCGAGAAAACCGTTCAGTTTTGGTTCAGCCCACTGTCAGAAAAAAGCATTTCGTACGCAGGAATCGTCCGACGACGGCAAACGCAGGAGATGCCGTCACGGTTCACTATTTCGCAATAAAGCACTTTTCAGCCGCGGATTTATGACCGCTTCTCGCATGGACAAGCCAGTACATTAAGTGAGCATGGTCCCGCAGAGCGACCGATAACAAAATCTCCAGCTCGCTTACGAAATCTGCCCACCATTCGGAGTCTTCACATGAATAAATCGCGTAGCCAAGTTTTCAGACTGGCGGGCCTGGCGCTGCTCATCGGCGGCACCACTCAGGCGTTTGCCGAAGACATTACATTCGTGTCCCAAGGTGGCGCATACCAGGAAGCCCAGAGCAAAGCGATTCTGGAACCCGCAGCGAAGCGACTGGGTTTGACGCTCAAGCAGGACAGCTCGCCCAAGGCGTACCCCGTCATCAAGACCCAGGTTGAAAGCGGCAAGGTCACGTGGGATGTCGTGGACCTGCCCACCGGCGACTGCATTCGCGGCGAGGCCGAGGGTCTGTTCGAAAAGCTGGATCCGAACCTGATCCCCAATGCCGCACAGTTGCCCGCCACGCTGAAAGACGACTACAGCGTCGGTTACATCAGCTATTCCACCGTTCTTGCCTATCGCACCGATGCCTTCAAAGGCAAGGAAGTCCCCAAGACCTGGGCCGATTTCTGGGACACGAAGAAATACCCAGGCCAACGCTCGTTGCGCAACCTGCCTCGCCCTACGCTGGAAATAGCGCTGATGGCCGATGGCGTGCCCGCCGACAAGCTCTATCCGCTGGATGTCGACCGGGCCTTCCGCAAGCTGGAAGAAATCAAACCGAACATCGCCACCTGGTGGACATCGGGAGGCCAGTCCGCACAACTGATCAGCGACGGCGAAGTGGACATGATCCAGGCCTGGAACGGTCGCATCAGTGCGGTGCAGGCAGCCGGCGCGCCCGTGGCCTTCGATTACAACCAGGGCGTGCTGGAAACCAACTCACTGTGCGTGCTCAAAGGCACTCCACACAAAGCGGCAGCGATGAAATTCGTCAATGAAGCCATCGACGCAAAACTGCAGGCCGCGCTGCCGATGATCATCGATTACGGCCCATTGAACCCGGAAGCGTTCAAGACCGGCATCATCCCGGCAGAGCGCGCAGCCAAGCTGCCGTCGTCACCGGAAAACCTGTCACGCCAGGCGCTGCTTTCCGCGCAATGGTGGGCATCGGATGCGGGCGTCAAAGCCGAAGAGCGCTGGTTGTCCTTCGTTCAGAAAAAGTAATGGGAGGACCTATGTCCAACGCTTACCTCGCCAAATCCCTGCCGGACTCCAGCGATCAGCGCCCGCCACCGTCGACCAGCGAGTACGCGTTGGCACGTGAGGAGCGCAAGGAAAACACCTCGATGCTGTTGCTGCTCATGCCAGCGCTGGTGATGGTCGTGGTGCTGCTGATCATGCCGCTGTGCTGGCTGGCGTTTCAGTCCGTGCAAACCGAAGAAGGGTTTTCGCTGGCCAACTACGCCCGGATCTTTCAGGAGACGATCTACTGGGACACGTTCGCGCTGACCTTCAAGATCAGTTTCCTGGTGACGATTCTGTCGATCGTGATGGGATTTCCCATTGCCTACGCCGCCTCGCGCCTTCATGGATTCTGGGCCAACCTGGTGCTGATCTGTGTGATCCTGCCGTTCTGGACCAGCGTGCTGGTGCGCTCATACGCCTGGCTTGTGCTGCTGCAGCGCCGCGGGCTGGTCAACCAGACGCTGCTCGACCTCGGCATCATCGATCAGCCGCTCAATCTGATGCACAACACCACCGGCACGGTGATCGGCACGCTGCATGTCATGCTGCCCTTCATGGTCCTGCCGCTGTACTCGGTGATGAAAAAGATTCCTCAGGACCTGATGCAGGCGTCCGAGAGCCTGGGCGCCAGACCCTTCTATACCTTTCGCCGGGTATTCCTGCCGATGGCCGCGCCGGGGATCATGGCGGGGTCGATCCTGGTGTTCGTGATCTGCCTGGGCTTTTTCATCACGCCTGAACTGCTGGGCGGTGGCCGCACGATCCTGGTGTCGATGCTGGTGCAACGCAACGTCGAGCTTTACCACGCCTGGGGCGCGGCCAGCGCAGTCGGTCTGGTGCTGCTGTTCGTGGTGTTCCTGATCTTCTGGGGCATCAACCGCTTCATCCCTATCGAACGCATTCTGGGAGCGCGCTGAATGAACCTGCTTGCCAACCTGCGTCACCTCAAGCTATCGCACCTGCTGTTCACGGTGGTGGTGGCGGCGATCCTGCTGTACCTGATCATTCCGGTGCTGATCGTCGTCCCGATGTCGTTCTCCGAAGCGCGTTTCCTGCAATTCCCGCCCAAGCAGTGGTCATTGCACTGGTACGAAGCGTTTTTCAACAGCGTGGAGTGGATGTCGGCCGCGCGCGTCAGTCTGATCACTGCGTTTTTCACCATGGTGATCAGCCTGCCGATCGGCATGGCCGCAGCGTATGCCATCAATAACTCGAGCCTGAAAATCGTGCGCACGCTGCAGATCATTCTGCTGCTGCCGATGATGGTGCCGATCATCCTGATCGCGGCCGGGGTGTTCTTCGTTTACGCACGCGTCGGTCTGATCAGTACCATGACCGGGCTGGTGCTGGCGCACATCATGCTGGCACTGCCTTACGTGATCATCGCGCTGCTGGCAGGGTTGCGTAACTTCGACATGTCTCAGGAGATGGTGGCCCGCAGCCTGGGCATGAACCGCTTTCGGGCGTTCATGGCCGTGACCCTGCCGCAGATCAAACCGAGCGTGGTCTCGGCCACGCTGTTTGCGTTCATCACCTCGCTGGATGAAACCGTGGTCGCACTGTTCATCTCCGGCGGCGACAACCAGACCCTGACCAAGCGGATGTTCACGGCCCTGCGCGACGAGATCGACCCGACCATCGCGGCGATCAGTTCGATCCTGATTCTGGCGTCGCTGATCCTGGTGGTGATTGCGGGGCGTAACAAGCAGGGTTAACGGAACCCTGGCCACGCGTTTTCCTGTAGGAGCGTGGCTTGTCCCGCGATCTGCTGCGAAGCGGCAGCAACACCTGTGAACGCGGTGTGCCAGATGAAGCCGCAAGGGTGGTTTTACGACTGCTTTGCAGCCGATCGCGGGACAAGCCACGCTCCTACAAGCTTCGGCGGGCTCGCCCCAGCACAGCCTGCCGTCAATCCTCGCAATTCAGCATCAATCACCCGCCCGGCCCTTCATCTCGGCATCGGTCACTGGGCGGGCGTTTTTACAATGAAGCCATCGTTCGCACCCTCAAGGCCCCGATCATGTTGAAAAGCCAATTGCGTGACCCTTCCCTGCTTGTCGAACGCGCCTATGCCAATGGCGCCTGGATCGAGGCCGATGACGGCGCGACCCTCGACGTGACCAACCCCGCCGACGGCAGCGTCATCGCTCGCGTTCCGGCACTTCAGGCAAACGAAACCCGTCGCGCCATCGAAGCCGCCGAAGCGCGGTTCGCGTCATGGCGCGAAGTGCCTGCGGCAGAACGTGCGCGCTACCTTGAGACCTGGTTTGCCCTGATCATGGAAAACCAGGAAGACCTGGCGCTGATCATGACCGCCGAACAAGGAAAACCACTCGCCGAGTCTCGCGGTGAAATCGCCTACGGTGCCAGTTTCGTCAAGTGGTTCGCCGAGGAGGCCAGGCGGATTTATGGCGACACCATCCCTGCGCCGACCGCTGATCGACGCATTCTGGTGCTCAAACAACCGATCGGCGTGGTCGCGGCGATCACACCGTGGAATTTCCCCAACGCGATGATCACCCGCAAATGCGCGCCGGCGCTGGCGGCAGGCTGTACGGTGCTGGTCAAACCTTCTGACATGACACCGCTGTCGGCGCTTGCGTTGGCCGTCCTCGCCGAGCGCGCCGGAATCCCCGCGGGCGTGTTCAACGTACTGACCGGCATGCCCGCAGGCGTGGGTGGCGAGATGACCGCTAACCCCGCCGTGCGCAAGCTGTCGTTCACCGGCTCCACTCGCATCGGTCAACTGTTGATGAGCCAGTGCGCGGCAACCATCAAACGTCTGAGCCTCGAATTGGGCGGTAACGCCCCTTTCATCGTGTTCGACGATGCCGATCTCGATCTGGCCATCGCCGGTGTCATGCAGAGCAAGTTCCGCAACGCCGGACAGACCTGTGTCTGCGCCAACCGGATTCTGGTGCAGGACGGCATTTACGACCGTTTTGCCGAACGCCTGAGCGCTGCGGTGGCCGAGTTGAAAGTGGGTAACGGCCTGGAAAGCGGCGTCACGATCGGCCCGCTGATCAACGCAGCCGCCGTCGACAAAGTGGCGCGGCACATCAACGACGCCCTGGAGAAAGGCGCCAGCATCGCGATTGGCGGGGCCCCTCAGGGCGAAGGGCTCTACGTGCGCCCTACCGTGTTGCGCGATGCCAGCGCACAGATGCTGCTGGCCACCGAAGAAACCTTCGGCCCCGTCGCGCCGTTGTTCCGCTTCAAAGACGAGGACGAGGCGCTGGCCCTGGCCAATGCCACGCCTTACGGGCTCGGCGCTTATTACTTCACTCAGGACATGCGCCGCGCCTGGCGCGTTGGCGAGCGCCTGGAGTTCGGCATGGTCGGGCTCAACACCGGGATCATTTCGATGGAGGTCGCGCCCTTCGGTGGCATGAAGCAATCGGGCACCGGGCGTGAAGGTTCCAAGTACGGGCTGGATGAGTTCCTTGAAGTCAAGGCGTGGCACATCGGCGGGTTGGGTTGATTGACTGACATCCCACGCGTCGGACAGCAGATCCTGTCGGTCCGACGCCCCAAAACGGCACGAATCAGGCTTGGGCCTGTGTTCAGATGACTGGCAGACGTATCGGGCAAGCCCGGGCTCTGCAGAGGAGGACGCTTAATGAATTTCACTGAAGGTTTTGAATCGGTCAGCGTGAACAAGGTGTGCAAACACTATGGCAACCTCAAAGCGCTGAACAACGTGGATCTCAAGGTGCAAGCCGGGGAATTCATGTCCTTGCTGGGGCCTTCGGGTTCGGGCAAGACCACACTGTTGAGCATCCTCGGCGGCTTTATCCGGGTCAGTTCCGGCAGCATTTTCTTCGGTGAGCGCGACGTCACGTTGATGCCGCCGCACAAGCGTGAAATCGGTGTGGTGTTTCAGAACTACGCGCTGTTCCCGCACATGACCGTCGGCGAAAACGTAGCCTTTCCACTGCGCGCGCGCGGCGAAAGCGCGAACAAGAGCCGGGACCGGGTCAAAAGTGCCTTGGCGACCGTCGAGCTGTCGGGCTACGAAGACCGCAATATCGCGGCGCTTTCCGGCGGCCAGCGTCAGCGCGTGGCATTGGCCCGCGCAATCGTCTTCGAACCCAAACTGATTCTGATGGACGAACCCCTGTCAGCGCTGGACAAGCAATTGCGCGAGATCATGCAGATCGAACTGCGTGCCCTGCACAAGCGTCTGGGCGCGACCATGATCTATGTCACCCACGATCAGCGCGAAGCCCTGACCATGAGCGACCGCATCGCGATCATGCGCGGCGGTGAGTTGGTGCAGGTCGATACGCCGCGCCGTCTGCACGATCATCCGGCCAACGATTTCGTCGCCAGCTTCATCGGTGAGAGCACGCTGGTGCCGCTGCAACGTGGCGTCAACGATGGTCTGACCCTGGGCACCACGGCGTTGCGCACCACTCGCCCGATCCCGCCATCGGGGGATGTGTTCCTGGCGCTGCAATCGGAAAAACTGCTGCTGGACAACGGCAGTTCAGGCCCTGAGTGGAACCGTCTGCGGGGCCGGGTTTCGGACATCGTGTTCCAAGGTGAAAGCCTGAAAGTCTTCGTCGATCTGGAAGGCGGGCCGACGGTCAGCCTGCGCCAGCCGAGCCACCACGAAGGCAATCTGTCGCTGCCGCCGATTGGCTCGCCAATGATGATGAGGTTGCATCCTGAAGACACCATCGTCGTGCCGCGCGCCGGGGCCTGATGCAAGCGGCCGTGTCCTACTGATCGCGCCCACGCCCGGCGTGGGCACGGTCATCCATCTGTCTCCACCATCCCGGCAAAAGACCACCGCAGCGAAATATTTCGTGACGCCCCCTCAAAACAGCCGATCACAGCGCTGCCCACCCCAAGTTCAGCGCTTGTGGTTCCGGCCAATCCTTATCCTGATCACATCAACCGCCAACTTCGGCGTCCACGGAGATCGAGATGAATTCTGCATTGACTGAAAACCAGCGCCTGCTGGCCCTGCGTGAGCAACACGTACCTCGCGGCATCGCTACCGCGCACCCGATCGTCGCCGCAAAGGCTCAGGGCGCCGAGTTGTGGGACGTCGACGGCAAGCGCTATCTGGATTTCGTCGGCGGTATCGGCGTGCTCAACGTTGGCCATAACCACCCAAAGGTCGTCGAGGCCGTGCGGCGTCAGGTCGGCGAGATCTCTCACGCCAGCTTTCAGGTGGTTGCCTATGAAAACTACATCGAAGTCGCGGCCCGGCTGAACAAGATGATCGGCGGCGACGCCCACTACAAAACCGTGTTGTTCACCTCGGGCGCCGAAGCCGTAGAAAATGCCGTCAAGATTGCCCGTGGTCACACCAACCGGACCGCTGTGATTTCCTTCCGCGGCGGCTTCCACGGTCGTACCTTGCTGGGCGTGACGCTGACCGGCATGAGCCAGCCCTACAAACAGAACTTCGGCCCCTTCCCTGCCGAGATCTACCACGCCACCTACCCGAATGCCTATCGCGGTATCAGCACCGAAGACGCGCTGGCCGAGCTCGATGAACTGTTCGCCACGGACGTCGCGCCGGACCGCGTGGCCGCGATCATCATCGAGCCGGTCCAGGGCGACGGCGGTTTCCTGGCCGCTCCCAAGGCATTCCTGCAAGCCTTGCGCGCACGCTGCACCCAACACGGCATTGTCCTGATCCTCGATGAAATCCAGGCCGGATTCGGGCGCACCGGCACGATGTTCGGCTTCCAGCATGCCGGCATCCAGCCTGACCTGGTCACCGTGGCCAAGAGCCTGGCCGGCGGCATGCCCTTGTCCGGCGTGGTCGGCCGCGCAGAGATCATGGACGCTCCAACGCCCGGCGGTCTGGGCGGGACCTATGGCGGCAACGCAGTAGCCTGTGCTGCGGCACTGGCCGTGCTCGACCTGTTCGAAGAGCAGGATCTGCTGGCGCAAGGCGAGAAACTGGCGGCGCAACTCAGCGAAGGTTTGCAGGCTCTGCAAAAGCGCTACCCACGAATCGGCGATGTTCGCGGTCTGGGCTTCATGCAGGCCATCGAAATGGTTGCCGACGATGTTCGTCAGACCCCGGACGCAGCGTTGGCGCAAAAGGTTATCGACGAAGCCCGCAACGCAGGCCTGCTGGTGATCAAGTGTGGCGTGCATCGCAACGTCGTGCGCTTCCTCGCACCGTTGGTGACGACGCCTGAACAAGTGGCCGAAGCATTGCAGATGCTGGACAAGGCATTGGCCGCAGCCTGCTGACGAAGTGTCGGCCCGACCTGTGAGCGCAGTGTCGGGCCTTGGGCTTGAAGATAAATGGATGCGCGAAAAGCCTCACTCTGGAGCAGATCATGAGAGTTACGCAGTACAAGGCTTTGGGCCTGTCATTCGCCACCCTGGTTGATCGTGAACGGGGCATTCTCGAAGGCCTGCGACCGTTGGCAGTGCACAGTCCATCCGTCACCAGCGATGCGCAGTTGCTCAGCGCTTATCGACAGGCGGCAGAAGAGCTCGGCGCACGGGCCACCCAGGTGAGCGCGACCGCTTTTCACGGCCAGCTTTACCAACGGGTGGCGCAACAATTGCAAATCATCCCGGGCTGGGATGAAAGTGTGGCATTCAGTAGCTCTTCCGCCCAGTGGCCTATTTTCGAAGACGCTCCAGGTGCCCTTCAGTACCTGAGCAAGTTCTACCGTTTGATACTGATAGCCCCACCCTACGGGATTGATGTGACAGCGCTGGGCCGTCGTCTGCCGGTCGAGTTCGATGCGATCATCGAACCCTGCGACGATGACTGGCACCGCAGCCTTGAAAGCGAGCTGCATCGCCTGGGCCTGGAGCGATCGGAATTGTTACCGGTGCGCAGTACGGAAACCGATGACCCGTGGACCGATCGGGTGGATTTTCCGGTGTGCACCCTACGCCGCGGCCATAACCCGCCGTGGAACCATTCGCCTCAGGCGATGGACGGCAAGCGCTGTGAATACGCCAGCCTCGCTGACCTTGCACATGCCCATCAAAAGGCATTGCACGCCTGAGCGCGACGGCCCGGATTTGACATTGCGAGGACTGATCAATGGACGCTGGAACCAAGCTCGATCGTATCGATATCAACATTCTGGTGCAGTTGCAGAAAGACGGTCGCATGACCAACGTCAGTCTCGCGGAAGCCGTCGGCCTGTCGCCCAGCCCCTGCCTGCAGCGGGTTAAACGTCTCGAAGCCGCAGGCTATATCAGTGGCTACGAAGCGCACGTCAATCTGGCCAAGTTTGCCAACTCAGTGACGGTCTTCACGGAGATGACCCTGTCAGATCACAAACGCGCCGACTTCGTGAAGTTCGAGTCGAGCATCCGTAACATCGATGAGGTGTTGGAGTGCCATCTGATCAGCGGCGGGTATGACTACCTGGTGCGATTCCTGTGCAGCAGCATCCAGCATTATCAGGAGCTGATGGAGTCGATCCTGGACAAGAACATCGGCATCGAAAAATACTTCAGCTACATCGTGATCAAATCGCCCGTGGTCAAAAGCACCGTGCCTTTGAGGAGTCTGGTCAGGGCGGTTTAACGGTTGATGCGAGCGGAGTGTCAGGTACTGCCGAGTCGCCTGACCTTGCTGCCGGTTCCCGGCAGATCGCGGGACAAGCCACGCTCCTACGGCCTCCGGCCAGAATCAAAAGCCTCTGCCTCTACTTCTGAGTGCCACCCTCAGCCCGCAGCCTCCGACTTCACGCCGATCCGCTTCTGCCGGAAGCGTAGGAGCGTGGCTTGTCCCGCGATCTGCCGGGAACCGGCAGCAAAACCGGTGCATGCGGAGTGCCTGACACAACCGGGTCGCCTGATTTTGTTGCTGCTTCGCGCCAGTCAAACCATTCGACGTGTTCGTATCAGGCCAGGCACACGCACCTGCAATCACCCGAGAATGCAGAACACCTTGCGCACGGTTTCCTCGCTGGTCCAGGCGTTGGTCGCGCCTCGGGGCACGACCACGGTTTCCCCCGCACTTACCACGTGACGCGAGCCCTGCTCGGCGCTCAGGGTTACTGCTCCTTCCAGGATGAACATCAACTCCGTGTAAGACGGTTCGACCTGCTTGCGCGCATAGGGCTCGCATTGCCACAGGCCGATACGCAGGTTGGCGACGCTGAACAGCGTTTCGCTCCAGGCCTTTGGCGTCGGGGTGAGCAGGACGCTGGCTGGCGGCGGGCTGGTTTCGGACAGCGATCGGGACAGATCAAGCCGGACGGGCATTTTGGGCATGTTCGAGCAGGCTTCGAGGCCCGGGAAGGCCATAAACACACGTTGTAACTGCCCACGGTGGTGCCAGCGGACATGAACGCCACGCGGCACCACGAAGCAATCGCCGGCGCTAAGCTGCAGGTCGAAGCCGTCGCCCTGCAACCGCAGCTCGCCCGCTTCGACCACACCCAGTTCGACCCAGGGAAAATCTTCGATCACCAGGTTGGCGCCCACGCTCACACTGCTGCCGACGGCATACCCCTGTAACGAATCGTGGAAGTGGATCACACGCCCTGCGGCCAGCGGATCGCCTCGCAGTGCGAACGCCGCGCACGGCAGCTGCCGGTCAGCCCGAGGCAGGGAGTAATGCAAAATCGGTGACATACGTTTAACGCTCTCTCATCGTCCGATGACATCAAGGAACTGCTGCCATCCCGCCGCCAGGCGAACACCGGGGGCACGAAAGGCATGCAAGGGAATCGGATTGAAACGGTCGCCCGCCAGCAGACCGAGGTCGACCTTCTCGCCCGCCGTCATCGCGGACAGTTGCTTGCCCATCCACGTCGACATCGCCACCCCGCCACCGTTGTAACCGATGGCGTAGAAACTGCGATCGTCCAGCTGACCGGCATGCGGCAGGTAGTCCAGGGTCATTGCGACCAGACCTGACCAGCGATATGCGATTTTCTGATCACGCAGGGCCGGAAAGACCACCCCCATACTGCGTTGCAGATCATCAAAAGCACTCTGTGAATCGCCTTTGCCAAACGCACCACGTCCTCCGAAGATCAGACGGTCCCCGATGACCCTGAACCAGCGCAGCATGCGTTTGGTGTCGCCGCAGACCTGACCGCCGGGCATGATCGTGGCAAGGACCTGAGGCGGCAGGGACTCGGTGGCGATGATCGCGCTGCGGAACGGGATCAGTCGACGGTGCAGGGTGTCGGTCACACGGGTCTGATCCGAGTAACCATTGGTGGCGTAGATCACCTGCCTGGCGCTGATGCGTCCCTGTGGCGTCTGCACGATCACCCGGTCGCCTTCGCGACGGACCTGCTGTGCCGGGCTGTTGATGAACAGTTTGACGCCTCGGTCGACCAGGTGCTGCGCGATCCCGCGAGCGTAATTGAGGGGATGAATTCCCCCCGCCCGAGGCGTCAGCAGGCCGCCGGCAAAGAGGGTGGCGCCGGTCAGCTCGCGGACCTGATCGGCAGAAATCATCACCGACGACTCGCCGCCGGTTTCGCGCTTGATCCATTGAGCCGTCGACTCCAGGCCGCCAAGCGCATGGACGTTGTGCGCGGCGGCGATGTGACCGCCCATCTGCAGGTTCGCCGCCGTCAGGCCGAGGGTTTCCACCGTTTCGACCAGACTGTCCACCGCCGCGTAGCCGGTGCGGTACATCTGTAAGGCCGTGTCGCGGCCAAAGCGCGACATGAGGGTGGAGAATCCGACCCGAAACTTGGGTGAAACCACGCCGCCGTTTCGCCCGCTTGCGCCCCACGCCAGGGTATTGGCTTCGACGATCAGTGGCTCGCGGCCGCTTTCAGCGATGTGACGTGCCGCCGAGAGACCGGTGTAACCGGCGCCGATGATCACCACGTCGCACTGACGCTCGCCTTCAAGCGATTGCAGTGCAGGTGCAGGTTGGGCGGTGGCCGCCCATAAACTCTGAACAGTCATGCCAGCGTCTCGGCTAAATGAGGACTGGCGCTCCAGGGCCGGCAGTGAGCAAGCCCGGAGCACCGAGGGGATCAACCCAGTTCTTTCTCGACTGCGTCGGCCAGTTGCGCCAGCGAAGTGAAGTGGTAATGCGGTTCGGTACGCTCGGATTCCAGCGTGCCGCCCGTGCCTTTCTGAGCGAAACGACGCTCGATCCAGCAGGTCTGGTAACCGAGACGCATGGCGACGCCGATGTCGTGGTACTGGCTCTGCGCAACGTGCAGGATGTTTTCGAACAGGATGCCTTGGGTGGCCAGGACACCACGGGTGTAGGCAAAAAACTGTGGGTCAGGTTTTTCGAATCGTACATCGTCGACGGTCACGCGGACATCGAACGGCTGATCCAGCGTTTCGGCCATGTAATTCAGCGCCCAAATCTGCGAGTTGGTGGTCGCCACCAGCTTGAAGTGTTTGCGCAGGCGCTTGAGCGCTTCGACCGAGTCAGGAAATGCCGGGAAGTTTTTCACCGACTGGGCCAGGCCCTTGGCGTAGTCATCGTTATCCGGCAGGCCGAGCTTGGAAGCGATGACGTGGTAGCACCGCTCCAGGTCATCGGGCCACCAGCCGGAATCGGTCGAGGCGCGCGCCTCACGGTAGGCTTTGAGGATGTCGTCATCGCTGCAGGCTTTGCCCGCGTCACCCGCGACTTCGCGCACATGGGCGAGGATGCCGGCCTCGAAATCGATCAGGGTACCGACGACGTCAAACGTCAGGGCTTTGAACTGCTTGAAAGACATAGGGCGCTCCGCAAGAAAAGTCGTGAGGATGAAATGGACTGGACGGCCCCATTATCTGCCCGCGTTCTCGCGCAATATTCTGTTTTGCCTTGCCCTGGAGGCATAACCTACTGTTTTTCTACACGGGGTGCGGCAGCTGTGCTCAACGGTACGATTCCAGGGTCGATGCCAGCCCGAGATGAGGGTAAAGCGCGTCGATTTCCAGCACGTCCGCGCGCATTTCTTCGATGATCCAGTCACGCACATTTTCCACGATCGGTCGCACCGGACGATTGGCCGGCACCACCAGACAGCAGCGACGCGCGGTGACCCGACACGCCTCGATCGCGGGCACCAGTTCGCCTTTGCACAGTGAGTTCGAGATCACGTTCAGCCATCCCAGCGCCATCCCCTGGCCCAGCAGCGCAGCCTGAACCACCACCGCGTAATCGGAGAACATCAAGGTGTTGACCGTGCGTCCCGCCGTTTCAAAAGCGGACGCCCATTCACGGTCCTGGTTGTCCATGCTGATCAATGTCGGCGCCTGTTTCTTACCCTTTCCGTGCAACACATCGGCCAGGTATTGGGGGTTGCAAACAGGCAGCGTGATTTCGGGAATGACCAGGCTTTCCGTGGGTTTCAGGGTTCCTGCTTCGAGATAACGCATGCCCAGATCGACATCCACCAGCGGACCGCCGATCCTGCCGGACATCAATTGATAGCGCATGTCGACCGTGGGAAATCGCTGACTGAACCGGCTCATGCGCGGCATCAGCCAGTGGGTGGTGAACGCGGTCGAAACCGACAGCGTAACGGTTTCGATACCTGTCGCTCTCGCTTCGATTTCACTGATGGCCGACTCGATGGTGCTGAACCCTTCCTGCACCCGACGGTACAAGATGCTGCCGCTCTCGGTCAGCCGCGCCCCCCCGCGAACCCGCTCGAAAAGCCTGATGCCCAGATGCTCTTCCAGGCGCGACAACATGCGACTGACCGCCGGCTGGCTGACGCACAGTTCATCTGCCGCCCGGGTGAAGCTGCCACAACGCGCGGCGGCTTCAAAAACGAACAGTGAACTGGAACTGGGGAGCTTTCGACGTAAAGTAGACATGACCTGAGCTTATGCCTCCCACAACTATTAGTAAATTGTCGGCTGAAAAAAACCGCGGCTATTCTTGCGAGCGACCGCCCGCAGCTTTCCGGCCATCGGCCCGCCGTTGTGCGTCCCCTCCTCATACTCCCCACGAGACTGCTCCGATGATGCGAAACGCCTTGAAGTTTTATATCGATGGTCGCTGGGTAGACCCCTGCGGCGATGCCCGTCTGCCGGTGATTAATCCTGCCACCGAGCAAACGCTGGGCGAAATCGCCATGGGCAATCTGGACGACGTGGAGGCTGCCGTGACCGCGGCCCGTCGCGCATTTCCCTCATTCGCAGAGACGTCACCGGCTCAGCGCAAACAGTTGCTGCAGGGTATTCTTGCCGCGTTCATGGACCGATACGACGAGATCGCCGACGCCATCCTTCAAGAGGTCGGCGCGCCGAAGGCCCTTGCCCATGATTGGCAGGCAGGCATCGGCAAGCGCCATCTGGAACAGTTGCTGCGAACCGTGGAAACCTTCGAATTCCAGAAAGCCCGTGGCACGACGTTGATCCGTCAGGAGCCGGTGGGCGTCGTCGCGTTGATCACGCCCTGGAACTGGCCGATCAATCAGATCGTCTGCAAGGTCGCCCCTGCCCTGGCGGCCGGCTGCACCATGGTGCTCAAGCCCAGTGAGATCGCACCGATCAACGCGCTACTGTTTGCCGAAGTGATGCACGACGCTGGCGTTCCGCCGGGGGTGTTCAACCTGATCAATGGCGACGGCCCACTCGTCGGCGCCGCCCTCTCGGCCCATCCTCAGGTGGACATGGTGTCGTTCACAGGATCGACTCGGGCCGGTATCGAGATCGCAAGACTGGCAGCGCCTACCGTCAAGCGCGTGCATCAGGAGCTGGGCGGCAAGTCCGCAAACATCCTGCTCGACGACGTGGATCTGGTGGCCGCCGTGACGTCCGGCGTGAACAGCTGCTTTGGCAACAGTGGTCAATCCTGCAATGCCCCTACCCGCATGCTGGTGCCGGCGGCCTTGCATGATCAGGCCGTCGAGATCGCTCGCCGCGCAGCGCTGGCGCACACCCTCGGCGCACCGGAAGATGCTTCCACCCGCATGGGCCCGGTCATCAGCGAACGGCAGTTCAACGCCATTCAAAAAATGATCGGCAGCGGCATCGAAGAAGGCGCACAACTGGTCTGCGGCGGTTTGGGCCGGCCGGCGCATTTGCCAAAAGGCTATTACGTCCAGCCGACGATCTTCGCCAACGTCACTGCGGACATGACCATTTCGCGGGAAGAAATCTTTGGCCCCGTGCTGGCGATTCAGCCCTACGACGACCTGGCCCACGCCGTGAGCATGGCCAACGACAGCGTCTTCGGTCTGGCCGCCTACGTGCAGTCGGCAGACCTGGAACGCGCGCGAAAAGTGGCGCTGCAAATGCGCGCGGGCAGCGTCTACATCAACTACCCGAACTGGGACGCCAGCGCACCGTTTGGCGGTTACAAGCAGTCGGGCAACGGCCGTGAATACGCAGAGTGGGGACTGGAAGCCTTTCTGGAAACCAAGGGCGTCGTCGGTTGGGGCGCTTGAGACACCCCGACTGAGTCACCCTGGGCACTCACCGACCTGAACAGTGGGTGCCCTCTTGAGGCCGCCGGCCAGAATCAACAGCCGGGCGATGTCACGCGCAATCCGGCGCCAAACCCTTTGGCGGAATCAACAGCCCCGCCCTTGATCAGGTCCGCCATCCGCTCGGCCATCATGATGGTCGGGACGTTGGTGTTGGCGCAGGGGATGGAAGGCATCAGCGATGCATCGCACACGCACAACTGAGCGACACCGATCACCCGACCATCCCCCGTGGTCACGGCCAGCGGATCATCGGCGCGGCCCATGCGGCAGGTGCCCGATGGGTGCCAGGTGCCACCGACATTGCGCTGCACGAATTCGGTCAATGCGGTGTCGTCGGCCAGGAGTTTGCTGACGGTCACCCCTTGCGTCACCAGACGATGAACCAGCCACCCGCGCAACGGCCCGGCGATGTCCAGTAACAGGCTCAATACCCCACGCTGCAACCCGTTGAACGCACCAGGCATAGCGACCCTGGCCACCCGTGGCGAATAACTGGAAGGGAACACCACGCTCCGTTCACCCGCCAACGCATCTGCCGACAACGTCTGGGCGCCAAATCGCAACGCCTGTTTGAGGCGCTGGAGATCACGCTCATCGGACAGCATGTTGAAGCTCACCTCTGGCTCATCCAGAGGGTCGGCAGACGCCAATCGCAGGCGACCTCTGGAGTACGACTTGTTGACCCAGAAAAAGATCGTGCCCAGGCGATACCCGACAGAATGCCAGCCCGAACGAGACAGAATCGCACCGTGCATGTCGCAGGGAACGGTGCCGGGCAGCCCCGATGAAAACCGCACCACAGCCTGCTCGTGATGCTCCTCGGGAAACGCCGTCCGGCCCTTGCGAGTCAGCCATGCGGACACCGCGATCGACGGATGCTCCATCAGGTTGGCGCCGACGCCAGGGCGATCGACCACCGGCGTGATGCCCAGCGAAACCAGATCCTGCGCAGGACCGATTCCGCTGCGCATCAACACCGCCGGACTGTGAATGGCGCCGGCAGACACAATCACTTCCCGGGCCATCAGCGATTCGACGTCGCCGTTCTCTCTGACGACCCGGGCCCCGATCGCCACACCGTTGTTGATCAAGACACGATCCACCACACAATGGGTCACGATGGTCAGATTGCTTCGTCGTCGCACGTCATCGGTAAGGTAACACACCGAGGTCGGGATACGCTCACCGTGCTCACTGACACCCACCGCCCCGACGAACACGCCTTCTTCCCACGGCCCGTTCTGATCGGGTTTGTGCGCCAGCCCTTTTGTGCCCAGAACCTTCATCACGCCTTTGACAAAGGGCGACAGTCGCTCGGCAGACGTGCGTCGAATCCTCATCGGGCCGTCATGGCCATGCAACGCCGCGTCCTGCGGATCACTGAAGTCGGTATCGGTTTCCAGCTTGCGGAAGTACGGCAGGCAGTTTTCCCACTGCCACCCTTCGGCCCCCAACGCCTGCCACTCGTCATAGTCGGCGGGCGCGCCACGGTTGGTCATCAGCGCATTGATCGCCGACCCTCCCCCGAGAATGCGAGCCTGCTCATACCGCCTCGTCGTAGGGGCGCGATGGCCCATCCGCGCAGTGAGGCGCTGCCAGATGTTGCTGACGTCCAGATACGCACGGCCGGGGTACCGACTGCGAATCGCGGGCGGCATCGTCTTCGCGGAAATATCACGTCCGGCCTCGATCAGGTACACCTGTTTGTCGGGGTCCTCCGAGAGCCGGGCGGCGAGCACGCAGCCCGCCGATCCCCCTCCCAGAATCAGGTAATCGATCATCTCGGCACCCGGGCGTTACTGAACGAACTTCAGCCAGCGATCCTTGGCCGCAATGCCAGCCGCCGAGGCCCACCACGCTTCCGACATCAATGCTTGCTTGGCGGCGTTATCCGGCGAGCTGGGCAACTCTTTGGCGCGCTCAGCGGTGATTTTCCCCGTGCCGAACGCAGCAGGGTTACCCGGACCGTAATCGATGTAGAGCGGCAGATTGGCTTGCAAATCAGGCGAAAGCGCTTCGTTGACGAACTTCACGGCCGCCGCGTAGTTGGGCGCGTTTTTCAGGATGCACAGCTGAGTATTCTGGAGAAGACCGTCGTTGTAGGTGAACGCCACGTCCGGGTTGCTCTTCTGCACGGCGCTGGCGCGGCCGTTCCAGATCATCAACATGTCCACCTCGCCATCGGCGAGCAATTGGGCCGACTGGCCACCCGATGTCCACCACACCGCAATGTTGGGTTTGATCTGCTCCAGGCGTTTGTAGGCGCGGTCGACATCCAGCGGATACAGCTTGTCGCGGGGCACACCATCGGACAGCAACGCCGCTTCCAGCGTGCTCATCGGATCGTTGCGCAAGGCACGGGTGCCGGGGAAGTTCTTCACGTCCCAGAAGTCGGCCCAGGTCTGCGGAATTTTTTTCAGCGACTTCTTGTTGTACCCGATCACCGACGAATAAAACTCATACGCCACCGAGTACGGTGTGCGGTACGCCGCGGGCATGGCCTGTACGTTGGGCATCTTGCTCAGGTCGAGTGGCTCGATCAGCCCTTCGTTACCCCCGCGCACGCAATTGGAAGGCGGCGTATCGATCACGTCCCAGACCGGCTTGTTCGCCTCGCCCTGCGCCTTGACCATCGGCCAGGCATCCGGAGCGCTGTCCTGCTTGATGGTCATTTTCAGGTTTTTTGCAGCGGGGTCCAGAATGGCCTTGGTCTGGGCTTCCTGGTAGGAACCCCCTTGGGAGACAAAGGTGATTTCATCGGCAACGGCCGGCGTTGCGCACGCGACGGCCAGACTCAACAGGGATATGACGGAACCGAAAGCTGCAGCGACAGACAAGGTTTTCATGGCAAATCATCCTGGACGTAGATTAATTCGGCAGCGTTAAAAACCTCGACTGAACACCCTGCACCGCGGTGCTTTGCTCAGGTTTGATTTTATTATTCGACCGAGCGGGACATTTCGACGTTACAAGAGCAGGACGTCAGGGGGCAATGCACGAATAGTCAGGTCGACCATAACCTGGTGTCATGCAAAAACGCGCTCCTGCGAGCAGCGGCCCATCACTCACTGGATCGCCGCGAACGGCAAGCGTCTGGCCAGCTCCTGCGCCAGGTATCGGGCAAATACCGAGATGCGTTGGGGAATGTGCCGACGGTGCTGGTAAACCGCAAAAATATCGGCCGAGGACGCTTGATAATCGGTCAATACGGCCTGCAGGCGCCCATTTTCGAGATACTGCTGGACGTTCCAGCGTGAACGCAGGATCAGCCCATGGCCATCCAGCGCCAGGCTTAGAGCGACTTCTCCATCATTGCTCGACAGCGTCCCACTGACCTTGTGGGAATAATCCTCGCCGTCCTTGCCGAACCGCCAGATGGCATAGTCGCTGCCGAACTGCCGCAGAACGATGCAATTGTGCTGCGCCAGATCGGCCACTCGGGTCAATGCAGGCATAGCTTCAAGGTATTGCGGAGAGGCGCAGAGAATGCGCGGATTTTCCAGTAGCCGGAGGCCGATCAACCGGGAGTCAGGCGGTTCCCCCATGCACACGCCGATGTCGAACTGGTCATCCAGTACGCTCAGCGGCTGGCTCGTGAGCTCAAGGGAAATCTCAAGCTCCGGATGCAGACGGGCGAAGCTGGACACCACGGGCGCCAGATGTTGCCGCCCGAAACCCAGCGTCCCGTTGATCCGTAACCGGCCCTTCAGGAGGGGTTGACGGCTGTCGAGCGCACTTTCGAGCTCCTCCAGTTGACGCAGGATCGGACGGCCGCCCTCCAGGTACAACGTCCCTTCCGGCGTCAGCGACAGACGTCGTGTCGTGCGTTGAAGCAACTGCACGCCCAGGCGCGCCTCCAGTTGGCTCAGCCGCTTGCTGACCGCCGGCAACGACAGCCCCAGGTGACGCGCCACTTCCGTGAGGCTGCCCCGGGTGGCCACCTGCTGAAAGAAACTCAAGTCATCGATCATGCTCACGGATTCTTTCCTTGAAACTAAGAATGGCTTTCGACCAAGACTAATTATTAATCCAGAAACACTCCATACACTGCGAAGCAATCCTCAACAATCCCAGGAGTCGAATCCCATGAGCAAAGCCCGGTACAAAATCGCAGTGATCCCCGGCGACGGCATCGGCAAGGAAGTCATGCCCGAGGGCGTCCGCGTACTGGACGCCGTGGCGGCCAGGCACAACCTGGACCTGCAATGGGACTGGTTCGACTTCGCCAGCGCCGATTACTACCTGGCCCACGGCAAGATGATGCCGGATGACTGGTTCGACATCCTCAAGGGATACGACGCCATCTACTTCGGCGCTGTCGGCTGGCCGGACGTGGTGCCTGACCACATTTCGCTGTGGGACTCGTTGCTGCAGTTCCGCCGCGAATTCGATCAATACGTCAACCTGCGCCCCTGCCGCTTGATGCCCGGCGTCAAGGCACCGCTGGCCAATCGCAAGCCCGGCGATATCGACTTCTGGGTGGTACGCGAAAACACCGAAGGCGAATACTCCAGCGTGGGCGGCAAGATGTTCCCGGGGACTGACAGGGAGATCGTGCTGCAGGAAACGGTCATGACCCGCGTGGGCGTCGACCGTATCCTGAAGTTCGCCTACGACCTCGCGCAGAGCCGTCCGAAGAAACACCTGACGTCGGCGACCAAGTCCAACGGCATCGCGATCACCATGCCGTACTGGGATGAACGCGTTGCCGAAATGGGCAAAAAGTACCCGGAAGTGAAGGTCGACAAGTACCACATCGATATCCTCACCGCGAACTTCGTCCTGCACCCTGACTGGTTCGATGTGGTGGTGGCGAGCAACCTGTTCGGCGACATCCTGTCTGACCTGGGCCCGGCCTGCACCGGTACGATCGGCATCGCGCCTTCAGCCAACATCAACCCGGAGCGCAATTTCCCGAGCCTGTTCGAGCCGGTACACGGGTCGGCGCCTGACATTGCCGGCAAAGGCATCGCCAACCCGATCGGACAGATCTGGTGCGGCGCGATGATGCTCGAACACCTGGGCCATCCAGAAGCAGGCGCTGCCGTGCTGACCGCCATCGAAACCGTGTTGGCCATGGGACCAAAGGCCGCGCCTCTGACAGCGGACATCGGCGGTACCGGCAACACCGAAGCCTTGGGCAAGGCTATCGCCGCTGCTGTCTGATCCCGGTATCAGCGCGCAATCTCCCGTCTCCTCCCCAAGATTCAGGAGATTGTTGCGCCGGGCTCTGGCATCG
Organism: Pseudomonas sp. NFACC02; assembly: GCF_900110765.1. Classification (GTDB taxonomy): domain Bacteria; phylum Pseudomonadota; class Gammaproteobacteria; order Pseudomonadales; family Pseudomonadaceae; genus Aquipseudomonas. The sequence goes on from NZ_FOEO01000033.1 coordinate 44,144, forward strand.
TATGAACACTTTTCCTACGAGTGCGAGTCCCCCATGGCCCTGCTGTTCAAAGTTGACGACTCACGTGGCAGCGTCTGGAAATCATTGTTCGAACAGCATGCGCCGGACATCGACGTACGTCTGTGGCCGGACGTGGGGGACCCGTCGCACGTGCGTTATTTCGCCGCCTGGCAGCCTCCGCACGACTTGCCCGCGCGCTTCCCCAACCTCGAAGTGATCTTCGCCACCTCGGCCGGGGTCGATCAGTTCGACCTGGTTGCGCTGCCAGCGCACATCCAGGTGGTCCGGATGCTCGATCCCGGCATCGCCCAGGGCATCGTCGAGTACGCCTGTTTTGCCGTGCTGAGCCTGCATCGGCAGATTCCCCTGTATCTGCGGCAGCAACAGGCCGGGGTCTGGAAAGAGCATGCACTCACGCCCGCCAGACGACGGCGTGTCGGGGTCATGGGCCTGGGCAATCTCGGCGTGGCGGTGACGCAAGCCCTGCGCCCGTTTGGCTTTGAACTGCGCGGGTGGGCACGGTCGCACAAACAGGTCGACGGCGTGCAATGCTTCGCCGGCGATGAGCAACTGACGCCCTTTCTCGCCCAGTGCGACATTCTGATCTGTCTGCTCCCGCTGACGGACGATACCCGTGGCCTATTGAACGCGCGAACCTTCGCGGCGATGCCCAAAGGCGCACAGTTGATCAATCTGGGACGGGGCGGGCATCTGATCGAGCGCGACCTGCTGGAAGCCCTGGACAACGGGCAATTGAGCGAGGCCGTCGTCGACGTGCTGGAGGACGAACCGCCCTCGCCCGATCATCCGTTCTGGAACCATCCCGACATCTGGCTGACACCCCACATTGGGGCAAATACCTCTCCCGACACTGCATTCGAGGTGTTGCTCGACAACCTTCGTCGCCATCAGCGAGGGGAAGCGATGAATGGCGTGGTTGCCCGGCATCAAGGCTACTGAGCAGCCAACCGGCCCGCCCTCCTCGTCCGGTCGCCGGTTGACTGCTTTTAATAGACGTCCCGCACATAACGGTTTTCCCCGGCCAGCTCCCGCAGGTGTTCATCGGCGCGCTCGGCGCTCAACCGGCCGTGGGCAGCAATGACCTCGCGCAGTGCCTGATCGACGTCCCTGGCCATGTGCGTCGCATCCCCGCACACGTAAATGCGCGCGCCTTCCTGCAACCACCGCCACAGTTCAGCGCCCTGTTCGCGAATACGATGCTGGACGTAAATCTTCTCGGCCTGATCGCGAGAAAACGCCAGACTCAGATGCGTGAGCAAACCGTCCTTCTGCATGCCTTCGAGTTCTTCGCGATAGTAGAAATCCGTGGCGGCATGCTGCTCACCGAAGAACAACCAGTTACGCCCACGATCAGCACGCAGTTGTCGCTCCTGCAAGAACGCCCTGAACGGTGCCACGCCGGTGCCAGGGCCAATCATGATCATCGGCACATCACCCTCGTCCGGTACGCGAAAGTGCCGGGTCGGTTGCAGGAAAATCGGCACCTGGCCGTCACTCGCACGGTCGGCGAGAAAGGTCGAAGACACGCCTTTGCGCTTGCCATACCGCACGGCGGACACCGTGAGATGAACTTCATCGGGGTACGCCTTCGAACTGGACGCGATGGAGTACAACCGAGGCTGAAGCGGCTTGAGGTGATCCAGCAACTCCTGCGCTGAACAGCTCAGCGGAAACTCCCGAAGCACGTCCGCCAGTTGCCTCCCCCATAACCAGTCTTTCAGCTCGCTGTTGAACGGCTCGGTCAGCAAGGTTTCAAGCTCGCTGCTGCCACTGCGTTCGGCAATGAAACCCAGCACCTCTGTACTGGGCCGCGCGATCTCGAACTGCGAGGTCAGTGCCTGTGACAACGGCATCTCACCCAGCGTGCCGACACTGACGGGCTGGTCGCCTTGCAGGCCCGTCAACGCGAGCAACTCATCGATCAGCGCCGGACAATTGCGCGGCCATACGCCCAGCGCATCGCCCGCCTCGTAGGCCAGACCCGAGTCGTCCAGGGTCAGCGCAACCTGGCGTGTGTCCTTGCTCGCGCCCTCGCCGTTCAGGCGTCGGTTGATCGACAGCCTGGCGTGATGTGGGCGCGCACGCGATGGCTGATGGCTCGACGTTTCAGGGGCGAGTTCGATGGGAGGAATGTCCAGCGCCTGTTGCAGCGCCCTGAACCAGCCATCGGCGCGGCCCTGAAAATCGCTGTCACAATCGACCCTGGGCATCAATGGCGATGCCCCCAACGACAGCAGTCGCTGATCGAGATTCTTGCCGTGCTGGCAGAAGCGGTCGTAACTCGGATCCCCCAGCGCCAGCACCGCATAACGCAGCGACTCCAGCCGTTCCTCAGACGCGCTCAACGATTGCCAGAACCTCTGACCGTTGTCGGGCGAATCGCCATCCCCAAAGGTGCTGCTGATCAGCGCGACCGTGTTCGCATCGCTCAGGCGCGACACCGGAAAACGGTCCATCGCCGCCACCTGCACCGGGATACCCGCCGTGCGCAGGTGCGCGCCGAAGCGTTTGGCGAGCGTCTGCGCATTACCGGTTTGCGAGGCCCAGAGCAAGGTGAGCAGCGGCTGACCTTCGCCGACATCCAGCGTTTCCGGATCGTCGTGTGACGCATCGAGAAAACGATGCCCGATCAGCTCAACCTTGCGCAGCGCCACCGCGCAGAACTTGAATTCGGGCTGCTGTGAAATCGGGTCGACGGCATCGCTGGTGACGGCGTTGATCGCCAACTGTTCACCGTAAACATCGTTCCAGTGAAATGGCGCAAAGCAATTGCCCGGTCTTACCCGATCGGTCACCACGGCGGGCAGGACTGCGTGGCCGCGCGCCGAACGGATTTCCACCGCGTCCTTGTCGCGAATGCCCAACCTCGCCGCGTCGGCGGGATGGATCTCGACAAAGGGACCGGGATTCAGCGTGTTCAGGGTCGGGATTTTTCCGGTCTTGGTCAGCGTGTGCCATTGGTGCTGCAGCCGGCCGGTATTGAGCACCATCGGAAACGTGTCGTTTGGCATCTCGGCCGGCGGCATGTGCGGACGCGGCAGAAAGACCGCCTTGCCGTGCTCCGTCGCGAAAATGAGGGTCGGAGGTTGCGACGGATTCCCGCTTTTGTCGAGATAGCGAATCGGATGGCGCGTGCCGGTGTCGTCAGGCCCGCAAGGCCATTGCAGCGATTGGTCACGCAGACGCGCGTAGCTGGCACCGCGAATGTCGTAGCCGGTTTTCGGGTTCCAGGCCTGTTTGATTTCTTCGAACACGTCCTCGGCCGAGGCGTAGCTGAAACCCTCGGCAAAGCCCATTTCGCAGGCCACGCGGGCGATGATCTGCCAGTCAGGCAAGGACTCGCCCGGGGCGTCGACGGCTTTTTGCGTCAGGGTCAGGTTGCGCTCGGAGTTGATCATCACCCCTTCGGCTTCCGCCCACAGCGCGCCAGGCAGGAGAATATCGGCGTAGCGATTGGTTTCGGTGTCGAGAAACGCGTCCTGAGTGATCACCAGCTCGGCGGTCTGCAGCGCGTCGATCACCGTCGAGCGATTGGCGACGCTGGCCACGGGGTTGGTGCACATGATCCAGCACGCCTTGATGTGGCCGTCGCGCATCCGTTCGAACAGGTCGACGGTGCCGCCGCCGAGCCTCTGACTCAGACTGCCACGCGGGATCGACCATAAGTCTTCTATAAAGTCGCGGTCCGCCTCGACCCCTACCGAACGTTGACCGGGAAGGCCGGGGCCCATGTAACCCATTTCCCGGCCGCCCATGGCGTTGGGTTGTCCGGTGAGCGAAAAAGGACCGCTGCCGGGGCGGCAGATCGCGCCCGTGGCCAGATGCAGGTTACACAGCGCGTTGGTGTTCCAGGTGCCATGGGTGCTCTGGTTTAGCCCCATGGTCCAGCAACTCATCCACTCGGGCGCCTGACCGATCATCCGGGCGGCCAGCCGAATGTCGGGCTCCGACAGACCGGTTATCTGTGCGACACGGACTGGCGTGTAATCGGCCAGGAAACCGGGCATGGCGTCCCAGCCTTGGGTGAAGGCGTCGATGAAGTCGGTGTCGACATCGCCATTTTCCAGCAACAGATAAAGCAGCCCATTGAGCAACGCCAGGTCGGTGCCGGGTTCGATGGGCAGGAACAGACTGGCTTTGTCCGCTGTCGCGTTGCGCCGAGGGTCAACGACGATCAGTTTCGCGCCCGCATTGACCCGATCCATCATCCGAAGGAAGAGGATCGGGTGACAGTCGGCCATATTGGCGCCGATCACAAAGAACAGGTCGGCCTTGTCGAAATCGTCATAGGAACCCGGTGGGCCGTCCGAACCCAGCGACAACTTATAACCGCTGCCAGCGCTCGCCATGCACAGCCGGGAGTTGGATTCGATGTGGTGGGTGCGCACGAACCCTTTGGCGAGTTTGTTGGCCAGGTACTGCGCCTCAAGGGACATCTGGCCGGAGACATAAAACGCCAGCGCGTCCGGTCCGTCACGGTCAAGAATGCGGCGCAGGCGGCTGGCGGTTTCCGTGATCGCCGTGTCCATATCGCTGCGCACCGGGTCCTGAGCACGCTGATGCCGCAGGTAAGCGGACGTCATGCGACCGGAGTCGGCGATCGCCTGGCCACAGGTGGTGCCTTTGGTACACAGTCGACCGGAATTGGTCGGATGCGCCTTGTCTCCGCTGACCTTGATCACACGGTTATTGTCGACCTGCATGACGATGCCGCAACCGACACCACAATAAGGACACACGCTTCGTACGCTGTTGCTCGCCATAACCCGTTTCCCGAACCCAAAAAAAAGACGCCCTGTTCTCCTCCGTCGATAAACGGGGAGCACACGGCGCCTTTGTCGTGAAGAGGGCAATCGGCGTTGACTGCCTATAGCGGGATGATTGCAAAGGACAGGCCAGCCTGATGGGAGGATGCCTGTAGGCGACGCGACTGGCTGGCGGTGGTGTGTGCGAAAGTGTTTTGGCTGAAAAGCAAGCCGATCAAGGCGCATACATTTCGGCCTCGCAATGGGGCAAACCGGACGAAACCGCACCGTTTGCGTGCCATGCGCTATCCCGTGTAGGAGCGTGGCTTGTCCCGCGATCTGCCGCGAAGCGGCAGTCAATCTGATGAATAGCGTGTATTGGGCTGACCGCGTCCACAGGCTTTACGACGGGTTCCCCGCCGATCGCGGGACAAGCCACGCTCCTACACTGATCGCGCTGCGTCCGCAACTGGCACACCCATTGCTTCATTCCTTTCAAGCCCAACCCGAATGCGCGGTGGGCAGCCCTGGTCGGTCAACGATGATCGTCCGCGCCATCCGGCGATGGGCTCTTCAGGTTGTGCCGACACTGTGGTCGAGTGGCAACCCTCAAAAGAACAGGCAAAGGCGCCTGGAACCGAAAGGTTCCGGGCGCCTTTTTTTTGCTTTCAAAAAACCTGATTGGCCTTGGCCGGGACTCGCTATGAACACCACAACCCCACTTCACGATGTGCAAACACTGATCGTCGTTGGCAACGGGATGGTCGGTCACCACTGCGTCGAGCAACTGATCGCCGCCGGTGCCCTGGACCGCTATCGCATCCATGTGTTCGGCGAAGAAGGTCAGCGCGCCTATGATCGCGTCCACCTGTCCGAATACTTCGGCGGTCGCGATGCCGAGTCGCTGGCCCTCAGCGACGCTTCTTTATATGAACACGCCGGTCTGACGCTGCACCTGGGCGTACCGGTGCTGGAAATCGACCGCAGCCGTCGCGAAGTCATCACGTCCAAAGGTTGCTACGCCTACGACAAACTGGTGCTGGCGACCGGGTCTTATCCGTTCGTGCCCCCCATCGAGGGCGCCGAAGGCCATTCGCGGCTGGTCTACCGCACGCTGGACGATCTGGACACCATTCGCGCCGCCGCCCGTCAGGCCAGACGCGGCGTCGTGGTCGGTGGCGGACTGCTAGGCCTTGAAGCGGCCAATGCGTTGAAGTCCCTAGGCCTCGAAGCGCACGTGGTGGAGTTCGCGCCGCGTCTGATGCCCGTGCAGCTGGACGATTTCGGAGGCGCGGCCCTCAAGGCGCGAATCGAGGCACTGGGCGTCGGCGTACACCTCTCTCGCGCTACTCAGTCGATCAGCGCCGGGGAGGAATACCGCTACCGCATGAACTTCGCGGGCGACGAATGCCTTGAAACCGACCTGATCGTGTTCTCGGCCGGGATTCGACCCCAGGACGCCCTCGCCCGCCAGTGCGAGCTGGCGCTGGGTCCGCGCGGCGGGATCGCCATTGACGAACACTGCCGCACCAGCGACGCCGACATCTTTGCCATCGGCGAGTGCGCGGCCTGGAACGGCAGCGTCTTCGGCCTCGTCGCCCCGGGTTATCAAATGGCGCGCAACGTTGCGGCGCAACTGTGTGATCAGGAAGCCGAGCCGTTCTTCGGCGCGGACATGTCGACCAAACTCAAGCTGCTGGGCGTCGACGTCGGCTCTATCGGCGATGCCCATGGCGCACTGACCGGCGCGCGCAGTTATCGCTTCATTGATGAGGCCACTGCCACCTATCGGCGTCTGGTGGTGTCCGCCGACGGTAAGCAAGTACTGGGCGCGGTGCTGGTCGGTGACAACAGTTATTACGACACGCTGCTGCAATACGCGCAGAACGGCATCAAGCTCCCGGCCGATCCGTCGAGTCTGATCCTGCCCCACAGCGAAGGCGCGCCGACACTGGGCGCCGACGCCTTGCCTGCGACCGCGACCGTCTGCTCCTGTCACAACGTCAGCAAAGGCGCGATCTGCTCGGCCATCGACAGCGGCTGTACCGACCTCGCCGGAATCAAGGCCTGCACCAAGGCGGCGACCGGTTGCGGTGGCTGCTCGTCCCTGCTGAAAAGCGTCTTCGAACACGAGCTGACTGCGCGCGGTGTCGCCGTCGACAAGAGTCTGTGCGAGCACTTTGCCTTTACGCGTCAGGAGCTGTACGCCTTTGCGCGCATCGAAAATATCGAGAGTTTCGAGGAGATGCTCGCCCGTCACGGCAAGGGGCATGTTGGTTGTGACATCTGCAAACCGACCGTCGGCTCCATTCTTGCTTCATGCTGGAACAAGCCGATCATGGACCCATCGCTGGTGCCCTTGCAGGACACCAACGACACCTTCATGGCGAACATGCAGAAAAACGGCACCTATTCGGTGGTGCCGCGCATTCCGGCCGGTGAAATCACCCCCGACGGCCTGATCGCCATCGGCGCGGTGGCGAAGAAATACGACTTGTACACCAAGATCACGGGCGGCCAGCGCATCGACCTGTTCGGCGCACAATTGCATGAGTTGCCGGACATCTGGGCCGAGCTGATCGCCGCGGGTTTCGAGACCGGGCATGCGTACGGCAAGTCGACGCGAACGGTGAAATCCTGCGTCGGCAGCACCTGGTGCCGGTATGGCGTGCAGGACAGCGTGCAGATGGCGTTGACCATCGAAGACCGATACAAGGGGCTGCGTTCGCCGCACAAGCTGAAATTCTCGGTGTCCGGTTGCACACGCGAATGCGCCGAAGCGCAGAGCAAGGACATTGGCGTCATCGCCACGGAGAACGGCTGGAACCTGTACGTCTGCGGCAACGGCGGCATGCGCCCACGTCACGCCGAGCTGTTCGCCACCGACCTGGATGACGAAACGCTGATCCGTTACATCGACCGCGTGCTGATGTTCTACATCCGCACCGCCGACAAGCTGCAACGTACGTCGGTCTGGCGCGAATCTCTAGAAGGCGGCCTGGATTACCTGAAAGCCGTGGTCATCGACGACAGCCTTGGGCTGACCACTGAGCTGGAGGAGCAGATGCAACGGGTGGTGGACCGCTATGAATGCGAATGGGCCAACGCGCTGAAAAGCCCGGAAAAGCTCAAGCGCTTCCGCACCTTCGTCAACGACAAGCGCGCCGACCCGGACATTCATTTCGTCAAGGAACGCAGCCAGCGCCGCCCGGCGCGGGACCATGAACTCAACCTTATCCCTGTCGCGGAGATCGCACGATGAGCCCAGCCAACGCACTCATGATGGACACGCCTCAAACCCACGCCTGGCGCGCCGTGTGCGACCGTCAGGACCTGGTCCTCAACTCCGGCGTCGTCGCACTGGTCGGCACGTCTCAGGTGGCCCTGTTCTACGTGGCGTCGATCAGCGGCACGCCTCAACTGTTCGCGGTGGAAAACCGCGACCCGGTCTCGGGGGTGAATGTGATCGGCCGTGGACTGGTCGGCAGCCTGGGAGGCGATCTGGTGATTGCGTCTCCGCTGTACAAGCAGCATTACCGGCTGGAAGACGGGACCTGTCTTGAGGATCCGACCTTGAAGTTGCGCACCTGGCCCGCGCGGTTGGCGGGGGATGTGGTGGAGATTGATGTGGGTTGAAGCGCGGAGAGTTTTTTTCGGCTGAACCGGGATCGGAAGCACATGTATTCACTTAGTCGCCCCCCCCCGGATCTGTAGAGGCCGCCGAGTTGGCGCTCCATCTTCTCGGCGAACCCGAATCCGCCAGCCACATCAATGGCGCAGGACACGACGCTTTCGTCTGGATACAGCCCAGAGCAAGCGCGCCTCTGCAATGTTCGCGGTATGACGCAACATCTGCGCACGGCACGACGGAGAACGGTAGGAGCGTGGCTTGTCCCGCGATCTGGCGCGAAGCGGCAGCAGGACGGTTGAATGCGGTGTGTCAGGTGAAAAACAAGCAGTCAGATTTCACGGCTGCTGCGCAACCGATCGCGGGACAAGCCACGCTACGGCCTATGGCCAGAATCAACAGCAGATTGCGTCGCCCATGCATCAAATCGCAGGCACAAAAAAAGCGACCCTAAGGTCGCTCTTTTTGTCGTTACGAGGAGTTCAAGGGCCTCGTAACTCAATATGGCGCAGCGGACGGGACTCGAACCCGCGACCCCCGGCGTGACAGGCCGGTATTCTAACCGACTGAACTACCGCTGCGCGTAACACTTGAAGCGAATGGTGGGTGATGACGGGATCGAACCGCCGACATTCTGCTTGTAAGGCAGACGCTCTCCCAGCTGAGCTAATCACCCTTCGTTTCGGTGTGGCGCGCATTCTACGGAGCGATCCCACCTCTGGCAAGCACTTTTTTAAATAATTTTTATATTCCAACCAAAGGGTTACGTCAGGGTTGGCCGCAGGGTCGCGGAAGCGAATAATGCCCCCCTTTGTATAAAGGAGAGACGTACCCCATGTGGTTCAAAAACCTGCTTGTCTATCGCCTGACCCAGGACCTGCCATTTGATGCCGAGGCGCTGGAGACCGCATTGGCGACCAAGCCTGCACGCGCTTGTGCCAGTCAGGAGTTGACCACTTACGGTTTCATCGCCCCGTTCGGCAAGGGTGAAGACGCACCGCTGGTGCATGTCAGCGGCGACTTCATGCTGGTGTCGGCGCGTAAGGAAGAACGCATCCTGCCGGGTAGCGTGGTCAACGACGCGCTGAAAGAGAAAGTCGAAGAAATCGAGACCGAGCAGATGCGCAAGGTCTATAAGAAGGAACGCGACCAGCTCAAGGATGAGATCATCCAGGCCTTCCTGCCACGGGCCTTTATCCGTCGCTCCATGACGTTTGCCGCCATCGCGCCCAAGCAAGGCGTCATTCTGGTCAACGCCTCAAGCCCGAAACGCGCCGAAGACCTGTTGTCGACCCTGCGTGAAGTCGTCGGCTCGCTGCCGGTTCGTCCGGTGACCGTGAAAACCGCACCGACCGCCGTGATGACCGAATGGGTCAAGACCGGTCAGACCGCCGAAAACTTTTTCGTGCTTGACGAGTGCGAACTGCGCGACACCCACGAAGACGGCGGCATCGTGAAGTGCAAGCGTCAGGACCTGACCAGCGACGAAATCCAGTTGCACCTGAGCACCGGAAAGGTCGTGACCCAACTGTCACTGGCCTGGCAGGACAAGCTGTCCTTCGTGCTCGACGACAAGCTGGGCGTCAAACGCCTGAAGTTCGAAGACCTGCTGCAGGATCAGGCGGAACAGGACGGTGGCGACGACGCACTGGGCCAACTGGACGCCAGTTTCACCCTGATGATGCTGACTTTCGGTGAGTTCCTGCCGCAGTTGTTCGACGCACTGGGCGGTGAAGAGATTCCGCAGGGGATCTGACCACCTCTCGAACTGTGGGAGCCGGCTTGCTGGCGATATGATCTGTCATTCAACATCGAGTTGTCTGGACTGACGCTTTCGCCAGCAAGCCGGCTCCCACGGTTTTGCGTACCGGGTTCACCCATAATAAAAGGAGCAAGCCATGCGTGCGCTGGCTGCATTGAGTCGTTTTGTCGGTAATACCTTCGCCTACTGGGTGCTGCTGTTCGCCGTGCTGGCGTTCCTGTTCCCGACCTGGTTCATCAGCCTGAAGACCTTGATCGTGCCCTTGCTGGGGCTGGTCATGTTCGGCATGGGCCTGACCCTCAAGCTTGAAGATTTTTCCGAGGTCGTGCGTCATCCCTGGCGCGTGGCGCTGGGTGTGGTCGCGCACTTCGTGATCATGCCGGGCGTGGCCTGGTTGCTGTGCCAGGCGTTTCACCTGCCTCCGGAAATCGCCGTCGGCGTGATTCTGGTCGGGTGCTGCCCAAGCGGCACCTCGTCCAATGTCATGACCTGGCTGGCGAAAGGCGATCTGGCACTGTCGGTCGCCATCGCCGCGGTCACCACCCTCCTCGCCCCGCTGCTAACCCCGGCCCTGATCTGGCTGCTGGCGTCGGCATGGTTGCCCGTATCCTTCATGGAAATGTTCTGGTCGATCCTGCAACTGGTGATGCTGCCGATCGTGCTGGGCGTCATCGCGCAGCGCCTTCTTGGCGCGCGCGTGCAGTTCGCGGTCGACGTGCTGCCGCTGATTTCGGTGGTGAGCATCGTCATGATCGTCTGCGCCGTCGTGGCCGCCAGCCAGGCAAAAATCGCCGAGTCCGGCCTGCTGATCATGGCGGTGGTGATCCTGCACAACAGCTTCGGTTTCCTGTTGGGCTACTTCACCGGCAAGCTGTTCAAACTGCCGCTGGCACAGCGCAAGTCGCTGTCACTGGAAGTCGGCATGCAGAACTCCGGCCTCGGCGCCGCCCTGGCCAGCGCCCACTTCTCGCCACTGGCGGCGGTGCCCAGCGCGCTGTTCAGCGTATGGCACAACATTTCGGGGGCGTTGCTCTCGACGTACTTCAGGAAGATGGCGCCGGATGTCGTGGTTACGGAAGACAAGCCGGTGGTGGGTTAAAGCGCGTCATCCTACAGGTCGAGTATCAACGACAGGATCTGTAGGATCCGGCTCCTACAGTTCGATAACTGCCGCAGGTTCTCGGGTAGATGCAGTACGTGTAGGAGCCGTCCGAGGTTACGAGGGCCGCGATCGCGAGGTGTCATTCACCATCATCGTCGCCGCCCCGCCGCTCTGGCCAGCAAGCCAGCTCCAACAGTTATCAATAGGTCATTTACCTGACATCCCCACGCAACTCCGCCACCCGCTCACGCACCAGAGCCGGCTCGGACGACTCCCCCGCCAACGCGGGCCCCGCCACCAGCGTCACCCGCGACCACAATCTGCGAAACACACCCTTGTCGGGGTCGCGACTGAAGAAGCTGCCCCACAAGCCTTGCAGCGCCAGCGGAATCACCGGCACGTCGGTTTCTTGCAGCACGCGGGTCATGCCGCCTTTGAATTCGTCGATCTCACCGGTAGTGGTCAGTTTGCCTTCGGGGAAGATGCACACCAGCTCACCGTCTTTCAGGTAGTCGGCGATCCGCTTGAAGGCCTGGTCGTAGATCAGCAGGTCCTCGCTGCGCCCGGCGATGGGAATGGCCCCTGCGGTGCGGAAGATGAAGTTGAGCACCGGCAGGTTGAAGATCTTGTAGTACATGACGAAGCGGATCGGCCTGCGCACGGACCCGGCGATCAACAGGGCATCCACGAACGACACGTGATTGCAGACCAGCAACGCCGCGCCTTCGTCAGGAATCTGCTCCAGGTCGCGGTGCTCCACACGGTACATGGAATGGCTGAGCAGCCAGATCATGAAACGCATGGTGAATTCGGGGACGATCTTGAAGATGTAGGTGTTCACCGCGATGTTCATCAGCGAGACCACCAGGAACAGCTGCGGAATCGAGAGTTTCACCACGCTCAGGAAGATGATCGACACGATCGCCGACACCACCATGAACAGTGCGTTGAGAATGTTGTTCGAGGCGATGACGCGCGAGCGCTCTTTCTCGGGTGTGCGCGACTGGATCAGCGCGTACAGCGGCACGATGTAAAAGCCGCCGAAGACGCCGATGCCGAGGATGTCGAACAGCACCCACCAGGCCTGCCCGTAACCCAGCACCGCCAGCCAGTTGTTGGCCTGAACGTTTTGCGGGAAGCCGCCCGAATGCCACCACAACAACAGGCCGAACACCGTCAGGCCCATCGAACCGAATGGCACCAGGCCGATCTCGACTTTGCGTCCCGACAGCCGCTCACACAGCATGGAGCCCGCAGCGATGCCGACCGAAAATACCGTGAGGATCAGGGTGACGACGGTTTCATCGCCGTACAGGAATTCTTTCGCGTAGGCCGGGATCTGCGTCAGGTAAATCGCGCCGACGAACCAGAACCAGGAGTTGCCGACGATCGAGCGTGAAACCGCCTTCGTCTGGCCCAGGCCCAGCTTCAGCGTCGCCCAGGATTCGCTGAAGATGTTCCAGTTCAGGCGCATGTCCGGGCTGGCGGCAGCGGCTGGCGGGATGCCACGACTGGCGAGGTAACCCAGACAGGCGACCAGCACCATGGCGGTGGAGACGATCGGTGCGTAATGCGCCGAGGACATCATAATCCCCGCGCCGATGGTCCCGGCAAGAATGGCCAGAAAGGTCCCCATTTCCACCAGGCCATTGCCGCCCACCAGTTCGTCTTCATGGAGGTGCTGCGGCAGGATCGAATATTTCACCGGGCCGAAGAGCGCGGAGTGTGTGCCCATGGCGAACAGCGCCGCGAGCATCAAGGACAGGTGGTCGAAGAGAAACCCGATGGCACCCACGACCATGATGCCGATCTCCAGCACCTTGATCATGCGGATCAGCGTGTCCTTGGGGTATTTCTCGCCGAACTGCCCGGCCAGGGCCGAGAACAGGAAGAACGGCAGAATGAACAGCAGTGCACACAGGTTGACGTAGATCGAACGGTCACCGTCGATGGTCAGCTTGTAGAGGATGGCGAGGATCAGTGATTGCTTGAAAATGTTGTCGTTGAACGCCCCGAGGGACTGCGTCACGAAAAACGGCAGGAATCGCCGTTTGCCTAACAGATTGAACTGCGACTGACTCATCAAACATCGTCCTTAATGACGCCGGGGTTGGCTTTCGGATTGGATGACGGGATTCTCGTCCGAGCCACATTGAAGACGTTGAATGCGTGAATGTCGAGCGCGGCCATTCATTCGCGTCACACATGATGGATGCGTACGGAAGACCTCTGTGGGAGTGAGCTTGGTCTGGGCGGCATTCCGACGAATACGTCGTTTCAACCGACATCGCTGTACCGGATGTAACGGCCTCTTCGCGAGCCAGCTCGCTCCCACAGTGCGTAGCTGTTCACCTACAGGACCGTATCAGCCTTTCAACCCGGCAATGCACGGCGAAACGAACAGCTCTCCTTTATAAGCACCCACCAGGGTGCGGCGCATGATCACCAGCCACAACATCGCCAGGCTGACCACCAGCAAGCTCCCCAGCGCCGAAAAGAAGCCCAGTTGCAAAACAGCCCCAAGCCTCAGCGTGGTCAAGGCAAACACGCCCAGCGGAAACGTGAATCCCCACCAGCCCAGGTTGAACGGGATGCCGTTGCGCAGGTATCTAACCGTGATCAGCACCGCCATCAGCAGCCACCACACACCGACGCCCCACAGAATGATCCCGGCAATCAGCCCCAGTCCCGACGCAATCTCCCCCACCCCGCCTAAACCATGGGCTGCAAAGATCGCGGGCGAATCGGCCCCCAGCACCATCAATCCAAAGGCCCCCGTGCTGATCGGCCCCAGCGCCAGCCAGCTCGAAGCGGCCATGCTTTCGTGCGGGAGTTTGTGCAGCGCCATGCGCAGCAAAAGGATGGTGAGAATGCTGAACGCCACCGGCACCGACAGCGCCCACAGCACGTAGCTGGTGATCAGCACGTTGAACTGGCTGTGGCTGTCCGCCAGATGTGGCGCCAGCAAGCCTCCGCTGGCCGCCGCCACTTCCGCCGCCACGACCGGCAACAGCCAGACCGCCGTCATTTGGTCGATGCGGTGTTCCTGACGGGTGAACATCATGAACGGGATCAGTACGCCACACGCCAATGACATCGCCACGTCGAGCCACCACAGCGCCTCGGCCACGGGCAGCACGCCCTGCCCCCATCGCGAAACACCGAACGTCAGCAAGCCGTTGATGATGGTTGCCATGCCCATTGGAATGGTGCCGAAGAACATCGAAACCGTTGAATGGCCGAAGACCCGCCGTGCTTCGTCGAAGAACATCACCCAGCGCGCGGCGTAGAGCACGCTGAAGCTCAGAAACAGGACGATGTTCAGCATCCACAGCGCTTCGGCCAGCCGGAGCATGCCGGGGAGGTGAACGGGAAGCTGGGGCAGAACGGCAGACAAGATGCCGGTGCCCATGGTCGCGGCGAACCAGTTGGGGGTGAATTGACGAATGACTTCGCGCGGATGGCTCAGTTGGCTGAAGGGTCTGCGCGGCATAAAAAGCGTGTGATTCATGGGGGTCGCTCCTGTCCTCGTGTGAGGTGGTACCCATGTTACGGCGGGACCTGATATCGATTAAGCGGGTAATTTCTCTATACCTCATAGATTTAACAGATATACAAAACCCCGTAGCGTGGCTTGTCTCTGGGCCGCATCCGGACCAGAGTGTGTAAAAACATCCTCGGACACACCCTCGAACATTGTCGGCGCGAAGCGCCGGCTTTTGTTTCTCGTTATTTGCTGTCTGCAAGGCCATGGGCTTGCTCAGAACCAACCATGCGCCTTCAGACGCGTCACATAGCCCCATATACGGGCGACGATGTGGCCTTCTCAGGCCGTCATGGCTTTCATCAGACCTTGGGTACCCAGGATTTTCATTACCCGCTTCAAGTTATAGGCGAGCACATTCAAACTCATTTCAGCGCCGACCCCAGCTAGCTTACGAGTGAGGAAGTGCGCCGGCCCCATCCACTGCTTGAGCGTCCCGAAGGGATGCTCAACAGTGCGTTTGCGGACCTTCATCATGTCAGGCGCGTTATTGAGCCGGACCTGCATTTCTTCCAGTACAGCTTCGTGCTCCCAGCGTCTGACGCGCCGCTCACGTCCCGGCGTACATTGTGATTTCAGTGCGCAGCCTTCGCAGTTATTGGTCCAGTAACGGTGCAGTGTCATGCCTTTCTCTACGTATGACGAGCGCCAGGTCAGCACTTCCTTGGCAGGACAGATATAGACGTCTCGAGTCGAGTCATAGAGGAAGGCATCGTTGTTGAAGCGCCCGTCAAACTTGGCTCCGGAGGTCATCGCCTTGGGCACATACGCTGTGATGCCGGCCTTGTGACAGGCCAGGATTTCTTCACTTTTGAAGTAACCCTTGTCGGCGACCACCGATATCGACTCAAGCTTCATCGCTTCTCGGGCTTGTTCGGCCATCGAGCTGAGCTGGTACCGGTCATGGCCCTCATTAGTGACCTCGTGTGCCACGATCAAATGGTGCTTGGTATCTACCGCGGTCTGCACGTTGTAGCCCACGATTCCCTTGCCGCCCGACATCATCGAGCGCGCGTCCGGATCGGTCAGGGAGATCTGCTTGTCTGGCGATGCCTCAAGTTTTACTTCAATCGCCTGCAGCTCTTTCATCTGCTCCTTGAGCTTGGCGATTTTCTCTTGCAACCCGCCTCCGGTGGGGCCTGAAGGCTTGGATTCGTCTCGATCAGCGGCATCGAGAGCCGCCATGTAACGCGCGATACTGGCTTCGATTTCTTCCATCCGCCGCTTCAGTTTGGCACTGGTGAAG
>NZ_FOEO01000070.1 GCF_900110765.1 Pseudomonas sp. NFACC02
TACAAAGATCGCTGGAGGATCGAGCTGTTTTTCAAGTGGATCAAGCAACATCTGAAACTCAAACGCTTCTATGCCTTCTCCGAAAACGCCGTGCGCCTGCAGATCTACAGCGCCTTGATCAGCTATCTGTTGTTGCACCTGTTCCACCGCCGCTCAGGGTTTCAGGGCTCGTTGTTTGAGCTGACGGTTCGTATCGCTTATGCCTTGCATGAACGGCCTGCTACCCAGGAATTCAAAGACCGACGACGACAGGAACAGGATCAGTTGAAGGCTGCTCAGGGCAGCCTTCAACTATGAAACATATTTACCGGACACTAGTGACGCAGAGCGTGGGAATGATCAGAGGAGCTGTCAGGCGTTCTGGATTTTCTGCAAACGCTCATTGATCGACGCTTCAATCCCGTCCGCATCCAGCCCGCATTCCGCGAGCATCTGCGCAGGCTTGGCATGCTCGACGTAAACGTCCGGCAAGCCGAGATGAAGCACAGACTTGAGGATGTTTTCACGTGCCAGGAACTCGCTGACGGCCGAGCCTGCTCCGCCCATGATGGCGTTCTCTTCGAGGGTCACCAGCAGGTCGTGACTGGCAGCCATGACACGCACCATCGACTCATCCAGCGGTTTGACGAAACGCATGTCGACCACGGTCGCGTCGAGCTTTTCAGCGACCTTCATGGCCTCGGCCAGTTGCACGCCGAACACCAGCATCGCGACCTTGCTGCCTTGACGGCGAACAATGCCCTTGCCGATTTCCAGTGGCTCCAGCGCGCTTTCGATCACGGCGTTCGGCCCCGTGCCACGCGGGTAACGCACGGCAGCCGGACCGTTGAACAGGTGGCCGGTGGTCAGCATTTTGCGCAGTTCGTTTTCGTCGCTGGGGGTCATCACCAGCATGCCCGGGATGCAGCGCAGATACGACAGGTCGAAGCTGCCCGCGTGAGTCGGACCGTCTTCACCCACCAGACCCGCGCGGTCGATGGCGAACAGCACGTCGAGGTTCTGCACCGCAACGTCGTGAATCAGTTGGTCGTAGCCGCGCTGCAGGAACGTCGAGTAGATCGCAACGACCGGCTTCGCGCCTTCGCAAGCCATGCCCGCAGCCAGCGTCACCGCGTGTTGCTCGGCGATGGCGACATCGAAGTAGCGGTCCGGATAGCGTTCGCTGAACGCCACCAGATCAGAACCTTCCTTCATCGCCGGGGTGATACCGACCAGGCGTTCGTCGGCATCGGCCATGTCGCACAGCCACTGACCGAACACACCGGAATACTTCGGTCCGCTGACTTTTTTCGGTGCAGCCACCGGCGCATCCAGCGGGTCGAGCTTGGTGATGGCGTGATAGCCGATCGGGTCGACTTCGGCCGGGGCGAAACCCTTGCCTTTTTTGGTGACCACGTGCAGGAACTGCGGTCCCTTGAGATCGCGCATGTTACGCAGGGTCGCGATCAGCGTCGGCAGGTCATGACCGTCGATAGGGCCGATGTAGTTCCAGCCCAGTTCCTCAAACAGCGTGCCGGGGACCAGCATGCCTTTGGCGTATTCCTCGGTGCGACGGGCGATTTCCCAAGCGCCGGGCAGGCGCGACAGCACTTTCTTGCTGCCTTCGCGCATGCTCGCGTAGGTGCGGCTGGAGAGGATCTTCGCCAGGTAATTCGACAGCCCGCCGACGTTGCGCGAGATCGACATGTCGTTGTCGTTGAGGATCACCAGCATGTCGGCGTTGACTTCAGGCGCGTGGTTCAAGGCCTCGAAGGCCATGCCTGCGGTCAGGGCTCCGTCACCGATGACGGCGATCGACTTGCGCTCGCTGCCTTGCAGGCGAGAGGCGATGGCCATGCCCAGCGCTGCACTGATGGAGGTGCTGGAGTGGCCGACGCCGAAGGTGTCGTACTCGCTCTCGCTGCGACGCGGGAAAGCGGCCACGCCGCCTTTCTGGCGCAAGGTCGACATCTTTTCACGACGACCGGTGAGGATCTTGTGCGGATACGCCTGATGACCGACGTCCCAGACCAGCCGGTCATCGGGGGTATCGAAGACGTAATGCAGCGCAACGGTCAGCTCGATGACGCCAAGGCCGGCACCGAAGTGGCCGCCGGTCTGGCCAACGGTATAGAGCAGCTCCAGGCGCAGTTCATCAGCCAGGGCTTCAAGCTCTGCTTCACCTAACCGGCGCAGGCCATCCGGCGTCGCTGCCGTGTCGAGCAGAGGCGTGGACGGGCGCTCGCGGGGAATCTCTTTGAACGTCGTGGGCATCAGGCGAATCGTTATAAGTAAAAGAGGCGGCAGTTTACCTGATGCATCGCGAGCTGCGCACGCAAGACAGCAACGGGATGCTCAGGTCTTCAAATGGTCCGTACCGATGTAGGAGCGCGCTTGCCCGCGAAAAGTCCGTCCACTCGTGAAAATCTGCGGGGTGTCCATGGATCGCAGACCAGCGGTTTACGGGTAACAGTACCAACGCAAGGGAGACGGGGATCAGTTACGGCGTTCGACGATGTAACGCGCCAGCGCCCGCAAAGGCTCGGCGGCCGCGTCGAAAGGTCGCAACGCAACCAGCGCCTGATCACGCAGCTCCAGTGCGTAAAGCTTGGCTTCGTCCAGCCCCAGCAGCGCAGGGTAGGTCGGCTTGTCGCGTGCAATGTCGGCGCCCTGGCGTTTGCCGAGCGTTGCCGTATCGCTTTCGACGTCGAGAATATCGTCTTGAACCTGGAACGCCAGACCGATGGCGCGAGCGTAAATCTGCAGCGCGTTCAGCCGGTCCGGGCTGGCATGACCGCTGGCCAGCGCGCCGAGTCTGACGCTGGCCTCGATCAGCGCGCCGGTCTTGTGCCGGTGCATGAATTCCAGCGCCTTCTGGTCGAGTTTCAGGCCGACCGAGCCCAGATCGATAGCCTGTCCTCCGACCATGCCTGCTGGGCCTGCGGCGTGGGCGAGGGTGGCGACCATTTTCAGGCGGGTATCGGCATCCTGCGGGGTCAGCGTGCTGTCGGTCAGCACGCTGAACGCCAGGCTTTGCAGGCCGTCACCGGCGAGGATGGCACAGGCTTCATCGAATGCTTTGTGTGTCGTCGGCAGGCCGCGGCGCAGATCGTCGTCGTCCATCGCAGGCAAATCGTCGTGTACCAGCGAGTAAGCGTGAATCAGCTCGACGGCGCAGGCCGCGCCGTTGGCCGTTTCAGCGAGGCCGCCCAGGGCTTCACAGGCCGCGTAGACCAACAGCGGACGGACTCGTTTGCCACCATTGGTGACGCTGTAACGCATCGCGTCGTAAAGGCGCTTCAGTTCAGGCGCCGGGGCATCGAACAGGCTCTCCAGCGCGGCATTGACGCGAGCCTGACTGAGCGCCTGATACTCGGCAATCATTCTGGCTGTTCCGCGTCGAAGGGTTCCTCTGCCAGTTCGCCGTCGCGTTCCAGCAACACCTGGACCTTCTGCTCGGCCTGGGCCAGCGCACTCTGGCACTCGCGTGTCAGGCGGATGCCCTGTTCAAAGGCGGTCAACGAATCTTCCAGCGACAGCTCGCCGTTCTCCAGACGCTCGACCAGCGTTTGCAAATCCGTAAGGGACTGTTCGAAATCCAGTGCAGCTTTCTTGCGGGCCATGGCGGCTATCCCGGTAGACATTAAACGGGCGCGACACTAGCAGAGCGAGGGCATCGGGGCAAATGAGAGGTGCTGACTGGCGCCTGGAGCCAGGTCGGTATCGGTAGAAGCGCGCTTGCCCGCGAAGGTGAGGTACAGGCAATACATCTTTATGGGCGGATGTATTTTTTGCGGGCAAGGGTGCTTCTACAGAGAGTGTCTGCGCGGGCGGTAATTACAGAAAGGTAAACACCGTCTCAGCCGGCAGGCGCGACTTCGGCAGTTTGGCGTTGAAGTCGGTTTCGCTGCGATAGCCCAGCGCAACCACCACCAGACTGGTGAAGCCTTTCTCGCGCAGGCCCAGTTCTGCGTCGAGCTTCTTGAAGTCGAAACCTTCCATCGGCGTGGCATCCACACCGAGCGATGCGGCGCCCAGCAACAGTGTGCCCAGTGCCAGATAGGTCTGCTTTTCCATCCAGTGCTGCAGGTCTTTCTGATCGTACTTGTGCAGGTTCACATAGCCACGACGGCTGTTGTCCTGGCCGGCCTTGGCGTCGGCATTGTGGAAACGACCGTCGAGCTCTTCCTGCGCGAGCAAGGCCTGCAGATGCGCTTCGGTCATCTCGGTGCGGGTGCACAGGACGATCACGTGCGACGCATTGAGGATCTTGGTTTCGTTGTACACGAAACCACCTTCTGCGCCCTTGGCCACGCGCGCCTTGCCTTGTTCGTCGGAGGCGATAACGAAATGCCACGGCTGCGAGTTCACCGAAGACGGGCTGTGGCGCAGCTGATCGAGCAGGGTGTCGATGGTTTCCTGCGGGATCTTGCGGCTGTTGTCATAGGCCTTGGTGGTGTAGCGGGATTTGGCGAGTGCGGTGAGTTGCATGGTGTTTTCCCGATCAAAAAAAGATGGCAGCCTGGATTCACAGGCGTCGAGGCCGGCGCGGCGCGATCTTCACACACGCCCCGCCGACCGAACAATTGCAATGAGGGTTAGAAACCTTCGAGGACGATCTTGCCGCGAGCCTTGCCGCTCTCGATCACGGCGTGAGCGCGGCGCAGGTTTTCAGCGTTGATGACGCCAAAGTGTTCGCCAAGCGTGGTCTTCAACACGCCTTGGTCGATCAGCGCCGAAACGCGGTTGAGCAGTTCGTGCTGGGCGATCATGTCCGGGGTCTCGTAAAGCGAGCGGGTGAACATCAGTTCCCAGTGCAGCGACAGCGCCTTGCGTTTCATGGGGACGACGTCGAGGGTTTTCGGGTCGTCGATCAGCGCCAGTTGGCCTTGTGGACGCAGGGCTTCGATCAGTTGCGTGAAGTAGCTGTCGGTGTGAGTGAGGCTGGCGACATGGCTGACCTGGCCGACGCCGATTTTTTCCAGTTGCTCCACCAGCGGCTGGCTGTGATCGATCACGTGATGCGCGCCGAGGTCTTTGACCCATTCGCGGGTTTCCGGGCGAGACGCGGTGCCGATGACGGTCAACTTCGTCAGTTGTCGAGCGAGTTGAACCAGAATCGACCCCACGCCGCCGCCGGCGCCGATGATCAACAGGCTGTCGCCTTCGCCACCGCCTTCCTGCACGCCCAATCGGTCAAACAACAGCTCCCACGCGGTGATGGACGTCAGTGGCAGTGCGGCCGCATGGGCGTTGTCGAGGGACGTCGGTTTGCGGCCGACGATGCGCTCGTCCACCAGATGAAATTCGCTGTAGTTGCCCGGACGGGCGATGGAGCCGGCATAGAACACCTCGTCACCGGCCTTGAACAGTGTGACCTCAGGGCCGGTTTCACGAACGATCCCGACCGCGTCCCAACCCACCACTTTAGGTTCGGTGGCCGCATTGCCTGCGCGGACCTTGGTGTCCACCGGGTTCACCGAAATGGCGTGGACCTCAACCAACAGGTCTCGTGGGCCGGGCGTGGGTTTAGGCAGGTCCATGTCCATCAGCGATTTCGGATCTTCGATGGGCAGACCGTGCTGGGTAAAAGCGATGGCTTTCATGGCGTTCTCTCTTGAAGACAAAGGATGTGAAGTGGCGTCTATCTTGTTCTTCTCTACCGACAAGAAAAACCCGCACAATGCGCCAACACTTTCACAGCTGGAGTGAAAATGATCCGCATCGATGACCTGTCGTTGTTCGTCCGCACCGCCGCACTGGGCAGCTTTTCCAATGCGGCCCGTGAGGTCGATCTGCTGCCGGGACAGGTGGCGGCGGCGATCAAACGACTGGAGCGTGAGCTGGATGTCCGGTTGTTCGCGCGCTCCACGCGCAGCCTGCGTCTGACCGCCGAGGGTGAGCAGTATTTGCCGACCGCACAGGCTGTCCTCGACACCTTGAGCGAGGGCCGCGAAAAGCTGCGGCGTGAGAGCGCTGCGCTGAGCGGCACGCTTCAAGTGGCGGCACCGTCGGATCTGGGGCGTAACGTTTTGCTGGGCTGGATGACGGATTTTCGCCGGCAGCACCCTGCCCTGAACCTGCGATTGTTCGTCTCGGACCAGGTGGCAGACATGTTTCGCGATCCTGTGGACGTGGCCATTCGCAGTGGCGTCATCGAGGACGCCAACTACATCGCCCTCCCGCTCGCGCCTTACAACCGTCGGGTGCTGGTGGCGTCGCCCGACTATCTGGCGCGTAAAGGGCGACCGCTGACGTCGGACGATCTCCTTCGGCACGACTGTCTGCTGTACATCCTCAACGGCCGCATCTACGACAAGTGGCCGGTGGGCGGGCGCGTATTTACCGTGTCGGGGCCTTTGCTCACGGACGATGCCGATCTGGTCCGCCGCTGGGCCGTGGCGGGCGAGGGCATCGCGTATAAATCGTGGGTGGATGTGCGAGATGACGTGCTGGCAGGGCGGCTGGAATTGCTGCTGCCGGATTATCCGGGCGAACCTGCACCGCTGAATTTGGTCTATCCGCACCGCAAGCAGTTTTCCCCGGCGGTGCAGCAGCTGCATTCGATGCTCAAGAGCCGGTTCGTCGACATGGAGAAGGGCTTGCCGAAGCTTTTGTGAGCCACGTGATGACCTGTAGGAGCGCGCTTGCCCGCGATTGCGTCGGTGAACTCATCGAAGAGCGCTTGCCGGAATATTTTTCGCGGGCAAGCGCGCTCCTACACGGTATTCGGCGAGCCCTCAATGCGAATGCCGTGGCTCGCCACTGCGTGCGATCACGCGAAGATGCAGCGTGGCCGGCTCCAGGCAGCCGCCTGTGGATAACTGCCCGACCAACTGGCGATACAGTTCCTGCCAAGGCGTTTGCGACGCGGGCATTTTTGGTTCGAACTGCGCCCTACGCTCGGCCATTTCTTCGTCGCTGACCAGCACGTTGACGCTGCGGTTGTTCAGGTCCACGCGCAGACGGTCATTGGTTTTCAGCAACGCGAGGCCACCGCCGACCGCCGCTTCAGGCGACATGTTGAGGATCGAAGGGCTCGCGGACGTGCCGCTCTGACGACCGTCGCCCAGGCACGGCAACGAATCGACGCCGCGTTTGATCAGCTCGGCCGGTGGCGCCATGTTCACCACCTCTGCGCTGCCCGGATACCCGACCGTGCCTGCGCCGCGAATCACCAGAATGCAACGCTCGTCGATGTCCAGCGACGGGTCGTTGATGCGCGCGTGATAGTCCTCAGGGCCTTCGAACACGATGGCTCGGGCCTCGAAGCTGTTTTCGGCGCCCGGTTCGGACAGGTAGGTTTTGCGGAAGGCTTCGCCGACCACCGACATCTTCATGATCGCGCTGTCGAAGAAGTTGCCGCTGAGCACGATGAACCCCGCGCGGTGCTTGAGCGGATCCTCATAAGGACGAATGACATCCGCGTCGTGAGCGACGGCATTGCGCACGATGTCGCCGATGGTTTTGCCGGACACCGTGCCGCAGTCTTCATGCAACTTGCCGGCTTTCTGCAGTTCGTGCATTACGGCCGGAACGCCGCCCGCGCGGTGAAAGCCTTCGCCCAGGTATTTACCGGCGGGCATGCAGTTGACCAGTAGCGGTACGTCTTCGCCGATACGCTGCCAGTCATCCAGGCTCAGTTCGACGCCCATGTGCCGGGCGATGGCGATCAGGTGGGGAGGGCAGTTGCTGGACGCGCCCAAGGCGGACGCCACGGCAATCGCGTTTTCGAACGCCTCGCGGGTCATGATCTGTGAGGGACGGACATCTTCGCGCACCAGATCGCAGATGCGTTTGCCGGTCATGTAGGCCATCTGGCCGCGCTCACGGTACGCTGCTGGAATGCTCGCACAACCCGGTAACGACATGCCGAGGGCTTCGGCCAGGGCGTTCATCGAAAGCGCCGTGCCCATGGTGTTGCAGTGACCGACCGAGGGGGAAGCGGCCGTGGTCATTTCCATGAAGCCTTCGTAGTTGATTTCGCCGGCCGACAGCAGATTGCGCGCATGCCAGAGCACAGTGCCGGAGCCGATCAATTCCCCTTTGTGGCGACCGTCGAGCATGGGTCCGCCAGACAGCACAATGGCGGGCAGGTCGGTCGTGGCGGCAGCCATCAGGCAGGCGGGGGTGGTTTTGTCGCAACCGGTGGTCAGCACCACGCCATCGAGCGGGTAGCCGTGAAGGATTTCCACCAGACCCAGGTAGGCGAGATTTCGGTCCAGCGCGGCGGTGGGGCGACGGGTTTGCTCGGCCATGGGATGCACCGGAAACTCCATCGGAATCCCGCCTGCGTCACGAATCCCGGCCTTGACGCGCTGTGCCAGTTCCAGGTGATGGCGATTGCACGGCGCAAGGTCGCTGCCGGTCTGGGCGATACCGATGATCGGGCGGCCGGATTGCAGCTCTTCACGGGTCAGGCCGTAGTTCATGTAGCGCTCGACGTAGAGCGCCGTCATGTCGGCGTGATCGGGATCGTCGAACCATTGCTGGCTGCGCAGGGGGCGTTTGGGCGTATCGGACATGGTTCGGGTCTCTCTTGGAATTAGGGGTATTGCCAGGATCTGTTATCGGTAACATTGAGCTCGAAAAGCTCTTTTGTAAACCGCCAAGGTTCAGGATGGATCAATGGGTTGGCCGGCGCGGATTCTGTGGGAGGAAGCTTGCGATGGGCGGCATCCGATCATTGAGATCTGCCTGTCAGCACATTCTTGGCTGACAGACCGATATCGCGGGCAAGCGCGCTCCTACAGGTTTTTCATGATCAGGAAAGCGGGCTTCAGCGCGAAAGCAAACCCCGCGCCGCGAGGTTGCGAATCAGCGCACCGACGCCAAACGTCCAGGGTGTCGCCCGGCTGCTGTGAGTCACTTCATTGTGCAGGCCGCCGAGCAGGCGGCTGCTGATGCTGACCTGATCCCCGAGTTTGTGCGTGAACCCACCGCCCACATGATCGCGGTCTTCGGTCGGAGCGAAGAGCGTGCCCAGATACAGCAGGAAGCCATCAGGATATTGATGGTTGGCGTTCAGCGTTTGCGCGGCGAGGTCTTCCGGGTCCCGGCTGATCTGCGACATCGAGCTGGAGCCTTTCATCACGTAACCGTCATTGCCTTTCACCTGTAGATCGACCACGCAGTTGCGCACGTCGTCCATCGAGAAGGTCTCGTCGAACAGGCGAATGAACGGGCCGATAGCGCACGACGCGTTGTTGTCTTTCGCCTTGCTCAGCAGCAACGCGCTGCGGCCCTCGAAGTCCCGCAGGTTGACGTCGTTGCCCAGCGTTGCGCCGTGAATCTGACCACGGCTGTTGACCGCCAACACCACTTCCGGCTCGGGGTTGTTCCATTCCGATTTAGGATGGATGCCGATTTGGCTACCGCTGCCCACGGCGGCGAGCACAGGCGCCTTGGTGAAAATTTCGGCGTCCGGACCGATGCCGACTTCCAGGTACTGCGACCACATCTTCTGCTCGATCAGCAGCGCTTTGAGCTTGCTCGCCTGTTCGGAGCCTGGCTTGATACTGCGCAAGTTGTCACCGATGGCGTTGTGCACGATGGCCCGCACGCTTTCTGCCTTGGCGGGATCGCCTGCGGCCTGCTCTTCGATCACCCGTTCGATCATGCTCGCGGCGAAGGTCACGCCAGCGGCTTTGATGACCTGCAAGTCGGCGGGCGCCAGCAGGAACGGTTTGTGGGTGTCAGGGTTTGAGGTCGAGTTGGCCAGCAGGTCTTCAACGCTGGCAATTAACGTGCCTTGGGTTTCACGCACCGCTTTGAGTGGTGACTCTGACTCCAGCAGCTCGCTCAACGTCGCGAATTTCGCCGACAGATCGAACACCCCGTCGCGGCGCAAGACGACGGGCGAAGGCCCGCTGACGTTGCCGGGCACCCAGGCGCGGCCGATCAACGTGCCGGTCAGGCCATCGGCGGGCAGTGTGTTTTCGGGGGTGAGCTGAATAGGCATGGGGCAGTCCTCGGATATTTTTGTGCTTTTCGTACCGACCCTAATCAGCGCCGCCGATAAACTCCAATGACATCTGCTCAATTATCGATAACACTGGGTTATCGCGAATCGAGGCTGCTTTCATGTCCGACATTTCCTTTTCCACGGTCTGCAACTGGCTGAAGTTCAAGCACCTGGTGCTGATCGATACCTTGGCGCGGACCCGTAACATGCACGCTGCCGCCCAACACATGAACCTGAGTCAGCCAGCCGTCAGCAAGATGTTGCGTGAGATCGAACGCCTGCTGGGCTTCGATCTGTTCGAACGCCTGCCACGCAACATGCCGCCGACCGCGTTGGGTGAGCATGTCGTGCGTTATGCGCAGATCGCGCTGAACGATGCGAGCAAGTTTGTCGACCAGATCAGCAGCCTGCGCGAGGGCGGACACGGGTTCCTCAAGGTCGGTGCGATCTTCGCAGCGACGGCGGTGGTTTTGCCCGATGCGATCGTTCAGCTGAAAAAGCGCTGGCCGCTGCTGTCCATCGAAGTGGTCGAGCAGACCAGTGACCACCTGATGGAAATGCTCGACGACAAAAAGCTCGACCTGGCCGTGGCGCGTTACACGGACGAAAGCCAGCAGCAGGTGTATGACTTCCAGCCGCTGGCGCCCGAGCCGTTCTGCATGGTGGTCAACAGCCGCCACCCGCTGACGGCGCTGGAGGAGACGCCGTTGCAGGAACTGGGCAAGTGGCCGTGGATTCTTTATCCGGTCGGTACGCCCATTCGGGCGCGCATGGAGCAGGCGTTTGCGCAAGCCGGTATCGCAACGCCCAAAAACACCATCGACACCATCTCCATGCAAACCTTCCTCCAGGTGCTTCAGTCCGGGCCGATGATTGCCATGCTGCCGGCCTCCATGGCGCAGCCGCATCTGGAAACCGGATTGCTCACGGTGCTCAACACTCCCCTGAAACTCGCGCCGCAGGATTACGGAATACTGACCCGTCGCGGAGAGCCATTGCTCGGGGCTGCGTCGGAATTTGCCGAGATTCTGCTGGCCAATTCGCAGGTGGCACGTCGGTGATTTGTCTAATTGCGGTCATATTTTTGATACACCGCTATAGCCAAGCTCACAGTAACGCTGCCTGCCGCAGCATTTCGATAACCCCACGTTATCAATCAATGGAAACATGTCATTGTCCGGCCCCGTATTTACGGTAGTCAGTCCAATCTGTTATCGGTAACATCGCTCCGTGTTTCGACCCTCATAAAAACAATACAGGCGCATCCATGTGCCTGGAGGTCCCACCATGGAAACCGTTTCCCATCGCCTGCCCGAGCCTTCGGGTGCCGGGCAAGCCAGCTTTGAAGACCGCACCTACCGCAAAGTCATCCTGCGCATCCTTCCCGTTCTGCTGCTGTGTTACATGGCCGCCTACCTGGACCGCGTGAACATCGGCTTTGCCAAGCTGGACATGCTCAACGACCTGCAATTCAGCAACACGGTCTATGCCCTGGGCGCGAGCATCTTTTTCTGGGGTTATTTCATCTTCGAGGTGCCAAGCAACCTGTTGCTGCATCGCTTTGGCGCGCGCTTCTGGATCGCCCGGATCATGCTCAGTTGGGCCATCGTCTCCATGGCCGTCGCCTTCACCGTGCCGCTGGCGAAGTTCTTTCACGTCGAATCCGAAACCATGTTCTATGTGCTGCGCTTTCTGCTCGGCATCTGTGAAGCAGGGTTCTTTCCGGGCGTGATTCTTTACCTCAACTACTGGTTTCCGACCCGCCGTCAAAGCCGCGTCATGTCTGGATTCCTGATGGCGATGCCGATCAGCCTGACGCTGGGCGGTGTGGTTTCCGGCTGGCTGATGACCCGAATGCAAGGCGTGCAGGGCATGGCCGGCTGGCAATGGCTGTTGATCATTGAGGGCATTCCCTCGGTGATCATGGCCTTCGTGGTGCTGGCGTTCATGGCCAACAATATCGACGCGGCCAAATGGCTGTCGCCTGAAGAAAAAGCCATGCTCAAGGCCAATCTGCAGACCGACAACAAGGGCAAGGCGTCGAACCTGCGCGAGGTGTTTTTCAATGGCCGCGTTTGGCTGCTGGTGTTGATCCTG
This sequence comes from Pseudomonas sp. NFACC02, assembly GCF_900110765.1. GTDB lineage: Bacteria > Pseudomonadota > Gammaproteobacteria > Pseudomonadales > Pseudomonadaceae > Aquipseudomonas. The sequence continues at coordinate 12,041 of NZ_FOEO01000070.1, forward strand.
CTGACGTTCAACACCGGGTTCTATGGCCTGGCGTTCTGGATGCCGTCGATCATCAAGAGCGCAGGGGTTTCCAATCCTCTGGACATCGGCCTGCTGACCGCCATCCCGTACGGCATCGCCGTCATCGCCATGACCCTCAATGCACGGCACTCGAACAAGACCGGCGAGCGTCGTCTGCACGCGGCGATTCCGGCGATCATTGGTGGCATCGGCCTGATCCTCAGTGCGTACTTCGCCAACAACGTGGTGCTGTCGATCGTCTTTCTCAGCGTTTCCGCCTCCGGCGTGCTGAGCCTGATGCCGATCTACTGGACGCTGCCAGGCACCGTGTTGTCTGGCGTGGCGGCAGCGGCGGGCATAGGCATGATCAACGCCATCGGCAACCTCTCCGGGTTCACCGGCTCGATGATCACCGCCGTGGCCGAGAACCTGACCGGCAACATCAACAACGGCACCTACGTGCTGGGCGCGTGCCTGTTTGTCAGCGCCGGGCTGATTCTGTCGATTCCCAAGGCGATGCTGGGTAATCACAAAGCCGATACGGCTCAGCCGACCGGTCAGCTTTCACAAGCGTGATGTCGGACCTACAGGCGTGCGCCCGGATCAAGCGCGCGCCTGTCGCTGACATCCAGTGCTCTCCCCGCAGCCATCGCCATCCGCGATGGCAAGCTCGCCAATGCCTGATATACGCCTGTTCCGCTCACTCCTAACATCGGTCGCACATGACCCCTCGCCATTGGCGACATGAAAGGAGAGCCCATGAAACAGTTTCGAATCGGCCAGATCGTCCCAAGCTCCAACACCACCATGGAAACCGAGATTCCGGCGATGCTGACCTCGCGGTACTCGCTGTTTCCGGAGGAGCGCTTCACGTTTCACTCGTCGCGCATGCGCATGATGCACGTCAGCCCCGAAGAGCTGAAAAAGATGGACATCGACAGTGACCGTTGCGCGCTGGAACTGAGCGATGCACGCGTTGACGTCATGGCCTACGCCTGTCTGGTGGCGATCATGTGCCAGGGCGCGGGATACCACAAAGTTTCCCAAGACCGTCTGGGCAAAACCGTCATGTCCAACAAGTCGACCGCGCCGGTGCTGAGTTCCGCAGGCGCATTGATCGACAGCCTGAACATGCTCGATTACAAGAAGATCTCGATCATCACCCCGTACATGAAGCCGCTGACTCAACAGGTCATCGACTACATCGAAGCGGCCGGTATCGAAGTGGTCGACTCCATCAGCCTGGAAGTGTCCGACAACCTCGAAGTCGGTCGTCTGGACCCGATGAATCTGGTGGCCCACGCCGACAAGTTGAACATCGGTCAGGCCGATGGCGTGGTGCTGTCGTGCTGCGTACAGATGCCTTCGCTGCCCGCGATTCAGGTCGTACAGGACCGTCTCGACAAGCCGGTGCTGTCGGCGTCGGCGGCGACCGTCTACCAGATGCTGAAAACATTGGGCCTCAAGGCTCAGGTGCCGGACGCCGGTCATCTGCTGTCCGGCGCGTTCTGAGTCGATGAGGGACGAGGTACTATGGCGGCCATTCTGGCCAGCACGCCCGGTACCTCACATGAAGCTCGATCCCGTCTCGTTGCGCCTTTTCGTCAGCGTTGTCGAAGAAGGCACCATCGCTGCCGCCGCCAAACGTGAACACATCGCGGCGGCCGCAGTGAGCAAACGGCTCAGCGAGCTGGAAGAACTGCTCGATTCGAAGCTGCTCAACCGCACCAACAAAGGCATCACCCCGACCGACGCCGGCCTCTCGTTGCTGTTCATGGCCCGCAGCGCGCTGAACAACCTCAACGAAATCGTCGTGCAAATGCGCGATTACTCCCATGGGCGGCGCGGCTCGGTGCACGTGCTGGCGAACATTTCGGCGATCACGCAGTTCATGCCGGCGCTGATCAAATCGTTCATGGCGCTGTACCCGCTGATCAACGTCATCCTGGAAGAGCAGCAAAGCCTGGCGATCACCAAAGCCGTGGCAGAAAACCGCGCCGACATCGGCATCTTCACACGCCTGCCCCATGGCGCAGACATCGAAGTCTTCCCGTTTCGCACCGACCGGCTGGTCTTGCTGGTGTCCAACGATCATCCCTTGGCCGGGCGCGAATCGCTCACTTTCAACGAGACGCTCGACCACGAATACGTCACCCTGCGCAGCGGCACCCACCTCAACTTTCAACTGATCAAAGCTGCCAACGACATGGGCCGCTCACTGAAAATCCGTATGGAAGTCTCCAGCTACGACGCGCTGTGCCTGATGGTGCAGGCCGGCGTCGGCATCGGCATCATGCCGGCCGGCAGCGTGGAGATTTACAAAATGGACGGCGCGACCGCCGTGCCCTTGAACGAAGACTGGGCCAGCCGCGAACTCAGCGTCTGCGTAAGGTCCAGAGCGGCGTTGTCCACTGCGGCGCAGCTGTTTCTGGAGCATGTGCTCGCGGATTGATGCCGCTCACTGTAGGCGCGCGCTTGCCCACGATTGCGGTGTGTCAGTCACCGGATATTTACCTGACCCATCGCCTTCGCGGGCAAGCGCGCTCCTACAGTTGCTCGCCGAATAACCATTCACCGTACTCTGCTTTTGATTCTGGCCGGAGGCCGCAGGAGCAAGCTTGCTCGCGACACCACTCTGGTTTGGAGCCGTCCTGGTACGCCCGCACTCAAAACTTGTGTCTCGGGGGCTACAGTTCGGGCATCAATCTCTGTTTTTGATGCCCGAGGGCTACAAATGTCTGCCCTGTTCGATGGCTCCGAAATGCTCAAACAGGTCCGCCGTGATGCTCAATTGAGCCAGTGAGCAATAGCCGAGCGGGCCGGCGTCTCACTCAACCGTCGCTCGTATGGAAACCAAGGCCAAAGGCGAGATGAGCGTTTCGGCATTTGTCCGCTTGCTCGAGGCAGCAGGCTACGACCTGAAAATCGTCAAGACAGGTCACCACCAATACCGGCGTAGCTGATTAATACATTACCTCTGGCCCCAACGGATAATTCCGCCGCATACAATCGTCCCCATAACGACAATGAACATCGCTATAAATGGAGGGTAAAGTGTGAACTTCATCCTTTTCGTCATACGGCACAAGTCGGCTTGTTTAACAAGCCCCTTTGCCGCGTGCCAGTCAGGCCTTATGCAAGCCATAAATATTGCCCCGCACCGTACAACCCTGCCTGGAAATCCCCAGCGGCCAAACATTATTCGGTTATGTTCAACTAATGCGCTCTCCGCAAAAATCTCCTCTAACTTATCTAAATTCCTATGAGCCACGATTGATACCCAGATGAGCACGATGGGTTGAGCCGCAATCGTGCACATGGTGGTGACCTCCAAAACACCTATCTCGATCATAGAGAGTTCTCATATAAGACTTCTCCAATGAAACCTCCACCGGCGCTCCCGAGCTCGCCGACTCCCCATGCCGAGAATCCGCCGACGACAGCGACGCAAGCTACGGCACCTATACCTGCGGTAGGCGGACCAAATACAGCGGCGCAGCGTCCGGCGGCGGCGAGCGCCCCTACTGCGCCCCCCAAGCTGCCCCCTCCCAAACTACCAACCAACTTCCCTCCCTCCACATACTGCACCTTCCTGCACTGTCGCTCATCCCCGGCCAGACACGCCTCTCTGATCTCCAGCGAGGTGGACGCCACTTCAAGCGCGACGCCGATGTATCCGCCTCGTTTGATGATGGTTGCCGCTTTTGCAACGCCCGCCACGGTGTCGGCGTAGCGGGCGATCTCGCCGTGTTTTGCATAGCTTTTGGTCGACAATCCCAACAGGTCCTTGATGCGGGTGTTTTTGCCCAGGCCTGAGCCGGTGCTGGCGTAGCTGCTCAACTGTTTTTGTATTTTGGCTTCCAGCAGGGTGCGCTTCTGGAAGAAGAGCTCGCGGTTCTGGAGTTTCCCGGAGGAGAAATGGCTTTTGTAGAGCGCATCGATTTCTCCCAGGCTGCCCTCGATGTTTTTGAGATGTCGGCTCCAACCGTCAGAGACCGTACCTGTCGCGATGGAGGTTCTGTCGAGGACGTCTTGCAAGAAGTCGTAGTTCTCGATCATGTAGCTGTCTCCTGCCATGCCGTTGATGAGCAGCATGTGGTGCACCTTGGTGGCCTTTTTCATCAGGTAGGCCTCTTGGGTGGTGCAGGATTTGGTGGAGTAATCGCCAATGATGACCATCTCGCCAGCGAGCACGACAGTGTCGC
>NZ_FOEO01000069.1 GCF_900110765.1 Pseudomonas sp. NFACC02
AAGGCATCTGACAGGGTCGAGCGAGCGATGGGACCGGCCCGGAGATGGTAGCGATGCGGGGCCAGAGTCTCGGAGAAAGTCGCCAGGGACCGCAGGCTCAAGGCTTGGGTTAAATGGCCGCTGACCAACGTCACCAACAATTGCCAGGAAGTGCAGCGTTTGACGTAGCGATCAGCTTGATGTGCTTCGACGGATCGCTCGAATGAAGAGCGTGGGATGGCACTGAGCAACTGAGTTAAAAAAGTGCTGGAAAACATGAGTCAAAATCGAGTCTGAAAAATCCGATTATGACTGAAGGCGGCCAACAGCAAGGGGGAGCAAGCTCCCCCTTCGGTTTTTACCGGACACTAGTGACCGCCGCCATGGCCACCACGCTCGCGACGACCGTTCTGCTCGACGATCACGCTGACGTTGAAGCGCACCAGCGGACGCACGTCGGCGGCCAGACCGCCGTCGGTCGACGCCACCAGAATGCGCTCCCAGACACCGGCCATGCTGACCGTGACCTGCTGGATGCGCGGATCAAGGGCACGGGTGGCGGCGTCGACGCGCTTGAGCAGTTCGACTTTCTCGGCGCGGGTCATGACTTCCAGCGGGTTGTCCGGCGCGTACAACTGAGCGACGTCCTGCGTGGTGAACGCCTGAACCCGGCCATTCTGGCCTGCCCGGGAGATCGAACGCGCAGCGCGGGCCGCCTGACTCAGGGCCTCCGGCGTGATGGCGTTGCTGTAGGCGAAACCGGTTTTCTCACCCGATTGCGCACGCACGCCGACACCCTGATCGAGGTTGAAACTGCCTTCCTTGACGATACCGTCTTCCAGCGCCCAGGACTCGGAGATCTGCCCCTGGAAATACAGGTCGGCAGCGTCAATCCCGGGACCGGCAAGCTCTCCCAGCACCGATTGCAGGCTGTCGATGCTCAGGCCGCCTGGCGCCAGTAGGTGTTCGCTGACAGAGGACACGTGGCTCATATTCACTCCGGGGTGTTGGCAGGCCGCAAGGCGTCCTGCGAAAAAAATCGCCGGTGATTCGATACCGGCATCCGCGCCCGTATGGACGCTTGTTCTTGACTGTCTCGTTCGGCCAGCAGCACAGCTTCACCCTGCGCCTGCTCTGCCAGCACGCGGCCCCATGGATCTACGATCGCCGCGTGCCCAAATGTTTCCCTCGGCCCCGGATGAACCCCGCCTTGCGCGGCCGCCAGCACGTAGCACTGGGTTTCGATGGCTCTCGCGCGCAGCAGGACTTCCCAGTGCGCCGCGCCGGTGACGGCGGTAAAGGCCGACGGCGCGGTAATCAATTCGGCCCCTGCTTCACGCAGGGCGGTGTACAACTCGGGGAAGCGCAGGTCGTAACACACGGTCAGGCCCAATCGGCCTACCGGCGTATCGGCGACCACCACGTTGTTGCCATGAGCATAGTCGTCCGACTCGCGGTACCGACCGCGGTTGTCCGCCACATCCACGTCAAACAGGTGCAGCTTGTCGTACCGCGCCACCTGTTGCCCCTGATCGTCGACCAACAGCGAACACGCCGTGACTTTGCCTTCCGGCCGACCCTCAGGCGGCAGCGGCACTGTCCCGGCGACAATCCATAACGTGAGGTCGCGCGCGGCAAGTTTCAACCAGGGCAGGATCGGCCCTTCGCCCAGCGCTTCGGCCCGACCGATGGCAGCGACATCCCGACGGCCCATGGCGGCGAAGTTTTCCGGCAGCACCGCCAGCTTCGCCCCGGACGCCCCAGCTTGCTCAAGCAGCGCGCGCGCCTGAGCCAGATTGCCCTGGACATCGCTCTGGCTGACCATCTGAATCACTGCGAAGGACATGGTTGCTCCTTGATGGGTAGACCTGCACTGTACTCCAAGACACCGTAAGGCCGTAGTAAAGGGTGCAGCAACTGCCTTCCTCGCATCACATGTGCAGCCTCCCGCAGGGTGTAGGAGCGCGCTTGCTCTGGGCCGCACTCGGACGATCTGCCGCGCAGCGGTAGCAAAATCAGGCGACCCGGTTGTACCTGACCCACCGCATGCACCGGTTTTGCTGCCGGTTCCCGGCAGATCGCGGGACAAGCCACGCTCCTACACGTTGCGGGCAGAAGCCTCTAAGAGAGTCTGCCAGGTGATGTGAGGAAGACAGTTGCTACGCCTGCGGCAGAACCAACCTCAACTACTGCGGCTTTTCAAACGGCTTATCGAAGGTGATTTTTGGCTCTTTCCACGGCCCTTCGACCTTGTACTGAACACTGGCAAAGCGCGCGACGCGGTCGCCCAGTAGCTTGTCGACCAGGAACAACGCACCGCCGATGGCCGGCGCCCCGACAATCAGCGCCGCAATCGGCAGGTTGTTGGTGACCGGCAGTGTCACCAACAGCTTGGCGTCGACGCGATCTCGCACCATGTCCAGCGTGCCGTTGAGCTCTAGGTTGCTGGAGGGCCCGATCAACGTAATCGGGTCACGCGTCACGTAGACCCCATCGCTGGCGACCAACAGGCCTTTCACCTTGTCGTAGCTCAGGCCCTTGCCCAACAGGTCGGAGAAATCGAGGCGCAGACGACGACCAATGGAGTTGAAGTTGAGCAAGCCGAAAACGCGCAGTGCTTGAGCCCCGCCTTCCACCTCGACGAACTGGCCACTTTTGAGCGTGGCGTCCAGGCTGCCGGAGTAACGTTTCAGGCCCACCCAGGCGGGTGATCCCGGCCAGCGACCATCGACGTTCAGCTCGAACTCCTGACTGGTCACCGTCGGTGCGAAGCCCCATGCCTGCAGCACATCGGCCAGATTCTTGCCGCCCACCGGCCCCTTGAACCAGCTGGTGGTCGCCCCCGGCGTGCCTTCCCATCCCCCCTGACCCTGCAACACCATGCCCTTCAGGCCCAGATTCATGTCAGTGAACTGAAGACCATTCGGTGTCGGCCTGACCTTCAGCGACCAGGCGCCGACCAGTTGATCACCCTGGAACAGCTGGGTGATCTTGATGTTCATCGCCGGGATGTTGCGAGGATCGACGTCGGCGAGCGGGTCCGGCGCGTTTTCGACCACGGCGGCGTTCGGGTCCGGCGCGGGCAATTTCACATACAGAAGATTGATGTCAGCAGGCGTTGCCTTGTTATCCGGCAGCGTGGCCGAGCCTTTGATTTTCGAGCTGTCCAGCGACAGCCCCCAACTGGCGTCACTGCGTTTGAGCTGCACGTCGGCCTGATCGAGCGTCGTGCCCATGGCCGTGAGCTTGCCGATCTGCAGATCGACGCTGTTCAGCAGCTGTTTGGCACTGCCGCCCGGATCATTGCCGGCATAACGTTCGACCATCGCCTGCCATGGGGCGACGTCCAGTTCGGACAACGAACCACGGACCCGAAGCCCTTTGGCATCGGGAACAATTGCCCCGCCCTGGCCCAGAAACAATTCACCTCGCCCGTCCGCGAACTTGCCGGCAGGCGCGGCGAACGCGAAGTTGGCCAGATTGCCGTACCCCACGCCGATCCGCCGTTCAGGGCCCTGCAGGTTCATCCGGAAATCGGTGTCGCGGGTTTCACCGGCCGCCTTGCCGAAGGGCGCAGGCAGATCGACCGTCACCCCTTTCAGATTCGAGTTGATCAGCAACTGGCTGTCGGCGCCGTTGAGCGTGACCTGCAGCTGATACGGGAGGTCGCCCGAAACCGGCAGGGGTTGCGTGACGTTCAGCCAATCGGTCAACCGCTTGGTGGCGATCTGACTGCTGGCGGCGATACGCGTCACCGGGGCGCCCGGTTTGCCCTCGGCAAAGATTTCGGCGCTGAGGGGCTTGTCGAAGGCCATCGCCTTGATGTTCTTGCCGCTCAGTCCCTTGGCGTAGTCAAAGCGGAAATTGCCCTTGAGCTGCGTCAGATCGAGCACGGGGTCCGCCAGCCTCAAGCGGGCGCTGTCGGTGTTGAAGTCTACGGCGACCTTGGGCTCTTGCCCCTTGACCAACGGCACATCGAGATTGATATGGCCCTGCAGCGGACCTTCCGCCTGCCATCCGGCAAACGTCTGCCCGGTGCCGATAGGCGCCTCCTGCAAAATCTTCATGCCGTCCTGAAGACTGCCGTTGAAGTCGCCGTCCACCAGCAAATGGCTGGGCTGGCCCGCCGGGGCGTGAGGCACCTCCACCGCGACGTTGCTGACCTGCGTATTCAGCAACTGACCTTTGCTTGCCCGGATCCGCACGCCGCTGTTCTCAACGAACACGTTCCCGTCGACACCGGTCAGCTGCGGCCAGCCCGGCTGGAACGCCAGATTCGCATTCTGCACGTTGAAAAACAGCGTAATGACCCGCGCCACGTCCGGAGCATCGTGGTTGATCGAGCCCTGATACTGGAAGAAGCCTTCCTTGACGTTGCCGCTCAGCACGGCCGTGCGCAGCCATTGATCAACGCCGGGGTTGAGCATGGCGGGCAGGTACTTGGACGTGTATTTGCCGTCGCCATCGACCATGCCCACGCGCAGGTCCATGTAGTCTTCCTGATCGTGGTTGAAATGCAGACGGATCAGAAAATCACTGGCGATCTTGCCTTCATCGCCGAGAACCTTGATGTACGGCGCGATCAGTGTGAAGCCCTGATCGTCCAGCGCATAGGTCAAGCGTGCTTCGGCATGCCGGTACCGCCACTCATTGTTGAAGATCGGCGCCAGATGAAGCATGAAGTCGTCGGTGTTCAGGCGCAGCTCGCCCTGCCCCAGATCACCACTGATGGCGCCGCTGACGTTTCCGGCGGCCGGTGCGCCGTGATATGCGTCGAAGCCCAGCTTGTCCAGGTTCGCGGCAAAGCTGACGCGCTTCGGCCCTTCGGCTTGCGGGCGATAGTCGAGCAGCAGATTACGCACGCCGCCGGTGAAATTCAGGTGGTCGAGGACGACCATCAGCTTGTCCGGAAGTGGTGCGAGCGAATCCAGCAACGGCGTGATCGGGGTCAGATCCATCCGGTCAGCCTGGACGTGCCACAGTTCTTCGTCACTGGCGGTGGCAGCGGTCTGTGTCAGGTCAATCCGGCTTTCCCAGCGCTTGCTGGCAATGTCCATCGCCAGCGAATTCACCGCCACCGTGAAGCCCTTGTCATTGCGCTGGAACCACGCGTTGAGCGCCAGGTTGTCGATCCGAGACGTCTTGCGGTCGGCGTAGGCGCCCTTGAACTGCGGCGCATTGAGCCGCGCGACGGCGTTCTGCAGCATGCCTTTGCCCCAGGTCAGCCAGAATTCACCACCGGCCTTGACGTTACTGATCTTCCAGTCACGGGTCAGGCTCTTCGGCAACCATTTCGCCCAGTCGCTCTGCGGCAGGCTCAGGTACGCCTCGGCTTCGCCGTCCCGCCATTCGCTGGCGCGCACTTTCGAACGCACGTTGAACGACATCGGCTGACCGTCAGGCAATGTGGCGCGGGCATCGAGGCGCTGGCGCTGGCTGCCGGTCTTCAGGGTCATGCTGAAGTAGGTCAGGGTGAGTGGCGATTGCTCGTAGGGCTGCAGCGTGATCTGACTGTCGAACAACGACAGCTGCGAGATCATCTGCATTTGCGTTAACACCTGTTCGGGATCGAAGGGCTTGTCGTCCTGAACCGGAAGACCCTGAAGCGCCCAATGCCCGTCTTTGTCTTCCTTGAGCCCCAGTTGCAGGCCGTCGAGCTCAAGCCGGGCGATACGCACCTGGCGCGCCTTTACCGTGGCCCACAAATCGGGCACTGCGCGCACATGGTCCAGCCGCATGCTGTTGGCGCCCTCACCCACCATCACGTCCCGAGCGACGAAGATCGGAGAAAACCCGCTCCAACTGCCTTCCAGCCGTCCGATGCTGACGGGCATACCGACCGCAGCCTGTGCCTTGCTCTCAACGTCGGCGCGGTATTCCGCGACCATGGGCGCCAATTGCCGGCCCACGCTGACGTACAGCGCCACCAGAACCAGCACCAGCGCACACACACTCAGGCCCCAACGCGTCAGGGCCGCGAAGAAACGTGTCAGACGCTCCATGTCGCCGAACCTCCGTGCAGAGCGCCTGGAAATGGCATCCGGCTCAAGCGTGCAGGTGTCTGTTCGTCCGGAAAAAACTCATTCGCCACGCATAATTCTCTTTGAAGGGCATCCTTGCCATCGGCCGTTCGGGCTCGTTTGTCTGATGTCAACAGCAGCACGAAGGTGTGCCGGGGCATTCTTGAGCCCGCTCGACTGCTTTCAAGCACTGTCAGAGCAGCACAACGTCATATTGTTCCTGGGAATACATGGTTTCGACCTGAAAGCGAATGGTCCGGCCGATGAACACCTCAAGTTCGGCCACGTTACCCGACTCCTCGTCGAGTAACCTATCCACGACTTTCTGGTTGGCCAGCACCCGATACCCCAACGCCTGATAGGCACGGGCTTCACGCAGGATCTCGCGAAAGATCTCGTAACAGATAGTCTCCGGGGTTTTCAGTTTGCCGCGCCCCTGACAGCTGCTGCACGGCTCGCACAGCACTTGCTCAAGGCTCTCACGGGTGCGCTTGCGGGTCATCTGGACCAGGCCAAGCTCGGTGATGCCAATGATGTTGGTCTTGGCATGGTCGCGTTCGAGCTGCTTTTCCAGCGTGCGCAAGACCTGACGCTGGTGCTCGCCGTCTTCCATGTCGATGAAGTCGATGATGATGATCCCGCCCAGGTTGCGCAGACGCAGTTGGCGGGCAATCGCTGTGGCGGCTTCCAGGTTGGTTTTGAAGATGGTTTCTTCAAGATTGCGGTGACCGACGAACGCCCCGGTATTGACGTCGATGGTGGTCATCGCTTCCGCCGGGTCGATCACCAGATAGCCGCCCGACTTGAGCGGTACCTTGCGCTCCAGCGCCCTCTGGATTTCGTCCTCGACCCCGTACAGATCGAAAATCGGCCGCTCGCCGGGATAGTGTTCAAGGCGATCAGCGATTTCCGGCATCAGTTCATCGACGAACTGCGTGGTCTTCTGGAAGGTTTCACGGGAATCGATGCGGATCTTTTCGATCTTCGGACTGACCAGGTCACGCAGCGTGCGCAGCGCAAGGCCAAGGTCTTCGTAGATCACGCTGGCGGGGCTGATGGTCTTGATCTGCTCGCCGATCTGATCCCACAAGCGACGCAGATAGCGGATGTCCATCATGATTTCATCGGCCCCGGCGCCTTCGGCAGCGGTGCGCAGAATGAAACCGCCCTTCTCCTTGATACCTTCCTTGGCCACGCAGTCGCTGACGACCTGCTTGAGACGCTCTCGCTCGGCTTCGTCTTCGATCTTCAGGGAAATGCCGACGTGGGCCGTGCGTGGCATGTACACCAGGTAGCGCGACGGAATGGAGAGTTGAGTGGTCAGGCGTGCGCCCTTGCTGCCGATCGGGTCTTTGGTGACCTGTACCACCAGGCTCTGGCCTTCATGCACCAGCGAACTGATGGTTTCGACCGCAGGGCCTTCACGCATGGAGATTTCCGAGGCGTGAATGAAAGCTGCGCGGTCCAGACCGATGTCGATGAACGCGGCCTGCATCCCGGGCAACACGCGTACGACCTTGCCTTTGTAGATGTTGCCGACGATCCCGCGACGCTGGGTCCGCTCGACATGGACTTCTTGCAAAACCCCGTTCTCAACCACGGCCACGCGCGACTCCATCGGCGTGATGTTGATCAGAATCTCTTCACTCATGGTTTGTCACCTTCCAGGCATTGCCAACAGGGTATGCCGAAACGCTGGAGGATTTCTGCGGTTTCGCACAATGGCAAGCCGACGACCGCAGAATAGCTGCCGTTGAGGTGATCCACGAACACTGCGCCCAGCCCCTGAATGCCGTAGCTGCCTGCTTTGTCGCGCGGCTCGCCACTGGCCCAGTACGCGCGGGCTTCTTCGCTGGAAATGGCGCGAAAACGCACACGGCTGCTGACGACACGGGTTTCGCAATGCTGTTCATCGACCACGGCGATGGCGGTCAGCACGTCGTGCTCGCGGTTCGACAGCATGGCGAGCATGGCCAACGCCTCGGCTTCGTCGGCGGGTTTACCGAGAATGCGGCCATCGAGCACGACAGCGGTATCGGCGCCCAGCACGCAGGCGGTGGGATAAGCCGGGTCATTGGCGAGTTGCAGCAGCCCGGCGTCCGCCTTGCCGCGCGCCAGACGCTCGACATAAGCGGCGGGCGTTTCGTCCTGGAGCGGTGTTTCGTCGATGTCCGCGCTGAGCGTGGTAAACGGCACGCCGATCTGCGTCAGCAGTTCACGACGGCGCGGGGAGCCGGAGGCGAGAAGAAGTTGTGGCATGGGACGTCTCCGTGTCATTGACTTTCAGCTTAGGCGTTGCGTGAAAACAGGTGACGCTTGCTCTGCCCCCCGGCAGCGCCTACAGCCTCCGGCCAGCGTCAAAAACCGTCTTCAGTTGATCTTCAATCGCAACCGCAGTCCACGCAGTCCGTAGCTGACCCACGGCCAGAGCAAGGCGCTGACCAACGCGGGCAGCACCAGCGCAAGGGTCGGCTGGCGGTTGCCGGTCAGCGCGCTGAGCCATAGCTGAGCCAGTTGCGCCAAGCCAAAAATCACCAGGAGCACCAGGCATTGCTGCCACATCGGGAACATGCGCAACCGTTGCTGCAGCGACAGGACCAGGAAGGTAATCAGCGTCAGGATCAACGCGTTTTGTCCCAGTAACGTTCCATACAACACGTCTTCGGCCAGGCCCAGCATCCAGGCGGTGACCATGCCTATCTTGTGTGGCAAAGCCAAAGCCCAGAATGCCAGCAGCAGCGCCAGCCAGAGCGGGCGAAAGATTTCCATGAATTGCGGGAGCGGCGAGACGCTGAGCAGCAGACCGATCGCAAAGGTCAGCCAGACCACCCAGCCGTTTCGTGCGGGCGCGTGACGAGCCATTATTCTTCCCTCTCGCGCGCTGCAGCGGGCGCGGCAGCCGGCGTGGTCGGTTTGGGGGTGGCGGGTTTCGCAGCCGGCTTGGCGGCCGGTTTGCTCGCAGGTTTGGCCGGTGCCGTGGCAGGCGCGGAGGTCGTCGCGGGCGCCGTTGGGGTGGAAGCAGGTGCCGGAGCGCTACCGTGAGCGGCGGCCGCCGGCTTGGGCACCGTGGCCGGGACAACCGGCTTGTTGGGTGTCGCCGTCGGCGCAGCGCCCGGCACAGTGGCCGAAGGAACGGCGGCGGGGTCAGCAGCCTGACGGTCAAGCGATTCCTGCTGTTGCGCGGCGTCGGCGGCGCGTTCCTCAGGCGAACGGCCGTCCGAGAACACCAGAAGCAGATAACGACTGCGGTTCAATGCGGCCGTTGGCACCGCACGGACGATTGCAAACGGCTGGCCGGAGTCGTGAATCACTTCCGTGACCGTCGCCACCGGATAACCCGCCGGGAAACGCTGCCCCAGACCGGAGCTCACCAGCAGGTCGCCTTCCTTGATGTCGGCGGTGTCGGCGACGTGACGCAGTTCCAGACGTTCCGGGTTACCGGTGCCGCTGGCGATCGCACGCAGACCGTTGCGGTTCACCTGAACCGGGATGCTGTGGGTCGTGTCGGTCAGCAGGAGCACCCGCGAGGTGTACGGCATCAATTCGACCACCTGGCCCATCAGACCCCGTGCGTCGAGCACCGGCTGGCCCAGCACCACGCCATCACGCTCACCTTTGTTGATGATGATGCGGTGCGTGAAGGGATTCGGGTCCATGCCGATCAATTCGGCGACTTCGACCTTCTCGTTGACCAGTGCCGACGAGTTCAGCAACTCGCGCAGGCGCACGTTCTGCTCGGTCAGGGCAGCCAGCTTTTGCAGGCGGCCTTGCAGCAGCAGGTTTTCGGTCTTGAGTTTTTCGTTTTCAGCGGCGAGTTCGGTGCGACTGCCAAACTGGCTGGCGACACCCTGATACAGACGCTCAGGCAGGTCGGCGATCCAGTACGACTCCATCAGGACCAGCGACATCTGACTGCGAACAGGCTTGAGCAGCGTGAAGCGCGCGTCCACCACCATGACGGCCACGGAGAGCACGACCAGCACCAGCAGACGAATGCCCAGCGACGGGCCCTTTGAGAAAAGCGGTTTAATAGGCCGCTCCTTCCAGGAATGCTTGTGTTTGGCTGTGCTTATTCATGCGACATGAAACCGGCCTGGTGCGGATGGGTGGAAATACAGGGGCGTCAGATTTGCAGCATCAGGCTTTCAATACAACAGCAAGACGTCGACAAACCAAACACACACAGGCAGCACCGAGCGATGCTGCCTGTCGAGCTCATCAGGGTAGAGCTCCGGCGACTTATTCGCTGGAGAGCAGGTCCATGGTGTGCTTGTCCATCATTTCCAGCGCACGGCCACCGCCGCGTGCCACGCAGGTCAGCGGGTCTTCGGCAACGATCACCGGCAGACCGGTTTCCTGGGCCAGCAGTTTGTCCAGGTCACGCAGCAAGGCGCCGCCACCGGTCAGGACCAGACCGCGCTCGGCGATGTCCGATGCCAGCTCGGGCGGAGACTGTTCCAGCGCGCTCTTGACGGCCTGAACGATGGTTGCCAGGGATTCCTGCAACGCTTCCAGCACTTCGTTGGAGTTCAGGGTGAAGGCACGTGGCACGCCTTCGGCCAGGTTACGACCGCGTACGTCGACTTCACGCACTTCGCCGCCCGGGTAGGCAGTACCGATTTCCTGCTTGATGCGCTCGGCGGTGGATTCGCCGATCAGGCTGCCGTAGTTGCGACGCACGTAAGTGATGATCGCTTCGTCGAAACGGTCGCCGCCCACGCGCACGGATTCGGCGTACACCACACCGTTCAGGGAGATCAGGGCGATTTCAGTGGTACCACCACCGATGTCGACGACCATCGACCCACGCGCTTCTTCGACCGGCAGACCGGCACCGATGGCGGCTGCCATGGGTTCTTCGATCAGGAACACTTCACGCGCACCCGCACCCAGGGCCGATTCGCGAATGGCGCGACGCTCAACCTGGGTGGACTTGCACGGTACGCAGATCAGCACACGAGGGCTTGGCTGCAAGAAACTGTTTTCATGCACTTTGTTGATGAAATACTGGAGCATCTTTTCGCACACGCTGAAATCGGCGATGACGCCGTCTTTCATCGGACGAATGGCAGCGATGTTGCCCGGGGTACGGCCCAGCATACGCTTGGCTTCCATCCCGACAGCAACGACGCTCTTCTGATTTCCGTGGGTCCGGATGGCCACAACCGATGGCTCGTTCAGGACAATACCGCGCTCACGCACGTAAATAAGGGTGTTGGCAGTGCCCAGGTCGATGGAAAGATCGCTGGAAAACATGCCACGCAGTTTCTTGAACATGGGAAAGGGACCCTAGGGAACGCGTGGGTAAAAAAGTGCGGCAAACTCTAACAACGACAGGGATTTTGGGCAAGGAGCCAATATGCTAAATTGGCTGTTTTTCCGAGCACTACCCTCGACGTTCGCGGCCTTATGACCGTTTAAAGGGCGTAGTGTTCCGCAATCTGACGTACGGTCCATCCCGTACGCATTCCACTGGAGAACCCCATGGCGCTTGATCGCTCCGACGTGGAAAAAATCGCTCATCTGGCCCGACTGGGGCTCAATGACGCCGATATCCCGCGTACTACCGAAGCACTGAACAGCATTCTCGGGCTGGTTGACCAGATGCAGGCCGTCGACACCACCGGTATCGACCCCCTCGCGCAC
Source organism: Pseudomonas sp. NFACC02 (assembly GCF_900110765.1). GTDB lineage: Bacteria > Pseudomonadota > Gammaproteobacteria > Pseudomonadales > Pseudomonadaceae > Aquipseudomonas. The sequence goes on from NZ_FOEO01000069.1 coordinate 11,646, forward strand.
CCGCTTGAAGCCTCGCAAAGGCTGCGTGAAGACGTGGTCAGCGAAGCCAATCACCGCGATTCTTATCAAGCCATCGCACCAGCGGTCGAAGACGGCCTTTATCTGGTTCCGAAAGTCATCGACTAAGGGAATGAGCCTGCAATGCATCAAATGACTCTGGCAGAGATCGCTCGCGGACTTGCCGATAAACAGTTTTCTTCCGAAGAATTGACCCGCAACCTGCTGGCGCGCATCGCGCAAGTGGACCCGCAGCTCAACAGCTTCATTTCTGTCACCGAAGACCTGGCCGTCACTCAGGCCCAGGCCGCTGACGCCCGCCGTGCCGCTGGCGAAACCGGCGCCCTGCTGGGCGCTCCGCTGGCGCACAAGGACCTGTTCTGCACTAAAGGCATTCGCACCAGCTGTGCCTCGAAGATGCTCGACAACTTCAAGGCGCCCTACGACGCGACCGTCGTTGCCAAGCTGGCAGCAGCGGGCACCGTGACACTGGGCAAGACCAACATGGACGAATTCGCCATGGGGTCGGCCAACGAGTCCAGCCACTACGGCGCGGTGAAAAACCCGTGGAACCTGGCGCATGTGCCGGGCGGCTCGTCGGGTGGATCGGCAGCGGCCGTTGCCGCGCGTCTGTTGCCCGCCGCCACCGGCACCGACACCGGCGGCTCGATTCGCCAACCCGCCGCGCTGACCAACCTGACCGGTCTGAAGCCGACATACGGTCGTGTCTCGCGCTGGGGCATGATCGCCTACGCGTCCAGCCTCGATCAGGCAGGCCCAATGGCCCGCACCGCCGAAGACTGCGCGCTGCTGCTGCAGGGCATGGCCGGTTTCGACATCAATGACTCCACCAGCATCGACGAGCCGGTACCGGATTACAGCGCTGGCCTCACTGCCTCGCTGCAAGGCCTGCGCATCGGTGTGCCGAAGGAATACTTCAGCGCCGGTCTCGACCCGCGCATTGCCGATCTGGTCATGGCCAGCGTCGAAGAGCTGAAAAAGCTCGGCGCGGTGGTCAAGGAAGTCAGCCTGCCGAACCTGCAGCACGCGATCCCTGCTTATTACGTGATCGCACCAGCAGAAGCCTCGTCCAACCTGTCGCGTTTCGACGGCGTGCGCTTCGGCTATCGCTGCGAAGACCCGAAAGACCTGACCGACCTGTACAAGCGCTCGCGCGGCGAAGGCTTCGGGCCGGAAGTGCAGCGCCGGATCATGGTCGGCGCCTACGCACTGTCCGCCGGTTATTACGATGCTTATTACCTGCAAGCGCAGAAGATTCGCCGTCTGATCAAGAACGACTTCATGAGCGCGTTCAACGAAGTCGACGTGATCCTGGGCCCTACCACGCCGAACCCGGCCTGGAAGATCGGCGCCAAGAATGCCGACCCGATCGCGGAATACCTGGAAGACTTCTACACCATCACCGCCAACCTCGCCGGTCTGCCGGGCCTGTCGATGCCGGCCGGTTTTGCCGACGGGCTGCCGGTGGGCGTGCAACTGCTGGCGCCGTACTTCCAGGAAGGCCGCCTGCTCAACGTCGCGCACCAGTATCAATTGGTGACCGACTGGCACACTCGCTCGCCTGAAGGCTTCTAAGGAGAAAACGCATGCAATGGGAAGTCGTCATCGGGCTGGAGATTCACACCCAGCTCACCACCCAATCGAAGATTTTCTCCGGTAGCGCCACCACGTTCGGCTCCGAGCCCAACACCCAGGCCAGCCTCGTCGACCTGGGCATGCCCGGCACGCTGCCGGTGCTGAACAAGGAAGCCGTACACATGGCGGTCAAGTTCGGCCTGGCGATCGATGCCGAAATCGGTCAGCACAACGTGTTCGCCCGCAAGAACTACTTCTACCCGGACCTGCCGAAGGGCTATCAGATCAGCCAGATGGAATTGCCGATTGTCGGCAAGGGTCACCTGGACATCACCCTTGAGGACGGCACCATCAAGCGCATTGGCGTCACCCGTGCCCACCTTGAGGAAGACGCCGGCAAGAGCCTGCACGAAGACTACAGCGGCATGACCGGTATCGACCTGAACCGCGCCGGCACGCCCCTGCTGGAAATCGTTTCCGAGCCCGACATGCGTTCGGCCAAGGAAGCGGTCGCCTACGTCAAGGCGATGCACGCGCTGGTCCGTTACCTGGGCATCTGCGACGGCAACATGGCCGAAGGGTCGCTGCGTTGCGACTGCAACGTCTCGGTTCGTCCGAAAGGCCAGGTCGAGTTCGGCACCCGCTGTGAGATCAAGAACGTCAACTCGTTCCGTTTCATCGAAAAGGCGATCAACAGCGAGATTCAACGTCAGATCGACCTGATCGAAGACGGTGGCAAGGTCATTCAGCAAACGCGCCTGTACGACCCGAACACCAACGAAACCCGCGCCATGCGCAGCAAGGAAGAAGCCAACGACTACCGTTACTTCCCGGATCCCGACCTGCTGCCGGTGGTCATCGAGGACGCGTTCCTTGAGACGGTCCGCGCCAGCCTGCCGGAACTGCCGCCGCAGAAACGCGAGCGCTTCCAGTCGCAGTTCGGCCTGTCGCTCTACGACGCCAGCGTGCTGGCTTCCAGCCGCGAACAGGCGGATTACTTCGAGAAGGTGGTCAGCATTGCCGGTGACGCCAAGCTGGCGGCCAACTGGGTCATGGTCGAGCTGGGTTCGTTGCTGAACAAGCAAGGCGTGGAAATCGATGAATCACCGGTCAGCGCCGAGCAACTGGGCGGCATGCTGCAACGCATCACCGACAACACCATCTCCGGCAAGATCGCCAAAATGGTCTTCGAGGCGATGGCCAATGGTGAAGGCAACGCCGACGAGATCATCGAGAAACGCGGCCTGAAACAGGTGACCGACAGCGGCGCCATCGAGTCGATTCTGGACGACATGCTCAAGGCCAACGCCGAGCAGGTCGAACAGTACCGCGCCGCCGATGAAGCCAAGCGCGGCAAGATGTTCGGCTTCTTCGTCGGCCAGGCCATGAAAGCGTCCAGAGGCAAGGCCAACCCGGGGCAGGTCAACGAACTGTTGAAGCGCAAGCTGGAGGGTTGATCCAGTCAGCCTCGCTCTGAACTGTAGGAGCGTGGCTTGCCCCGCGATCGGCTGCGAAGCAGTCGTAAAATCGGTAAATGCAGTGCATCAGAATCTATTGCATTTGCAGATTTTGCCGGCGCTTCGCGTCAGATCGTCCGGATGCGGCCCAGACACAAGCCACGCTCCTACATGGGGTCGGCTCTCTGAAGTGAGCTTGCTCTGGGCGGCATTCCGACGATGACGTCATCCCAGGCAACATAGAATTGCCGGGCAAACATATCCAAAGGACTCTCACCCATGTGGCGGTTCCTCGGCGCTTGCGCCCTGTTCTCTTTGCTGGCCGGTTGCGCCAGCGAAGGCATCATCGATCCACACGGCTACAACGCAACAGGCGGCGCCTCTTATTACGGCGCCCGACATCAAGGCAAGCGCACCGCCAGCGGTGAGCGCTTCGACCAGAATTCCCTGACGGCCGCGCATCGCCAACTGCCGTTCGGCACGCGCGTGCAAGTCACCAATCTGGACAACGATCGTAAGGTCGTGGTCCGCATCAACGACCGTGGGCCACACACGCGCGGCCGGCTGATCGACGTATCGCGCGCAGCCGCCGAACAATTGGGTATGCTGCGCAGCGGAACTGCCCAAGTCCGGGTGCAAGCCCTCGATGACTGACTCTGACCGAAAGGTGCCCTGAATTCTCGCCTTCTCTACCCTTTCGCTGCCCACGCTGATCGAACTGATCGGCGGGCTGCTGATGATGATCATCGGCGCTGAGCTATCGGTGCGCGCCGCCGTGGTGCTGGCTGCCCTGCTGAAAACACGCCCACTGTTCCTCGGCCTGACCGTTGTCGCGCTGGGCAGCAGTGCGCCGCAAATGGCGGTCGGCTTGCAGGCGGCGCTGAGCGACAGCACGGACATTGCCGTGGGTAGCGTGATTGGCAGCAATATCTTCAACATCCTCGTCACGCTCGGCCTGTCTGCGCTGATCATTCCATTGCGCGTGGCCCGGCAAATGGTCAGGGTCGACCTGCCGTTGATGATCGGCGCCACCGGACTGGTTGCCGCGCTGGCCTGGAACGGTGTCCTGAGCGGTGTGGACGGTGTGATTCTGCTGATCGCCATGGCCGGTTACCTGGCGGTCGTGATCCGCCAGTTCGCCCATGGCGCACGGCATTTCGAGGCAACGGACGCGGTGCCGAAGCGTAAGGTCTGGGCGATCCTTGGCAGGCTGGCGCTGATGGCGTGTGGTCTGGCGCTGCTGATTCTCGGCAGCCACCTGCTCGTCGGCGCGGCCGCAGTCGTCGCTCAGGACCTTGGCTTGTCGGAACGGGTGATTGGCCTGACCGTGATTGCCGTCGCGACCTCCCTGCCCGCCTTGATGACCTCGCTGGTCGCCGCCCTGCGCGGGGAACGGGACATTGCGGTCGGCAACATCATTGGCAGCAACCTGTTCAACCTGCTGGGCGTATTGGGCGTCACTGCGCTGATCGCCTCAGGGCCGCTCTCGATCTCACCCAATGCGCTGGACTTCGACCTGCCGGTGATGCTGGGCGTCGCTGTGTTGTGCCTGCCATTGTTCTATTCGGGTTACCGCATTACCCGGCTGGAAGGACTCCTGCTGTTGGGCCTGTATGCGGTGTACGGCTTGCATATCATCTCCTTCACCACGGGCATGCCACTGGCGGGAAGGCTGGAGCGCTTGATGATTCTTTACGCGCTGCCGGTGCTGGGCACCGCCGTGCTGATCGGCACCGTCAGGGCGTGGCGCAGGCAGCACTGAGAGGTCGCAATCCGTCACCCTTCTGACGGTCATTTCCCTGTAGGAGTGAGCTTGCTCGCGATTGCGGGGCATCAATCAACGTTGCAGCGCCTGACACTGCGCATCGCGAGCAAGCTCACTCAGTTAACAATGCGGCGCGGATGATTGATGCACGCATCAAAGAAAGCGAGGAGCGTTAGCTCCAGCCCACGCTGTTCATATACGCGACAGTCCAGACACCACAAATCGCGACTTGGGTGCAGGCCAAACGCAG
>NZ_FOEO01000035.1 GCF_900110765.1 Pseudomonas sp. NFACC02
CAAGTGGGGCTGTTCGCCGACGGCGTGGCCGTGGCGCAGATCGGCCAGCACACCTTCGACATCTGCAAGGATTACGTCGATGAGGTGATCACGGTCAGCACCGACGAAATCTGCGCGGCGATCAAGGACATCTACGACGACACCCGCTCGATCACCGAGCCCGCAGGCGCGCTGGGCGTTGCCGGGATCAAGCGCTACACCGAGCAGTACGGTGTCAGCGGCCAGACCTTCGTCGCCATCGACTCCGGCGCCAACGTCAACTTCGACCGCCTGCGCCACGTCGCCGAGCGCGCTGAACTGGGCGAAGGACGCGAAGCGATCATTGCCGTGACCATCCCCGAGCAACCGGGCAGTTTCAAGGCGTTCTGCGAAGCCGTCGGCAAGCGCCAGATCACCGAATTCAACTACCGCTACCACACCGACCGCGAAGCACATATCTTCGTCGGTGTGCAGACGCACCCCGAGAACGACCCGCGCAAAGCCTTGATCGCCAGCCTGACCGCTCAAGGCTTCCCGGTGCTGGACCTGACCGACAACGAACTGGCCAAGCTGCACCTGCGGCACATGGTCGGCGGGCATTCGGAGCGGGTCAGCGATGAAGTGGTCTTGCGCTTCGAATTCCCCGAGCGGCCGGGGGCACTGTTCAACTTCCTCAACAAGCTGGGCGGCAAGTGGAACATCTCGATGTTCCACTACCGCAACCATGGGGCAGCGGACGGGCGTGTGGTCGCCGGGCTGGTGGTGCCGGAGGATGAAAGGCATCTGGTGCCGAAGGCGCTGGCGGAGATTGGTTACCCGTACTGGGACGAGACGAACAACCCGGCGTACAAGTTGTTTCTCGGCTGACACGAGTCCGCTTCCCGTGTAGGAGCGCGCTTGCCCGCGAATGCGGTGGGTCTGTGAACACATCCATGACTGACACACCGCATTCGCTGCCGTCGTAACCTCCGACGTCTCCCACAGGGACCGGGCAAGACCCAAGGCCCCTGGCAGTCGCAAGACTTGTGACTGCCGCAGAACTAGTGGTTGCCTCAAATGTATGGCTGGCGCAAAACCTGTGGGAGCTGCTGGAGGTTACGACAGTGGCGAATGCGGTGGGTCTGTGAATACATCCATGGCTGACACACCGCATTCGCGAGCAAGCTCACTCCTACAGGTTTAGCGTTCACACGCGACACGGGGTGAACTTACAGCACATTCGCGGGCAAGCGCGCTCCTACGCCTTCGGCAGAAGCGGATAACGCTGACGCAACTTCCCGGCCACGACTACGCTCAAAGCACGGCTTCTCGATAAGGATCAAACCGGCATGGAACACTTCGCTGCACTGAAAATTCTGCACACGGTCACCACCGCGTTGTTGTTCATTTGCGGGCTGGCGCTTACGGTCTGGATCGTTCGCGGGCGCAGGGCGGGGGATCTGACGGTGCAGAATCGCGCCATGCAGCGGCCGTGGGTGTTTGTCTGGCTGTTGATGGGGCTGTGTTTATTGACGTTACCCATCAGCGGATGGTGGCTGGTGCATTACGCGGGGTGGTCGTTGGGGCAGACCTGGCTGCTGGCCGCGAGCATTCTTTATACCTTCGGCGCCTTGAGCTGGGCCTGGCTTGCGGTGAGGGTCAATCGGCTGCGTCGGCCGGTGATCGTAGGCAATCCGAAGTTCACCCTCGCGCTGGCGATCTTCAGTGCGGTCTGCTTTATCGCCATTGCCGGCTTGATGGGGGCCAAGCCGGTCTAGGCGCTGCGAATCAATCTCGCAGAGAAATCACCGGCCAGTCGCGACGGGTGGCTTCTGCACGCAGTTTGTCGTCCGGATCGACCGCTACCGGGTGGGCGACTTGCTCCAGCAGGGGCAGGTCGTTCATCGAGTCGCTGTAAAAATAACTGTCTTCCAGGTCAAAGCCGTTTTCTTCGATCCAGCGATTCAGGCGAGTGACCTTGCCTTCGCGGAAGCAGGGCACGTCGGTGGTACGGCCGGTGTAGCGACCCTCGACGATCTCGCATTCGGTGGCCAGCAGCGTATCGATGCCCAGGCGGGCAACGACAGGGGCGGTCACGAAGCGGTTTGTCGCAGTGATCACCACCAGCTTGTCGCCTGCGGCGCGGTGTTTCTCGATCAGCGCCAGTGCTTTGGGCAGGATCAGAGGCTCGATGCAGTCGCGCATGAAGTCCCGGTGCCATTCTTCGAGCTGGGCCATCTCGGTGCGGCCGAGAATTTCCAGGCTGAAGTTCAAGTAATCGGTCAGGTTCAGGGTGCCGGCCAGGTAGTCCTGATAGAAAGCATCGTTACGCGCTTTATAGGCGGCACCGTCAAGGATGCCGCGTTCGCACAGGTAATCGCCCCAGGCGTGATCGCTGTCACCGCCGAGAAGGGTGTTGTCGAGGTCGAATAAAGCCAGGCGCATGCGGTTACTCGCTGAAATGGCTGAAAAAAGAGCACAAGAATACGAGGTTTCATCAAGAGATCGCATCTATTAATGCAGTTGTCACGATAAGCTGTCGACGCCTCGTTGCTGCCTTCACGATCTTTGTGGAACAATGCGGCGACATGCGTTTGCGAGGTTGTAGCCGTGATCGACCCCGATGGTTTCCGCCCTAATGTCGGGATAATTCTGACAAATGATGCTGGCCAGGTCTTATGGGCTCGCCGTATCAACCAAGATGCCTGGCAGTTTCCGCAAGGGGGAATCAACCCTCAGGAGACGCCGGAAGACGCGCTCTACCGTGAATTGAATGAAGAAGTCGGGCTGGAACGGCATGATGTTGAAATTCTTGCCTGCACCCGGGGTTGGTTGCGCTATCGTCTGCCGCAACGTTTGGTTCGTACGCACAGCCAGCCGCTGTGCATCGGCCAGAAGCAAAAATGGTTTCTCCTGCGCCTGATCTCCAACGAGCAGCGGGTGCGGATGGATTTGACCGGTAAACCGGAGTTCGATGGTTGGCGCTGGGTCAGCTATTGGTATCCGTTGGGCCAGGTGGTGACATTCAAGCGCGAGGTGTATCGACGCGCACTCAAAGAGCTTGCCCCGCGCCTGTTGGCGCGCGACTGACACGGAGTTCGACCCCGAGCCATGCTCAATACGCTGCGCAAGATCGTCCAGGAAGTTAACTCCGCCAAGGATCTCAAGGCGGCGTTGGGGATTATTGTGTTACGCGTCAAAGAGGCCATGAGCAGCCAGGTCTGCTCGGTCTATTTGCTCGACCCCGAAAGCAATCGTTTCGTGTTGATGGCCACAGAGGGCTTGAACAAGCGCTCTATCGGCAAGGTCAGCATGGCCCCCAACGAGGGGCTCGTCGGCCTGGTCGGTACGCGTGAAGAGCCGCTGAACCTGGAGAACGCCGCCGATCACCCGCGTTATCGCTACTTTGCCGAAACCGGCGAAGAGCGTTATGCCTCTTTCCTCGGTGCGCCGATCATTCACCATCGCCGCGTCGTCGGCGTTCTGGTCATTCAGCAAAAAGAGCGTCGTCAGTTCGACGAGGGCGAAGAAGCCTTCCTCGTGACCATGAGCGCCCAGCTCGCCGGCGTTATCGCCCACGCTGAAGCCACCGGCTCCATTCGCGGGTTAGGGCGCCAGGGCAAAGGCATTCAGGAAGCCAAGTTCGTCGGCGTGCCGGGGTCGCCCGGTGCGGCGGTCGGTACGGCGTTGGTCATGCTCCCGCCGGCCGATCTTGAAGTGGTGCCGGACAAGACCGTCACCGACATCGATGCCGAGCTTAAGCTCTTTCAGAACGCCCTTGAGGGCGTTCGTAGCGATATGCGTACCCTTTCGGCGAAGTTGGCTACACAGTTGCGTCCGGAAGAGCGCGCGTTGTTCGACGTCTACCTGATGATGCTCGACGATGCCTCGCTGGGCAGCGAAGTCACCAACGTCATCAAGACCGGGCAGTGGGCGCAGGGCGCGCTGCGTTCGGTGGTCAACGAGCACGTCAAACGTTTCGAGCTGATGGACGACGCCTACCTGCGCGAGCGTGCATCGGATGTCAAAGACTTGGGGCGTCGTCTGCTTGCCTACTTGCAAGAGGCGCGTCAGCAAGCGTTGGTCTACCCGGACAACACCATTCTGGTCAGTGAAGAGCTTTCGCCCGCGATGCTGGGCGAGGTGCCGGAAGGCAAGCTGGTCGGTCTGATTTCCGTGTTGGGTTCGGGTAACTCCCACGTCGCGATTCTGGCCCGGGCCATGGGCATTCCCACCGTCATGGGTGTGGTCGACCTGCCTTATTCGAAGGTCGATGGGATCGAGCTGATCGTCGACGGCTACCACGGCGAGGTCTACACCAACCCCAGTGAAGTGCTGCGCAAGCAGTACTCGGTGGTGGTCGAGGAAGAGCGTCAGCTGTCCCAGGGCCTCGACGCGTTGCGCGAGTTGCCGTGCGTCACGCTGGACGGTCACCGCATGCCATTGTGGGTCAACACCGGCCTGTTGGCCGACGTGGCGCGTGCCCAACAACGCGGCGCTGAAGGGGTCGGTCTGTACCGCACCGAAGTCCCGTTCATGATCAACCAGCGGTTCCCGAGCGAGAAGGAACAACTGGCGATTTACCGCGAACAACTGGCCGCATTTCATCCATTGCCCGTGACCATGCGTACGCTGGACATCGGCGGTGACAAGGCGCTGTCTTACTTCCCAATCAAGGAAGACAACCCGTTTCTGGGCTGGCGCGGCATTCGCGTCACCCTCGATCACCCGGAAATCTTCCTGGTACAAACCCGCGCCATGCTCAAGGCCAGCGAAGGCTTGAACAACCTGCGGATTCTGCTGCCGATGATTTCCGGCACGCACGAAACCGAAGAAGCGCTGCACCTGATTCACCGGGCCTGGGGCGAGGTGCGTGACGAAGGCACCGACGTGCCGATGCCGCCGGTGGGCGTGATGATCGAAGTCCCTGCCGCGGTCTATCAGACCCGCGAGCTGGCGCGTCAGGTGGATTTCCTGTCGGTTGGCTCCAACGACTTGACTCAATACCTGCTGGCGGTCGACCGGAATAACCCTCGTGTGGCCGATCTGTACGACTACTTGCACCCGGCGGTGCTGCAAGCGCTGCAAAATGTCGTGCGCGACGCGCATGCCGAGGGCAAGCCGGTCAGTATCTGCGGCGAAATGGCAGGTGATCCGGCGGCGGCCGTGCTGCTGATGGCGATGGGCTTCGACAGCCTGTCGATGAACGCCACCAACTTGCCGAAAGTGAAATGGATGCTGCGCCAGATTAACCTGAGCAAGGCCAGGGAGCTGTTGGCCCAGTTGATGAAAAACGACAATCCGCAAGTCATCAGCAGCTCGTTGCAACTGGCGCTGAGAAATCTCGGGCTGTCGCGGATGATCAATCCTTCGTCAGTAAAAGGGCATTGACCTCAAATCTCCAACTCAACCTCACCCAATCTCCCGCCATACGGCCCGAAACTGCGCTCGATCAACCGTCGGCTACCGTCCGCGTTGACGATCAAGACGGTGCTCGCCCGCGTTCCGTAGTTGGGGCTGGCGATGAACACGCTGGACAGCAGCCTTTCGGTCGCCGGGCCCACGCCGGTGCTGGGCAGTTCTGCCTCAGCGGCTGTTCGAGGATCGGCCAGAAACCGGAACAATGCTTCAGGCTGCGGGTCATCCAGATGTTCGGACAGCGCGGCTTTGGCTTTCGTCAGCTTCGGCCAAGGGGTGTCGAGTCCGGCATTGGAGACGCCATACACCCCGGCCTGCAGGCGACGTGGAGCGGGATCGGCGGCATTGAGAAAATGCAGCTCCTCACGATTACCCACCAGTAAATTGAAGCCTCCGTACTCGGCCGAACGCCCGGCGACCTCCCTCAGGTATTCGTCAATCGACAATGAGCCGCTCAAAAAGTGTGCAACCAGCTCGCCACGGGAGCGCCGTCCCAAGGGCTTTCCCGGATCGCGAATGTTGGTCAGCGCCGCGAAGCGTCCGTCCGAGCTGACGCCCAGCCAGGTGCCGCCGGCCTCCAGATCGCGTCCGGCGTAGACGTGTGGCGTCTCTTCCCATTGCGCAAGCGGCAGGGTCGGACGGGCGTAGAACTCATCGCGGTTGGCCGCCAGGATCAGCGGTTGTGAGTGGGCAGGGCGCCAGGCGAAGACAATCAGACACATAGGGGCCTCCTTTTTTCGCCACTCTACGCACAGATCCGGTGGACATCCATCGCGCGCTGCTAGAGCTCAATTGCCGCGTCCGGTAACATGCCGCACTGGTTTTCGGAGGCACCCATGGAATTTCTGCTCTATCTGGCCCTGGGCGCCTGCGCCGGCGTGCTGGCTGGTCTGTTCGGTGTGGGTGGTGGCATCATCATTGTCCCGGTGCTGGTGTTCAGCTTCACGCTGCAAGGTTTCGACGCGTCCATCCTGACGCATCTGGCCGTAGGCACCTCGCTGGCCACCATCGTCTTTACCTCGATCCAGTCGGTGCGCGCGCATCATCGCCTGGGGGCTGTGCAGTGGCGGGTGTTTGCCTGGATGACGGTGGGGATTCTTGTTGGTGCAGGGCTTGGCTCGCTGACCGCCAGCTACATTGCAGGGCCTAATTTGCAGAAAATCATCGGTGTATTCGCCATTCTGGTGGCGATCCAGATGGCGCTGGACTTCAAACCCAAGGCCAGTCGGGGCGTGCCCGGCAAACCGGGTCTGAGCGCAGCAGGCGTGGTGATCGGGTGGGCGTCGGCGATTTTCGGCATTGGCGGCGGTTCGCTCACGGTGCCCTTTCTCACCTGGCGCAGTCTGACCATGCAACAAGCCGTGGCGACGTCTTCGGCCTGTGGGTTTCCCATCGCGGTGGCCAGTGCCATAAGTTTCATGATTCTTGGGTGGCACGACCCGCTCTTGCCACCGCATAGTCTGGGTTTCGTGTACCTGCCCGCATTGATTGGCATTGCCGTGACCAGCATGTTCTTCGCCCGGTTCGGCGCGAGGCTGGCGCACAAGCTGTCACCCAGGGTGCTGAAACGACTGTTCGCGCTGTTGCTGGTAGTGGTCGGTACAAGTTTTCTGATTTGATCTGTCGCTCCCCGAGCGTCCCATTTTTAAGGAGTCGCAATGCTGCCTTACCCGCAGATTGACCCGGTAGCCGTGGCCATCGGTCCGCTGCAAATTCACTGGTACGGCCTGATGTATCTGGTCGGTATCGGCAGTGCCTGGTTTCTGGCGTCACGCCGTCTGAATCGGTTTGACCCGACGTGGACCAAGGAAAAACTCTCGGACATGATCTTCTGGGTCGCGATGGGCGTGATTGTCGGAGGACGGCTGGGCTACGTGCTGTTCTACGACCTACCGAACTACATCGCCAATCCGCTGCTGATCTTCGAGGTCTGGAAGGGCGGTATGGCGTTCCACGGTGGATTCATCGGTGTGATGATCGCGACCTATTGGTTCGGCAAGCGCAACGGCAAATCATTCTTCCAACTGATGGACTTCATTGCGCCGATGGTCCCGATCGGTCTGGGCGCCGGACGCATCGGTAACTTCATCAATGGCGAGTTGTGGGGCAAACCGACCGACCTGCCCTGGGCCATGGTCTTCCCGCCGTACAGCGATCCTGCACAACTGCCGCGTCATCCGTCGCAGCTTTATCAGTTCGCGCTGGAAGGTGTGGCATTGTTCGTCATTCTTTATTTCTTCTCGCGCAAGCCGCGCCCGACGATGGCCGTGTCCGGCATGTTCGCGCTGTTCTACGGGATCTTCCGTTTCGTCGTGGAATTCGTTCGTGTACCGGATGCCCAGTTGGGTTACCTGGCCTGGGGCTGGGTCACCATGGGGCAGATCCTCAGCTTGCCGATGATCATTGGCGGTCTGGTGCTGCTCTGGCTGGCATACCACCGCGCGCCAGCTGCCAACAAGGCAGCCGTTTGATTTGAATGGCCGGACCTGCAGGTCCGGCGGATTCACCGATACAGAGGGCCTTTGGGCATGAAGCAATACCTTGAACTGTTACAGGACGTCATCGACAACGGGACGCGTAAAGGCGACCGCACCGGCACTGGCACCACCGCTGTGTTCGGTCGTCAGATTCGCCACAACCTGGCCAATGGTTTCCCGCTGCTGACGACCAAGAAGCTGCACTTCAAGAGCATCGCCAACGAGCTCATCTGGATGCTCAGTGGCAACACCAACACCAAATGGCTCAATGAAAACGGCGTGACCATCTGGGACGAGTGGGCGACTGAAGAGGGCGATCTGGGCCCGGTCTACGGTGCGCAGTGGACTGGCTGGCCGACCAAGGACGGCGGCAAGATCAACCAGATCGACTACATGGTCGACTGCCTGAAAAACAACCCGAACAGCCGTCGTATCCTCTTCCATGGCTGGAACACCGAGTACCTGCCGGACGAAAAACTTTCGCCGCAGGAGAACGTCAAGGCCGGGCGTCAGGCGCTGGCGGTGTGTCACCTGCTGTACCAGGCGTTTGTCGCCGAAGGCAAGCTGTCCATGCAGTTGTACATCCGCAGCTCCGATGTATTCCTCGGCCTGCCGTACAACATTGCCGCACTGGCGCTGCTGACCCACATGCTGGCCCAGCAATGTGACCTGATCCCGCACGAGATCATTGTCAGCCTGGGGGACACCCATGCCTATTCGAACCACGAAGAGCAGATTGCGACCCAACTGACCCGCACGCCGAAAAAGCTGCCGCAGTTGAAAATCAACCGTCGCCCGGAAAGCATCTACGACTACCGTTTCGAAGATTTCGAAATCGTGGGCTACGACGCAGACCCCAGCATCAAGGCGCCTGTGGCTGTTTGAGCCGAATGCGCTCCGGCCCCTCGTAACCTCGGATTGCTCCTACAGGAATCACGTAATGCCGTTGGTGCTGCCCGGCACAAGCCTGTGGGAGCTACAAGAGGTTACGACGCTGGCGAATGCGGTCTATCACCCGCCAGAGGTGTGTTGACTGTACCGCCGTATTCGCGGCCCTCATAACCTCGGACTGCTCCCACAGGGATTGCGGCGTTTTGATGCTTTGCGGATAAAACCGCACAAACCTTCTATGTTCTAACCGGTACGAACTTTGATTTGTTGGATGTATATAGGGGCTTGGAAGTTGGTATTGTTGCAGTTATGTAATAACTGTTTTGCAAGGCGGTAAACAAAATTGACTTGATAGATATTTTCAATCTCTCAATCGAAACTTGTGAGTTTAAATCTCTTGAATGTTTGTTCTATAGTCGGGGTCTACCCATAAGTCTTTAGCCTGACACGCGTTTGGAAATAGCTATCCATGACCACGACGAACTTCAGCACTGACACCTTCTCCGACCACACCTCCGGTCTTTACCGGACCGCCGCACGAATACTTAACGAGGCCGGTATTCAGATTAATGGATCGGCACCGTGGGATATCCGCTTCAACGGACCAGGGGTAATCGAAAGGGCGTTTGCGCAAGGGAATCTTGGACTGGGCGAGGCCTATATGGACGGCCATTGGGACAGCGAGCATCTGGATGAGTTTTTCCATCGGTTGCTCAAGACCGGCATGACCGATGAAGTGAAACCCGTGCGCCTGGTGTTGTATGCACTGATGGCGAAGTTCATGAACCGTCAGAACATCAAACGCTCCAAAACGGTTGGCGAAGTGCATTATGACCTCGGCAACGAATTTTATTCGACCATGCTCGACTCGCGAATGACCTATACCTGTGGGTATTGGGAGAACGCGAGTAATCTGGAAGAAGCGCAGGCGGCCAAGCTGGACCTGATATGCCGCAAACTTCAGCTCAAGCCGGGCATGCGGGTATTGGACATCGGTTGTGGTTGGGGCAGCTTCATGAGTTATGCCGCCGAACACTACGGTGTTGAAGCGGTAGGTGTGAGCATTTCCAAAGAGCAGATTGCCTGGGCCAAGGAGCGCTACAAGGACCTGCCACTGGAGTTCCGCTTTCAGGACTATCGCGAACTGGACGAGCAGTTCGATGCCATTGCCAGCGTCGGCATGTTCGAGCACGTGGGCCGCAAGAACCACCGTGAATACATGGAACTGGCCCACCGCTGTTTGAAACCGGGTGGCTTGTTTCTGTTGCACACCATCGGCAAGAACCAGCGCAACTCTTATCCCGACCCATGGATCGACAAGTACATATTCCCCAACGGCGACCTGCCTTCAATAGGTCAGATGGGCGATGCCATGGACGGGTTGTTTGTCGTCGAGGATTTGCACAACTTTGGTGCCGATTACGACAAGACACTCATGGCCTGGCACGAGAACTTCATGAAAGCCTGGCCGCAGTTCGAGGCGCAATTGGGCGAGCGCTTCTTCCGCATGTGGCGCTATTACCTGCTGTCCTGCGCCGGCGCATTCCGTGCCCGGGACATCCAGCTCTGGCAGTGGGTCCTGTCCAAAGGCGGCGTGCCGCATGGATACCACCGCAACCAGATTTGAACCTCTCTGACTGTCGGAGCGCGCTTGCCCGCGATGAACGATGACGAGTTCTGCCTGAGGAACCGCGTTGTTCTTTTTCGCGGGCAAGCGCGCTCCTACATTGCGACGGCAGTGATCACTGCACGCTATCGATCAATAACTAACCGATTGAATTCCTCTATTTACCCAGTGCGGACTCACAATGAGCTAATGCGCCGGGTTTTCCTTATCGTTCTCTCCATCGAACAGACAAAGGTCGGCTTCAGCAGAGGTCGCCCGGACAGTGACCCCTGTGGAGACATGCGCATGAGCAACAAACTGACGACCGCATTCGGCGCCCCCGTCGTCGATAACCAGAACATTCAAACCGCAGGTCCCAATGGCCCCGCTTTGCTGCAGGATGTCTGGTTTCTGGAAAAGCTGGCTCACTTCGACCGCGAAGTGATCCCGGAGCGCCGCATGCACGCCAAAGGCTCGGGCGCGTTCGGCACGTTCACGGTGACCCACGACATCACCCGGTACACCCGTGCGAAACTCTTCTCCCAGGTCGGCAAGCAGACCGAAATGTTCGCCCGTTTCTCTACCGTTGCCGGTGAGCGTGGTGCGGCTGACGCCGAACGCGACATCCGCGGTTTCGCCCTGAAGTTCTACACCGAAGAAGGCAACTGGGACCTGGTCGGCAACAACACACCCGTGTTCTTCCTGCGCGATCCGCTGAAATTCCCGGACCTGAACCACGCCGTCAAACGCGATCCGCGTACCGGCATGCGCAGTGCCGAGAATAACTGGGACTTCTGGACTCAACTGCCTGAGTCGTTCCACCAGGTCACGGTGGTCATGAGCGAGCGCGGTATTCCACGCAGCTACCGTGAGATGCACGGCTTCGGCAGCCACACCTACAGTTTCCTGAACGCGCAGCATGAACGCTTCTGGGTGAAGTTCCACTTCGTTTCGCAGCAAGGCATCGCCAACCTCAGCGACGCCGAAGCGCAGGAACTCGTGGGTCGTGACCGCGAGTCACACCACCGGGACCTGTACGAGAACATTGAGAAGGGCAATTTCCCGCGCTGGAAACTGTTCGTGCAGATCATGCCGGAGAAGGAAGCAGGCGCGTACCACATCAACCCGTTTGACCTGACCAAGGTCTGGCCGAAGGCTGACTACCCGCTGATCGAAGTGGGTGTGTTCGAACTCAACCGCAACCCGGAAAACAACTTTGCCGATGTCGAACAGGCCGCGTTCGCGCCTTCCAGCGTGGTGCCCGGCATCAGCTTCTCGCCAGACAAGATGCTGCAAGGCCGGTTGTTCTCCTACGGTGATGCCCAGCGCTATCGCTTGACCGTCAACTTCCACCAGATCCCGGTGAACGCGCCACGGGCTGCGCTGCACGTGAACAGCTACCACCGCGACGGCGTGATGCGGATCGACGGCAACCGTGGCGGCATGACCTCCTACGAGCCCAATACCAAGGGCGCGTTCGTGGAACAACCTGATTTCAGGGAACCGCCGCTGTCCATCGAGGGCGCGGCCGGCCACTGGAACCACCGTGTGGATGACGACTACTTCTCGCAGGCGGGCAACCTGTTCCGCAACATGAGCCCGACGGAGAAACAGTCCTTGTTCGACAACACCGCACGTGCGCTGCGCGGTGTATCGGCTCCGATCATCCAGTTGCACATCAAACACTGCACCCTGGCGGATGCGGCGTACGGTGCGGGCGTGACCGAGGCGGTCGAGCGCATTCACCACGGTTGATCACCGTTAAAACAACGCCCCCGACCTGACACACAGGTTGGGGGCGTTTTTGTGTCCGCACGTTGACACGGTCAGTGTAGGAGCGCGCTTGCCCGCGATGGGGAGTATCAGTGACGAATATGTCGATTGTCAGACCCCTATCGCGGGCAAGCGCGCTCCTACAATGGATCGCATTGATCAATGCCCGTGACTGCGGCCCACATGGGAATGCTCAACCTCGGGTGTGACCACGCTGCCGCTCACTTCCAGCCGATCCAGAATCCCGCAATGATCCGGCGCACCTTCGCTGCAACGCTGGCGCAGATCCACCAATTGTTCCTGTAACGCCTGCAAACTGGCGATGCGTGCACTGACGTGCTGGATGTGTTCGTCGATCAGTGCGTTCACGTTCTCGCACTGATCTTGCGGGCTGTCGCGCAAGGTCAGCAGGCTGCGGATTTCATCGAGGGTCATGTCCAGGCTGCGACAGTTGCGAATGAACGTCAGACGTTCGACGTGTTCTTGTGTGTACAGCCGATAATTGCCCTCGCTGCGCGCAGGCTCTGCCAGCAGTCCCTCGCGCTCGTAATAGCGGATGGTTTCCACCGGGCAGTCGGTGAGTTTGGCCAACTCGCCGATCTTGAAGGACGCATTCATGGTCATCGGTCTCAAAGGATGTCTTGACCCTATAGTGGCTACAGGGTGTTCACTTGGCAACACGCACCTTTAGAGACTCAACCATGAGTGACTCTGTACACAAACATTCGCCTCAACGCCCGCTTGATCAAGCGCACGCAGGTCATGACCATACTGGCCATGATCACTCGGCCCATGGGCATGACGACCACGACCATGCTGGCCATGATCATTCGGCTCCGGTCACCTTCACTCCCGTGCGCCAGCACGAGCACCAGGCGCATTCCTGCTGCTCCCACGAAAGTGCTCCCGCCGTGGTGACGGTGGGCAGTGGCTCTACGGATAACGCGCAGCTGAGCAGTTTCCGCATCGAAGCGATGGACTGCCCGACCGAGCAGACGCTGATCCAGAACAAGCTGGGCAAGATGTCCGGGATCCAGAGGCTGGAATTCAACCTGATCAACCGCGTGCTCGGGGTCTGGCATGAGTTGCCGTCGACCGATCCGATCCGTGAGGCCATCGGCTCACTGGGCATGCAGGCCGATCTTATCGAGCAGGGCGCCGACACTGACACGGCCGCGTTGCCTGCGCCGAAAAAGCCCTGGTGGCCGCTGGCGCTTTCGGGTGTCCTGGCCGTGTCCGCCGAGGTCATTCACTTTACTGATGCCGCCCCAAACTGGGTGGTGGCAATCATTGCCTTGGTTGCCATTCTCAGCGGCGGATTGACCACCTACAAAAAGGGCTGGATTGCGCTCAAGAACTTCAACCTGAACATCAGTGCGCTGATGAGCATCGCCGTGACCGGTGCGGTGTTGATCGGGCAATGGCCGGAAGCGGCGATGGTGATGTTCCTGTTCACCGTGGCGGAGTTGATCGAGGCCAAATCCCTTGATCGCGCACGCAACGCCATTGGCGGCCTGATGCAGCTGACGCCGGAAACCGCGACCGTGCAACAGGAAGGTCAGTGGGTTGAGGTCGAGGTCAAACAGATTGCGCTGGGCAGCATCGTGCGGGTCAAGCCCGGTGAGCGTATCGGGCTGGACGGTGAGGTGGTTTCAGGTCAGTCGACTATTGACCAGGCGCCGATTACGGGTGAGAGCCTGCCGGTGGAAAAAACCATGGGCGACAAGGTGTTCGCCGGCACCATCAATCAGGCCGGATCGTTGGAATACAAGGTGACGGCAGCGGCGAACAACTCAACGCTGGCGCGGATCATTCATGCGGTCGAAGCGGCCCAAGGCGCTCGTGCCCCAACGCAGCGTTTCGTCGACAGCTTCTCGAAAATCTATACCCCTGCCGTGTTCTTGCTGGCCTTGGCGGTGGCCGTCATCCCGCCGCTATTCATGGGGGCAGCCTGGTTCGACTGGATCTACCGGTCGCTGGTGTTGCTGGTGGTGGCGTGTCCCTGTGCGCTGGTGATTTCCACGCCGGTGAGCATCGTCAGCGGCCTGGCGGCTGCGGCGCGCAAAGGGATTCTGGTGAAGGGCGGCGTCTACCTGGAAATGGGCCACAAGCTCGATTACCTGGCGCTGGACAAGACCGGCACGATTACCCACGGCAAGCCGGTGCAGACCGACTACGTTTTGCTCGACGAGTCGTTCGGCGAAAAGGCCGTGGCGATTTCGGCGAGTCTGGCGGGGCGTTCCGATCACCCGGTTTCGCAGGCGATAGCGACGTCGACCAAGCTGGACGTGCATCTGCAGGTTGAGGCGTTTGAAGCGTTGAGCGGACGCGGTGTGAAGGGTGAAGTCGAAGGGCGGTTGTACCACTTGGGCAACCACCGTCTGGTACACGAGGCAGGGCTGTGTTCGCCTGAGCTGGAGGCGCGTCTCGAGGCGCTGGAAAGCCAGGGTAAAACGGTGGTGTTGCTGTTTGACGGGACGGGGCCGCTGGCGCTCTTTGCGGTTGCCGATACGGTCAAGGAGAGCAGCCGCGAAGCCATTGCGCAACTGCATGCGCTGGGCGTGAAAACCGTGATGCTCACGGGCGACAACCCGCACACGGCCAAGGCGATTGCCGCCCAGGTGGGCATCGATCAGGCGCAGGGCAACCTGCTGCCAACCGACAAACTGCAAGCTATCGAGGATCTTTACGCGAAGAACCACCGTGTCGGCATGGTCGGCGACGGGATCAACGACGCACCGGCGCTGGCGCGTGCGGAGATCGGTTTCGCCATGGCGGCAGCCGGAACCGACACGGCGATCGAAACCGCTGACGTCGCCTTGATGGACGATGATTTACGCAAGATTCCGGCGTTCATCCGGCTCTCGCGAGATACCTCGGCGGTGCTCAAACAAAACATCGCCCTGGCGCTGGTGATCAAGGTGATCTTCCTGGCCGTGACCTTCGCGGGCGTGGCGACCATGTGGATGGCGGTGTTCGCCGACATGGGCGTGAGCCTGCTGGTGGTGTTCAACGGGTTGCGGTTGTTGAGGAAGTAAGTGGCTGCGGTGGGTCAGCACCATCCATAGTGACTGACACACCGCCTTCGCTGCCCTCGTAACCTCGGACGTCTCCCACAGGATCCGCGTTGACGCATGAACTTGTGTTCGCTCCTACAGAGCGGACTGCCCTCAAAATTGGAGTGATCGCACTTACTTCCCGTACGTCTCGCGTCCCCAGGCGATCATGCCTTCCAGCAATGCTTTCAATACCTCACGGGTGGGCTCTGCCAGGTCCGGGCGGTAGTGGAAGGGGACGAACTCTTCCATGTACGTGCTTTGCGTCAGCTCCAGTTGCACGGCGTGGATGTGTTCCGCCGGATTGCCGTAATGACGGGTGATGTGGCCGCCCTTGAAGCGGCCGTTCAGCACATGGCTGTAGCGCTTGGCGGCGGCGCAGGTGGCTTCCAGGCGGTGGGCCAGCGATGCGTCGCAACTGGCGCCGCTGAAAGTGCCCAGGTTGAAGTCCGGCAGCCGACCTTCGAACAGGTGCGGGATGTGCCCGCGAATCGAGTGCGCATCAAACAGCAGGGCATAGCCGAACTCGTCACGCAGACGCTCCAGCTCGTTGCGCAGCGTGTCGTGGTACGGCGTCCAGATTTGCTCCAGGTACGTCGCGCGCTCTTCCTGGCTCGGCGTTTTGCCTTCCTTGAATAACGGATCACCCTCGAACAGCGTCGACGGGTACAACCCGGTGGTGGCGCCGGCGTACAGCGGCTTGTCGTCGGATGGGCGATTGAGGTCGATAACGAAGCGCGAATATTCGGCAGACAACACGCTGGCGCCCAGGTCATGGGCGAAGTCGTAGAGCCGCGGGATATGCCAGTCAGTGTCCGGCAGGCTGACGGCCTCGTCCACCAGACCGTCACGCACGGTCGGCGTCAGGTTCAAGCCTGGGTGCGGCATGCTGATCAGCAGCGGTACACGACCGCGAGTGAAACTCAGAACCTTGTCCACAGTAGTCTCCCGATTAAAAGGTGCTCTCGACGCCGTGGCGCACGACGCGTTTTTCAAGATCGCCGCCGAGCCAGTACGCCAGATCGGCGGGGCGTTCGATGTTCCAGGCGACAAAGTCCGCGACCTTGCCGGCTTCCAGCGAGCCGTGGGTGTCGACCATGCCCAATGCCCTGGCGGCGTGGGTCGTGGCGCCCGCCAGTGCTTCCTCCGGCGTCATGCGAAAGAGCGTGCAGGCCATGTTCAGCATCAGTCGCAGTGACAGGCCTGGCGAGGTGCCGGGGTTGAGGTCGGTGGCGATGGCGATCTTCACGCCGTGCTTGCGCAAGGCGTCCATCGGCGGCAGTTGGGTTTCCCGCAGAAAATAGAAGGCCCCCGGCAACAGCACGGCTACCGTTCCAGCAGCGGCCATGGCGATGGCGTCTTCTTCGGTCATGAACTCCAGATGGTCAGCGGACAGCGCTTGATAACGCGCCGCCAGACTCGACCCGTGCAGCGATGACAATTGTTCGGCATGCAGTTTCACGGGCAGACCGAGTTGCCCCGCCGTGATGAACACCTGCTCGACCTGTTCGGTCGAGAAGGCCAGGTATTCGCAGAAGGCATCGACCGCATCCACCAGGTTTTCCGCTGCCAGCGCGGGCAGCATGTCACTGCAGATGTGGGCGATGTAATCGTCGGCGCGATCCTTGTATTCCGGCGGCAGCGCGTGAGCCGCAAGGCAGGTGTTGCGCACCGTCACGGGCAGTTGTTCGCCAAGCCTGCGCCCTACGCGAAGCATCTTGCGCTCGCTGGCGAGGTCCAGACCGTAGCCGGATTTGATTTCCACGGTGGTCACGCCGTCCTTGAGCAGTTGCAGCAAACGGCGCTGGGCGCTGGCGAAAAGCTCCTCTTCACTGGCGGCTCGTGTGGCGCGCACAGTGCTGGCGATGCCGCCGCCTGCCGCCGCGATGTCTGCGTAACTGACACCCTGCAGACGCTGCTCGAATTCACCGCTGCGATTGCCGCCGAAAACGGTGTGGGTGTGGCAGTCGATCAGGCCGGGTGTGACCCACGCGCCATTCAAATCCACGGTGTTGATGTCGCCCTGATCCGGCACTTCGGCGCGCGGACCGATCCAGACGATGTGCGCGCCGTCGGTCACGATGGCGGCGTCCTCGATGATCGAATAGGCGCCGTTCGCCATGCTTGCGACGTGACAGTGATGCCAGAGCGTTTTCATCAATACCTCCAGAGATTCACATTCTGTGGGAGTGAGCTTGCTCGCGAAGAGGCCAGTACATCCGCCATGATTTCTGGGGATGGAACCCGGCATTCGCGAGCAAGCTCACTCCCACAGGTTATTCATTGGCCGTTCGATCCCGCATTGATCATCTGCCTGGGCTTTACCCACACAGCGTAAGCAATCACCAGCAGCACGATCCACACGGCCCCGACGACCAATGCCGGCTGGGTGTCCGGGAAATACCCCAGCACCCCGAACACGAACACCATAAATGCCGTCGCGATAATCGGAGCCACCGGCCAGAACGGCACCGGGAACTTGAGCTGCGCGACGTCTTCGGCGCTCATCGAGCGGCGCATGGCGATTTGCGTGACCAGAATCATCAGCCACACCCAGACCGTGGCAAAGGTCGCGATGGACGCAATCAGCAGGAACACGTTTTCCGGGATCAGGTAGTTCAACACCACGCCGCAGAGCAGGGCTGCCCCCATCACTAGCACGGTCATCCACGGTACGCCATTGGCCGACAATTGCGCGAAGCCTGCGGGGGCCTGCCCCTGTTTCGCCAGGCCGTACATCATGCGTCCAGCACCGAAGATGTCGCTGTTGATCGCCGACACGGCCGCAGAGATCACTACGATGTTGAGGATGATCGCAGCGGAGGAAATCCCCAGATGGTCGAAAATCTGGACGAACGGGCTGCCCTGATCGCCAATCTGGTGCCACGGATACAGCGACATCAGCACGAACAGCGTCAACACGTAAAACAGCAGAATGCGCAGCGGCACAGCGTTGATCGCACGGGGAATCACGCGCTCCGGATTGCGCGCTTCACCGGCTGCGACGCCAATGATTTCGATGCCACCGAAGGCGAACATCACCACCGCCAGCGACGCCACCAGGCCGCCGATGCCATTGGGCATGAAGCCGCCCTGGGTCCACAGATTGCTGACGTGGCTGACGGATTCGCCAGATGCCGAACCGATGCCAAACAGCATGATGCCGAAGCCCGCCAGAATCATCGCAATGATGGCGCCGACCTTGAGCAGCGACAGCCAGAATTCAAGTTCGCCAAAGACTTTGACACTGCAAAGGTTGAGCGCGCCGATCAGGAACACGATGCCCAGTACCCAGATCCAGCGCGGGACGTCGGGAAACCAGAAGCCCATGTAAATGCCGAAGGCGGTGACATCGGCCAGGCAGACGATGATCATCTCGAAAGCATAGGTCCAGCCCAGGACGAAGCCTGCCAGCGGACCCAGATACGTCGTGGCGTACTGGCCAAAAGAGCCTGACACCGGATTGCGCACGGCCATTTCGCCGAGGGCGCGCATGACCATGTACACCATGGCGCCCGCGATGAGGTAAACGAGCAGGACGGCGGGTCCTGCGAGTTTGATCGCCGAGGCCGAGCCGTAGAACAGCCCGGTACCGATGGCCGACCCCAGCGCCATGAAGCGGATGTGACGAGCGCTGAGCCCGCGTTTCAGATCTGTTGCGTTTTGCGGTTTCATTTCACACTTTCCTAGTCTTTCTTTGCTGTGAAACGAAGGTGGGACACAGGTCCCTGTAGGAGCGCGCTTGCCCGCGATTGCAGCGTGTCAGCCAATGCATTCATGTCTGATCCACCGCAATCGCGGGCAAGCGCGCTCCTACAAAGGAACAGCGTCATGCCTTCACCCTCATTCCAACGACAGGCCCTCCTGGCCTGTCACCGATCAGAAACTCGGCAGCAGATCAGCAGAAACCAGCTCGCTCAGGCAGTTCGAAGCCAACAAATCAGTGGCGGCTTCGATGTCTGGCGCGAAGAAACGGTCTTTTTCGTAGAACGGTACTTTGCCGCGCAGGGTGGTGCGGGCAATTTCCAGTTTTTGAGAGGTTTTCAGGCCGTTGCGCAGGTCCAGGCCCTGACACGCAGCCAGCCATTCTACAGCCAGCACGCCTCGTGTGTTCTCTGCCATTTCCCAAAGGCGCTTGCCGGCAGCCGGGGCCATCGAGACATGGTCTTCCTGGTTGGCTGAAGTGGGCAGGCTGTCGACGCTGTGGGGATGAGCCAGCGCCTTGTTCTCGCTCGCCAGGGCCGCCGCGGTCACCTGAGCGATCATGAAGCCGGAGTTCACGCCGCCGTTGGCCACCAGGAACGGCGGCAGTTGCGACATGTGTTTGTCCATCATCAGCGAGATGCGGCGTTCGCTCAGCGAGCCGATTTCAGCAATGGCAAGCGCAATATTGTCAGCGGCCATGGCCACAGGCTCGGCGTGGAAGTTACCGCCCGAAATGACTTCGCCTTCCGCCGCGAACACCAACGGGTTATCCGACACGGCGTTGGATTCGATGGCCAGCACTTCAGCCGCCTGACGCAACTGAGTCAGGCAAGCGCCCATGACCTGTGGCTGGCAACGCAGGGAGTAAGGGTCCTGGACCTTGTCGCAGTCGCGATGGGATTCGGACACTTCGCTGCCGTCCCCCAGCAAATCACGGTAGGCCGCAGCGGCGTCGATCTGACCGCGTTGACCACGGGCGGCATGAATACGTGGGTCGAACGGTGCGCGTGAACCAAGAACCGCTTCAACCGTCAGCGCGCCGCAGCTCAAGGCGCCCGCGAACAGGTCTTCGGCTTCAAACAGGCCACGCAGCGCGTAGGCGGTCGAGACCTGAGTGCCGTTGAGCAGCGCCAGACCTTCCTTGGCCGCCAGCGTCAGCGGTGCGAGACCGGCGACGGCCAGTGCTTCCACCGCGTTCAGCCATTGGCCCTTGTAACGCGCCTTGCCTTCGCCCAGCAGCACCAGTGACATGTGTGCCAGCGGTGCCAGGTCACCGGACGCACCGACCGAGCCCTTGAGCGGAATGTGCGGATAGACCTCGGCGTTGATCAGGGCGATCAGCGCATCGATGACCTGACGACGAATGCCGGAAAACCCCCGGCTCAGGCTGTTGACCTTGAGCACCATGATCAGGCGCACCAGCTCATCGCTAATCGGTACCCCGACGCCAGCCGCATGCGAGAGCACCAGCGAACGCTGAAGGTTTTCCAGGTCGGCGCTGGCAATGCGGGTCGACGCCAGCAGGCCAAAGCCGGTGTTGATGCCGTAGGCGGTGCGGTTCTCGGCCAGGATCTGCTCCACGCACGCCACGCTGTTGTCGATCTGCTGATCGGCGCTGGCGTCCAGCGTGAGGGTCACGGGTTGCTGATAGATCGCGCGCAGTTGCGCCAGGGTCAACTGGCCGGGGATCAGGTTCAGCGGGGTCGCCTGTTGGGTATCGGTCACGATGCTGCTACTCCTTCGTTGATGTCGGTCGTGTGCCTTGAACTGGCTCCTGCCTGTTCTGCGTTTGTGGCGCTCGGGCTGCGACTGTTGTTGTGTGCCTGCGCGTGGTCGCGGCAGACCTGGAATACGGTTTCCAAAGACTCTTCGTTCTTGAGCAGCGTCACGCTGCTGGCGATGTCCGGGGCCAGCCAGCGATCTTCGTCATAGGCCGGCACGCGCTCGCGCAGCAAACGCCACGCTGCCTCGGTGCCGACGCCGAAGCGTGGGCCTTTGAAGAACTCGAACGCCTGAGCCGCCAGCAGGTACTCGATGGCGAGGATTTGCGTGACGTTCTCCAGCACCTTGTGCAGCTTCAGGGCGGCGCTGGTGCCCATGCTCAGATGATCTTCCTGCAAGCCGGACGTCACGTAGTTGTCAATGACAGCCGGTTGCGCCAGTTGGCGGTTTTCAGCGCACAGAGAGGCGGCGACGTACTGCACGATCATCATCCCGGAGTTGACGCCCGGCTGGCTCACCAGAAAAGCCGGCAGTCCGCTGACGGTCGGGTTGATCAGGCGATCCAGACGCCGTTCGGCAATCGAGCCCAGTTCAGCCATGGCGATGGCAAGCAGGTCGGCCGCCATCGCGACGGACTGGCCGTGGGGGTTCGCTTGAGACACCACCCGGTAAGCGTCCGGGGTGCCCAGCAGTAACGGGTTGTCGGTGGCCGAATTGAGCTCGGTTTCGATTTGCCGCGTGGCGTGGGTGAGTTGGTCGCGGGTTGCACCGTGGACCTGCGGAATTGACCGGATGCTCAAGGCGTCCTGCGTGCGGATGCCCTTGCTGTTGGCGAGCACTTCACTGCCTGCCAGCAGGCCGCGCAGGTTCTTGCCGACCTGCTGCATGCCCGGGTGCGGCTTGAGCGCGATGATGTCCTCGTCGAAGGCGTCGAGCTGGCCGCGCAGGCCCTCGAACGTCATGGCGCTGATCACATCCGCCCACTGCATCAGGCGGTTCACGTCGGCAATCGCCAGGCAACTGAGGCCAGTCATGCACGGCGTACCGTTGACCAGGCACAGCCCGTCCTTGGCGCCCAGCTCGACCGGGCTCAGGCCTTCTTCACTCAGGGCTTGCAGCGCGGAGATGACCTGACCGCGATAACTCACCTGGCCGACGCCCAGTAGCGCGATACCAATGTGCGCCATGTGCGTGAGGTAACCCACCGACCCCTGAGACGGCACCTGTGGCGTGATGCGGCGGTTGAGCAGGGCGATCAGCGCTTCGACCACCTGGCGGTGAATCCCCGATTTTCCCTGGCTGTAGTTGATGATCGCGGCGCAGATGATCGCGCGAGTCTGCTCATCGGGCAGTACAGCACCCACACCGCATGCGTGACTGAGCAGCGTGTTGCGCGACAGGCGACTCAATTGCTCGCCCTCCAGCGACACGTTGCACAGCGCGCCCAGGCCGGTGTTCACGCCGTAGGCGCGCTCGCCGTTGGTGACGATGCGCTGCACGATGGCCTGTGCATTGTCGATACGCGCCCAGGCGCTGTCCGACAGCGCCAGACGGGCGCCGTGACGGGCCACGGCAGTGACATCCTGCCAGGTGACCAGCCGATCGCCGATGATGATCTGTTCTGCTCGCGACATGACTGCAACCGTCCTTAAAGGGTCGCCACGCGCCGCTGGACGAAACGATCAACGTAGTCGTCGGCAGGCGAGTAGAGGATTTCTTTCGGGGTTCCGACCTGAATCAACCGGCCGTCCTTGAGGATGGCGATGCGGTTGCCGATCCGCACGGCTTCGTCGAGGTCGTGGGTGATGAACACGATGGTTTTCTTCAGTGTCGATTGCAGTTCCAGCAACTGGTCCTGCATCTCGGCGCGAATCAACGGATCGAGCGCGCTGAACGCTTCGTCCATGAGAATGATGTCGGTGTCCGCAGCCAGTGCCCGGGCCAGTCCGACCCTCTGACGCATGCCGCCAGACAGTTGATGCGGGTACTTCTTCTCATAGCCCTTCAGGCCCACCGTGGTCACCCAGTGTTGGGCGCGCTCGGCACACTGCGCCTTGCTCTCTCCGCGTACCGTCAGGCCGTAGGCCACGTTGTCCATCACGGTCTTGTGCGGCAGCAGGCCGAAACTCTGGAACACCATGCTGATCTTGTGCCGGCGAAAGTTGCGCAGCGCTTCCATGTCGTAGTTCAGGATGTTCTCGCCGTCGACCAGAATCTCTCCGCTGGTCGGGTCGATCAGGCGATTGAAGTGACGCACCAGCGTGGATTTGCCAGAACCGGACAGGCCCATGATGACGAAGATTTCGCCGCTGCCGATGGACAGCGACAAGTCGTTCACGCCGACGACGCAGCCGGTCTTCGCCAGCACCTGATCCTTGCTTTGATTCTGCCGGACCATCGCCAGCGCATCCTTGGCGCGGTTGCCGAAGATTTTGTAGACGTTTTTGACGACGATCTTGTTGGGTTCTGTGCTCATCATTTGCTCGCCTCATGCCGTGGACGGCCATAGGCCTGCGTGATGCGGTCAATCACGACCGCGAGAATGACAATGGCCAGACCCGCCTCCAGACCACGACCGACGTTGAGGGTCTGAATCCCCACCAGCACGTCTTCGCCCAGGCCGCGTGCGCCGATCATCGAGGCAATGACCACCATCGACAGGGCCATCATGGTGGTTTGGTTGACACCGGCCATGATGCTCGGCAAGGCAAGCGGCAGTTGCACGCCGAACAGTTGCTGCCAACGGTTGGCGCCGAATGCGTTGATCGCTTCCATGACTTCGCCGTCCACCTGGCGAATCCCCAGGTCAGTCAGACGAATCAGCGGCGGTGCGGCATAGATGACCGTGGCGAAAATCGCCGGAACCTTGCCCAGGCCGAACAGCATCAGCACCGGAATCAGGTACACGAAGCTGGGCATGGTTTGCATGATGTCGAGCAGCGGCATCAGGACCGCGCGCAGGCGGTTGCTGCGTGCAGAAAGAATCCCCAACGGCACGCCGATGAGCACCGATATGAAGGTGGCGACCAGCATCAGGGCCAAAGTCTGCATCAGCTTGTCCCACAGCCCGACCGCGCCGACCAGGAACAGCAGGCCGATGATGATGGCCGTGGTGGTTATCTTGCGTGTCGCGTGCCAGGCGATGAGGCCGACGATCGCCAGCAATAGCCACCAGGGCGCTACGCGCAGCAGTCCTTCGAGTTTGACGATGGCCCACAGCAGCGTGTCGGAGATGTGCCGGAACACATCGCCGTAGTTGGTGACCAGCTTGTCGACCCAGTCGTTGACCCAGTCGGCGATGGAGAACGTGAAGCTTTCGGGGAACATAAGCGTGTCTCGATCTATGAAGTGTTCGCTCAACGTCTGTAGGAGCGAGGCTTGTCCCGCGATCGGCGGGGTACCCGTCGTAAAACCTGCCAATGTGATCTGCCTGACAGGCCGCATTTACAGATTTACTGCCGCTTCGCGCCAGTTCGCGGGACAAGCCACGCTCCTACAGGCAACGCTGCCCGTCAGAGTGACGCATCAACCTTCCTGGCAGCGTCTTCGCTGACCCACTGGTGCCAGACTTCAGGATGTTCCTTGAGGAAGATCTTCGCCAGTTTTGGCGACTCGATGCGGTCCTTGGTCATGCGGGCCAGGTTCTGGTTCAGCAAGTCGATCGGGATGTTGACCTTTTCCATGACAGCGACCAGCTCGGGTGCCTGATCGTGAAAGACTTTGGACAGGCCTACCTTGATGTCGATGGTCTTGCTCACGCCGGGCTTCTCCTCCAGGCGCACCATGTCCACCTGTCCCATCAGCGGTGTCGGGGACCAGTAATACGCCAGAATCGGCTCGCCACGCTTGTAGCTGGACAGAATCGCCGCATCCAGCGCCGGGCCGGTGCCTGGGCGGAAGTTGGTGAACTTGTCTTCCAGACCGTAGCTTTTCAGCATCTCGCTGTTTTCCAGCTCGCACGTCCAGCCTGCCGGGCAGTTGTAAAAACGCCCTTTTTCAGGTTCTTCCGCATCCTTGAACAGCGCGGCGTATTTGCCCAGATCGGCGATGGACTTCAGGTCCGGCGCCTTGGCTTCCAGCTTGCGCTTGGCGTCGCCCTCGATCACGTAACGCGGCACGTACCAGCCTTCAACGGCGCCTTTGACCGGTGCGCCGACGCCGACCACTTTGCCCGCTGCTTCGGCCTTGTTCCAGACCTCGCTGCGCCCGACCCATTCTTCTGCAAAGATCTGGATGTCGTTGGTGCTCAGGGCGTTCTCCATGGTGATGGAGTTGCCGGGCAAGCTGTCCACTTCACAGCCGTAGCCCTTGTTCAGAACGACTTGCAGCACGTCCGTCAGCAGCATGGCGCTTTCCCAGTTCAAGCCGGCGAATTTCACCGGTTTGCCGGACTCGCACCATCCCGCCGCCTGACTGGCGCCGCTGGCAAGCACGCCCACTGTCAGCAGCGTGGATAGCAGGGCCTTGTTGGTTTTCATCGTGAGACGCTCCTGGTCTTGAGTTGGATTACGGCAGTAAGCAAGTGGCATCCTGCCGATGGGATGGACACTGGGTGGTCCCGTCCCGCTTCACTCCAGCTTAAACAGACGTGCATCAGCGGCCGTCAGTTCATCGCTGTTCCAGTGGGCACACCATTGACCCGTGCCTGGGGCGTCTCCTGCTCGGTGGGCAGGATCAAACGATCGGCGATCTTGCCGGGCCACGTCTTCGCGGCGACGTAATACAGCGCGGCCGGTACCACAAGGCCGATGATCCACGAGATATCCGTGTCATCCAGACGGGCGACCAGAGGTCCGGTGTAGAAATGCGTCGAGATGAACGGCATTTGAATCAACACGCCAATCACGTAGATGCCAATGCCGGTCCCGTTCCAGCGGCCGTACCGCCCATCCGGGTTGGAGAGTGCCGGGATGTCGTAGCGCTCTTTGGTGATGCAGTAGAAGTCGACGAGGTTGATCGCGCTCCACGGCGTGAAGAACGCCAGCAGGAACAGGATGAACGCCGAGAAATCCTTGAGGAACGAGTCCTTGCCCAACAATGCCAGCGCAGTGGCGATGCCGACCATCGCAAAGATGTAGGTCAGGCGCAGTGCGCTGGAAATGTGGCGGTTGCCCCGAAAGCCGCTGACGATGGTGGCGATCGACATGAAGCTGCCGTAAGCGTTGAGCGTGGTGATAGTGACCTTGCCGAAAGCGATGCTGAAATACAGCGCCGCCGCGACAGCGCCTGTGCCGCCCAGGCCGACGATGTACGAGACTTCATGGTGAGCGAAGTTCTTGCCGGCCAGCGCCGCTGCAAACACCCCGAACACCATGGACGCCTGCGCACCGATCACTGAACCCAATCCCACGGCCCAGAACGTCTTGCTTGCCGACGTGCTGCGCGGCAGGTAGCGCGAATAGTCAGCGACATAGGGGCCGAACGCGATCTGCCAGGAGGCCGAGAGGGAAATCGCCAGCAGGAAACTGCTCAGCGAAAAGTGTTTGTTGCCCAGCAGAGCGCCGACGTCGTTACCGGCCAGCAGGGCGCCGAACAGGTAGATGAACGCGATCACGCCGATGACACTGGCAACCCGGCCGATCATATGAATGACCCGGTAGCCGAAGATGGTCAGGATGACGATGGCGGCGGCGAACATCACGATGCCTTGCCAGTCCGGGACGTGTATCAACTGAGCGACGGCTTGCCCGGCCAGCAACGAGCCGCTGGCGGAAAAGCCGATGTACATCAGGCACACCAGCACCAGCGGGATTACTGCCCCGTAGACGCCGAATTGCACTCGACTGGAAATCATTTGTGGCAGGCCCAGTTTCGGGCCTTGTGCCGCGTGCAGCGCCATGACGCCACCGCCCAGCAACTGACCGACGAACAGACCGATCAGCGACCAGAACACATCGCCGCCCAGCACCACGGCCAGCGCCCCGGTCACAATGGCAGTGATTTGCAGGTTCGCACCCAGCCAGAGGGTGAATTGACTGAACAGACGGCCATGTCTTTCCGCGTCAGGGATGTAGTCGATCGAACGCCTTTCGATCACGGAAGAGGGTGCAGCACGATCATCTGGAACAGCCATCTCAAACATTCCCCTGAAGCGAGTGTTGGTATGCATACGGGTGACCGAGAAATCCTGTAGGAGCGCGCTTGCCCGCGATCAATCTCACTGCCGCCCCAATGGGCCAGGCGAAAAATCGCGTGGAAGTCCTTCGGCCCTTGTCGCGGGCAAGCGCGTTCCTACACCCTTTGCCTGTCAATCAATCATCGGCAGGTTCAGGCCCTGCTCTTTGGCGCAGTCGATCGCGATCTGGTAACCCGCATCGGCGTGGCGCATGACGCCGGTCGCCGGGTCGTTGTGCAGCACGCGGGCGATGCGCTCGGCCGCCTCGTCGGTCCCGTCACAG
Organism: Pseudomonas sp. NFACC02; assembly: GCF_900110765.1. GTDB lineage: Bacteria > Pseudomonadota > Gammaproteobacteria > Pseudomonadales > Pseudomonadaceae > Aquipseudomonas. The sequence goes on from NZ_FOEO01000035.1 coordinate 27,005, forward strand.
ACGATGACCATGCCCGAGTGCTGCGAGAACCCCATGCCGACGCCGCCGCCGTGGTGCAACGACACCCAGGTCGCGCCACTCGCGGTGTTGAGCAAGGCGTTAAGCAGGGGCCAGTCAGACACGGCATCGGAGCCATCGCGCATGGATTCAGTCTCGCGATTCGGACTTGCCACCGAGCCGGAGTCCAGGTGGTCACGACCGATCACGACCGGTGCCGACAGCTCACCACGACGGACCATTTCGTTGAACGCCAGGCCCAGCTTGGCGCGTTGGCCCAGGCCGACCCAGCAAATTCGGGCCGGCAGACCCTGGAAACTGATGCGTTCGCGCGCCATGTCCAGCCAGTTGTGCAGGTGATCGTCGTCCGGGATCAGCTCCTTGACCTTGGCGTCGGTCTTGTAAATGTCTTCCGGGTTGCCCGACAACGCGGCCCAGCGGAACGGACCGATGCCACGGCAGAACAGTGGGCGGATATAAGCAGGCACGAAGCCCGGGAAGTCGAATGCGTTGCTCACGCCTTCTTCTTTGGCCATTTGACGGATGTTGTTGCCGTAGTCGAAGGTCGGGATGCCTTGTTTCTGGAACGCCAGCATCGCCTCAACGTGTTTGGCCATCGACTGCTTGGCGGCTTTGACCACAGCAGCCGGTTCGGTGGCGGCACGCTCACGGTACTGCTCCCAGGTCCAGCCTGCCGGCAGGTAGCCGTTGAGCGGGTCGTGGGCGCTGGTCTGGTCGGTCACCATGTCCGGGCGCACGCCACGCTTGACCAGTTCGGGAAGGATTTCAGCCGCATTGCCCAGCAGCGCGATGGAGATCGCCTTGCCTTCGGCGGTGTACTTCTCGATGCGGGCCAGCGCGTCGTCGAGGTCGCTGGCTTGTTCGTCGACGTAGCGGCTTTTCAGGCGGAAGTCGATGCGGCTTTGCTGGCATTCGATGTTCAGCGAGCATGCGCCAGCCAGGGTGGCGGCCAATGGTTGTGCGCCACCCATGCCACCCAGACCTGCGGTCAGGACCCACTTGCCTTTGAGGCTGCCGTTGTAATGCTGGCGACCGGCCTCGACGAAGGTTTCGTAGGTGCCCTGAACGATGCCCTGGCTGCCGATGTAGATCCAGCTGCCGGCGGTCATCTGGCCGTACATGGCCAGGCCCTTGGCATCCAGCTCATTGAAGTGTTCCCAACTGGCCCAATGCGGGACAAGGTTGGAGTTGGCGATCAGCACGCGGGGAGCATTGCTGTGGGTCTTGAAGACGCCGACCGGCTTGCCGGACTGCACCAGCAGGGTCTCGTCGTCGTTCAGGTGGGTCAGGCTCTCGACGATCTTGTCGTAGCACTCCCAGTTCCGCGCTGCGCGGCCAATGCCGCCATAGACCACCAGTTCGTTCGGGTTCTCGGCGACATCCGGGTCGAGGTTGTTCATCAACATCCGCAGCGGCGCTTCGGTCAGCCAGCTTTTGGCGGTCAGTTGGGTGCCACGGGCAGCGCGGATTTCTACGTCGCGGCGCTTGGTCCAATGCTGAACTGGGGGGGTGTTGTCAGTCGTCACGTCACAATCCTCGATGATCAATCCGGCCCAGGCACTGGGCTGAGGGTGCCTGTGTCGAACAGGCGGAATATGGGTTTAGCAGATCGGGTGCCGCTGTCGGTGTCTCCAGGCGGGGGCTACCAGCGCTTCTGCACACTCATGTTTACTTGTACATACAAGCATATGCAACCATAGGGCCAACTCGTCGGTTACCCCTGTGAAAAGGCTGGAAAGCTACGTCTGGTCTGCCTTGAGCTAGATTGATGGACTGGCGGGGTTACAGGCTGCACCGTGAATTGCCGGACAGAATTGTTACTTTAGGGGGCGCGCGCCCTACGAAGGTGCAATCGGTAACAGAAAGTTGAATTGTTTGTGGCGGCCATATGGCATCTACTGCGCCGGCATTCATAAAAATATTTCACCGCAGGTGTAACCAGGGCGAGCGATGGACCGAATTACTGATCACGCTGCGCACAATGCGGCTTTGCGCAACCGGGAGATGCACCTGAAATCGTTGTTCGTCGCAGGGCAGGACGGGGACGGGCGTGCGTACCGAACATTCCTCTCGGAGTTGAGTACCCATTTACGCGGGTATTTAAGAGGGCGGCTGCAGCGCCAGCCAGGCGAAATCGAGGATCTGCTTCAGGAAGTGTTACTGGCCATTCACAATGGCCGCCACACGTACCGTATGGATCAGCCTCTGACGGCTTGGGTTTTTGCGATTGCCCGCTATAAACTCACCGACTTTTTTCGAGCCCGTTCGCGGGGCGATGTGTTCAACGATTCGCTGGACGACACCGCCGAGCTGTTCGCCGAACCCGAGCTTGAGCCTGCCCAGGCCAGTCGCGATCTGAGCAAGCTGCTCGGTGAGCTGCCGGACCGTCAGCGTTTGCCGATCATGCACGTGAAGCTGGAAGGGCTGTCGGTGACTGAAACAGCGAAGATGACGGGGCTTTCCGAATCCGCCGTCAAGATTGGCGTGCATCGCGGCCTCAAGGCGCTGGCGGCGCGCATACGAGGTACACAATGAAAACAGATGACCTGATTTCGATGCTCGCCGGCGGCGTCACGCCGGTAGATCGCGGGCAGCTTGCCAAGCGTTTCAGTCTGGCCGTGGTCGTGGCTGCGCTGGGTTCGCTGCTGATGATGCTGGCCGTTTTTGGCGCCCGTCCCGATCTGGCCGTCGTGGCCCGAACCCCGCTGTTCTGGGGCAAGGTCGCATTGCCGTTTTGCCTGGCCATCGGTTCGCTGTGGATGGTCACGCGTCTGGCCAGGCCAGGGATGAGCGCAGGCTCGGGACGCTGGGTAGTCAGTGCCGGTGTATCGGTTGTCTGGGTGGCGGGCCTGTACGCCTTGTTTCAGGCTGAGCCGGACACGCGGGTGGCGATGATTTTCGGCAAGACCTGGCGCACCTGTGCGTTCAACATCACGCTGCTGGCGATTCCCGGTTTTATCTCGATCTTCTGGGCCTTGCGCAGCATGGCGCCGACCCGGCTTCGCCTGGCGGGCGCGTGCGGTGGGTTGCTTGCCGGTTCGCTGGCGACGATCGCCTATTGCCTGCATTGTCCGGAAATGGAAATTCCGTTCTGGGGCGTGTGGTACCTGTTGGGGTTGTTGCTCTCCACCGTGATCGGCGCGCTGATCGGGCCCCGTGCGTTGAGGTGGTAATGCGGGAGCCAATTCAACGGTTTTCGTTGCCCGGATCGTCTTAGCCCGCTTTGACCGCTCGTCCTGCGAACTGGATCGGGCCGCTCGGCTTGTTGGTCGGCGAGCCTCCGGCTTTTTCGAGCGACAGTTCGAACAGTTGGTTGGGTTGCAGCGGCGGCAACCGGTCAGTCGGCACTTTCAGCGTTTGCCCGGGAGCGACGAGCCCCAGAGAGATCGGGCCTTCCCAATCGTCGGCCTGAGTCCAGAACTGCAGCACCTTGCCGGGCGGTGGCACGTCGGACTTGTCCACAGGCACCAGCTCGATCCCGCGCAAGTTGCTGGCCTGAACCACCCAGCCGGCGTGGTTGCTGTCGGGCGTGGACAGCACCGACAGATACGCCGGTGCCGGTGGGTTCGGCACCTGGCCAAGCAGTTGTGTGGTCGAAATCACCGAAACCGCCAGACCGAGGCCGGCCAGCATGCGCCAGAGGCCGGCATTGTCCCACGTGCTGGTCCGACGTTTTCTGCGCTGGGATTTGCCCGCCGTCGGAATAAACGACACGCCACCCAGATGACGCTCGACACGCTGCCACAAGCGGGGAGGGGGCGTGGCGGGCTCGGCCATTTCGGTCAGGGTCAGCAGCCGCGACCGCCAGCCGTCTATGGCCTTGCGAAGCGCCGCATCGTGCAGCAAGCGCTGCTGCACCTCGGCCCGTTGTTGCGCGTTCAGGGTTCCCAGGACGTACTCGCCAGCGAGGGTCTGTACGTCCATTTCAGGAATCTTGTCTTGTTTTTCACTCATCCAAGCCACTCCCGCAGCGCAGCAGGCCTGCGCTCGATGCAGGCGTTCACCGTGCCCGACGGCGCACCCGAAGACGTGTGCGATTGCTGATGAGAATAACCGCCGATGCAATCCTGAAACACACTGTTACGACGCACGGGGGCGATTTTTCGACATCGGTGCGCACATGCCAGCGGTTTAAGGGAGCACCTTCAGATGACCTTGACCGCGCGCCCGATGAACTGAATCGGCCCCGTTGGCTTGTTGATCGGCGAACCCGTGGATCTTTCGAGGGTCAGCTCGAACAATTGGTTTGGCTGCAGAGGTGGCAGGGAGTCCAGCGGTACGCTCAGTACCTGGCCGGGTTTCACCAGCCCTAGAGATACAGGGCCCTTCCAGTCGTCGGCTTTGGTCCAGAACTGCAGCGCCTTGTCATCGGGTATGGATGTTTCACTCAACGGGATCAGCTGAATGTCACGGCTATTGTTGGCCTGAATGACCCAGCCAGGCGCCTTGTCTTGAGGGGCGACGAGCACCACCAGATAAGACGGCAGTGGTTTGGTGGGCTGCTGGGTCACCAGCACCGCCGCCAGCACGACCGACGCGGCGATGCCGAATCCTGCAACGCTGCGCCACAGATTGAGGCTGTCCCACCAGCGTGTGATTCGATCGTGTGTTGATGAAGCCTGCGTTCCGGGTGCTGCGGACATCGAGTCGAGGGATTGTTCGATCCGGTTCCAGAGCGACGCACTCGGAACAATGGGTTTCGCCAGGTCTGTGAGTGCCAGCAAGCGGATCTCCCAATCGTCCACCGCCTTGCGCAAATCGGCCTCCTGTTCAAGGCGCCTTTGAACCTCTGCGCGTTGCTCAGCATCCAGTGTGCCCAGCACATACTCACCGGCCAGAGCGTGGACATCGTCATCTGGCGGGGTGCCAGGTTTTTCGTTCATCCGATGCACTCCCGCAACGAGGCCAGGCTGCGTTTGATCCAGGCTTTCACCGTGCCCAACGGTGCCCCCAGTTTCCGTGCAATCTGCTGATGTGAGTAGCCGTCGACGTAGGCATGAAAAATACAGTTGCGGCGCACCGGCTCCAATTGTTCAAGGCAGGTATAGACCCGCCCCGGGTTCACGCGCCAATCGAATGCGTCGCCCATCTCCTGCCAACCTTCAAGCGGTGTCTGAACGTGACTGTCGCTATCGCTGTCGTCGTCCATCGACACTTCCCGCGCGCTGTTGCGCACACTGTTGAGCGCCAGGTGCCGCGCCACGGTGAACATCCAGCCTCGAGCGCTGCCACGTGTGGCGTCGAAGCCCGCAGCGCCGCTCCAGATCTTGATGAAAGCGTCGTGCACGATGTCTTCCGCGCGTGCACGATCGCTCACGATACGTTGCACAACGCCGAGTAAACGAGGGCTTTCCTGCTCGTAAAGCCGTTGCAGCGCCGACCGCTCACCGCGGGCGCAGGCATGCAACGCTGCTTCGTAGTCAAAGGGTGTCTGAGGTGCGGACAAATTAATCAGCCATGAAAAAAATACGCCGTCCACGAACCTGATTCGGGGCTCCTGCGCAGCAGCATAGACCACTTCCTGCGCAGGATACGGAATCGCCAGCGATCAGTTACTGGCCCAGAAAATGTAGTCAGCCTGGTACTTCACCACTTCCTTGGCGCCTTGGTTGGCTTGGGTGCAGCTGCTGGAAGGTGCAACGCCACCTTTGAGCGCAACGCGCTGGATGTAGGTGACGCCGGTCATGGCGCCTTTGCCTTCTGCAGGGTTGGCTTTGACCAACTGGTAGGGGAGGTTGCCCGCGCCGGAGGGGGCAACGGCCAATTGGGTGCCCGTTACCTTCGACCCGTCTTTGGCTTCCCAGGTCGCTGGCGGACCGAAGTAGGTGCCGACTTGCTTGCCGCTGCGGTCATTGAGAACCGCTTTGGGGCCGACGAATACCCATTCCGTTTCCGTGGCACTGTTGGCTTTGGCTTTGCACTCGTAGGTGATTTCGCCGACGCCCGTCGTTTGCATGCTGACTTTATGGCCGTCAGGGACTTTGATGCTGTCGGGCAGTTCGGCTTGGGCAAATACAGAGGTGACACAGGCCAGGGTGAGGGTGCTGGTGGCCAGTCGCAGGCAGTTTTTAGCATTCATCGCAGTTTCTCCTGGGGGGGTATTCAGTACGGCAGCACGTGCTGCTGTCTGTACTACCCGCCAGAAGAACGACTGGATGCAGCGGGTTGAAAATAATTTTGCGCTAACTGAATTTCCGGCTCCTCAAGGCCGACACAACCGGCTGCGCAGCAACAGCACGCCCACCACTGCGGACAGAATCGAGCCCATCAGAACGCCTACTTTCACCTCATCGATCAGATGCGGTAAGCCGGGGAACGCCAGGTTGCCAATGAACAGGCTCATGGTGAAGCCGATGCCGCACAGCAACGCCACGCCGTACATCTGTGTCCAATTGCTGCCCTCGGGCAACGTGGCCAGGCCTGATCGAATCGCCAGCATGGCGGCGATGAATACACCGACTTGCTTACCGACGAACAGACCCAGAGCGACGCCGAGCGGCACCGGATCAACCAGATTGCCCAGTGTGATGCCGGACAACGACACGCCCGCATTGGCGAACCCGAAGACGGGCACCACGGCGAACGCGACCCAGTAGTGCATCTTCTCTTCGAGGAACAGTAACGGAGAGCGTGCTTCTTCCCGGCGTGTCCCCAACGGAATGCAAAGTGCCAGCGCAACCCCCGCCAGCGTGGCATGTACGCCTGACTGCAAAACGAAGAACCATAGCAGCAGGCCCAGCAGCAGATACGGCAGCAGGCGCTGTACGCCCATGCGGTTCATGATGATCAGGACTGCCAGTGTGGCGAAGGAGGCGCCCAGCATCGGCAGGTTCAGGCCGGTGCTGTAGAACAGCGCGATGATGGTGACCGCGCCAAGGTCGTCAAGAATGGCCAGTGCGGCCAGAAAGACTTTCAGCGACGTAGGAACCCGCTTCCCCAACAGCGACAGTACGCCCAGGGCGAACGCAATGTCAGTGGCCGCCGGAATGGCCCAACCGCTCAGTGTTTCGGCGTTGCCCCGATTGATGCCAACGTAGATCAACGCGGGTATCAGCATGCCGCCTGCCGCCGCGAAACCGGGCAGTGCGCGCTGCCCCCAGCTGGCCAGGCCTCCGGCCAGAACCTCACGTTTGATTTCCAGCCCGACCATCAGGAAGAAGATCGCCATCAAGCCATCGTTGATCCACAGCTCGATCGACAACCCGCCCCACACGCTGTGCAGCGCGGCGAAGTAGAAGGACGCCATAGGTGAGTTTGCAACGATGATCGCGGCGAGCGCAGCCCCCATTAGTACGATGCCGCCAGCGGATTCCGACGCGAGGAAACTGGCAAGAATGGCGAGGGCTCGCGGGCTTTCTTTCTGGTTGTTGTGCGTCGTCATCGGCGTCCCTGTGCAGGTGAAAAAGAACGCAAATTAACACAGGTGGTATGACGCGGTGCGGACTCGCTTCTGCCGAAGGCGTGGGAGCTGCCGGGGTGGCGCTCCACCTTGTCCCGCGATCTGCCGGGCACCGGCAGTAAAATCAGGCGCCTTGGTCGTATCTGACGGATCGCATCGGCAGTTTTTACTGCCGCTTCGCGACAGATCGCGGGACAAGCCACGCTCCTACAGGGCGTTGCCTTGATCACGGGCGAGCCACGTGTTGCTCAGATCGCGGTCAGTTCGATCACGCAGCAGCGGCTTGCGCGGGGCGCGTAGAGCACGACTTCCAGCAGCGCACCCTCCGTGTTATCCAGTTGCAGGCAATCATGGCGTTCGAGCAGTTGCGGCGGGTGTTCGCCGACGTTGGCAGCCATTTGTTCGGCTGCGCTGAACACCAGGAACACGTTGGCTGAACTGAAGAAGCGTTGTGGCTGTAGCACGTCGATCCATTGCAGGCGAGCGCGGTAGCGGGTGGGCGAGTAGATCAGGTTGAAGTCGCGAATCGGGCCGTCCACCAAGGTGCAGGACACCTGACTGTCGCCGCTGAAGGCGAACGGATCCGACACGAGCAAAGGCTCGCTGTCCTGGCCATCGATGTTCAGCGTCATGCCGGCACCTTGCAGCACCGTAATGATGCGCAAGTATCCGGCAAACACCGAAAACCCACCGGACTCACCGATGTCGGCAATCGACAGTCGCCACCCGAAACCGTCCAGCCCGTCGCCCGAATCGCGAGTGATTTCTTCGGTGCTGCCGCCGCCGTTTTTCCAGGGCATGCGTACATAGTCGACGGCGCGCAGAACAGTCAGTTGGGTCATTTGCTGAAACGTCCTTCCAGGCGATGGCGCGAGCCAGGGTGAATCAGGCGCGCGGCGGTCACCGGCTGACGCCCTGACCAGGTGCGACGACGCACCAGCAGGCACGGTTCGCCTCTCTCGATTTGCAGCAGCTTGCACTCGTCAGGCTCGGCCAGAATGGCCTCCACCACGTGCTCGCCTTCTGTCAGCGGAGCGACCTGATTGAGGTACGCGTACGGCGTCTGCAGGGTGAAATCCTGCTGCAAATAATCCGGCGCGACCAGGGCATTGACGAAACGGTCCTCGATTTGCACGGGAATGTCATTTTCGAAATGCACGATCAATGAATGAAACACGCGCTGACCCTCACGCATGTCCAGCGCCAGCGCGCGCTCCGAGCCCGCCGCTTCTTCGCAGAGGATGATCACCTGGCACGTGTGCGTATGGCCGCGCGCGGCGATTTCATCGGCGATATTGTGGACTTCGAACAGCGCGGACTGGGTCTTGGGTTCGGCGACGAACGTGCCCACGCCTTGCATGCGCACAAGCATGCCCTCGGCGGTCATCTCGCGCAGAGCACGGTTGATGGTCATGCGGCTGAAGCCCAACTGAGTCACCAGTTCGCTTTCGGACGGCACGCGATGATGCGGCGGCCAGGTTCCGTTCTGAATCTGCTGAGTGATCATCTGCTTCACGCGGGCGTAAAGCGGCGCCGGACTGTCACCCATCTGGGCGGCCAGCGGAGAATTGGCAGGCGGAGTCGGCACAGAAAAATCCTTGTTATAGCGTAAAAGACGAAGGCTAACGGCGTCGTGTGGCGCTCACGCTAACCATTTAAACGTTCTACGACAAGCTTGTCGCAGTTTACCGGGCAGACAAACGTCTGTATATGTATAGACAATTTCACGCGAAGGGTGCGAAGTAATGTCCGTTTTCTTTGCCGAACGAGCGTTATTGCCTGCTGGTTGGGCCAATAACGTGCGTTTCGAGGTTGGCGCCGATGGCTTGTTGGCCCACGTCCAGACCGATGCTGAGCGTCATGGCGCTGAACTGATCAACGGTCCAGTGGTGCCGGGCATGCCAAACCTGCACTCCCACGCCTTCCAGCGCGCGATGGCCGGCCTTGCGGAAGTGGCGGGCAACCCGAACGACAGTTTCTGGACCTGGCGTGACCTGATGTATCGCCTTGTCGGGCAGATCAGCCCGGAGCAACTGGGCGTTATCGCGCGCCAGTTGTACATCGAAATGCTCAAAGGCGGCTTTACCTCGGTGGCGGAATTTCACTACGTCCACCAGAACACGACCGGCCAGCCGTATGCAAACCCGGCGGAACTGGCGTTGCAGGTCAGTCAGGCGGCCGCCTCGGTCGGGATTGGCATGACGCTGTTGCCTGTGCTGTACACGCACTCCGGGTTTGGCGGGCTTGCCCCGAATGAAGGTCAGCGTCGCTTCATCAACAGCACCGATGGCTATCTCGATCTGCAATCACGCTTGAAACCCCTTATCGATGCACAGCCGGCCCAAGCGCTGGGCCTGTGCTTTCACTCGCTGCGTGCGGTCACGCCGCAACAGATCAGCGATGTGATGGCGGCCAGCGACACGCAGTGCCCGGTTCATATCCATATCGCCGAGCAGCAGAAAGAAGTCGACGACTGCCTGGCCTGGAGCGGGCGTCGGCCCTTGCAATGGCTGTACGACAATGTGGCGGTCGATGAGCGCTGGTGTCTGGTGCATGCGACCCACGCCGAGACCGATGAAGTCGCTTCGATGGCTAAAAGCGGTGCAGTGGCCGGGCTGTGCCTGACGACTGAAGCCAACCTGGGCGACGGTATCTTTCCGGCGGTCGATTACATCACGCAAGGCGGCCGCTGGGGCATTGGATCCGACAGCCATGTTTCGTTGAGCGTCGTCGAGGAACTGCGCTGGCTGGAGTATGGCCAGCGTTTACGCGACCAACGCCGGAATCGTCTGTATCGGCCGGACCAGCCGATGGTAGGCCGCACCCTGTACGACGCTGCGCTGCTTGGCGGGGCTCAGGCGATGGGGCAGCCGACAGGTGCGCTGGAAGTCGGCAAGCGCGCGGATTGGTTGGTCCTGGATGGCAACGATCCGTACCTGGCCACGGCGTCAGGCGACGCGATCCTCAATCGTTGGCTGTTCGGTGGCAGCGATCGGCAGGTACGTGACGTGATGGTCAACGGTCGTTGGGTGATCCGCGACGGTCGACACGCCGATGAGGCCGAGAGCAGCAGGGCGTTTGCGCAGGTATTGCGGGACTTGTTGGGTTGAGTCGCCGGATTGACGGGGATGAATAACCTGTAGGCGCGCGCTTGCTCGAAATTGCGGTCTGCCGGTCGACATCACATTGCCTGATGCATCGCAGTCGCTTGTGTAGGAGCGCGCTTGCCCGCGAATCGCGGACCGTCTGTGACGAATGTATCGCCTGACGCACCGCAATCGTCTGGATGCGGCCCATACCAAGCGCGCTCCTACAGGGACGTGGCGCTATTGAACGGGCTTGGCGATCTTCGAGTCCTCCACCCGCCAGATCAACCGGGTGGTGTCATACCCCTGTTGCTGCGCCTTCATCAGCAGCTCGTTGCGGGTCTTGTCATCGACATGCGCCGTGCGCGACAGCAGCCACAGGTATTTACGGTTCGGGTTGCCGACGATCGCGAGCTTGTAGTCGTCGCTGACGTCGAGCACCCAGTAATTGCCTTTCGCAACCCCGGGCAGCAGCCGTGAGAACCAGTTATCGAACACAACCCACAGCTTGTCGGTCTTGCCTTCGACCTGAGGCGACGCAGTACCCGTGGCTTCCTCCCACTTGCCTTCCATCGTCCGGCAGCGGTTGGTTACGGCAATGTTCCCGTCGGGTTTGAGCGTGTAGTGCGCCTCGGATTGTGCGCAGTTGCGCTGGAAAAACATCGGCAGTCGCGCCAGTTCGTACCATGTGCCCTGATAACGCTTCAGGTCCACATGGTCCTCGGTTCTCGGCGCCATCGATTCTCCTGGCGTCGAAGAACACGCTGTCAGCCACAACGCTGCCATCGCCAGGGCACCTGCGCGGATCATGCGTGAGATTGTCATTTGAGCCCCTGACCCGAATACAGAACCACTTTGTCGGCGGCGTATTGAACGCTGATGAACGTCTTTTGATCGCCCCACGTGCAGCTCGACATCCCCAGTGCTCCCGAGCACTCGGTCGGGCTGCCGAGCAGTTGCTCGATCTCGGCCTTGGACATGCCCGCCGAGATTTTCGAATAGTTTTCCTGATTGATTTTGCTGCATGCGGCCAGCAGCACGCAAAACGACAGCAACATAAGAGAGCGCAAAGACATGGGTGAAGCTCCTGAATCGAGAGGGGGCGACGTCACAGTGACACACCGTGGGCGCATACACTGGCGTGATGCCGAAAGCTTAGAAGAGAAAAGGGCGGATCTGGTTCCGTAACGACGTGGATCGCGCATGCCGACATCGGCATCGCCCGCAGCGTGCTTTTGATTCTGGCCGTAGGCCGGAGCAAGCTTGCTCGTCCTCCAGGCAAAAGCGGTGCTGCCGACACAGGTCCGCTTCTGCTGAAGGATATGTGATGTCCTACGCAGATCTGCTTCTGCCACAGGCGTAGGAGCGCGCTTGCCCGCGATCTGCCGCGAAGCGGCAGCAAACCCAGACGATTCGGTTATGCCTGACACTCCGCATGCCCAGGTCTTGCTGCCGGTTCCCGGTAGTAAACTCAGGCGACTTGGCCGTTTCAGGCACATCGAGTGCACAGGATTTGCTGCCGGTTCCCGGCAGATCGCGGGACAAGCCACGCTCCTACACTCTTCGGTCAGCAGCGGACTGCGAAAGCGCGTTTGATTCTGAGCAGAGGCCTTCGGCAAGAAGCTGAACGTCCGTGGGCCTAGAACCGCGATCCACGCTCCTTCAGGAACTCCATTTCCTCAGCTGTGGACTCACGCCCCAACACCTCGTTGCGATGCGGAAAGCGGCCGAAACGTTCGATCACCGCGCGGTGTTTCTTCGCGTAATCCAGCGTCTGGCAAAAGTATTCGCGGTCGGTCGAAGGCAGCAGCGGCAGAAGGTCGGTGAAGCGGCGGATGGCTTCGTCCTGGGCGTCCAGCTGTTCGGTGTGCTCGAGCACCAGATAGATAAAGGTGCGTTGTATCGGCGTCAGCGCCAGATCGCGCTCAAGCTTGAGGCCGTGTTTGACCAGCGCCTGAGCCCGACTGTCGCCTGCATAAGCCTTGGGTGAGTCGCGAAAAATCATGCGCGGCAGTTGATCGAGCAGCAACACTAGCGCCAGCCAGCCTTGGGGCGTTTCGGTCCACTCGGACAGCCCACCCTGGAGGGCCTGTTCGACCAGTCCACCGAAGCGGTGCAACGCATCGGTGTCCTGGGATTTTTTCTTGCCGAACCAGAGTTTGTTTTTTGCCTTGGCTGTCTCGGCGGGTGATTCGGCAGAACCGAACCACCAGTCCAACAGCGGCAGCCAGGGCGCGCTCATGATGGCTTACGCTTTGTGATACGAAGTCGCGCGTTCAACTTCTTCTTTAGAACCCAGGAACACCGCTACACGCTGGTGCAGGCCTTCGGGCTGAATGTCGAGAATGCGCTGATGGCCGTCGGTGGACGCGCCGCCCGCTTGCTCCACCAGGAACGACATCGGGTTGGCTTCGTACATCAGACGCAGCTTGCCCGGCTTGGAAGGCTCGCGAGCATCGCGTGGGTACATGAACAGGCCGCCACGGGTCAGGATGCGGTGTACGTCGGCAACCATCGCCGCGACCCAGCGCATGTTGTAGTTCTTTTTCAGCGGGCCTTCTTCACCGGCCAGCAGTTCTTCGACGTAGCGCTTGACCGGGGCTTCCCAGTGACGCTGGTTGGACATGTTGACGGCGAATTCCTGTGTGGTTTCAGGAATGCGGATGTCTTCGTGGCTCAGGACGAAACTGCCCATCTCACGGTCCAGGGTGAAACCTTTGACGCCGTGGCCCAGCGTCAGGACCAGCATGGTCTGCGGGCCATAGATCGCGTAGCCGGCGGCCACCTGTTGCGTGCCTGGCTGCAGAAAGGCTTTTTCGTTCAGTGCTTCGTTCTGGCTCAGGTATTCGTTCGGGCAGCGCAATACCGAGAAGATGGTGCCGACCGGGGCGTTGATGTCGATGTTCGAAGAACCGTCCAGTGGGTCAAACACCAGGAGGTACGCACCCTTCGGGTATTTGCCAGGAATCTGGTAGGCGTTGTCCATCTCTTCCGACGCCATGCCAGCCAGGTGACCGCCCCACTCGTTGGCTTCGAGCAGGATTTCGTTGGACATCACGTCCAGTTTCTTCTGCACTTCGCCTTGGACGTTTTCAGTACCCATGCTGCCCAGCACGCCACCCAGGGCGCCTTTGGAGACTGCATGGCTGATTTCCTTGCACGCACGCGCCACCACTTCGATAAGGAAGCGCAGATCGGCAGGAGTGTTGTTGCTGCGGGTCTGCTCAATCAGATAGCGACTCAGGGTAACGCGGGACATGGAGAGCTCCGAAGAAGGGGGATAAAAAACGGGCACAGTTTAACGCGTGTAGCGACTTAATACTGCCTGTCAGACCGACTGGGTAGTGATTGAGTTCACGGGCTACAGAATCGTAAACGCTCCACAATGACAAGACGGTGTACATTCTCTGCGTTTTTCGGGTCCGGGATCGCTTCAGCCAGCGCAACAGCACCCGCTTAACAAAACCCGCTTAACAACACCGAACGTTATTTAAGACGGGATGCGCGGAGTGTGCCAATCGCCATCCAGCCCAGGAAAATCACCCCGAGCACCAGCACGCCCCACAGCCCCATGCGTTTCCAGTCGGGCCCCGCAGCCACGGGCGCCGCAGGTGCGGGAACCGCGACAGGCGTTACCGCCAGCTTTGCGCTGCCCAGTGCGGCAAGTTTCTCCGGCGTCACGCCCGGCACCAAGGTTGACAGGGGCAGGTTGGCGCCCTTTATCGTTGCGTTGCCGATGGCGAGGCTATAAGGCGGTGCACCACGGCCGAGGAACACCAACTGCGTGGCACGGACCGCGAAGCTCAACTTCGGTGCGTCGTTGCCCAGACCGCCGCCGCGATCATCGACCTCCAGCTTCAATTGCTGCACCACATTGCCCGGCAACTCCATCTCGTCCTGCACCACGTCCCGACCATTCTGGGTCAGCCGATAGAGCAGGCCGCTGTCGATCAGTTGCCACGGCGCGGTGTTGTCGCGGCGTGCATACAAGGTCGCAGGTGCAAGGCTGTTGGGCTGCGCGATGGCGATTTTCACGCGTTCGAGCGGCAGGGCAACCGGCAGTTGCCAGACATACACGCCTGGCTTCTCGACGCTGCCGTTGATGCTCGGCGACCAACTCAGGGGCATGACACCGGGGCGCGTGCTGATCAGTTCCGCGGACGCGAGCGTCGGGGCGGTTTGCGGCGAGGTCCATAACAGACGCAGGTAGCGGGCTTGACGTCCCGGCAAGGTCACAACGCGCTGCTCGACCAGCTCATCAGCAAACGACAGCCGGGCCACCTGGCCTTCGCCCCAGCGCTCCCAGCGCTGAAGGTCGTCGCTGGCCTCAATACTGAATCGCTGAAAGCCTTCGCGTTCGGTGCTCCAGTCGAGCACGAGTTGATCTAGCGGCGCGTTAATGGCGCTGGTGTCGAGCAGCCAGCCTCGCAGGATTTCTTCACCGGCCTCGATTTCGCCCTGAGGCTGCACCTCTACCAGCGTGCCCGTCGTCGTGCGCTCGACACGGATCTTCGGTTCGGCGTCCCTGGCGTCATCGCTGTTGTAGAGCGGAAACCACTTCACCGCGACCGGCGTCTGGTCTTCCTGAGCCGGGGGCTGGCTGAACGTCAGCGCGTAGGGTTGGGCCTGGCCGTCAGCATTGAAAACGCGCACATCGTTGAGTGTGCTTTGTCGTGCGTTCAACTGGAGCGCCAGAGGCAATTCAAGCCGGTACCACGGGCCTTCGCCGCTGAGCGTGAGCGGCACATGATGGCTGAAGTCGTCGGGTAGATCCTCAGTCTGAACCTGGGCGTTTGCCAGTTGCGCTACGGACAGCAAGACGCTGAACACAGCGGTCGTGATGAGAGACTGACGAATCAACTGCGGGCTCCTGAGCGTTAGGGCGGCGAATCCGGGGGCGCAGCGTCGTTTGGAAGCGGACTGCGTGTAGGGTTCTTCGGTGGTAATGGTGCGAAATATCCCACTACGAGCAGCAGAATGCCAACGCCGATAAACGAAACGATGCGCTCCAGCCCGCCCCGATTGCTCAGCTCGACGAAGAATAATTTAGCGACCACGATGCCGATCAGCGCCGCGCCCGCGATCCAGATCTCCCGGCGCGCACGCAGGTGACCGCCGATCATCAGCGTCAGCGCCATCAAGGTCCAGACGATGGAGAGGCCCGCCTGCACGCGCATGGATTCAAGCAGTGCGTCAGTCTGCCACGCGACGTCCGCCCAGTGATGGGCGCCGCGCATGACCATGGCAGTGACCAGCGCGAAGATCGAGGCACCCGCCGTGACGAGTGCGACCTTGCGCGCATGCCCGGCACTGACGCCCAAGTGCGGAAGTTGCGTACGGGTCCAGTTGAAAATGCCCGCCAGGGCGATCAGCAACCCTATCTCAAGCGGGTTGATCAACGGGATGTACGGCAGCGGGTCGGCGTTGCCTTCGCTGAACCCGTTAGCCAGCCAGAACCATGCCAGCATCAGCGCTGCGAGCGGTGCGGCGGCCCAGACGCGGTATTCGCGGGGGTACGCGCTGATCGGCCAAGGCCAACGGCGTGGCGCGGTGATCGCCAGCAGATACAGGCTTGGCAGTAGCGCCCAGCCGAGCCAGCGCCAGGCGTTGTACGACTCGGACAGCACCAGCAATCCATAACGCAGCGCCAGGGAAAGCACGGCGATCATCAGCCAGCAGCCCATGACATGTGCGGCGCTGCGCAGGCGCGGAAGCAACACAGGGTCGAGACGTTTCAACGACAGGAAATGGGCGATGAATACCGCGAGCCAGCCCAGCCAGCCGCCATCGCCCGCCGGATTGAAATACGGATTGAACAGCATCAGGCCCAGAAGCAGCGCACTGGCCGGTGTCAACAGCACGCACAACTGAGCCAGCCCGGCCCATTTCAGACGCAGCGCGGCGACCGTCCACACGCCCACGCTGACAGCGCCAAGCAGTAACAGCGTCGGTATCTCCCGTTCGCCCGGAACGTAATGGGTGCTGACACACAGCGCGATCGCCCACCACAGCGCTCCCCAGATCAGCAATGACGGCTGCAGCAGCCGCTCGCTGAACGGCAGGCGCAAGGTGCCAATCCGCTCGACCGTAAAGGCGCTGATCAACGCCGCCAGCGAAATGATCAGGGGCGTCCAGAAGTCTCCTTGGTTGAAGCTCGGTGAGTACCCGCGCCCGACCATTCCCAAGAAGGTGAACCCCGCCCCGAGCTGCAGCAGCACGCCGAAGAATCGCGCCAACAGCCGGTTCTGTCGCATGCCCAGCCAGAACACCGCGGCACCTTCGACGGCCCAGGCCACCGTGGTCCATTGCGCGCTCAAGCCCAGAGGAATCGCCAAAGTGGCAAACACCACGCCCAGCGCCAGGCAGGTTTCCACCAACAGCAGTGCGCGGCCTGGCGCACGGCCCGCGAGTACTCTTGCGATGCTCATATAAAGCAGACCCATCACCAGCGCACTGAAGGCCGCGCCGAATTCAAGGTGCTGAATGACTGCGTATTGCAGACCAAATCCCGCGATGGGTGTGCCGAACAGCAGGCTGCCATCGACGTAATGGCTCTGCTTCGCTGACCAGCGCAGCATCGCTTCCCGGCTGTCGTCTTCAGGGCCCGTGCTGTGCGCTTGCAACGTGCGCCGAGCGAACAACAGCCCGATCGCGAGGTACATCAGGAAGAACAGGATCAGGAACGGTTCGGTGCTCCAGAAAAGCGCTGGCGTGTAGGCCTTCAAACCCCAGGCGAAACCGATACCGAAGGTGCCGACGAAGCCGATCAGATTCAGCGGGCGCCAGGCCTTGAACCACGCGATGGCGAAGATGCCCGCGTTGAGCAGCGCGAAGTAGCTGAACAGCGCAACATGGCTGCCCTCGCCGGTGGACGTCAGCAGCGGCGCCGCGAAACCTCCGAGTGCCGCCACGCAGGCCAGAGCAAGGGCGTTCTGCGTCAGCGCGAGGATCGCCGAGAACACCGTTACCGCGACCAGCAGTCCAAAGGCCATGCCAGGTGCCAGCAGCGTATGGACTTTCATGGCGGCGAACACCGTCAGGTACAACACGGCCACGCCTGTGCCTTGCAGCATCAGCGCAAAAGACGCGTTGCGCTGTCGCAGCCACCAGCCCAGACCCAGCAATACCAGCGCGGCAAACGCGACGCTGGCGTAACGCGCTTCGATCGGCACCACCAGGCCTTCGGTGGCGTAGCGCAACAGGAATGCCAGTCCGAGAAACAGCAGCACCACGCCAACACGCAACACGGTGTTGCCGCCCAACAGCCAGTCTTTGGCGCGCAGCAGTGCTTTGTCGAACACGTTGGGTTCGGCGGGGGCGGCAGGTTTCGCGGTCGGGCGAACGGGGTGCGCGACGTCAGGAGGCCGGCGCCATTCGGAGTCGCCGGGGAATTCGGGCGTTGCGACTTCCAGGTCTGGCAAGTCCCAGAGCAGCTCAGGGCCAGCGTTGGCGATGGGCTGAACGTCGAGCGGGGCGGGTGCATCCGGCATCTGCACGGCGGCGGAATCGAGTTGATCCAGCCGTTGTTGAATCGCTTGCAAGTGCGTGCGGGTTTTTACCAGTTCGGCTTTCTGTTCGGCCGCTTCGCGGGATACCGAGGACAGGCGCAAGCTCAAGCCCAGTGCCAACCCGATCGCCGCACCCACGGCGCCGCCCAACAGCGACTCATCGAGCACCGCGCCAATAAACAGACCGGCCAGCAAAAGAATCCATTGCACGCGACGACATCCCTTTTCGGCCGATGACCGGCGATGCCGAGCAGTATATCGGGCGTAGGGCGGGAGGAAACAATTTGTATCGGGTACTGGGGGCTTGATCACTGCAGGAGCAGCGCGGTGTGTCAGTCAACGTTGCAGTGTCTGGGGCAACGCATTCGCGAGCAAGCTCACTCCCACAGGTGATCTGCGTCTGAATGATCGACACCGATCCTGTAGGAGCGAGGCTTGTCTCTGGGCCGCATCCGGACGATCGGCCGCGAAGCGGTCGCAAAATCGGCGAGCGCGATATGGCAGGCATACCGCGTTCGCCGAATGTGCTGTTGCTGCGCAACAGATCGCGGGACAAGCCACGCTCCTACACCTGATCTTCGGCGTTCACGAATCTCGTGATCGACACCAATCACTGTAGGAGCGCGCTTGCCCGCGAACGCGGTGTGTCAGTCAACGTTGCAGTGTCTGACACAACGCATCATCGGAGCGCTCCTACAGACGTTTGCAGTCTATTAGTCCAGCGCTTTCCAGATGTCGTGGGCGTACTCCCGAATGGTCCGGTCCGAGGAGAACCAGCCCATGCGTGCCGTGTTGAGCACGGCCGAACGCCACCATTCCTTCGAGTCGTGCCAGCGGGCTTCCACTCTCGCCTGGGCTGCCCAGTACGACTCGAAGTCAGCGCAAACGAAGAAGCGGTCGTAGTTGATCAATTGCTCGATCAAACCGACATAGCGATACGGATCATCCGGCGAGAACACGCCGCCCCGAATCGCCTGCAGCACGTCGTTCAAACGCCCGGACGAGGCAATGTCGTTATGGGCGTTGAATTCGCCGGCATGTTTGCGCGCTTCGACTTCTTGCGCGGTCATGCCGAAGATGAACATATGCTCCAGCCCGACCTGCTCACTCATCTCCACGTTGGCGCCGTCCAGCGTGCCGATGGTCAGCGCGCCGTTGAGGCCGAACTTCATGTTACTGGTGCCCGAAGCCTCGAGGCCCGCGGTGGAAATCTGCTCCGACAGGTCGGCTGCGGGAATGATGCTTTCCGCCAGGCTCACGTTGTAGTTAGGCATGAACACCACTTTCAACCGACCGCGCAGGGTCGGGTCGTTGTTGACCGTCCGCGCGATGTCGTTGGCCAATTTGATGATCAGTTTGGCCGAGTGATAACTGGCCGCCGCCTTGCCCGCGAAGATCTTCACGCGTGGCACCCAGTCGGTGCTCGGGTCGGCGCGCATGGCCTGATACAGCGCCACCGTATGGAACAGATTGAGCAACTGGCGTTTGTATTCGTGAATCCGTTTGACCTGCACGTCGAACATCGCTTCAGGGTTGATGGTGATCCCCATGCGCTCCTGAATGATCGTCGCCAACGCCCGCTTGCTGTGTAACCGCTGCGCCGCAAACTCCTTCTGGAATGAAGGGTCGTCTGCCATCGGCTCCAGTTTCAGCAGCGCTGTTTCATGATTGTCGAGCACCTGTTCGCCCAGTTCCTTCACCAGCATCGCCGTCAGCTGTGGGTTGGACTGGAACAACCAGCGGCGGAAGGTGATGCCGTTGGTCTTGTTGTTGATGCGCTCGGGATAAAGCTTGTGCAATTGCGCGAACACGGTCTTGCGCATCAACTGAGTGTGCAGCGCCGATACGCCGTTGATGCTGTGCGAGCCGATGAACGCCAGGTTACCCATGCGCACGCGGCGGCCATTGTCCTCTTCGATCAGCGAAACGGCGCGCAGCAGACCGAACAGGTCAGGGTCGTACTTGTGCTCCAGGCGCACATCGTCGATGTGCTGAGCGTTGATCATGTAAATGATCTGCATGTGGCGTGGCAGCATCCGCTCCATCAGACCGACAGACCAGGTTTCCAGCGCTTCGGGCAACAAGGTGTGGTTGGTGTAGGCGAGGGTGCCGACCGTGATACGCCAGGCTTCGTCCCACTCCACGTCGTAGAGGTCGATAAGGATACGCATCAGCTCCGCCACGGCGATCGACGGGTGCGTGTCGTTCATCTGGATGGCGGCATGTTCCGGCAGGCTGTTGATGGTGTAGCCCATGTTCTTGTGGCGGCGCAGCAGGTCTTGCAGCGAAGCCGACACGAAGAAGTATTCCTGGCGCAGGCGCAGTTCCTGGCCGGCTTCAGTGCTGTCGTTGGGGTACAGAACGCGCGAGATACTTTCGGCGCGCACCACTTCGGCCACGGCGCCGACGTGGTCACCGGCGTTGAAGCGCTCAAGGTGCAGGTCTTCCACGGCGCGTGCGCGCCACAGGCGCAGGGTGTTCACGGCTTTGCCGCGCCAGCCAACGACCGGCGTGTCATAGGCAATCGCCCGCACGGTTTCGCCGGGAGTCCAGATCTGGCGGGTTTCACCCGAGGCGTCGAGCACGTCCGCGCCGGTGACATCACGCACAGGCTCAACACTGCCGCCAAAGCCGATCTGGTAAATCACTTCCGGGCGTTCGAACTCCCATGGGTTACCGAAATCCAGCCAGTTCTCGGTCTGTTCCTGCTGCCAGCCGTCGACGATCGCCTGACGGAACAGGCCGTGCTCGTAACGAATGCCGTAGCCGTGACCGGCAATGCCCAAGGTCGACATGCTCTCCATGAAGCAGGCCGCCAGACGACCCAGACCGCCGTTGCCCAATGCGGCATCAGGTTCCAGGGTGCGAATATTGTCCAGATCGACATTCAAGCCCTTGAGGGCTTCGCGGGCGACTTCCATGATGCCGAGGTTGCTCAGGCTGTCGAACATCAGACGCCCGATCAGGAACTCGAGCGAGAGGTAATACACACGTTTTCTTTCCTGCTTGTAGATGTAGCGCGTGTGATTCATCCAGCGCTCGGCCATCTTGTCGCGGGTTGCCAGGGCGATGGCCATGAACCAGTCATGGTCGAACGCATGGGCGGCATCCTTGCCGACGGCATACTCGAGTTTGTTCAGTACAGCTTCACGGAAGGCTGCCACTTCAGCGTCACGAACGTTGGGTTCCGGAGACATCGGGTACGACCTCAAGTTGGTTGGACGATTGAATGGGGTTGTTTGACTGTAGGGTGTGTCATCGGTTATTTCCTGCCGACTGGATGAAAATCCCCTTTCACGACCCTCGCTTCGACTCAGACATCCCGCTCTGGTTCGCGAGCATTTTTATCGCCTGAATCGCTTGCATTGATCGTTCCAGTTCCTTTCAACAGAGGGTTGGCGTTCGCAGGCGCGTGCTGGCCCGCGATACCGGGGTTTCATTCTTCAGCAGATCACGTTGGGTCTGATCCCGGGCCTTCGGGGATCCCTGCTCACTGTTTTTCAGGTTGGAGCAGACAAAATCAGAGGTGACAGCCGTGCAGAAACAGGCAAGCATGATCATTCCTCGATTCGGGTTTATGATGCCCAACGGCAGATAGATAGAAGCCCCTGAATTGGACTTATGGAGCACCTATGCAGACTTTGTACCCGCAGATCAAACCCTATGCCCGGCACGATCTGGCAGTGGAGGAGCCTCATGTGCTGTATGTCGATGAAAGCGGCTCGCCGGAAGGCTTGCCGGTGGTGTTCATCCACGGTGGGCCGGGTGCGGGATGCGACGCACAGAGCCGTCGCTACTTTGATCCGAACCTGTACCGCATCATCACCTTCGACCAGCGCGGCTGTGGCCGTTCCACGCCTCACGCGAGCCTGGAAAACAACACCACCTGGCATCTGGTCGAAGACCTTGAGCGCATTCGTAAACACCTGGGCATCGACAAATGGGTGTTATTCGGCGGCTCGTGGGGTTCGACGCTGTCGCTGGCCTACGCTCAAACTCACCCCGATCGGGTGCATGCACTGATTTTGCGGGGCGTTTTTCTGTGCCGGCCGCAGGAGATCAAGTGGTTCTATCAGGAAGGGGCAAGCCGCCTGTTCCCGGATTACTGGCAGGACTATCTGGCCCCCATTCCGCTGGATGAGCGTGGCGACCTGCTCACCGCCTTCCACAAGCGTCTGGTCGGCAGCGATCAGATCGCCCAGATGCACGCCGCCAAGGCCTGGTCCACATGGGAGGGCCGCACCGCGACGCTGCGTCCCAACCCGCTGGTGGTCGATCGCTTCTCCGAACCGCAGCGCGCCTTGTCCATCGCCCGGATCGAATGCCACTACTTCACCCACAACGCGTTCCTTGAAGAGAACCAGCTGATCCGCGACATGCCCAAGATCGCGCATCTGCCAGGGATCATCGTGCACGGGCGTTATGACGTGATCTGTCCGCTGGACAACGCCTGGGAGCTGCATCAGGCCTGGCCGAACAGCGAACTGCAGGTGATTCGCGATGCGGGTCATGCCGCGTCCGAACCGGGTATCACCGATGCGCTGGTGCGCGCAGCGTCACAAGTGGCTCGGCGTTTGCTGGATTTACCGCCGGAAGAGGCGTAAGCCGCATTAAGTCTGTCGGAGCGTGCCCGCGATTGCGCCCATTCAGGCACATCGCTGGCGCCTGACTTTCCGCGATCGCGGGCAAGCGCTCCTACACGTGATGGCCGTAGAGAACGGGGTTGTAAATGAAAGGTTTGCTTCAGCGTGTGCGCGGCGCACGCGTCGACGTCGAGGGCGCGACAGTGGGCGCCATCGATCAAGGTCTGCTGGTGCTGGTCGGCATTGAACCTCAAGACTCCCGCGCCAGCGCCGACAAGTTGTTGCACAAGTTGCTGAACTATCGAGTGTTCAGCGACGCCGACGGCAAGATGAATCTTTCGTTGAGTGATGTCGGCGGCGGATTGCTGCTGGTTTCCCAGTTCACCCTGGCCGCCGACACGCGCAGCGGCATGCGACCGAGCTTCTCTAAAGCGGCGCCACCGGCGTTAGGCGCCGAATTGTTTGACTATTTGCTGGAAAAGGCTAAAACCTCGCACAGGACAGTCGCTTCGGGCCAATTTGGTGCGGATATGCAGGTTCATCTGGTCAATGATGGCCCTGTGACATTTTTGCTTGAGACCTGAACCGCCGCTTTTGCCTGTAGTACCTGAATTTATTAGGCAAAAAGCCATAAATACTTTGTTTCCCCTGATGCGTTGTGACGCGAGCTACTAGATAATCGCGCGCTACAAAGACGGGCGATTGCCCGTCCAATCGGTAAAAACGCAGACTGGTCCGAAATCGTTTGGGGAATCATTGGCCCCTTTCGGAGTCGGAACAATGCTCGCCAACCCGGCATTTGATAGCTGGCCGTTGGTTTCTTCATCTGTTTTCGGCGAGGGTTGCTCGTGATTGTTAGTCCATGTAATGCACCAAAGACCCCTGGCAAGCGCTTGCGTAGCGCTCTGCTGGCCGGGTCGGCTTTGTTTTGTCTTTTCGGCGCCGGTCAGCTGTGGGCGTTCGATCTCGACGACGTGGCGACAAAGGCCAAAGAACTGGCCGGACAGAAATTCGTAGCCCCCAAGAGCAACCTTCCAGCGGAATTCCGTGACATGAAGTTTGCGGATTACCAGAAGATTCGCTTCCTGCAGGACAAGGCTGAATGGGCCAATGACAAAACCCCGTTCAAGATCTCGTTCTACCACCAGGGCATGCACTTCGACACGCCGGTCAAGATCAACGAAGTGACGGCGACCACCGTTAGCGAGATCAAATACGACCCGAGCCGTTTTGACTTCGGTGACGTGAAGTTCGATCCCAAATCGACCGAGAATCTCGGCTATGCCGGTTTCCGCGTCATGTACCCGATCAACAAGGACGACAAACAGGACGAGATCATGACCATGCTGGGCGCGAGCTACTTCCGCGTCATTGGCAAGGGTCAGGTTTATGGCTTGTCGGCGCGCGGCATGGCCATCGACACCGCGATGCCGTCCGGCGAAGAATTCCCGCGTTTCACCGAGTTCTGGATCGAGAAGCCAAACCCGGACGAGAACCATCTGGTGATCTTCGCGCTGCTGGACTCCCCACGCGCCACCGGGGCCTACAAGCTGACCCTGCGTCCGGGCACCAACACCCTGGTCGACGTCCAATCGCGCATGTTCCTGCGTGAAAAGGTCGGCAAACTGGGCGTTGCGCCGCTGACCAGCATGTTCCTGTTCGGTGCCAACCAGCCTTCCAAGGTCCTGAACTACCGCCGTGAGCTGCACGATTCCAGCGGTCTGTCGATTCAGGCGGCCAATGGCGAGTGGATCTGGCGTCCTTTGAACAACCCGAAACACCTGTCTGTCAGCAGCTTCTCGGTTGAAAACCCGCGCGGCTTCGGTCTGCTGCAGCGTGGCCGTGGCTTCAGTCACTACGAAGACCTGGACGACCGCTACGACAAGCGCCCAAGCGCCTGGATCGAGCCTAAGGGCGACTGGGGCAAGGGCACCGTCGATCTGGTGGAAATCCCGACAGCCGATGAAACCAACGACAACATCGTTGCCTTCTGGAAACCGGAAACCCAGCCAGAGCCAGGCCAGCCGATCGACTTCAACTATCGGATCCACTGGACCATGGACGAAGACTCCATTCACTCGCCTGATCTGGGCTGGGTCAAGCAGACCCTGCGTTCGACCGGTGACGTGAAGCAGTCCAACCTGATCCGCCAGCCAGACGGCAGCGTTGCCTACCTCGTCGACTTCGTCGGCCCCACCCTGGCCAAAATGGGTGAAGACTCGGCCATCCGTAGCCAGGTCACCACCGACGACAACACCGATCTGGTCGAGAACAACCTGCGTTATAACCCGGTGACCAAAGGCTGGCGCCTGACGCTGCGCCTCAAGGTCAAGGACACCAACAAGCCTGTCGAGATGCGCGCTTACCTGCTGCGCGAGACGCCGGTTGAGCCAGGCAAGGAACCTGCGCTCATCACCGCGGACAAATCAGACAAGAAGCCTGAGAAAAAAGCGGACGCCAAGGCAGTTGCGGTAGTAACGCCACCGAAAGATGAGAAAGCCGAAATCGTCAAAACCGATGCTGTGAAAGCCGGTGATGCGAAAGACGCCAAGGTGGCCAAGGCCGATGCGAAAGCCGATGGCAAAGACGCCTCCAAAGACGCAGGCAAAGGTGACAAGGCCGATGCGGCGAAATCGGCGGAAGCGGCGAAGGTTGCAGAAGCTAAGTCCGACGAGGCTTCGCGTCCTGAAGCTGCTCTGGGCGACGCTGCCAAAGCCAACAAAGGCGCCAAAGACACTCCGCAGCCAGCTGTAGAGGCCGCATCCACCCAACAGGGCCCGGCCATGAATCAACAGATTCTGACCGAAACCTGGAGCTACCAGTTGCCAGCCGATGAGTAATTCACACGCCGTGCCAGAGTCTCTCAGCGAGTACCTGGCGCACCTGCCGATGAGCGACGAGCAGCGGGCCGAATTGGCCAGTTGCACTTCGTTCGCTGAGCTGCATGAACGCCTTTCGGCCCAGACCGTCACCGACCCTGCCGAGGCCGCCCAGGCCTCGGTCGGGCGTCGTCTGACGCTGACCACTGCTGACGAGTTGCAGGAAGCTGAAATGCTGAGCGTGGACGCCAGCGGCCGGGTCTGCCTCAAGGCTACGCCACCGATTCGCCGTACCAAGGTGGTTCCCGAGCCATGGCGCACCAACATCCTGCACCGTGCCTGGCGCCGGATGACCGGCAAGACAAACCCGCCCAAGCCAAGTCAGGAAGATTTGCCGCGTGACCTGCCCAAGTCTCGGTGGCGCACGGTCGGTTCGATTCGTCGTTATATCCTGCTGATTCTCATGCTGGGCCAGACCATCGTCGCCGGCTTTTACATGAAAGGCATCCTGCCTTATCAGGGGTGGTCGCTGGTTTCGTTTGATGAAATCAGTCACCAGACCCTCTGGCAGACCGCTGTTCAGGTGATGCCGTACGCATTGCAGACCAGCATTCTGCTGCTGTTCGGGATTCTGTTCTGCTGGGTGTCGGCCGGTTTCTGGACCGCGCTGATGGGCTTCCTCGAGTTACTGACCGGTCGCGACAAATACCGTATTTCCGGTGCAAGCGCTGGCAACGAGCCGATCGAAGCCGGTGCCCGTACGGCCTTGGTGATGCCGATCTGTAACGAAGACGTGCCTCGGGTGTTTGCCGGTTTGCGGGCTACGTTCGAGTCGGTTGCCGCCACGGGCGATCTGGATCGCTTCGATTTCTTCGTGCTGAGCGACACTAACGAAACCGACATCGCCGTGGCCGAGCAACAGGCCTGGCTGGACGTTTGTCGCGAAACCGGTGGATTCGGCAAGATTTTCTACCGCCGCCGTCGCCGTCGTGTGAAGCGCAAAAGCGGTAACCTCGACGACTTCTGCCGCCGCTGGGGTGGTGATTATCGGTACATGGTGGTGCTCGACGCCGACTCGGTGATGAGTGGGGAGTGCCTGACCAGTCTGGTGCGCCTGATGGAAGCCACACCGGACGCCGGCATTATCCAGACCGCGCCACGCGCCTCGGGCATGGACACGCTGTATGCGCGCATGCAGCAGTTCGCAACCCGCGTGTACGGTCCGTTGTTCACTGCTGGTCTTCACTTCTGGCAGTTGGGTGAATCCCATTACTGGGGGCACAACGCGATCATCCGCATGAAGCCGTTTATCGAGCACTGCGCCCTGGCGCCGCTGCCGGGTAAAGGTGCTTTCGCGGGGGCGATCCTGTCTCACGACTTCGTCGAAGCCGCGTTGATGCGCCGTGCTGGCTGGGGCGTCTGGATTGCCTACGACTTGCCAGGCAGCTACGAAGAATTGCCGCCAAACCTGCTGGATGAACTCAAGCGTGACCGTCGCTGGTGCCACGGTAACCTGATGAACTTCCGCCTGTTCCTGGTCAAGGGCATGCACCCGGTTCACCGTGCGGTGTTCCTGACGGGGGTGATGTCTTACCTGTCGGCACCGCTCTGGTTTTTCTTCCTGGTGTTGTCCACGGCGTTGTTGGCAGTGAACACGCTGATGGAGCCGACATACTTCATGGAGCCACGCCAGCTCTATCCGCTGTGGCCACAATGGCACCCGGAAAAAGCCGTCGCGCTGTTCTCCACGACCATCGTGCTGCTGTTCCTTCCGAAGTTGCTGAGTATCGTGCTGATCTGGGCCAAGGGCGCTGTCGGTTATGGCGGCCGCATCAAGGTGACGCTGTCGATGCTGCTGGAGATGCTGTTCTCCATGCTGCTGGCGCCCGTGCGCATGATCTTCCACACCCGTTTCGTGCTCGCCGCTTTCATGGGCTGGGCCGCGACCTGGAACTCGCCGCAGCGTGACGACGACTCGACACCCTGGAGTGAAGCCGTCAAGCGTCACGGTCCGCAGACCTTGCTGGGCTTTGGCTGGGCATTGCTGGTGGCGTGGCTGAACCCGAGCTTCCTGTGGTGGCTGGTGCCTATCGTCGGTTCGTTGATTCTGTCGATCCCGGTTTCGGTGATCTCCAGCCGGACCAATCTCGGCCTGAAGGCACGTGACGAAAGTCTGTTCCTGATCCCTGAAGAGCACACGCCGCCTCAGGAGCTGATCTCCACCGATCAGTACACCCATGAGAATCGCTGGCATGCGCTGAACGACGGCTTCGTGCGTGCCGTGGTCGACCCACAGCAGAACGCTCTGGCGTGTGCCCTGGCGACTTCTCGTCACCGTCATGCCGAGCCGATCGAATGGATGCGCGTCGAGCGCGTGCGTCACGCGATCAAAGCCGGCCCGGAGCAGTTGAACAACAACGAGCGGCTGCAGTTGCTCAGCGACCCTGTCGCGTTAGCTCGCCTGCATGAGCTGGTCTGGGCCGAAGGCAATGAAGCCTGGCTGGAAGCATGGAGAGCCTCGGTGAAAGCCGATCCTCATGCGCCGCTGCTGCCGTTGCAGCCTGCCACGCACGTGAATGAGCACACGCTCGCTAACGCGTGATACCTGACTGAAGGTATCGAATACAAAAAACCGCGAAGGCCTCGGTCTTCGCGGTTTTTTGTGTCTCACTGGTTCAGAAACGTGGCTCCTGTGGCCGGCGCGCTGCATCACACTCTGAACGCGCCCACCATCTCCTGCAATTGCGCACCCAGCCGGGCAAGCTCGACGCTTGAGGCAGCGGTTTCCTCGCTGGCAGCAGCGGTCTGCTCTGAGACGTCCCTTACATTCAGAACGCTGCGGTTGATCTGCTCGGCCACGACCGTTTGCTCTTCGCCCGCCGTCGCGATCTGCTGATTCATGCTCTGGATCGTCGAGACGGTCTGGGTGATGTGCTCAAGCGCAGTGCCTGCACGGCGGCTCAATTCCACGCTGCTGTCGGACAGGATACGGCTGGCATCCAGCGTACTGACGACCTGCTGTGTACCGTTTTGCAGGGCTGCGATCAGCACTTCGATTTCCTCGGTCGATTCCTGAGTCCGCTGTGCAAGGCTGCGCACTTCATCGGCCACCACGGCAAAGCCGCGTCCGGCTTCGCCTGCCCGGGCGGCTTCAATGGCGGCGTTCAGTGCCAGCAGGTTGGTTTGCTGCGAGACCGACTTGATCACATCCAGCACGCCGCCAATCTTGTCGCTTTCCAGCTTGAGTTGTCCCATGGCCATGATTGAGTTGTCGACCTCGGTGGCCAGGCGCTCGATCTGACTGATGGCATCGGCGACCACCGTGTCCCCTTCCCGTGCTTGCTCGTCTGCCTGTTGCGCCGCGTCGCTGGCTTGTTCCGCGTTACGGGCGACCTCCATCACGGTTGATGTCATCTCGTTCATCGCCGTGGCGACCTGATCGGTCTCGTCTTTCTGGTTGCTAACGCCCGCGCTGGTTTGCTCGGTCACGGCGGACAACTGTGTTGCGGCGCTGGCGATTTGTGAAACGCCATCGCTGATTCCGCTGATCAGCTTGCGCAGGCTCTGAGTCATGTCCTGCATGCTGTGCTGCAAATCACCCATTTCATCGCGCCGCTGAACGTCGAGGTCCGTGCTCAGGTCACCTTTGGCGATGCGCTTGGCCGCAGCGAGCGTCTCGCGCAACGGCGAGATGATCTGCTGAGTGATCAGCCAGGCCGCCAGCAGGCCCAGCAACATCGCCAACGCCGCAACGCTGATCAACGCTTTACGCGACTGGGCGGCCTCATCGTCGCGACGCAGGCTTTGAAGCGCGCTGAGCTCGCCTGTGGAAGACAGCAGGGAATCGCCCATGGCTTCCATGGACTCGTGCGCCGCCTCGGCCTGGGTTTGCAAGTCCTTGAACAGGATCAGTTGAGCCCGGTATTGCTGCAAAGATTGCCTGGCCGTCGCCAGGCTGCCGATGTCCCCGTCGGATTGATCTCCAGTGATCTGCTCGACTTCCTTCAATGCTTCATCAATGGCTGCCAATGCCCCTTCTTCATACAGGGTCTGGCCGCTGAACACATACGCCTGAACCTCGTAGCGCGCGTTCTGGATCTGTCGGCGCAACTGCATCAGGTTGGTGAACTCGTCCAGTCGTTCGCTGCTGTCCTGTTCCTGGCTGACGGCTTTCAATACTTCGCCTTCAACGACGCCAACCGCCTTGATCGCAGCGTCAGACAGGGCATTGAGTTGCAAGCGGGCGGTTTCGCGGGCCTGTAGCGACTGCCCCAACTCGGCGAACGTTTTTTCCAGCGAGCGCACGGTATTGCTTTGAGTGTCGATCAATTTGAGGATGTCGGCGGGAGGACTGTCCTGTCGGAGTGACGACAGGTGCGCTTTGATCTCGTCGATGCGCGTCGTCACTCGTTTCCTGCCCTCGGCGGTGTTTTCCACACGAAATATGATGCGCTCGGCGCGCAGGTCCTTGGTCAACTCGTTGAGCCTGGCGATCGCGCTCAATGATTCAGAGCGTTCGATCATGGTGTCCAAGCTGTGCCATCCCGTGAGGGCGATTGCCATGGTCAGTATCAGCACCAGGCCGAACCCCATCGACAACTTGAGTTTGACACTGGTATTGGCCAGCGCCTGGTTGATGCCTTGCAACATGGTACGTCTCCTGCGAATGGGCGATAAACGCGCATCGGCAGGGCAGGCTGACGCATGACCTGAAGAACGTGTAGGAGATTTCTGAGCGGAAAAACAAAGCGATGCCGTTCACAGAAATTGGCACGGTGACTTCACCCCTTCGTCTGAATGCGGCCCATACCCCCTAACCTCGGACGTCTCCCACAGAGTCCGGGTTGAAGCACGAACCAGCGGCCAGACCGCAGGCCTGTGGGAGCCGGCTTGCTGGCGAAGGCGGTGGGTCATCAACCTCGATGGTGACTGACCCAACGCATTCGCGGCCCTCGTAACCTCGGACGGCTCCTACAGGGCACCGGGTTGAAACACAGGTCTGTGT
>NZ_FOEO01000037.1 GCF_900110765.1 Pseudomonas sp. NFACC02
CAAACGCAGACGACGCGCAGTGGGTCGAGCGGCAGGGATGCCGCGAGAGCGCCGTCAGGGCATGGATGCCCGTTCGGCGCGGGCCCACGGAGCGTCGTCGGAGTGCGGGTACCCGAGGAACGAGGGCCCAACCAGGAGCCGGGCACTTTTGGTTACTTTTGGTGCCTTTTCAAAAGTGACCCGCCGGAGGGGCGGAAAGGTGATTCGGCTCCACCCGAGAAAATGGATCTGCCCACCCTCCCAATGCCAAACCCAACGAACCCAGCGAACCCAACAAACCCACCCACCGCGATCTGCCGGGAACCGGCAGCAAACCCGATGCACGCGGAGGGTCTGACACAACCGAGATAGACCGCACCCCCGCGCCTGGTCCCAAGGCACCATCCACGCGCCCGCCACACGTCATTACTTACAAATCATCTGCAAAGGTCTGCCCCACCTTTTTTTTGCCGAATAGCCTGCAAGCCACGCCAACCGCTGGCTGCGGCGGAGCCATGCCAAGTCCTACGGAAACGTCTGGCACGCCCCACTGTCGATTCCGCACGCTCAAGGTAGAAAGCCTGACAGCCGTCAATCACTCGTCCGCTTATAGTTCTCGCCGTCCTCTGGGCACACACGAATTGACACAAGGAACGTCGTTAACATGAAAAAGGTTTCTCTTTCTCTGGCTATCGTAGCCGCAATGGGTTTTAGCGTATCGGGTACCGCCCACGCTGCAAACAACGGGAAGCTGGTATTTAACGGCACCCTCACCAACATCACCTGCGACATCGGTGCCGGCACTGGCGCAAGCCCGGGTAACAACCCAGGCGAAATCAACGTCGATCTGGGTAACGTTTCCTTCTCCGACATCGGACGTTTCGCCGACAACAAGCTGGAAACCGCATCGCCGATTCAATTGCTGGTGAATTGCACAGGAGGTGCTTCGCAGTACAACACCGTGAACATGCGCTTCATCGCCCGTCAGGGCAGTGGCCTCGACAATCTCGATCAAAAGCTGCTACGGACCACCGGTGCGGCTGACGGTGTGGGTATCGGCCTGCTCAACGCGTCCAACCAACTGATGGACCTGAGCGGGAATGAAACCATCGATACCCCGCTGATCAAGGATGCCGCTGACGGCGCCACCGCGGAAATCAACTTCGGCGCGGTGTACGTGCTCAACGGCGCGGCCACCAATCCCGGCAACGCCGACGGCTTCCTGCCGTTCGTGATGGACTATCTGTGATGCAACGGGCGGGGTGAGCATGCTCGCCCCGCCTACCTCTGGACCTGAGACGATTCCATCATGTTTTCTACTCTTTTGCGTGGTGCCGCCGCGTGGATCTGCTCCGGGCTGGCGATGGGGCTGGCGGCGCAGGCACACGCGGGCATCGTGCTGAATACGACACGGTTGATTTACCCGGCCAGCAGCAAGGAAGTCAGCCTGATCGTGCATAACACCGGGACGAGCGACATCCTCGCGCAATCCTGGCTTGAAGGCAGCCCCGACAGCGCCTCCCCGGATACCCCACCGTTCGCCGTGACCCCGCCGCTGGCACGGATGGCGGGTGATGCCAGGCAGTTGATCCGGGTGATGTATTCAGGGGAAGGCCTGGCAACCGACCGTGAGTCCGTGCTCTGGCTCAATGTCCAGGAGATCCCTCAGTCCGCCAGCGAAAACGAGTTGCAGATCGCGATCCGGCAGCGCATCAAGGTGTTTTACCGGCCTCAAGGGTTGACTGAAGACCCGCTGAAAGCGGCGCAAGCGTTGCAGTGGCGTGTCTCGGGCGGATCCATCGAGGTCAGCAACCCCGGGCCTTTTCACGTTTCGATGATCAAGCTGGACGCCAGAAAAAACGGACGCGTGTTGTTGCAAGAGGCCAGCCGGATGCTGGGTCCACGGCAGCGCGTCCAGTGGCCTCTGAGCCCTGCGACCTCGAGCGGACCGGTGGAGTTGTCCTTCATCAGCATCAACGATTTCGGTGCTCAGGAGCCCTATCACGTCAGGGTGTCCGGCGAGCAAATGACCCAGGCCAGCAAGGCCGAGCCCCATCCCGACTAGCGCGGCACGCTGATCGGGATTTTTTCGTTGACCCATTTTTCGGGCCGGACCTGTTTCCGGCTTCAGCTTCGTGCGCCTGCGAGAAAGGAACAGCGGCGCATCGGGACTCAGAACACGAGTGAAACCAGCTAATGGAACGGCGAGACAAGAACAACAAGGGATGTACCTCCAACGCAGTGGCGCGAGGCGCTCGTATGGGCGCGGTGAACGATCCCCGCACGATCAGGCGTCACGTCCTGCCGACCTGTATCGTCACCGTAGCCTGGATGTTCAGCACCGGATCAATGGCGATGACCGACGGGGGGAATGGGACGCCCGCCCCCGTCAAGTTCAACACGGCGTTCATCCAGGGCACGGACCAGCCAGCAGACCTCAGCACGTTTCTGCAAGGCAACAGTGTTGTGCCCGGTACGTATCGCGTGGACGTCTACGTCAACCGGGCATTGACCGGACGGCGTGACATCCCGTTTATCGCCAACCCGGCCAGTGGTGCGATCGAAGCCTGTCTGACGCTTGAGATGCTGCGCCAGTTCGGCATGAACATCGATGACATCAAAGGCCCGGCCGCCACGCCAGGCGGGTGTTTCGATCTGCCGGCGAATGTCGAGTTCGCCCACGTCGAGTACCAGCCCGCGAGTTTGCGCCTGAACATCAGCATCCCTCAGTCATTGATGTCACGCCGCGCGCGTGGCTACGTTCCGCCGGAATTGTGGGACGAAGGTGAAACAGTCGGTTTCGTCAATTACAGCTTCAGCGGCGCACGGCGCACGCGGGGCAATCAGACGCAGGATCAGTATTACCTGGGCCTGCGCAATGGTTTCAACCTCGGTGCGTGGCGACTGCGCAACGAGTCGTCGCTGGTGTACGGCGATGCACAGCCTTACCGCTTCCGCAGCAACCGAACCTTTGTTCAGCGCGACATCAGCACACTCAAGGGCCAGTTGACGCTGGGTGAAACCTTCACCGACTCGCAGGTGTTCGACAGCGTTCGGTTCGTCGGTGCGACGCTGGCGTCCGACGACGGGATGTTGCCTGACAGTGAGCGTGTTTATGCGCCGGTCATTCGCGGCATCGCCGAAACCAACGCAACGGTGGAAGTGCGGCAGAACGGTTTCATGCTCTACAGCGGCAATGTGTCGCCTGGTCCGTTCGAGATTTCCGATATTTACCCCAGCGGTTCCAATGGCGACCTCGAAATCACGGTGGTCGAGGCGGACGGTCGCAAGCGTGTATTCGTGCAGGCCTATGCGTCGCTTCCGATCATGATCCCCAAAGGCGCGTTTCGTTACAGCGTCGCAGCGGGGCGATACGACAGCAACGACAGCTACGACAGTCGCCAGTCGCCGACCTTCGCCAGCACGACATTGATCTACGGCCTGACCGAGCAGGTGACGACCGCCGGTGGCGTGCAGGTCGCCGAGGATTATCAGGCGGGCAACGTTGGCGCCGGCATCAATACCGGCGTGGGTGCCGTGTCGCTGGACCTTACGCAGTCGCTCAGTCAGGTGGGCCGCGCCACCGCTCGTGGCCAAAGCCTGCGCGTGCGGTATGCCAACACGCTGGACCTGACCAACACCACGTTGGCGGTGGCGGGGTATCGCTACTCGACCGATCGATACCGAACCCTCAATGAGCACGTCGAAGCCCTGCAGACACGCAACGGGTCGGCGCTGGCTCGGGCCAAGGATCGCATTGAGTTCAACCTGACCCAGGCGCTGCCCGAGCAGTCGGGTTCACTGAGCCTTATCGGTTCCGAACAGCGTTATTGGGATGGCGCCGGCAAAACGCGGCAGTTCTATCTGTCCTGGAACGCCGCGTGGCGAAGCCTCAGTTACAGCCTTTCGGTCGAGCGCAATCAGACGTTCGAGCGCGATGGCGACAGCCGGACCGACAACCGTGTCGCGCTGACGTTAAGCCTTCCGTTGGGGGACAGCCCTGGTGCCTCGCGCGCTTTTTCGAACGCAGTGCGTGACAGCGCGGGCGATTACAACCTGCAGACCGGCCTCAATGGACAGGTCTTCGATGACCGCAATACGTTCTATTCGGTGCAGGCCGGTCACGACAACCGCTCGGGCTCGGCCGGGTTCGGCAAACTGAGCACCACCACGCCGTATGGTCGATTCGATGCGGGCTACGGTCAGGGGCGTGACTATCGCGCGGTGAGTTTCGGTGCCGCCGGTTCGATGGTCGCGCATGCGGGCGGCGTGAATCTTGGGCAGCCACTGGGTGACACCTTTGCGTTGGTCGAGGTCAAGGACGTCAGCGGCGCGAGGCTCTCAAACGTCAGCAACGTTGAAACGGCCGGTAACGGCTACGCCATTCTGCCGTACGCCCAGCCGTATCGCGCCAACTGGGTCAGTCTGGACACCCGCGCGCTGGGGGCGGATGTCGAACTGGACAATGCCGTGACTCAGGTCGTGCCGCGTCGCGGTGCGGTGCCTCGGGTCAGCTTCAAGACAACGGTCGGTCGTCGAGTGCAATTCGAGCTGGCGCGCGCCGACGGCAGCCCCGTGCCGCTCGGGGCCATCGTGGAAGACGAGGGCGGGAAACCGTTGGCCGCGGTCGATCCTGGCAGTCGGGCATTGGTTCTGAGCGAGCAGGACAAGGGCGAGTTGCATGTCAGATGGTCCGATCAGCAATGCCGGGCGCGTTTTGAACTGCCCGCCCGAAATCCGCAACGCACCTATGACCGCGTCAAAGTGGTGTGCCAATGAAGTGGGGCTGTCTGCCGTGGGCAATGTTTGCCTTCTTCAGTACCGCTGTGGACGCTGCGGTATCGCTGTCGGGAACGCGCCTGGTGTTCGACGGCCGGTTCCGTGAAGCGAGCATCGAGGTCAGCAATTCGGGGACTGCCAGCGTGCTTGTCCAGGCGTGGCTGGGCAAACCTGACGGGGTGCCTTCTGCGGCGTCCGACCTGCCCTTTGTGGTGACACCTCCTCTCGCGCAGTTGCCGGCGCAGGGCAAACAGATGTTGCGCCTTTTTTATGAGGGCGTGGGCATGCCGGAGGATCGGGAATCCCTGCTGCATCTGTACGTGCTGGAAGTGCCGCGTCGTAGCGAAGCCGCTCAGCAGTTGAGCATCGCGATACGGCACCGGATCAACGTGTTCTACCGCCCGGACTCGTTGCCTGGAGATCCCGCCGAGGCTGCGCAAAACCTGATCTGGCAGCGTTCGGCGAGCGCTGATCGCACGCTCTGGGTGCGCAATCCGACGCCCTTCCACGTGTCGCTGCAAGACGTTGTATTCGAAGGAGGGGAGGTCAGCGACTACCTGCTGATCGAGCCGTTGTCCGAGCGTTCGCTGTCGAGGCCATCGGCCCCCAATAGCCGCGCAACGCCGGGACGCCTGACATTCAAGGCACTGACCGATTACGGCGGTCAACGCACGTTCTGTGCGCACGCCCGAGGCGACGCGCCCTTCAACGCGCACCTGCGCCCGGCAGGTGCCGAGTCGCCCGCCGCGCCTGCCGCCAATTCAACGATGGAGAAATGCTGAGCATGACGATTTTTTCTTTTACCCGATGGTGCCCGACCTTTCTCCTGAGCCTGACGTTGCCCGCGACCGGCATGGCCATGACCTGTAAGGTGCAGGGCACGGGCGAAACCGTGGTTCGCGCCGACCTGAGCAGCAGCGTGGCGATCCCGGCGACCTTGCCGGATGACAGTGTGGTCTGGCGCTCTGAACGGTTGAACCTCGCCGTTGAGTGCGCGAGGGAAGCGCCAGGCGGTGCAGAAGACGTGTTTATTTACCTGAACCCCGACAACCAGCAGATCGGCCAGGGAATTCGCGCCGGTCTTACGCTAAACGGTATCGATTACCTGCAAAGCAACGGACGCGTGCCTGTACAGCAGACAGTGCCCGGCTGCAGTGAGGCCCCCGCGCGGATCGCAGCCTGTCCCACCGTCCGCTTCAACCTGCCGTTCTCGGTGTTCATCCAGAAGTACGGCCCGACGCCGCCGTCGGGTGTGGCCAGCGATGTGAGGAATTACCGCATGTTTCAGATCGACAGCGGCAGCGGCATGAATCCGGCACCGGACAACAACCTCAATTACGTCATCAGCGACCTGACGGGGCTGCGTTTTGTCGCGTGCAACGCTGAGTTGCGGGTGATGCCGGAGACGGTCGAGTTCGGAGATGTGGCGATCAGAAACGTGCGGGTCGGCGAAGTGGCGACCTTTCAGCGATTTGCCCTGGCGACCAGCCGAGTCTGTGATTCGCCGTTCAGCCTGAATGCGCGTTTT
The DNA here is from genome assembly GCF_900110765.1 of Pseudomonas sp. NFACC02. Lineage (GTDB taxonomy): Bacteria > Pseudomonadota > Gammaproteobacteria > Pseudomonadales > Pseudomonadaceae > Aquipseudomonas. The sequence continues at coordinate 6,287 of NZ_FOEO01000037.1, forward strand.
ACCCCGGTGTCGGGCACGCTGTCGGGCGATGTGCTGGTGCCCACGGGCAACCAGAGCATTGGCATCCGCATCACCAATGCACGCAACAACAACCCGGTGCGTTACAACGAACCCTTTCATGCGACGGATCTGCTGGGTGACGACTATTCGGCGACAGCCGACTTCAATGCCGAGCTGCTTTGGCAAACCGACACGCCGACGCCCGGCCCGTTCTCGGCGGAGGTGATGGTCGATCTGTTCTACAAATAGGCCATCGCTCGGTTGTCACAGGCAGTTGCACAGTGATTGAGGTATGCTGCGCGGCTTGCGGGCACTGCCTGTTCATCCTTAGACCGTTTCGCGATTCCGGAGCTTCCATGACCACCCCCGAACCCACCCCAGCTCCTGACGTCGACGTCGAACCGGTCGAGGCGGATGCCGAAACAAACGACAGGAAAACAGAGATCCCGGCGTTCAGCTTTCCGTTCAGACCGGGTGAGTTGATGCAGACCAAAAAGCCCCCCATGCACTACAAGGGACCGGGTAAATCCAATCATGACAAGCGTCCCGGCGCCGCGCCCTCCGGCACCCGCCGCTCGATGGGCAAGCGCTGATCCGGGTACCGTTGCGCGTGAGCACCTTCCCAACTGCGACGTACAGCGACTGGAGGAGGGGAAGCAGCACGATCGCTGCTTCTCATCGAAAATCTCAGGCGCTTTGCAAAGGAATGAACGTATAGCGCGTCGACTCTGTTGTTTCCAGTCGGGCGCCGGCGTGCTCCAGGGCCTGAGTGGCAGTCTCTCCCACCACGCGAAAACGCCAGCCTTCGTCGGCGGGCGTTGGCAACTCGCCACTGATGAAACGCTCGACGGCGGCGGCAAATGCGGTCATGTCGGGCAGGTAAGCGACAAAACCGTTGCCCTTGAGGGCAGTGGTATCGATCCCCAGCGACATGCAGATCGCCTGCTTGCGGGCGATGTCATCACGGTCTGCCTGCCGGGACGCCTCGATCAGCGCCATTAACTCACGGTCCACGAGCTGACCACCGACGATCAGGTCCGGGCCTTGTTCCCAGGATTCGGGCGGGCAATCTTTGGCCTGTGGGCGCAACGGAATGTGCGGGTTGATCTCCATCGGATAAATTCTGCACACCAACGGACGGCGCTCGTAGATGCGGCAGAGGTTCTGCGCGTCAAGATTTCGGCATCGGCCGGCGTTGTAAGCGGCGAAGGTGATCGCGACCAGCGCCTGCGCATCTCCGCTGTTGACGGGGTGCGAGCGCCGGGTGGCGTGAATGAGCTGCTCGGCCGGCACACCGTAACCGTCAGCCAGAAATGCCTCGGTGAGGACGATGACCGACCCGCCGTCAGCCGCCCACTGCGCGGCTTCCGACAAGGTGAGCGGGACATGGTGATCGGTGCAGCATTTGCCGCAACCGACGCAGGAAAACTGAGTGTTCATCGAAAGAATGGCCCGCCGACAGGAAGGAAAGACGACTGACCCGCGTTGGCAATCTGTCATCGCGGGTGTGTTTTTCACGTTGGCGGGTATTGCAGCAAGTTATGCGCCAGCGCCCGTTACTTCTTGGGCAGTGTGGTGACGTTGTCCCATTCGGTGATCAGCGCTTTCTTGTTTTTGCGGTCGTACAGGCACAGCTCGGTGCCGGTTTTATTCTTCATGAACGCTTGTTTGTACTGGCCTTTGATCAGCAGTGCGCTGTAGCCGACGCTGTCATCGAACATGGCCGGCGCGCCCGCAGGCTTGGCGTTTTTAAGTGAGCTGGCGGCAACGCAGCTGTCGACCAGCGTTTTGTCGAATGCTTTCCATGCGTCCGGACTTGAGGCGCTGGCCTGGCCCGCAGCGGCGGTAAGGGCCAGCAACAGCAGGGTGGTGGTTTTCATGCAAATCTCCATCGGCGTCATTTTTTTACGGAGGTGACGGCGGATTAGAGTGGCTTAGCGTGGTTCCAGTTCGCAGCGCTGCACATATCGCATGCCGACCCGTTCATACAGGCGTCGGGCGGACAGGTTGCTTTCCATGACCTTGAGATCGACATACCGCTCGTCTCGCTGAGCAAAGGCGTCGAACGCGCGCGCCAACAGCGCCGAGCCCACGCCACGGCCCTGCAGGCGAGGGTGAACCACAAGGTTGCGAATGAATGCGCTGGTCCAGCACTGCGCCACGGCGGCGACCCCCAACGGGTCCTCCACGACAAAGCACAAGGACCGATCGAATTCAGGATCGCTTTCGAATGCGTTCAACCAGGTCGTGAAGTCGGGGACCCGCCCGCCGCCGTACTGTGTGCCCAAGGCAAACAAGCGGTGAACCGCTGCGGCGTTTTCGGCACTGAACGGTACCTCGCGCAGCGTTTCTGGCCAGGTGACCGGACGCCGTGGAAGCGTCAGATCCCGACGCATCAACCAGTAATGCTCGGTGGACGCGTCGGTGGGGCCGGGTCTCAGATCCCTTGGGCCTGGACGGTGCGGGCGGCTTCGATCAAGCATCGCGTCAGCTCGGGTGAGGAGAATTTGGTCAGGACGGCGTTGGCGCCAGCCGCCTTGGCTTTTTCGGCATTCATCGCGCTGTCCAGCGAGGTGTGCAACAACACGTACAGCTCCTGGAAGTCGGGCGTTTCACGCAGGGTACGGGTGAAGGCATAGCCATCCATTTCGGACATTTCGATGTCGGACACCACCACGTTGATCTGCTGTGCGGTGCCCTGCAGATCGAGCAGGTGCTCAATGGCTTCGCGGGCGCTGCGAGCGGTGTGGCATTCGATCCCCAGCGTGCGCAAGGTAATGACCGACTGCTGCAGGGCAACCTGGCTGTCATCGACCACCAGAATCCGTGCCTTGGTCAAGACTTCAATTTCTTCAGGGCTGAGCTCGGACGGTTCGGCAACGATTTGTGCTGGCGCAATACCATGGATGACTTTTTCGATGTCCAGCACCTGGACCAGCGTGCCATCCACTTGGGTGACGCCCGTGATAAACGATTTATTGCCCGAACCGAAAGGCGGTGGGCGAATATCGGTGGTCAGGCAGTGGACGATCTTGCTCACGGCCTGGACATGCAGCCCCTGCTTGGAGCGGCTGACGTCGGTGACGATCAGGCAACCGCCGTCCGGGTCGACCAAGGGGCGCTCACCAATCGCGCGACTCAGATCGATCACGGACAGGGAGTTCCCGCGCAAGGTGGCGACACCTTTGACGTGCGGGTGCGACTCCGGCAGGCGAGTGAGGGGAGGACAGGGAATGATTTCACTGACCTTGAGCAGGTTGATCGCCATCAGCTTTCCGCTGCGTAACGTGAACAGCAGAAGCGAGAGTGAATCTGCGCGGACGTTTTTGGACATATGAACCTTCTGTCATGCGGTGTCTGATTTGCCCGATGCGAGCAATCAGCTGTCATTGACGGTTTATCGACCCCGCAAGGGCAGGCTTTAACCGTTTTGGCAAAGACCCGAATCAACACGGGCGCCTCGCTGTGTAGTCGAAATGACCTGGCTTAGGTCGTAATGACCATCAACGGCGTTTGGTCATATTGACACTTTTATCGTAAGCCTATGATTTAAAAAGAATTAATAGCTGGCACGCTTCCTGATATCTCCTGGGTAGCCTTTTTAACAGTCCCAGGAGTCCATCATGTTGAATGCTTCGGATCGTGCCATCGTCAAATCGACCGTACCCTTGCTGGAAAGCGGGGGAGAAGCGCTGACCACCCACTTCTACAAAAAACTGCTGAGCCGCTACCCTCAGGTGCGCCCGCTGTTCAATCAGGCGCATCAGGCCAGCGGCGATCAGCCCCGCGCATTGGCAAACGGCGTGCTCATGTATGCCCGTCACATTGATCAACTCGAGGCGCTGGGCGACCTGGTGGCCAAGATCATCAACAAGCACGTCGCGCTGCAAATCCAGCCGGAACATTATCCGCTGGTGGGCGAATGCTTGTTGGAGGCCATTCGCGAGGTGCTTGGCGCCGACATCGCGACCGACGAAGTCATCAACGCCTGGGGCAATGCCTACGGGCAGTTGGCCGACATTCTGATAGGCGCGGAAAAATCCATCTACGACGAAAAAGCCCAGGCCCCAGGCGGCTGGCGCGGCGCTCGTGCGTTCAAGGTGGTCGCCAAGGTGCCGGAAAGCGCCGAGATCACCTCGTTCTACTTTGCCCCGGCCGATGGTCAGCCGATCCTGTCGTTCACGGCCGGTCAGTACATCGGCATGCAGCTGTTTCTGGATGGCGAAGAAATCCGCCGCAATTACTCGCTGTCGGCGCTGGCGGTCGACAACCAGTACCGCATCAGCGTCAAGCGGGAGCCGGGTGGTCGTGCCTCCAACTACCTGCACGACCACCTGAACGTGGGTGACAGCATCAACATGTTCCCGCCGTCAGGTGAGTTCACCCTGACGCACAGCGACAAGCCGCTGGTGTTAATCAGTGGCGGCGTCGGCATCACCCCGACGCTGGCGATGCTGGAGGCGGCCCTGGAAACCCCGCGTCCGATCCACTTCATCCACTGCGCGCGCAACGGTTCGGTTCATGCGTTCCGTGACCGGATCGAAGCGCTGGCTGACCAACACCCGCAACTCAAGCGCTTCTACTGCTACAACGAAGACGACGGCGTCAGCCCGCCCGCCCATGCGACCGGATTGCTCGATCAGGCGCGTCTTGAACAATGGCTCCCCGAGAACCGCGACCTGGATGCGTACTTTCTGGGGCCGAAGGGGTTCATGGCCACCATGAAGCGTCAGCTCACGGCTGCCGGGGTTCCTGAGCAGCAGGCACGGTACGAGTTCTTTGGTCCTGCTTCCGCTCTGGAATAATCCAGAGGTGCGACATAAGGCCGCATCCTTCTATATATAAAGAGGGATGCGGCGATCCGTCCCTGCGGCAAAGCGTCGCACGCTTCTATATATATAGAAGGGGTTGAGGTCGGTGTCCGTCGATTGTTACGTATCACGCTTAATGTTCGGGTAATACCGGCGTGTTCACCATCTCGCCAGCGTGCGGCTGAGACGATGGTAGAATTGCCGGCTTTCCCGGCAGCCGGGGCGCGTGACAACGCAGATCGTTGATCTGGATGGACACCAATTCAAAGGGTATGTGAATGACTGACGAGATGATTTACCTGCGACGCGAGAAGCAGTTCCTGGTGCTGCTGGGCATCATCTGCCTGGCGCTGATCGGCGGAGCCCTGTACATGCAGGTCGTATTGGGTGAGGCGCCTTGCCCGCTGTGCATTCTGCAGCGCTATGCGTTGCTGTTCATCGCGATCTTCGCCTTCATCGGCGCCGCCATGCCGGGCCGACTGAGCCTGACCATCTGCGAGGCGCTCGTTACCTTGAGTGCGGTCGGCGGGATTGTTGCAGCAGGGCGTCACGTTTACATCCAGACCCACCCGACCGAGAGCTGCGGCATCGATGTCCTGCAGCCGATTGTCGATGGCTTGCCGCTGGCATCGTTGTTTCCGCTCGGTTTTCAGGTCGGCGGCTTTTGCGAGACGCCATATCCGCCAGTCCTCGGACTGTCGCTGGCGCAATGGGCATTGATCGCTTTTGTTCTCACCGTAATTCTGGTACCAGTGGGCATCCTCCGGAACCGCATGAAAGCGCGCTAATTACAAAGTCTTGCGTAAAAAACCGCTCCGGATTCCTCAACAGATTCGGGGCTGTCCGGGCTTTTGGGGGTGCGACAAATGATCGCATTCTTACAGATTCGGAAATTAACTGTTGCGCAATAACTCATAGTCAATAAAACTTTACGTATCTACAATCGCCCCCACTTAACGCCCCTGTCACTTGATGGACGGCGGAAATCGAGGTCAGAAAGCGTTTTTTACGCCTTTGTAGACGCCGTTTGGATGGCCTCCTGCGTCACGTTCAGAATGTCTGCGCCCAAGGAATTGGTCCGCATAGGCGGTTGCCACCATTCGAATAAGAAACCACAGCGAAACCCGGATTTGTTACGAGGCCACACGCTTCCTGACAGGCCCCTGTTCAATCCAAAAATTTGCCAGCACCTGGCAGGGTGAAGTGTTGGCGGTCGAAACCCAACTGCGATGCGAAAGCTGCTTTTAGAGGTCGTGAGATGAGTAAAAAAAGGTACCCCAGGTTTTTTGGCTTCTTGGCCCTTTTCAGCATGCTCCTGCTCAGCGGGTGCGATTACACCCTGCTGGATCCCAAGGGCCATGTCGGCGTGCAAGAGCGTGATCTGATCATCACTGCAACTCTGCTCATGCTGCTGGTGGTGGTGCCGGTCATTTTCATGACCATCATCTTCGCCTGGAAGTATCGCGCCTCGAACAAGAGCGCGACCTACACGCCTGACTGGGCGCATTCGACCAAGATTGAACTGATCGTCTGGCTGGTTCCGCTGGCCATCATCATCGTGCTCGGCTATGTGACCTACAAGTCGACCCACGCACTGGACCCTTACCGTCCGCTTGAATCCGACGTGAAGCCGCTGACCATCGAAGTGGTCGCGCTCGACTGGAAATGGCTGTTCATCTATCCGGAACAGGGCATTGCCACCGTCAACAAGATCGTGTTCCCGGCTCACACCCCGATCAATTTCCGCATCACCTCTGATTCGGTCATGAACTCGTTCTTCATCCCTGCACTGGGCGGCCAGATCTACGCCATGGCCGGCATGCAGACGAAGTTGCACTTGATCGCCAACGAAAACGGCGAGTTCGATGGCATCTCCGCCAACTACAGCGGCGCAGGTTTCACCGGCATGAAATTCAAGGCAACCGCAACCGATCAGGCGGGTTTCGACGCCTGGGTTGCCGAGGTCAAGAATTCACCTAAACAGCTGGCATCGGCTGAGTACACCGCTCTGGCCAAACCTAGCGAACGTAACCCCGTTGAACTCTACTCCACGGTCACTCCCAACCTGTTCCAGATCATCATCGACAAGTATGAAGGTATGAAGCCGGGCAAGATTGAGCACGAGAAGAAAGAAGTGGCCGGTATGGAAGGGATGGACATGGGTAAGCATTCAGCTGCTGAGGCAGAGGAGTAAACGATGTTTGGTAAATTAAGTCTGGACGCGATTCCGTTCCACGAACCGATAGTCATGATCACGATTGCCATGATCGCTATCGGCGGTGCGGCGGTCCTCGGTCTGATCACGTATTTCAAGAAATGGACCTACCTGTGGACCGAGTGGCTGACCTCGGTTGACCACAAGAAAATCGGCGTGATGTACATCGTCATCGCCATGGTCATGCTGCTGCGCGGTTTTGCCGACGCCATCATGATGCGTTCCCAACTGGCCCTGGCCACTGAGGGTTCGCCTGGCTATCTGCCGCCTGAACACTATGACCAGATCTTCACCGCTCACGGTGTGATCATGATCATCTTCATGGCGATGCCGTTCTTCACCGGTCTGATGAACATCGTTCTGCCTCTGCAGATCGGCGCTCGCGACGTGGCCTTCCCGTTCCTGAACTCGCTGTCCCTGTACCTGCTGATCTCCGGCGTGGTGCTGGTGAACGTGTCTCTGGGCGTCGGCGAATTCGCACGTACCGGCTGGGTTGCCTATCCACCGCTTTCCGAGCTGGGCTACAGCCCGGGCGTGGGTGTTGACTACTACATCTGGGCACTTCAGCTATCGGGTCTGGGTACAACGCTAACGGGCGTTAACTTCCTGGTTACCGTCCTGAAAATGCGTACCCCTGGCATGAAACTGATGGACATGCCGATCTTCACCTGGACCTGCACCTGGGCCAACGTCCTGATCGTGGCTTCGTTCCCGATCCTGACCGGTACCCTGGCGTTCCTGACCCTGGACCGTTACCTGGACTTCCACATCTTCACGAACGAATTGGGTGGTAACCCGATGATGTACGTGAACCTGTTCTGGGCGTGGGGTCACCCTGAGGTTTACATCCTGATTCTGCCGGCGTTCGGTGTCTTCTCCGAAGTCATCTCCACGTTCACCGGCAAGCGCCTGTTCGGCCACCACTCGATGATCTACGCTTCCGGCGCGATCTCGGTACTGGGCTTCATGGTCTGGCTGCACCACTTCTTCACCATGGGTTCGGGTGCAAGCGTCAACGCCTTCTTCGGTCTGGCGACGATGCTGATTTCCATCCCGACGGGTGTGAAGCTGTTCAACTGGCTGTTCACGATTTATCAGGGCCGCCTGCGCTTCACTGCGCCAGTGTGCTGGACCCTGGGCTTCATGATTACCTTCTCCATCGGTGGTATGACCGGCGTTCTGCTGGCTATCCCGGGTGCCGACTTCGTTCTGCACAACAGCCTGTTCGTGATCGCGCACTTCCACAACGTGATCATCGGTGGTGCGGTATTCGGTTACATCGCCGGCTTCGCGTTCTGGTTCCCTAAAGCGTTCGGCTTCAAGCTGAACGAGAAGTGGGGCAAGGCAGCGTTCTGGTTCTGGATCTCGGGCTTCTACGTGGCATTCATGCCGCTGTACGCACTGGGCTTCATGGGCATGACCCGTCGTCTGAACACCACTGACAACCCGGACTGGACCCCTTATCTGCACGTTGCCTTCTGGGGCGCCGCGCTGATCATGGTCGGTATCGCCTGCCAGTTGATCCAGATCTACGTGAGTATCCGTGACCGCGAGCAGAACCGCGACCTGACCGGTGACCCATGGAATGGCCACACCCTGGAGTGGTCGACTTCTTCGCCGCCACCGTTCTACAACTTCGCAGAATTGCCGAAGGCTGAAGAGATCGACGCGTTCTACGCCGCCAAGCGTGATGGTGAAGCGTACAAGGTTCCCGCCAAGTACTCCGACATCCACATGCCTAACAACACGGCAACCGGTCTGGTGATGGGCGCGCTGCTCACCGTCTTCGGTTTCGCGATGATCTGGCACATTTTCTGGTTGGCGGGCGTGAGCCTGGTCGGCACCATCGTTTACTTCGTCATCCACGCGTCCCGTGACGATCAGGGCTACATGGTTCCTGCATCGGAAGTGGCACGTATCGAAGGCGAGCAACACAAGATCCTGGCCTCGGTGCGTAACGCCCAGGCGAACACTCCTGTCAACAAGCTGGAGCAGGCATAAACAATGTCGAACTTAGTATTTGAAGGTGCGAAGGGTCACGACCACGGTCATGACCACGAGCACGATCACGGTCACCATGACGCCGGCGAGATGAAGGTCTACGGCTTCTGGATCTACCTGATGACCGACTGCATCCTGTTTGCGTCGATCTTCGCAATCTATGCGGTTCTGGTGAACAACGTTGCCGGTGGTCCTTCGGGCCACGACATCTTCGAGCTGCCGTACGTGTTGGGCGAAACCGCCTGCCTGTTGCTCAGCTCGATCACCTACGGCTTCGCCATGCTGGCGATGCACAAAGGTAACAAGGCGGGTGTTCTGGGCTGGTTGTTCGTGACCTTCCTGTTCGGCCTGGGCTTCATCGGCATGGAAGTCAACGAGTTCCACATGCTGATCTCCGAAGGCTACGGCCCGAACCGCAGCGGCTTCCTGTCGGCGTTCTTCACGCTGGTCGGTACCCACGGTCTGCACGTGACCAGCGGTCTGATCTGGATGGCGATCATGATGTATCAGGTCAGCAAGAACGGCCTGACGTCGACCAACCAAACCCGTCTGAGCATGCTCAGCCTGTTCTGGCACTTCCTGGACGTGGTCTGGATCTGTGTGTTCACCGTTGTCTACCTGATGGGGACCATTTAAATGGCTAATTCACCTCATTCTCATGACGATGCCAGCCACGGCAGCTTCAAGTCGTACATGGTCGGTTTCGTCCTGTCGATCATCCTGACCGCGGTTCCTTTCGGTCTGGTGATGTTCCCGACTATTTCGAAGGTCGCGACCCTGTGGGTCGTCCTGATCTTCGCAGTCGTGCAGGTTCTGGTTCACCTGGTGTACTTCCTGCACCTGGACCGTTCCGCGGCCCAGCGCAACAACGTGATCGCGTTTGCGTTCGCAACGTTGGTGATCTTGCTGTTGGTGGGTCTGAGTGTCTGGATCATGTTCAGCATTCATACCTTCATGATGGCGAAGTGAGGAAAACCTGATGTCACTGAAGCACTTTATCCAAATCACCAAACCGGGGATCATTTTCGGTAACGTGCTTTCGGTGGCTGGTGGCTTTTTCCTCGCATCCAAGGGACATGTCGATTTCGGACTGTTCCTGATCGCGATGATCGGTACTTCGCTGGTGGTCGCCTCCGGTTGCGTGTTCAACAACTGCATCGACCGCGATATCGACCTGAAGATGGAGCGCACCAAGAATCGTGTTCTGGTTCAGGGCCTGGTTTCGGTGAAGCTGGCCCTGATCTATGCCACGGTCCTGGGTGTGGTCGGTGTTGGCCTGCTGTACTTCAAGGCCAACCCACTGGCGGCCTTGTTTGCAGTGATCGGTTTTGTGATTTACGTCGGCTTCTACAGCCTGTACCTGAAGCGCAAATCCGTTCACGGCACGTTGGTCGGCAGTCTGTCGGGTGCGATGCCTCCAGTGATCGGCTACGTTGCCGTGAGCAACAGCTTTGACCTCGCGGCGCTGACCTTGCTCGTCATGTTCAGCCTGTGGCAGATGCCTCACTCGTACGCCATCGCGATCTTCCGTTTCAATGACTACCTGGCGGCTTCGATTCCGGTGCTGCCGGTCAAGCGCGGCATCCGGGTGGCCAAGCGGCATATCCTGATCTACATCCTGGCGTTCCTGCTGGCGACCTTGATGCTGACCTTCGGCGGTTACGCCGGGCTCAACTATCTGGCTGTCGCGGCTGCCATGGGCATGTACTGGCTGTACATGGCCTGGACAGGGTACAAAGCCAAAGATGACACCGTTTGGGCACGCAAGCTGTTCGTGTTCTCCATCTTCACCATCACGGCCTTGAGCGTGGCGATGTCGCTGGACTTTCAGGTAACCAAAGAGCTGCTGGTCACTTACGCAGCCCCTTGATCGCCTGATCTGAAACACAGAAAACCCCATGGAGCTGTCGAGCCACGGGGTTTTTTATTGCGCGCGTTTGAAGGGTTTGCAGGATTTCCACCTGCGGGATCCACGAAAATCCGCATTTTGCGATTTTCAGGCTCTAATCAGCCCATGACAAAGCGCACCGCTTTGCCGCATCATGTGTTTGTTTTGTGCAAGGATCGTTGCGAAATGCCTCCGATCCAGTCGTAGAGATACAAAAAACAGACTTATGACTGAACAACCCACTCCAGAAAATCGGCCCAAGAATGATTCGATGCCCCTCGTATCGATCATCGCGCCCTGCTACAACGCAGAAAAGTATCTGGACGTCGCCCTGGCGAGCATCTTTGCCCAGGACTATCCGAACGTCGAAGTCATCATCGTCGACGACGGGTCCACCGATAACAGCGTGCCCTTGCTGCGGGCGCTGCAAGGTAAATACGACTTCCAGCTTTACTCCCAGGTCAACCAGGGCGTCAGTGCTGCGCTGAATCACGGGCTGCAGTACGCCAGGGGCGAGTATGTGTGCACGCCTGACCTGGACGACATCATGCTGCCGTCATCGGTACGCCTGCGTGCCGAGTACCTGAACCAGCATCCGGAAGTCGGCTGCGTCGGCGCGCTGATCATCTACATGGACTCCGAGGGTAACGACACCAAGAGCCAGAAGCTGGCCAGCATCCAGAAGCTCAGCTTCGACGAGATCCTGGGTGACGCGATCGTCGTGGGTGCCCCGGTGTCGCTGTACCGGATGGACGCATTACGGACCGTGGATTTCTACGATCCCGATATCAAGGTCCAGGATTTTCAGATGACGCTGAAGATCGCCAGCAAAGGCTATGAGGTGCATGTGCTGCCGGTGACCGTCACCCGGTATCGACGTCACCCGAACAACTTGTCGCGCCGCTACAAAGTCCTGTTTGACGCTGACATGCGCACCATTGCGCCTTATCGCTCGCACCCGGCCTACAACCGGGGGCTGACCGCGATCATCAACAAGGCATTGAAATATGCCGTGGTCAGCGACAAGAAGTACGCCTGGACGCTGCTTCGCTCGATTCCGTTGCGGCAGTTCAACCGGACCACGTTTCGCCGCTTCAAGCGTCTTCTGTTGCATCGTCAGAGCAGTTGACCCGCCCTTGTCGTGCCCGCTTTTGCTCTTGGACCCCGCATGAAATTCTTCGAACGCCTGAAAACCCGTAAAACCAGAAAGCACCTGCGCAGCCTCGACAAGCTCGAGCGCGAGCCGGAAAAGATCCGCCTGCGCTATCCGGACTATGTCGTGGGCACCGGCACCTACGGCATTCCAGAAGTCTTCGAGTTCGGCGACGACACCATCTTGCGAATCGGTTCCTACACCTCGATCGCGGCGGGCGTGAAAATCCTGCTCGGTGGCGAGCACCGCACCGACTGGCTCACCACCTATCCATTCCCGGCCATGATGAAGGGGCTGGAGGACATCAAGGACTACGCGCCCAGCAAAGGCGACGTCGTCATTGGCAGTGATTGCTGGATCTGCGCCGACGCCACGCTTTTATCCGGAGTGACCATCGGGCACGGCGCTATCGTGGCCGCAGGGGCCGTGGTTACCCGCGACGTGCCGCCATTCGCTGTTGTGGGCGGAAACCCGTGCAAATTCATTCGCTGGCGTTTCGACGAGCACGTGCGTGAACAACTGCTCGAAGCGGCCTGGTGGGACTGGCCGATGGAGGAAGTGAAGTCGGTGGCCCGCACGCTGTGCGGACCCGACCTTGACGCCTTCTTCTCGTACGTGAAGGCGCGTAAGGCCGCCTGAGCCTCTAACGACGAGGCGATGTGTAGAACGCGCGGGAGCCGGTGATCCGGGGCTAAGCGTCCCGCACCGGATCGCCAGTCGAGCCGGTGTCATTCTTTGTGTCCGGCATCGCTTCTTTTGCGGGCCCCAGCACGATCGCCAGGTGCCTCAGGTCCTCGATTTTCACGCTGACGCTTTTGCCCGATGGGCTGAGCGCCAGCGTTCCCAAGGCGAACACGGTAAAAAATCGCACCTCGTCCGCATGGCTGAGCAATTCGCTGATGTAGCGACTTGAACGGTAAGCCTGCATCTGGGCCGGCGAGACGTACAGCGTCACCTGCTTGCCCTGGAGCCGATCAAAGAACGTGAACTTGAACCCTATGCCATAGCGCTCAACCAGCCCGCCGCCGTACAGCACGCGTCGTTCGTCCCCCAATTGGGCGAATTTGATGTGGCGGAAGTACGAACGCAGTGTCACCTCGCCCTGACCCGGAACGCGCAGCGTCAGCAGGGCAAGCTCTTCCTTGCTGAGGGTGGCCTGTGCCTGCCGGAAACTGTCGACCAGACGCTCCAGGTTGTGGGTGCGGGTTTCAGTGGGCTGTCTGTTGTTCGAGGCGTTTGACGAGGGCGTCGCGCTTGCGGGCGGTTCTTCAGACGGCGGTAGAGGTTTGTCACGGGAGGGCGCAGACCGGGTTCTTTCCTTTAGCGTGGGGTCGAACACATCAATGTAATCGTCCAGCTTGCGCTTGACCTTGCGCAACGCGGTTTGCGCGTCATTCTCCTCAAGGACGGGCTTGTCCTCGGCCACATCAGCCTCGTCAACCCACTCGCAATCGGCATGGTGCTCGTAATGGGGGTTGGCACGAAAGTGCGCCGCCACAAAGGTCGGATGCTCCTGCGGCTTCACGTCATAGCGCACCCCCGTGATCTTCACGCCCTGGGCGCGACACGGCTCGGACGAACACAGGAAGTTGAAGCGGGCGCGCGGTGGTTCTTGAGAGAAGTATTCACGACGCGCCGCCACAATGGACAGCTCCTGCTGCAACTCGACACAGAACGCGCGGGTGATGCTTTTGCGGGTCTTCATGAGAGCAGCCGGATCCTTTGCCGAGGGTTCATGCCGGGATGATGCTGAATAGCCAGTGATTAGCACAACCCCGACACGCCATTACGCCCCCGGAACCGCCAGCCATTCGCCCACCACTTTCTGATAGGCGCCAGTTGCCTTGCTCAAGTGCAACCACTGATCGACGTAGCTTTTCCAGGCGATATCGTCACGCGGCAGCAGATACGCCTTTTCGCCATATTGCATATAACGGGAAGGGTTGACCGTACACAGCCCCGGCGTGCGCTTCTGCTGGTAGAGCGCCTCCGACGCATCGGTGATCATCACGTCGGCCTTCTTGTCCAGCAACTGCTGGAAGATGGTCTTGTTGTCATGAAAGGACAGCGACGCCCTGGGCAGGTACGCCCTGGCAAACGCCTCGTTCGTGCCGCCCTGAGGTTCGATCAGGCGCACCTCCGGCTGGTTGATCTGCTCGACGGTCTGGTACTTCGACTCGTCTTCGCAGCGCACCAGCGGCACCTTGCCGTCGACGTCCAGCGTGCTGCTGAAAAAAGCCTTTTTCTGCCGTTCCAGCGTCACCGAAATACCACCGACCGCGATGTCACACTTGCCCGCCGTGAAATCCGGCATCAGGTTTTTCCAGGTCGTCGGCACCCACTGCACCTTCACCCCAAGACTCTGAGCCAGCGACTGCGCCAGCTCGATATCGATCCCCTCGTATTGCCCATCCGGCTTGAGAAACGAATACGGCTTGTAATCGCCGGTGGTACAGACCGCGAGCTCACCCTTCTGCTGGATCGCGTCCAGGTGCGACGGAGCCTCAGCCGCCTGCGCGTGAGTGACGCTGGCCAATCCCAACAGCAAGCTAGCGGTCAAGCATGTCTTCATTGTGTTGATCCCTGTGAGTCGATTGTGCGCACCGTCGTTATAGAGGGACCTCCGGCGGATGGGAAGCGTGGAAGCGATCGCGAGAGCGGCATTGAGCGCGTTTTGGTTCAACGCGGGTAATAAATATGTAGTGCCGTTACGTGGCGGACGGTCGGTACGATTGCACTTTGTCTTCGATCGGATACACTCTTTTATGTACACCGTTCTGCAAACTGAGGCGTTTGTGAGCTGGCATTCCGGGTTGCGCAACATTCAGGCAAAGCTAGCGGTAGTTCGTCGTATAGATCGGGTTTCCGCAGGAAATCTTGGCGACGTCAAATCAGTTGGGGGTGGCATCTCGGAAATGCGTTTGAACATAGGGAGTGGCTACCGGATTTACCTCACGTTTCGAGAGCGCGTCTGCATCGTTTTGTTGGTCGGCGGCGATAAAGCCAGTCAATCTGCGGATATTCGTCAGGCCCGAATGCTGGCAAAGAGGTTAGAACATGAGTAATAAACTGAGTCCCTTCGATGTCGCATCATTTCTGGATACGGATGAAGCGATCAGTGAATACCTGACCCAGGTACTGTCCGACGGCGACAGCGAGGAGTTTGTCAGAGCGATCGGTTATGTGGCCAAGGCGCGTGGTATGTCGAGCGTTGCGCAGGCGACCGGGTTGGGGCGCGCAAGTCTGTACAAAGCATTGGCGCCGGGTGCCAAACCACGCTTTGACACCGTAGTGAAAGTCATGCACGCCCTTGGTGTCGAGCTCCGCGCAAGCGCGACCGGCGGAGGCAGCGTGTAGTCCCTCTGCGGTATGAGCATCAGTCTCCATGAGATCGCGCGGCCTTGGTTTTCGCGCGATGATGCCGGAAAAAAGCCACGCCGGCAGCCAGCACCACCACACCGATGAAAATCGGCAACCGGTAAGGCTTCAGGTTCCCCAGCAGGTTCTCTAGCGCTTGACCGGCCCAATAACCCGCCATCACAAACAGCGTCGCCCACACGGCGGCGCCCAATAGATTGATCAGTGCGAAGCGAATGGGGGAGAGGCGACTTGCGCCGATCACCAGCGGCCCGACCAGGCGCATGCCATAGAGAAACCGCACGGAGAAGATCGACGCCGTGGGGTAGCGCTTGATCAAGTCGGAAACCCGGTCGATGGCCGATTGCTGTCGGTGCAGCTTCGGCAGGATGCGAGGGCCGAAGCAACGCCCGGTCCAGAACAGAATCTGGTCCCCCAGCATGCCGCCCAGCGTGGCGATGAGAATGACATGCGGCAGGTGAAGGGACGTCTGGTGAGCCGCCAGTCCCCCCAGAATCAGAATGGTTTCGCCTTCCAGCAGGCAGCCGATAAACACTGCCCAGTAGCCGTAGTTGACCAGCAGATAATTGAAGTCGACGTGTTCGAACATGAGCTCCAGCAGCCTCGAAAAGGGTTAGCCGCAGGGTCATCCGGCGGAAGGCATGCCGTTCGACCGGAGCTGTGCGCGAACAGTTCTATTGCGCTTCAAGCCCTGGCAGGGTCACTCACTGTACTCGGCCTCCAGGGCGGCCAGATCTTTCTCGATCACCTTCATCAACATCTCCCACTCGCCCTGCGTGCGCTTCAACGCTTCGCCTTCGCGAGAGTAGAGAAAGTCGATGATGTTCGCGGTTTCCTTGGCCTTGGTGGTGGGGCGAAACGCGTCCATGCTCAGCACGCGCGCCAGCATGTCCAGTTCGGTGGCGTGGTTGACCCACTGCCAGTCGTCCTTGATCACCACCTTGTCGATGAGAATGCACTGCTTCTTGAAACTGCGCAGGCTGGCACCAAACGGACTGGCCGCCAGTAATGACGTAATACGCGACCCATCGCTGTTGGCCTTGTCCACTGCATTGGGACCAAAGAACCACTCGTTGAAACTCAGCTCGATTTCGCGAAAGGCGACGTTGGCATCCCAGATGATGCCCAGTGCCTTGTTGTGGATCATCTCGTTCTTCCACGCGCGATACGCCTTGAACGCCAGGCCGACCAGACCGATGGCCGCGAGCGCTTGCACCAGCGCGGAACACGAATTAATGACGTCGTACGCTCTCGCCGACCCGGAAATGCCGGCGCCTGTGTAGGACTCGTAGAAGACTGCGCCGGTCATCGCGGCAAGCGCGAACAAGGCGCAATAGAACCCGAACGCATAAGGATCTTTCATTGTTGTTTTTATCCGATCAGCGAGGTTAAACGTTTGGTCCATTCGCTCTGGATCAGTCAATTTTCAGGCTAGTTGAGAACTGGGGTTTTGCAGGACGAGGGGATGAAATAGGGCGCTTGGTCGAATCCGGACCAAGGCTGCTGATTCTGACCACAGGCCGCTGGAGCGACCGGGGTGATGTTCCACCTTGCCCGCGATCTGCCGCGCAGCGGTCGCAAAACCGGACAGTCCAGTTTTATGGATGATGGCCCGACCGCCGAGGAAACAACCCCTCATCCGAAAGACAGGCGATCAGATGGTCATACACCAACCGAACCCTGGGCGGCACCGGCCCAGACTGGGTGCGATAGACAATCAGGTCCACGGTCGGCGGCGCGCAGTGCGCGAGCACCTCGACCAGAGAACCTTCACTCACGTGCGGTTCCGCCAGGTAGTGCGGCATCTGCGCGAACGCGAGCCCGGACAGGACAAACTCCAGCTCTGTCTCCGGATCGTCACAGCTGAACGCCGGGGAGGGCGGCAAGTAACTTTCACCGTCCGAAAAGAACCAAGGCCACGGCCTGCCGTTGTTCCGATCAATCAGCACCGACAACGGCAACGACTTAAGCGCCTCCACACTGGACGGCGCCCCGACCGCCTCCACCAATGCGGGGGCCGCCACAACCTTCAACGGCACCTGAGCCACCGCCCGGGCGATGAACCGCCGATCACGCACCGCCCCGATGCGGATCCCGATATCGATCCGGGACAGCACCGCATCCGTCAGTTGGTCATCCAGATTCAATTCGATTCGCAACCCCGGGTGCTGATGCATCAACGGCTTTAGAAAATCCGCCAGGTACAGCTTGCCGATGGCATGAGGCGCGGTGATCCCGACACGGCCAGCGATCTCGGCATTTTTCGGTTTCGAGTGCGCCAGGAACAGCCGGTCGAACTGATTCAGCGTCTCCCGCGCCTGCTGCGCGATCTCGGCCCCGAACGCCGTGAGCGTCGCCTGTCGCGTGCTGCGGTGAAACAACGGCTCGGCAAAGGTGCGCTCCAGCTCCTTGATCGCTCGCGTCACCTTTTGCGGCGAAATTCCCAGGCGATGCGCAGCCTCGCGAAAGCTCGGCGCTTCCACCGCGACCAGAAAAACACGGAGCATTTCCATGCGGTTGAGCATTGACCCGGATCCTCGTGGCGACGGTGAGATGAACAGCGTGTTCCAGAAAGTGGAATTCTCAAAGCCAAACTCTTCCATTTTCTGAGCAGAAGATCCACTGCAAACTCCTGCTCAACCCCTCACCAACCTCTGCAGGAGATTCAACATGAGCAACGGCATCCAGGGCAAAGTCGTCGTCATCACCGGCGCGAGCAGCGGACTGGGCGAAGCAACCGCCCGCCATCTGGCCAAACTCGGCGCCAAAGTCGTCCTCGGCGCACGTCGCCAGGAACGCATGGACGTCATCGTCCAGGACATCAAAGCCACAGGCGGCCAGGCATCGGCCTACACCGTCGACGTCACGCGCCGTGGCGACCTCGAAGCGCTGGTCGCTCACGCTGTTGAGGACTTCGGCAAAGTCGACGTCATGGTCAACAACGCAGGCTTCATGGCCATCGCGCCCATCGCCGAACTGCGCGTCGACGAGTGGGACCGCATGATCGACATCAACGTCAAAGGCGTCCTGTACGGCATCGCCGCCGCACTGCCGAAATTCGAAGCCCAAGGCTTCGGCCACTTCATCAACATCTCGTCCGTGGCCGGCATCAAAGTCTTCAGCCCAGGCGGCTCCGTCTACAGCGGCACCAAATACGCCGTCCGCGCCATCTCCGACGGCCTGCGCCACGAAGTCGGCGGAAAAATCCGCACCACCACCATCGAACCGGGTGCCGTGGACTCCGAACTCAAATTCGGCAGCGGCCACCAGCCAAGCGCCGATGTCGTGAAAGAGTTCTACAAACAGGCCATCCCCGCCGAATCCGTCGCGCGCGCCATCGCCTACGCGATCGAACAGCCGGGCGACGTGGACATCAACGAAATCGTCCTGCGCCCGACCTCGCAGGATTTCTAAGCGTGAGCGGTGGTGCGACAGACCCGTCCTGTCGCATCCCCCGCAATGCTCGCGACACCTGCAGCAAAACCGGTGCATGCGCAGTGTCAGACACAATTGAGTCGCCGCTTCTGCCCAGAAGGCGTAGGAGCGTGGCTTGTCCCGCGATCTGCCGGGGACCGGCAGCAAAACCTGTGCATGCGTAGTATCAGACACAATTGAGTCGCCACTTCTGCCCAGAAGGCGTAGGAGCGACCGGGGTGGCGTTCCACCTTGCCCCGCGATCTGCCGGGAACCGGCAGCAAAACCAGTCAACCTGTCCCTACCAGACAGACCTAGATCTGAAGGTATTTGTAGGAAATTTCTGATTTTCCGCCATCCGGTTGTCGACAACCAATGCCGACGTTAGCCTCCCAGCCGTCGTTGTGATCAGCGACCGGATTTGACGATCTGAGACTAAGGCGCACAGCGCTCCGACTATGCTTTGAGCTATTACGCTCGCGGCAAGTGTTATGGCAGCTGTGCGTCGGAGACCTTCGGGTCTGCCGGTAGCCTTAGGCCGGTTCGTCAACCTTCGCACAGCTGCCACCCATTGTTTGACGACATTGGACTCAGCGTTAACTAAGGAGCTTCACCCATGCAGGCACCGCATTTACCCAAATCCCCACACCCATCGCTAACCCCAACAAGGGAAACAAGGCGATGACCGACTGCTTCGAACCCCAAATCTTCATCCGCCACCACCGCCAACTCCGCGCCCTCCAACTCGAAAACCAAGCCTGGTTCTGCCTCCCCGATATCGCCCGCCTCATGGGCAAACCCCTCGACGAACGTGCCACCTACAAACTCGACCCAGACCAACGCCGCACCGCCTGGCTAAACAGCAACGGCCAATGGACCAAACACATCCTCATCAGCGAATCCGGCCTCTTCGCCATGCTCGTCCACCACTACGTCCCCGAAAACCGCGCATTAAGGCAATGGCTGACCCACGAAGTACTACCGACACTGCGTGACAAAGCCGAGCCCTGTTCACCGAGTATCAACGCCATGAAAT
The DNA here is from genome assembly GCF_900110765.1 of Pseudomonas sp. NFACC02. Classification (GTDB taxonomy): domain Bacteria; phylum Pseudomonadota; class Gammaproteobacteria; order Pseudomonadales; family Pseudomonadaceae; genus Aquipseudomonas. The sequence goes on from NZ_FOEO01000037.1 coordinate 26,183, forward strand.
GGGCCGGATGTTCGGTGGGATTACTGCAATGGCAGAGCGATTACTGGGTGCGGTTAAGGGATCTGCCCGAACTGATGGTCGAGCGAAGTCAGAACCGTCGCGTCGCCCGCGATGGTTGGAAGAGTGTGTTGATCAGATGGCGACAGAAGTTGATCGGCAGATGATGTCGGGCTAGGCGGTATCCCACGGGATAACGCTTGCGCTGATAGCGGGCATCTGGGGCTGCCGCAACATACCTGCAGCGGAAGGTCAGGTATTACACCTTCGGAAGGGAGTTCATATGCGAAGGGCAGCACTGCCGACACCAACTGCCCCGATGAAAAGCCCCGCCATGAACCACCTCTCCCCCGAAATCTTGCGACCTTTCTGCTTTTTCTCGGCGACATAGTCACATTGCCCTAACCAGGACGAAGTCGCGTGAAATAAAGCACTGCGATTGCGATGCCAATCACGTACATCAGATAAAAGTGAAGTTTCACTCCCAATCGTAAACCCGGCGACAGTTTGAGCAATTTTTCTCGAGGAATAATCTCCTGTTTTTTGAAAATGCGAGGTTCGATAATGACCAGAACCACAAATATCTCTCGCATTTTTCTGCCGAGAAAACTTTCTCCGTAATAGCGCCTATTAAGGGCAAACATCTCGATATCACAAAGCTGATCTTCGATCTTTTCGAGATACATCAAGAAAAACACATAGGAACACACAATGTGAATGATCATGACGACCCCTACTATCAGCGAGAGCAGGCCGGTGGGGATGTCTGCCATTATGGATTCCATTCATAAAGGTATTCACCGATAGATTCACCAATCCAGCGCTTGTATCGCGAATCCTGCGATTCGCCTTCAATACCGTCGATTTTGGTGAATCCGTCGAATGCCATCTGTTTATTCTGAGATGCTTGAAAGGTCGATCTAGAATAGGGAGGTGAGCGCGAATATCACCAAGGTGACAGGCACAGTTTCGGCGTTTTCAGAATCGTCCTACTTCAGAGATTCGAATATCCTACGGAATAACTTTTGGATGGTTTTCATGGTCCTCATAAATGCACCAACGCAGCATGACCCACCTCAGCAAATAGATTTCTGATCGCTGCTGGTTGACCCGTTTCGCGAAGGTAGTCTGCCGATATCGAGGGGCAGAAAACGCCCAAAACGGCCGTTGGGGACAGACAGAAACCGGCCATAAGCAGACATCCATACAACGTCCGCACTTTTCCTGTTTGCCGGAGTGGGAGGGGGAATGGTGTCGTTCATCATCATCCCGGCCAGACGGCTCCCGCTTTGTTTTGTGCGCGTGAACTATTTATCCTTGCTCATTCCGTTTGAATTGGCTTTAAGACTAGGACTTCTCAACGAGTAAGGCCTTGAAGGCTGGTAGATAATCGTCCCCTTGCGGACTCTTAGACTCTAGCGTAATCATTACTGGAAAATCATCAAATGCGAGGAAGAAATACTCGTTGTCTATCAGCACCTCCCAAATGCGCACGTCAGCTCCGTCAGACTTGCTGATGATCGACCCCCCAAGTAGTTCAAGAATAAAATCCGCATAATCAGGAAAACACTCCCAATCGACGCTCGATGTCAGGTTGAGACACGATCGGCCAGAGTGCATTTTTTCAATACTCAGTTCACTTGGGGGTATTTTGTTTTTCATTAGAATATGTCTCCACCACCAGCTCTGGTTGCGCTTTCAATGATTTGTTCGAAAGACCCAGAGTCGTTTAAGATTCAGCAAAGATAATGGGTCTGCCCGGTATAGCGCCTCTCTCGAGCAGCATCAATCCTATCTTCACCCAGTTGAACTGCATTGTCTTTAGACTTGAAGAAGCCAGCGCAATGGTCATGACGCATTGACGTGATGTGTTGGAAATAAAACACGCATGCCTGCGACTCACTGCCTGAGACAAAAATCGGCTGTGAATCTTGGCCCCATTCCGTATAACAGACCTGCCATTGTCCATCCCTGTGGCGAAGATAAAAGCCATCTGACATAACGCCACGGGAACCGATGGCATACATTGCCGGGTTGCATCTTTTTTCGAAAACGCGCTCCGCGAGCAGGTCTGTACTCATTGCATCCAAGACGTTTCCTTCGCGGCTGGTCTACCGGGCAGGCAAAATATGCCTCTGATTTGTCTTTCTGCGTGGCCAAAAATGCCGGCGTAACAGGCCCAGGTCAATTCAATTGAGCATTCCTTTCTGGTAGGGAGTTGCTAGCCACAAATTGACAGCTTTCGACCCGAAGTGGTCGCTCCGTGGACTTCTGATCTACGATGTGAACATCGTCGGCAATTACCAGGATGTGGGAATGTTCGAGGGATTCCAGCTTGAAATGGTCGAGTTGCCTGAAGCGACCTTACGCGTCCGTCACGGCGGTTCAGGCCCTCCGTTGTTGCTGTTGCATGGGCATCCCCGCACCCACACGACGTGGCATGCGGTTGCACCGCTGCTCGCCACATCTTTCACAGTTGTGTGCCCTGATTTGAGGGGCTTCGGAATGTCCAGCAAGCCTGTAAATCCTCACGATTACGAGGCTTTTTCAAAACGAGCGAAGGCGCGTGACTGCGTGGCCCTAATGGATTGGCTTGGGTTCGATAAATTTTACTTGGCAGGCCATGACCGGGGCAGCTATGCCGCTTTTCGCACCGCGCTCGACTTCCCGTCAAAAGTGCTGAAGTTGGCCATCCTTGATGGAGTACCGATTCTGGAAGCGCTTGATCGGTGTGACGCAAAGTTTGCATCCAAATGGTGGCACTGGTTTTTCTACGCTCAGCCCGACAAACCAGAACAAGCGATTTTTCCTGACCCTGGTAGCTGGTACCAAGCCAGCGCCGAATCCATGGGGAGGGATAATTATCAGGATTTTCAAGCCGCGATCCACGATCCCGATACCGTTATCGGAATGCTTGGCGATTATCGCGCCGGGATCGCAGTTGATCACTTGCATGATCGGGAAGACCGTGAGGCTGGCCGCAAAATTCAGTGCCCTCTCAACGTCATATGGTCATTGAAGGACGACTTGGAAGAACTTTACGGCGACGTTGTTGCCGTCTGGCAACCTTGGGTTGAGCAAATAGTCACCGGTGCAGGAGTCGATTGCGGCCATCACATCGCAGAAGAGGCCCCTGTCGAATTGGCAAACGCCCTTAGGGTTTTCTTCCATGGATCATGAATTCTAAGCGGTTATTTTCCGCTGGCCGATTGCCGCCTTTCAAATCTGTCCAAGGCCTTCATGACGGCTACTGATATGGGCTAGTTATCGCCGATGTCGTAAGATTCACTGCCTGTGATCTCGGAGGAGCCTTGAGATTCGATGAAGAGACTTATCGAATGCGACAATGAATTTTTTTGCCGTGGCAGCATATTCAGGGCGATAGGAATGCCCCCATACGAGGCCGCTGTGGATTTCATGGTCTTCGAAACCTTGCAGCAGAGGCGTCGTTTTGGGTTGATGGTCACCACGGGTTACAAAGCCGGTCTGGTGTTGGTAACCCTGCCCGTAGAGAGCAACTCTGGAACTCAGGGATTGTGCACAGAATGGGTAGTAAAAAATTGGGCAGAGTGGATCTACCCGGACTGCGATGTATCTCAGGTGCTTGTCTTCGAGGGGTACGACCCGGGTAGGGAAGTCGATGGCTAAGGTGCGGATTGGGTGGTAGGCGGTTATGCACCTTTCAGCTAGCCGCATGAGTCTCTGCAATCAAGGCCGCGGATCCTTATGGTTTTATAGCTTCGCAAAACTTTTGCTTGAATGACCGCTAACGACCGATTCTGTTGAAAAAGTCGGATTTTCATCTCGCCTGAACTCAGGCACGCCAACCACTGGAGAACCTACTCATCACGTTGAGTGGTTTTTCGGCCCTTCGTTGAGCTTTGCGGCTCTGTTATTGGGTTAGTTTGAGGTTTTTTGCTGAGTGCAGGCGCACCTATCCCGTGGTCGGTGGCCCTTGGGATGTAAATTTGGCCAGCCGGCGCAGGTTCTGCACCGCGGCGGTCAGCGTGAACTCATCGGTCGCGCCACTCATGCCACGTAGTCGCAAGCGATCCATTTTCAGGATGCGCTTGAGATGGGCAAACAACATTTCGACCTTTTTACGTTCGTGGCGAGAGCGCTGATACGTCGGCGTTGCTGCGATGCGTCGAACCACATCACGAGCGGCCTCGTGGACGCTGCGAGCGATCTTGCGAAACGCAGTATTCGGGCAACACTTGGCTTTCATCGGGCATGTCGCACAGTCGGTCTGCCGGGATCGGAAGATGATGGTGTTGGCTTTGGTGACGTGCGAACGCTCATTCTTGAAGGCTCGCCATTCGCTGCGCAATGCGTTGCCGGCTGGGCAGCGGTATTCCTCAGTCTTCTCATTCCAGTGGAAATCGTTGCTCGAAAAACTGTCGTTCTTGCGCTTGGTTTTGTCGCACACCGGCACCTGCGGCTCGATGTCTTTTTCCTCCACCATCCAAGCCAGCGTCGGCGCGGTTCCGCAAGCGGTGTCGCCAACAAGGCGTTCCGGCTTGATGTCGAACCGCGCCTGTACCCGGTCGATCATGATCTTGGTGCTCTCGACCTCGGCCGTGCGATGAGCCGGTGTGGGCTCCACATCCACGATGACACCGTGCTCGGTATCGATCAGATAATTCGTGGAGTAAGCGTAGAACGCTGGGCCACCTGGAGCTGCGGTCCAGCGGGCTTGAGGATCAGTCAGCGATAGTCGCTTCGGTAGTGTTTCAGCCAGAGCCTCCTCGTCAAGTGCCTCAAGGTACTCACGCACGGCGCGGGTGCTCAGGGACGGATCGCTCCAGCTGACCTGCTCATCACCCGGTACGCCGCGCTGCCGACTGGCATCCGCTTTGATGATGCTGGCGTCCACTGCAAAACCTTCACCTTTAACCAAGCCTGCGTCCATGCAACGACGCAGTACTTCATTGAACAGCCAGCGAAACAGATCGCTGTCCCGAAAACGACCGTGTCAATTTTGGAAAAGGTCGAGTGATTGGGTACTTCATCTTCGGGGCTCAACCGGCAGAACCAGCGAAACGCCAGGTTCAAATGGGCCTCTCCGCACAGCCGCCGCTCTGAGCGAATGCCATAGCAATAGCCGACGATGAGCATGCGGATCATCAGTTCAGGATCAATCGACGGACGCCCAATCGGGCTGTAAAAATCGGCGAGGTAATGGCGCAAATCGCTCAGGTCGAGACACTGATCAATCCTGCGCGGAAGGTGATTGGCGGGGATGTGATCCTCAAGCTTGGGCAAGTAAAACAGTCGCTCCTGTCCACTCGATAACTGTCCCATCATGCTGCGTGCTTCCCTGCTGGCCGATGCAGAGATTTTGCCGCAGGCCAGACAGGGAGCTACTTTTTCAACAGAATCGACCCAAAGCGGACCATCGCTGTGACGTCTTTTCTGCTTGACGCTATTCACGCTGAGTGTTGGCCTACTTAGGCAACGATATGCTGGGGGGGATTGCAGGCTTTTGAATTGTCCAGATTATCGCGCAGACGTGGTCTGAACTCTTTACGTCGCTGATACTTATGATTCATCGAGCTAGCTGGACACGCAGTAATAGCGCAGGCGTCCTTGACAGGGGACTTTGATAGTCTAGATTTAAAGCTGCTTGATCCTAAATAAAGCTTGTATTTAGCCTTAAGCTTGACCTTTTAATCGCTTTGGTAGATCACTGAAGCTAGGGGAAAGTATGTGGATTTTTGCTAAGTCGGCTATTTTTATGGGGTTGGCAGTATTCCATCTGAACACCCTCGCGGCTGAGCCGGAGGAACACAGACCAGAAACTACCAGGGTCATCGTAAAGCTAAAACAGTCGTCATCGCCTGAAAGCTATAATTTAGGGGCGCTATCCAATCCGCTCGGCTACATGAAATCAAAATACGCTAGGCAGTCATTCGGGGAAATTCAAACATTGGGACTACCAGATTTGATTGTTGCTGAAATGTCGGCCGAAGGAGTCGAATCTTTGAGGAAAGATTCTAATGTCATTGCTGTTGTTGAAGACTATCTATCTAAACCAAGTTGGACGTTTACAGACTCGGCTAGTGGGTTGACTACCATTGGCGAGGTAGATGGTAAGAATGATTCTTGGGAGGGTAAGGGCGAAACTATTGCAATAGTCGATACTGGCATAAACGCCAGTCACCCTTTTTTACAGGGGAAGTTGGTTGGTGAAGCCTGCTTCTCTTCAATAAGCTCTTCGAGCCCTAAGTCAAAGTCATTATGCCCTAATGGACTTGAAACCCAAATAATGAAAGGTGCAGGGAAAGACTGTAGTAGCTCAACTATAGGCTGTGGTCACGGTACTCACGTTGCAGGTATTGCAGTCGGTGGACCTGTCACTTTTAAAGGAGAGGTGTTGCAAGGGACTGCCCCGGGCTCGAAGTTTATTTCTGTGCAAGTGTACAGCCAGTTTGATGATCCATCTCTGTGTGGGGGGAATAGTACTCCTTGTGTTCTGAGTTTTGCGTCGGATCAAATTAGAGCTTTAAACTATTTGTACACGATCCACAAGGAAACTGGCCTTGCGGTTGTCAATATGAGTATGGGGCACGGTGCGTTCTCCAAAAGCTGCGCTGATGATATTTTGTCGGAAAGCATCCAAAAATTGGTTTCCGGTAATGTGGCAGTAGTGGCCGCCAGTGGCAACGAGGGGCTGCTTGGAGCTTCGTCTTCTCCGGCATGTATCCCTGGTGTGATATCTGTTGGAGCAGTTGATGTATTTAATCATCTGGCATATTCCTACTCTAACACTGCCGTCACCACAACCCTGCTTGCGCTTGGCGATAATGTCCTGTCTTCGGATCAGGGCGGTGGGTACGGACGTAAAACAGGCACTTCTATGGCTGCACCGCAAGTCAGCGGAGCACTGGTTTTGTTAAGGTCCAAGTTGCCCAGTGCTAAGGTGCCAGACTTGGTCAAAGTACTGAAAGCTAGTGGTACTCAAGTTATTGATGGCCGCACTGGGCAAAAATTTACAGCGCTTAATATCGTCTCATTGGAAAAATTTCCTGTTGGCACAGTGGAACCTGCTCAACACAATGACGGTGATCCTCAATCGACCGTTGTTAATAGTCTGCCCTCACGTGTGGTAGTCATTCCGCAAGAGAATGTTTCAGTCGCGCCGACTGATCACGTGGCGGCTGAACTTGAGACTGTCACTGGAAAAACAACTGAGGTGAAAGATAGAGACGGTTTTTATATTATTGAAATGAAAGGGGGGGTTAACGAAAAGGACAAGGCCGCCATACAGCATGTTTTTGGCGAAAAATCCAAAATTGCTATCGATGCGCTCAGTTTTCCGAATAATTAGCTATATTCCTAATATTTGAATTTAAATACGCACGCAGGGGCCGCACATGAAGATATTCGTTCGCGTTCTAATTCCGCTCGCACTGGCCGGGTGCTCTAACTTGGAGTCTACGGAAGTGAGTGATAATACTGGTGATGGTCTGAGGTATTACCTGCCCAATAAGGATATTTCTATTAAGATAGTAGTTCAAGGTGGTAAGATTTCTTCGGTAGCACTTGACAGTACATCTGCGTACCCAGATGAGTCTAAAAATTATCTTCTGCGATTTAAAGGGGGCATAACTGGGAAAAATGTTGCGAATGTAGGTGTTGATACAAATGGTCTGTTAACCTCAACTAAGTCAACAGCGACTAGTGGGGTATCTGAAGCCTTTCAAAATCTGGCTGGTCTGGCTGGATCCGTTTTGGCAAAGCCTGCAAGCACAACACTTGCCGAGGCTTGCACAGATGGTACTCATACTTTCATTGTTCCGGCGACACAAGAGCCGTATAGTGGAACGGCATGTGGTCTCAATGTGTCAATTTCTAAAAAGCAACAACGCGATGTGGTGAGTTCAAGGTCTCTCACGGCTAATAGATCAGGGGTGTATTATCGCCAGGCAGAACCATACTTGGTTAGCGTTAGCGGTGGTTTTAATGCTTCGGCACTTGTTTTCTCGCCATCACAGTCACCAACATATTTTTTACCTATCTCAAGGACGCTATTTGCGAACGGTGAAGCAGACTTCGGGTTTGTTGATGGTATGCCTACAAAATACAATCAGTCTACTGATGGTGAAGTTGTAGGTTTGCTGACTATCCCTGCTGCCGTAATTGGAGCGTATTTTGGGGCTGTGGGGAAGCTATTTGAAAGTTTTAAAAGCTCGGATGAAAAGTCAAGTGCTCAGTTGCTAGCGTCAACAAAGTTGGAAATGGATAAAGTCAAATACAGTGCATGTGCTGATGCGATAAAATCAAAAGATGATGTGGCGTTGGAAAAACTAGATTGCGGTAAGTAATATAGAGCCAAACTGAGTTTCCCAAGTGGCGTCGCCTCGGCATGGCTCTGATTTGTGCAGGTGTTTAGGTCAGTATTCAGTCGCTGCCTATGTCTGTGGATATCGAGGCAGTACCATAATACACAAGCAAACGAGGCGGTTTCTTCATCATTACTAATTATGTTCTCCGAGTATTGTGGAATACTTCGTAACTCGGAACCTCAGAGATGATTGCTGAGGCTCCGAGCATTGTTGTCCAAGGTACATCATCAGTTTCGACGACTTCAAGTGCTCTCGCGTGGTTTCAGTCTCCTGTTCAAAGCACGTGCGTTACTTTATCGCTAAGCGCTCCATAAACCCACCAGCTTCATTATGGGGGGGGCGCTTAGCTAGATGATACCGGCGAGCAGTTCCACGGTAGCAGCGCTTCGTAGTCTTCAACCGGCAGGCGTTCCAGTGCGTGGCGCAGCCACGCATAGGGCTCCTGGCCGTTGGCTTTGGCAGTCTCGACCAGGCTGTAAAGTTGAGCACTGGCCGTTGCGCCTTTGGGCGTATCGCTAAACAGCCAGTTCTTTCTGCCGATCACGAAGGGGCGGATCGCGCGTTCAGCGGTGTTGTTGTCGAGTGGCAGGTAGCCTTCCTCGACATATCGCTCCAGCTTGCTCCAGTTACTGGCGAGGTAACTGATGGCTTTGCCCAGGGCGTTCTGAGCAGTGACCTGTGGCTGCGTCTTTTCGATCCAACTTTTCAACTGAGCCAGTATCGGCAGGCTTTGTTCGTAACGACCGGTCTTGCGTTCATCGTCGCAGAAAGCCTTTAGGTCGCGTTCGATGCCGTAAAGCTTTTTGATCAGATTCAGTGCGATATCCGCGCGCCCCGTTTTACCTTTGGGCTGCACTTTCTGTGCTTCAACAAACTTGCGACGCGCATGGGCCCAGCATCCTAAACGCTCAACTCCAGCTTGGGCGCCCAGCGCATTGTAACCGGCATAATCATCGGTCATGACGTAGCCACGATAGCCAACGAGCAGACGCGTAGGCACCTCCTGCGCTCGGCTGGTGGGGTAGTCAAAAAGGATCACCGGCTTATCCGGTGGGCCGCCGGTTTGCACCCACATTCATGACTGGCTACCTGGCTCACGGCCAGGCTCTTTCAACACCTGCACCCGCGTTTCATCGCAATGGATGACCCGGCTGGCCAACAGGCTGTCGCGCATTAAATTCAGCAGCGGCTGAAAGTGTTCGCCGCACTGGATAACCCAGCGTGCCAGGGTCTGGCGAGGGATATCGATGCCGTGGCGACCCAGCACCTTTTCAAAGCGGTGAAGCGGCAAACCGTCCACATATTTAGTGGTCAGCAGCATCGCCAGAACGCTCGGGCTGGCCATGCTTTTTTCAATCACCTGAGCCGGCTTGTCCGCAGTCACCGGTGCAGTCTCGCAGTCGCGACAACCGTAGACTTTACGAACGTGTTTGATCACCCGTATCTGCATCGGGACAATTTCAAGTTGCTCGCTGATTTCCTCGCCAATGGCGTGTTTGCGGCAGCCGCAGACGCAGGTCAGCTCATGCTCGGGCAGTTCATGGATGACTTCAATGCGCGGTAGATCGGCAGGTAATGGGTTACGCTTGCCACGACGCTTTGAGGGTGCGACGACCTCTTCTTCAGTGGTATCGCGCGCCAACTCGACCTCGTGCTCCGCTTCATTGAACAACGCCATTTGAGGCGTTGCCGGATCGACGGCCTGCTCTGATTTTCGGCCGAACAGGCGCTGCCTTAGCAGTGCGACTTGCTCTTCGAGCACGCCCATCCTGGACTGCATCTTCGCAAGCATCTGCTTGAGCAATTCAGGATCATCAGGAAGGTTGTCGGGCACGAAATTCATGCCCGGGATTATACCGAATCAGGCCACGAATCGCGGCGTCAAAACTTGATGGGGACGGTTACGCCAAGGGTCAAAGCCGTCGAGCATCCAGTTGAGCTCCTGGACAGTCAGGACAATTGCTTCGTCGGTCTGATCGGGCGATGTTTTGAAGCGCTCAGACTCCAGGCGCTTGAGCCAAAGGCAGAAGCCGTTGCGTTCCCAGTACAAGATCTTCACACGGTTGCGCGGCTTATTGAGGAACACAAAAAGCACTGGGTCAAAGACCGCGACCTTGATGTCGAGTTCGACCAACGCAGCAAGGCCGTCAATGGATTTTCGGAAGTCGACGGGTTTGGGGTAGAGATAGACTTTTTCGACTTTGGCATCGGGTCGCATCATGGCTGGCGGGCTCCAGAAAGAAATCGGGAGCAGAGCATCGAGCATCACATAAGCGCTTGGAATGTGGGGTTCATGGAGCGGTTACCCTTTAACGTGGTTTTGAGACCTCCCCAATCCTTGGGCGGAAAACGGAAAAACGGCCGATCTCCCTCTCAAAATCGCGGGCGGTGATCCGCAGGGAGATTTGTCGTCCCCTTGAACGCTTTAAGGTGTGGGTTGCCGCTTCTGACCCACTCTCGTGGGCTTGCTTAGCGTTACAAGGCTAAGCTGACACATTTCGAATCCATTCGGCGGGTATCATAAACACCTTGAAAAGGCTGGGAGATACCATTTAAGTTGAGGAATACCATAGGAACTGTCGTCAAGCACTACCCATTACGCAAAGTCGAAGCCCAAGCCTCTCTGCTCCCTGGCTTACTGAATGGAGTTCATAGCTCTTTCAAAAAAGGCGTTTGCTTTTTTTAGCGTTATATACTTGGCTCCGGTCCCATCATAAAGTTTATGAAACTGTTGCCAATTTTTAAGTGCATAGTCTCGGATAGATCTGCTTCTGTGGATATCATGGGTTTCAATAGCTAAAACGCAATCTGATAGCGTGACCGCCTCATCTTTCTCCAGAACGCAAATCTTTCCGGGTGTAATCATGCCGACCCGAGGAAATAATAAAGCTGGTCCTTTAATCGAGACTCGAGAGAAGACTTTTTCGTAAGGGTGGTTGAGTATGATCTCTCCGTTTATTAGCTGAGTAGTGTGTATGAGCGGCAATCCATTATCGCATGCCTTGATGGCGTGCATTTGTACTTGGCCACGTTTAATGAGTGCTTTTGGTGTTTCTGTTTTGACTTCAGAGTTATAGATGATGGGCGACCGTGATTGTTTATACGTAATCTTGACAATTGATGTGCGAGCTACTGCGCTTTTGAAAATACGCATGCAGTTTCCCGAAACAATCTCGACATTGTAGTTTTTATTTATCAGGTTCCAACCCTGCTCATCTCGCTCGCTAGCCAATGAACCATTTGGCAATATTGCGAATAAATAGCCATCTTTTGATAGGTACTTCAGGCTTAAATAAACAAACGCTAACGCCAAGCCAGACTTGACGCCTATTAGGTCTGGCCAAATAGTACCTTTTCGGCCTCTTTCGCTAAATGGAGGATTTAGTAATACTAAATCAATTGATTGTTTTTTTTGCGAGAACTTGGTACTTCTATGAGAGCTCAGCTTTAAGAAATCTGAACATGAGACACACCATTTTTTATTTAAAGAAGCTATCAGTCTTGCATTTTTTTTGCTTAAATCGTTGGCGTATATGGAGGCATATGGCCAATACTTTTCTGCTTCATTAAGCAGGCTTCCTTCCCCAGCTGAGAAGTCGGCGATGCTTTGAGGAACAAAGTTTTCCGGAACACACGCAATCATCGTCTGCGCCAGTTCGGAGGGTGTGTAATGAAGATCGATCATCAGGTTTTTGATCTACGCGGTCTATTTACGCTACGTTTGATGAAAATAGCTGACGCTTCATCGAAAAGCGCGGAAACGTGATATACCAGAAGACGGGCGGTTCCGCCAGTGCGACCAGCCTTCCTGATAGGGTGATCGTGAACCAGCTCCACAGCTACGTGGCTTGACAGCGTAAAAAGTACTGCACCCAAGGCGTGAGGTTTAGTGCCGATAAGTGCTACTTTCAAGGCCCGGCCAGATGTGTCAGCTGAAATTTCCTCCAATAAATAAAAACAGCTGAAAGGACAGTTTGCAGGAGCATATCTGATTGATTGCCATGCTTCAGTTTCTTGCAGTGCACCTTTGTTCCCCACATAGGTTTCAAATACATACCAAGGTTTGAATCCCGGTGATCCTATGACAGGTCTAATATTTTCATACCCTGGCTGAATTTGTTCAACTATGTAGCGCAAACGTGGCCCTTCGAATCCGAGCAAAGGGACAAACGTAAACTGGTCGTTATTGCGAGATGAAAGAGTAGCGAATCCGGGTAGTGGAGAAATTCCTTGGATGCTATTGCTTAAATCATAAATTTGTCCCTCTACGGGCGCTGAACTTCTAGAGTACATGTCGGGTTCTACGTACACCGCAAGAACCTCTAGCCTTGCCGATAGAGCTGCTTTTAGTATTCCTGCCCATACGGAGTGCGTAAGGCCTGTTATATCTAAATAAATTTTAACTTTTGGATCATATCCTTTCCATAAAGATTGTATATCTACTTCTGACCTGAGCGAAATAGGGGACTCGATATCTTTCACTGTGAATGAATTTTGAGATTCAAGTGTAATTTCATGAATTTTTACACCTACTATAGTAGCTCTCCAGGACTCGATATGCTGGGCACGTAATTCTCCTGTTGAGCCGAAAATGTAAATGCTATTATCGCACGGGCGAAAATCACTGGCATTTTCAAAAGTGTCGGTAAGCACTGGAGTATCTTTAGTTGCCCGCATAATAAGATCCAAATAAGCTAAGTTGGTCTGGGAGCTGTATGCTATCGCTTCGGTTACTTTGTGCTAAAACTTCTCTGATTGTTTCTCTAGGATAAGAAATAAGCCCTAGAAATTGTTGCTCTCCTAGCACGAATTTTCGTTTTTTTCTGTGGCTAAAGACAAAAAGCGGTGAAAATATCGGATGCAAACGATAGTCGTAGTCAGCGGTATCGCTCTCTGACATTAGCTTGTTACCTGGCGAACGAACCAATGCGAGATGCATTACAGCTTGTTCTAGAATTTTTTTAACCTGCTCACTTGCATCTGTTTTAGATGAATCTTGTTTAATATGGAACTGGTTTACCTCGGGGGCGTGCCCATTCGCATCTGACGCCATAACTTGCAATATACGACCAACACTTAACACTAACTTTGTAAGCTTTCCGCCCTCAACACTTAATCCCTCCAGTTCAGAAAGATTTTTTCTGCCTATATCCTCTGCTGCTTCAGTTTGAGACTTGTAAGAAATTGGCTCTTGAGGGGTGCCTTCATTTTCAACGTGACGTGTGAAAGCGGCATGTACGAGCTCAAGTAGATAGCGGATATTGCCATTTGCAAGTGAGACATATACATCCCAGCCCGTGTAGTATTTGCTGATGCCGCGCTTGCCTTTCCTAATTGCGTATAACGATGCGTGGAAATGGTTTTCTAGTTTTTGCTTCCAAGAGTTTTTGTCGCTAAGCCACGATTTTACATTTTCAGCAAAGCTTTCATCAGTACCAGCACCCCAGTAACTTAGAAAGTAAAGGTGGCCAATGTCAATCCGCATCGCAGCGTCAAGATTGGTTAATAGATTTAAGTTTCTCAGTTTTTCAAGTAACTTGGTTTTTCCTTCACTTCCCAATAGAAGCTCAGCTTCTTCCAAATCACTAACTGTAGGTAGAAGCTGCTGCGGCGTCGTAATTATATTTTCTTCGTCAGGAAAGGCGCTTGTGATTCTTTGTCTGATCACTGATTCCGCAAACGCAGGGAAACGTTGTTCGTTTAGCTTGTCGGCAATATTAATTCTGGCGTAATCTGCGGGGGATGTTAGTTGTTCATTAGAGTTTAACGTCGCTCGCTGTCTCCAGCCTAGTTCTCTTACTCCGATTTTAAAGGTGTAGTTTTTGTTAGCGTGTTTGATAATTGTATTCAGTACTCGCTGCTGATAGTCTTCAAAATTTTCAAACTCGTCAATCAGAAAGAAAAATTGTTTTCCCTTTAGTGCTGAGGATTTTAGAAGTGCGCTGGCTAGTTCGTCTAATGGGGCGGCTAGCGATGAAATTCTTTCGGGTGGGTTGTCTGCGATCGTGTTGATTTGAGCTTCGAAGTCCAGAATGAGATATTCTATTTCTTCGGCTAGATCTCCAATTGTATTGATTTCCTGAAGTCCTAGGGTTGTAGAAACTTTTTTTAAGTCCTTAGCTGGTATGTCTATTTTTACTTCGGTTTTTTCCTCGAACCAGCTCGAAAAATCCAAAAGTAATTGGCAGAAAGTAAGGTTGATGTAGTGTCCAAAGTACGCGCACCACTTTTCTTCACTTAATTCTGCGCCTCGAAATGCAGTCACCCTATTTGTATTAACCCTGTAGTAGACTCCATAAAAGGGCCACTCAGTTATCGGGGAAGGATTGCTAGTTAGCTCTAGCTGGCCTTGGTAGGAAAGGCCGCGAAGGACTGTGGTTTTTCCCGTGCCGCGGCCGCCTATTAGAACGCATGGCCTGTGCGTGCGGAGTTCCTGGAAATATGCCGGTTCATTAAATAGTTTAAAAATCGCTTCGTTTAACCACTCTGCCTTATATAGGCCGAGAGTCTTATTTAATCGTCGGGTTGCATCTTCCTGAATTAAAGTCATTATAGCGACCCCTTTTTTATGAGTGGCTTCCAGCTATTAAGCTGCGTATAAAATATTGGAAGTGTTGCATCAGGGCAACCATGACCAAATGCGAGTGCCAGCCCTAGTTTGTGAAAGCCTCGCCAGCAGTCCTCCCCACCATCAGTGTCCGGAAGCCCAATTCTAGCGCTTACTGTTTTTACAAACTCTGGACCTTCTATCTTCATGTCCTTGCGCCATATTGCGGAATCACTGCTGAGGGCGCTTTGGCGTGAGGTGTAGAAATGAGCTGGAACAATTTTAACCTCAGGGCATCTTCTCGAAATATTTGATTGGCCTAGCTCAGTGCAAATGACAGGGCAGTAAAAAAACTTTATTTTTCCTTGTAGATGATGTTGTACTGCTGCAAATGAAATCTTCTGGTGGTGAATTTCATACTCTCTTTCCCAAGTGTCACCAAATTGATTTCCTGAGCCTACGAAATCATCTACAAACAGAACGTTAGGAGTGTGGCCTCTCATAAAAATCTCTAGCGCTGCTTCGGGTGAAACAATTTTTTGCTCATCCAGCATAAGAATGTCACGTGCCAACCTTGCGAAAGCAAATCCGCTGTCTGCATCGTGGGGGATTTCGCCTGTCACTCTTACTACTATCAAAGAATCTATGAATTCAGCCCAAGATGTGCGAGATTTTTTCAATGAGTCTTTGTCGGTGAGTATGTGTTGTGATACATTGAGAAATGCACTTCTAAACATTTGCTTTACAAGTTCGTCAGAGAAATATGTAAAGCCGTCGAGAAGTCTGAGTGCTAATGGCATCTCTTCTTTTGAAAAATTGGATGTCCATCCTACTGGATCGAAATTACCTCTTTTGGGCCACAGCCCTGTCGTTACCATATAGCGCCATTTATCTGTTGGTAATGCAACTTCCATGTAAGCCTCCTGTTATGCTTTGTTTTTATACGTGGTGGCTAACAGATTGTAGAGTTCTTCAGAGAAGTCGCTTGAGGTAATCGACAGCTTTTCTATCAGTTCACTTAACCAAACATTGTCTTCTTTGCCTTCCCATATCTTGATGTAAGTACCTGACTTGTAGCCATTGTCTTGGCGAAATCTGTTGAGAATGTTTTTTCCTACATATGACTTAAAGAGCTCACTGGTTGATAAGTTGCTTGCTGCTGCAAGCGTTATGAAGGACGGCAGGTCGAAGCTTTTTGATTTGAGAGTTGCTAATGAAAAGGATTCTATTGCATCTAAGATGCTCTGTGCAGACGCGTAGGATTTTTGACCTTTGTCTAGTTCACTTAATGCTGATGCCAGCAGTGCTTCAACTTTCGATTCGGTGTAAGCTGATGCAAGAAGCTCGCTCAAGCCGAAATGCCATATATCGACCAGCTCCAATTTCATCTGAGCAATATCTACTTCCTGCGACTTCCACCACTTCCACCCCACGTGGTCCATTAGTTCTGCACATTCGGTCCAAATAGCGCGATACCATGGATTTCTTGCTGATCTCCATTCTTTGTTTATTTTGCTATTGATAGTGTCTTGCAAATGCAACATTAATTTTGCTTGATTTTGGAGCAGTGCTAGCCTATCCATTTGCCACCTCACAGGGGAATACCAGTTGCCTACGCGCAAAAAACCAACTTGATCTTAACACTGGTGTAGTGCCGCGTCCCTCTACTCAGACGCATCATTTGACTCGGCTTTTACGCTTTGATAAGACGGACATCCTTGCAAAAATAATAGCAAGAGAAAACCTGTGAGTCTGGAAATCTATGTAGCCCCCCCTAAAGGAGGATCCGAAAAATCTGTCGCTCCGACTCCTTCGCGTGAGAGGAGTCAGACACAGTAGATTGGTGGATCTGGGGCCGTCCGTCGCGTCTGCTCGCGCTGAAGATTCGCGCGTGAAAACACCCACCCTGCGCGGTCGGCGACTTGTAGGTAAGTGTTCCTGCCGGAGCAATGTCCGACCGCGGACATGCCAACGACAAGCGTCAGATGATGCTTACCGAGGCTTAGTGCGGTGATTTGCTTTTGCCCTTGTTCAAGCGTAACCACTTCCCTCGTTGGAGAGTAGAAGATGACGTCGGAGGTCAGGCGCGGGCCAACGTGTCAGCGATAGAAAGGCGTGTTTTAACTACGCGTCGTCTCTGTGGACCGAGGTGCGATTTTCTTCTTATGCCACAAGCGGCGAGACTTTGGAGACACGGACTAGGATAGTCAGCTAGACACAAAAAAACCGGCTCAAATCTGGCCGGTTTCTCTGTGCTTCAAGCCACGTAACCGCTTGAAGGTATTGCTGTTTGGTGCCCCGAGGGAGACTCGAACTCCCACTCCTTTCGAAAACGGATTTTGAATCCGCCGCGTCTACCAATTCCGCCATCAGGGCTCAATGGCGGCGAAGTATAGAGACGCTCCTACCGTTGGTCAATCATGTTTCATGGTCAATTTTCACTTATTCGGCTAAACTTCCCGGCCCTGCTAGACGAACCCCATCATGCGTGTCGCTGACTTTACCTTCGAGCTCCCTGATTCATTGATCGCTCGCCATCCCTTGGCGGAGCGACGCAGCAGCCGTTTGCTGACCCTCGACGGGCCAAGCGGCGCGCTGGCACATCGCCAATTCACTGATTTGCTGGAGCATTTGCGCCCTGGCGATCTGATGGTTTTCAACAATACCCGGGTGATTCCGGCGCGGTTGTTCGGGCAGAAAGCCTCGGGCGGCAAGCTGGAAATTCTGGTGGAGCGGGTGCTCGATCAGCACCGCGTGCTGGCGCATGTGCGGTCCAGCAAGTCGCCCAAAGCGGGTTCGACGATCCTGATCGATGGCGGTGGCGAGGCCGAGATGGTTGCGCGCCACGATGCGTTGTTCGAGCTGCGTTTTGCCGAGCCGGTGTTGCCGCTGCTGGAGCGCGTCGGTCACATGCCGTTGCCTCCTTATATAGATCGCCCGGATGATGACGCGGATCGCGAGCGTTATCAGACCGTGTACGCGCAGCGTGCCGGTGCGGTGGCGGCGCCGACGGCGGGGCTGCATTTCGATCAGACGATGATGGACGCGATTGCCGAGAAGGGCGTCGAGACGGCGTTCGTGACGTTGCACGTGGGGGCGGGGACGTTTCAGCCGGTGCGCGTGGACCGGATCGAAGATCACCATATGCACAGCGAATGGCTGGAGGTCACGCAGGACGTGGTCGATGCCGTTGCGGCGTGTCGCGCGCGGGGCGGTCGGGTGATCGCGGTCGGTACCACCAGTGTGCGTTCGCTGGAAAGCGCGGCGCGCGATGGCGTGCTCAAGGCGTTCAGTGGCGATACCGACATCTTCATCTATCCGGGGCGGCCGTTTCATGTGGTCGATGCTCTGGTCACCAACTTCCATTTGCCTGAATCCACGCTGTTGATGCTGGTTTCGGCCTTCGCCGGTTACCCGGAAACCATGGCGGCCTACGCGGCAGCGGTGGAGCACGGTTACCGCTTCTTCAGTTACGGTGATGCCATGTTCATCACCCGCAATCCCGCGCCGACTGCCCCTGAGGGTTCTGACCCAGCGGACTCGGCCTCAGAGGATCAAGCATGAGTCGCACCTGTCGTATGTCGTTCGAGCTGTTGGCCACTGATGGCAAGGCTCGTCGTGGTCGTCTGACCTTTCCGCGTGGCGTGGTCGAAACCCCGGCGTTCATGCCGGTCGGTACCTACGGCACGGTCAAGGGCATGCTGCCTCGGGATATTGAAGCCACGGGTGCGCAGATCATCCTCGGCAACACCTTCCACCTGTGGCTGCGTCCGGGCACTGAGGTGATCAAGGGCCACGGCGACCTGCACGATTTCATGCAGTGGAAAGGCCCGATCCTGACCGACTCCGGTGGTTTTCAGGTGTTCAGCCTGGGTGCCATGCGCAAGATCAAGGAGGAGGGCGTGACGTTCGCCTCTCCGGTGGATGGCGCCAAGGTGTTCATGGGGCCGGAAGAGTCGATGCAGGTCCAGCGCGACCTGGGTTCTGACATCGTGATGATCTTCGACGAATGCACGCCGTACCCGGCGGACGAAGACGTTGCGCGCACCTCCATGGAGCTGTCCCTGCGCTGGGCCAAGCGGTCGAAGATCGCCCATGGCGAAAACACTGCGGCTTTGTTCGGCATCGTTCAGGGCGGCATGCATGAAAACCTGCGCATGCGCTCGCTGGAAGGCTTGAACGAGCTCGACTTCGACGGCCTGGCCATTGGCGGCCTGTCGGTGGGCGAGCCGAAGCACGAAATGATCAAGGTGCTGGACTATCTGCCGGGCCGCATGCCAGCTGAAAAACCTCGTTACCTTATGGGTGTAGGCAAGCCGGAAGACCTGGTTGAAGGTGTGCGTCGCGGAGTCGACATGTTCGACTGCGTCATGCCGACGCGCAATGCTCGCAACGGTCATCTGTTCATCGACACCGGTGTCCTGAAGATTCGTAACGCGTTTCATCGCCACGATGAATCGCCGCTGGATCCGACCTGCGATTGCTACACCTGCAAGAACTTCTCCCGCGCTTATCTGCATCACCTGGACAAGTGCGGCGAAATGCTGGGGAGCATGCTCAATACGATCCACAATTTGCGGCATTACCAGCTGCTTATGGCTGGTTTGCGCGAGGCTATTCAACAGGGTACATTGGCCGCCTTTGTCGACACGTTCTATGCCAAACGCGGGCTTCCCGTGCCGCCTCTGGACTGAATGACAACCGGTCTTACCGCTTCTTATTATTAAAATTATGCAACTGGAGTGTTAAATGAGCTTTTTCATTTCCAACGCCATGGCAGACGCCGCGGCACCTGCGGCCGCTGGCCCGGCAGGTTCGGGTTTTGAGTGGATCTTCCTGGTCGGTTTCCTGGTCATCTTTTACCTGATGATCTGGCGTCCACAGGCCAAGCGCGCCAAAGAGCAGAAGAACCTGCTGGGCAACTTGCAGAAGGGCGATGAAGTTGTCACTTCCGGCGGCATCGCCGGCAAGATCAATAAAGTGACTGACGATTTCGTCGTGATCGAAGTTTCCGACACCGTTGAACTGAAGATCCAGAAGGGCGCTATCGCTGCCACCCTGCCTAAGGGCACTCTGAAAGCCATCTGATTCCAGTCTTTTACCAATCGACGGGGCGCGCAAGGCGCCCCGCGTTATAAGCAGGCGGCGTGATGTTGAACAAATACCCTCTGTGGAAATACATCCTGATCCTGGCAGTGCTGGCGATCGGCTTTATTTATTCCGCACCCAATCTCTACCCTGATGACCCGGCCGTTCAGGTCAGCGGCGCAAGCACTGCGTTGCAGGTGACTCAGGCTGATCTGGATCGCGTAAGCAAGGCGCTTACCGATGCTGGCATCGCGGTCAAGGGCGCGTCTCTGGCCGAGAATGGCAAGGGCGGTTTGTTGCGTCTGACCAAGCAGGAAGACCAGCTGCCGGCCAAGGATGTCGCGCGCAAGGCGCTGGGTGACGACTATGTCGTTGCACTGAACCTGGCCCAAACCACGCCCAAGTGGCTGCGCAGCATTGGCGCCAGCCCGATGAAGCTGGGTCTGGACCTTTCCGGCGGCGTGCACTTCCTGCTCGAAGTGGACATGGACAAGGCGCTCAGTGCCCGTCTGAACGTCTACGAAGGCGAAGTGAAGAGCCTGTTGCGCAAGGAAAAAGTGCGTTATCGCAGCCTGCCGCAAGACGGCAATGCCATTCAGCTGGGTTTCAGTGACACCGACTCCCGTGAACAGGCCCGTGCGCTGATTCGCAAGGATTACACCGATTTCGATATCACCATGAGCGATCGTGGCGAGATGCCGATTCTGCGTCTGACGATGACCCAGGCCAAAGTCGCCGAGATTCGCGAATACTCGATCAAGCAGAACCTGACCACCGTGCGTAACCGGGTCAACGAATTGGGTGTGGCCGAGCCGCTGGTTCAGCGCCAGGGTGCCAACCGCATCGTGGTTGAACTGCCAGGCGTGCAGGACACGGCCGAAGCCAAGCGTATTCTCGGCAAGACCGCCAACCTTGAGTTCCGTCTGGGCGCAGGCCCCGATGACACCAAGGCCACCACTGAAATGTTCGAATTCCGCGAAGGCGGTCGTCCGGCGGCCGCGGTGGAGCGGGGTCTGATCATCACCGGTGACCAGGTGACCGACGCCAAGGCTGGCTTCGACGAACACGGCCGTCCACAGGTGAACATCAAGCTGGATGGTCATGGTGGCGATCTGATGAGCCGCGCCACTCGCGCCAACGTCGGTCGCAGCATGGCGGTGATTTTCATCGAGCAGAAACCGACCACCACCTACACCAAGCAGATGGTGGATGGCGTCGAGAAAGACGTGCCGGTTCAGACCTTCAAGGAAGAGAAGAAAATCATCAGCCTGGCGACCATCCAGTCGCCGCTGGGTGCTCAGTTCCGCATCACCGGCCTGAACGGTCAGGGTGAGTCTTCCGAGCTCGCGCTGCTGCTGCGTGCCGGTGGTCTGGCGGCGCCGATGTACTTTGCCGAAGAGCGCACCATTGGCCCGAGCCTGGGTGCCGACAACATCACCAAGGGCATTCATGCATCGCTCTGGGGCATGCTGTTCGTTTCGCTGTTCATCCTCGCCATCTACCGTTTCTTCGGTCTGATCGCGACCGTCGCACTGGCCCTCAACATGGTCATGCTGCTGGCGCTGATGTCGCTGCTGGGTGCAACCCTGACCCTGCCGGGCATCGCCGGTATCGTGTTGACCATGGGTATGGCGGTGGACGCCAACGTGCTGATCTTCTCGCGTATCCGTGAAGAGATCGCCAATGGCATGACCGTGCAGCGTGCGATCAACGAAGGTTTCGACCGCGCCTACACCGCGATCCTCGACGCCAACCTGACGACGTTGCTGGTCGGCGGCATTCTCTTCGCAATGGGCACCGGCCCGGTGAAGGGTTTTGCGGTGACCATGTCGCTCGGGATCTTTACCTCGATGTTCACAGCCATCATGGTGACCCGCGCAATGGTCAACCTGATTTTCGGTGGTCGTGACTTCAAGAAGTTGTGGATTTAAGGGGCTGCCATGAAACGTACCATCAACTTCATGGGCGTTCGCAATGTTGCGTTCGCCATCACCATGCTCCTCACGGTACTGGCGTTGTTCAGCTGGTTTCATAAAGGGCTCAACTTCGGTCTGGACTTCACCGGCGGTACGCTGATCGAACTGACTTACGAGCGTCCTGCCGATCTGGGCAAGGTGCGTGAGGAGCTGGTTTCTTCGGGTTACCACGAAGCCATCGTGCAGAGCTTCGGTGCAACCACCGACCTGCTCGTGCGGATGCCGGGCGAAGATCCACAGCTGGGTGCTCAGGTGGCCGAAGCGCTGCGCAAGACCGGCGCTGACAACCCTGTGACCGTCAAGCGTGTCGAGTTCGTCGGCCCGCAGGTCGGTGAAGAGCTGCGCGACCAGGGCGGTATCGGCATGTTGCTCGCGCTGGGCGGCGTACTGATCTACCTGGCTTTCCGCTTCCAGTGGAAGTTTGCGGTCGGTGCGATTGTCTCGCTGATCCACGACGTGGTCGTGACCATGGGCATCCTGTCGTTCTTCCAGGTGACGTTTGACCTGACGGTACTGGCGGCGGTGCTGGCGATCATCGGCTATTCGCTCAACGACACCATCGTGGTATTCGACCGGGTTCGTGAGAACTTCCGTCTGCTGCGCAAGGCGTCGCTGATCGAGAACATCAACATCTCGACCACGCAGACGCTGTTGCGCACCATGGCGACGTCGATTTCCACCTTGCTGGCCATCGTCGCGCTGTGGGTCTTCGGTGGCGACAGCCTGCACGGTTTCTCCGTCGCGCTGTTCATCGGTGTGCTGGCGGGTACGTACTCCTCGATCTACATCGCCAACGTGGTGTTGATCTGGCTGAACCTGCGCAGTGAAGACCTGCTGCCACCCGTGACCACCGACAAAGTGGACGATCGTCCGTAAGCCTCTATTCGGACCGGTCATCCTGTAAAAAGGCGCGAGTGTGAACTCGCGCCTTTTTTTGTGCTCCAAGGCTGGGAGTAGCGCGAGCAATTGCGCTGAATATGGTCAGGAGGTTCACGTGAACAAGTCGTTGCTAGTTGGTGCAGTATTGGGTGCTGTCGGTGTCACCGCCGGTGGCGCTTTGGCCACCTATAGCCTCGTAAAATCAAACGGCCCTGAGTACGCGGAAGTGCTCGCCGTCGAGCCTGTAAAAGAACAGATCAAAACGCCACGCCAAGTGTGTAAAGACGTCGCGGTCACCCACCGCGCACCGGTCAAGGACGAACACCAGATTGTGGGCAGCGTCATCGGTGCCGTCGCCGGTGGCCTGCTTGGCAACCAGATAGGCGGTGGTACCGGCAAGAAGATCGCGACCGTTGCCGGGGCCGTCGGCGGCGGTTATGCCGGTAACAAGGTTCAGGAAGGCATGCAGAACCGCGACACCTACACCACCACTGAAAGCCGTTGCAACACCGTCAACGACATCAGCGACAAGGTGGTGGGCTACAACGTGAAGTACAAGTTGAACGACAAGGTGGGTCAGGTGCGCATGGACCGTGATCCAGGCAGCCAGATTCCGGTCAACAAGGACGGTCAGCTGGAGTTGAGCCAGGCTCAATAACCCTGACGTTTGTCCCGCTAGATAAAAACGCCCCGTGGTTCGGGGCGTTTTTTTGTCCGCATTTTCTGCATATTCAAAAAGTATCAAATGAGTAGTAACTATATATTTTTAATCGCAAACGTCACCGCGTAAGCTTTTCGCGTGGCCCCGAGGCGGACGCGTTATCGGGGTCGCACAACAAAACCAATAAAAATCAGCGACGACACGCGGGAATAAAAATGCATAAAAGCCCTGTTGCTCTAGGCCTCACGTCGGCTGCCTTCGGGTTGACCCTGGCGTTTCCCGGCTTCGCCGAAGCCGACTTTCTCGAGGACAGCAAAGCTGATCTCGAATTTCGCAACTTCTACTTCAACAGTGACTATCGCCAGGACGGCGCCAACCAGTCCAAGCGAGACGAATGGGCTCAGGGCCTGATCCTCAATTATGAGTCCGGGTTTACCGACGGCACGGTCGGATTCGGTGTCGATGCCATCGGGCTTTTCGGCTTGAAACTGGATTCCGGTCCCGAGCGTCGCAACTCGGGATTGCTGCCGGTCGGGGATGAAAAGGCTCCGGATGACTATGGCCGTGCTGGCGTCACCGCCAAGGCGCGGATTTCCAAGAGTGTGCTGCGCGTCGGCACATTGTTGCCGCGATTGCCGACTGTTCTGCCTAACGATGGCCGTCTGCTGCCTCAGACCTTTCGCGGGGCGCAGGTGACGTCCAGGGACATCACCGACATGACCCTCAATGTCGGCCGTCTGACCAGCAACACCGAGCGAAACGACAGCGGGCACGAAGACATTGAAGCCGAGGGCAAAGGCATCAAAGGTGGCCGTCCCAGCGACAAGTTCGACTTCGCCAGCGCCAGCTACAACTGGACCAAGGGGCTGACCACGTCCTACAACTACGGTGGGCTGGAGAACAACTACAAGCAGCACATTCTGACGCTGGTTCACAGCTTTCCGCTGGGCGAATCCCAATCGCTCAAGAGCGACCTGCGTTACGCGCGTTCGCTCAAGGACGGTAATACCAACGTCGACAACACGGCCATCGGCGCCAAGTTCACCTACAACGTTGCCGGTCATGGCTTTGGCGTGGCCTATCAACGCATGAACGGCGACACCGGGTTTCCGCACCTGGCGGGTACCGACTCCTTCCTCGTCAACTACGTGATGATTTCTCCGGATTTCGCCAACCCGGAAGAGCGCTCGTGGCAAGCCCGTTACGACTATGACTTCGCCGCCGTCGGGTTGCCCGGCCTGAGCTTCATGACGCGCTATCTGCAAGGCGACAACTTCGCGCGCGGCAACAAGGAAGGCACGGAGTGGGAGCGCAATACCGACATTGCCTATGTGTTCCAGAGCGGCGCACTGAAGAACCTCGAACTGAAGTGGCGCAACGGCACTTACCGCAGTAATGGGGGTAACAACATTGACCAGAACCGCGTCATCGTCAGCTACACGCTGCCGCTGCTCTGAGTTCGACGCTTTTCGACACTTTCCCGATAACGCTCATCTTCGGCACGCGCCGCAACGGAGCCTGACATGCCTGCAAGAAAGACCCTCATTCACCTGGCCATCGCCTTCGCCCTGTTCAACAGCTATGGCGCTTACGCGGCCAACACCGCCGACTTGCCGTGTGCGACCACCGAACAATGCGCCGCCCAGGCGGCGAAAATCGGCGCGACGGTCGATAAGTCGAGTGCAAAAGGCAACAAAAGTGAGAGCCAGTTTTCCTGGCTGAACCGTATCAACAAAGCTTCGATCGTCATGCTGACCGAAGAGGGCATTGTCAAACCCGAGATGGGTCAGAAGATTGCGACCGGCGTGCGCTACGCCATCGATCAGGCCGACCAGCCCAACGGCAAGCGCCCGAGCGATGTGCTGCAACTTGAGCAGATCATGACCGACAAGATCGGCCCGGAAGCGTCACTGATTCACTCGGGTCGCAGCCGTCAGGACATTCTCGCCACCTACCGTCTGGCCAAACTTCGCTCTGACGTGCTGGCCTACAGCGAGGCCATGAACGCGACCCGCAAGCGGCTGTTGGACCTGGCGGACAAGAACATCGACACGTTGATTCCGGCGTACACCAACGGTGTTCAGGCCATGCCGATCACCTACGCCCACTACCTGCTGGCCTTCGAGGCTTCGTTCGATCGTGACGGGCAGCGGATTCGCGAACTGTATCAACGTTTGAATCTGAGCCCAATGGGCACTGCCGTACTGGCCAACTCGGCCTACCCGCTCAATCGCGAGCGTTTGGCCGAGTTGTTGGGTTTTGACGGTGTGCGTGAGAACTCGATGGATTCCAGCCAGATTTC
The DNA here is from genome assembly GCF_900110765.1 of Pseudomonas sp. NFACC02. Lineage (GTDB taxonomy): Bacteria > Pseudomonadota > Gammaproteobacteria > Pseudomonadales > Pseudomonadaceae > Aquipseudomonas. The sequence goes on from NZ_FOEO01000037.1 coordinate 51,981, forward strand.
CACCTACGACATCCCGATTGAGGCGGCGGATATCGCGTCGTCTTCGGCGATCCGCATCGGCGCGATGATTGGCGACATCCACACCCAATATCACCAGATTCGGCCGTGGCTGTTGCTGGACGAGGAGAAGACCTACACCAGCAGCGCGATGCCGCAGAAACGTAACCCCGGGTTGCTGATGCGCGCACGGGAAAGCGCGTCCGACGTGGTGGGCTTGGCACAAAGCGTGACCCTGCGCGCGCACAACGTCACGCCTGGCATGACCGACTACAAGTTCGCCTTCGACTCGCTGGGCGTGTTCGATTCGACCAAGGAAATGTTCGGCGCCATGAATGCAGTGCTCGATGCGTTGCAGGTCAATCCACAGCGGGCGCGTGAGGAACTGGAAAACGAGTGGACCACTTCGATGGAGCTGGCGGACACGCTTGAGCGCACCCAGAAAGTACCGTTCCGCATTGGCCACAGCTTCGCGTCCCTCATTGTCGAACAGGCGCGGGATCAAGGCCTGACGCCGAAAACCTTCCCATACGCCGATGCGCAAAAGCTCTACACCAAGGCGGCGGACAAGTACCAATGGAAGCCAAATACCTTGCCACTGGATGAGGCGACTTTCCGCGCGTCGCTGTCGCCGGAAAACATGGTCAAGACCCGCAAAGGCACCGGAGGACCTCAGCCAGAAGAGGTCAAGCGCATGCTGGCCGAGGCACACAAGACGCTGGATGCCGATCAGGCATGGTTGCGTGAGCGTCGGGAGAAGCTGACCCAGGCGGAAGGTAACCTGGATCGGGCGTTCGAGAAGTTGCTGTCGTCCAAAGGCTGATGCCACCGTTTCTGCCCGGAGGGAGACGCCCGCGGGCAGAAACAAGATTGCGCCAGATCAACCCTGCCCTGCGGGCAGAAGCGGAGTTGTGCTAGAGGCCGGATGCGATCTGGCGGCATACCGCGTGCTGCTGATTCACGCCGAAACTGTAGGAGCGTCCGGGGTGGCGCTCCACCTTGTCCCGCGATCTGGCGCGAAGCGGCAGCAAAATCAGGCGACCCGGTTGTGCCAGGCACTCCGCATGCATCGGTTTTACTGCCGCTTCGCGCCAGATCGCGGGACAAGCCACGCTCCTACGCCCTGCGGGCAGAAGCAAGATCGTGCCTGACCGAACCTGTCCTGCGGGCGGAAGCGGAGTTGTGCTAGAGGCCGGATGCGATCTGACGGTATGCCGCTGCTCTTGATTCTGGCCGAAGGCCGTGGGAGCAAGCTTGCTCGCGATCTGGCGCGCAGCGGCAGCAAATCAGGCGACTCGGTTATGCCTGACACACCGCATGCACCGGTTTTACTGCCGGTTCCCGGCAGATCGCGGGCAAGCGCGCTCCTACGCCCTGCGGGCAGAAGCAGTGTCTCGATAAACCCAGGATCGCGATCTGACGGTATGCCGCCTGCTGTTGGTTCACGCCGGCGCTGTAGGAGCGCGCTTGCCCGCGATCTGGCGCGAAGCGGCAGCAAAATCAGGCGACCTGGTTATGCCTGACACACCGCATGCACCGGCTTTACTGCCGGTTCCCGGCAGATCGCGGGCAAGCGCGCTCCTACGCCCTGCGGGCAGAAGCAAGATCGTGCCTGACCGAACCTGCTCTGCGGGCAGAAGCGGAGTTGTGCTAGAGGCCGGATGCGATCTGACGGTATGCCGCGTGCTGCTGATTCACGCCGAAACTGTAGGAGCGTCCGGGGTGGCGCTCCACCTTGTCCCGCGATCTGGCACGTAGCGGCAGCAAAGTCAGGCGACCCGGTTATGCCAGACATTCCGCATGCACCGGTTTTACTGCCGGTTCCCGGCAGATCGCGGGACAAGCCACGCTCCTACGCCCTGCGGGCAGAAGCAAGATCGTCCCTGACCAAACCCTCTCTGCGGGCAGAAGCGGAGTTGTGCTAGAGGCCGGATGCGATCTGGCGGCATGCCGCTGCTCTTGATTCTGGCCGAAGGCCGTGGGAGCGCGCTTGCCCGCGATCTGGCGCGCAGCGGCAGCAACATCAGGCGACCCGGTTATGCCTGACACACCGCATGTATCGGTTTTACTGCCGGTTCCCGGCAGATTGCGGGCAAGCGCGCTCCTACGCCCTGCGGGCAGAAGCAAGATGGTGCCTGACCGAACCTGCCCTGCGGGCAGAAGCGGAGTTGTGCTAGAGGCCGGATGCGATCTGACGGTATGCCGCGTGCTGCTGATTCACTCCGAAACTGTAGGAGCGTGGCTTGTCCCGCGATCTGGCGCGAAGCGGCAGCAAAATCAGGCGACTCGGTTGTGCCTGACACACCGCATGCATCGGTTTTACTGCCGGTTCCCGGCAGATCGCGGGCAAGCGCGCTCCTACGCCCTGCGGGCAGAAGCGGCGTTGTGGTAGAGGCCGGATGCGATCTGACGG
>NZ_FOEO01000038.1 GCF_900110765.1 Pseudomonas sp. NFACC02
CCGGCTTGCTGGCGAAGGCGCCGGGTCAGACACTGATATGTTGAATGACCCACCGCATTCGCCACTGTCGTAACCTCCAGCGGCTCCCACAGGATCCGCGTCGACTCACGAACCTGTGTCAGGCCCAGACCTGTTGATCGTTCCCACGCTCTGCGTGGGCATGCATTTCGTGACGCTCCGCGTCACACGGTGATGGACGCGGAGCGTCCGGAGCGGTGCTCCCACGCGGAGCGTGGGAGCAATCAGTCCTGCAATTGTTTTATTCCAGCCATCAACGCCGAACCAGCAACACACCTGACTCCATGTGGTGGGTGTACGGAAACTGATCGAACAGCGCGCAGCGCTCGACCCGGTGGGTGTCATGTAGCTGGGCGATGTTGGCCGCCAGGGTTTCCGGGTTGCAGGAGATGTACAGGATACGTTCGAAACGACGGGTGAGCTCGCAGGTGTCCGGGTCCATCCCCGCACGTGGCGGGTCGACGAAGACGCTGCCGAACTCGTAGCTCTTCAAGTCCACACCGGCCAGACGGCGGAACGGGCGCACATCGTTCAGCGCTTCGGTCAGCTCTTCCGCCGACAGACGCACCAACGACACGTTGTCCACAGCATTGTCCGCCAGGTTACTCAAGGCGGCGTTGACCGAGGTCTTGCTGATCTCGGTTGCCAGCACTTTGCGCACACGGGTCGCCAAGGGCAGGGTGAAGTTGCCGTTGCCGCAGTAAAGCTCCAGCAGGTCATCCTCACGGTCGCCCAGTGCTTCGTATGCCCAATTGAGCATCTTCTGATTCACCTTGCCATTGGGCTGAGTGAAGGCTCCCTCCGGCTGGCGGTAGCTGAACGTGCGCCCGGCGACCTCCAGTTCCTCGGTCACGTAATCGCGGCCGATGACCAGCCGTTGCCCCTTGGAACGGCCGATCACGCTGACCTTCAAGTCCGCAGCCAGTTGCTCGGCTTCCAGCTTCCAGGCGTCATCGAGCGGGCGGTGGTAGCACAGCGTGATCATGCCGTCGCCGGCCAGCGTGGTCAGGAAGTCGACCTGAAAAAGCTTGTGGTTGAGCGTCTTGCTGGCTTCCCAACGGCCACGCAGCATCGGCATCAGTGCGTTGATCTGCTCGCTTGCAATCGGGAAGTCGTTGATCAGGATCGGCGTGTATTTGTCGCCCGGTGTGAACATCGCATAGTGACGTTTGCCGTCGTCGCGCCACAGGCGAAATTCGGCGCGCAGGCGATAGTGCTCGCGCGGAGAGTCGAAGACCTGAGGTTCCGGCGCGTCGAACGGTTTCAGCAATTCGCGAAGACGATCAGCTTTTTCATCGAGCTGACGGCCATAGCTCGCAGGGTCGAACGTACTGCTCATGGATAGAAGCCCAGCTTGATGACGAACAGGATCGACAGCACGACGAGCGCCGAATTCAGCTCACGGCCGCGGCCCGACAACAGCTTGATCACAGTCCATGAAATGAAGCCAAACGCGATGCCGTTGGCGATGGAGTAGGTGAATGGCATCGCCAGTGCAGTGAGCACGACCGGCGCGGCTTCGGTGATGTCGTCCCAGTTGATTTCCGCCAGACCGGACGTCATCAGCACGGCCACGAACAGCAAGGCCGGGGCGGTGGCGAAGGCCGGAACACTGCCGGCCAGGGGCGCGAAAAACAGCGCCAGCAGGAACAGCACCGCGACCACGATAGCGGTCAGGCCGGTACGGCCGCCGGCACTGACGCCAGCGGCCGATTCGATGTAACTGGTGGTGGTCGAGGTGCCCAGCAGCGAACCGGCCATGGCGGCGGTGCTGTCGGCCACCAGCGCACGGCCCATTTTCGGCATGTGGCCGTCTTTGCCCATCAGGCCCGCGCGCTTGGCGACGCCGATCAGCGTCCCTGAGTTATCGAACAGATCAACGAAGAGAAACGAGAAGATCACGCTGACCAGACCGATGTTCAAGGCTCCGGCGATGTCCAGTTGCAGGAAGGTCGGCGCCAGCGACGGCGGCATCGACACCACACCGCCGAACGGCGAGAAGCCCATCAGGATCGAGACGATGGTCACAGCCAGAATCCCGATCAGCACTGCGCCCCGCACTTTCAAGGCTTCGAGCGCCACGATCAACGCGAAACCCAGCGCTGCCAGCACGGGAGCCGGCTTGGCCAGGTCGCCCAGACCGACCATGGTGGCGGGATTGCTGACCACGATGTCGGCGTTGTGCAGGGCGATCAGCGCCAGGAACAGACCGATACCGGCCGCGATCGCCGAGCGCAGCGGCAGCGGAATACTGTTGATGATCCACTCGCGGATGCGAAAGATCGACAGCAGGAAGAACATCACGGCAGAAATGAACACCGCACCCAGCGCCACTTGCCAGGTGTGTCCCATGTGCAGCACCACGGTGTACGTGAAGAACGCGTTCAACCCCATGCCCGGCGCCAGCGCGATCGGGTAGTTGGCGATCAGGCCCATGACCGTGGAGCCGATGGCGGCTGCCAGACAGGTCGCGACGAAGATGGCGCCTTTGTCCATGCCGGTCGCGCCGAGGATGCTCGGGTTGACGAACAGGATGTAGGCCATGGCCAGGAACGTCGTGACGCCGGCCAGGATTTCCGTGCGCACATTGGTGTTATGTGCCTTGAGTTGAAACAGCCGCTCCAGCATGTGTGGCTCCCCGTGGCGCAATGCGCCATTGATGAAATCGACTAAAACAGCAAAGCACAGCTTGCCGAAACAGCTTGCACAAATTCTGCCAGTCGCAAAAAGCCGCGCATCATACCAGCGTCCCCCGTGAAAGGCTGCTGACGTTGATCGGCAGGGAAATAGTCGGTGCGCTGGGGGCCGCGAGCCCGACACGCTCATCACAAACCCTGAACGTTTAGGAAAATCTGCAAGTCGTACCTCTGGAGACGCAGATTGACTGCGCAGACGTGTACCTAACGTGAGGTTTGCCATGAGCGAGACAACTGACCTGGCCTTCGCAGAGCATTCCATTGCTCTGACGCTAAATGGCCAGCCGAGACAATTGAACGTGCAACCGTGGGCCACGCTGCTGGATGTGTTGCGTGAGCAACTGGACCTGGTGGGCACCAAAAAAGGGTGTGACCACGGACAGTGTGGCGCCTGCACGGTGCTGCGCGATGGCAAACGGGTCAATGCGTGCCTGACGCTGGCGATCATGTGCGATGGCGCCGAGTTGACGACCATCGAAGGTCTGGCGGATGGCGACACCTTGCACCCGATGCAGCAGGCGTTCATCAAGCACGACGCATTTCAGTGCGGGTACTGCACGCCGGGTCAGATTTGTTCGGCGGTAGGGCTGGCCAACGAAGGTCGGGCGCAAACCCCTGACCAGATCAAAGAGCTGATGAGCGGCAACCTCTGCCGTTGCGGCGCCTACACCAATATTCTCGCGGCGGTCGAAGAAGCGTTGCCGCAGTCCGCCGCCCAGGCATCGGTGGTCAGTGAGGGAGGGATCGACGCATGAATCCTTTCCATTACAGCAAGCCCGTCGACGTCAGTCAGGCGATCAGCCTGGCCGGAGCGGCCAGCCGTTTTATTGCGGGCGGCACCAACCTGCTGGACCTGATGAAAGAAAACGTCGCCCGGCCTGAGCACTTGATCGATATCACCGGCCTGCCCCTGAAGGACGTCCGGGAAACGGCCAACGGCGGCCTCATGATTGGCGCGTTGGTGAGCAACGCCGACCTGGCGTGGCATCCCTTGGTCGAAGCGCGTTATCCATTGCTGTCCCAAGCCATCCTGGCGGGCGCCTCGCCTCAGTTGCGTAACATGGCCAGCACGGGCGGGAATCTGCTCCAACGCACCCGTTGTTACTACTTTTATGACGCGGCGGTGCCCTGCAACAAGCGCGAGCCGGGGAGCGGATGCCCGGCCAAGGACGGCCTCAACCGGATTCACGCGATCCTTGGCGCCAGCGACAACTGCGTCGCCACTCATCCATCGGACATGTGCGTGGCGCTGGCCGCGCTGGACGCGGTGGTGCATGTGGAAGGTCGCGGCGGCAAGCGCACCATTGAATTCGCTGACTTTCACCGGCTCCCGGAAGACGCCCCTCAGCGCGACAATCAATTGGCCGATGATGAATTGATTACCGCCATTGAACTGCCGCCCCAAGGGTTCGTTGAGCACAGCCACTACCTGAAGATCCGCGATCGTGCATCCTACGCCTTTGCGTTGGTGTCAGTGGCGGCCGCTCTCGAGCTGGACGGCGACATCATTCGAGACGTGCGCTTGGCCCTGGGCGGCGTGGCGCACAAGCCTTGGCGCGACAAGGCGGTCGAGCAGACCCTTAAAGGGCAACCCGTGTCCCGGGAAAATTTCGTGGCGGCTGCCGAAGCCATGCTGCGTGACGCCAGGCCGCTCGAGCACAACGCCTTCAAGATCAAGCTGGCGCAGCGCGCTATCGTCCGTGCGCTCAGCGACGCGGCAACCGGAGGTAAAGCCTGATGAATGCGAAAATCAATCCACCCGGCCAAGTGTCGCCTGTCGGACAACCGCTGGATCGCGTCGACGGTCACCTGAAAGTCACCGGGCAGGCACGCTACGCCGGTGAATACCCCAAGACCGGTCTGCTGCACGGCAGCGTGGTCTCCAGCAACATTGCTCGCGGTCGTGTGCTGCACATCGATGCTTCGCAAGCGCTCCAGGTTCCCGGCGTCGTCGCGGTCATCGATCACACCAATCGGCCGCATGTCGCCAGTTATGACGAGGACTACGAAGACGCGGACTCGGCAGAAGGCTCCCCGTTCCGGCCGTTGTACAACGACCGTGTGCTATACAGTGGTCAGCCGTTGGCGCTGGTGGTGGCCGACACCCTTGAGATCGCGCGACATGCCGGATCGCTGGTGCGCATCGAGTACGAAACCGACGCTCATCAGACCGACTTGAGCGCAGTGCAGGACGAGGCACACACCGCACCGGCTGAAACGCCCAAACCACGCGGCGATTTCCCGACTGCTTTTTCCCAGGCGGCGGTGACGGTGGATGCTCGCTACAGCACACCTAATGAGCACCACAACCCGATGGAGCCGCACGCCTCGACCGTGATGTATCAGGATGACGGCAGTCTTGAGATCCATGACAAGACGCAAGGTACACAGAACTGCCAGGACTACCTGCACAAGGTGTTCGGCCTGGAGAAGGACAGGATTCGCATCCTTGCAGCGTTTGTCGGCGGCGCATTTGGCTCCGGCTTGCGCCCGCAGTACCAACTGCCGTTGGCCGTCATGGCGGCGCTGCATCTCAAGCGGTCGGTCCGCGTTACCCTCACGCGCCAGCAGATGTTCACGTTCGGCTATCGCCCCCACACGTTGCAGCATCTGCGATTGGGTGCCACTGCCGAGGGTCGCTTGGTGGCGGTCGGGCACGACGTGATCGGCCAGACGTCGCGCTTCGAGGACTTCACCGAGCACGTCGTCGAGTGGAGCGGCATGCTTTACGCCTGCGATAACGTCCAGCTGACCTACAAGCTGGCGCCGCTGGACGTCTACACGCCGCTGGACATGCGGGCGCCGGGCGCGACGTCAGGCATGGTCGGGCTGGAGTGTGCGCTGGATGAGTTGGCGTGTGCGGCCGGTGTCGACCCGGTGCAATTGCGCGCGATCAATTTTGCAGAGCGCAACGGTAACGAAGGCAAGCCTTACTCCAGTAAAGAATTGCTGGCTTGTTATGAGCAAGGGGCCGAGCGTTTCGGCTGGAGCGAGCGTAATCCCGAGCCACGCAGCATGCGCGAAGGTCGGCAACTGATCGGTTGGGGCATGGCCGGTGGCGTGTGGGAAGCCATGCAGATGAAAGCCAGCGCCAAGGCCAGCGTCGACAGCAGCGGCAAGCTGACTGTCAGCAGTGCGACCACCGACATCGGGACCGGCACGTACACGGTCATGACGCAGATTGCGGCTGAAGCGGCGGGCATGCTGCCGCAGGACGTTACCTTCGTACTGGGTGACTCTTCGTTGCCGACGGCTCCACTCCAGGGCGGCTCGTTTACTGTCTCCTCCGTCGGTACTGCCGTGCAGCAAGCGTGCCGTGCGTTGCGCGCCAAACTGCTGGATGCCGTGCGCATGGCGCACCCGGAATTCGCGGTCGTGGACATGCACGAAGTCGAGTTCGGCGACGGGCAACTGAACGTACGCGGACAACGGTTTTCCTACGCAGACATTGTCCGTCAGTCGTCACACGAGACACTGGAAGTACAGGTCGACGCCGAGCCAGACGAGAAACGCGAAGGGTATTCGACGGCGACTCACTCGGCGGTATTCGTCGAAGTGCTGGTCGATGAAGACCTGGGCACCATTCGCGTCAACCGTGTGGTAAGTGCCGTGGCTGCTGGTCGCGTGGTCAATCCCAAAACGGCACGCAGCCAGATCCTCGGCGGCGTGGTGTGGGGCATCAGCCAGGCCATGCAGGAAGAGACTCAGACCGATCAGCACCTGGGCCGCTTCATGAACCACAGCCTGGCCGAATACCACATCCCGGTGAACGCGGACATTGGCGACATTGACGTGCTGTTCGTTGAGGAAAACGACGACATCGTCAACGAACTGGGTTCCAAGGGCGTGGGTGAAATCGGCATCGTCGGTGTGGCGTCGGCGATTGCCAATGCGATTTATCACGCGACCGGGAAGCGAGTGAGGGATTTCCCGATTACGCTCGATAAGGTGCTTTGATGCCTGGGTTCGAGGTTTGCCAATATCGCGTGGCAAACCCCTGATCCTGTGGGAGTGAGCTTGCTCACGAAAGCGGATGTCCGGGCGCTGAATAGGCGACGGGTGTACCGGCCTCTTCGCGAGCAAGCCCACTCCCACTGAATATTCGTCGGGGCGCTACAGTGGGCATCGACGACACCGCCTTTTTGTCAACTCTGCAAATCTTCCAATGTCGCCCCAGTGCAACCACAGGTCGCGCTGGTGCGCTTCGTCAGCAAGGCGGCTGCGTAATTTGCTCCCACGCGACAGCATTCGAACTGTCGTGGGTCTTGAAGCCTTAGAAAAACTGCCGAAAAGAGCTGAATAAAATAACGAGCCGACCCGAGGAGCACGCATGAAGAGATTTATTCGTCAGATCAGTTGCGGTGTGTTGATGCTGAGCAGTACCGCCTTGATGGCCGCTGAGCCGGCCAAATGCCAGAGCGTGCGGATGGGCGTGGTCAATTGGACCGACGTGATCGCGACCAGTGCGGTGGCTGAAGTGCTGCTGCAAAACATGGGTTACGACGTCAAGCAGACCAGTGCGGCGCAGCAGATTATCTTCGGCGGCTTGCGCGATGACCGACTCGATGTGTTTCTGGGGTACTGGAAGCCGGCGATGGACAAGAACATCGCACCGTTCGTGGCTGCCAATCAGGTCAAGGTTTTCGACACACCGAGCATGAGTGATGCTCAGGCGACGCTGGCCGTGCCTCAATACGTTGCCGATGGCGGGCTGAAGACCTTCGCCGATATCGCCAAATTCAAGGACAAGCTGGGCGGCAAAATCTACGGGATCGAGCCAGGCACCGGGGCCAATGCCAACATCAAGGGGATGATCGAGAAGAATCAGTTCGGCCTGGGTGGCTTCCAGTTGGTGGAATCGGGCGAAGCGGGCATGCTCGCCGCCGTGCAGCGTGCGGTCAAGCGTAACGAGTGGGTGGTGTTCGTGGGCTGGACCCCCCACCCGATGAACATCAACATGAAGATCGCCTACCTGACCGGCAGCGAAGACGTGTTCGGTCCGCACGAAGGCGCGGCCACCGTGTCGGTGGTCACTGCTCCGGATTACGCAACGCGTTGCCCGAACGTGAACAAGCTGCTGAGCAACCTGAAGTTCACGGCCGCTCAGGAAAGTCAGATGATGGTGCCGATCATGGACCGCAAGGCGCCGAACGACGTCGCCAAACAGTGGCTCAAGGACCATCCTGAAGACATGAAACGCTGGCTGAATGGCGTCACCACGTTCGATGGCAAGGACGCAGAGACGGCGGTGCAGGTCGCGGTCAATAAATAAGCCGCAGGTGTGATTCGTTCGGTCCCGAGTGGGCCGCGTGCTTACCTTGTGGGAGCGAACTCATTCGCGAGTCGTCAGTGCAGTCGCTTCGTCCATGGCGACCGGACTACCGAATCGCGGGCTTGTTCGGTCCCACAATGCTCCCGCCCGTCACCGGCCAGGCCACTCTCTCGATCCCGGCGGTTCCGACGGGCAGGAGCCACACATGCCCACTCACTATCCACTGTCGCCAGCCATGGTCTGCTTTGTTGAAGAGACCCTGAGTTTCAGCGTCGCGTCGCTGGACATCACTGACCAGCGCCGCGCCTACTCGCACATGTGCGAAGCCTTCACGCCCGCCCGCTCGCCGGATCTCGAGGTCAGGGATTTCTTGCTCGCGGGTGTCCTGGTTCGCAGCTATCGACCTCGGCACCTCTCGGTCGAATACCCGGCTCCTTGCGTGGTGTACCTGCATGGTGGCGGCTGGGTGGTCGGTGATCTGGATTCCCACGATTTTCTTACTGCCGCGCTCGCGGTCGATCTCAATGCCGTTGTGATTGCCGTGGACTACCGACTGGCGCCTGAGCATCCGTTTCCGGCGGGATTCGGTGACTGCCTGGCCGTCTGGCATGCGTTACAGGTTCAGGCGCCGCGGATGGACATCGATCCCCGTCGAATCGCGATTGCCGGTGACAGCGCGGGCGGTAATCTGGCAGCGGCTGTGTGCCTGGCGCTGCGCGATGCGGGGGAGCGGCAGCCCGCCGGACAGGCATTGGTGTATCCGGGGCTGGGTGGCGACGATGATCTCCCATCACGCACCGAGTGTGCGGATGCGCCGTTGCTCAGCTCGGCGGACCTTGGGTTTTATCGTCAGCTGTATATGAATGAAAGCGAGCGTTCACCGTACGCCATGCCATTGAACGCGACTGATTTCCGGGGGTTGGCACCTGCGTTCATTGCGGTGGCCCAGTTCGATCCGCTGCGCGATGACGGCGTCTGTTATGAGCGCGCCTTACGCGAAGCGGGCGTGGCGACCGAGTTCGATCCCGGCCTGGGTCTGGTGCATGGCAGCCTGAGAGGCAAAGGTCAGGTGCCGGAGGTGGATGACGTTTACCGGCGCCTGGTGTCGGCCTTGCTGGGGTTTATCCGCCGTTCATTGTGACCGGCGTTGGTTAAACCGTGGCTTTCTCGGCCTCTGCCACGATCTCGCTCATCCGGTCCCGCTTGGCCAGCCCGGGGAACAGTTTTATCCACAGCCCGGTGATCGCCAGCGTACCCACACCACCAAGCACCACGGCGGGGACGGTGCCCAGCCAGTGCGCGGTCAGCCCGGATTCGAACTCACCCAACTGGTTCGACGCGCCAATGAACAGCCCATTCACCGCACTGACCCGACCGCGCATGTCGTCCGGCGTCTCCAGTTGCACGAACGAACCACGGATCACCATGCTGATCATGTCCGCCGCGCCCAGCACGACCAGAGTGGCCAGCGAAAACCAGAATGAGGTCGACAGGCCAAAGGCAATAGTGGCCACGCCGAAAATACCGACGGCGGTGAACATGGTGCGACCGACATTGCGCTCGACCGCATAACGCGCCAGAAACAACGACATGCCCAATGCGCCCACGGCAGGCGCCGAACGCAGCAGGCCAAGGCCCCACGGTCCTGTCAGCAAAATGTCCTTGGCGAACACGGGCAGCAGCGCCGTGGCGCCCCCGAGGAGGACGGCGAACAGGTCCAGTGAAATGGCGCCCAGAATGTCGGGCCGGCTGCGGATGAAACGGATGCCCGCCAGCAGCGAGTCCAGTGTCGCCTTGCCTTTGTTCAGCGGGGTCTGACGTGCGGGCAGATTGAGCATCAGGCAACACGCGATGACGTAAAGCAACACTGTCGGGCCATAGACCCAGATGCTGCCGAAGGCATACAGAAAACCACCCACGGCGGGCGCAACGATGGTCGCCGATTGCTGTGCCGACTGTGCTGCCGCCACGGCGCGAGGAAACAATGCGGTCGGCACGATGCTCGGCAGCAGCGCCTGCGTCGTCGGCATCTCGAAAGAGCGGGAGGCGCCGAGCAGGAACGCCAGGATGAAAATCATCTCCCGCGTCACGCTGTCCGTCACGCTGCCAATCGCCAGCGCCAGCGCAATCAAGGCCTGCAACGTTTGGCAGATCGCAGCGACCTTGCGCCGGTCGTACCGATCCGCGACATGCCCGGTGTGCAGCATGAACAGCACGCGCGGCGCGAACTCCACCAGACCCACGAGCCCAAGATCCAGCACATTGCCGGTCAACTGGTAGAGATTCCAGCCGATGGCCACAGTGAGCATCTGAAAGCCACTGGCCGTGAACACACGGGCAAACCAGAAGGCGACGAACGGTCGATGGTGACGCAGCGCAGCAGGGGTTTGAGTCGGCATTGAATCGACAGCCAGGAGGGAAGAGGAAGGTTTCACAGGTTGCCACTTTGCATCAGATCGCCTTTTTGTAACAGAGCATTGCCGCCGTTGTGCTTGGCAATAGCATCTGGCGAGCGCCGCAGCCATCTGATCCGTCTTTATCGAAACTGCTCTGTATCAAGGGGTGAGGCAACTCGCCACGCGACAAAAGACCACGCAGTTCACCTGCCAAAATGGGACTACTCTTTGATCGTTGGTTGACCTGAATCAAATTCGCGTGGCGTGCGGATTGACCAGGCGGCTTGACAGAACTCCCGCGTCGTCTTCTGGCCTGTGGCCTGAGCACGAACTAAAAAGAACAAACGCATTACGTCGTACTCAATACACCGTGGGGTCAGACGCTGAGGGCCCCAAGGTCCGGAGCCGGTTTCACCTGATAGAGGAAGACCTATGTTCGGTTTAGAGGCACTCGATCTCGCCCGAATCCAGTTTGCGTTCACCGTTTCATTCCACATCCTGTTCCCTGCCATCACCATTGGTCTGGCGAGTTTTCTCGCTGTGCTCGAAGGCTTGTGGCTCAAGACCCATGACAACACCTACCGCGACCTGTACCACTTCTGGTCGAAAATCTTCGCCGTGAACTTCGGCATGGGTGTGGTTTCGGGTCTGGTCATGGCGTATGAGTTCGGTACCAACTGGAGCCGGTTCTCAGACTTCGCCGGTGCAGTCACCGGGCCGCTGCTGACCTATGAAGTGCTCACGGCGTTTTTCCTTGAAGCCGGGTTTCTGGGTGTGATGCTGTTTGGCTGGAACCGTGTCGGGCGCGGCCTGCATTTTTTCGCCACGGTCATGGTGGCGGTCGGGACACTGATTTCGACCTTCTGGATTCTGGCGTCCAACAGCTGGATGCAGACGCCGCAAGGTTTTGAGATCGTCGACGGTCGGGTCATTCCGGTCGACTGGTTCGCCGTTATCTTCAACCCGTCCTTCCCGTACCGCCTGGCACACATGGCCATTGCCGCGTTCGTCGCGACGGCCTTCTTCGTCGGCGCTTCGGCTGCCTGGCATCTGCTGCGCGGGCGGGATAATCCGGCCATTCGCCGCATGCTCTCGATGGCCATGTGGATGGCGCTGATCGTTGCACCGATTCAAGCGGTGGTCGGCGACGCCCATGGTTTGAATACGCTGGAGCACCAGCCGGCCAAGATCGCCGCTATCGAAGGGCACTGGGAGAACGTGGGTGACGAACCGACCCCGCTGATTCTGTTCGGTATCCCGGACATGAAAGAGGAGCGGACCAAGTACGCCGTTGAAATCCCGTACCTGGGCAGCCTCATTCTGACCCACAGCCTGGACAAGCAGATCCCGGCACTCAAGTCGTTCCCGCCCGAGGACCGCCCGAATTCGCTGATCGTCTTCTGGTCGTTCCGGATCATGGTCGCGTTGGGCATGTTGATGATCGTCGTCGGCTTGTGGAGTGCGTGGCTGCGCTGGCGCGGAGGGCTTTACAGCAACCGGGCATTCCTGACGCTGGTCATGTGCATGGGCCCGGCTGGCCTGATCGCTTTGCTCGCGGGCTGGTTCACCACTGAAATCGGGCGTCAGCCTTGGGTGGTCTATGGGCTGATGCGTACGGCCAATGCATCGTCGAACCACAGCGTGGAGCAGATGACGATTACGTTGGTGCTGTTCGTCGTGGTGTATTTCATGCTGTTCGGCGCAGGCTTCGGCTACATGATGCGCCTGGTGCGCAAAGGACCGAAAACCCACGAAGGCGATGACACGCCGCACGGTGGTCCTGGCCAGAAACGCACCCCTGCACGTCCTCTCTCCGCTGCCGACGAAGGCACTGAAGAAGGGCACAAAGACAGCCTGCGTGAGGTGAACTGAGCCATGGGTATTGATCTTCCACTGATCTGGGCCGTGATCATCATCTTCGGCATCATGATGTACGTCATCATGGACGGTTTCGACCTCGGGATCGGCATTCTCTTCCCGTTCATCAAAGGCAAGTCCGACCGCGATGTGATGATGAACACCGTCGCACCGGTCTGGGACGGCAACGAGACCTGGCTGGTGCTGGGTGGCGCGGCGCTGTTCGGTGCGTTCCCGCTGGCCTACTCGGTCGTGCTCGAAGCGTTGTACCTGCCGCTGATCTTCATGCTCATCGGACTGATTTTCCGCGGCGTGGCCTTCGAGTTTCGTTTCAAGGCGACCGACGCCAAGCGGCACCTCTGGGACAAGGCATTCATCGGCGGCTCGCTGGTGGCGACGTTCTTCCAGGGCGTGGCGCTGGGCGCCTTCATCGATGGCATTCCGGTGGTCAACCGTGCGTACGCGGGCGGTGGGCTGGACTGGCTGACACCGTTCTCGCTGTTCTGCGGACTGGCGTTGATCGTGGCCTACGCGTTGCTCGGCTGCACCTGGCTGATCATGAAGACGGAAGGCGGTCTGCAGAAGGCGATGCACGACCTGGCGCGGCCCCTGGCAATCGCGACGCTGGTGGTGATGGGCATTGTCAGCCTGTGGACCCCGCTGGCGCATCAGGACATCGCCGACCGCTGGTTCAGCGTGCCGAATCTGTTCTGGTTCATGCCCGTGCCGGCACTGGTCCTGTTGACCATGTACGGACTGTTCAAGGCGGTCGAGCGTAACGCGAACTACACGCCGTTCCTGCTGACGCTGGTGCTGATCTTCCTGGGCTACAGCGGCTTGGGTATCAGCCTGTGGCCGAACATCGTGCCGCCATCCATTTCGATTTGGGACGCTGCCTCGCCACCGCAAAGCCAGGGCTTCATTCTGGTCGGGACCCTGTTCATCATCCCGTTCATCCTGGGTTACACCTTCTGGAGCTACTACGTGTTCCGTGGCAAGGTCACTCACGAAGACGGTTACCACTAGTTGGCGTTCGGCGCCGGGTTTTCCCCGGGGCCGTATCCTCGAAGAGGGCTCATCGATGTCCGGTAAAGAATCTTTTCACGACGAAGACCCCGCGCAGAAGAAGCCGCTTTGGCAGCGTATCGGCTGGCTGGTGGTCATCTGGTGCGGGAGTGTGTTTGCGCTGTTCATCGTGGCCAGCCTGTTGCGGATGTTCATGACAGCGGCAGGTATGAAGTCGCACTGAGTGTTTTTTGCGCAATAAAAACCCGCTTCGGCGGGTTTTTTGGGTCGGTGCCTTATCGGCCTGACGAGCAGGATACCTGTAGGAGCGCGCTTGCCCGCGATTGCGATATGCCAGTCACCACTGAGTCGGCTGGAATAATGCATCGCGGGCAAACGCCTACAGACCCATCATTTGCGGGCTTTGAGAATCACGAACTTCGGCGTTGCCGCCACTTGCTCAACCCCTCTGAACAACCTCGCCAGCTTGCTGTGGTAGCCCAGGTGACGGTTGCCGACGATGTACAGCGCTCCACCCGTTATCAGTGCAGACCGTGCCTGCTGGAACATGCGCCAGGCCAGAAAATCGCCGACCACTTGTTGCTGGTGAAACGGCGGATTGCACAGCACCACATCCAGTGAATCCGGTTCCTGACCCGCAAGACCGTCACCCGCATGGATCACTGCCTCACGGTCACCTAACGCCAACTTCCAGTTTTCCTGAGCGGACTGCACCGCCATGAACGACTCGTCTACCAGTGTGTACTGCGCATCCGGGTTGGCCAGGGCGCTGGCAATTGCCAACACGCCATTACCGCACCCCAGGTCCGCGACGCGCGCGGTGCCCAGGTTTTTCGGCAGATGCGGCAAGAACGCGCGCGTGCCGATGTCCAGGCCGTCACGGCAGAACACGTTGGCGTGATTGATCAGCTCGATCTTCGGCTCGTCCAGCCTGTAGCGGGTAGGGTAAGGCGAAGGCTGAAGCGCTTTTGCCTGCGGCGTGCAAAACAGCAAACGCGCCTTCTTCACCGCCAGCGAAGCCTGCACCTGGCCAACGTACTCTTCCATCAATTCACCCGCCGAACGGGGCAAGTGTTTGATCATCCCGGCGGCAACCACCTTGGCGTTCGGTGCCAACTGCCCTTGCAGGCGAATCAGTTGCTCCTCAAGCAGCGCGAGCGTCTTCGGGACGCGAATCAGCACCCAGTCGAACGGACCGTTCAATGGCTCACTGGCAGGGATCACCGGCACGGCATCGTATGCCTGACCGTTGCGCACCAGATTCTTTTCCAGCGCCTGAGCGCCGAGAAAGGAGTCCGTGCTGCTGAAGACGGCCGCGTGCGGTGCAAGGCTGGCGGCAAGGGCACCGAAGCTGTCGTTAAGAATCAGCATGCGGGTTTGCAACGTCACGCCATGTTCAGCAACGTGATTGAGCAGGTACTCGTCGGCGGCGTCGAATGCCTGCAAGGGTTCATCCGACTGCTCGGGCTGGCGAATCAGGTCGAGCTCGGCAAAAGGCGTGGTAAGCAGGGGCATGTAAAGGGAATGTCCATTCGTAGGCGACGCGGTCAGGCGCTCGGCGGGTGTCATATAAACGCCGTTGCTACCGGACTCAGCAAACCAGCGATTTTACGTGTTTTTCGACCTTTCGCACCTGAGGTTTTTCGCCGTCGTCCATGAATTGGTCCATGCCCCGCGTAATCAAAACACCCCGTGCAGCGCTGCCTGCACCACCGCCGAGGTCTTGTTCGTCACCCCCATTTTGCGAATGGCGCTGCCGATATGAAAGTTCACCGTTCGCAGCTTCAGGTCGAGAATCATCGCCACTTCAGCGGCTGTTTTTCCTTCTGCGGACCACTTCAGTATTTCTGCCTCCCGAAGTGTCAGCCCCTTGTGGGGCAGCGGGGCGGTCTCTGTCAGTTGAGATGACGCCAGTGTTTGATGTTCCATCGCAAGCCTCCATGCCTGATCTTTCTGGCTACCGTTTTGATTGAAGTCTAGGAAAAAACCTTCATGCGGATGGGTGTCGGCCAGTTGCTGCTGACGAGCGGACAATCCAGGAGGGCGTTCTGCGTTTTGCGAAAGCGCTGTTCAATCAGCGCGTTATCGCGTTGCGTAGAGGCTGTCGTTGCTGATCGCGATAACGGTGATCGCGAAATACTCTAAAAGTACGTTCAATAACGTCCAGTCCGGTAGGGTATACCACTACAAACCCGCGGTGTTTATCGTGGCCTGTTTGCGGGAAACTGGGGCTCTTGATTGAGTGACTGGAGCCAGGAGCGCCCAATGACTGCCAGTGTAGAAAAATTCACCCGACAAACACTGCTGGACGTAACGCCGTTGACGCCAAGCCTGTTCACTTTTCGTATGACCCGCGATCCAGGTTTCCGCTTCATCGCGGGCCAATTCGCACGGCTGGGCGTGACCAAGGCTGACGGGACCACGGTGTGGCGCGCTTATTCGGTCGTGTCCTCGCCGTTCGATGAGTTCCTGGACTTTTTTTCGATCGTGGTGCCGGGAGGCGAATTCACCAGCGAACTGAGCCGGCTGCGCAAGGGCGATACGCTGCTGGTTGAAAAACAGGCGGTGGGCTATCTGACGCTCGACCGGTTTTCCGATGGCAGGGATCTGTGGATGTTGTCCACAGGCACGGGCGTGGCGCCGTTCCTATCGATTCTTCAGGACTTCGAAGTATGGGAGAAATTCGAACGCATCATCCTGGTCTACAGCGTTCGCGAGGCGAAGGAGCTGGCGTATCAGGAACTGATTGCGGAACTGACCCAGCGCGAGTACCTGGCCGAATATGCGCACAAATTTCAGTTCATCGCCACCGTGACACGCGAAGAACATCCGGGCGCGTTGCATGGACGGATTACCACGCTGATTGAAAATGGCGAGCTGGAGAAGGCGGCTGGCGTGGCGCTGACGCCTGAGTATTCCCGGGTCATGATCTGCGGCAATCCACAGATGATCGACGACACCCGCGCACTGCTCAAAACCCGCGACATGCGCCTGGCCCTGACCCGCAAGCCGGGGCAGATAGCGGTGGAGAATTATTGGTAAAGCACGTGTCAGCAGACGGACAGAGTAACTGTGGGAGCGAATTCATTCGCGAGAGGCCGTTACATTCGCTGGAAAATTGCGTCTGATGGACCGCATCGTGAATCAATTCACTCCCACAAGGTTTCTCACCGAGCACACGTGCTGTGGCAGAAGCCTTTTGCTTAAACCAACCGATCAGGGTTCACAGGCATCGGCGCAGCCGGCTTGCTGTTCTGCTCTTTGAGCAGGTCACGGATCTCGGTCAGCAGGGTTTCCTGGGGTGTCGGCACTGGTGGCACGGTGGGGGCTTTGGCTTCTTCGCGCTTCAGGCGGTTGATGGCCTTCACGCCCATGAAGATGGCGAACGCAACGATGATGAAGTCGATCACCGTCTGGATGAATTTGCCGTAAGCCAGTACCACGGCAGGTGCCGTGCCTTCCGCGCCTCGAAGGGTGATCGCCAGATCACTGAAGTCCACGCCGCCGATCAGCAATCCCAGAGGGGGCATGATTACATCGCCGACGAACGACGAAACGATCTTGCCGAATGCCGCGCCGATGATGATACCGACGGCCATGTCGACGACGTTTCCTTTTACGGCAAAGGCTTTGAACTCGCTTAGTACGCTCATGGGGTATTCCTTTGTTACAGATGAGGGTGGTGAATGCAGTGTATGTCAGCTACACGCATCGCGCGTAATCCCTGCAATCGACCGGCTCGGGTCGGGTAAGTTTTATTGAATCACCCGAAAAGGTGGATCGCCGTCCCTTCACACGCAGGTGTTTGAGCCTTGGGGTATGATTGCCCCTTTTTTCTGGCGGGGGTTTCATGGCCAAGGCCAAACGCATGTATGGCTGCACCGAGTGCGGCGCGACCTTTCCCAAATGGGCCGGGCAATGCGGCGAATGCGGCGCCTGGAATACCCTGGTCGAGACGGTCATTGAAAGCGGCGGCGCAGCGGCCCCGACTGGTCGTGCGGGCTGGACTGGCCAGCAGGCGCAGATCAAGACCCTGGCCGAAGTCAGCGTCGAGGAAATCCCGCGCTTCTCCACCAACTCGGCGGAGCTGGACCGCGTGCTCGGCGGTGGTCTGGTGGACGGTTCGGTGGTGTTGATCGGCGGTGATCCCGGTATCGGCAAATCGACGATCCTGTTGCAGACCCTGTGCGCCATTGCCGAGCGCATGCCCGCGCTGTACGTCACGGGTGAGGAATCGCAGCAGCAAGTCGCCATGCGCGCCCGACGCCTTGGGCTGCCTCAAGACAAACTGCGGGTCATGACTGAAACCTGCATCGAGAGCATCATCGCCACTGCGCGGGTCGAGCAGCCAAAAGTCATGGTGATCGACTCGATTCAGACCATCTTTACTGAACAACTTCAGTCGGCGCCGGGCGGCGTCTCGCAGGTTCGCGAAAGCGCTGCGTTGCTGGTGCGGTATGCGAAGCAGAGCGGCACTGCGATCTTCCTGGTCGGTCACGTGACCAAGGAAGGCGCACTGGCCGGCCCGCGCGTCCTCGAACACATGGTCGACACCGTGCTGTATTTCGAGGGCGAGTCGGACGGGCGCCTGCGCTTGTTGCGCGCGGTGAAAAACCGCTTCGGTGCCGTCAACGAACTGGGCGTCTTCGGCATGACCGACAAGGGCCTGAAAGAAGTCTCCAATCCCTCGGCGATCTTTCTGACCCGCGCGCAGGAAGCTGTCGCGGGAAGCGTGGTCATGGCGACCTGGGAGGGCACCCGCCCGATGCTGGTGGAGGTCCAGGCATTGGTGGATGACAGTCACCTGTCCAATCCGCGCCGCGTCACGCTGGGTCTCGATCAGAATCGTCTTGCCATGTTGCTGGCGGTGTTGCACCGCCATGGCGGCATCCCGACCCACGATCAGGACGTGTTCCTGAACGTGGTCGGTGGCGTAAAAGTGCTGGAAACCGCGTCCGACCTGGCGTTGATGGCAGCGGTCATGTCCAGCCTGCGCAATCGTGCATTGCCGGGGGATCTGCTGGTGTTTGGGGAGGTTGGCCTGTCAGGCGAAGTACGCCCGGTCCCCAGCGGGCAGGAACGCTTGAAGGAAGCCGCCAAGCACGGCTTCAAACGCGCCATCGTGCCCAAAGGCAACGCGCCGAAAGAATCTCCGCCGGGCCTGACCGTGATTGCCGTAACACGGCTCGATCAGGCGCTGGATGCGTTGTTTGAGGAGTGACATGACCTGGCAGGCAGAGGCTTCATTATGAGCGCTGGCTTTCTGGGGAGCGCAGGGTGCCAGTCGCCATCCTCATCACTGCTCCACCGCATTCGCCAGCAAGCCGGCTCCCACAGGTCTGCGGTCTGGACACAGGTTCGTGAGTCGACCTGGATCCTGTAGGAGACGTCCGAGGTTACGAGGGTATGGGCCGCAATTCGGACGAAGGCGGTGTGTCAGTTGCCATAGATGTTGCTGACCCGCTGCATTCGCCAGCAATCCGGCTCCCACCGGTCTGCGGTCTGGACACAGGTTCGTGACTCGACCCGGATCCTGTGGGAGACGTCCGAGGTTACGAGGGCAGCGAATGGGGCAGGCGACGCTCATACCTCAATCAACGCCGCCAACTCCCGCTCCATCTCGTCGTGATCCGCCAGGTTCAGTTCGATCAGCCGACGCAGGTGGGTCACCGAATCCAGTCCGATGTGTTCACAGACAAACCCCAGATGGTTGTGATCGTCATGGGTCAGTCGCACTTCCATCTGGACGTCGATGTCGACGTTCAGATGAATGTCGACGATGAACGGCTCGTCGGGATTGCCCAACCATGGCGAGGGGCGTTCGATCAGCAGGCCTTTGAGCGACAAATCGATCAGGTGAACGGGCCAGGTCTTGGGGCCTTGCGTCAATTCGGTCTTGGCATCGAACGAGATGCGTTTAAAGCGTCGGCGGTCTTCGTGGGAATCTGTCATGGGGCGACTTCTCCTTGGCTGCTTTGACTATAGGCCAAAACCCGCGCTAGACCATTGGGGGGTGGCCTTTCGCTTCAGCAGCGCTAAACTCTGGGGGCTGCTCACACAAGTCCACTCAGCTGGAAATAAAAAATGAAAAACAATAACAGTGTCCTGCGCCATGTGCCCTGGCTGATTGTCGCGATTCTTGGGGCATGGGCCCTGGGAGTGGTTGCATTGCGTCGGGGAGAGGCAATCAACGCACTCTGGATCGTGGTCGCCGCGGTCGCTATCTATCTGGTTGCGTATCGCTACTACAGCCTGTTCATCGCCACCCGCGTCATGCAACTTGACCCGACGCGGGCCACGCCTGCGGTGCTGAACAACGACGGTCTGGACTACGTGCCGACCAACAAACACATTCTTTTCGGCCATCACTTTGCCGCTATCGCCGGTGCAGGTCCGCTGGTCGGGCCGGTCCTGGCTGCGCAAATGGGTTACTTGCCCGGCACACTCTGGCTGATCGCCGGTGTCGTGCTGGCCGGTGCGGTTCAGGACTTCATGATCCTGTTCCTGTCCACCCGCCGTAACGGCCGTTCGCTGGGCGACATGGTTCGCGAGGAAATGGGCCGCATTCCCGGCACCATCGCCTTGTTCGGTTGCTTCCTGATCATGATCATCATCCTCGCGGTGCTGGCGCTGATCGTGGTCAAGGCCCTCGCCGAAAGCCCTTGGGGCATGTTCACGGTCATGGCGACGATTCCGATCGCGATGTTCATGGGCATTTACATGCGCTACATCCGCCCGGGCCGCATTGGCGAAATCTCCGTGGTGGGCGTGGTGCTGTTGCTGCTGTCGATCTGGGTCGGTGGCCAAGTGGCCGCGAGCCCTGAGTGGGCGCCGCTGTTTACCTTCACGGGTGTGCAAATCACCTGGATGCTGGTCGGTTACGGCTTTGTAGCGGCCATGCTGCCGGTCTGGCTGGTGCTGGCGCCACGCGATTACCTGTCCACCTTCCTGAAAATCGGCACCATCGTCGCACTGGCGATCGGCATTCTGATTCTGGCGCCCGAGCTGAAAATGCCGGCCCTGACCCAGTTCACCGACGGCACTGGTCCGGTCTGGAAGGGCACGCTGTTCCCGTTCCTGTTCATCACCATTGCCTGCGGTGCCGTGTCGGGTTTCCATGCGCTGATTTCTTCAGGCACCACGCCGAAACTGCTGGATAACGAAGTCAACGCCCGTTACATCGGTTACGGCGGCATGCTGATGGAGTCCTTCGTGGCCATCATGGCGATGGTTGCGGCCTCCGTTATCGAGCCCGGTGTTTACTTCGCCATGAACAGTCCGGCGGCGATTGTCGGCAGCGACGTTAACGCGGTGGCGCAGATGGTCAGCAGTTGGGGCTTCGTGATTACCCCGGACCAACTGATCGCAACGGCAAAGGATATCGGTGAAAACACCGTACTGGCTCGTGCTGGCGGGGCGCCAACCCTGGCCGTCGGTATCGCGCAGATCCTGCACCAGGCCTTCCCTGGCCAGAACACCATGGCGTTCTGGTACCACTTCGCGATCCTGTTCGAGGCGCTGTTCATCCTGACGGCTGTTGACGCCGGTACCCGTGCCGGTCGCTTCATGCTGCAAGACTTGCTGGGCAGCTTCGTGCCCGCGCTCAAACGCACCGAGTCCTGGACCGCCAACGCGATTGGTACCGGCGGCTGCGTGGCGTTGTGGGGCTATCTGCTGTATCAGGGCGTGATCGATCCGTTGGGCGGCATCAACACCTTGTGGCCACTGTTCGGTATCTCCAACCAGATGCTGGCCGGTATCGCGCTGATGCTGGCGACCGTGGTCCTGATCAAGATGAAGCGTCAGCAGTACGTGTGGGTCACCATCCTGCCAGCCTCCTGGCTGTTGATCTGCACCGTGACCGCGGGCTTTATCAAACTGTTTGATCCAAGCCCGGCCGTTGGCTTCCTGGCGCTGGCGAAGAAATACAGCGCGGCAGCAGACGCCGGTCAGGTGCTGGCTCCGGCCAAGACCATGGACCAGATGCAGCACGTGATCTTCAACGCGTACACCAACGCGGCGCTGACCACCCTGTTCCTGTTCGTGGTGCTGAGCATCCTGTTCTATGCAATCCAGGTGGGCCGCGCGGCCTGGACCAAAAAAGAGCGTACCGACAAGGAAGCGCCCTTCCAGGCCTTCCCGAAAACCAACTGAGTGCGCTGTGAGGCGAGGAGCTGCGTATGTTCAATGACCTGAGTCGTTTGGGTAAGTATCTGGGCCAGGCAGCGCGCCTGATGGTGGGCATGCCGGACTACGACAACTACGTCGAACATATGCAGAACAAACACCCGGACAAACCGGTGATGACGTACGAGGCGTTCTTTCGGGAACGCCAGGACGCCCGTTACGGCGGCAAGGGTGGGCCCAAGTGCTGTTGATTGAGTAGTTCGTCGATACATCCTGTAGGAGTGAGTTTGCTCGCGATTGCGATCTGTCAGATACGACGAGGTACCTGACACGACGTAATCGCGAGCAGGCTCACTCCTACAGTCATTTTTGCACTGGAGATTTTGTTGTGTTCACCCCCATCCCCGTCACCGTCCTGAGTGGTTTTCTCGGCGCGGGCAAGACCACGTTGCTGCGTCATCTGCTCAAGGAAGAGCACGGCCTGAAAATCGCCGTGATCGAAAACGAATTCAGTGACGCCGGCGTCGACACGCAATTGCTGGGCGATGAGCCCGTTCAGGTGATGACCCTGTCCAATGGCTGTGTGTGCTGCACCATCCATACCGACTTGACCAAGGCGCTGTTCCTGCTGCTGGAGCGTCTGGACAGCGGTGAAATCGCTTTCGACCGCCTGGTGATCGAGTGCACGGGCCTTGCCGATCCCGCGCCGGTGGCTCAGACGTTCTTCATCGATGAGGAACTGCGCGAGCGCTACATCCTCGACGGCATCATCACGCTGGTCGACGCGGCTCACGCCGACACCCATCTGGAACAAACCATCGCCCAGGCACAAATCGGTTTTGCCGACCGCCTGCTGGTGAGCAAGACCGATCTGGTGGACGAAGCGACCCTGGAGGCCCTGAGTCAGCGTCTGACACGCATCAACCGGCGTGCGCCGATTCGCGTTGTCGAGCATGGCAAGATCGATCTGGCCGAACTCCTCGATGTGCGCGGCTTCAACCTGAACGCCGACATCGGCGGCATGACCTTGCGTCCGGCAGCGCCTGCGGGCCGCTCCATCGACCGCATCAGCAGCCTCGTCCTGCGCAGCGAAAAAGCGCTGGATATCGACAAGCTCAGCGAGTTCATGAACGAACTGCTCGAAGACCACGGTAAACAGCTGCTGCGCTATAAAGGCGTGCTGAATATCGCGGGCGAAGATCGCAAGCTGGTGTTTCAAGGCGTGCTGAAGTTATACGGCTTCGATTTCGATGTGGAGTGGGCAGACGGCGAGATGCGCGAAAGCGTGATCGTGTTCATTGCCGATGACTTGCCGGAGGAAAAGATTCGGGCAGGGTTTGCGAAGGTGGCGGCGG
This sequence comes from Pseudomonas sp. NFACC02, assembly GCF_900110765.1. Classification (GTDB taxonomy): domain Bacteria; phylum Pseudomonadota; class Gammaproteobacteria; order Pseudomonadales; family Pseudomonadaceae; genus Aquipseudomonas. The sequence goes on from NZ_FOEO01000038.1 coordinate 22,748, forward strand.
ATTGAATCTGCTATACGCCGCGGAACAACTGTAGGAGCGCGCTTGCCCGCGATAGGGTTTGTCAGTCACTACACCGGGGGCTGACACACCGAATCGCGGGCAAGCGCGCTCCTACAAAGTGGCGTTAAAACGAAAAAGCCCGGCTCGAAAGCCGGGCTTTGTCCTGCAACCGCGTCTGCGTCAGATCACGCGCCGTAAACCGGCAGCCTGGCGCAGATGGCTTTGACTTTCTCACGAACGGCATCAATCACCGCTTCGTTGTTCAGGTCAGCCAGGATGTCGCAGATCCAGCCAGCCAGTTCCTTGCACTCTGCTTCCTTGAAGCCGCGAGTGGTCACCGCCGGGGTGCCGAAGCGCAGGCCGGAGGTCACGAACGGGGAGCGTGGGTCGTTCGGCACGGAGTTCTTGTTCACGGTGATGAACGCCTTGCCCAGCGCGGCGTCGGCGTCTTTACCGGAGATGTCCTGTTTGATCAGGGACAGCAGGAACAGGTGGTTCTCGGTACCGCCGGACACCACGTCAAAACCGCGCTCGATGAACACCGAGGCCATGGCCTTGGCGTTCTTCACCACCTGCTGCTGGTAGGTCTTGAACTCAGGTTGCAGGGCTTCCTTGAAGCAGATCGCCTTAGCAGCGATGACATGTTCCAGAGGTCCGCCCTGGCCGCCCGGGAATACCGCGGAGTTCAGCTTCTTCTCGATCTCGGCATTGGCACGCGCCAGGATCAGGCCGCCACGTGGACCGCGCAGGGTTTTGTGCGTGGTGGTGGTGACGACATCAGCGAATGGAACCGGGTTCGGGTACACGCCAGCGGCGACCAGGCCGGCCACGTGGGCCATGTCGACGAACAGGTACGCACCGACTTTGTCAGCGATGGCACGGAAGCGGGCGAAGTCCAGGATCTGCGAGTAAGCAGAGAAGCCGGCCACGATCATTTTTGGCTTGTGTTCTACCGCCAGACGCTCGACTTCGTCGTAGTCGATCAGACCGTTGCCGTCGATACCGTATTGAACAGCGTTGTACAGCTTGCCGGAGGAGGAAACGCTGGCACCGTGGGTCAGGTGACCGCCGTGCGCCAGGCTCATGCCCAGGATGGTGTCGCCCGCATTCAGCAGCGCTAGATAGACAGCGCTGTTGGCCTGGGAGCCGGCGTGCGGCTGGACGTTGGCGTAATCGGCGCCGAACAGCTCTTTGGCGCGGTCGATGGCCAGTTGCTCGACGATGTCGACGTATTCGCAGCCGCCGTAGTAACGCTTGCCCGGGTAACCCTCGGCGTACTTGTTGGTCAGTACCGAACCCTGGGCTTCCATGACAGCGGGGCTGGTGTAGTTTTCCGAGGCGATCAGCTCGATGTGCTCTTCCTGGCGCTTGGCTTCTTGCTCCATAGCGGCATACAGGTCGGAGTCGTACTTGGCGATAGTCAAATGACGGCTGAACATGGCGGGTCCTCGGGGATCAGGCGGTAGAAAAGGGGGGCATTCTACCCCATCGTGTTTTATCTGGCATATGAAAGCGGGTCATGTGCCAGATGAGCGGAATGCAGCTGCAAGCCACACGCTTCAAGCCGAGCGCATGACGGCGTCTGCCTGGGGCTTGGGGCTTGAAGCTTGTCGCGGCTGTTAGTCAATCATGAACAGCGCATCGTTACTGAACTGCGCTTCGAACCGCGAGGCCGGCATCGGTCGACCGAACAGGTAACCCTGCACTTCGTCGCAGCCGTGTTCGCGCAGGAATTCGAGTTGTTCGTGTGTTTCCACGCCCTCCGCGATCACGGCCAGGTTCAGGCTGTGGGCCATGGCGATGATCGCGCGGGCGATCTGCGCGTCCTGTTCGCCGGACGGCAAGCCGTCGACAAAGGTGCGGTCGATCTTCAGTACGTCGATCGGGAATTGCTTGAGGTAGTTCAGCGAGGAATACCCGGTGCCGAAGTCGTCGACCGCGATGCTCAGCCCCAGACGCTTGAGGCCGTCCAGAATCTGCATCGCTTCGCTGACTTCGCGCATCAGGATACTTTCGGTCAGCTCCAGTTCCAGGCACGCCGGCGGCAGGCCGGTTTCCTGCAGAATATTGGCGATGCGCATGCCCAACTGACCGTCGGAGAACTGTCGCGCAGAAATGTTGACCGAGACTTTCGGCACGCGAACTTTCGCCTTGTGCCATTCGCGCAGCTGCTGACAGGCTTGCTTGAGCACCCATTCACCGACTTCGACCACCAGCCCGAGCTCTTCGAGTACCGGAATGAAATCCCCTGGCGGCACCAGGCCACGACGGGGATGACGCCAGCGCAGCAGCGCTTCGGTGCCGGTCAGGCGCTTGCCGTCGCCGCTGAACTGCGGTTGGTAATACAACGTGAATTCTTCCTGCTCCAGCGCGTGGCGCAGGTCGCTCTCCAGCTCCAGACGCTCCAGGGCACTGGCGTTCATGTCCGCCTGATAGAACTGGAAGTTGTTCTTGCCACGCTCCTTGGCGTGGTACATCGCCGTGTCAGCGTTCTTCATCAGTTGACTCAGCTCGCTGCCGTCCTGCGGGCTCAGCGCAATGCCGATGCTCGCGGTCACGAAGAACTCGCGGCCTTCCAGCACGAACGGTTTTACCAGGCTGGCCAGGATTTGCTCGGCCACATGAATCGCGCGGGTCAGCGCAGCCTGTTGCGTGGCGCCGGGCTGCAGGAGCAGGGTGAATTCGTCCCCCCCCATGCGTGCCACGGTGTCGTCTTCGGCCACACAATCCAGAAGCCGTGCGCCCATTTCCTTGAGCATGCGGTCACCCGCCGCGTGGCCCAGCGAGTCGTTGATCGGCTTGAAACGGTCCAGATCGAGGAACATCAGAACCACCCAGGCATGCTGGCGCTCGGCTTGCTGCAGCGCGGTGTGCAGACGATCCTGGAACAGCGTGCGGTTGGGCAGGTGGGTCAGGGCGTCGTAGTAGGCCAGCCGGTGAATACGTTGTTCGCTGGCCTTGCGCTCACTGATGTCGCTGAAGAAACACACGTAACTCGCCAGGTCGCCTTCGTCGTCGAACACGGCAGTGATGCCCACCCACGCCGGGTAATGTTCGCCGTCGCGTCGCTTGAGCCACAACTCGCCCTCCCAACTGCCACGCTGATGCAATTGTTTGAGGATGTAGCCCAGTTGGGCACCCTGTTGGTCCTCGACGGTCAACATCATCGGCAACTGGTCGAGCACCTGTGCGACGGCATAGCCGCTGACGCGACTGAACGCGTCGTTGGCCTGCACGATATAACCGGCCGGGTCTGTGATCAGAATCGCAGAGGTCGAGTGTTCGAATACGGTCGCGGCCATGCGCAGGTCTTTTTCCGCACGGCGCTGCTGACTGATGTCACGGCCGACCCCGAGAATGCCTTCGAACGTCCCGGCTTCGTCCCACACCAGAACCAGACGCAGTTCAACGGGAATTTTGCGCCCGTCTGCGCGCAGGCAGTCGAACAGAAACAGTTGCGTCGTCACTTCACTGCGCAACGCCGCCAGCGCGTCAGGCTTGCCCAGACCTTTGCGAACCCGGTGCAACAAGGCATAGAGCGCCGACAGTTGTTGCGGATTGGCAATGATCGAATTCCAGCCGTTTTGCAGAATCCACTCGGAGGTGTACCCCAACACCGCATTGACCGACGGGCTGACGTAGTTGGGTCGCAATTTCTGATCGGTGGAGAAGATGACGTCGCTGATGCTTTCCGCCAGCATCCGGTAGCGCTGCTCGCTGTCGCGCAGCGATTGACTGGCTTCGACCTGGTCGGTGATGTCCTTGGCGACGCCGATGATGCGCCTGACCTGACCGTTGTTGTCCGGGGTCAGCGCTTGCTCGCGGATATCGAAGCGGCGCCACCGGCCTCGACAGTCGCGAAAGCGCAGTTGGCATTGCGTCAGACCGCTGTCGCCTTGACGGGTCAGGCGCAAGCGTTCGTAGCATTCGGTGTCCTCCGGGTGCAACAGTATTTCCCAGAAGTACTCGCCCATTTGTTGCAGGTCTTCCCGGGAATAACCCAGGGTCTGCCCTAAATGGTGGTTGCTGTAGATCATGCGGCGCGTGGTGATGTCCTGCACGTACAGGTGGTCGGGGACAGTTCGCACCACGTCCGACCAGAAGCTTTCGCGCTCCACCAATGCCAGCTCGGTTTGCTTGCGGTTGGTGATGTCGTTGATGTTCAGAATGACCGCGTTGAAGTCTTCCGGCTGTTCGGGCAGGCGTACCACGAGCCACAGGTGTTGATCATTGCCCTCGGTATCGGGCAGCAGGATTTCCAGCTCAAGTTGCGGCAGGCCGTCGAGTACGGCGCTGATCAACTGTATGCCAATGCCGGTATTCGACCGGGGACACCCCTCGATCAATTGTTGCCAGACCCGTTCGGCGGACTCGGCGCGCAGCAGACTGGAAGCGACCTGATTGACCTCGGTGATGCGCAATTGGTGCAGCAGGCCTTTAAGCTGGTCGGGATGATCGGCCAGGCGCTGTCTCAACGTTTCGCTGCTGTTGAGTTGCAGGTGCTTCAGGTAGTCGGGCAGGCCTGAAAGATCCAGCACACAGAGCGCGACGCCGGTGCCTTCGAAGATGTCCTGGTAGCGGCGACGGCTTTCATGTAACTGCTGTTGGCGGCGTCTCAGGCTGCGCAACGCCAGCAGAGGCACGATGGAGCAGAGCAGGGCGATCAGGCATTTTGCCAATAACGGCGCGATCAAGGCCTGACGAGCTTTGCGCGCATCAAAAAGCCCGCGCAGTTGCCAGTCGCTGTTGGCCAATGGTTCAAGCAGCACCGTTTGCAGGTCGCTCTCGTCCGATTCGCCGCCAGCGGCTTCGCCTCGGTAGACAAGATGTCGGGTCGCCCGGTTTTCCAGTTGCCAGCCGGGCTGGTAGTCCTGATCGCTTTGTCGGGTCAGGGTCTTCAAGGCTGAGGTATCCAGGCGGATTGCCCAATAGCCTTCGCTTGCGCTGCCCGGCTGACGGACGAACAGGTAAATCAGCGAACCGTCTTCGGCGTCAGCGTAATAGTAGGTCCGGCCTTGAATGCGCTTGTGCTGCTCAGTCAAAAAGCCGTCGTCCTGACTCCCCTCGGCGCTGTCACCGATAACCTTGGAGTCATTGTCGAGCCAGGCCACGCTGCGCAGAGCAGGAATCGCCTGACGCAGGCGATCCAGTGTCGCCGTATGCTGTTCGATGGGCTGGGGGGAACTTCTCGCGTCATCCAGAAGGTTAAGCGCCACCTGAGCGTTCAGCGCCATGTTCAGGCTCAGACGGTCGGCCAACTGGATGCTGTAATCGACGCTGCGCTGATACTGGCGCTCCTGCGTCTGTTGAAACTGCTCAACCAGTTGCCATAACAAAAGCACCAGCATAAGCAGCACCAGCATCGCGAGTGCGCCTTTCAGCGAGCCTCGAAAAGGCATGGCCGTCGCGCTTTTCGAGGAACGCAAGGGCGGAATGGATGTTGGTGTGGACAAACTGTGATCCTGACTGCTGGACTGAATCAGCGTGTGCGAGATGCACTATAAGCTCGACGCCCAAAAGGCGGCTAGCATGCCTTGACTTGTGGCTAAGTGCCAGTCCCATTGGGCTGCACGGTTTGCCCTGTCGACTGCATTCGGGTAGCTTTGCGCGACGCGCGGGATGCCCGATTTCTGCAAGCGTTACGCAATGCCTGCAAACATTGCTCCAGCTTTAATACCGGTGCTCGGAAGTCTTGCCGCCGCTATTCTGGTCACACCTTCATCAATTCAAGGCCCGGATGTGCCAGACGGCAAGTTGCGAGGGTAAATAAAAAGCTGTTTTTGCGACAGAGCACCGGGTTTCGTCCAGACGCTCGCGCCTTTATTCACAGTCATAACCAGGTTTTCATTCCATGGCTCAATACGTCTTCACCATGCATCGGCTGAGCAAAGTTGTTCCGCCGAAGCGGGAAATCCTGAAAAACATCTCCCTGTCGTTCTTCCCGGGCGCCAAGATCGGTGTACTCGGTCTCAACGGTTCGGGTAAATCCACGCTGCTGAAAATCATGGCCGGTGTCGACACCGAATTTGACGGCGAAGCACGTCCGATGCCTGAGCTGAACATCGGCTACTTGCCGCAGGAACCGCAACTGGACCCGACCAAGACCGTTCGCGAAGTGGTCGAGGAGGCGGTCAGCGTGATCAAGGACGCCCAGGCGCGTCTGGACGAGGTCTACGCTGCCTATGCTGAACCGGATGCCGACTTCGACAAGCTGGCCGCCGAGCAGGCCAAGCTGGAAGCCATCCTGCAGGCCAGCGACGGCCACAACCTCGAGCGTCAGCTGGAAGTCGCTGCCGACGCCCTGCGTCTGCCGGCGTGGGACGCCAAGGTCGAACACCTTTCCGGTGGTGAGAAGCGTCGTGTTGCCCTGTGCCGCCTGTTGCTGTCTGCACCGGACATGCTGCTGCTCGACGAACCGACCAACCACCTGGATGCCGATTCGGTGGCCTGGCTCGAGCATTTCCTGCACGACTTCCCGGGCACCGTGGTCGCGATCACCCACGACCGTTACTTCCTGGACAACGTCGCTGGCTGGATTCTGGAACTCGACCGTGGGGCCGGTATTCCTTACGAGGGCAATTATTCGGGCTGGCTCGAAGCCAAGTCCGAACGTCTGGCCCAGGAATCCAAGCAGCAATCGGCTCACGAAAAGGCCATGAAGGAAGAGCTGGAGTGGGTGCGCAAAGGCGCCAAGGCCCGTCAGTCGAAATCCAAGGCCCGTTTGCAACGCTTCGAGGAAATGCAGTCGCAGGAATTCCAGAAGCGCAGCGAAACCAATGAGATCTACATTCCGGCCGGCCCGCGTCTGGGCGACAAGGTCATCGAATTCAAGAACGTCACCAAGGGTTACGGCGATCGCGTGTTGATCGATAACCTGTCGTTCTCGATGCCGAAGGGCGCCATCGTCGGCGTGATCGGCGGTAACGGCGCTGGTAAGTCGACCTTGTTCCGCATGCTGATGGGCAAGGAGCAACCGGATTCAGGCTCCATCGAGATCGGTGAAACCGTGCAACTGGCCTGCGTCGATCAGAGCCGTGATGACCTGGACGGCAGCAAGACGGTCTTCGCACAGATTTCCGATGGCTCCGATCAGATCAAGATCGGTAACTACGAAATTCCGTCGCGCACCTATGTTGGCCGGTTCAACTTCAAGGGCGGTGATCAGCAAAAGTTCGTCAAAGACCTCTCCGGTGGTGAGCGCGGTCGTCTGCACCTGGCGCTGACCCTGAAAGAGGGCGGCAACGTTCTGCTGCTCGACGAACCGTCCAACGACCTCGACGTCGAAACCTTGCGCTCCCTGGAAGAAGCCCTGCTGGACTTCCCGGGCGCCGCCATTGTGATCTCCCACGACCGGTGGTTCCTGGACCGCGTGGCGACCCACATCCTGGCGTACGAAGACGACTCGCAAGCCGTGTTCTTCGAAGGCAACTACACCGAGTACGAAGCCGACCGCAAAAAGCGTCTGGGCGAAGCCGCTGCCCAACCGCACCGCGTGCGCCACAAGAAGCTGGCCTGAGTCAGGCGAGCACCATGAAAGCGGAGCCCTCGGGCTCCTTTTTTTTTTGTGAGGCAGGTCGCTTGATAGGTCCTTCCATTATCAAAAAGAACCGCGGTCTATCTTAGACCTCCGCCTCGATCTCCAGGACTTCAATGATCTGATCGCCGACGGGCCGTCTCCAGCTGACCTCATCACCGACCTCGGCACCCAGCAACGCCTTCCCCAGCGGGGAAGCCCAGTTGATCAACTGGCTTGTCGCATCGGCCTGATCTTCTCCCACCAACTGAACACGTTGCCGGTTGTCCTGCTCATCGGCAAAGGTCACCCAACTGCCGATCTGCACCTTTTCAGTCGACACCGCAGGCGCGACCACTTGAGCACTCTGCAGGCGCTGATTGAAGTAGCGCAGATCCCTTTCGAGATCGGCCAGGCGTTGCTTGTCCGCGTTGTCGCCACGCGAGGATTCCTCGCTGTGTTGCGTCTGCAAGGACATGACATGGGCCTGCAACTGAGCGAGGCCGCTGGCGGTGACATAATTTGGCTGCGCGCTGACCTGTCGCTCGATCGGCTGGCTTGCCTGAGCGGCAGCGTTGTCTTCATTGACGAAGGCCCGACTCATGAGGTGCTCCCTTATTCACGTTCATGAAAGTTGGGCCATGATCGCATTCGATAAGTTTCGCCAAATGTCCCGTAACGACATAAGCGTCAGTGAGAGCGATAAGCCTTGGCGGCGTCCTGGGTTTTCTGTTGCTCCCAGGCTCGGTCCCGGTCGTTCCAGATACTGTCTCGCCCCTGATCCTGAAGCGCGCGGTTTTCCAGTTGAGCCTGACACTGGCGAAATCCATCACTCCAGCCCTGCGCATAAACCGTGTCGCGCAAATACCGCTGCACGTCCTTTTTGTATTGCCCTTTCATGATATCCACGGACTGTCGACCACTCCCGCAGCCATCCTGAAAACCGTCCGCGAACGCCGGTGGGTAACCTTCGGCCAATAACTGGTCGTGGGTAGACTGACATCCGGCGACCACCAAGCAGCACCACAGCACAACCCAACGCGTATTCATTTCCGTTTTCCTCAACTTATGTAAAAAGTCTAGAAGCGGATCTGTGAGTTATTTGTAAAAGCGCTGTGAGAAATCCATTAACCGATGCCCGGTATAACGAGATTAGTTCCGGATTTCCGCCTGACGGTTGGGAACACTGAAAAAACTTTTAGTCATTTTCCAGTCGACGGCCTGAGAAGATTCTGAGTTGTTAAACTGTGCAACGGCGTGAAACTGCTTAGGAAGATGAATGAACCTGCGAACGATCCTGATCCTCGGCGCACTCAGCGCTTTTGGCCCATTGGCCATTGATTTCTATTTGCCGGGTTTTCCGGCCATTGCGTTGGCATTCGGAACGGATGAGCGACACGTTCAGCTGACGCTGGCTTCCTACTTTCTCGGTTTGAGCATCGGACAACTGGTCTACGGACCGATTGCCGACCGCTTCGGCCGACGCCTGCCGCTGTTGTTCGGTGTTGCCCTGTTCACACTGGCATCGCTGGCCTGCGCCTTTGCGCCGAGTCTGGAGTGGCTGATTGCGGCCCGATTCGTTCAGGCGTTGGGCGGGTGCGCCGGGATGGTGCTGTCGCGTGCCATCGTCAGTGACAAATGTTCCCCTGTCGAGTCGGCAAAAGTGTTTTCGCAACTGATGCTGGTCATGGGGCTGGCCCCGATTCTGGCACCGATGCTCGGTGGCTTGCTGGTCAATGTGTACGGCTGGCAGACCATCTTTATGACCTTGACGCTGTTCAGCGCCATGACCGCAGCCGCTGTGGCGTGGGGCCTGCCGGAAAGCATGCCCGCCGGTCACCCCCGACTGCCGTTGTCCGGCGCTCTGGGTTCCTACTGGCGCCTGTTCGGGGACCGGATTTTTCTGGGTCATGCGTTAACCGGCGGCATCGCCATGGCCGGCATGTTTTCCTACATTGCAGGTTCGCCTTTCGTGTTCATCAAGCTGTACGGCGTTCCGGCGGAGCATTACGGCTGGCTGTTCGGTACAAACGCTGCCGGGTTCATCCTGGTCGCACAGGTCAACGCCCGACTGGTCGGCCGTTTCGGTCCTGCGTGGTTGTTGTCGCGCATGGTCTGGCTCTACCTCACTGCTGCGGTGGTCTTGCTCGGAATAGCCTCACTGCACACCGAAAAGCTCTGGCCACTGCTGATTCCGCTGTTCGTCTACATCGCCAGTCTGGGATGCATCATTCCCAATGCATCGGCTTGCGCAATGGCCGGGCAGGGCAAACGTGCCGGCAGTGCGTCGGCGTTGCTGGGATGCCTTCAATTCAGTGTGGCTGCAGGCGCTGCGGCGTTGGTGGGGGTGCTCCATGACGGCACGGCCGTGCCGATGGCGACCGTCATCACCTTGTGTGGCGTCCTGGCCGTGAGTCTGGCGATGGTCACCCGACGCGCCCAGCTGAAACGCGATGCCCTTGCCCAGCAGGTCGATATACGACTGTAACGTCCCTTCGGCAACGTGGCGACGTTGCCGAGTCCTTTTACCCGCCCGCAGATAAACGCCGAGTTGAATACACCGCCTTCCGGTGATTGACGAATGAAACGGATTTTCCGCAGGTGTTTACTACTTAAAAAATAGAATCTTCTTACACGGGATTTCGCCAGGCATCATCAGGACAGTTTTTTCAGTGGATAAATCCGGCATGCCTGTTTGATCGACGGATTTTTTTCTTGAGAGTTTTTGGAGTATTCGCTGTAGGCATTTGCCGCGGTATTAATCCCCATGCGTTGCCGTCATAAGACTCTCAGCCCCGTGGCAAGCGGTTTCTGGCTGTATTGCGAAGTGCGCTGACGAAGCGTGAAGGTGCGACCCTTTGGCCGATGCTTTACCTGTGCAGATGACAAGGTTCATCCCCCGACTTTGCGAACCCAATTCTCTCTGTAGATGCAGCGCTTATACTGTGCAGCCACCGTGGATCCCGTTATTGGCGCGACATCGAAAGTGTCTTGATTGTTTGAGCCAATCTGTACGACTGGGCGAGTCATGCCGTTCAGAGTTTCCACGAGGTGATGCAGATCAAAACCATCGGGTGTGCCATGCGACGATCATGAGTGCATACCGTGTATGGAAAGCCGGTCATCGTAGTAGACGAATGTTTCAACAGGGAGTGAAGACATGGAACACGCACCTTGCATCAGTCAGATTGCCGCGCTGCTCGCGGATCCCAAGCGCAGTGCGATGATGTGGGCATTGATGGACGGGACCTCCCGAGCGGCTGACGAGCTGGCGCTGCTGGCAGGCTTGTCTACTTCTTCGGCGGGTGCACACCTGGCGCGGCTGGCCTCCGGTGGGCTGCTCCGGCAAGAAGTGCGCGGACGCAAACGGTTTTTCAGACTGGCCGCGCCGGAAGTGGGCATGGCCGTACAGGCGTTGGCCAGTGCCTCGATGATCAGCGCCGAGGTCGTCAGCCGTAGCGTGGCGCAGCCGTTGCCTCCGTTGCCATTGCGCCGCGCGAGCGTGTGTGCCGATCATCTCGGCGGAGAACTGGGGACGGAGTTGTACCAGCGCATGCTGGGCGCAGGCTGGATCGAACAGTCCGATCAACGTCTGGAGGTGACGAACGTCGGGATTTCACGTTTTGCCGAACGCGGAATTTTCGTACCTGCCCTGGCGCACAGGCAGCGGGAAACTGTGTGTGCCTGCGCCGAATGCAGCGAGGTGAACCCGCACCTTGGGGGTGCCCTGGGTGCCGGATTGCTGCAGTTGTTCATGCAATTGGGCTGGTTGCGGGCGACGGAGGAAGCTTGCACCCTGCAGGTGTCTTCCAACGGGCAGCGGGAGATCAACAAGATTGCGGCAGCGGCTTGAGGCATTGCTGGCGATACGCACAGTCACATGGCCTGCCGCGGTGGGGATTCTGATATCCGCACCGCAGGCAAACCGCATGTCCCCGGAAGGCATTCTGGATGCCTTTTGGATCAGGGCTTGATCAACCGCGCATCCAGACTGTTCTGGGCCAGGCGTTTCGCCTGATCCTGGGTCATGCCCAGATGCTCATGCAGTGCCAGGAAGTTTTCGGTGACGTATCCCCCGAAATAAGCAGGATCATCGGAGTTCACCGTGACCTTCACTCCCCGCTCAAGCATGTCGAGGATGTTGTGCTGGCCCATGTGATCGAACACGCAGAGCTTGGTGTTTGACAATGGGCAGACCGTGAGCGGAATTTGCTCGTCGATGATCCGCTGCATCAAGCGTTCGTCCTCGATCGCACGGACGCCGTGATCGATGCGCTGGATCTTCAGCAGATCCAGTGCTTCCCAGATGTACTCGGGCGGGCCTTCTTCGCCTGCGTGCGCCACCGTCAGGAAACCTTCCGCTCGCGCCCGATCGAAAACCCGCTGAAACTTGCTCGGCGGATGCCCCATCTCAGAACTGTCCAGGCCGACCGCAACGAAGGCATCGCGATAGGGCAGGGCCATGTCGAGGGTTTTTTCCGCGTCTTCTTCGCTGAGATGGCGCAGGAAGCTGAGGATCAGGCCGCTGTCCACGCCCAGTTGCTCTTTACCGTCTTTCAGCGCACTGGCGATGCCATTCAGCACGATCTCAAACGCGATGCCGCGATCGATGTGGGTCTGTGGATCGAAGAACGGTTCGGTGTGAATGACGTTCTGGGCCTTGCAGCGTTGCAGGTAGGCCCAGGTCAGGTCGTAGAAATCCTGCTCGGTGCGCAGAACGTCCGCGCCTTGGTAGTACAGGTCAAGAAACTCTTGCAGGTTGTTGAACGCGTACGCCTTGCGCAGGGTGTCAACGTCGTTCCAGGGCAGGGCAATCTTGTTGCGTTCGGCCAGGGCGAACAGCAGTTCAGGCTCCAGAGAGCCCTCCAGATGCAGGTGTAATTCAGCCTTGGGCAGGGCATTCAACCAGTCGTACATGTGCTTTTCTCATCAGGTGCAATGGCGGGCATTCTACAGAGTTGGGTGCGACCGCTGGGTGAAAACCTGACCGGACGGTTCAAACCTTCGCGTCCTGCTCCCTCCTGTAGGCATAGGTATCAGCAAAACGTGACAGGAGAAACTCCGCGCACGTGGTCGGCGGATAAAGCGGTGGATGTTGCTCATCGGTGCAACCGGGGAGGCATTCCACCCGGGTATCGGGGTGTGGTTCGGCAAAGAACGGCATCGAATAGCGATCAACCCCCAGCGGGCTGATGACCCGGTGCGGCGTTGATACGTATTGATCGTTGCTCCAGCGCGCCATCATGTCCCCCAGGTTGACCACGAAGGTGCCGTCGATGGGCGGTGCATCAACCCACTGACCGCGAACATCCCGCACCTGAAGACCGCCGGCGACGTCCTGATAAAGCAAGGTGATACAGCCGTAGTCGGTATGGGCGCCGGCGCCTTGTTGCTGTTCACTGGTAGCCGTGTGGCGGGGTGGGTAGTGGATCATCCGCAGCACGCTGACGGGTTGCTCGAAACGTTGATCGAAGAAGTCGCGCTCGATGCCCAGCGCTGGCGTCATGGCCCTTAGCAGCGTCAGGGCCAGTGCCTGCATGTCTTGGTAATGGCGCTCCATCAGTGACTGCCAACCCGGCAGATCCGGATGACGGTTAGGCCCGCGCAGCGGCTTGCCCGCCAGCACATCCGGGTGATCGGCAGGCAAGTGCAGGCCCATGTCGAACGTTTCCTTCAGATCGCTGGGCAGGTCGGGGTCCAGTTGCTCGGTGGCAATTGCCCCATAGCCGCGATGATGCTGGCTTTGGGTGATGTCGATTTTCAGCTTCTCGCTCATGGGCAGAGCGAAAAAGCGCTGAGCACTGCCAATCACCTGATCTATCCGCTCGGCGCTGATCGGGTGGCCCTTGATGTAGAAGAAACCCCATTCACGGCACGCTGCGTCGATCTGCCGGGCAACCTCGTGCCAGGCCTGATCGTCGTCAGCGTAAAGAGGGGAAATGTCGATGACGGGAAGCGGGTTCATGCGTACTCCGTTTAGCGGCTAGTGCTCACTGTAGGAGCGCGCTTGCCCGCGATGCGGTGTGTCAGGTTCAGATGTGTCGACTGACAGAAAGCAATCGCGGGCAAGCGCGCTCCTACGGATTTTGAAACCAGGGATTGCCTTACTTCGGCAACTCCGCCTTCACGCCTTCCACGTAATAGTTCATCGACGCGAGTTCGGCGTTGGTCGCGACACTGCCTTCCGGGATTTTCACGGCGCCGGTCTGGTCCTTGATCGGGCCGGTGAAGGGGTGGAACGCGCCGCTCTTGATGTCGGCGATGATCTGCTGGGCTTCGCTTTTCACGTCCGCAGGCACCAGATCGCTGATCGGCAGTTCAACCGTGCCCTCTTTCAAGCCACCCCAGTAATCCTGCGATTTCCACGTGCCGTCGATGACCGATTGGGTGGCCTGGATGTAATGCGGGCCCCAGTTGTTGACGATCGAGGTCAACACGGCCTTGGGACCGAAGTGCGCCATGTCCGAGGCATAACCCACGGCGTACACGCCGCGACGCTCGGCCGCCTGAATCGGGGCCGGGCTGTCGGTGTGCTGGAAGATCACGTCGACACCCTGATCGATCAAGGCGTTGGCCGCGTCCGCTTCCTTGCCCGGATCGAACCAGGAGTTGACCCACACCACTTTGATTTCGGTGCCTGGGTTGTATTTGTTCAGCGCCAGTTGAATTGCGTTGATATCGCGCAAGACCTCCGGGATCGGGAACGAAGCGACATAACCGATTTTTTTGGTTTTGGTCATTTTTGCCGCGAGGAAACCGCCGACATAACGGCCTTCGTAGGTACGGGCCAGATAAGTGCCCATGTTTTTGTCCTGCTTGTAGCCGGTCGCGTGTTCGAAGGTCACTTTGGGAAACTGCTTGGCGACTTTCAGCGTCGGGTTCATGTAGCCGAAGGAAGTCGTGAACACCAGGTCGTAGCCGCTCTTGGCCATGTTGCGGATGACACGCTCCGCGTCAGCGCCTTCCGGTACGTTTTCGACAAAACTGGTGGTGACCTTATCGCCCAGTGCCTTGGCCATGGCCTGGCGGCCCTGCTCATGCTGATAAGTCCAGCCGTGGTCACCGATCGGTCCGATATAAACGAAGCCGACTTTCAGCGGGTCGGCCGCTACCGCCAGCACGCTGGAACCGAGGCCTACGACAGCGGCCATGGCGCACAACAGTTTTTTCAGCGAACGGCGTGAGTGAAGGGTGGAAAGCATGCAGGTCGAGCTCCTTTGGTCTTGTGGGCCGGGCCGTCTGGGCGGGGCGCTGGACTCAATGCAAAAAGCTGACCAATAAGACAGGTCTGGTGGCGGGGCGGGCTTCTTCTGACGTTGTTGATGGCTGCCGAGCGCCGACGTGTTCACCGACGGTGCGCGGTCGTTCATTCACGCCGCGAACCGGTGCGTGAAACCTTTACTTACAATCAGCACTCTGAACCCCTTGAACAGTTAAACCTTCATGGATGTGCGGCCTGGGTCGCAGAGGCGAAAAGGCAGCAATGGGCACGATACTCAAGCAAGAAAAGTTTCTTCTATTGGCGGTGATTGCGACCTGCCTGGCGTACCCGTTCGAGCATCAATTACTGGGACACGGCCACACCGTTGCCCTGATCGCAGGTATCGCGCTGGTGGGGTTCATCATCTGCGCCTCCATGCGCGTCGCGCATCATGCCGAATTGCTCGCGGAAAAAGTCGGAGATCCCTTTGGCACGATGATCCTGACCCTGTCTGCGGTATTGGTCGAGGTGGTCATCCTGGCGATCATGATGAGCAACGAACCCTCACCGACGCTGGTCCGCGACACGATTTACTCGGCGGTCATGCTCGATATCAACGGCATTCTCGGGCTGGCGGCGTTGATGGGTGGGCTCAAGCACGGCGAGCAGCCGTACAACGACGATTCAGCGCGTTCGTACAGCGTGATGATCCTGACGGCGATGGCTGTGTCCATGGTGGTCCCCGAGTTCATTCCAGAGTCGAAATGGAAGATGTATTCGGCGTTCACCATCGGCGCGATGATCCTGCTCTACGGCTTGTTTTTGCGCATGCAGGTCGGACCGCACAGTTATTTCTTCAGTTACAGCTATCCCGAAAAGAAACGCCGCAAGGATCAGCCTGAACAGTCGAGCGCGCCGGTGAACCTGACCTGGTCCATCGGCACGCTGGTCTTTGGCGTGGTGATCATCGGTGCGTTGGCGGAGGTGATGTCGAAGACGGTGGACCTGGGCCTGGAAGGCAGTGGCGCGCCACCGGTGATGACCGCAATTCTGGTCGCGGCGATTTCCGCTGCACCTGAGATTCTCACCGCCCTGCGAGCCGCGCTGGCAAACCGGATGCAGTCGGTGGTCAACGTCGCGTTGGGTGCGTCTTTGTCGACGGTGATTCTGACGGTGCCGGTGATGGAGGCGATGGCGCTGTACAGCGGGCAACCGTTTCAGATGGCGATGACGCCGGTGCAGACCGTGATGATTTTCGTCACGCTGCTGGTCTGCGCCATCAATCTGAATGATGGCGAAACCAATGCCATCGAAGGCATGACGCACTTCGTACTGTTCGCGACCTTCATCATGCTTTCGCTGCTGGGATTGTGACGGCTTTTATGCTGACTGCTGACCATGGGCAGTCTGCATCGTCAACCGTTGATCAACCTGGCCGCTGCCTGTCGGTGGTCGGCGATCAATCCGTTGAGGTCCAACCCTTCGACCTGCCCGTCAATCACGCGCCATTGGCCGCCGATCATCACGCGATCTGCCCGATCCGCTCCGCACAACAACAGCGCCGAGAGTGGATCATGACTGCCCGAGAAACGCAGTTCGTCCAGTTTGAACATCGCAAGGTCAGCCTGTTTCCCCACTGCCAGTTCACCGATGTCGCTGCGGCCCAGCAATTTCGCCGAACCTTTGCTTGCCCAACCCAATGCCAGTTCCGGGGTGATATTTTGCGCGCCGTAACGCAACCGCTGCAGGTACAGCGCCTGCCTGGTTTCCAGCATCATGTTCGACGCGTCGTTTGAAGCCGAGCCGTCCACACCCAATCCGATCGGCGAACCGGCCGCCATCAGGTCCATTGTCGGGCAGATGCCGGACGCCAGGCGCATGTTCGAGCTTGGGCAGTGACAGATGCCGGTCCCGGCCGCACCGAGCCGTGCGATCTCCTGCTCGTTGAAATGAATGCCGTGGGCCAGCCAGGTGCGTGGGCCGAGCCACCCCACGCTGTCCAGATAATCCACGGTACGCAGGCCGAAGCGTTGCAGGCAGAAGTCCTCTTCATCCAGCGTTTCGGCCAGATGCGTATGCAGACGAACGTCGAGCTTTTCGGCCAGCACCGCACTTTCGGACATGATTTCCGTGGTCACCGAAAATGGCGAGCAAGGCGCCAGGGCAATCTGGATGTACGCCCCGTCGCCGCGCTCGTGGTAGGTGTCGATCAGGCGTTGACTGTCATCCAGAATCACCTGTCCTTGCTGCACGGTCTGTTGCGGCGGCAGACCACCATCGGCTTCGCCCAGGCTCATCGAGCCGCGTGTCAGCATCGCGCGCATGCCCAGCTCACGGACGCTCTGCACCTGGATGTCGATGGCGTTTTCCAGCCCGTCCGGGAACAGATAGTGGTGATCGGCGGCGGTGGTGCAGCCTGACAACAGCAGTTCGGTGAGGGCGACCTTGCTGGCCAGCGCCAGCTTTTCCGGCGTGAGGCGCGCCCACACCGGGTATAACGTCTTCAGCCACGGAAACAGCGGCTGATTGACGACGGGGGCCCAGGCGCGGGTCAGGGTTTGATAGAAATGGTGATGGGTATTGATCAGGCCCGGTAGCAGCACATGTTCACGGGCATCGTACGTCTGGTCGCAGGGCAGGGAGGGAGACTGACCGGCCGCGAGCATTTCGACGATCACACCGTTTTCCACCACCAGCCCGCCTCGGGCATCGAGATCGTTGGCGGTAAACACGGCAAGGGGATTTTTCAACCAGATACGGATCGCGGGCATTGGCCGGCTCCTCTGAAAAATGGGTTCAGGTCGCCAGCTCAGTGTTGCCCTGTCTGCTGATCCAGGGTCGCCGCGGCTTCAATGAGCCGCGAGGCGAGGCTGCGGAGTGTAGTGGGGAGTTGACCTTGCGATCAAGTATCGGCATTCACCTTTGATTAGCGGCAGGATGCGATGATTTGACCGGCACAAACCTGTGGGAGACCTCGGAGGTTACAACGGCAGCGAATACGGCAGGTCGGTCGACGTGGATACCGCTGACCCAGCGCATTCGCCCCGCAAGCGACGCCTGCGATTCAACTCATCACCAAGGAATCGTCTCACCCTTGTAATTCACAAAGTGATGACCACCCTTTCCGGCAAATCGCTCAAGCTGCTCGACCAGCCCACGCACGCTGGTGTCCACATCGATGTCCGCACCCTCGCCGCCCATGGCCGTGCGGACCCAACCTGGATGCATCGACAGCACCGTAGGCTTGTTATCGCCCATTTGAGTGACGAAGGTGTTGGTCATTGAGTTCAACGCCGCTTTGCTGGCCTTGTACAACGCCATTTCTGGCGCATCGGGCATCGTAACGCTGCCCAGCACCGAACTCATGAACGCAATGATGCCCGTGTTCGGGCGGATCTGATTGACGAAGCGCTTGGCCAGGCGAATGGGGGCGACCGCATTAGTCAGGAATAACTGACCCAGCTCACCGGCGGTGGCGTCGGTCGGGTTATCGTGTTTGGGCCCCATGACGCCGGCGTTGACGAACAGCACGTCGTACACCTGACCCTTGAGGTTATGCGTGAGCACTTCCAGCGACGATTGTTCGTCCATGTCGAGCGTCTGCATGTGTACGCCGGGTACGGCTTTCAACTCGTCGGCATGATGGGGATCGCGAACGGTCGCGGTGACCTCCCAGCCTTGCTCGGTCAGGCGTTTGACCAGGCCGAGCCCCAAACCTCGGGAAGCGCCGATGATCAATGCAGTTTTGTTGGCAGGCATGAATTCAACTCCTTGGAAAACGAAACGAGGCGGCATCAGCAGAGTTGACCGCAGCGGCCCCCAGGAATTTGGTTTTCCGGCGCAACGGTCGTCCTCTCACCTGAATCAGTGCCCCGACTGCCAAGGCTGTCCCAGGGACACCGGTGCGTACAGTCGGGTGCGCAGTGCGTTGCGCGACAGTAACACCAGCACCACGATCGTCGCGACATACGGCAGCATCGCCAGCAGGTTCGAAGGGATCGCCAGGCCGATGCCTTGAGCGACCAGGTACAGGATGCTGGCGAAGCCGAACAGGTACGCGCCCAAAAGCACCCGAGCCACGCGCCAACTGGAGAACACCACCAGCGCCAGGGCAATCCAGCCACGGCCGGCGCTCATGTTTTCCGCCCACATCGGCGTATACGCCAGCGACAGATAAGCACCGGCGAGCCCTGCCATGGCACCGCCAAACAGCACCGCCAGGGTACGAACGAGCAGCACGGGAAGGCCCATCGCACTCGCTGCGTCAGGGTTCTCGCCTACCGCTTGAATAATCAGACCCGCACGGCTTTTCAGCAGCGTCCAGGCCACCAGCGCGAACAGGGCGAAGGACAGGTAAACCAGGATGTCCTGCGCGAAAAGCATTCGCCCGATCAGTGGAATATCGCTCAGGTAAGGCACCGCCAGAGGCTCGAATCCCGCCAGCGGTTTGCCGACCCAGGTGGCGCCGACGAAACTGGACAGCCCGACGCCAAAGATCGTCAGCGCCAGCCCGGTCGCGACCTGATTGGCGTTGAATACCAGAGCGACCAAGGCAAAAAGGGACGACAGCAGCATGCCGGCCAGGATTGCCAGCAATACCCCCAGCCAGAGACTGCCCGTGCTCAGCGCAATGATGAAACCGATCACCGCACCGAACAGCATCATGCCCTCCTGGCCCAGATTGAGGACGCCGCTCTTTTCGCAAACCAGCTCACCCAGCGCCACGAGCAACAGCGGCGTGCCGCAACGTACCGTGGCAAAAAAGATGTTACTCAGCAGATCGATATCCATCACACGGCTCCCGGCACAGCGGCCATCTGGCGGCGGGCCCAGCGCAGCTTCAGGCGCGGGCGGTAGAGAATCAGCACATCGCAGGCCAGCAGGAAGAACAGCATCATGCCCTGGAACAACTGCGTGATGGCCTGCGGCAAATTAAGGGTCATCTGAGCGCTTTCGCCGCCCAGATACAGCAACGCCATCAACAGGCTCGAGAACAGAATTCCGATGGGATTGAGTCGCCCAAGAAAGGCCACGGTGATCGCGGCATAGCCGTACCCTGGCGAAACCTGCGGCACCAATTGACCGATCGGCCCGGTCACCTCACAGACACCCGCCAACCCGGCAAGTCCGCCACTGATCAACAACGCCAGCCAGACCAGCCGCTTCTCACGGAAGCCGACAAAGCCGGCGGCGCGCTTGTCCAGGCCGAGGACCTTGATCTGGAAGCCGACGAAGCTGCGTTGCAGCAACACCCAGACCGCAACCAGCGCGAGCAGGGCGAAATACACACCGGCGTGTACCCGGCCGTCTTCTGTCAGCAGCGGCAGACGACTGCCGTCGCCGAACATGGCCGACTCGGGAAAATTCATGCCCGCCGGATCTTTCAGCGGGCCGTGCACGAAATACAACAGCAGGTTCAGCGCTATGTAATTGAGCATGATGCTGGTGAGGATTTCGTTGGCGTTGAACTGTGTGCGCAACCAGGCGGTGAGGCCGGCCCATGCGGCACCGGCGACGATACCGGTCAACAGGATCGGCACCAGCACCCAGCGGCTGTCGATATCGATCACGTTGATCGCCACGGCGCTGCCCGCCAAGGCGCCAATCAATAACTGGCCTTCTGCACCGATGTTCCAGATACGCGCCTGATACGCAACGGCCAGCCCCAGCGCGCAAAGCAGAATCGGCAGGGTCTTGACCATCAATTCAGACACGCCGTAGAGGTCACTGACGGGTGCAATCAGCAGGGTGTGAAGCGTCAGCAACGGGTCGAGCCCGAGCGCGATGAACAGCAACGACCCCGCGAGCAGCGTCAGCAAGGCTGCCAGCAAGGGCGAAAACCACAGCATGGCACGCGAAGCCTGGCCGCGTGGTTCCAGTGAAAGCAACATTGGAGTCCCCTTTAAATGTGCGACGCGGAGTCGTTATGAGGTCGGTCATCGGTGTCGAACTGCCCGGCCATCCATCCGCCGATCTGCACCTGCGTGGTTTGCGCGGTAGCCACCAGCCTCGACAGCCGGCCACCTGACAACGCTCCCACCCGATCACTGATCTGAAACAGCTCGTCGAGGTCTTCGGAGATCACCACTATCGCCGCGCCGGCGTCGCGCAATGCAATCAGCGCGCGGTGGATCGCGGCCGCTGCGCCCACATCCACGCCCCAGGTCGGATGCGCGGCGACCAGCAGTTTCGGGTTTTGCAGAATCTCGCGTCCCAGAATGAATTTCTGCAGATTGCCACCCGACAGACTGCGCGCCGCTGTTCGCGCGTCTGGCGTCTTCACCGCGAAGCGCTGGATGATGGTCTGAGCTAAGGCCTCAACCTTGCCGCGCTGAATGAGGCCCTTGCTGACAAGACCCTGCTGAAAAGCGGTCAGCAACGCGTTATCCGACAGGCTCATTTCCGGCACGGCCCCGTGCCCCAGGCGCTCTGCGGGCACGAAGGCCAGACCCCGTTGACGTCGGGCGTCCGGGCGCAGATGAGCGACGCCTTGATCGCCAAAGCGGATGCGGCGCGCTTCGGCCCGATTCAATGGCTGCTCCCCGCTAAGCAGGGCGAGCAATTCATCCTGGCCATTGCCGGCGACCCCCGCGATGCCGACGATCTCTGCGCTGCGTACCTCCAGGTCAACCTCGGTCAACGAGCAGCCGAACGGATCCGGGTTATGCCAGGACAGCTTTTCCACGTGCAGAAAAGGCGCGTCGCCTGCGACTTTCGGGTATTGCGCGACCAGGCCTTCCGCATCACCGACCATCAAGCGCGCCAGTTCCAGATCGCTGCATTCGGCGGGTATGCAATGCCCCGACACCTTGCCGCCGCGCAACACCGTCGCGCTGTGGCACAACGCGCGTACCTCACCCAGCTTGTGGCTGATGAAAAGAATGCTGCAACCTTCCTCGGCCAGTCTACGCAGCGTGACAAACAGATCCTCGGCTTCTTGCGGCGTCAGCACCGATGTCGGTTCATCGAGAATCAGCAGGCGAATGTCTTGCATCAGGCAACGGATGATTTCGACTTTTTGTCGCTCTCCGATAGACAGGCCATGCACCAGCCGTTGAGGCTCGACGGCCATGCCATAACGTTGCGAAACCTCACGAATCTTCGGTTCCAGCTGTCTCGGCGTACCGGCCCCAGCCCCCATCGCCAGGGCGATGTTTTGCGCGACACTCAGCGTTTCGAACAGCGAAAAATGCTGGAACACCATTCCGATACCGAGTGTCCGGGCTTGGGCGGGGTTGCGCATGGAAAGTGGCTGACCTTGCCAGATAATCTGCCCGGCGTCGGGCTGGACCACCCCGTAGATGATTTTCATCAAGGTGCTTTTGCCCGCGCCGTTTTCGCCCAGCAGTGCGTGGATTTCGCCGGGTTGAATAGTCAGGTCGATAGCATCGTTGGCAAGACACCCTGGGTATTGCTTGGTGATGTGGCGCAATTGCAGGCGCGGGTGGGGCGTTGAATGAGACATGTCGGGCTCGATGACAAAGGATCGCTACTGCACTTAGCAATTTCTTGGCCAGCTGGTCAGGTTTTTCTCCGCGCTACTGTCGAGTCAACGTCGCGCTCCACGCTAGACCCAGTAGTTACCGGGTTTCAGGCGATTGCTGCCGTAAACTTATTACCCTGAGCTCGCGCTGCGCTGTGGATAAATGAACGCTTTGGCACGTATCAGCACCATCACTGGGCGCCTCGTTTCACTGACGAGTCAATTTGGTTCAATTAATTTGTATGAAAAATGACCAGTTGAGGGCGAGCAAGATATCCCCGGCGCTGCGGCAAGCGTTGCACCTGTTATCCACAGGTTGCTCCACAGTTAATGTGAGCAAGCGAAATTCCTTGGCATAAGCGCACGCAGGGTAGGAGCAACTGGCAATAAGGCCTGCTAACTTCCTGTTTTCCGGCCATTTTATGCAGTGGACAAGGGCTTTGGCTAAAAACTGATCAGAAGCCGCAAGCCCTTATAGAATAAGGCCTGCGAGGGTGTGTGCTCAGCTTGTCCACAGGCGGGTGCACAGTAGATGTGGGCAACCGCCAAGGTCACCTGGAGGGCAGTCAGACGTCGGGCGTTCGGTGCAGCATGATGCGTCCGCGACTGAGGTCGGCCAGTTGACGCTGGAAGGTTTCGATTTGCTCAGGCCCCAGAGCGATCGAAAGCTCCACGCCACTGGCGGTGAAGTCTTCGTTGTCCACCACGCCATTGAGTTCTGCAAGCCGCAACTTCACCAGTGCCAGTTCGCTGAAGGTACAGTCGAACGTCAGGGGGACACGATTGATCAGGGGCAGGCGTGCTGCCTGTTGCAGGCATTTGTTCGCCCCGCCACCATAGGCCCGCGCCAATCCCCCGGTGCCCAACTGGATTCCGCCGTACCAGCGAATCACCAGCACCACGACCCGATCGAAATCCTGTGCTTCGATGGCCGCGAGAATCGGTCGGCCTGCCGTGCCGCCTGGCTCGCCATCGTCCGTGCTGCGGTACTGCCCGCCCAATTTCCAGGCCCAGCAGTTATGCGTGGCGTTGAGGTCGCTGTTCTGCTCAATGAACGCGTGAGCGTCGGCCGGGCTGTTGATGGGCGCCGCAAGGGTAATGAAGCGGCTCTTGCGTATCTCCTCGCGAAATTCGCAAGGGCCGACGAGGGTAGAAGGCATTGACGGTTCCAGCCAGACGCTAAGCGTGTTCGAAGATCAGATCGGTGGCGTGAGCCCGCAACCCTTGAGGATGATGCGGATCAGGTTGTCGCCCGCTTCCTCCATGTCTTGCTTGGTCAGGCGTGTGCGGCCAGTGACCTGACAGATCTGCGTGGCGAAGTCGGCGTAATGCTGGGTACTGCCCCACAGCAGGAAGATGAGATGGACCGGGTCGACCGGGTCCATTTTGCCAGCATCAATCCAGGCCTGAAAGACTGCGGCACGTCCCTGAAACCACTGCCGGTAATCCTGACTGAAGTATTCATTCAAGCATTCACCGCCGCTGATGATCTCCATGGCGAAAATGCGCGACGCCTGGGGCTGCCGACGGGAGAACTCCATTTTTGCGCGGATGTAGTGGGTCAACGCCTGTGCCGGATCGTCTTCCACCTTCAAATGGTTGAACGTGCTGTCCCACAGTTGAATGATGTTGCTCAAGACCGCGATGTACAGGCCGAGCTTGTTGGTGAAGTAATAATGAAGGTTGGCTTTGGGCAGCCCGGCATTCAGCGCGATCGTGTTCATGCTCGTGCCTTTGTATCCGTGACGGGCGAACTCGTCCTCGGCAGCCTTCATGATCGCTTCTTCATTCTTCTGACGAATACGGCTCGCCGGTTTGGTGGCGCTGACGCTGTGAGCAGGGACTTCAAGGGTCATGTGCGGTTCCAGACGGATCATTGGGTGCGACGGGGTGAACAGATAACGCACCCGCGACGATCCGACAAGCGTTGGCAGTGGAAATTAATGCTCAAATGCCTCCATTTCCTCCTTTTTTACGGAGACGGTCTCTTTGCTCTCTGGCAACAACAGGCACATGGCAATCGCCGTCAGGCCGCCACTGGTGATCGCCGAATCAAACACGTTTTGTACCCACTGAGGCAGGTGGTGCAGCAAGGCCGGTTGCGCTGCGATTCCCAGGCCGACGCCAAACGAGGTTGCGATGATCAGCATGCTCCGGCGATCCAGCGTGGAGTGCGCCAGGATCCGAACGCCAGCGGCGGCCACGCTGCCGAACATCACCAGGGTTGCGCCGCCCAGTACCGGTTTTGGAATCTGTTGAAGAACCGCGCCGATGACCGGGAAAAGCCCGAGCAAGAACAGGATTGCGCCGATGTAGAGCCCGACATAGCGACTTGCAACACCCGTGAGCTGGATCACCCCGTTGTTCTGGGCGAATGTGGTGTTGGGGAAAGCGCTGAAGGTTGCGGCGATCATGCAACTCACGCCATCACCCAATACGCCGCCTTTGAGACGAGCAATGTAAGTGGGCCCCTTGATCGGCTCACGTGAGAACATGCAGTTGGCCGTCAGGTCACCGACGGTTTCGATGCTGCTGATCAGATAAATCAGCGCGACGGGCAGGAACGCCGCCCAGTCAAAGTTGAAGCCGAACCGGAAAGGCAGCGGCAGGCTGATCAACGCAACGCCGCCGATGGCCTGAGGCGTCAGTTTTCCGCAGAACCATGCCGCGATGCTGCCGACCGCAAGCCCGATGATGATGGCCGAGAGGCGCACCCACGGCGCGTTCGAACGGTTAAGCAGAATGATGACCAGCAATACGAAACCGCCGAGCGCGAGATTGAGCGGTTCGCCAAAGTCGGGGGCGTTGAAGCCGCCGCCCAGGTCGGTCACGCCGACCTTGATCAGGCTGACGCCGATTAGCGTGATCACGATCCCGGTAACCAAGGGCGTGATGATGCGGCGTAACTGGCCGATGAAACGACTGAGGACAATCTGCACGATGGCGCCGAAGAAACACACGCCGAACACCATCGCCATGACGTCTTCGGGGCTGCCGCCACGCTGCTTGACCATGAAGCCAGCGGACAGGACCGCGCCGAGAAACGCGAAGCTGGTCCCTTGCAGACAAATCATCCCCGCCCCGATGCCGAACGGGCGGCGCGCCTGAATGAACGTGCCGACACCTGAAACCATCAAGGCCATGCTGATCAGGTAAGGCAGGTAAGCGCCCAGCCCGAGCGCCGATCCGATAATCAACGGAGGCGTGATGATGCCGACGAATGCCGCGAGCACGTGCTGAATGGCCGCCAGGGTCGCGGGTGCGGGGCTGGGTCTGTCGTTGAGGCCGTAAATCAGGTCGTTATTATCGGGCGCTTCAGGCTGCATGCTGGACTCTCGGTTTTTGTGTTTGGCCATGCCGGCGTTACGCGTGAGGTCGTCGTCGCGTTTACCGACACTGACTTGCACTGCAAAAACCTGTCCAGTTGATCAAGAGTTTGGCGGCGTTTGTTATCTATCTATCTGAAATAAAAGAGCTAAAAAATTTATAGGTGCAGTTGAGGTCCGGCGGCAATCCATCGCGCCCTTCGATTTTGGCCTCATCGTGTGGCAGCCAGACTTTCCAGAAAACTCTCCAGCACCAAATGGGGGCGACGCCCCTTGCGGGTCACTGTCACCAGGCTCAGATCATAAAATCGGGTTTGCGCCTTCAGGGCACGTAATCTGCCTTGCTGTACCCAGAAGTTCGCGTAATGGTCAGGCAGATAGCCTATGTAGCGTCCGGTAAGAATCAGAAATGCCATGCCTTCTCGATCCGAGGCGCTGGCGGTGCATTTGAGCGCCTGATAATGCGCCTGAATGTCCGTCGGCAGTCGGAAGGTCGGTGCGATCGCCTCCTGGTCCGCGAGACGGTCATCACCCAGTTGCGCGTCATCCACGTAAAACAACGGATGCCCCACGGCGCAGTACAGCAGCGACCGCTCACTGTAGAGCGGCTGGTATTCCAGACCAGACAACGCGCTGGCTTGCGGCACAACGCCAACGTGCAAGCTGCCATCGAGCACGCCTTGCTCCACTTCATTGGGCGCGATCATGCGGATGTTGATGTGCACCTCCGGCCCACGCTCCTTCAGTTGTGACAGCGCGTGGGTGATTCGCATGTGGGGGAGGGTGACCAGGTTATCCGTCAGGCCAATGTTGAGCTCGCCACGCAGGTGTCGGTGAAGGCCGTTCACTTCTGTGCGAAAACTTTCCAGCGCACTTAATAGCTGCAGCGAGGACTGATAGACCTCACGGCCTTCTTCTGTCAGAGAAAACCCCGCTCGGCCACGCTGACACAGGCGCAAGCCCAGACGCTGCTCCAGATCGCTCATCTGTTGGCTGATGGCCGAGCGGCCAATGCCCAGTGTGCTTTCAGCGGCGGAGAACCCGCCTGACTCGACCACGCTTCGAAAGATGCGCAGCAGTCGGATGTCAAAGTCGCTGACTTGCGCCAGCGGGTCGGAGCGGCGATTGCTCATAGTTTAGTCATCGGCCAACTAAAGATCGTAAAAGCAGGATTTTTTAGACTTTATGCTCATGGCAAGTTAGCTGCAACCCGGTCCTGCTTCCTGCGCTGTTCCAGACGTGCGAAGACGGCCACCCACACCTTGTGAGGTTAATTCCGATGAACATGCCCGAATCGTCCGATATGTCTCTGGCCAGTCAGCTCAAGCTTGACGCGCACTGGATGCCGTACACCGCCAACCGCAATTTCCAGCGCGATCCTCGACTGATCGTTGCAGCGCAAGGCAGTTACCTGACAGACGATAAAGGCCGCAAGATTTATGACGGCTTGTCCGGTCTATGGACGTGCGGTGCCGGTCATACCCGCAAGGAGATTCAGGAGGCCGTCGCCAAGCAGCTGGGCACGCTCGATTACTCGCCGGGTTTCCAGTTCGGTCATCCGCTGTCTTTCCAGTTGGCGGAAAAGATTACCGATCTGACGCCAGGTAATCTGAATCACGTCTTCTATACCGACTCGGGCTCTGAATGCGCTGACACTGCTGTCAAAATGGTCCGTGCTTACTGGCGACTCAAAGGTCAGGCGACCAAGACCAAGATGATCGGCCGCGCCCGTGGTTATCACGGCGTCAACATCGCGGGCACCAGTCTGGGGGGCGTCAACGGCAACCGTAAAATGTTCGGCCAGTTGATGGACGTCGACCACCTGCCTCACACTTTGCTTGCCAGCAATGCCTACTCTCGCGGCATGCCCGAGCAGGGCGGCATTGCCTTGGCCGATGAAATGCTCAAGTTGATCGAGCTGCACGACGCCTCGAACATTGCAGCCGTGATCGTCGAGCCGATGGCGGGGTCGGCGGGCGTGATTGTTCCGCCTCAGGGGTACCTCAAGCGTCTGCGCGAAATCTGCGATCAGCACAACATTCTGCTGATCTTCGACGAAGTCATCACCGGGTTTGGCCGCACAGGGTCGATGTTCGGCGCGGACAGCTTCGGCGTGACCCCGGACCTGATGTGCATCGCCAAACAAGTCACCAACGGCGCGATCCCGATGGGTGCGGTGATTGCGAGCAGCGAGATCTACCAGACGTTCATGAATCAGCCGACGCCCGAGTACGCGGTCGAATTCCCTCACGGCTACACCTACTCGGCGCATCCGGTAGCGTGCGCAGCCGGCCTTGCCGCACTGGATATCCTCCAGCGCGAAAACCTGGTGCAACAAGTCGCGGAAACCGCGCCGCACTTCGAAAATTCGCTGCACGGTCTCAAAGGCAGCAAGAATGTCATTGATATTCGCAATTACGGGCTGGCGGGCGCGATTCAGATTGCTGCAAGAGATGGTGACGCTATCGTGCGTCCATTCGAAGCCGCAATGAAATTGTGGAAGGCCGGCTTCTATGTGCGCTTCGGCGGTGACACCTTGCAGTTCGGGCCAACCTTCAACAGCAAGCCACAGGATCTGGATCGCATGTTCGATGCGGTGGGCGAAGCGCTCAATCAGATCGACTGATTCCCTCTCTTTCATCAACAGGTGCAGCCTGGGCTGCGCCTGCGGGCCACTTTTTCGGAGTTAACGCATGAGCACCATTCAACACCTGATTCATGGCGAGTTGGTCAGCGACAACGGTCGTACAGCCGATGTCTTCAACCCGTCCACCGGTCAGGCGATTCACAAGGTTCCATTGGCCAGTCGTGAAACCGTGCAGCAGGCCATCGACTCGGCCAAAGCCGCCTTCCCGGTGTGGCGCAATACGCCGCCTGCCAAACGCGCTCAGGTGATGTTCCGTTTCAAGCAACTGCTGGAGCAGAACGAAGCGCGGATTGCTCAGCTAATCAGTGAAGAACATGGCAAGACACTGGAAGATGCTGCAGGTGAGCTCAAGCGCGGGATCGAGAACGTGGAATACGCCAGTGCCGCCCCGGAAATTCTGAAAGGCGAGTACAGCCGCAATGTCGGTCCTAACATTGATGCATGGTCCGATTTTCAGCCTTTGGGCGTTGTCGCCGGCATCACGCCGTTCAACTTCCCGGCCATGGTTCCACTGTGGATGTACCCACTGGCTATCGCTTGTGGCAACTGCTTCATCCTCAAACCTTCCGAGCGTGATCCGAGCTCTACGTTGTTGATCGCTCAATTGCTGCACGAAGCGGGCTTGCCCAAGGGTGTATTGAACGTGGTCCACGGCGACAAAGCGGCGGTCGATGCGCTGATCGAAGCGCCGGAAGTCAAAGCGCTGAGTTTCGTGGGTTCAACCCCGATTGCCGAATACATCTATAAAGAAGCGACGGCGCGCGGCAAACGCGTTCAGGCGCTGGGCGGCGCGAAGAACCATGCCGTGCTGATGCCGGATGCGGATCTGGACAACGCCGTGAGTGCATTGATGGGAGCTGCCTACGGTTCGTGCGGTGAGCGCTGCATGGCGATTTCTGTGGCGGTTTGCGTCGGCGATCAGGTTGCAGACGCACTGGTTGCCAAACTCGTACCACAGATCAAGGCGCTGAAAATTGGTGCCGGTACGACATGCGGTCTGGATATGGGGCCATTGGTCACCGGTCAGCATCGCGACAAAGTCAGCGGCTATATAGAAGACGGCGTCAGTGCCGGTGCGAAGCTGGTGGTGGACGGTCGTGGCCTTAGCGTTTCTGGACACGAAGACGGCTTCTTCCTGGGTGGCTGCCTGTTCGACCAGGTCACCCCCGAGATGCGTATCTATAAAGAAGAAATCTTCGGCCCGGTGCTGTGCATCGTCCGGGTCAACAGCCTTGAGCAAGCCATGCAACTGATCAACGATCACGAGTACGGCAATGGCACGTGTATCTTCACCCGTGACGGCGAAGCAGCGCGCTTGTTCTGTGATGAGATCGAAGTCGGCATGGTCGGCGTCAACGTTCCGCTGCCGGTCCCTGTGGCTTATCACAGCTTTGGTGGCTGGAAGCGCTCCTTGTTCGGCGATCTCCATGCGTACGGCCCGGATGGTGTGCGCTTTTACACCCGCCGCAAGGCGATTACGCAACGCTGGCCTCAGCGCGCGAGCCATGAAGCTTCGCAGTTTGCTTTCCCAAGCTTGTAGTCGTGTGTGAAAGGGACGGGCCGCGAGGCCCGCCCCTTTGCTTTTGAGGCTGTTTCTGGCCGATATGACAATTTCATCAAAATAGGGGTTGACGCTCCTCTGAATCTCTCTATAATTCGCCCCACTTCCGGCGCAGACGAAACGGAAAACTCCTTGATAATCAACGAGTTGGACGAAGTAAGCAGCGAGGAAGGGCTTCGGTTCAGATGCCTGAATCGACAGCGGTGAAAAAGGCAGTTGACAGCAGGTTGTAACGCTGTAGAATTCGCCTCCCGCTGACGTGAGACGCCAAGTCGAACGAAGCGCAAGTGGTTGAAGTTGCAAAGGAAACTTTGAAA
>NZ_FOEO01000040.1 GCF_900110765.1 Pseudomonas sp. NFACC02
AGATGAATCTCCTGACCTGCCTCGATGAACTGGCCGGTGCCGATCGAGACGTGCTGGTTGACGCCGACCGTGAGGTGGTCGTCGGCCCTGGCGTGTACTTTGCGGTCGGCGTGGACGGTGCAATGCTCTTCGGCCTTGAACTCGCTGTAGCTGTTGTGCTCCACGGTGTCGTGCCGTTCGTGGCCGACGTGGATTTTCTGGTCGTGCCCGATGTTTTGATCCCAGTTGCGCTGGGCGTGCACGAAGATCTGCTCTTGGCCTTTGCGGTCTTCGATGCGCAGTTCGTTGAAGCCGGCGCCGCCGGGTGAGCTGAGGGTCTTGAAGGTGGTGCGGGTCTTGTGGACGGGCAGTTCGTAGGGCACGGCGTTGGTCTTGTGAAACAGACAGCCGCTGATCAGCGGTTGGTCGGGATCGCCCTCCAGGAAGGTCACCAGCACTTCCATGCCGACGCGCGGGATGGCGAGGCCACCGTAATGCGCACCGGCCCAGGCCTGCGAGACGCGCAGCCAGCAACTGGTCTTGTCGTCAGACTGGCCCTCGCGGTCCCAGTGAAACTGTACTTTTACCCGGCCGTACTCATCGCAATGAATCTCTTCCCCTTTGGGGCCGGTGACCCTGGCGCTCTGGCTGCCGAGTATTCGCGGTTTCGGATGCTTGAGCGGCGGCCGGTAGGGCACTTCCCACGGCGTCGCCCTGAAGGTATTGCGATAGCCCTGCAGGAAATCATCCTTGAAGCGCGCCGTATCGCTGTTGATCGACTCTTCCAGCACCTGTGGCTGCTTGCCTTCGTGGAGGATTTCGGTCAGCAGCCACAAATCGTTCCAGCGGGCCTGCGGGTGTCGGGTCAACGCCAGGAAGTGGCCGCTGACCAGCGACGGTTGATCGCTTTTGCCTTCGGCCAGTTGGAAGTCGCTGCGATGCCGTTCCAGCGCGCGTCTGGCCAGGTGTCTGCCACGGTCGCGGTGGGTGAAACGCCCCGGATAGTCGTAGTCTTCGAGATCGGGCATGACGCCGCTGCTGTCGTCGCTTTGCAGATTCAGGTGCGGCTTTTCAAAGTCATGGTCGCGGCGAGTGGTGCGGGTGGTGCGGGTTTCCAGGCGTACGTCAAAGCCCTTGATCACCGGCTCGCTGGCGAGCATCCCGCAATCCTGCTGATAGGCGACAGGCGCCAGCCTGGGGAACATCACCTGGTCATCGGCGAACACCAGCCTGTGTGCCGTGGGGCTGTGTTCGAAGTGGTAGTGAATGCCTTCCTCTTCGCACAGACGCTGGATGAAGTGCAGGTCCGATTCATCGTATTGCACGCAGTAAATGCGCTCGGGATAAACAGCCCCCACCTTGAAGGCGTAGGCATTGCTCTGGATGCCATGTTCCTCCAGGACCTGGGCGACGATGTCCGGCACGGTGAGGTTCTGGAAGATGCGCTGGTTAACGCGGTGGGCCAGATAAGAAAGGCGCGGACGCAGGGTCACGGAGTAATGCGTCAGGCGTTTGCCGGAGTCACCCTGGGCGACGCGATAGATCTGCCCGTGGATGCCGTGACCGTCGGGCGAGAGCTGCAGGAAGGCCGGCTTGTGCAACAGCTTTTCGAGGTCCAGTGAAGGCCGTTCGCTGACCAGTTCCACATCAAACCCGAACGGTTCACTGATCGTTTCGCGACCCTTGAAGGCATGAACCTGAAGATCGTCTGAAAACCCTTCGATGGTCAGGCTGAAATGGGTCCGGTTGGCCGGTGCGGACATCCCTTGTTCCTTCTGCATGTGGCTGCGCTGGCCAATACCCAAGGGCATCAGCAAACGTAAAAGAGAGGTAAGCATGCAAGCGCACCGACCCGCCGAGCGGGCCGATGCGCGAGACGATCAGTCGTGGTCAAACGACCGGAGAGCGCCAGTCATCGGAACCGGAAGTGCCGGAAACCTCGTGGGTCCAGGTGATTTTGCGGTAGGTGAGCTGCACCTCTTCCTGGAGCATGAGATGAGCGTTGTCGAGGTCCTGGCAGTTGGGCATGGTGTTGTTGATGGAGACGACGATCGCGTCTTCGAGTGTGGTGGTGTAGTAGTGCTCCTGAGCGCCTAGCGCCGAAGTGCGGTAAAAGTGAATGACGATTTCGGTCAACCGCTCCCCGGAGGTCAGCGCGGCCAGCAGCAATGGTGATGACTTGTCGTGGGCCTTGGTGATGGTCACGGGCTTGTGAACGCGTTGACCGGTCGGTTGGCCGGATTGCGGATCCCGTGGAATGATGATGTCGTGGTGGAAGGCCTGAATCATGACCTGGTCTTCGTGACCGTCCTGATAGGTGTTGCCAACCGAGTCGGCGGTAAATGCGCCGGCCGTGATCAGACCTTGTTTTTCGCCAGTGACGGACATGTACGCTGGAGTTGCCATGAATGCTTCCCTTGCTGAAAGTTGGGTTGTCCGAAGAGCGGAATTGCCCGCCGGGGTAGACAAGGGAAATCAATTAATGTGCCAGAAAATAAAAAGCCCATATAAAACAAGTTTTTATAAAATCGGCTGGTTATTTATTAATCAAAAAGAGCTAAAAAAGCCTTGAAAAGTGCGCAAGAAGTTGCGCAGTGCTGTGCAACTTCTTGCGCACTTGTCTGTAAGTATTTAATTGCATGGCCTGCGGAGAAGTATCCACAGGGTTATCCACGGAGAGGTGCGCAACTTGTTGCGCATTGTGCGGCAGCATGACTTAGGTTCGGATCTGGCGATGCGTGAGAGGGGTGTACTGCATTCAAAATGAGCTGTACTTGCATGTGATGGAATGACCGGGTCTGCAAGGGCGCTTAAAAGAAGCGCACTAAAGTTTCTGTAGGGAGTTTCGGTTGCATGTTAACCCTGCTGGAACTTTCCTACAGAATGTAGGGAAATGTCAGGCGTACAACCGCTTGCCGCTTTCGGTTGTGGTTAGTAAGATCCCAGAACTTTCTGCATGTCCAGTTTCAATCAGTAAATGTAATGCACATTATTTTATCCCTAATGCCTGTAGCACGAATGCTATGTGGAATTAATTGTGTTTGAAGGTCATGAATGTCCTACTCAAGCAAACTTTCGACTCATTATATTCAGCTCGCTGAAGCTGCTATATCCAGCGAAAACGTCGTGGGTGACGATGCCCGTTTTTCGAGTGAGTATGAAGCGTTAGAGCGCGAACTGGCTAAAGCTTCGTCTGTACATGTTAGTGGTCTTGTTGACTGGGCTGAGATTCGAGAAAACAGCGAGCGGTTGCTGCGCAATCAGTCCAAAGATCTGCGAGTGGGAGCTTGGTTGACATGGGCCTTGTATCAGCGAGAGTCGTTCCCTGGATTATTGGCCGGTCTGGGTTTATTGCTTCACCTTTGCGAAAAACACTGGGTTGACGTTTATCCTCGGAAAGCCAGAACACGCAGTGCAGCGATCGCCTGGTTGGTGCCACGTCTTGAACAGGTGCTGACGGAGGGCGTTGCAATAAAAGAGCAATTGCCTTTGTTCAGTCGTATGACTGAGTTGTTAGAGGGCCTTGATGCTGTTTGTAGTGCGCACCTGGCGCATGATGCCCCATTGCTGCTACCAGTTTCACGCCGCCTGAAGGGAATGGTACAGCGTGCGGCTGACAATCAATCTGAACAGGGTGCTGTTAGCTCTGCAGTTGCTCAGGTCAGGCAAGTCGCCAGTTCTCTACTGGGTTCTGGGGGCGTAATCGAGAACGAAAAAGAAGCGCATAAGGTTTTGCGCGCCCAACAAGAACAAGCACGACTGCTTTGCGCCTGGTGGCTCAAGCAGAAAGCGACGGACCCGCGTGCTCTTCGCCTAAATCGCACGCTGCTCTGGTTGTCTGTCGACGCCTTACCTGAACACACCGCCGAGCACGTCACTAGTTTGCGCGGTTTGCCGACCGATCGGCTCAAGGCTTACCAGGCTCGATACGACCAGGCCAAATACGCAGATCTTCTGGTTGAGTTGGAGTCGAGCCTGGCGAAGGCTCCTTTTTGGTTCGATGGTCAGCGCATGGTCTGGGAGTGCCTTCAAGAGCTCAACGCAGCCATTGCGATGCGCGAAGTAGAGATCCAGCTTGCGCACTTGATTCAGCGGCTTCCCGGTCTCATCGACTTGCGGTTTCACGATGGCACCCCGTTTGCCGATTCCGCGACTCAGGCCTGGATTACCGGGCATGTCATGCCTCATCTGGAATCTGCTACCCCGCCAAGCAAGATTGAAATCGCTGGCGACGAGTCGGAGTGGGAGGTGGCGCTTAAAGAGGCGATACCGATCATGCGTAAGGAAGGCCTCAAGACAGCCGTCCAGATGCTCAAGCAAGGACTGCAGAAGGCTTATGGCCAACGCGCCCGATTCCTTTGGCAGTTTGCTCTGGCACGACTGTGTTTCGAAGCCAAAAAGTACGAACTTGCCAAAGTTCAGCTCGAGACACTCGATCAGACTTTGCAGGGATCAGAACTGAACAAATGGGAACCTGAGCTGGGTTTGCACGTACTCCGTTTGTTGCATAGTTGCTGTGAGTTATTACCACAGAGCCATGTTGTACGTGAGAGTAAAGACGGGATTTATCGCAGGCTGTGCCATCTCGATCTTGAAGTGGTACTCGAATAGGCCCAAGGGCCGCAACCTCAAGGAGAAAAGCCATGGCCAAAGAAGGCTCGGTAGCCCCTAAAGAACGCATCAACATCACTTTCAAACCTGCTACTGGCGGTGCTCAGGAGGAGATTGAACTGCCGCTGAAGTTGATTGCAATCGGTGATTACACCCATCGCAAGGACGAGCGCAAAATCGAGGATCGCAAGCCGATCAGCATCGATAAGGACACGTTCGACGAGGTATTGGCCAAGCAGGAATTGAGTCTGACGCTTGGAGTACCAAACCGCCTTGAGAGTGGCGATGAGGCCGATGAGTTGGCCTTGCAACTTCGCATCAACTCGATGAAGGACTTCAATCCCGCCAGCCTGGTCGAGCAAGTGCCTGAGCTGAAAAAACTGATGGAACTGCGCGATGCGCTGGTGGCCCTTAAAGGCCCGCTAGGCAATGCACCTGCGTTCCGCAAAGCGATAGAAAGCGTCCTCGCCGGCGAGGAATCCCGTGATCGTGTATTCGCTGAGCTGGGCCTGAACGCCCCAGCCCCAGACGCCTGAGACTCCAGCCAAGGAAGCCAATGCAATGAGTACTAGCGCAGCACAAGAGAAAAGCGCCGAGAGCGGCGAATACAGCATCCTCGACAAAATCATCGCCGAAACTCGTCTGACTCCGGATGATGAAGCCTACGATATCGCCAAGCGTGGTGTGTCAGCTTTTATCGAAGAACTGCTCAAGCCGCAAAACAAGGGTGAGCCGGTCAAGAAGGCTTTGGTTGATCGTATGATCGCCGAGATCGATGCCAAGCTAAGCGGTCAGATGGACGAAATTCTTCATCATCCGGAATTCCAAGCGCTGGAATCGTCGTGGCGTGGCCTGCAACTGCTTGTTGATCGGACCGATTTTCGCGAAAACATAAAAATCGAAATCCTCAATGTCTCCAAAGACGACTTGCTGGACGATTTCGAAGATTCCCCTGAAGTCATGCAGTCGGGGTTGTACAAGCATATCTATACTGCCGAATACGGCCAGTTTGGTGGGCAACCGGTTGGCGCGATCATCGCCAACTATTACCTCTCCCCAAGCTCGCCGGACGTAAAGCTGATGCAGTACGTCTCCAGTGTGGCCTGTATGTCCCACGCGCCTTTTATCGCGGCTGCGGGTCCGAAGTTCTTCGGTCTGGAGAGCTTTACCGGCCTGCCGGATCTCAAAGATCTGAGAGATCATTTCGACGGTCCGCAATTTGCAAAATGGCAGAGCTTCCGTGCTTCTGAGGACTCCCGTTACGTTGGCCTGACCGTGCCGCGCTTCCTGCTCCGCAACCCTTACGATCCTGAAGAGAATCCGGTCAAATCGTTTGTGTACAAAGAAACTGTTGCCAACAGTCACGAGCATTACCTATGGGGCAATACTGCTTACGCGTTCGGCTCCAAGCTAACAGACAGCTTCGCAAAATTCCGGTGGTGCCCGAACATCATCGGCCCGCAGAGCGGTGGCGCTGTCGAAGACTTACCTTTGCACCACTTTGAAAGCATGGGCGAGATCGAAACCAAGATCCCAACCGAAGTTTTGGTCTCTGACCGTCGTGAGTACGAGCTGGCCGAGGAGGGCTTTATCTCTCTGACCATGCGCAAAGGCTCCGACAATGCCGCGTTCTTTTCCGCAAGTTCGGTGCAGAAGCCGAAGTTCTTCGGCGGCAGCGCAGAAGGCAAGGTTGCAGAGTTGAACTACAAGCTTGGCACCCAACTGCCGTACATGATGATCGTCAACCGCCTGGCCCACTATTTGAAGGTGCTGCAGCGCGAGCAACTCGGGTCGTGGAAAGAACGTACTGACCTTGAGCGTGAACTCAACAAGTGGATCCGTCAGTACGTTGCCGATCAGGAAAACCCGAGCGCTGAGGTTCGCGGGCGTCGTCCGCTGCGTGCTGCGCAGATCACCGTCAGCGACGTTGAAGGCGAGCCGGGCTGGTACCGAGTCGGCCTGAATGTGCGGCCTCATTTCAAGTACATGGGGGCGGATTTCACGCTGTCGTTAGTAGGCAAGCTGGATAAAGAGTAAGCGTGCGACTCATGGACGGATACGGCAGCCTTTTCGAACGCCTCAACGGAGACGCAGAACAGCGTAAGGGCTCGAGTTTCGAGGTCTCGGCGCTGGCGTCGGTCGCTGCCCATCTGGCCAAAATGCTCAGTACTCGGGCGGGCAGTGTGCAAACGCTGCCCGACTATGGGTTGCCCGATCTCAATGACATGCGCCTAAGCCTGCACGACTCACTGAGTCAGGCCCGTGCGGCCATCGAAAGCTTCATCGAAGCCTACGAACCAAGGCTGAGCAAGGTGCGTGTCATTTCCCTGCCCCGTGATCATGATCAGCTTCGCTTGGCCTTCAGTATTGAGGGTTTGTTGGAGGTCCAGAGTTTCAAACGACAGGTCAGTTTCGCCGCGCGCCTGAATGGGAGCGGTCAAGTGCAGGTCAACTATAAATTAGAATGATGCCGGAGCAGTTTCCAATCACCAGCCTGGATCCGGAAGGGCAGCTCGCGTTTTTCATGGGGCTGAAGTGATCTATTTAAATCCATCCTTTTTCTGATATCTGGAAGTAAGTATTTTATCGGTCCATTGAACAGGGAGATTGATAGGTGACAGGGATCCAAGTTAAGTGCGGTTATTAAAAACAATTGGTTTGGTACGCGTTTTTTACGCGCGGGTCGGTTAGATAAATACATGTTTCATACCAGCCTTACCGCATTCTGGCGTTATTCGAGTTGACGCTCTTAGGCTTGTAAGTACAGAAATATGCGTCGGCAATAGCTCATCCAACAGGAAGGTTATTCGTGTCCTTTAATAACTACTACCAGAGCGAACTCACCGCACTGCGCCAACTTGGTCGCCGGTTCGCCGAGCGTAGTCCGGCGCTGGCGCCTTTTCTGGGGCAGAGCGGGCGAGATCCGGATGTCGAACGACTGTTGGAAGGGTTTGCGTTTCTGACAGGCCGGTTAAGGCAGAAACTTGATGACGAACTGCCAGAACTCAGTCATTCGCTGATGCACCTGTTGTGGCCTAACTACATGCGCCCGTTGCCGGCCTTCAGCATGCTGCAGTTCGATCCGCTCCGACGTTCCGGACCGGCACTTAAGGTTGGCCGCGATACCCCCATCGAAAGCGTGCCGATCGAGGGCGTAAATTGTGGTTTCCGTACGTGCTACGCAACCGAGGTTTTACCGCTGCAGCTGGCCGCGCTCAATTATTCGGTGAAAGGGAGCGGTTCGTTGCTCAGTCTGCATCTTGAAATGAGCGCAGAGGGCCATCTTGGTGAAGTCAAACTGAGCAAACTCCGTCTCTATTTTGCAGGCGAGCGCTACATCAGTCAGATGCTGTACCTGAGCCTACTACGCAACCTCGCGGGCATCGAGCTTATTCCTCTGGACGAAGCTGGCAAGCCCCTCGTGGATGCTGGGGAAAAACCGGTAATTTTTAAAATCCCGAGTAGTCAGGTTGAGCCGGTGGGGTTCGCTGAAGAAGAAGCGCTGATCCCATACCCTTTGAACACTTTTCGCGGTTATCGCTACCTGCAGGAATATTTTGCTTTTCAAGACAAGTTTCTTTTTGTCGATGTCAACGGTCTAGGCGTTCTGAATACGTTGTCAGATGACACCCTCAAGCAAGTGCGCGGCGTGGAATTGCGTTTCGAGATTAGCAAGAGCGGCATCTTGCACGCGCGGCCAACCCTGGAAAACGTAAAGCTCTACTGCACCCCGATTGTCAACCTGTTCAAGCATGACGCTTTGCCCATCTGCCTTGACGGCAAGCAGGATGAATACTTGCTGCTGCCAGCAAAACTCGGCCTCGAAAGCTGCGGCGTATTTTCGGTGGAAACCGTCCTGGGGTGGGATCCCGGCGGGCTCAGTTATCAGGAGTACGTGCCCTTTGAGTCGTTCGAGCACGACCCGAGTTTCGACGTTCCCGATAGCCGTCCTCACTACAGTGTCCGTCAGCGCTCTTCATTGCTGCATGGTGGTCTAGATACTTACCTGAGTTTTGGCGTGCGTCATACCGAAGTTCGCGAAACCGTTTCGACTGAACTGATGTGTACCAACCAGAATCTGCCACGCAAGCTAAAACTCGGCGATATCTGCCTGGGCTGTGAAGCCACGCCGGAGTTCTTGAGCTTTCGCAATATAACGCCAGCCACCTCAAGTTTTGCGCCTCCGTTGAGTCGGGACTTTCTTTGGAAGCTCATCAGCAATATGTCGCTTAACTATCTATCACTGGCTGATATCCGAGCGCTGAAAGTGATCCTCGAAACCTATGATCTGCCTCGGTATTACGACCAACACGCTGAAAAAGTCAGCAAGCGACTTCTTGGGGGACTTAAGTCGATCACGCATCAGACCGTAGATCGTCTGCATGGAGGATTGCCGGTTCGCGGCGTGCGTACGGAGCTGACCATGGACCCTGAGGGGTACATCGGAGAGGGCGATATGTTCGTTTTCGCGTCTGTTCTAAACGAGTTTTTTGCGCTGTACGCCAGCCTCAACTCGTACCACGAGCTCCACGTAAAAAGCACTCAGGGAGAGGTGTACCAATGGACGCCACGTATGGGCCTCCAGCCGTTGCTTTGAGCGGGCTGACTCAACAAATACGCGAATACTCACTGTTTCAGGCGGTTCTCCTGATCATCGAACGATTGCGGGTGGCGCACCCGCATCTCAGCGAGGACGAAGTGTATGAACAGTTGGAGTTTCAGGCTAACCCGAGCTTGGGATTTCCCGGCAGCGATGTTGATCGCGTGGAGTTTTTCCATGAGCACGGCCTCATGCGTGCGCGCCTGCGCTTCAACCTGATTGGCTTGGTGGGATCGGTTTCGCCAATGCCTGCTTTTTATGGAGAGCAAGCGCTGGGCGACAGCGAGGAGGGTAATCCGACACGCGATTTCCTCGACCTGTTTCATGATCGCTTGCAACGAATGATGTTGCCGATCTGGCGCAAGTACCGCTATCGGGTGAGCTTCCAGAGTGGAGCCCTGGACCCTTTTTCGGCGCAGCTATTTGCCTTGATCGGGCTAGGTGGCGAGGAGATCCGCAAAGCGAAGGAGCTGAACTGGAAGCGCTTACTGCCTTACTTGGGTTTGCTTAGTTTGCGGGCGCACTCGGCGGCGTTGATTGAGGCGGTACTGCGTTACTACTTCAAGCACCCCGAACTGCTGCTGGAACAATGTATCGAGCGCCGGGTAACTGTTCTCGATGAGCAACGTAACCGGTTGGGTCAAACCAACAGCCTGCTCGGCGCAGATGCGGTTCTGGGCGAATACGTGCGTGATCGTAGCGGCAAGTTCCGTATTCACGTCCGTGAACTCGACTGGTCGCGATTTCACGAATTCCTGCCGATCGGCCTCGGCTACCAACCATTGTGCGCACTGGTGCGCTTCACATTGCGTGATCCCCTCAGCTACGACATTCGCCTGGTGCTGCGTCACGAGGAAATCCGCGAGCTTCGTATCGGCGAGCAGAACCGTTGTCGCCTCGGCTGGACCACCTGGCTGGGCCGTGAAAAAGCGGACGGTGTGGTGCTTCTCGGCAGCAAAATTCATTAAGGACAGATACCCCCATGATCAATGTGGATCTTCAAAAACTGATTCAGGCGCTGGATGTCGATACCCGTCGTGATCTTGAGCGATCCGCTGAGCGCTGTGTCGCTCGTGGCGGCTGTAAGGTCCTTGTAGAAGACTTGATGCTCGGGCTATTGGAGCGTCCTCAAGGCTTGCTCGCCCGTGCCCTGCAGGACGCGGATGTGGACTGCGCGGAAATGACCGCCGTGCTGCATCCGAAGGTCGAGCAAAGCGCTTCTCGCAACCCGGTTTTTGCCCCTGAACTGGTGCAGTGGCTGCAGGATGCCCTGCTGGTGGCCACCCTTGAACTCGGTCAAAACCAGGTGGATCAGGCCGCATTGATTCTCGCCCTGCTGCGCAACCCCAATCGTTATGCGGGCAGCCGCTATCAGTCCATTCTCGCCACGCTAAACATCGACCGCTTGAAAGAGTTTGCTCTCTCCCAGCAGTCACAACCTGCTTCCGTGAAATCCAGTTCGGCAAACGAGTCGCTGATGGCGCGGTTCACTCACAACCTGACGCAACAGGCCCGCGACGGCAAGCTCGACCCGGTACTTTGTCGCGACGGCGCGATTCGTCAGATGATTGATATTCTCGCCCGTCGCCGAAAGAACAACCCGATTGTGGTTGGCGAGGCAGGCGTCGGTAAAACCGCTCTCGTCGAAGGGCTCGCGTTGCGCATCGTGGCGTGTGAGGTGCCAGAGGTGCTTAAAGGCGTGGAGCTGCTGTCTTTGGACATGGGCCTTTTGCAAGCAGGCGCCAGTATCAAAGGCGAGTTCGAACGCCGCCTCAAAGGTGTGATCGATGAGGTCAAAGCATCGCCCAAGCCAGTCATCCTGTTCATCGACGAAGCCCATACCCTGATCGGCGCGGGTGGCAGTGTCGGTGGGTCCGATGCGGCCAACCTGTTGAAGCCGGCGCTGGCTCGCGGCGAGCTGCGCACCGTTGCTGCCACCACATGGGCGGAGTACAAGAAGTATTTCGAGAAAGATCCGGCGCTGGCTCGACGTTTTCAGCCGGTGCAACTGCTTGAACCGACTATCAGCGAAGCGGTGACCATACTTCGTGGCTTGGCACGTGTGTATGAACAGAGCCATGGTATCTATCTGCGCGATGATGCAGTGGTGTCGGC
Source organism: Pseudomonas sp. NFACC02 (assembly GCF_900110765.1). GTDB lineage: Bacteria > Pseudomonadota > Gammaproteobacteria > Pseudomonadales > Pseudomonadaceae > Aquipseudomonas. Next base: position 11,306 of record NZ_FOEO01000040.1, read on the forward strand.
CGCCGAGTTATCCGCTCGTTATCTGGCTGGCCGGCAACTGCCTGATAAAGCCGTCGACGTTCTGGACACTGCATGCGCCCGTGTGCGTATCAGCCTCGCGGCCGCTCCGGAAAGCCTTGAGCGTTTACATGGCGAACTGGCAGAAGGGCGCCGCAGTTGTCGTGCCCTGCGTCGTGATGCCGAGGCCGGTGTGCCAATCGACCACGAAGCGCTTCAGGCGCTGGAAGCGCGTCTGGCGGAGGCCGAAAACGAAAAGACTGCACTGGAAATCCAGTGGATCGAACAGCGGCAATTGGCCGAGCATCTGCTGGATCTGCGGCGGAAGCTTGCGAAAGCGCGTGAATCTGTTGCTGGCGAAACGATTATCGCGATTGAAAAAGACGCTGAAGACCTCGTGGTCGAAACCGTGAGGGCTGAAGTCGAGGAAAGCCAAAGCGTCGAGGCTTTGGAAGCCCGGCTCAATGAAACCCACAGCGCATTGACCGCTGCTCAGCTCAAAGCGCGATTGGTCAGCTTCGAAGTCTGCCCGCGGCTGGTGGCGGAAGTTATCAGCGCATGGACGGGTGTGCCTTTGGCGCAACTGGCCCGTGAGCACAACGCCAAGGTTGCCAGTTTCGCCACCGATCTACGCACACGAATCCGTGGTCAGGAGCAAGCCATTCACTTGCTGGATCGCTCCATGCGCGCTGCTGCCGCAGGCCTGAACAAGCCTGACGCACCGGTTGGCGTGTTTCTATTGGTTGGTCCAAGCGGTGTCGGAAAAACTGAAACGGCTCTGGTGCTCGCGGATCTTCTATACGGCGGTGATCGGTTCATTACCACAATCAACATGTCCGAGTTCCAGGAAAAACACACGGTTTCCCGTCTGATAGGTGCGCCACCGGGCTACGTCGGCTACGGCGAGGGCGGCATCCTCACCGAGGCGGTACGGCAAAAGCCATACTCGGTGGTATTGCTTGATGAAGTCGAGAAAGCTGATCCAGATGTACTCAACCTGTTCTACCAGATTTTCGACAAAGGCTTGGTCAATGATGGCGAGGGGCGCGAAATCGATTTCCGCAACACGCTGATTTTGATGACATCGAATCTGGGTAGCGACCTGATCAACGATCTTTGCGAAAACGGTGTTCGGCCAGCCACTGAACTACTCGAGCGGACTATCCGTCCGGTGCTCAGCAAACATTTCAAACCAGCATTGCTGGCGCGCATGAAAGTGGTGCCGTACTACCCAGTCGGTGGCTCCGTGCTGCGCGAGCTCATCGAGATAAAGCTCAGCCATCTCGGCGAACGTCTCAGTCGTCGTCGGCTTGACTTCACATGGTGCCAAAGCCTCGTCGATTACCTGTCGACGCACTGCGCTCAGAGCGAGAGCGGTGCTCGGCTGATCGATCACCTGCTTGATCAATACGTGGTTCCACTGGTGTCGGATCGTTTGCTCGATGCGATGGCGATCGGTGAAGAGCTCAAACGTGTACACGCCGCTCTCGATGCCGGCGGTGGCGTGACGTGCGAATTCGTCTGAGGCCTGCGTGATGTTCACTCAAGTACCGCAGCCGCTGGCATACGCCGAATCGTTGATGACGCAGTTCGCTAAATTGGCCCGCGCGCCGGATGGCCCTGCGCTATTAAGCGCATTCGTTAGGGGGCTGACCGAGCTTAGCGGTTGCGAGCTTGCGCAAGTGTATCTACTTGACGCGACTCACACGCGCCTTGGGATCAGCGCCGAGTGTCTTGATGGCGTGCTTCGGCCATTGGAGGCAACGAGCCCTATGGCCAACTATTACGAAGAAGAGTTGATGCAGTTCGTGCTCTGCCAAAATCGGATAGTGTGCCTTGAAGACTTGAGCAGCAGCCTGCAAAAAACCGACTTCCTTCCTGTCGTGACGGCACCCTGGCGATCATTGTTATGCGTCCCTTTGGTTAACCAGCACAAATCCATTGAAGGTTTGATGCTGTGTGCCAGCCAGCGGCGTAACGAGTTGCAGGGTGTTGCCGATTCTCTCCGATTGCTTGGCTCATTCGTGGTTGACCAACTGCATGTGCTGCAGCGCTTGCGTCACCCTTCCGATTTAGTGAGGTCTGCCGCTCTTGGCCCGCCGAGCATCAGCGGTTATGGACTGATCGGCGAAAGCACCGCGATACGGAAAATCTCCTCGCTGATCAGCAAAGTTCTGCATACGTCCTACACCGTACTACTGCGTGGCGAAACGGGCACCGGCAAGGAAGTGGTAGCTCGGGCGATTCACGACTGTGGTCCGCGCCGCTCAAAGGCGTTCATCGTGCAGAACTGTGCGGCGTTCCCGGAGAGCCTTCTTGAAAGCGAGCTCTTTGGCTATCGCAAAGGGGCTTTTACCGGCGCGGATCGCGACCGCGTTGGACTGTTCGACGCCGCCAACCACGGGACGTTGCTTCTCGACGAGATCGGTGACATGCCGATGCAGTTACAAGCCAAATTGTTACGTGTGTTGCAGGAAGGAGAGATCAGGCCACTGGGATCCAATGAAACCCACAAAATCGATGTGCGAATTATCGCCGCGACTCATCGCGATCTGGCGGTGTTAGTCAGTGAGGGGAAGTTTCGGGAGGATTTGTACTACCGGTTGGCACAGTTTCCAATCGAACTGCCAGCCCTTCGCCAGCGCGAAGGCGACATCCTCGATCTGGCCCGTCATTTCGCGGACAAGGCTTGCGTATTTCTACAGCGGGAGCCAGTGCGCTGGTCGAAAGCCGCGCTTAACCAATTGTCGGATTACGCATTCCCTGGAAACGTCCGCGAACTTAAAGGCTTGGTCGAGCGTGCCGTGCTTTTGTGTGAGGGCAGCGAATTAAGGCCCGAGCATTTCTCTCTATGCAATGAAAAGACGGCGGAATGCTCCCGCTTCAATGTGCGCAAACGCCTCGAGCAGTTCGAGCGCAGTCTGCTACTCGATTGTCTGCGCAAGCACGATGGTAATCAGACCCTCGCTGCACGCGACTTGGGGTTACCGCGGCGAACGCTTCTATACCGCCTTGGGCGCCTGAACATCAATACGAGCGAAGCCTATCAGGAGGCCAAAGACGCTCGATCGCACGTTGTTCGCTTCTGACAGCGCGGCCCGTGGGGCCGGAGCCTGTGTTTGTCTACCCCTGGAGGACTCCAATGTTCGTTCGTCACTGGCAAGCCACCCTGCTGGCGCTTGTCGTCTTATCCGGCCTGAGCGGCTGCAACAGCAATTACAAATTCAACGACGACGCGTATCGCCCGCTGGGTGATGCGAATGCGTTCAATCGCGGGCGATAACCGCAAGGAGCATCACTATGGAACTGGCTTTCGAAATCCGAAACGCCAAGCATTTCGTGTCCGCGAAGTTCTGCCGTAAGACCTTTAAACAGGCGGGTGGCGTGATCGGACGAGGCGCCGATTGCGACTGGATCATCCCTGATTCAAATCGCCATCTGTCCAATCACCATGCGATCGTCAGTTACCGCGATGGCACGTTCTTCCTGACCGACAGAAGCAGCAATGGTGTCGTGGACGCACACACGGGTGCACGTTTGCCCAAAGACTCGCCGGTGCCTATCGAGGATGGAAGTACCTATCTGCTGGGTGAGTTCGAGATTGTTGCGCAGTTGCCATCTCGGTCAGTCAGTCTCGACGGCGATGCCAACCCTCCCGAGGCCGTTGGCAGTCTGATTCCCGATGACGCGTTTCTTGGCGTTGACCCCGTTATGGCCTTCGATCAACGAGATCGGATCTACTCGAAGAACGAGGATGTAATGACGGCAGTCTCCACGCCGCATCCCCCCCTTCAGAGCCCCGACTACGCGCGTATCGATATGGAAAACCTGCGTGTGCCGGAGTTGATCGCTGACACTGCGAACGACCAACCAACGCCAGCCCCGGAACGGGTGGAGTGTCAGAGTGAATCCTTCTGGGAGCGCTTCGGCACTTCGCTCGGGTTGAATCTCACTGATCTCTGTCAGGACCAATGCGAGGCATTGGCGCTCAATGCCGCACGCCTGCTCAAGCAGAGCATTGGTGGGTTGCAGCAAAGTTTGCAAACCCGCAACGAGTTAAGAGGTGAACTGCGCCTCGCACAGACCGTCGTGCAAGGTGCTCAAAAAAATCCGCTCAAGTTCGCTGCCGATGCCAGTGAAGCGTTAGAGATTTTTTTGTTGCAGCCTGGAAAGTCCGGGCAGTTATCAGCAGAGCAAGCAGTCGCTCGTTCCTTTCGCGATTTGCAGGCGCATCAGATCGCTCTGCTTGCCGGCTGCCGCGCGGCAGTCCGCGGCACACTGGAGCATTTCTCCCCTGAACGGTTGGCCCTACGCTTCGAGCGCGATAACCAGCCGATCTTCTCCACTTCGGGCAGTCGTTGGAAAGCCTTTGGGCGTTACCACCATTCCTTGCGACAGGACAACGACTGGAGTGAGCGCCTCCTGGCGCGTGACTTCGCTCAAGCCTACGAAGAGCAGGTTCGCCTCATTTCCACCTTCCACACCGACCGCCAAGGATGATGCGCATGTCTCACCCCTCTGCCATTTGTGTCAAAACGCTGATTGTGTCTGCCTTCCTGATACTCATCGTGGGTTGCTCGTCGCTGTCTCCGTACTCGTCGGTGACCAAACTTGATCTAAAGGTGACGGCCAGTGATCAGTTGAATCCGGATTTGAATGGTCGGCCATCGCCGGTTGTTGTGCGTCTTTTTGAGCTCAAGCACCCGGTTGCTTTTGAGAACGCGGATTTCTTTAGCCTGTACGAACGCTCCAAGGAAACATTAAGCCCCGACTTAGTGGCGACTGAAGAACTGGAACTGCGTCCGGGCGAAACATTGAAACTCAAGCTCCGTGTTGAAGAGGGCAGCCGTTTCGTAGGCATCCTTGCCGCATACCGCAACCTGTCGGAAACCCAATGGCGCCATACGGTGCAAGTCACTCCCGCCGGCGTCAACGAGGTTGATCTTACCCTGGACCAGTCAGGCATCCGCACCACGCATGATATGTCTGTCAAGGCGGGTGAATGACCATGAACGCTCATAAAGTTGTATGGCAGGAAGGCATGCTGCTTCGACCTCAGCACTTCCAGCACAACGATCGTTATTTCGATCGGGAAATGAAGACCCGAACCCAATTGCTCGGTGCTTACACTTGGGGCTTTCTGAGTCTGGACATCGACTTGCATGGCCTCAAGATCGGTAAATTAGGCGTTAGCCAGGCTTCGGGTGTTTTGCCAGATGGCACTCTTTTCGAGTTGGGGTGCAACGCCGAACCTTTGGTTTTGGAGGTCCCGCCGAATACTAGTAATACGCCCGTCTATCTGGCTCTGCCACTAGTGACCGGTAATCACATTGAAGCTCGTCGCCGTGAGCAGTCTGACGTGCTGGCGCGCTACACCGTCTACGAAGCAGAGATTGCTGACTCTAATGCTGGCGATGACTCTTACCGTCAGATCAGCTGCGCGCGTCCGGATTTCAAGCTGTTGCTAGGGGAGCAGCAGAGTGATCAGGCGTACGTGAAGCTGAAAATCTGTGAAGTGCTCGACACCACGCCAGACGGAGCCATCAGCCTTGACCCCGGCTTTGTCCCGACTTACATCCAGGCCCACTCATCCAGCTACCTGCTGTCCTGTCTCAAGGAAGTCATCAGCATGCTTGGCCACCGGGGCGACGCGATTGCCGACCGTATAAGCTCCAGCGGCAAGTTGGGTGGCGCTGAGGTGGGTGACTTCATGATGCTCCAGCTGATCAATCGCAGCGAATTGTTATTACAGCACTACTTAAGGCTGGAGCATGTTCATCCGGAACTGCTGTACCGCACGCTGCTGACTTTGCTCGGTGATTTGGCGACTTTTTCCAATGAGAGCCGACGACCTCGACTGGAGGTTCAATACCAGCACAGCAATCAAGGGGTGAGCTTTGGCAGGTTGATGGACGCTATTCGTCAAATGTTGTCGATGGTGCTTGAACAGCACGCCATCGAACTGGCTATGCAAACTCGCCAGTACGGAATCATCGTCTCTCCGCTGCACGACCACAAACTGCTGAACTCGGCCTCTTTCGTAATAGCCGCGAGCGCCAACTGCGAGTCCGAGGACCTACGGCATCGATTGCCAGCACATCTCAAAGTCGGCCCAGTCGAAAGTATCCGTCATTTGGTGAACCTGCATCTGCCAGGCATCAAGATCAGACCGTTACCCGTAGCGCCGCGCCAGATCGCTTTCCACGCCGACAAAACATATTTCATCCTCGAACTCAGTGCCGAAGACCAGGAACAAATGGGCCGCTCTGCAGGGTTCGCTTTCCACGTCTCGGGCGAGTTCGCCGATCTTGAACTGAAATTCTGGGCTATCAGGAACTGACCAACATGAATAGGGACACAGAATTCGATCAAGACCAGAAGACCGTATTGCTCGACCGCCAAGGCCGTGGCCCGGCATCGAGCCCTCTGACGGACTTCGACGCACCGCCTCGATTCGAGCAATTGGAAGAACGCATGATCTATGCGGCACGTCTGCATCCCGCCGAAGCGTTCAACATCAGCCTCAACTCGCTGGTGGCTGCAGCGTCAGAGCTCTTTTCTGAAATCGTACGCCTTAAACATGCCGCGACTCGGGAACAAATGAGTGATCTGAACGCTGCTCTGATCAAAAAGGTCAATGAGTTTCAGGTTCGCGCCTTCCACAGTGGTTTCGAAAACAGCGAGGTGATGAGCGCCTGTTATGTGCTTTGCACGGTTATCGATGAGACGGTCGTTACCACGTCGTGGGGCATCGAAAGTGAATGGGCTCAGATGAGCCTGCTCAGCAGATTCCACCAGGAGACCTTCGGCGGAGAGAGGTTCTTCCGCATCCTCGAGCAGCTCTCGAAGAACCCTCTCAAATATCTGCCAATGCTGGAACTGATGTACCTGTGCCTGTCGTTGGGCTTTGAAGGTAAATATCGGGTTCAGCCGCGCGGCATGCTTGAACTTGAAGGCATCCGGGACGCCCTTTATCGGCAGATTCGTCAAGCGCGCGGTGACGTGCCACGTGAGCTGTCGCCGCAGTGGAAGGGGCTGAGCGATCAGCGGCGAAATCTGATCCGTATCGTGCCTGTGTGGATGGTCGCTCTGTTCACTCTTGTATGTCTGTCGGTGATGTATTCCGGGTTTGCCTGGGTATTGGGTGAGCAGCGCGAAACCGTGTTGCAGCCTTATCAACCGTTTGATCCGGTCGCGGCAGCGCCGCAGTCGCAGTTGTAAAACAGGGACGCGTAATGAAAAAGTTCTTTAAGAAGATGGGCGAATTCCTGCGCAAGACGTGGGTCTGGACGCTCCTGCTGACGCTGCTTTTCGCCCTCTTGGTGTGGTTCGTTGGCCCGCTTTTGGCCGTCGATGATTACAAGTTCTGGGAGGCTTCGACTGCCCGTTTGCTGACCATCAGCGGGCTGACGCTGATATGGGGGCTGACGATGGTGTTCGTCAGTTGGCGCGCGGGTCTGCGCAAAAAGGCGATTGAGGAAAGCGAGTCTGGCCAGAAACGTATCCAGCGGGACGAAAAGATTGATCAGCACCAAAGGGAAATCACTTCACGCTTCAAAGCTGCTTTGAAAACGTTGAAGACCTCGCGCGTTTACAGCGGTCGAAGCGAGCGGTGGCGTGACGACTTGCCCTGGTATCTCTTGATCGGCCCCGAGGGCAGTGGCAAAACCAGCTTGTTGGATTTTTCGGGTATTGATTTTCCAATCAATGCGATTGACCGAAAAATGACCCGGGACACCACCGGCACCCAGCACTGCGACTGGTATTTTGGTGAGCAAGGCGTGCTGATCGACACCGCAGGTCGTTACCTGACCCAGGAGGATTCTGAAGTCGATGGCAGTGCGTGGAGGACCTTACTTGAACTGCTGCGCAAGCGACGTCCGAATCGTCCGCTAAACGGCGTGCTTGTGGCGATTCCAGTGGAAAGTTTGCTGAGCTCGGACGAAAGACATCTTCAGGATCTGGCCACTGCCGTTCGTGCGCGCCTGCAAGAGCTGCATCAGAAACTGTATGTCGATGTACCCGTTTATCTGGTCCTGAGCAAAGCGGACCGACTGTTGGGTTTCGAAGAATTCTTTGACCAATTGACTCATGAAGAAAGTGAGCAGGTGCTAGGCGCCACGTTCCGTAAAGAACAGAAGGGCAGCGATACCACCGTTCTGCGCGGTGAGTTCGAACAATTACTGCACCGCCTCAACAGTCAAGTCATAACCCGCATACGACAAGAGCGTGACCCCCAACGCTGTGGACGCATTCTTGATTTTCCGCATCAGCTCGGATCGACCGGAGACAAGCTTTGCCTTTTTGTCGACATGGCATTCACGGGTAACCGTTATCAGCGCGTCACCCAGTTGCGTGGCTTTTACCTGATCAGTGCGCCTTACCTTACTGAAAAAATGGATAAAACCGCTGCCAAGATCGGAACTGAGGCGGGCATGAATAGCGTTGTACTGCCGATCTTGCGCAGTGGTCGGTCGCGCTTCATTCATCATTTGCTCAGCCGGGTCATTTTCCCCGAAGCGGATCTCGCAGGTCTGAACCGGCAAGAACGTCGTCGTATTCATTGGCGGCATCGAACGTTGTACGTTGGCGCATCCGCCGCGCTGGTCTTCTGCGGCATGCTTTGGACTCAGGGGTTCTCCGCAAATCATGATCGGCTGGAAAAGTTGCGCAGTCTGGCGCAGGTCGCGGCCCAACAACGATCGGTTCTTATGCCTGGTGATGAGGCCAAGGCAGCGCTCAATTCATTGGACACCCTTTATGCGGCCACCCAGGTATTCCCGAAAAAGACTGAAGCTGGCTATCAAGAGCGCACCGGCTTGTTTCAGGGTGACGATGTCAACCCCGTGGTCAACGCTGCTTACGAGCGGGAGCTTCAGGATCAATTATTACCAAGGGTAGCCGCGCTGCTTGAACGGCAAACCCGCGGCAGCATGACGGATCGTGAGCGCCTGCTGAACAGTCTGCGGGCATATCTGATGCTAAACATGCAGGAACGTCGTGACATACCGTGGCTTAAAGACTGGGTCGCTGCGCAATGGTCCCAGCTTTATAGCGGCGATACCGCAGTGCAAAACGGCTTGGGTAAACACTTTGAACGCTTGTTGAAGCTGCCCTTCAGTCATCCGGTCAATGATCAATTGGTCGCTCAGGCGCGACAGGTTTTGCGTAGCGAGTCCTTGGCCAACGTCGTTTATCGCATGCTGCGTGATCAGGCTCATGCGTTACCGCCTTATCGCTTTAGCCAGCACCTTGGTCCACAAGGATCGTTGTTTGTGGGCGCTGATTACGTCATCCCTGGGTTCTACACTCAGCAAGGCTATCAGCAGTATTTCTCGGTCAAGGGCATGGTCCTGATAACCGACATGCTGACGGACAACTGGGTTCTGGGAGAAAGCGCTGGCATCAGCACCATGGATTTGCGTCGGCTCATGGTCGAGCTCGAACAGCTTTATTTCCGCGACTATGCCAACCATTGGGGCGAGGCAGTCGGTGCGCTTGATTTGCCCGCCGTCAATGATTTTGGGGAGAGTGCGGAGCAACTGGCAGGTCTGACATCGGCCAACTCACCTCTAGTCCAATTGCTGGTGGAAGTCCGGCAGCACACCCGCTTTCCAGAGGCGGCAGACGCAGCGACCGAAGGTCTCGATGCTGCGCAGCAGTTGACCGGCAAGGGCAGTAAGTTAACCAGGCTGGCGGGTGATACGGCTACTAAAGCGGCTGACGCCCTGGTGAAGAACTTGCCGAATACCGCGAAAAAATCTCTGCAAAATCGCTTCGAACCACTGCACCGTTTGCTGGATGCCGAGCACGCTCCGACGGCCGATCTAGCCGCCACGCTAGGCGCTCTGAATGAACTGCAACTGCAGATGGACAGCCTGGCGCGAGCCAGTGTTCCAGAGCAAGCGGCATTCGAAATGGCCAAGGCGCGCATGGGTGGGCAGCGTGACGCCCTGAGCAAATTACGCAGTGTGTCCGTACGACTGCCGCGTCCAGTGGCCGGTTGGTTCAACGTACTGGCAGAAGACGCCTGGCGTCTGGTGCTCAATGATTCCTATCACTATCTCAATCAGCGTTATCAGAGCGAGCTGTACAGCTTTTATGGCAAAGCGATCAGCCAGCGATACCCGTTCAATGCTCACAGCGCTAGCGATGTTACGATCAGCGACTTCCGCGAGTTCTTCAAAGCGCAGGGCATAGCGGACCGCTTCTTCGACAATTACATGCGTCCATTCGTCAGCGGTACCCCGGAAAATTACCGCATGCGCCATGTCGACGGACACAGTGTACCCGTCTCCAAGGTCTTCCTTGACCAGATGTCGGCCGCTTCAGTCATCCGGCAGAGTTTTTTCGCCGACAACCCTGCCGAGCCGCAAGTGCAATTCAAGCTGGAGCCTTACACCCTTGATCCAGCTGTGAGTCGCTCCGAATTCAAATTTGGCGAAAAAACCATTGAATACCGCCATGGCCCGATCTTGCCCGTCTCGCTCAAGTGGCCCAACGATGTTGATGGCGGCCGTACCAGCCTGGTGCTCGACAGGATGGCAGGTCGGCCGCTAGGCATCGAAAAGAATACGGGTCCGTGGTCGCTGTTCCGGTTATTTGATTTGATGCAAACCGAATACCTGATTGGGCGGGACGTGATGGTGCTCAAGGCAGACGTAGGCGGGCTGCGTGCCAACTACCTGCTGACCAGCCAACGCATGCCTAATCCGTTCGATATGGATGTGTTGCGCCGCTTCCGTATGCCGGTGCAGCTCTGATGTCGTCCGTCAGCCCGTGGCGCAGTGCTGCTTGCACCAACGTCGGCAAGGTTCGAGCCCGCAATGAGGACGCTTTTCTCGACACCCCGGAACAGGGACTGTGGGCTGTTGCGGACGGGATGGGCGGCCACCAGGGCGGAGATATTGCCAGTCAGTTGATCGTCGCCAGCCTGGCGGACTTGCCGCTTAAAGATGACTTCAACGAGCGGCTCACGGATATCCGTCAATGCTTGCATTGGCTTAATCGTCGGTTGGCTCAGGAGTTGACCCTGATCGCCGAGCACCACGACAGCACCATGGGCAGTACCGTTGTGGCGCTGCTCGTGGAAGGCAGCCGTGCAGCATGCATCTGGGCGGGCGACAGCCGCTGCTATCTATGGCGCGGCCAGCGTCTGTATCAACTGTCCAGAGACCATTCGTTGCGCCAACAGTTGGTCGATGAACAGAACATGAGCGTTGAGCAGGCCGAGGTCTATCCGGGCTCCCATGCACTGACCCGGGCGGTCGGAGCTGACGACCAGCTAACCCTGGATGTGCTGGAGTTCGAAGTGTATTCCGGTGATGCTTTTCTGCTCTGCAGTGACGGTCTCTATCAAGAGCTCAGCAGCGCTGCACTGGGCAGCGCGCTCAGCCTGACGGCTCCTCATGTGGCGTTGGAGCGTCTTTTCGACAGCGCATTGCGTGGTTGCGCACGCGACAATCTCACCGCAGTGGTAATACGCCAATGACCGAAGTCTCTGAACCCGTTCCCGCCTTACCCGCAGGGGACGCGCAACACAGTCGCCTGACCTGTTATGCGGGCGCCGGGTCTCGCAAGGTTAAACCCGCGTTGGCATCAAACAGGGCCAGCATCAATGCAATGCCCGATCTACTCGCGGGACGGTATCGCATCGAACGTTTACTTGGCGCAGGCGGCATGGGGGCGGTGTACCGCGCACGAGACTTGCTGAGCGAGCAGTACGGTGAGCCTGAGGCTTACCTCGCAATAAAAGTGGTCAGCGAAGAACTTGCTGAGTCACCGGATGCCAGCGCCTTGCTATACAACGAATTCGCCCTGACCAGACGCCTGCATCACGAAAACGTGTTGCGCTTTTATAGCTTTGAAGTCGACACCGTCTGCCAGCGGGCGTTCATCACCATGGAGCTGATGCGTGGGCTGCCACTGGACAAGCTTCTCTGCGAGCGGCCGCTTGGCATGCCGTGGAATGAGGTGCGCGACATCGCGCTGCCGTTGCTCGATGCGCTCGCACATGCTCATGCTCGCGGTGTGCTTCATGGTGACCTGAAACCCAGCAACATAATGCTGAGCGACGACGGTGTTCGCTTGTTCGACTTTGGCCTCGGTCAAGCGGAAAAAGGAACCCTCCGCGGTTTACCGCACGTGAGCCGTGATCGCTTCAACGCCTGGACGCCTGGTTACGCTGCCCCTGAGTTGCTTGAAGGCCAGCCGCTGTCGACCCGTGCCGATGTCTATGGGGCGGCGTGTGTGATCTTTGAGCTGGCGGGAGGCCGACACCCTTTCCATCGGATGTCTTCGACGCAAGCGCGTGACCAGCATCTGGAGAGCCAACTCCGCCCCCCCGGCGGCCTGCCGAAATCGTGCTGGCCAGCGCTGAAAACAGCGCTGGCCTTCGACCCGGCAATTCGCACGATCACCGCTGCGCAATTAAGAAGCGCCCTCAGCGTCAATTCCTCCTGGCTGCAACGCCTTTCAAGGCGAAGACCGGCTGAAATGGAAAGAGCTCCTTCCTGATCTGCTGGAAAAACATAAAATCCGCCGCAAAAAATTGGAAGATGAAGCCGAGTGTGCAGGTGTAGCGATTGACAGGACTTATCAAGGTCCACCGATTGCAGCCCTGCAGCAGTAAGGTGATCGCGCGTTGATCCAGGAGCAAGTGAATCGCAGCAATCACCCTGAAGTGTCCTGAACAGCTGAAGAAAAATGCCAGGCGAGGTGATGAGCTTTGTTTTTTCGGCTATCGCGCTTGTAAGAGCGCAGAAAAAAGAAAGCCCGCACATCGGCGGGCTTCTTTATATCTGGATATCTGGCAGATTCTCAGAACGTCTCTGACGGCCTGAAATCAAAAATGGCGCACCTGGCGGGATTCGAACCCACGACCCCTGCCTTCGGAGGGCAGTACTCTATCCAGCTGAGCTACAGGTGCAACGCGGGCGCCATGATACTCATCTGGCCTGCGTGCGTCCATGCTGGCGAGTGACTGTTGTCGATTTCACACGTTTCCGGATGTTGGAAAAGGCGTTGACCCTGATTTTTCGTCGATGCGACGGGGCGCGTTCTTTTTTTCGAACGGGCTATTGTCCTTTACCCCTGTAGTGCCTAGGATTCGTTTGAGATTTCAAACGCTCCCGTTCGATCACCCGCGCTTTTCCCGATCCGTGTGTGCGGGGCCCGGCGAATGTTTTCCTGACGGCAGCCTCGGCTGAGGCGCCTTTGAATAATCAATAATTCGCTCCGCCGTGCGCGGTGCTGTTTAGGAGGCCGACATGCAGCTCAAAGATTCGAAGTTGTTCCGCCAGCAGGCGTATATCAATGGCGCCTGGGTCGATGCCGACAGCGGCCAGACCATCAAGGTCAACAATCCGTCGAACAACGAGATTCTGGGCACCGTTCCCAAGATGGGGGCTGCCGAAACCCGCCGTGCCATCGAAGCCGCTGATAAAGCCTTGCCCGCCTGGCGTGCGCTGACCGCCAAAGAGCGTGGTAGCAAGCTGCGTCGCTGGTTCGAGCTGATGATTGAAAACCAGGACGACCTCGGTCGCCTGATGACGCTGGAGCAGGGCAAGCCGCTGGCTGAAGCCAAAGGCGAGATCGCTTACGCCGCTTCCTTTATTGAGTGGTTTTCCGAAGAAGCCAAGCGCATCTATGGTGATGTGATTCCTGGCCATCAGCCGGACAAGCGCCTGATCGTGCTGAAGCAGCCTATTGGCGTGACCGCCGCGATCACCCCGTGGAACTTCCCGGCCGCGATGATCACCCGTAAAGCCGGCCCTGCGCTGGCCGCCGGTTGCACCATGGTGCTCAAGCCAGCGTCGCAAACCCCTTACTCCGCGCTCGCGCTGGCTGAACTGGCCGAGCGTGCCGGCATTCCGGCGGGCGTGTTCAGCGTGGTGACCGGCAGCGCGGGTGACATCGGCTCCGAGCTGACCAGCAACCCGATCGTGCGCAAGCTTTCCTTCACCGGCTCGACCGAGATCGGTCGTCAGCTGATGGCTGAATGTGCCCACGACATCAAGAAAGTTTCGCTGGAACTGGGCGGCAACGCGCCGTTCATCGTGTTCGACGACGCGGACCTGGATAAGGCCGTGGAAGGGGCGATCATCTCCAAGTACCGCAACAATGGTCAGACCTGCGTTTGCGCCAACCGCCTCTACGTGCAGGATTCGGTCTACGACGCCTTTGCCGAGAAGCTGCAAGCCGCTGTGGCCAAGCTGAAAGTTGGCGATGGCATGACCGAAGGCACCACCACGGGCCCGCTGATCGATGAAAAAGCGGTCGCCAAGGTCAAGGAACACATTGCTGATGCACTGAGCAAAGGCGCGAAAGTGCTGAGCGGTGGCAACAGCCTGGAAGGCAATTTCTTCGAACCGACTATTCTGGTCAACGTGCCGAAAGACGCAGCCGTTGCCAAGGAAGAGACGTTCGGTCCATTGGCGCCGCTGTTCCGCTTCAAAGACGAGGCTGAAGTGATCGCGATGGCCAACGACACCGAGTTCGGTCTGGCGTCGTACTTCTACGCGCAGAACATGAGCCGTGTATTCCGTGTGGCCGAAGCGCTGGAGTACGGCATGGTGGGGATCAACACCGGCCTGATCTCCAACGAAGTTGCGCCGTTTGGCGGTATCAAGGCGTCGGGCCTGGGCCGTGAAGGCTCCAAATACGGCATCGAAGATTACCTGGAAATCAAATACCTCTGCCTGTCCGTTTAAGGCAGCGGTATCGAGCCTGTCGGGCGCGAGAGCGACGTCCGGCAGGTTTTTGTAGCACCCAAACCTATTTGGTGGCCGGGAGGCCGCGACAGTCGATCATCGTATGCTGCCGCTGTTGACCCCCGCTGCCTGATCCTTGAACCACACCGCCCGATGAGCGGTGAATGAGGAAACCATGAGCAAAACAAACGCATCCTTGATGAAACGCCGTGAAGCCGCTGTACCGCGCGGCGTTGGTCAGATTCACCCGATCTTCGCCGAGTCCGCGAAGAACGCCACCGTCACCGACGTTGAAGGCCGTGAGTTCATCGACTTCGCTGGCGGCATCGCTGTACTGAACACCGGTCACCTGCACCCGAAAATCGTTGCCGCCGTGCAAGAGCAACTGACCAAGCTGACCCACACCTGCTTCCAGGTGCTGGCTTACGAGCCGTACGTTGAGCTGTGCGAAAAAGTCAACGCCAAGGTCCCGGGGAATTTCGACAAGAAAACCCTGCTGGTCACCACCGGTTCCGAAGCGGTCGAAAACGCCGTCAAAATCGCCCGCGCTGCCACAGGCCGTGCCGGCGTGATCGCCTTCACTGGCGCTTACCACGGTCGCACCATGATGACCCTGGGCCTGACCGGTAAAGTCGTGCCTTACTCCGCAGGCATGGGCCTGATGCCAGGCGGCATCTTCCGCGCGCTGTACCCGAACGAGCTGCACGGTGTGAGCGTTGACGACTCCATCGCCAGCATCGAGCGCATCTTCAAGAACGACGCCGAGCCAAGGGACATCGCGGCCATCATCATCGAGCCTGTTCAGGGCGAAGGTGGTTTCTACGTGGCGCCGAAAGCCTTCATGGCTCGCCTGCGCGAGCTGTGCGACAAGCACGGCATTCTGTTGATCGCTGACGAGGTGCAGACCGGCGCTGGTCGTACCGGCACGTTCTTCGCGATGGAGCAGATGGGCGTTGCTGCCGACCTGACCACGTTCGCCAAGTCCATCGCTGGCGGTTTCCCGCTGGCCGGTGTGTGCGGCAAGGCCGAGTACATGGACGCCATCGCTCCAGGCGGTCTGGGCGGCACGTACGCCGGTAGCCCGATTGCTTGCGCCGCTGCGCTGGCGGTCATGGAAGTGTTTGAAGAAGAGCACCTGCTGGACCGTTGCAAGGCAGTGGGCGAGCGTCTGGTCACAGGGCTGCGCGCCATCCAGGCCAAGCACCCGGTCATCGGCGAAGTGCGTGCGCTGGGCGCCATGATTGCGGTCGAGTGCTTCGAAAACGGCGACACCCACAAGCCGAATGCGGCAGCCGTGGCGCAAGTCGTTGCCAAAGCGCGTGAGAAGGGTCTGATCCTGCTGTCGTGCGGCACTTACGGCAACGTTCTGCGCGTGCTGGTCCCACTGACCTCGCCAGACGAGCAGCTGGATAAAGGGCTGAAAATCATCGAAGAGTGCTTCGCTGAAATCGCCTGAAGCGTGGGTCACGGTTGATCAATACGATTGATCAAAATGTGACCAAGTCGTTAGAAAAGACCTGCTTCGGCAGGTTTTTTCGTTTATTGACGTCAGAAAATTCGCTTTTTACCTGTCTCGAGCGCAGGTCTTTGACTAAGGTAAAAAGACTGATGCCGGAGAGTCATGATGACCGTTGTAGAGGCGCCTGCTGTTCCTCGCGTGTTGATTGCTGAAGCGGACCCCTGGACGCGGGAGATGCTCAGCGAGTTGGTGCTGGACGTGCGCTGCGATGCGCAGCTGGACGTGTACCCCGACGGGAAGCAGGCGGTCGAGCTTATGCGCGGCTTCATTCCCGACCTGGTGATTGCTTCACGCGAGTTGCCAGGCGTTGATGGCCTGACGCTGCTGCGCGGCGTGCGGATGCTCAAGCGTCAGCCTCCTGTGCGTTTCATTCTCCTGAGCAGTCGCAATGACAGCGCCAGTGTGCGCGAAGCCGTGCAATTGGCGCCCACCGCTTATCTCACCAAGCCACTGAACATCGACAGTCTGCGCCAGCGCCTGACGATCTTGCTCTCGCCCGACGGTGCGCAAGTCGCGTGCGCGGTGCCTGCCTTGGCGCCGGGCATGGGCCTGGATGCATTTCTGGACAAGCGCCGTGAGCTGGCGGATGGCGGCCCCTTGTACGTCGATGTGCGGGACGTCATTGCACGCAGTCGCACACCGTCGGGCGTCGATCTCAAAAAGCTGGAGCAGGAACTGATCGATGACCCGCACGTTACGGCTGTCTTGATCGCCGCCGCCAACAGTGCCTCACAGCATCAAGGCAGACCGCAACAGACATTGGCGCAAGCGCTGGCGACCCTGGGTGCCACGCAGAGCGCGAATCTGGTTCAGGGCCTGGCGCTCAAGCGCGGTGCTCTGTTGAGCGACCCTGGGCTGATTCTTCAGGCCAGCCAGATCTGGGATGTCTCGCATCGAACGGCCGGATACGCGCGGATTCTGGCACGCACGCTGGACCTGGACCACGAGCGTTGCCATTGCGCGGGGTTGCTCAGAGGGCTGGGCGATCTGTCGGTGATCCGCTGTCTGCAAGAATGGCTTCACGCGGGCGGCACGCTGGATGAGGCGTGCATTGCGCGCGCGCTTGAACACTATGCGGCGGCCTTCGGTTCGGCGCTGCGCACGCGCTGGCGCCTGCCGTTGGAGCTGCGCGAGCTGATCGCGGCGGTCTATCAGTACAACACCGGCGTCTATACCCGCGAAGTGCTGGCGATGAACTTGGCCGGGCAGATGGGTCGCCTCGGGGAAGCAGACCCACTGGAAGCCCTCGCCAAGAGTAAGTCTGCGCGGCTGCTGAAGGTCAACGCGTCAGATCTTGAGAGGGTACGCAGTAAGCTGGTGGCCTGATGTAACAGCAGAACGCACTGCAGCCAGGGTACGCCTGTCACCCCCTTAACGCGGCATGTGTGAAATTTCACTCGGACATCCGCTTGCACGTCCTACTTTTCTTTCGGAAATGCCTGACTTTTATTCCCGGGCCTCCTCCTTATAGTTGCGCCGCTGCAACTATCTGATCATGAACGAGGGGAGATACACATGAAGAAAATATGGACGTTGGCGGCTGTCGCCACACTGATCGCGACGACCAGTGGCTGCGTAAGCTACAACGTAAGCCAGCCAACGGCGCCGCTCTCGGGCGATGTCAAAACCGACCTGAAAGCTGACGTAAAAGTCGGTGAAGCCATCAGCGGCGAATCCTCCACCAACATCCTGTTTGGCTGGTTGGCGTTGGGCGGCGATAACCAGTTCGCGGACGGCGTGAGCTATGGCGCAGGCGGCGGCTCCGGAATGGGTCTGCCATTGCCTGATCCGGTTTCCAACGCCAAGGCAGCTGCCGCTTACAAGGCTGTGAAGTCTTCCGGCGCAGATCTGATTGTCGCCCCTCGTTATGAAGTGACCGTCAACGATTACTTCATTTTCAAGCAGGTGAACGTCAAGGTCTCCGGTAACAAAGGCAGCATCCAGAGCATTCGATAACGCCTGGACGGCTGGCGAGGGTGCCTCGCAGGGATCACCGCCAGCCTTCACACCAATACGATTTGATTCTTTCCCTGACGTTTAGCCTGATACATCGCCGCATCCGCACGGGCGTAGAGGGCTTCCAGGCTCTGGTCCTGTGTGCCCAGATTGGTCAGGCCCTGGCTGGCCGTGATGCCAAAGCTTTTATCGTCACGCTGGAACGACAGCCGCTGAATTTCCCGTTGCAGGCGCTCGGCAATCTGCTTGGCCATGTCTGGCGCGCAGCCCGGGAACACCGCCGCAAACTCCTCGCCGCCAATACGTCCGAACAGATCGCCACGGCGCAGCGTCTTCCGTCCGCACTCGGCGATGCGTTGCAGCACGATATCGCCTTCCTGGTGACCGTACGTGTCATTGACCAGCTTGAAATCATCCACGTCCAGCAAGAGAAACGCCATCGGTGTGCCTTGCAGACGAGCCTGCTCGAATTCGCGTTGAGCGCACTCGAAGAAGTGTCGGCGGTTGCTGCTCTGGGTGAGCACGTCGGTGGTGGCCAGGCGTTGGAGTTCGTCTTCCAGCTGCTTCTTTTCAGTGATGTCTTCGGCGATGCCGACCACGATCAGGCGTTGCCCCTGTTCGGCCTGGTGGCTGACGAAGCATTTGTCGCTCAGCCAGCGCACCTGACCATCGGCGCGAATGATGCGGTATTCGCGGTCCTCGATGGAGCCTTTTTCCAGTACTTCACTGAGGCTGCGCTCTGCGTAATCAAGGTCGTCCGGATAGATGCTGTCGCGCCATTCGCCAAAATCGGCCAGCAGTAATCCCGCCGAACGACCAAAGATGCGCTCGTAGGCAGGGCTGACGTAGATCATGCGCTGGGTCTGCCAATCGAACGCCCAGAGCACCGCGTTGACGCTGACCAGCAACGAGCTGAAGAGCTGCTCGCGCTCGCTCAAACGCGCCACTTCCGCCTGGGCGTGCATCAAGGCCAACAGGGTTTCCGCTGCTGCGGGGATGACGGTCGGGGGTGTCTGATTGTCCATGAGCACTGCATCTCAAAATAAGGTGCGGCGCACAGCCACAACGTCTCACACAGCATAGTGCGAAGGTGATAATGAGATAGGTGTAGTGGCACGAAGTTCCGACAGGCGCACACCCGGATGGATGTGCGCCGATCAACGGCATCAGCCGTGGTGAGGGCGTAGCGAGTAGGTTTTCAACTGGTCGGCGAAGTCACGCAAGGACTGAATACCACTGGCTTCCGCCTCATGGACCCAGTCTTTAATGGCTGCCAGCATGTCATGGCCGTTGCTGCTGGTTTTGGCCCAGATTTGCTGCAAGGCCAGGCGCTTCTCGTAGATCACTTTCAGTGCCTGACTGTGCTCCAGCATGCTCTGGATACGCACCTGATGTCTGTCTTCCAGCAGACTGGTTTCACGCGACAGCAGCCGTTTTGCGCGGCGGAACTGGTGGCGGACGGACGCGTCGGCCTTGGCCAGTTCCTGCGTCACCAACGGCGCGATCACCAGCTTGCGGTACTGCGCCATGATCTGGAAACGGTTATTAAGAATCGCCATGGCAGTGTCCATGTCGACATGGCCCTTGCCTTCCACGCGATGCGCGATCGGTGCCACCCGCTGCACTTTGGCCAGTCGCAGCCAGCAGAACAGTTTGATCCACGCCCAGCCCATGTCGAACTCCCAGCGCTTGACCGACAGTTTGGCCGAGTTGGGGTAGGTGTGATGGTTGTTGTGCAGCTCTTCGCCGCCGATCAGGATGCCCCACGGCACCAGATTGGTCGCCGCATCGCGGCACTCGAAGTTACGATAGCCGACGGCGTGGCCAAGACCATTGACCACACCGGCCGCCCAGACCGGAATCCACATCATCTGGATGGCCCAGACAGTGATACCGATGACCCCGAACAGCGCCAGATCGATCACACCCATGATCATCACGCCCAGACGCGGGTAACGCGAGTACAGGTTGCGCTCGATCCAGTCTTCCGGGCAGTTCTTGCCGTAGATGCGCAGCGTGTCCGGGTTCTCCGCTTCGGCGCGATACAGCTCGGCACCTTTGCGCAGCACGGTGGACAACCCTTTGATGACCGGGCTGTGCGGGTCATCGACGGTTTCGCATTTGGCGTGATGCTTGCGGTGGATGGCGGTCCACTCCCGGGTATTCTGCGCCGTGGTGAGCCACAGCCAGAAACGGAAAAAGTGCTTGAGCCCGGCGTTGAGTTCGAGCGAGCGGTGAGCTGAATAGCGATGGAGATAGACCGTGACGCTGACAATGGTGACATGTGTCATCGCCAGGGTGACTGCGACCAATTGCCAGACGGAAAGGTCGAGCAGACCGTTGTTCCACATAGGCTGAGTTGCCCTCGGTTGTAACGCGAACAGGTAATGAGGTCGTTTTTTGTACAGACCCCTACAGCAGCGCGCATTATCACTTAGCCACCAGATAAAACCAGTCGCTGTTTCACATAAGCGTCGCAGGATGTTTCTTGCTCTATAATCCGGCCTTTCGTAAGGTTTTCGACTTTCTATGTCAGCTATCACCCGAGATGCGCTGAAAACCGCACTGTTGTATGGGCTGCTGTCGATTTTCTGGCTCGTGTTCTGCGACGACGTGCTCCCTTTCCTGATCGACGACTCGGTTCAGCTGGCGCGTGCCCAACTGATGAGTGGTTATGTCTGGCTGGCGATCAGCGCCGTGTCGATCTACCTCGCCCGGTCCCGGTTATTGGGGTTCATCGGCATCAAAGCCCGGGCTCAGCGCAAACAGGACCTGCAACGTCTGCGTCTGGCTGCAGCCGTGTTCGACAGTACGCTGGAAGGCGTACTGGTCACGGACGCCGAAGGCGTAATCGTGCACGTCAATCGGGCATTCATATCGATCACCGGTTATCAGCAAGACGAAGTGCTGGGCGAGCGCCCCAACAAATTCAAATCCGGGCGCCATGGCCCGGAGTTCTACGAGCGCATGTACAAGACCATTCTCAGCGCCGGGCAGTGGAGTGGCGAGATCTGGAACCGGCGCAAAAACGGCGAAATCTACCCGCAATGGCAGAGCATTCGCTCCATTAAAGATGACCGGGGTGTGATCACTCATTTTGTTGCAGTGTTCTCGGACATCACCAGCATCAAGCATTCCGAGCGCGAACTGGCTCATCTGGCGCATTACGACGCGTTGACCGGCTTGCCCAACCGACTGTTGTTCACCGACCGCGCGGAGCAGGCGCAGACCCATGCCCGGCGCAACAAACATCATCTGGCTCTGTTGCTGATCGACCTCGACCACTTCAAACACATTAACGACAGCTTGGGCCACAGCATCGGCGATGAGGTCCTGAAGGCGGTCAGCGAGCGACTCGCGCAACGGGTAGGCAAAGGAGCAACCCTGGCGCGGCTCGGGGGCGACGAATTTGCTGTGCTGGTCGAGAGTTCTCAGCACGCAGTTCAGGCGGCGGAGTTGGCCCAAGGCTTGTTGGACGGGTTACGTGAACCGTTCCTGATCGACACTCAATCTCTTTTCCTCACGGCGAGCATCGGTATCAGCATTTTTCCCAACGATGCACTGAGCGCCGAACAACTGTTGCGTAACGCCGACGCCGCCTTGTTTCAGGCCAAGAGTCAGGGCCGGGAAAGCTATGCGTTGTACACAAGAGAATTGACCGCCCACGCCCAGCGCCGGGTGGAACTGGCCGGGGAACTGCGGCGCGCCATCGTGCAGAACGAGTTGCGCCTGTTTTATCAGCCGATCCATAACCTGCATACCCGTCGTATCGAAGGTGTCGAGGCGCTGGTGCGTTGGCAGCATCCTCAGCGCGGTATGGTATCTCCGGGCGAATTCATTCCGATTGCAGAGCAAAGCGGCCTGATCGCCGATATCGATAACTGGGTGTTGACCGAGGCATGTCGGCAGATGCGGCAATGGCTGGAAGACGGGATCGGGTTGTCATTCGTGGCGGTCAACGTATCGAGCCGGTTGTTTGGCCGAGCCGATCTTGATCGCCGGGTGGCGCAGGTGCTGGGCGAAACAGGGCTGGCGTCACACTACCTTGAGTTGGAAGTCACTGAAAGCGCGGTCATGGACGATCCCGAGCAGGCGATCGAACAGATGCACCGCTTGCGCGAGCTGGGCCTGAAACTGTCGATCGATGACTTCGGCACGGGGTATTCGTCGTTGCTGCGGCTCAAGCGCATGCCGGTGCAGAAACTGAAGATCGATCAGGGATTTGTAGCGGGTCTGCCGGACGATGAGGACGATATCGCCATTGTTCGGGCAATCATCGCGCTCGCTCAGGCCATGGGCATGCGGGTACTGGCTGAAGGTATCGAGCAAGCCGACCAGGCGCAGTTTCTCCTGGCGAACCAGTGTGAGCTGGGGCAGGGCTACTGGTTTGCCCGACCCATGCCTGCCGAGCAGATCGACTGGCAGCATGCGCCGGTGTTTGCGTTGACCTGACCGCATCGACTGAAGGCGCTTGCCCGTGATAAATGATCACGCGCCATTCCGAGACACCGCGGCGCCTTCTTCGCGGGCAAGCGCGCATCTACAACGCGCTGCTAGAGCGGTGACTGACGGTCAGGACGCCGCGCTGAGCCAACTCCAACCAAATACCTTTTGGTTATATCTGCATTCTTAAATAGTATTTTTAAGAATAACCCCGTCCTTCTACTATCGCTCCCACGCCACTGGCAGCCGCCTTCACCCTGCCGCTGCGGGCAACCCATCAAGGAGCACGATCATGAGCGCATCTCTACGTAGCGTGGATGGTCAGGACGAAGCAAGCATTCTGCGAGAAATTCAGAACGCCCTGCGCGACCTGCGTTTTGGCGCGGTTGAAATCACGGTGCACAACGCACAAGTGGTGCAGATCGAGCGCAAGGAAAAATTCCGTCTGCAGAATCCGGGTAACAAACAAAGCTGAAGCACTTGGTCGTAGCGCGTTTGCAGGCGAGAGGCCCGTCCAGATGCCACGAATTCAGGGGGCCGGACAATCGCATCGCGGGCAAGCGCGCTCCTACACAGCGCGCCCATTAGAAAAACCAACAACGCATAGTTTTCCAGGAGCTTGATTCATGTCCATTCGCCGTTACGCGCTGGCCGCTCTCGCCGTTGCCGTGTTTGCCGGTCCTGCCGTTGCCAAGGATTTCACCCTGCTGAACGTGTCCTATGACCCAACCCGCGAGTTGTATCAGGACTACAACGCCGAATTCATCAACTTCTGGAAAAAGTCCCACCCGGAGGACACCGTCAAGATCAACCAGTCCCACGGCGGTTCGGGCAAGCAAGCGCGTTCGGTCATTGACGGTTCTCCTGCCGACGTGGTGACCCTGGCACTGGCCGGTGACATCGACGAAATCGCCAAACTGGGCAAAACGCTTCCGGCTGACTGGCAGACCCAACTGCCCGACGCCAGCACGCCGTACACCTCGACAATCGTGTTTCTGGTGCGCAAGGGTAACCCCAAGGGCATTCACGATTGGGACGACCTGATCAAGGATGGCGTGTCGGTCATCACGCCAAACCCTAAAACATCGGGTGGGGCGCGCTGGAACTTCCTGGCGGCTTACGGCTATGGCCTGAAGTCCGGCGGTGGCGATGAAGCCAAGGCCAAGGAATACATCAGCAAGTTGTTCAAGCATGTGCCCGTGCTGGATACCGGCGCGCGGGGCTCGACCATCACTTTCGTCAACAACGGTCAGGGCGACGTGCTGCTGGCGTGGGAAAACGAAGCGTTTCTGGCGCTGAAAGAAGACGGCGGTGCTGACAAATTCGACATCGTCGTGCCTTCGCTGTCGATCCTTGCCGAGCCTCCTGTCGCCGTCGTCGATAAGAATGCCGAGAAACATGGCACCACCGAAATTGCGACCGAATACCTCAAGCATCTGTACAGCAAGGAGGGCCAGGAAATCGCGGCGAAGAATTTCTACCGTCCGCGCGACAAGGAAGTGGCTGCCAGGTATGAGAAGCAGTTTCCTGAACTGAACCTGCTGACCATCGATAAAGACTTCGGCGGCTGGAAATCGGCTCAACCGAAATTCTTCGACGATGGCGGGATCTTTGACCAGATCTATATCCCGCAGTAACGCAACAAATCTGTAGGAGCGCGCTCCTACAGGGGACACCGTGGCGGACAATGAGTTTTCTGATAGATTTTCCGCCGCGCGCCTACATTGGAATCAAACAACCCGGCCTCGCTCCGGGTTCCGTGTGTTAACCAAGGACACTCATGTCTCGACGCATATCCCCCGTCATACCCGGCTTCGGGCTGACGCTGGGCTACACCTTGGTGTACCTCAGCCTGATTGTGCTGATACCGCTTGCGGCCATGTTCATTCATGCCTCTCAGCTGAGCGCCGCTCAATTCTGGACCATCGTGACTGCACCTCGCGTGCTGGCCGCCCTCAAGTTGAGCTTCGGTACTGCGTTCTTTGCGGCCATCATCAACGGCATCATTGGTACGTTGTTGGCCTGGGTATTGGTTCGCTACACCTTCCCGGGACGCAAGATCATCGACGCGATGATCGACCTGCCGTTTGCGCTGCCCACGGCGGTTGCCGGTATTGCGCTGACCGCGCTGTACACCCCCACCGGTCTGGTGGGCCAGTTCGCCACCGATCTGGGCTTCAAGATCGCCTATACCCCGCTCGGCATAACCCTGGCACTCACATTTGTCACACTGCCTTTCGTGGTGCGCACCGTGCAGCCGGTGCTGGCCGATATTCCCCGTGAAGTCGAAGAAGCCGCTGCCTGTCTGGGCGCGCGACCGATCCAGGTGTTTCGCCACATTCTTGTGCCGGCGTTGCTGCCTGCCTGGCTGACCGGCTTCGCGTTGGCGTTCGCGCGGGGCGTGGGCGAGTACGGCTCGGTGATTTTCATCGCGGGCAACATGCCGATGAAGACCGAAATCCTGCCGCTGCTGATCATGGTCAAGCTCGACCAGTACGATTATGCCGGCGCTACTGCCATCGGGGTCATGATGCTGGTGGTGTCGTTCATTCTCTTGCTGCTGATCAACCTGTTGCAGCGACGCATCGAAACCCCTAACTGAGGAGGCGCACGTATGTCTGGTTCATCGCTTATTTCCGCTTCCTCCGCCAATGCCGCCCGTCGCGGCAGCGCGGTGTCGCGGCGCCTTCTGATCGGCCTTGCCTGGCTGATCTTTGCGCTGTTTTTGTTGTTGCCCCTTTTTGTGGTCGTCGGTCAGGGCCTGAAAAACGGCCTGGGTGGTTTTTTCACGGCGATTCTTGAGCCGGATGCGCTCTCGGCACTCAAGCTCACGGTCTATGCCGTTCTGATTTCAGTGCCACTGAACGTTGTATTCGGTGTCGCGGCGGCGTGGTGCGTGAGCAAGTACTCGTTTCGTGGCAAAGCGATCCTGGTCACGCTCATCGACCTGCCGTTCTCGGTATCGCCGGTGATTGCCGGTCTGGTCTACATCCTGATGTTTGGCGCCCGGGGCATCTTCGGGCCGTGGTTGCAGGATCACGATATTCAGATCGTCTTTGCGTTGCCGGGCATCGTGCTGGCGACCATCTTCGTGACCGTGCCGTTCGTGGCGCGCGAGCTGATCCCGCTGATGCAGGAACAAGGCACGCAGGAAGAAGAGGCCGCACGGCTGCTGGGCGCTAACGGCTGGCAGATGTTCTGGCACGTCACGGTGCCCAACATCAAATGGGGCCTGATCTATGGCGTGGTGCTGTGTACCGCGCGGGCGATGGGTGAGTTCGGCGCGGTGTCAGTGGTGTCTGGCCACATCCGCGGCGTGACCAACACCCTGCCGCTGCATGTCGAGATTCTCTACAACGAGTACAACCACGTGGCTGCATTTGCCGTGGCGAGCCTGTTATTGATCCTTGCGCTGTTCATCCTGCTGCTCAAGCAGTGGAGCGAAGCGCGCATTAGCCGTCTGCGCCGAAGCGCGGCGGAGGAATAATTCATGTCGATCGAAGTCCGTAACGTCAGCAAGAATTTCAACGCCTTCAAGGCCCTCGACAGCATCAGTCTGGACATCCAGAGTGGCGAGCTGGTCGCGTTGTTGGGCCCGTCCGGTTGTGGCAAGACCACGCTGTTGCGCATCATTGCCGGGCTGGAAACGCCGGATCAGGGCAGCATCGTGTTCCACGGTGAGGACGTCTCCGGCCATGATGTGCGGGATCGCAACGTCGGTTTCGTGTTCCAGCACTATGCGTTGTTTCGCCACATGACGGTGTTCGACAACGTCGCCTTCGGCCTGCGCATGAAACCGAAGAATCAGCGCCCGACCGAAAGCCAGATCGCCGCCAAGGTTCATGAACTGTTGAACATGGTGCAACTGGACTGGCTGGCGGACCGCTATCCGGAGCAACTGTCCGGTGGTCAGCGTCAGCGTATTGCGCTGGCACGTGCATTGGCCGTCGAACCGAAGGTGTTGCTGCTGGATGAGCCGTTCGGTGCGCTGGACGCCAAGGTGCGTAAGGAACTGCGCCGCTGGCTGGCGCGTCTTCACGAAGACATCAACCTGACGTCAGTGTTCGTGACCCACGACCAGGAAGAAGCCATGGAAGTGGCCGACCGGATCGTCGTCATGAACAAGGGTGTGATCGAGCAGATCGGCTCTCCGGGCGAGGTTTACGAGAACCCGGCCAGCGATTTCGTCTATCACTTCCTGGGCGACTCCAACCGTCTGCATTTGGGCGAAGACAACCACGTGCTGTTTCGTCCGCACGAGGTGTCGTTGTCGCGCCATGAAGTGGAAGGGCATCACGCCGCCGAAGTGCGCGACATTCGGCCGTTGGGTGCAACGACACGCGTGACGCTGAAGGTCGAAGGGCAACCGGACCTGATCGAAGCGGAAGTGGTGAAGGATCACGACAGCCTGATCGGTCTGGCGCGCGGGGAGACGTTGTTCTTCAAGCCGAAGGTGTGGCAGAAGGTCGAGAGCATCTGATACGGGATCTGGCCGAACCCTGTAGGAGCGTGGCTTGTCCCGCGATCTGCCGGGTACCGGCAGCAACGTTACAAATGCGATGTGACTGACACACCGCATTCAACCGTTTTTACTGCCGCTTCGCGCCAGATCGCGGGACAAGCCACGCTCCTACAGTTGATTGGCTCGGGCTTAAACCGCTGCCTTCTTCAGATTCCGTTTGTGCGTGCGGCCCACTTTGCCTTCGATGTTGTTCTGCAGCTTCTTCCGCATTCCCATCAGAAAAGCGGCTTCGGCCACCACGAACAGCGGGCCGATGATCAGGCCTGTGACGTCGTCGACGAACGCCGGTTTGCGGCCTTCGTAATAATGCCCCACGAACTGAATCACCCAGCCGACCACGAACAGCCCGACGCCGGAGGTGAGCCAGACCAGCGTGCTCTGCTGCGCCAGGTGCGCGCCGATCCACAGGAACAGTGCCAGCACGATGCCCATTGCCACGCCGAAAGGCCTGTCCAGGCGCAGATAGAACAACGTGGCGGCCACGGTGGCCAACAACGCGGGCGACAGCCACAGCTCGCCCAGCGACCAACTGCTCCAGCCCGGTCGTGACAACAGCACGGCCACTGCCAGGACGATCAGCGGGACGCCGACGAAGTGGGTGAGTATGTTCCGGGTATCACGGTGGTACGCCGCGTACTGGCTGAGGTGATCGACGAGGTTTTTCATTGTTATTCCTCCCTTGATGCGTGGATCATGCCGCTGATTTTCGGCTGGGCCTATTGGCTGGCCCAGCCTGCAATAAAACGCCAGCGAGAAAAAGGAGATTCACATGACGAATGGAACCCAATGGCGCTCATGGTTGGACAACGACAAATGGTTCAGTGAGTTGCCCGGCTCCTTGCAGGATAGTCTGCTGACGGTCATGCGGCAGCGACGCGTGACGCCCGGCAAACGGGTCTTCGAGTACGGCAAGCCGGCCTGCGGTCTGTACGCGTTACTCGACGGTTCAATTCGCTTCAATGACCTCAAGAGCCAACAACAATGGCAACCTCAGCCAACCCAGGTGAGGCCGTACTGGTTCGGCGAGGTGTCCCTGTTCGACGAGCAGCCCCGCCTGCGTGATGCCTACGCCGAAGGCCAGGTCATCCTGCTGCACCTCCCTCAGGCGCCGCTTCAAGCGTTGCTGCGCGATCATCCGCATTACTGGCGCTGGTTCGGCCAGTTGCTGGGGCGAAAGTTGGGGTTGATGGTGCCGCCTCCCGATGAGTTGAGGCTGATGCCGACCAAAGAACGCGTCGCCTTTCGCCTGCTGATGCTTGCCGAAGGTTATGGCGACATGGATAGATCCACTCGCGTTGTACCGGTTCACGACATACTGTCCAGGCGTCGGCTGGGGTTGTTGCCTGAGGTGGTTGAGCGGGTGATTGCCGAGTTTGCCGAGCGCGGCATTCTGCGCGGTGAGCACGATGCCATCCACATTCTCGATACCGACCGGCTGCGCAAGGCGGCTCTGCACCGACTGACACCGTTGATCGCTTGATCAGCGAAGCATGCTGTCGCGGTACTGGCTGGGCGTCATGCCGGTCCAGCGCTTGAACGCGCGGCTGAAACTGCTGGTGTCGGCAAATCCCAATAGGTAGGCGATTTCGCCCAGTGAACTGCCAGGATCGCGCATATGCTGCAGCGCCAGATTCTGTCGGCACTGATTGAGCAGCAGGTCGTAGCTGCAGCCTTCGTCCGCAAGATGGCGCTGCAAGCTGCGCAGGCTCAGATGAAGGTGCTGGGCGATGCGTTCGGCCGACGGTTCGCCTTCCGGGAGTTGGGTTTCGATGGCGCCGCGCACTTTGCGCTCCCAGGTCAGTGGGCTGAGCTTCTCTATGGCGCGGTTGAGTACGGTCTCGTTGTGCTCGGCCAGTTCAGGATTGGCGTCGTCCAGATGGCTGTCGAAATCGTCGCAGGCGAACGCCAGCAGATTGTCCGGCGCGCCGAAAAACAGCGGCGCGCGAAACACGTCATGCCAGGGTTTTGGATCTGCCGGTTGTGGCCGCATCAGGTGCACGGCGAGCGGCGCGTAGTGGCGCCCCAATCGATTTCTGCAGGTGCGCACGTAGATTGCGGCGAACGCGTCCATGGCTTCATTGGCGGGCATCGGTCCGCCTTCCGGTACGCGAAAACGAAACTCATAGCGGTCGCCCACACGGACAAAGCTCAAGTCCAGCGCGTCGCTCACCACCGGGTGATAACGCACGATGCGTTCGAACACTTCTCGAAGCGAGCCGCTGGCCACCAGCGCGTAACCGAGTGCGTGAAAGGTCGTCGGACTGACGAAGCGCGACACCCGCAAGCCCAGCGCCGGGTCGCCACTGGCCTGCACTGCCAATTGCCAAAAACGCGTAGTGACAGTGACCGGGTAGCGCGCGTTCGGGTCGTCCATCAGTTGCGAATCCAGCCCCGCAGCCTGACCCAGCGCAAGACCGTCGAGGCCGAGGGCGTCGAGTTGCTTGCGCAGGGCGCGGGTCCAGCTGGCGAGAACACTCGGCTCAGGCATACAGATTGGCGCTTCCGGTCAACGGGTTGGCGTTCACGGCCGGGCGGCTTTACGCCACGTACGGCACAGTGAAGCAGTGGTTTCACGTTGAAACATATTTCAATAATAAAACCGGAGAATGGAAGCATGCACGACACTTCTGCAAGCGCTGCCGGCCTGAATGCGCAGCAGCGATCAGCGCACATTCGCGCGGTAGTGATGGCGCATGGCAACGCGCTGCGCGAACGCTACCCCCTCCTTGCGCATCAAGACGCAATCGGTGTCGGCATTCTGGTTGTCGCACTGGCGGGCATGATGGGCAGCGCGGCGCTCTATCTCGGTGGATACATGGCCTGGTGGATATGCGTACTGCTCAACGCATTCTTTGCGTCGCTGACCCACGAGCTGGAGCACGACCTGATCCACAGCATGTATTTCCGAAAACACCGGGTGCCGCACAACCTGATGCTGGCGCTGGTGTGGATGGCGCGGCCGAGCACCATCAATCCCTGGATTCGCCGGCATCTGCATCTTAACCATCACAAGGTGTCCGGCACCGAAGCGGACATGGAAGAGCGCGCCATCACCAACGGCGAGCCATGGGGCATCGCGCGTCTGCTGATGGTGGGCGATAACGTAATGTCGTCGCTCATTCGCATGCTGCGGGCGAAAACCTGGGCGCATAAGTTCAGCATTCTCAAACGCACGTTGCGGGTTTATGCGCCGCTGGCGTTGCTCAACTGGAGTGCCTGGTACGTGTTCCTCGGCTTTCATGCAGTCAATGGCGTCGCCAGCCTGACGGGGTTTGCTATCGACTGGTCGGCCAATACGCTGGCGTTCATGCATGTCATCGACATCGCGGCGGTCGTGATCGTCGGGCCCAACGTGTTGCGGACCTTCTGCCTGCATTTCGTCAGTTCCAACATGCATTACTACGGCGATGTCGAGCCAGGCAACGTCATGCAGCAGACCCAGGTGCTCAACCCCTGGTGGCTGTGGCCGCTTCAGGCATTCTGCTTCAACTTCGGCAGCACCCACGGCATCCATCACTTTGTGGTGAAGGAGCCGTTCTACATCCGCCAGATGACGGCGCCGGTGGCGCACAAGGTCATGGCCGAAATGGGGGTTCGTTTCAATGATTTCGGGACGTTCGGTCGGGCGAACCGGTTTGCGACGCTCCATTCGGCAGACGTAAAAAACGCACTTAAGCCCGTACGCGGTTGAACTTGTAGGAGCGCGCTTGCGAGAAATTTCACGGTTTAAAAATTTCTGTAACAACCGGCTCGTATTCTTCACTCATCCCCGGCGAGCTTGGGGGCAGACAGCGTGATTATCAGGGCTACTCCTTAAGGCAGGGGGTGGCCCTCTTTTTTTGCAGCGCTGGCGCATGAGAGTGCGATATATGGCTTTCGGTTATTAATAAATATCTTCTTATTCTTTTTCGAATATATATCTCGTCCCTATACTCGCCGCCATGAACGCAGAAAATGCAGGAGGCGAAAGCCATGCATAAAGAATCGATCCGTTACCTGATCGTGCCAGGCTGGCAAGGATCTGCCGACGACCATTGGCAAACTCACTGGCAGAACAGCTTGCCCAACAGCGTGCGCGTGGAACAGGCCGATTGGCTGAAACCGCGCCGCGAAGACCGGGTAGGGGAGCTGCAGCGTGTGATCGCCGCCGAAAGTTCTCCGGTGATTCTGATCGCCCACAGCCTGGGATGCGTGACTGTAGCGCATTGGGCCCAGTTGGCCCCGCTGGAAACCCTGAGTCAGGTGCGTGGGGCGTTGCTGGTGGCGCCTGCCGATGTCGAGCGTCCGAACTGCCCGCCTGCCCTTCGCAACTTTGCGCCGATCCCCGAGCACTTGCTGCCGTTCCCGAGCCAGGTGGTCAGCTCCGACAACGATTCCGCCGTCAGCGCCTTGCGTGCGATGGAGATGGCCCGCAATTGGGGCGCTGAAATCGGCATCCTCAGCGGTGCCGGACACATCAACGTCAAGTCCGGTCACCAGCGTTGGGAACAGGGTTTTGCTTACCTGTACCGCTTGCAAGGTCGAATCGAGCAATCGGCCCGGCGTCGTGCCTGAAGGCCTTTCGATCACTGGTTTTTTGGCCGCAGCGAACGCACAGGCGCTGCGGCCTTTTTTTTAACGCTCAGGTCGATGGAAGGCTTGGGCGGGAGACTGCCATGAGCCATTCCACCCTGTTGAACCAGCCAACGAGTCAGCCGCTGCTGACCTTTCCTGACGCTGAAAAGAGCCCATTGAGCATTCGCGCCAAGGCGCTGGTGTTCGTCGATCCTCGCTCCCGTCGCTTGCGCGAAGAAATGGAGCAACTGGCGCCCCTGGATTTGCCGGTGTTGATTCGAGGCGAGCCAGGCACGGGTAAGGAGTTGCTGGCGCGACACATCCACCGAGGCAGCGACCGCTCCGGCTTGTTCGTGTCGGTGAACTGCGGGGCAATCAGCCCGACCTACGCCGACGCCGAGCTTTTTGGTTACGCCGCGGGCGCTCATACGGGGTCGGTCAGCAGTCGAGCGGGGTGGTTCGGTTCGGCGACAGGCGGGACCTTGTATCTGGACGAGATCGCCGACCTGCCGCTGTCGATCCAGATCAAATTGCTGTCTGCGCTGGAAAACCATGAAGTCACTCGGGTAGGCGCGCAGCAACCCACTCCCGTGGACGTAAGACTCGTGGCCGCGACCAGCATCGACCTGAGCCTGGCGGTGGCCGCCGGGAAGTTCCATGAGCGCCTGTATCGCTATCTGAGCGAGGGGCGACTGGACTTGCCGCCACTGCGTGAGCAACCGGGCAATATCTTGCCGCTGGCGGAGTATTTTCTCGGCATCTACAGTCAGCGTCTGGACTTCTCCACACCGTTGATCAGCGAGGCGGCGCAGCAGGTGCTGGAAGCGCATTACTGGCCTGGCAACACACGAGAGCTGGAAAACGTCATTCACTTCGCGCTGCTGGTGAGCAGCGGGGCGGAGATTCTTCCTGAACATCTGAATTTGCCTGGAAGACATTAAGCCGCCTCTGCAGATGCGCACTTGGTCGGGGTCGTATTCGGACGATGTGATATGTCTCCTACATCAATGTCACTGGCGCTACCGCAATCGCGGGCAACCGCGCTCCCACAGAATGTCGGGGTGATAACTGATCTAGACGGCTGATCAGAGGCTGTCTGCTGGCAAAACGCTTCCTGAGAACCAAAAAGCATAAACATCCGACGAAAAAGTATTGTCTCGGAATAAAAAATCTCGGTAATGTCCGCTCCAGCCGCCACCCTGCCAAGGGCGATACCCGCGGCACTATCGAGAGAGGTTGCCCACAAGGCGACCGGATTTTTCCTAAGGAAATCGCATGAAAAAGACGTTGTTGTTCACCGCTCTGGCGGCTGCCCTTTCCATCGGCGTGGCGCACGCTGGCGAGAAACTCGTGGTCGGCGCGACTCCGGTCCCGCACGCCGAGATCCTTGAGCTGATCAAGCCTGAACTGGCCAAAGAAGGCGTAGACCTGGAAATCAAGGTTTTCACCGACTATGTGCAGCCCAACGTTCAGTTGAACGAAAAACGTCTGGACGCCAACTACTTCCAGACCAAGCCGTATCTGGACGGCTTCAACAAGGGTAAAGGCGCGACGCTGGTGACTGGCGTTGGCGTACACGTCGAACCGTTCGGCGGCTACTCGAAGAAGTACAAGTCGCTGGCGGAGTTGCCGGAAGGCGCAACCATCGCCATTCCTAACGAAGGCAGCAACGCCGGTCGTGCGCTGTTGCTGTTGCAGAAAGCCGGTCTGATCACCCTGAAGAACCCGACCGACGCACTGGCAACCCCGAAAGACATCGCCACCAACCCCAAGAAATTCAAGTTCCGCGAGCTGGAATCGGCCGTGCTGCCGCGTGTGCTGGATCAGGTCGATCTGGACATGATCAACACCAACTACGCGCTGGAAGCCAAACTGAGCCCAAAAAAGGACGCGCTGATTCTGGAAGGTTCGGACTCGCCATACGTGAACTACCTGGTCACCCGTACCGACAACGCTCACACCGACGCGATCGAGAAATTGTCGAAGGCGCTGACCAGCCAGCAAGTCAAAGACTTCATCAACAAGAAGTATGACGGCGCGGTATTGCCAGCGTTTTGATTGGAAGATGAATGCGCGGCGAAAGCGCATTCATCTGTAGGAGCGCGCCGTTAAGGGTGCGCGGAGTCAGGGCTCACCGACCCACGTTTCTCACGCCGACGGCTTGTACATGCGTCGGCGTTTTTGCATGGAAGCCCAGAGCGCGGTGTAGGGCGATGAGCAGTTTCACGTTGTCTTCATGCGCTTTGTCTTGCGAATGATCGTTGTCGTTTCCGCGTACTGGCATCGTCGTTCCTCTTCTTTCTGCTTATCCCGAAGATCGGTTCATTCGCAGGCGGTGCCTGGCTGCGAGATGCGGAATAGACAGCAATCATGGGCTTCGGGTTCTCGCTGGAACATAAGAATTGATATCGGTCAGGTCACGGAAAAGGGCACTGCGGTCGCCCTAGTTCTTTCAGCGCTATTCATATGCTCTAACGATATTTAAAATTCCGTTCTTATAGCTATAAAGTTCCGACACCTAAGCCCTATGCCTTTTTGGAGTCGGAGTTCTCATGCCAGCAGCCTCCCAAGCTTCCTTGTCCTCGCAAGCGCCGGATCAATTGTTCGAGGTGCGTCCGTTCGCCGAAAAGGTGGGCGCAGAAATCGTCGGCCTGGACCTGTCCCGCCCGCTGAATGACGCAGACTTTGCTCGCGTACACCGTGCGCACCTGGAATACCACGTCGTGGTGTTCCGCGATCAGCAGATTACCCCGCAACAGCAGATCGACTTCAGCCGTCGTTTTGGCGTGCTGCAGATTCACGTACTCAAGCAGTTCCTGCTCGCCAACCACCCGGAAATCCTGATCGTCTCCAACATCGTCGAGAACGGTCAGCCGGTCGGTCTGGGTGACGCGGGCAAATACTGGCACTCGGACCTTTCCTACAAAGAACTGCCGAGCCTCGGTTCGATGCTCTATGCGCAGGAGCTGCCCAGCGAAGGCGGCGACACGCTGTTCGCCGACATGCACCTGGCGTGGGACACGTTGCCTGAGCACCTGCGCAAAGCCGTCGAAGGTCGTAGCGCGGTTCACAGCTACACCGCCCGCTACCGCGAGGGTCGTAATGCCGAAAACTGGCGTCCGACGCTCAGTGCCGAGCAACTGGCGCAAGTGGCCGTCGTCAGTCATCCGATCGTGCGTACCCACCCGGAAAACGGCCGCAAGGCCTTGTTCGTCAGCGAAGGGTTCACCACCCATATCGTGGGTCTGCCCGAGGACGAGAGTCAGCAGATCCTCAACGAACTGTACGCCCACAGCGTGCGTCCGGAAGGCGTCTATCGCCACGAGTGGCAGGAAAACGACATGGTGTTCTGGGACAACCGTTCGCTGATTCACCTGGCCGGCGGTACGCCCGATCACCTGCGTCGCCGGCTGCATCGCACCACCATCCAGGGCGACGCGCCGTTCTGATTCCGCAGCCTCGATTCCGGCAACCCTTATTCAGGAGCCCGTTCAATGAATGCTGTTCTGCAAAGCCACACGGCTAGCGATCGCTTGAGTGCGCAACAGGTCAATCAGCCTACCGCTGAAGCGCTGTTGCAAGTCCAGGGCGTAAGCCTTGAATACCGCACGCCGGAACGCGTGGTGCGGGCCACCCATCAAGTCAGTTTCGAAATCGATCCTGCTGATCGTTTCGTGTTGCTCGGCCCTTCGGGGTGCGGCAAGTCGACCCTGCTCAAAGCGGTTGCCGGCTTTATTCAACCCAGCGAAGGGCAGATTCGTCTGGCCGGTCAGCCAGTCAGGGAACCGGGGCCGGACCGAATCGTGGTGTTTCAGGAGTTCGACCAGCTTCCGCCCTGGAAGATGGTGATCGAGAACGTCATGTTTCCGCTGCTGGCCTCACGTACGCTCAAGCGTCGGGAAGCCGAAGAGCGTGCGCGGCATTACCTGGAAAAGGTCGGTTTGAGTGCGTTCGCCGACGCCTATCCGCACACGTTGTCGGGCGGCATGAAAGCCCGTGTCGCCATTGCCCGCGCCCTGGCGATGCAACCGAAAATCCTGCTGATGGACGAGCCGTTCGCGGCGCTCGATGCGCTGACCCGTCGCAAGATGCAGGAAGAGTTGCTGGAGCTGTGGGAAGAGGTGCGTTTCACGCTGCTGTTCGTCACGCACTCTATCGAAGAAGCGCTCGTGGTGGGCAACCGGATTCTGCTGCTGTCGCCGCATCCGGGGCGTGTTCGCGCCGAGATCAACAGCCATCAGTACGACCTGAAAAGCCTGGGCGGCGTGGATTTCCAGCGCTCGGCGCAACGTATTCACCGGCTGCTGTTCGATGAAGGCGAAGCGCCTGTGGCCGAAGAAGATCTGCGGTTTCAGGATATTCGTATTGCCTATTAGCAAGTGCATCCCCTTGTAGGAGCGCGCTTGCCCGCGATTGCGGTATTTCTGTGACATTGATGTCGCCTGACACGACCCAATCGTCCGGATGCGGCCCAGACCAAGCGCGCTCCTACAGGGGGTTAGGTCGACTTAAAGAGAGATTTCCAAAATGAGCCTTTCACCCCCGATCCGCGAAGAGTATGAAGTCGCGCTGGAGCCTTTCACTCAGGAAGACCTGGCCCGCGACATTCCTCTCGCACAACGCATCTGGCAACTGAGCTGGGTGCGCAAGAGCGTGATTCTGATTGCCCTGGCGGTGATCTGGGAAATCGCTGCGCGTATTCAGGGCAACGACCTGTTGCTGCCCAGCTTCCTGCAAACCACTCACGCTTTTGTCGATGGCATCGTCACCGGCGAGCTGCTGGCCAAGGTCTGGATTTCCCTGACCGTGCTGGTCAAGGGCTACCTGATCGGCATCGTTCTGGCCTTCGGTTTGACCACGCTGGCGGTGTCCACGCAACTGGGCCGCGACCTGCTCGGGACGCTGACCGCGATGTTCAACCCGCTGCCGGCCATTGCGCTGCTGCCGTTGTCGCTGCTGTGGTTCGGCCTTGGCGAGAACAGTTTGATTTTCGTACTGGTGCATTCGGTGCTGTGGGCCTTGGCCCTTAACACCTACGCCGGATTTCTCGGTGTTTCGGAAACCCAGCGCATGGCCGGTCGCAACTATGGCCTCAAAGGCCTGCGCTTCGTCTGGTACATCCTGATTCCAGCGGCGCTGCCGTCGATTCTGGCGGGCCTGAAAATCGGCTGGGCGTTTGCCTGGCGCACCCTGATCGCCGCCGAGCTGGTCTTCGGCGCGTCGTCGGGCAAAGGCGGGCTGGGCTGGTACATCTTCCAGAACCGCAACGAGCTGTACACCGACAAGGTGTTCGCTGGCCTGGCGGCCGTGATCATCATCGGTCTGCTGGTGGAAAACCTGCTGTTCAGCAATGTCGAGCGCCTGACTGTGAAACGGTGGGGCATGCAGCGCTGATCGGTCATTAGAAGATTATTTCGCTGACTGGACCGGACCGCCGGACATGAAGCTTTCCAACATTTTTCGCGTTTATTGTGAGGATTCTATGGGGACTTCATCCAAATACCCGATGCTGGCCGCGCTAGCAGCCACGGTGGGTCTGGTCGGTGCGCTGTCGAGCAGCGGCGCCCATGCCGAGGGCAAGATCAGCATCGCCCAGCAGTTCGGCATCGGCTATCTGATTCTCGACGTGGTGCAACAGCAGAAGCTGATCGAGAAACACGGCAAGGAGCAGGGCATCGACATCAAGGTCGACTGGAACAGCATTTCCGGCGCCACCGCCATGAACGAAGCTCTGCTGGCCGGGGCGTTGGATGTGGTGTCGGCCGGCGTGCCGCCGATGCTGACCATCTGGGACCGCACCAAGGGCAGACAGAACGTCAAAGCCATCGCGTCTCTGGGCTCAATGCCTAACTACCTGCTCAGCAACAAGCCGGACGTGAAGACGATCAGCGACTTCACCGACAAGGATCGCATTGCCGTGCCCGCGGCAGGCGTGGGCTTCCAGTCGCGTACCTTGCAGATCGAAACGGCCAGGCTGTTCGGGAACGACAACTACAAGAAGTTCGACAACATCTCCGTCAGCCTGCCGCACCCGGACGCCACCTCGGCGCTGATCGCGGGCGGCTCTGAAATCAGCGCGCATTTCTCAAGCCCGCCGTTTCAATATCAGGAGCTGGAAAGCCCGAACGTGCACAAAGTGCTGAGTTCTTACGACGTCCTGGGCGGTCAGGCGACGTTCAACGTGCTGTACACCACGCAGAAATTCCACGACGAAAACCCGAAGACCTACAAGGCCTTCTACGACGCGTTGGCCGAAGCCGAGAAAATCATCAAGGCCGATAAACCGGCAGCGGCGAAGACCTACATCGAGGTCGAGAAATCCAGGCTGCCGCTGCCGTTGGTGGAAAAGATCGTCTCCGATCCTGAAATCGACTTCACCGTCGTGCCGCAGCGCACCTTCATCTACGCCGAGAAACTGCATGAAATCGGCGTCTTGAAAAACAAGGCCGACAGCTGGAAAGATTTCTTCTTTGAAGAAGCCCATGGTGGTGCGGGGAGCTGATCCAGCCAGTCGGTCTTGCGCTAAACCCTGTGGGAGCCGGCTTGCTGGCGAATGCGGAGGGT
>NZ_FOEO01000028.1 GCF_900110765.1 Pseudomonas sp. NFACC02
AAACCCCATTTGCGAAAGCAGATGGGGTTTTGTTTTTGCGCGTGGAAAAAACTCATCCGGTTCTGGCTGCCGGTTTCTCTATCCTGTTGCCTGCAGGCTGCAGGACCTTGTTCTGTCGCTGTTCATTGCTTTCGGGGGCGCGCTTTAGGCGCAGCCTCTCTGAGTCCTAGGCGCCTTCTGCGACGATAGCTATTATGCATCCCTCTCAACAGGCGAAATAAGAATGCAGATGTTATTGAAGCTTCTGAAAGATGGAGAGTTTCATTCCGGCGAAGACCTGGGGGTTGTCATGGGAGTGAGCCGCAGTGCTGTCTGGAAAAAGCTTCAGCAGCTCGAGGCTGAGACGGGGCTGGAGATCCACAAGGTGCGAGGTCGTGGATATAGGCTCGCTAATCCTCTTTTCCTGTTGGATGCACAGCGGATCGAGAAGCACCAGCCGGGCTTGGATTGGGCTGTTCGTGTCTACGACAGCGTTGATTCCACTAACGCCCAGGCTATGCGTTTAATTGATGGTGGGGAGTCGTTGCCTGTACTGGTTCTTGCTGAGCGGCAAACTGCCGGCAGAGGCCGACGCGGTCGCAAGTGGGTAAGTCCGTTTGCCGAGAATCTCTATTACAGTCTGGCAATGCGTGTCGATGGGGGAATGCGTCAACTGGAGGGGTTGAGCCTTCTTGTGGGTCTAGCGGTAGTCAAAATGCTGCGAGACATGGGAGTCAACGGAGCGGGATTGAAGTGGCCTAACGACGTGCTGGTAGGGGGGCGCAAGCTGGCCGGGGTATTGCTGGAGCTGACGGGGGATCCTGCAGATGTGTGCCACGTTGTCGTAGGCATTGGTATCAACGTCAACATGCGTGCCTCCGACGAGGTGGATCAATCCTGGACGTCGATGTTGCTTGAATCCGGCGGCGTTATAGACCGCAACCAGGTGGTGGCTCATCTGAGTAAAGCGCTTGATACCTATTTGTCCGCTCATCGCAATGTTGGGTTTGGTGCTTTTCAGGCGGAGTGGGAAGCGAATCATCTTTGGCAAGGCCGGCCAGTAACGCTGCTCGCAGGTTCGAGCACGGTGGAGGGTGTGGTGGTGGGGATTGATGCGGTTGGAGCATTGCGTTTGAAAGTCGGCGATCAGGTTCAAAGCTTCAGTGGTGGCGAGCTGAGTCTTAGGCTGCGTGCTGCTCCGGAGGCGTGAGCGGCTTTACCAGAGTGGGGAGATCGTTGCGGTAGCATTAAAGCCGTAGCGTTGTGTTTGGGTTGTGATGAGGTCGTTATGCGCTGGTTTTTTTTGCTGCTGGTAATGTTGAATGGCTTTTACTACGTATGGAACCAGCAGGAAGCTCCGCTAAGGCCGAAGGAGGTAGCCCCTCTGTCACTGTTCAAGGGCGCTCAGCAGGACATCCGCCTGTTGAGTGAGTCTGGCGCCCAATCCTATGGCTCAGCTTCACGTCAGGTTGGCGACCAGTGCCTTTATCTCGGGGGTGGGGTTGCTCAAAACGAAGCGAGGACGATCGAACAGCGCCTGACGAGCCTGGATATCCGAACCCAATTCGGCAGGCGACTAGATGACATGGGCGCCATCTACTGGTTAAAAGTTGAGCCTGATAGTAGACGGCTTGTGGATGATGGTCTGTTGGGTGGGTTAAAGCAGGACTTCCCGCAGTTAAAAAGTAAAATAATGTCATGTGAAGGCATTGCAACCGCAGATTAGTTTGCATAGAATGGCGCCCGCTTCGCAGCGCAGGGCAAATTAAAATGCATGCGAAGCAAGCGTCAACGTTTGTAACCTCAAGTTTTTATTGAGAAAAAGGTTGACAGAAGGGTGGCATGATATAGAATGTCGCCTCGCTTAGGAGGGGTTCCCGAGCGGCCAAAGGGATCAGACTGTAAATCTGACGTCTACGACTTCGAAGGTTCGAATCCTTCCCCCTCCACCAAATTTTCGAGCGTAAGCAGCATGCTCGGCGGGTATAGTTTAGTGGTAGAACCTCAGCCTTCCAAGCTGATGATGCGGGTTCGATTCCCGCTACCCGCTCCAAGTTTTGTTGGTTGTGCAATGTGTTTTGCTCTTGTAGCTCAGTTGGTAGAGCACACCCTTGGTAAGGGTGAGGTCAGCGGTTCAAATCCGCTCAAGAGCTCCATTACTAAGGCAGATATGAAAGTATCTGCCTTTGTTTTAGGTGGTTGATCAGATTCGGTGTTTCGGCTAGAAGCCTGATTCTGATTGATTGCCAGCAGCATTCGATGGTGTCGGAAGGTCAGGCTTGTCGAATAGCTGTTGAAATCTTCCTGTCAGGTCAGCATAATGGTCGGCCTGATTTTGCTTTTAGGTCAGTAGCTCAATTGGCAGAGCGACGGTCTCCAAAACCGTAGGTTGGGGGTTCGATTCCCTCCTGACCTGCCAGATTCGCATAACGTGTCTGGCTTTCTTTTCACAGGATTTTAGTAGATGAATCCAAAGGCTGAAGCCCAAGACTCCCGTTTTGACCTTGTTAAGTGGCTCGTAGTAGTCCTCCTGGTCGTTGTGGGTGTTGTCGGAAATCAATACTACTCGGCGCAGCCAATCCTGTATCGCGTACTTGCTTTGCTCGTTATCGCCGCTGTCGCAGCCTACGTAGCGCTGCAGACCGGCAAGGGCAAGGCTTTCTTCGTGTTGGCCAAGGAAGCTCGCGCTGAGATTCGTAAAGTCGTATGGCCTACTCGTCAAGAAACCACCCAGACTACCCTCATTGTGGTAGCTGTGGTTCTGGTTATGGCGCTGCTGCTGTGGGGGCTAGATTCCCTGCTCGGCTGGCTTGTTTCCTTGATTGTCGGCTAAGGGTGTCCCGTGGCTAAGCGTTGGTACGTAGTGCATGCCTACTCGGGTTACGAGAAGCATGTTATGCGCTCTCTGATCGAGCGTGTAAAGCTGGCAGGCATGGAAGATGGCTTCGGCGAAATTCTGGTCCCTACCGAAGAAGTGGTAGAGATGCGAAACGGCCAGAAACGCAAAAGCGAGCGTAAATTCTTCCCTGGTTATGTGCTTGTCCAGATGGACATGAATGAGGGTACTTGGCACCTGGTCAAGGATACTCCTCGTGTCATGGGCTTCATTGGTGGGACAGCGGACAAGCCCGCTCCGATCACCGATAAAGAGGCTGAAGCTATTCTCCGTCGCGTTGCGGATGGCAGCGATAAGCCGAAGCCGAAAACGTTGTTCGAGCCGGGCGAAGTGGTTCGCGTGACCGATGGTCCTTTCGCGGACTTCAACGGTACGGTTGAAGAAGTTAACTACGAAAAGAGCCGGATCCAAGTGGCTGTGCTCATTTTCGGACGCTCTACTCCGGTGGAGCTTGAGTTCAGTCAGGTCGAAAAGGCATAGCTGAGCTAGAAATCCCATACCCCGCAGCCTTGGGCTGTGGGGTTTTGTCGTCACTGGGATAAACGCGCAAGTAACCGGGGAGCCTTTATTAGAGGCGTTTGAACCCGTAATTGGAGTGCCTCATGGCCAAGAAGATTACCGCTTACATCAAGCTTCAAGTGAAAGCCGCTCAGGCTAACCCGAGCCCACCTGTTGGTCCTGCTCTGGGGCAGCATGGCGTGAACATCATGGAATTCTGCAAGGCTTTCAACGCCCGTACTCAGGGTCTTGAGCCAGGTCTGCCGACTCCAGTGATCATCACTGTCTATAGCGACCGTAGCTTTACTTTTGAAACCAAAAGTACCCCTGCTTCGGTTCTGTTGAAGAAAGCAGCTGGCCTGACCAGCGGCTCGGCTCGTCCGAACACCGTCAAAGTTGGCACCGTTACCCGTGCTCAGCTGGAAGATATCGCGAAGGTTAAAAACGCTGATCTGACCGCTGCTGACATGGAAGCTGCCGTGCGTACCATCGCCGGTTCTGCTCGTAGCATGGGCCTTAACGTGGAGGGTGTGTAATGGCTAAGCTGACCAAACGCCAGAAGGCAATCGCTTCCAAAGTTGAAGCTGGCAAGTCTTATAGCTTCAACGACGCGGCAGCCCTGCTGACCGAACTGTCGACCGTTAAATTCAGCGAGTCCGTTGACGTTGCTGTAAACCTCGGTGTTGACCCGCGTAAATCTGACCAGGTTGTTCGTAGCGCTACTGTGCTGCCACACGGCACTGGCAAGACCGTTCGCGTTGCTGTCTTCACCCAGGGTCCAGCTGCTGAAGCTGCTCTGGCTGCCGGTGCTGATCGCGTTGGTATGGACGACCTGGCTGCCGAAATGAAAGGCGGCGACCTGAACTATGACGTAGTTATTGCCTCTCCGGACGCAATGCGTGTTGTAGGTCAGTTGGGTCAGATCCTCGGTCCACGCGGTCTGATGCCAAACCCGAAAGTCGGTACCGTTACCCCGGACGTAGCTAACGCGGTCAAGAACGCGAAAGCCGGTCAGGTTCGTTATCGCACCGACAAAAACGGCATCATCCACACTTCCGTAGGCAAAGTTGGCTTTGATGCTGACAAGCTGCGTGAGAACGTCGAAGCCCTGATCGCTGATCTGAAGCGTATCAAGCCAGCTTCCTCGAAAGGTATCTATGTCAAGCGCGTAACCCTGAGCACCACCATGGGCCCAGGTCTGGTCATCGACCAAGGTTCGTTGAGCGCGTAAGACCGGCAGGGTGCGGGTAACCGCACCTTTGCAAATATTGGGGTCCCTGCCTGGCGGGGGCTATCCAAGACCGTAGGCGGCGCAAGTCTTAAAACACAAGCCTACGCAGATGGTGCTCCCGGTTCCTTACCGAATCAGACACCAAAACGACATCAGGCTCCGGCCAGATGAAACGGTAACAAGCAGGAGTTAAACCCGTGGCAATTAAACTCGAAGACAAGAAGGCCATCGTCGCTGAAGTCAACGAGGCTGCCAAAGTCGCTCTGTCCGCTGTCGTGGCCGATGCCCGTGGCGTAACAGTAGGCGCGATGACCGGACTCCGTAAAGAGGCTCGTGAAGCTGGCGTTTACGTACGTGTTGTACGTAACACCCTGCTCAAGCGCGCTGTTGCTGACACTGAATACAGTGTCCTCAACGATGCGTTCACCGGCCCGACCTTGATCGCGTTCTCCAACGAACATCCAGGCGCTGCTGCCCGTTTGTTCAAAGAGTTCGCTAAAGGTCAGGACAAGTTCGAGATCAAGGCAGCTGCGTTCGAGGGCAAGTTCCTCGCAGCTAATCAGATCGACGTGCTGGCAACCTTGCCGACCCGTGACGAAGCAATTTCTCAGCTGATGAGCGTGATTCAAGGCGCTACCAGCAAATTGGCTCGTACTCTGGCGGCAGTTCGCGAACAGAAAGAAGCAGCTGCAGCCTAAGGCCGCACACCTCTTCTCGCGTATTTTTGTTTATTTCGAAGGCCGCATAGGCCCTCACACAATTCAGGAATTAGAGTCATGTCTATCTCTCAAGACGATATCCTCAACGCCGTAGCTGAAATGTCCGTTCTGCAGGTTGTTGAGCTGATCAAAGCTTTCGAAGAAAAATTCGGCGTTAGCGCTGCTGCTGCTTCGGCTGGTCCAGCTGCTGCTGCCGCTGTTGTTGAAGAGCAAACCGAATTCAACGTCATGCTGACCGAAGCTGGCGAGAAGAAAGTTAACGTCATTAAAGCAG
This sequence comes from Pseudomonas sp. NFACC02, assembly GCF_900110765.1. Lineage (GTDB taxonomy): Bacteria > Pseudomonadota > Gammaproteobacteria > Pseudomonadales > Pseudomonadaceae > Aquipseudomonas. Next base: position 5,598 of record NZ_FOEO01000028.1, read on the forward strand.
TTCGTGAACTGACCGGTCTGGGCCTGAAAGAAGCCAAGGCAGTCGTTGACGGCGCTCCAGCAATGGTTCTGGAAGCAGTCGCAAAAGACGCTGCTGACAAAGCCAAAGCTGCTCTGGAAGAAGCAGGCGCTAAAGTCGAGCTGAAGTAAGCATCGACCTTGCGTCTCCAGCCCAAGCGTTAAGCGAAAGGCTGATGGCTGGTGGCTTCTGCCACCGGCCTTTTTCCGTTATTGGCGACCGATCAGGTCGGCGTCACTAACGTGCTTCAACCGCCTCGTACGGTGGCGCAAACCATGGGGTTTGCAAGATTTTCTGGTCACTCCCGTCGGGAGAGGCCAAACAAGCAGGTGACCAAGCTGGGGAACGCTGATGGCTTACTCATATACTGAGAAAAAACGTATCCGCAAGGACTTTAGCAAGTTGCCGGACGTCATGGATGTGCCTTACCTCCTGGCCATCCAGCTGGATTCGTATCGTGAATTCTTGCAAGCGGGAGCGACTAAAGATCAGTTCCGCGACGTGGGCCTGCATGCGGCCTTCAAATCCGTTTTCCCGATCATCAGCTACTCCGGCAATGCTGCTCTGGAGTACGTTGGTTATCGCCTGGGCGAACCGGCATTTGATGTCAAGGAATGCGTGCTGCGCGGTGTGACGTACGCCGTACCTTTGCGGGTAAAAGTGCGCCTGATCATTTTCGACAAAGAATCGTCGAACAAAGCGATCAAGGACATCAAAGAGCAAGAAGTCTACATGGGTGAAATCCCCCTGATGACTGAAAACGGTACCTTCGTTATCAACGGTACCGAGCGTGTCATCGTTTCCCAACTGCACCGTTCCCCGGGCGTGTTCTTCGATCACGACCGCGGCAAGACGCACAGCTCGGGCAAGCTGCTGTACTCCGCTCGCATCATTCCTTACCGTGGTTCGTGGCTGGATTTCGAGTTCGATCCAAAGGACTGTGTATTCGTCCGTATCGACCGTCGCCGCAAGCTCCCTGCATCGGTTCTGCTCCGTGCACTGGGCTACACCACTGAAGAAGTGCTGGACGCGTTCTACACCACCAACGTTTTCCACGTTCATGGGGAATCCCTGAGCCTGGAGTTGGTGCCTCAGCGCCTGCGCGGTGAAATTGCCGTTCTGGATATCCAGGACGACAAGGGCAAGGTCATCGTCGAGCAAGGCCGTCGTATTACCGCGCGCCACATCAACCAGCTTGAAAAAGCCGGCATCAAGGCGCTCGACGTTCCTCTGGACTACGTACTGGGTCGCACCACCGCCAAGGCGATCGTCCACCCGGCGACTGGCGAGATCATTGCCGAGTGCAACACCGAACTGAACACCGAGATCCTGGCGAAAATCGCCAAGGCTCAGGTTGTCCGTATCGAAACGCTGTACACCAACGACATCGATTGCGGTCCGTTCATCTCCGATACCTTGAAGATCGATTCGACTGGCAACCAGCTTGAAGCGTTGGTCGAAATCTATCGCATGATGCGTCCTGGCGAGCCGCCAACCAAGGATGCTGCCGAGACCCTGTTCAACAACCTGTTCTTCAGCCCAGAGCGTTATGATCTGTCGGCTGTTGGCCGGATGAAGTTCAACCGTCGTATCGGTCGTACCGAGATCGAAGGTTCGGGTGTTCTCTGCAAGGAAGATATCGTTGCGGTCCTCAAGACCCTCGTCGATATCCGTAACGGCAAAGGCATCGTCGACGACATCGACCACCTCGGTAACCGTCGTGTTCGTTGCGTAGGTGAGATGGCTGAGAACCAGTTCCGTGTAGGTCTGGTGCGTGTCGAGCGTGCGGTTAAAGAACGTCTCTCGATGGCGGAAAGTGAAGGCCTGATGCCTCAGGACCTGATCAACGCCAAGCCGGTCGCAGCCGCGGTCAAAGAGTTCTTCGGTTCCAGCCAGCTGTCGCAGTTCATGGACCAGAACAACCCGCTGTCTGAGATTACCCACAAGCGTCGTGTGTCCGCGCTCGGCCCTGGTGGTCTGACTCGCGAACGCGCAGGCTTCGAAGTTCGTGACGTACACCCTACGCACTACGGTCGTGTTTGCCCGATCGAAACGCCGGAAGGTCCGAACATTGGTCTGATCAACTCTCTGGCAGCCTATGCCCGCACCAACCAGTATGGCTTCCTCGAAAGCCCGTACCGCGTGGTGAAAGAAGGTCTGGTTACCGACGAGATCGTCTTCCTGTCCGCCATCGAAGAGGCCGATCACGTGATCGCCCAGGCCTCGGCGACCATGAACGACAAAGGTCATCTGATCGATGAGCTGGTAGCTGTTCGTCACCTGAACGAATTCACCGTCAAGGCGCCGGAAGACGTCACCCTGATGGACGTTTCGCCGAAGCAGGTAGTTTCGGTTGCGGCGTCGCTGATTCCGTTCCTCGAGCACGACGACGCCAACCGTGCGTTGATGGGTTCGAACATGCAGCGTCAGGCTGTACCGACTCTGCGCGCCGACAAGCCGCTGGTGGGTACCGGCATGGAGCGCAACGTTGCGCGTGACTCCGGTGTTTGCGTCGTGGCTCGTCGTGGCGGCGTCATCGACTCCGTCGACGCCAGCCGTATCGTAGTTCGCGTTGCTGATGACGAAGTTGAGCCGGGCGAAGCCGGTGTCGACATCTACAACCTGACCAAATACACCCGCTCGAACCAGAACACCTGCATCAACCAGCGTCCGCTGGTGAGCAAGGGTGATCGCGTTCAGCGCAGCGACATCATGGCTGATGGCCCGTCCACCGACATGGGTGAACTGGCTCTGGGTCAGAACATGCGTATCGCGTTCATGGCATGGAACGGCTTCAACTTCGAAGACTCCATCTGCCTGTCCGAGCGTGTTGTTCAGGAAGACCGTTTCACCACGATCCACATCCAGGAACTGACCTGCGTGGCTCGTGATACCAAGCTTGGCCCAGAGGAAATCACCGCTGACATCCCTAACGTGGGTGAAGCAGCGCTGAACAAGCTGGACGAAGCCGGTATCGTTTATGTGGGTGCTGAAGTCGGCGCCGGCGACATCCTGGTCGGTAAGGTCACTCCGAAGGGCGAGACTCAACTGACGCCAGAAGAGAAGCTGCTGCGTGCGATCTTCGGTGAGAAAGCCAGTGACGTTAAAGACACCTCCCTGCGTGTGCCAACCGGCACCAAGGGTACGGTCATCGACGTACAGGTCTTCACCCGTGACGGCGTTGAGCGTGACGCTCGTGCCCTGTCTATCGAGAAGAGCCAGCTGGACGAGATCCGCAAGGATCTGAACGAAGAGTTCCGCATCGTTGAAGGTGCAACCTTCGAACGTCTGCGTTCCGCGCTGGTCGGTCGTACGGTTGAAGGTGGTGCCGGCCTTAAGAAAGGTCAGGAAATCACCGACGAATTACTCGACGGTCTCGAGCACGGTCAGTGGTTCAAGCTGCGCATGGTTGAGGACGCGCTGAACGAGCAACTTGAAAAAGCCCAGGCTTACATCGTTGATCGTCGCCGCCTGCTGGACGACAAGTTCGAAGACAAGAAACGCAAACTGCAGCAGGGCGATGACCTGGCTCCAGGCGTGCTGAAAATCGTCAAGGTCTACCTTGCCATTCGTCGCCGCATTCAGCCGGGCGACAAAATGGCCGGTCGCCACGGTAACAAAGGTGTGGTCTCCGTGATCATGCCGGTTGAAGACATGCCACACGATGCCAATGGCACACCGGTGGATATCGTCCTCAACCCGTTGGGTGTACCTTCGCGTATGAACGTTGGTCAGATTCTCGAAACCCACCTGGGCCTCGCGGCGAAAGGTCTGGGCGAGAAGATCAACCGTATGCTCGAAGAGCAGCGTAAAGTCGTTGAGTTGCGCAAGTTCCTGAACGAGATCTACAACGAGATTGGCGGCCGTCAGGAAAACCTGGACGACCTGTCTGATCAGGAAGTTCTGGATCTGGCGAAGAACCTGCGTGGCGGCGTTCCGATGGCAACTCCGGTTTTCGACGGTGCCAAGGAAAGCGAAATCAAGGCGATGCTGCGCCTGGCGGACATGCCGGACAGTGGCCAGATGCAACTGTTCGACGGTCGTACCGGTAACAAATTCGAGCGTCCGGTAACTGTTGGCTACATGTACATGCTGAAGCTGAACCACTTGGTGGACGACAAGATGCACGCGCGTTCCACTGGTTCTTACAGCCTGGTTACCCAGCAGCCGCTGGGTGGTAAGGCGCAGTTCGGTGGTCAGCGTTTCGGGGAGATGGAGGTCTGGGCGCTGGAAGCATACGGCGCGGCATACACTCTGCAAGAAATGCTCACAGTGAAGTCGGACGATGTGAACGGTCGTACCAAGATGTACAAAAACATCGTGGACGGCGATCACCGTATGGAGCCGGGCATGCCCGAGTCTTTCAACGTGTTGATCAAAGAAATCCGTTCGCTCGGTATCGATATCGATCTGGAAACCGAATAACACGTGACGCGAATCGAGAGTGGGTCGGTATGACCACTCTCTGCTCCGCCAGGAGGAAAGGCCTTGAAAGACCTACTGAATTTGCTGAAAAACCAGGGTCAAGTCGAAGAGTTCGACGCCATCCGCATCGGACTGGCATCGCCTGAGATGATCCGTTCGTGGTCATTCGGTGAAGTTAAAAAGCCGGAAACCATCAACTACCGTACGTTCAAACCTGAGCGTGACGGTCTGTTCTGCGCCAAGATCTTTGGCCCGGTAAAGGATTACGAGTGCCTGTGCGGTAAGTACAAGCGCTTGAAGCATCGTGGCGTGATCTGCGAGAAGTGCGGCGTTGAGGTTGCACTGGCCAAGGTCCGTCGTGAGCGCATGGCTCACATCGAACTGGCGTCCCCGGTTGCCCACATCTGGTTCCTGAAATCGCTGCCGTCGCGTATCGGCTTGCTGATGGACATGACCCTGCGTGATATCGAACGAGTTCTCTACTTCGAGAGCTATGTCGTTATCGATCCAGGCATGACCACCCTTGAGAAGGGGCAGCTGCTGAACGATGAGCAGTACTTCGAAGCGCTCGAAGAGTTCGGTGATGACTTCGATGCCCGCATGGGTGCCGAGGCTGTCCGCGAACTGCTGCACGCTATCGATCTGGAGCACGAGATTGGCCGTCTGCGTGAAGAGATTCCGCAAACCAACTCCGAAACCAAGATCAAGAAGCTGTCCAAGCGCCTGAAGTTGATGGAAGCCTTCCAGGGTTCCGGCAACCTGCCTGAGTGGATGGTGTTGACCGTTCTGCCGGTTCTGCCGCCAGATCTGCGTCCACTGGTTCCACTGGACGGCGGTCGTTTCGCGACTTCTGACCTCAACGATCTGTATCGTCGAGTGATCAACCGTAACAACCGTTTGAAGCGCCTGCTTGACCTGTCCGCGCCGGACATCATCGTGCGCAACGAAAAACGTATGCTGCAGGAAGCTGTGGATGCGCTGCTCGATAACGGTCGTCGTGGTCGTGCCATCACTGGTTCCAACAAGCGTCCTCTGAAATCCCTGGCTGACATGATCAAGGGTAAGCAGGGTCGTTTCCGTCAGAACTTGCTTGGTAAGCGTGTTGACTACTCGGGTCGTTCGGTCATTACCGTAGGCCCGACCCTGCGTCTGCACCAGTGCGGTCTGCCTAAGAAGATGGCACTCGAGCTGTTCAAGCCGTTCATTTTCGGCAAGCTGGAAATGCGTGGTCTGGCGACCACCATCAAGGCTGCGAAAAAGATGGTCGAGCGCGAACTGCCGGAAGTGTGGGACGTTCTCGCAGAAGTCATCCGCGAACACCCAGTGTTGCTTAACCGTGCTCCAACCCTTCACCGTCTGGGTATCCAGGCGTTTGAACCGGTTCTGATCGAAGGTAAGGCGATCCAGCTGCACCCTCTGGTCTGCGCGGCTTACAACGCCGACTTCGACGGTGACCAAATGGCCGTTCACGTGCCGCTGACGCTGGAAGCCCAGCTGGAAGCGCGCGCGCTGATGATGTCGACCAACAACATTCTGTCGCCAGCTAACGGTGAGCCAATCATCGTTCCTTCGCAGGACGTTGTACTGGGTCTGTATTACATGACCCGTGAAGCGATCAACGCCAAAGGCGAAGGTCGTGTGTTCGCGGATCTGCAGGAAGTCGACCGCGTATTCCGCGCCGGCGAAGCTGCTCTGCACGCCAAGATCAAGGTTCGTATCAAAGAAACCGTGAACGATCGTGATGGCGGCAGCGTCACCAACACCCGTATCGTCGACACGACTGTCGGCCGTGCGTTGCTGTTCCAGGTGGTTCCGGCTGGCCTGTCGTATGACGTGGTCAACCAGCCGATGAAGAAAAAGGCTATCTCCAAGCTGATCAACCAGTGCTACCGCGTGGTTGGTTTGAAAGAGACGGTCATCTTCGCTGACCAACTGATGTACACCGGTTTTGCCTACTCGACGATCTCGGGTGTTTCCATTGGTGTTAACGACTTCGTTATCCCGGATGAGAAAGCACGCATCATCGACGCGGCGACCGAAGAAGTTAAAGAGATCGAAAGTCAGTATGCCTCCGGCCTGGTAACCCAGGGCGAGAAGTACAACAAGGTGATCGACCTCTGGTCCAAGGCCAACGACGAAGTTTCCAAGGCGATGATGTCCAACCTCTCGAAAGAGAAGGTTGTCGACCGTCACGGCGAAACCGTGGACCAAGAGTCGTTCAACTCGATGTACATGATGGCCGACTCGGGTGCGCGGGGTTCCGCAGCACAGATTCGTCAGCTGGCCGGTATGCGTGGTCTGATGGCCAAGCCGGACGGTTCGATCATCGAGACCCCGATCACCGCGAACTTCCGTGAAGGTTTGAGCGTACTCCAGTACTTCATCTCGACCCACGGTGCTCGTAAAGGTCTGGCGGATACCGCGTTGAAAACCGCGAACTCCGGTTACCTGACCCGTCGTCTGGTGGACGTGGCACAAGACCTGGTTGTGACCGAAGTGGATTGCGGCACCGAGCAGGGCCTGGTCATGACGCCGCACATTGAAGGCGGCGACGTGGTAGAGCCGTTGGGTGAGCGTGTACTGGGTCGTGTAATCGCCCGTGACGTGTTCAAGCCTGGCACCGAGGACGTTATTGTTCCGGCCGGTACTCTGGTCGACGAGAAGTGGGTCGAGTTCATCGAGCTGAACAGCATCGACGAAGTGATCGTACGCTCGCCAATCAGCTGTGAAACCCGTTATGGCATCTGCGCCAAGTGCTACGGTCGCGATCTGGCCCGTGGTCACCAGGTGAACATCGGTGAAGCTGTCGGCGTTATCGCCGCCCAGTCGATCGGTGAGCCGGGGACCCAGCTGACCATGCGTACGTTCCACATCGGTGGTGCGGCAAGCCGTACTTCCGCTGCCGACAGCGTTCAGGTGAAAAACGGCGGTATCGTCCGTCTGCACAACCTGAAACACGTAGAGCGTCTTGACGGCAACCTGGTCGCGGTATCGCGTTCCGGTGAGCTGGCGATCGCCGACGAGTTTGGTCGTGAGCGTGAGCGTTACAAGCTGCCTTACGGTGCAGTGATTTCGGTGAAGGAAGGCGACAAGGTCGACGCTGGCTCCATCGTAGCCAAGTGGGATCCGCACACTCACCCGATCGTTACCGAAATGAAAGGTACCGTGACCTACGTGGGCATGGAAGAAGGTATTACGATCAAGCGCCAGACCGACGAACTGACCGGTCTGACCAACATCGAAGTACTTGACGCCAAAGACCGTCCAGCTGCGGGCAAGGACATCCGTCCTGCCGTGAAGATGGTCGGTATCGATGGCAAGGATCTCCTGCTGCCGGGTACTGACGTGCCGGCTCAGTACTTCCTGCCTGCGAACGCCTTGGTCGGTGTTGCGGACGGCGCTCAGGTGGGCGTGGGTGATGTTATCGCCCGTATTCCACAAGAGACCTCCAAGACCCGTGACATCACCGGTGGTCTGCCACGCGTTGCCGACTTGTTCGAAGCGCGTCGTCCGAAGGAAGCGTCGATCCTGGCAGAAGTCAGCGGTACGATCGCGTTCGGTAAAGAGACCAAAGGTAAGCGTCGTCTGGTGATTACGCCGAACGATGGTAGCGATCCGTATGAAGAGCTGATTCCTAAGTGGCGTCACCTGAACGTCTTCGAAGGTGAGCAAGTGAACCGCGGTGAGGTTATCTCCGACGGTCCTAGCGATCCGCACGACATCCTGCGTCTGTTGGGTGTCAGCGCGCTGGCGAAATACATCGTCAACGAGATTCAAGACGTTTATCGCCTGCAAGGCGTGAAGATCAACGACAAGCACATCGAAACGATCCTTCGTCAGATGCTGCGCAAGGTCGAGATCTCCGAGTCGGGTGATTCGAGCTTCATCAAGGGCGACCAGATGGAGTTGACGCATGTACTGGTCGAGAACGAGCGTCTGGCACAGGAAGAGAAATTCATTTCGAAGTTCACTCGTGTGCTGCTCGGTATCACCAAGGCATCGTTGTCCACCGAATCGTTCATCTCGGCGGCCTCCTTCCAGGAGACCACTCGCGTGCTGACCGAAGCGGCTGTGACCGGCAAGCGCGATTACCTGCGCGGCCTGAAAGAAAACGTGGTTGTGGGTCGTTTGATTCCGGCCGGTACCGGTTTGGCTTATCACAGCGAGCGCAAGCGTCGTCGTGATGCTGACAAGCCGTTGCGTGTGAGTGCGAGCGAAGTTGAAGCCGCGCTGACCGAAGCGTTGAACTCAAGCAGTAATTGAGAGTAGGGCCCTGATCTCAATGTCCACCCAAAACTGACAGGTTGTTTGCTGTGAGCGGGTGGGCATTGAGGTCGGGGCTTTGCCTTGACTGGGGGCGGGATCCTCTTTAGACTCTTGTACCCCTAAATTTGGCGGGACGTGTGTCCTGCCATTTTGCTTTTCTTGTAAGACAATAGCGTCGCAAGACAACAGTGGAGCTAGTAGATGGCAACTATCAACCAGCTGGTACGTCAGCCGCGTAAGCGTATCGTCGAGAAATCCGACGTACCTGCGCTGCAGAACTGCCCGCAACGTCGTGGCGTGTGCACTCGCGTGTACACCACTACGCCGAAAAAACCTAACTCGGCACTGCGTAAAGTATGCCGTGTGCGCCTGACCAACGGTTTCGAGGTTTCCTCGTACATCGGTGGTGAAGGCCACAACCTGCAAGAACACAGCGTCGTCCTGATTCGTGGCGGCCGTGTAAAAGACTTGCCAGGTGTTCGTTACCACACCGTTCGCGGCTCCTTGGATACTTCGGGCGTTAAAGGCCGTAACCAGGGTCGTTCGAAGTACGGTACCAAGAAGCCTAAGTAGTAGCGGCTTTTTGTAAAACTGAATCATCTATTTTTCTGAGTCGATAAGAGTAAGGTCGGAGGCGTCCCGCAAGGGCACCGATTCCGAGCGAACCTGAAGACCGTTTGAGGGCTTATCCATGCCAAGAAGACGCGTAGCAGCCAAGCGCGAAGTGCTTGACGATCCAAAATACGGAAGCCAGATCCTGGCGAAGTTCATGAACCACGTAATGGAAAGCGGCAAGAAAGCCGTTGCCGAGCGTATCGTTTATGGCGCGCTGGACAAGGTTAAAGAACGCAAGAACAGCGACCCCCTGGAAATCTTCGAGAAAGCTCTCGACGCCATCGCTCCGCTGGTCGAAGTAAAGTCGCGCCGTGTAGGCGGTGCTACTTACCAGGTTCCGGTCGAAGTTCGTCCGTCCCGTCGTAATGCTCTGGCAATGCGTTGGTTGGTAGACTTCGCGCGCAAGCGCGGTGAGAAGTCTATGGCACTGCGTTTGGCTGGCGAACTGCTGGATGCCGCTGAAGGCAAAGGTGCTGCGGTCAAGAAGCGTGAAGACGTGCACCGTATGGCTGAGGCCAACAAGGCTTTCTCGCACTACCGCTTCTAATCTCAGCGTCACTATTTTTGCGAGGGCTTTATGGCTCGTACTACTCCGATTAACCGCTACCGTAACATCGGTATCGTTGCTCACGTGGATGCTGGTAAAACCACCACCACCGAGCGCGTCCTTTTTTACACTGGCGTAAACCACAAAATGGGCGAGGTGCATGATGGCGCCGCGACCATGGACTGGATGGTTCAGGAGCAGGAGCGTGGTATTACCATTACTTCTGCTGCGACCACTGCTTTCTGGCAGGGCTCTGTCAAGCAGCACAAAGACCGCTATCGTTTCAATATCATCGATACCCCGGGCCACGTTGACTTCACCATCGAAGTAGAGCGCTCGCTGCGCGTACTCGACGGCGCTGTCGTTGTGTTCTGTGGTACTTCGGGTGTTGAGCCTCAGTCGGAAACCGTATGGCGTCAGGCCAACAAATATGGTGTTCCACGTCTTGTCTACGTCAACAAGATGGACCGCGCTGGCGCGAACTTCCTGCGCGTCGTTGGTCAGATCAAGCAGCGTCTGGGTCACACTCCAGTGCCTATCCAGCTCGCTATCGGCGCGGAAGATAACTTCCAGGGCCAGATCGACCTGATGACCATGGAAGCTGTTTACTGGGATGACGCTGACAAGGGCATGACCCCTCGTCGCGAAGCCATCCCGGCTGAGCTGCAAGAGCTGGCCGAAGAGTGGCGCAGCAACATGGTTGAAGCTGCGGCCGAAGCCAACGAAGAGCTGATGAACAAGTACCTGGAAGGCGAAGAGCTGTCGATCGAAGAGATCAAGGCTGCTCTGCGTCAGCGTACTATCGCCGGTGAAATCGTTCTGGCAGTTTGCGGTTCCTCGTTCAAGAACAAGGGCGTGCCTCTGGTTCTGGACGCCGTTGTTGACTACCTGCCGGCTCCGGTCGAGATTCCTGCCATCAAGGGTATCAACCCGGATGACAAGGAGCTGGACAAAGACGATCCGGCTGTTCGTCACGACGAGCGTCATGCCGACGACAACGAGCCTTTCTCGGCTCTGGCGTTCAAGATTGCGACCGACCCGTTCGTGGGTTCGATCACTTTCGTTCGCGTTTACTCGGGTGCTCTGAACTCTGGTGACTCGGTTCTGAACTCGGTGAAAGGCAAGAAAGAGCGTGTGGGCCGTATGGTTCAGATGCATGCCAACACCCGTGAAGAAATCAAGGAAGTACTGGCTGGTGACATCGCTGCCCTGATCGGCATGAAAGATGTGACCACCGGTGAGACGCTGTGTGCGCTGGATAAGCCTATTATCCTCGAGCGTATGGACTTCCCTGAGCCGGTTATTTCGGTTGCTGTAGAGCCGAAAACCAAAGATGACCAGGAAAAAATGGGTATCGCTCTGAGCAAGCTGGCTCAGGAAGACCCGTCTTTCCGAGTCAAGACCGATGAAGAGACTGGTCAGACGATCATCTCTGGTATGGGCGAATTGCACCTGGACATCCTGGTTGACCGGATGCGCCGTGAGTTCAACGTCGAAGCCAACATCGGTAAACCGCAGGTTTCTTACCGTGAGAAAATCACGAAGAACTGCGAGATCGAAGGCAAGTTCGTTCGTCAGTCCGGCGGTCGTGGTCAGTTTGGCCATTGCTGGATCCGTTTTGCTCCTGCTGACGAAGGTCAGGAAGGTCTGCAATTCGTGAACGAAGTAGTCGGTGGTGTTGTTCCTAAGGAATACATCCCGGCTATCCAGAAAGGTATCGAAGAGCAGATGAAGAACGGTGTTGTTGCCGGCTATCCGCTCATCGGCCTGAAGGCTACCGTCTTTGACGGTTCTTACCACGACGTCGACTCCAACGAGATGGCGTTCAAGGTGGCTGCCTCCATGGCGACCAAGCAACTGGCCCAGAAGGGCGGTGGTGTGGTGCTTGAGCCGATCATGAAGGTAGAAGTTGTAACACCTGAGGACTACATGGGTGACGTGATGGGTGACCTGAACCGTCGTCGCGGCATGATCCAGGGTATGGAAGATACGGTTTCCGGCAAGGTTATCCGCGCCGAGGTTCCGTTGGGTGAGATGTTCGGTTATGCGACCGACGTTCGTTCCATGTCTCAGGGTCGCGCTAGCTACTCTATGGAATTCTCCAAATACTCCGAAGCTCCGTCGAACATCGTCGAAGCTCTCGTTAAAAAACAAGGCTGATTCAGCCCCTTTAGGCTAGGAGTTCACTGTCGTGGCTAAAGAAAAATTTGAACGTAACAAACCGCACGTCAACGTTGGCACTATCGGTCACGTTGACCACGGTAAAACCACTCTGACCGCTGCTCTGACTCGCGTCTGCTCCGAAGTTTTCGGTTCGGCTAAAGTCGACTTCGACAAAATCGACAGCGCGCCAGAAGAAAAAGCTCGTGGTATCACCATCAACACCGCTCACGTTGAATACGATTCGGCCGTTCGCCACTACGCGCACGTTGACTGCCCAGGTCACGCCGACTACGTAAAAAACATGATCACCGGTGCTGCTCAGATGGACGGCGCTATCCTGGTTTGCTCGGCCGCTGATGGTCCGATGCCACAAACCCGTGAGCACATCCTGCTGTCCCGCCAGGTTGGCGTTCCGTACATCGTTGTCTTCCTGAACAAGGCTGACATGGTTGACGACGCTGAGCTGCTGGAACTGGTTGAGATGGAAGTTCGTGACCTGCTGAGCACTTACGAGTTCCCAGGCGACGACACTCCGATCATCATCGGTTCGGCTCTGATGGCTCTGAACGGCCAAGACGACAACGAAATGGGCACCTCGGCTGTTAAGAAGCTGGTTGAGACTCTGGACACCTACATCCCAGAACCAGTTCGTGCGATCGACAAGCCGTTCCTGATGCCAATCGAAGACGTATTCTCGATCTCGGGTCGCGGTACTGTTGTGACTGGTCGTGTTGAGCGTGGCATCATCAAGATCCAGGAAGAAGTCGAGATCGTGGGTCTGCGTGACACCACCAAGACTACTTGCACTGGCGTTGAGATGTTCCGCAAGCTGCTGGACGAAGGTCGTGCTGGCGAGAACTGCGGCGTTCTGCTGCGTGGTACCAAGCGTGACGACGTTGAGCGTGGTCAGGTTCTGGTTAAGCCGGGCACCGTTAAGCCTCACACTCAGTTCGAAGCTGAAATCTACGTGCTGAGCAAAGAAGAAGGCGGTCGTCATACTCCGTTCTTCAAAGGCTACCGTCCACAGTTCTACTTCCGTACTACCGACGTAACTGGTAGCTGCGAACTGCCGGAAGGCGTTGAAATGGTTATGCCAGGTGACAACGTTAAAGTTTCCGTCACTCTGATCAAGCCAATCGCAATGGAAGACGGTCTGCGTTTCGCTATCCGTGAAGGCGGTCGTACCGTCGGCGCTGGCGTCGTAGCCAAAATCATCGCCTAAGCGTTGATTTGAGAAAAAGCCCCCGCTTGCGGGGGCTTTTTTATTGGGTTGACACTCTGTTAGCTCGTCTATAGAATTGCGCCTCCTTTTAACGGGCGTATTGCGCTCGGTGGGAAGTAGCCTGGAGTCTGAAATCCAATGCAAAATCAGCAAATCCGTATCAGGTTGAAGGCTTTTGACCATCGCCTGATCGACCAATCCACCCAGGAAATCGTGGAAACCGCGAAACGTACTGGTGCTCAAGTGCGTGGTCCAATTCCACTGCCTACCCGTAAAGAGCGGTTCACCGTTCTGGTCTCCCCGCACGTCAACAAAGACGCGCGTGACCAGTACGAGATCCGTACTCATAAGCGCGTTCTGGACATCGTCCAGCCAACGGATAAAACCGTTGATGCACTTATGAAGCTTGATCTTGCGGCAGGTGTGGAAGTGCAGATCAGCCTCGGCTAAGACTTGGGTCTTGGTCGTGTAACGCTCTGAAATGGGCGGCCATAGCGGGTGAAAGCCCCGTACACTCATGAGGTTTACAACATGACTATTGGTGTAGTCGGTCGTAAATGCGGTATGACCCGTATTTTCACCGAAGAAGGTGTCTCCATTCCGGTCACGGTCATTGAGATCGAGCCGAATCGCGTCACCCAGTTCAAAACCGAAGAAAGCGATGGCTATCGTGCAGTGCAAGTCACTGTCGGTGAGCGTCGTGCTTCGCGTGTGACTGCCGCTCAGGCAGGCCACTTCGCTAAAGCGAACGTTGCCGCTGGTCGTACCGTCCTGGAATTCCGTCTTGAAGAAGGCGAATACAAGGCCGGCGATCTGATCAATGCAGAAATCTTCGCAGCTGGCCAACTGGTAGATGTTACCGGTCAGTCGAAAGGTAAAGGCTTCGCCGGTACCATCAAGCGCTGGAATTTCCGCGGTCAGGACAACACCCACGGTAACTCCGTCTCCCACCGCGTCCCAGGCTCTATCGGCCAGTGCCAGACTCCTGGTCGTGTATTCAAGGGCAAAAAAATGTCCGGTCATATGGGCGCTGAGCGCGTGACCGTGCAGTCCCTGGAAGTAGTGCGCGTGGACGCTGAACGCAATCTGTTGTTGGTCAAGGGTGCTGTTCCTGGCGCTACTGGCGGCAACGTGGTTGTACGTCCAGCAGCCAAGGCTCGCGGTTAAGGGGAAGCTGACATGCAATTAAATGTAAATGACGCTCAAGCGATCGAAGTTTCCGAACTGACATTTGGCGGCGAATTCAACGAGACGCTGGTTCACCAAGCAGTCGTGGCCTACATGGCTGGCGGCCGTCAGGGTAGCAAGCAGCAAAAGACCCGTTCCGACGTTTCTGGTGGCGGTAAGCGCCCATGGCGTCAGAAGGGTACTGGCCGTGCTCGTGCCGGTACTATCCGTAGCCCAATCTGGCGTGGCGGCGGTACCACCTTCGCAGCGCGTCCTCAGGACCACTCTCAGAAGCTCAACAAGAAGATGTATCGCGCAGCACTGCGTTCCATCTTGGCTGAGCTGGTTCGTACTGATCGTCTGGTCGTGGTTCAGGATTTCGCTGTTGAAGCACCGAAAACCAAAGATCTGCTGAACAAGCTGAACGGCATGGGTCTGACTGACGTCCTGATCGTGTCTGATGCTGTTGACCAGAATCTGTACCTGGCTGCTCGCAACCTGCCTCACGTAGATGTTCGTGATGTTCAAGGTTCCGATCCAGTTAGTCTGATCGCATACGACAAAGTGTTGATCACTGTGTCGGCCGTGAAGAAATTCGAGGAGCTGCTGGGATGAACCAGGAACGCGTATTTAAAGTTCTGCTTGGCCCGCACGTTTCCGAGAAGGCTACGGTTCTGGCAGACAAGAAAGGTCAGTTCGTTTTCAAGGTTGCTACTGATGCAACCAAGCTGGAAATCAAGAAGGCCGTCGAAAGCCTGTTCAGCGTGAAAGTAGAGCGCGTGACTACCCTGAATGTCCTGGGTAAGACCAAGCGTACTGCTCGCGGCCTGGGCAAGCGTAATGACTGGAAGAAGGCAGTTATCTCCCTTCAGCCAGGCCAAGATCTCGATTTCAGCAGCAGTGCTGAGTAAGGAAGGGGTGCATCATGGCAATCGTTAAATGCAAACCGACTTCCCCTGGCCGCCGTTTTGTGGTCAAGGTGGTCAACCAGGAGCTGCATAAAGGCGCTCCTCACGCACCGCTGCTCGAGAAAAAATCGAAGTCTGGTGGTCGTAACAACAATGGCCGTATTACCACTCGTCACGTTGGTGGTGGTCATAAGCAGCATTATCGTCTGGTCGACTTCCGTCGCAACGACAAAGATGGCATCGCTGCCACTGTCGAGCGTATCGAATACGATCCAAACCGTACTGCTCACATTGCGCTGCTGCTGTACGCAGATGGCGAGCGTCGTTACATCATCGCACCTAAAGGTGTGAGTGCTGGCGACCAGCTGATTGCAGGCGCTCTGGCTCCAATCAAGCCAGGCAACGCTCTGCAACTGCGCAACATCCCGGTCGGTTCTACCGTTCACGGTATCGAGCTGAAGCCTGGTAAAGGTGCTCAGATCGCTCGTTCCGCTGGTGCTTCGGCTCAGCTGATCGCTCGTGAAGGTGTCTACGTGACTCTGCGTCTTCGCTCCGGTGAAATGCGTAAAGTCCTGTCCGAATGCCGTGCAACTCTGGGTGAAGTTTCGAACTCCGAGCACAGCCTGCGTTCGCTGGGTAAAGCTGGTGCCAAGCGCTGGCGTGGCGTTCGCCCAACCGTTCGTGGTGTTGCCATGAACCCGGTTGACCACCCACATGGTGGTGGTGAAGGTCGTACCTCTGGTGGTCGTCATCCGGTATCGCCGTGGGGCTTCCCGACTAAGGGCGCGAAGACTCGTGGTAATAAGCGTACCGACAAAATGATCGTCCGTCGTCGCAAGTAAATAGAGGGATACGACAGTGCCACGTTCTCTGAAAAAAGGTCCTTTTATTGATCTTCACCTACTGAAGAAGATCGAAGTGGCGGCGGAAAAGAACGATCGCAAACCAGTTAAAACCTGGTCGCGTCGTTCGATGATCCTGCCACAAATGGTCGGTTTGACCATCGCTGTGCATAACGGTCGTCAGCATGTTCCTGTTCTCGTGAACGAAGACATGGTCGGCCACAAACTGGGCGAGTTTGCCGGTACCCGCACTTATCGTGGGCACGTGGCAGACAAGAAAGCCAAGCGTTAAGGGGTAAGGAATGATGGAAGTAGCCGCTAAGTTGTCGGGCGCTCGAATCTCCGCCCAGAAAGCCCGCTTGGTCGCCGACCAGATCCGCGGGAAGAAGGTGGGCGAAGCGCTCAACCTGTTGGCTTTCAGCAGTAAGAAAGCCGCCGAGATCATGAAAAAAGTGCTGGAGTCGGCCGTAGCCAACGCCGAGCATAACGAAGGCGCAGACGTTGATGACCTGAAGGTCTCCACCGTTTTCGTCAACGAAGGGCGTTCGCTGAAGCGCATCATGCCACGTGCCAAAGGCCGTGCTGATCGCATCGTCAAGCGGTCTTGCCATATCACTGTCAAGGTTGCTGACAAGTAACGGAGTCGAAGAGATGGGTCAGAAAGTACATCCCATTGGCATTCGCCTGGGAATCGTCAAGGAGCACACCTCCGTCTGGTACGCAGACGGTCGGACTTATGCGGACTACTTGTTCGCTGATCTGAAGGTGCGTGAGTATCTCCAAGACAAATTAAAAAGCGCGTCCGTAAGCCGTATCGATATCCATCGTCCGGCTCAAACTGCACGTATCACCATCCACACCGCTCGTCCCGGCATCGTGATCGGCAAGAAAGGTGAAGATGTTGAGAAACTGCGTCAGGACCTGACCAAGCAAATGGGTGTGCCTGTGCACATCAATATCGAAGAGATCCGCAAGCCGGAGCTCGACGGTATGCTGGTTGCGCAGAGCGTAGCTCAGCAGCTGGAGCGTCGCGTAATGTTCCGTCGCGCTATGAAGCGCGCAGTACAGAACGCCATGCGCATTGGTGCCAAAGGCATCAAAATCCAAGTGAGCGGTCGTCTCGGCGGTGCTGAAATCGCACGTACTGAATGGTATCGCGAAGGTCGTGTGCCACTGCACACCCTGCGTGCCGACATCGACTATGCCAACTACGAAGCTCACACCACCTACGGTGTGATCGGTGTAAAGGTTTGGATCTTCAAAGGCGAAGTAATTGGTGGTCGCCAAGAAGAGCTGAAGCCACAAGCACCAGCGCCTCGTAAAAAAGCTGCTAAGTAAGGGGTACGCCAAATGTTGCAACCAAAGCGTACGAAGTTCCGCAAGCAGATGACCGGTCACAACCGTGGTCTGGCACTGCGCGGTAGCAAAGTCAGCTTCGGCGAATATGCGCTGAAGTCTGTTGCTCGTGGTCGTCTCACCGCTCGTCAGATCGAGTCAGCGCGTCGTGCTCTGACCCGTCACGTAAAACGTGGTGGCAAGATCTGGATCCGTGTATTCCCGGACAAGCCTATTTCCAAAAAGCCCCTCGAAGTTCGTATGGGTAAAGGTAAGGGTAACGTCGAATACTGGGTTGCCCAGATTCAGCCAGGCAAAGTCCTGTATGAAATCGAGGGTGTTTCCGAAGAGTTGGCGCGTGAGGCGTTCGCCCTGGCTGCTGCAAAGCTGCCGCTCGCCACCTCCTTTGTTAAGCGGACGGTGATGTGATGAAAGCGAATGAACTTCGTGAAAAATCAGCACAGCAACTGAACGAGCAACTGCTCGGCTTGCTGCGCGACCAGTTCAATCTGCGTATGCAGAAAGCAACTGGCCAGTTGGGGCAGTCTCACCTGCTCTCGCAAGTTAAGCGTGACATCGCTCGCGTG
This sequence comes from Pseudomonas sp. NFACC02, assembly GCF_900110765.1. Lineage (GTDB taxonomy): Bacteria > Pseudomonadota > Gammaproteobacteria > Pseudomonadales > Pseudomonadaceae > Aquipseudomonas. The sequence continues at coordinate 23,693 of NZ_FOEO01000028.1, forward strand.
AAGACTGTGCTCAACCAGCAGGCAGGTAAGTAATCATGGCTGAAGCCGAAAAAACCGTCCGTACGCTGACTGGCCGTGTTGTCAGCGACAAGATGGACAAGACCATCACCGTTCTGATCGAGCGTCGCGTCAAGCACCCGATCTACGGTAAATACGTTAAGCGTTCGACTAAGCTGCACGCGCACGACGAAACCAACCAGTGCCACATCGGCGACAAGGTCACTATTCGTGAAACTCGTCCGATGGCCAAGACCAAATCTTGGGCGCTGGTTGATGTTCTCGAACGCGCTGTGGAAGTCTAAGGGCTAGGGGTCGGAGAAATTATATGATTCAGACTCAATCCATGCTCGATGTGGCCGATAACAGCGGCGCTCGCCGCGTTATGTGCATCAAGGTGCTTGGTGGCTCTCATCGTCGTTACGCTGGTATCGGTGACATCATCAAAGTAACCGTCAAGGAAGCAATTCCTCGCGGTAAGGTGAAAAAAGGCCAGGTGATGACTGCTGTTGTAGTCCGCACTCGCCACGGTGTTCGTCGTGCAGACGGCTCCATCATCCGCTTCGATGGCAACGCTGCTGTTCTGTTGAACAACAAGCAAGAGCCGATCGGCACCCGTATCTTTGGGCCAGTGACCCGTGAGCTTCGTACTGAGAAGTTCATGAAGATCGTCTCGCTCGCCCCAGAAGTGCTGTAAGGAGATCCGACATGCAAAAGATTCGTCGTGACGACGAGATCATCGTGATCGCCGGCAAAGACAAAGGTAAGCGCGGTAAGGTGCTCAAGGTTCTCGCTGACGACCGTCTGGTCGTTGGTGGGATCAACCTGGTGAAGCGTCATACCAAGCCTAACCCGATGTCGGGCGTACAGGGCGGTATCGTCGAGAAAGAAGCGCCACTGCACGCTTCCAACGTCGCCATTTTCAACGGCGCAACCAACAAGGCTGACCGCGTTGGTTTCAAAGTTGAAGACGGCAAAAAAATTCGTGTCTTCAAGTCGACCCAAAAAGCGGTTGATGCTTGAACACTGCTAGGTAGAAGACCATGGCACGACTGAAAGAGATTTACTGGAAGGAAATCGCACCCAAGCTTAAGGAAGAACTTAAGCTTGCTAACGTGATGGAAGTTCCACGCGTAACAAAGATCACCCTGAACATGGGTCTGGGCGAAGCGATCGGTGACAAGAAAGTCATCGAGCACGCTGTTGCCGACCTGGAAAAGATCACCGGTCAGAAAGTCGTTGTGACTTACGCTCGGAAATCCATCGCTGGCTTTAAAGTCCGTGAAGGTTGGCCGATCGGCGTCAAAGTCACTCTGCGCCGTGAGCGTATGTATGAATTCCTGGATCGTCTGCTGTCGATCTCCCTGCCTCGGGTTCGCGACTTCCGCGGCCTGAATGCCAAGTCCTTCGATGGTCGTGGCAACTACAGCATGGGCGTGAAAGAGCAGATCATTTTCCCGGAAATCGACTACGACAAGATCGATGCTCTCCGCGGTCTGGACATTACCCTGACCACCACTGCCAAGAACGATGACGAAGGCCGCGCTTTGCTGCGTGCTTTCAAATTCCCGTTCCGCAACTGATTGGAGTAGGAAAATGGCCAAGAAGAGCATGAAAAACCGTGAGCTGAAGCGTCAGCTCACCGTTGCCAAGTACGCTACCAAGCGTGCAGCACTGAAAGCGATCATCGTGGATCTGAACGCCAGTCCAGAAGCACGTTGGGAAGCCACGGTAGCCCTGCAGAAGCAACCACGTGACGCAAGCGCTTCGCGCATGCGTAACCGTTGCCGCTTGACCGGTCGTCCGCACGGCGTTTACCGCAAGTTCGGCCTGGGCCGTAACAAGCTGCGTGAAGCTGCAATGCGTGGTGACGTTCCAGGTCTGGTTAAAGCCAGCTGGTAAGTCGCACTTCTCGTACCGCGCTGATCGGATTCTTCGAAAACCGACCAGCGTAGGACCTGAATTCGAATCAAGCCCCTTTTGGGGCTTGATTCGTTTCTGGCGTACGTCTAGAATTGCCGGCTCGCCTGAGCCCGTGTTTTTACGTGCCCGAGTTTTTTTGGCGACAAGCAGTAGCCGCAAGGCTAATTATTTTGTATTAGGAGCGTCTAGCCCATGAGTATGCAGGACCCGTTAGCGGACATGCTAACTCGTATCCGTAATGCCCAGATGGCTGAAAAGCCCGTCGTAAGCATGCCATCTTCCACTTTGAAGGTGGCTGTAGCTAAAGTCCTGAAAGACGAAGGCTACATTGCGGGTTATCAGATCAGCAGTGAAACCAAGCCCCTGCTGTCTATCGAGCTGAAATACTTCGAAGGCCGTCCGGTTATCGAAGAAGTCAAGCGCGTTAGCCGTCCAGGCCTGCGTCAGTACAAGTCCGTCGATGATCTGCCGAAAGTTCGTGGCGGTCTCGGTGTGTCTATCGTCTCCACCAACAAAGGTGTGATGACGGATCGTGCTGCGCGCGCTGCCGGTGTCGGCGGCGAAGTGCTTTGCACTGTGTTCTAAGGGGGGATAAGCATGTCACGCGTAGCTAAGAACCCCGTTAAGTTGCCAGCAGGCGTCGAAGTCAAACTCGTCGGCCAGCAGCTTTCGGTGAAGGGTGCCAAGGGTACTCTCGACCTGAACATTCACTCGTCCGTTGAAATTGTTGAAGAAGCTGGCGAGCTGCGTTTCTCTGCTCGCAATGGCGATCAACAGACTCGCGCAATGGCCGGTACCACTCGTGCGTTGGTAAACAACATGGTCCAGGGCGTAAGCCAAGGCTTCGAGCGCAAGCTCCAGCTGGTCGGTGTTGGTTACAAAGCGCAAGCAAAAGGCACGGTGCTGAACCTGGCCCTTGGCTTCTCGCACCCAGTGGACTACGAATTGCCAGCAGGCATCACCGCTGAGACCCCCAACCAAACCGATATCCTTATCCGTGGTATCGACAAGCAGTTGGTTGGTCAAGTGGCCGCTGAGATCCGCGACTTCCGCCGTCCAGAGCCATACAAAGGCAAAGGCGTGCGTTACGCGGACGAAGTCGTCCGTCGTAAAGAAGCCAAGAAGAAGTAGGGCATAGCAAATGACCGTCAAAAAAGTTACCCGACTGCGTCGCGCTCGCAAAGCACGCCTGAAAATGCACGAACTCGAAGTCGTGCGTCTCTGCGTGTACCGCTCTTCGCAGCACATTTATGCCCAGGTCATTTCGGCCGACGGCAGCAAAGTCCTGGCAAACGCCTCGACTTTGGACAAAGAACTGCGTGATGGCGCCACTGGCAACATCGACGCGGCCACTAAAGTTGGCCAGCTGATCGCTGAGCGTGCGAAAGCCGCAGGCGTATCGCAAGTGGCTTTTGATCGTTCTGGCTTCAAGTACCACGGTCGCGTCAAGGCGCTGGCTGATGCTGCTCGTGAAGGCGGGCTGGAGTTCTAAGTTATGGCAAATAACGACCAAAAACGCGACGAAGGCTACATCGAGAAGCTGGTTCAGGTTAATCGCGTAGCAAAAACCGTAAAAGGCGGCCGTATCTTCACTTTCACTGCGTTGACCGTAGTGGGTGATGGTAAGGGCCGTGTTGGCTTCGGCCGTGGCAAGTCACGTGAAGTGCCTGCTGCGATTCAGAAGGCAATGGAAGCTGCTCGTCGCAACATGATCCAGGTTGATCTGAACGGCACCACTCTGCAGTACGCCATGAAGTCCGCTCACGGCGCTTCGAAGGTCTACATGCAGCCTGCTTCCGAAGGTACCGGCATCATCGCCGGCGGCGCGATGCGTGCTGTCCTGGAAGTCGCTGGCGTTCAGAACGTTCTGGCCAAATGCTACGGTTCGACCAACCCGGTCAACGTTGTTCACGCAACGTTCAAGGGTTTGAAGGCCATGCAGTCCCCTGAGTCCATTGCTGCAAAACGCGGCCTGAACGTGCAGGAGATCATCTGATCATGGCTACCGTAAAAGTTACTTTGATCAAAAGCATGACCGGCCGTATCCCTAACCACAAACTGTGCGTTAAGGGTCTGGGTCTGCGTCGCATCGGTCACACTGTAGAAGTCGTTGATACCCCGGAAAACCGTGGGATGATCAACAAGGCTTACTACATGCTGCGAGTCGAGGGTTAATCGATGAAACTCAATGATCTGAGTCCAGCGCCGGGTTCCCGTCGCGAGAAGCATCGTCCGGGCCGTGGTATCGGTAGTGGTTTGGGCAAGACCGGTGGCCGCGGCCACAAAGGTCAGACCTCCCGCTCCGGTGGCACCATTGCTCCGGGCTTCGAAGGCGGCCAACAGCCGTTGCATCGTCGTCTGCCAAAGTTCGGCTTCGTCTCTTTGAAGGCAATGGATCGTGCGGAAGTTCGCACCTCCGAGCTGGCTAAAGTAGAAGGCGTTGTAACTGTGCAGTCCCTGAAGGATGCCAACGTGATCAACCAAAACGTACAGCGCGTGAAAATCATGCTGTCCGGTGAGGTTACTCGCGCGGTCACCCTCAAAGGTATCGCAGCCACCAAAGGTGCGCGTGCGGCTATCGAAGCAGCTGGCGGCAAATTCGAGGAATAAATGGCTAAGCAAGGTGCTCTCTCAGCGCTCAGCAAAAGCGGCGGGTTGTCCGAGCTCTGGGCTCGACTGCGTTTCCTGTTCCTGGCGATTATCGTCTACCGGATCGGTGCGCATATCCCAGTTCCAGGTATCAATCCTGACCGGCTGGCGGACCTGTTTCGACAGAATGAGGGGACCATTCTTAGCTTGTTCAACATGTTTTCCGGCGGTGCGCTGGAGCGCATGAGCATTTTTGCACTGGGGATCATGCCGTACATCTCGGCTTCGATCATCATGCAGCTCATGACCGCTGTCAGCCCACAGCTGGAGCAGTTGAAGAAGGAAGGTGAGGCTGGTCGTCGTAAGATCAGCCAATACACCCGCTATGGCACCGTCGTCCTGGCATTGGTTCAAGCTATTGGCATGTCCATTGGCTTGGCCGGTCAGGGCGTTGCTTTCTCTGCAGATATCGGCTTCCACTTCGTGGCGGTCACCACCTTTGTGGCTGGTGCACTGTTCATGATGTGGCTGGGCGAGCAGATCACTGAGCGCGGTGTTGGTAACGGTATCTCGATGTTGATTTTTTCGGGTATCGTCGCCGGTCTTCCGAGAGCGATCGGGCAGTCTTTCGAGTCTGCACGTCAGGGTGATATCAACATTTTCGCTTTGGTCGCCATCGGTTTGCTGGCAGTAGCGATTATCGGTTTCGTGGTGTTCATTGAGCGTGGTCAGCGTCGTATCGCAGTTCACTACGCCAAGCGTCAGCAGGGCCGCAAGGTCTTCGCTGCGCAGACCAGCCACTTGCCGCTGAAAGTGAACATGGCTGGGGTTATTCCGGCCATTTTCGCAAGCAGCATCTTGCTGTTTCCGGCTTCGTTGGGTGCCTGGTTCGGTCAGTCTGAAGGTATGGGCTGGTTGCAGGACATCTCGCAGTCGATCGCTCCTGGTCAGCCGTTGAATATTCTGCTGTTTAGTGCAGGGATTATTTTCTTCTGCTTCTTCTATACGGCGTTGATGTTCAATCCGAAAGACGTAGCGGAAAACCTGAAGAAGTCCGGTGCCTTTATTCCGGGCATTCGTCCTGGTGAGCAGTCGGCGCGCTATATCGATGGCGTTCTGACTCGTCTGACCATGTTCGGTGCTCTTTATATGATGGCCGTGTGCCTGTTGCCCCAGTTTTTGGTGGTTGCTGCAAACGTGCCGTTCTACCTTGGCGGGACCTCGTTGCTGATCGTGGTCGTGGTTGTGATGGACTTCATGTCCCAAGTGCAATCTCACCTCGTTTCGCACCAGTATGAATCCCTGATGAAGAAAGCCAACCTGAAGGGCTACGGCAGCGGCATGCTGCGCTGAAGCACCCATAAGGTTCGAGGAGTTGGTGATGAAAGTTCGTGCATCGGTGAAAAAGCTGTGCCGTAACTGCAAGATTATTCGCCGCGAAGGTGTTGTTCGAGTAATTTGCAGCGCGGAACCACGTCATAAGCAGCGCCAAGGCTGAGTGTGATCTGTGCTATAAGCCCAGCAGCTAGTGCGCTGCTGGGTTGATTATTTGTTATTACAGCGATATTATCTCGCGCCCTATTTCTTGGCTTCCGGGGCGTAGGTAGCTGTCAATTGGAGTCCCACTGAATGGCCCGTATTGCAGGCGTTAACATTCCAGATAACAAGCATACTGTTATCTCGCTGACCTACATCTATGGTGTTGGTCGCACGACTGCACAGAAAATCTGTGCTACCACCGGGGTTAACCCGGCGGCAAAGATCAAAGATCTGAGCGACGAGCAGATTGAACAGCTGCGTGGCGAAGTCGCGAAGTTCACCACTGAAGGTGACCTGCGTCGCGAAATCAACATGAAAATCAAGCGCTTGATGGACCTCGGTTGCTATCGCGGTCTGCGTCATCGTCGTGGTCTTCCAGTACGCGGTCAGCGTACCAAGACTAACGCGCGTACCCGTAAAGGTCCGCGTAAGCCGATCCGCAAGTAATCGCCCCAGCGAATCGACAGGAATTAAATCATGGCAAAACCTGCTGCTCGTCCTCGTAAAAAAGTTAAAAAGACAGTGGTTGATGGCATCGCCCACATCCATGCATCTTTTAACAACACCATCGTGACCATTACCGACCGTCAAGGTAACGCTCTTTCCTGGGCTACCTCCGGTGGTTCGGGTTTCCGCGGTTCCCGCAAGTCCACCCCGTTCGCTGCTCAAGTAGCTGCTGAGCGTGCTGGTCAAGCTGCGCTGGAATACGGCCTGAAAAACCTCGACGTTAACGTCAAGGGCCCAGGTCCGGGTCGTGAATCTGCAGTTCGTGCATTGAACGGCTGTGGCTACAAGATCGCCAGCATCACCGACGTGACGCCAATCCCGCACAACGGGTGCCGTCCGCCGAAGAAGCGCCGCGTGTAATCCAGGAGATTGTAAAGAATGGCTCGTTACATTGGTCCAAAATGCAAACTCGCTCGTCGCGAAGGCACCGATCTCTTCCTGAAGAGCGGCGTGCGCGCGATCGAATCGAAGTGCAACATCGAAGCTGCACCAGGTATCCACGGTCAGCGCCGCGGTCGCCAATCCGACTACGGCACCCAGCTGCGTGAAAAGCAGAAAGTCCGTCGTATCTATGGCGTTCTCGAGCGTCAGTTCAGCGGTTACTACAAAGAAGCGGCCGGCAAGAAAGGCGCTACTGGCGAGAACCTGCTGCAACTTCTCGAATGCCGTCTGGACAACGTCGTATACCGTATGGGTTTCGGTTCTACTCGTGCCGAATCTCGTCAACTGGTATCGCACAAGTCGGTTAGCGTAAACGGCAAAACCGTTAACGTTCCGTCCTACCAGGTTCGTGCTGGTGACGTGGTCGCTATTCGCGAAAAAGCGAAAAACCAGCTGCGTATCGTCCAGGCTCTCGATCTGTGTGCCCAACGTGGCCGCGTAGAATGGGTAGAAGTAGACACTGAGAAGAAATCTGGCGTTTTCAAAAGCGTTCCAGCTCGCAGTGATCTGTCCGCCGACATCAACGAAAGCCTGATTGTCGAGCTCTACTCCAAGTAAGGGCTAGAAAATAGGTGCATCCATGCAGATTTCGGTAAATGAGTTCCTGACACCCCGCCACATTGATGTGCAGGTTGTCAGTCCAACCCGCGCCAAGATCACACTCGAGCCTCTCGAGCGTGGTTTCGGCCATACCCTGGGCAACGCGCTGCGCCGCATCCTGTTGTCCTCCATGCCCGGCTGTGCAGTAGTCGAGGCCGAGATTGACGGTGTACTCCACGAGTACAGCGCCATCGAAGGTGTACAGGAAGATGTCATTGAAATCCTGTTGAACCTTAAAGGTCTGGCTATCAAGCTGCACGGTCGAGACGAAGTTACGCTGACCTTGTCGAAGAAGGGTTCGGGGGTGGTTACCGCTGCCGATATTCAGCTGGATCATGATGTCGAGATCGTTAACCCCGATCACGTAATCGCTAACCTGGCGTCTAACGGCGCCCTGAACATGAAGCTCGTCGTAGCTCGTGGTCGCGGTTATGAACCAGCAGACTCGCGTCAGAGCGACGAAGACGAAAGCCGCAGCATCGGTCGCTTGCAGCTCGACTCTTCGTTCAGCCCGGTTCGTCGTATCGCCTACGTGGTGGAAAACGCCCGTGTCGAGCAACGTACTAACCTGGACAAACTGGTTATTGATCTGGAAACCAACGGTACTCTGGATCCTGAAGAGGCAATCCGCCGCGCTGCAACCATTCTGCAACAGCAGTTGGCTGCGTTCGTCGACCTCAAAGGTGACAGTGAGCCAGTGGTAGTCGAACAGGAAGACGAGATCGATCCGATCCTGCTTCGTCCGGTTGACGATTTGGAACTGACTGTACGTTCGGCCAACTGCCTTAAGGCGGAGAACATTTACTACATCGGCGACCTGATTCAGCGCACCGAAGTAGAACTGTTGAAGACTCCGAACCTGGGCAAGAAATCCTTGACTGAAATCAAGGACGTTCTGGCTTCTCGTGGTCTCTCCCTCGGCATGCGCCTCGACAACTGGCCGCCTGCAAGTCTTAAGAAGGACGACAAGGCGACTGCCTGATCGTCGTAATCACCGAACGTTGTGTTTGGTAAGGAATGAACCATGCGTCATCGTAAAAGTGGACGTCACCTGAGCCGTACCAGCTCTCACCGCAAGGCCATGTTCCAAAACATGGCGGTGTCGCTGTTCGAGCACGAGCTGATCAAAACTACCCTGCCGAAAGCCAAGGAACTGCGCCGCGTTGCCGAGCCGCTGATCACTCTGGCCAAGGTTGATAGCGTTGCTAACCGTCGTCTGGCATTTGACCGTACCCGTTCGAAAGAAATGGTCGGCAAACTGTTCAACGACCTGGGCAAGCGTTATGCAACTCGTGAGGGTGGCTACCTGCGCATCCTCAAGTGCGGTTTCCGCGCTGGCGACAACGCGCCAATGGCGTACGTCGAACTGGTTGACCGTCCTGTCGGTGGCTCTGTAGAAGCTGCTGAATAAGACGTCAGTCGTTGCGAAAAACCGGGCCTAGCGCCCGGTTTTTTGTTTCCGGAATTCACTAAATACAACGCGTTATCAGTTACTTTGCATCAGTATTGCGCTAAGTCTAAGTGATAAACGGAACTCTCCTCATTTACCCGCGTTTTCAGCACCAAATTTGAGGAAATCACGGTTTTTCTTTGTTTTTCTGCCCCGGATCCAGTGACCTGCCCGTGATGATGGTTCAAACTATCGACTTTCACGAAGGAGATTCACGGCGATGCAAGGCCATCCGGACGTCATCGATTACCTCAACACGCTGCTGACCGGCGAATTGGCTGCACGCGATCAGTACTTCATCCATTCCCGGATGTATGAAGATTGGGGGTTCAGCAAGCTGTACGAGCGTATCAACCACGAGATGGAAGAAGAGGCACAGCACGCGGATGCGTTGATGCGCCGAATTCTGATGCTTGAAGGTACGCCGCGCATGCGTCCGGACGATCTCGATGTCGGCACCACGGTGCCTGAAATGCTCGCCAGCGACCTTCGCCTCGAATACAAGGTCCGTGCTGCCCTGTGCAAGGGCATCGCGCTCTGTGAGCAACACAAGGACTACGTCAGTCGCGACATCCTGCGTGTCCAGCTCGCGGACACCGAAGAGGATCACACTTACTGGCTTGAAAAGCAGATGGGTTTGATCAAGTCCATAGGCCTGGAGAACTACCTGCAATCGCAGCTCTGAATCCGAGCCAATAAAAAGCCCCTGCCGTGACCCTCGCGGCAGGGGCTTTTTATTTGTGTGCGTTCAGAAGTTACGCACGATCACGTTCCAGCAACGGCTTCAGGTAATGGCCTGTGTAAGATTGCTTCATCCCGGCGACTTGCTCAGGTGTCCCTGTCGCGATGATCTGGCCGCCTTTAGAGCCGCCTTCAGGGCCAAGGTCTACCAGCCAGTCGGCTGTCTTGATCACGTCCAGGTTGTGCTCGATCACCACAACGGTATTACCGTGGTCGCGCAAGCGGTGCAACACGTCCAGAAGCTGCTGGATATCGGCGAAGTGCAAACCTGTGGTTGGCTCATCGAGGATATACAGGGTCTTTCCGGTATCGCGCTTGGAGAGCTCCCGGGAGAGTTTCACCCGTTGAGCTTCACCGCCTGAGAGCGTCGTCGCTGACTGGCCCAGCTTGATGTAGGAAAGCCCCACATCCATCAGGGTCTGCAGCTTGCGTGCGAGGGCTGGCACCGCATCGAAGAACGCTCGCGCTTCCTCAATGGTCATCTCCAGCACCTCGTGGATGCTCTTGCCCTTGTATTTGATTTCCAGCGTCTCGCGGTTGTAGCGTTTGCTCTTGCACACATCGCACGGGACGTAGATATCAGGCAGGAAGTGCATCTCCACCTTGATCAGTCCATCGCCCTGACACGCTTCGCATCGGCCGCCTTTGACGTTGAAGGAAAAACGCCCCGGGCCATAGCCGCGCGAGCGCGACTCCGGCACGCCGGCAAACAGTTCGCGGATGGGTGTGAACAAACCGGTGTAGGTTGCCGGATTCGAGCGCGGGGTGCGGCCGATCGGGCTCTGATCGATGTCGACGACTTTGTCCAGATGCTGCAACCCTTCGATGCTGTCGTGCGCCGCGGCCTCCAGCGTGGTCGCGCCGTTCAATGCGGTAGCGCTGAGCGGGAACAGCGTGTTGTTGATCAGCGTCGATTTGCCTGAACCCGAAACCCCGGTCACGCAGGTCAGCAGGCCAATCGGGATTTCCAGATCGACGTTGCGCAGGTTGTTGCCGCGCGCGCCCTTGAGCTTGAGGGACAGTTTTTTGTTGCGTGGCGTCCGCTTGGCAGGCACCTCGATTTTCACGCGTCCTGAGAGGTATTTGCCCGTCAGGGAATCCGGATGCGCCATGACCTCCTGTGGCGTACCCTCGGCAACGATGTGGCCACCGTGCACGCCGGCGCCAGGGCCGATGTCCACCACGTAGTCGGCCAGTCTGATCGCGTCCTCGTCATGCTCAACCACAATCACGGTGTTGCCGATGTCGCGCAGGTGGCGAAGGGTGTCCAGCAGTCGATCGTTATCGCGCTGGTGCAACCCGATCGACGGCTCGTCGAGGATGTACATGACACCCACCAGGCCTGCGCCGATCTGACTGGCGAGACGGATACGCTGAGCCTCGCCGCCCGAGAGCGTGTCAGCACTGCGATCCAGCGTCAGGTAATCCAGACCTACGTTGACCAGGAACTGCAAACGCTCCCGAATCTCCTTGAGGATCTTGTCGGCGATTTCGCCGCGACGTCCAGTGAGTTTCAGACCGCCGAAATAATCGGTGGCGTCACCGATCGGGAGGTTGGTCACGGCAGGCAGCGTTTTCTCACCGACCCAGACATGCCGCGCCTCGCGACGCAGGCGTGTGCCACGGCAATCCGGGCAGGGCTGGGTGCTGAGAAACTTGGCCAGTTCTTCACGCACGGTCGCTGATTCGGTTTCACGATAGCGGCGTTCGAGGTTGGGAACGATACCTTCAAACGGGTGCGCGCGTTTAACGATGTCACCGCGGTCGTTCAGGTAACGGAAATCAACGTTCTGAGAGCCGCTGCCATTGAGCAGCACCTTCTGCTGATCTGCCGGCAATTCCTTGAAGGGCACTTCCAGGCTGAAGCCGTAGTGCTTCGCCAGGGAACCGAGCATCTGGAAGTAATAAACGTTGCGCCGGTCCCAGCCACGAATCGCACCCTCGGCCAGCGTCAGTTCGGCATTGACCAAGCGCTTGGTGTCGAAGAATTGCTTCACGCCCAGGCCATCGCAGGTCGGACAAGCGCCTGCAGGGTTGTTGAACGAGAAAAGCTTGGGTTCCAGCTCGCTGATTGCGTGGCCGCAGATCGGGCAGGCAAAGCGAGCGGAGAAGATCATCTCCTCGCCGGGCTCGTCGTCCATCGGCGCAACCAGCGCAATGCCGTCGGCCAGCTTCAGGGCGGTCTCGAACGACTCGGCCAGACGCTGCTGCAGATCGGCGCGCACTTTAAAGCGGTCAACGACCACGTCAATGGAGTGCTTCTTCTGTTTGTCGAGCTTCGGCAACTCGTCGAGCTCACAGAGCTTGCCATTCACCCGGGCGCGTACGAAGCCTTGAGCACGCATTTCCTCGAACACGGCGAGGTGCTCGCCCTTACGCTCACGCACTACCGGCGCCAGCAGCATCAGTTTGCTGCCTTCCGGCTCTGCGAGGACCAGGTCGACCATCTGGCTGACCGTCTGCGCTTCCAGCGGGATGTCGTGGTCAGGGCAGCGGGGCTGGCCGACACGCGCATACAGCAGGCGCAGGTAGTCGTAGATCTCGGTGATGGTACCTACGGTCGAACGCGGGTTATGCGACGTCGATTTCTGCTCGATGGAGATGGCAGGGGAGAGACCTTCGATCGTGTCGACGTCAGGTTTTTCCATCATTGAAAGAAACTGACGTGCATACGCAGACAGCGATTCGACGTAGCGACGTTGACCTTCGGCATACAGGGTGTCGAATGCCAGCGATGATTTGCCTGAACCGGATAGACCGGTAATCACGATCAGCTTGTCGCGTGGCAGGGTCAGGTCGATGTTTTTCAGGTTGTGGGTTCGAGCCCCACGAATCAGGATCTTGTCCAAAGTGGCCTCGCACGGCGGGCTTCAAAACACGGGAGTATACGGCGAAATACTGGATGGATGCACACTATCGATATGGATGTCGGCAGGCATGGAAAAAAGAAAATTCCTGCGATGCGCGGCAAAGCGTCGTATGTGCTGTACATCGATGGGACTGGTAGAATCGCCGCCGGTTCACATGAGGTTCTTCCATGCACGATTCTCACAGCGAGCGCATGAGTGGCAGCGAAACCCGCGCGGCGGGCGGTCTCGCGCTGGTGTTCGCGTTCCGTATGCTCGGCATGTTCATGGTTCTGCCGGTCCTCGCGACCTATGGCATGGACCTGGCTGGCGCGAGCCCGGCACTCATTGGTCTGGCGATTGGCGCATACGGTCTGACGCAAGCGGTGCTGCAGATTCCCTTCGGGATTATTTCCGACCGCATCGGTCGTCGCCCGGTCATTTACCTGGGGCTGATCGTGTTCGCCTTGGGCAGCGTCCTGGCTGCGCAGTCGACATCGATCTGGGGCGTGATCGCCGGCCGCATTTTACAAGGGGCCGGTGCGATTTCCGCGGCGGTCATGGCGCTGCTCTCTGACCTGACCCGTGAGCAGCACCGCACCAAAGCGATGGCCATGATCGGCATGACCATTGGCGTCTCGTTTGCCGTTGCAATGGTGATTGGTCCGATCCTGACCAGCGCGTTCGGCCTGTCGGGATTGTTTCTGGCCACGGGCGCGATGGCGCTTGTCGGCGTCGGGATCGTGGCCTTCGTCGTGCCCAAGTCGACCGTGACGCTGCAGCATCGCGAGTCAGGTCTTGCGAAACAGGCACTGGGCGCGACCCTCCGGCACCCGGACTTGCTCCGCCTGGATTTAGGTATCTTTGCGTTGCACGCGATGCTGATGTCCAGTTTCGTCGCGTTACCGCTGGCGCTGGTCGAGAAAGCCGGTTTGCCCAAAGAGCAGCACTGGTGGGTCTACCTGACTGCGCTGCTGATTTCCTTCTTCGCCATGATCCCGTTCATCATTTACGGCGAGAAAAAGCGTCAGATGAAGCGGGTCTTGCTCGGCGCCGTCTTGGTATTGATGCTCACTGAACTATTCTTTTGGGAGTTCGGTGACACGCTTCGGGCATTGGTGATTGGCACGGTTGTGTTTTTTACCGCGTTCAACTTGCTGGAAGCCTCGCTTCCATCGTTGATCAGCAAGGTGTCTCCGGCGGGCGGGAAGGGCACGGCGATGGGGATTTATTCCACCAGCCAGTTCCTCGGTTCGGCGGCAGGCGGCATTCTCGGCGGCTGGTTGTTTCAGCACGGTGGACTGGACGTGGTGTTCCTCGGCGGCGCCGGTCTGGCCGCCATCTGGCTCGCGTTTGCTGTTACCATGCGCGAACCTCCGTACGTGACCAGCCTTCGCTTGCCGTTGTCGCCCGAGGCTCAACGCGACACAGGCCTGGCCGATCGCGTGTTGGCCGTACGTGGAGTAACAGATGCAGTAGTGGTTGCCGACGAGGCTGCCATCTATATCAAATTTGACAAAGAACTGTTGGATCGGGCGTCTTTCGACGAAGTGGTCAATCCAGCGTCGGAAACGTGTGAAGCCTAGGAGAACGTTATGGCCCGTGGGGTTAACAAAGTCATATTGGTCGGCACATGCGGCCAGGATCCCGAAGTCCGCTACATGCCTAACGGTAATGCCGTGACCAACCTGAGTCTGGCGACCAGCGAACAGTGGACCGACAAACAAACCGGTCAGAAAGTCGAAAAGACCGAATGGCACCGCGTGTCGATGTTCGGCAAGGTCGCAGAAATCGCCGGCGAGTACCTGCGTAAAGGCTCGCAGGTCTACATCGAAGGCAAGCTGCAGACCCGCGAGTGGGAAAAAGACGGCATCAAGCGTTACACCACTGAAATCATCGTCGACATGCAGGGCACCATGCAGCTGTTGGGCGGCCGTCCGCAAGGCGAAGGCGCTCCACAGGGCCAAGGCGGTGGCGGTTATCAGAACTCCGCACCTCGTCCGCAGCAACAGTCGCGTCCGCAGGCCGCTCCTCAGCCTCAGCGTGAATCCCGTCCAGCTCCGCAACAGGCGCCACAGCCAGCACCTGACTTCGACAGCTTCGACGACGATATTCCGTTCTAGATCCCTGCAGATCGAACACGATAACGCTTCGAACAAAAAAGCCCCCGGACAGCACAGCTGCCGGGGGCTTTTTTTCAGGTCGGAACCTTTCACATTCGGGCTGTACAGGCGTCAGTGCGTTACAGCCCCAAATCCGACAAGCTCGGATGATCATCAGGACGGCGACCCAGTGGCCAATGGAATTTGCGCTCGGATTCCTTGATCGGCATGTCGTTGATGCAGGCGAAACGATTAGCCATCAGGCCGTCTTCGTTGAATTCCCAGTTTTCGTTGCCGTACGAGCGGTACCAGTTGCCTGAGTCGTCGTGCCATTCGTAGGCGTAACGGACGGCAATGCGGTTGTCGGTGAAGGCCCACAGTTCTTTGATCAACCGGTAATCCAGCTCTTTCTTCCACTTGCGCGTCAGGAAGCCCTTGGCCTCTTCACGGTTGGTGGCGAACTCGGCGCGGTTGCGCCATTTGGTGTCGAGGGTGTAGGCCAGCGACACTTTTTCCGGATCACGGCTGTTCCAGCCGTCTTCGGCCAGGCGGACCTTTTCGATGGCCGATTCGCGGGTGAAAGGGGGAAGTGGCGGGCGAGTTTGGGCATTGGACGACATAGTGAAGCCTCCATTGATGAGTTCAGCGTTGGGTAAAGCGTTCTTGAAGTTCAGGCCTCTAGGGCGACGCCTGTTTCAGCAGTAGCTGCGCAACGTCCTTTGCGCTGTCGGCGGCACTGAAGTCCCCCATGACACGGGCCGTGGTGATGGCGCCTTCCATTAGAATCAGCAGCTGTCTGGCCAGCGCCGACGGTTGCTCGACGTTCAACTGCTCGCACAGCTCAAGTGTGTAATCGAACAACTTCTGTTTATGCCGCTTGGCGATCAAACGAATCGGGTCGTTCGGGTCGCCAATCTCGCCGGCGGTGTTGATAAAGGCACAGCCGTGAAATCCTTCGGATTCAAACCAGCCTTTGAGCACGTCAAACATCTTGAGGATGCGCGCTCCGGCGTTCTCAGCCTTGTCCGACTCCGTCCTGAACCAGGCCATCCAGCGGACATCCCGCGCGTTCAGCGCTGCGGCGGCCACCTCGTCCTTCGTCGCGAAGTAACGGTAAATACTTTTCCTCGCGACGCCGGACGTTTTCACCAGAAGGTCCATGCCGGTGGCGTGGATGCCGTTCTGGTAGATCAGTTGCTCGGCGGTCGCGAGAATCTTTTCACGTGTTTCGGTTGTGGGTGCGTTCATGGGACTTAAGGTAGAACGATCGTTCTCCTTGGTCAAGCGACTTTTGAAAAATGATTGATTCCGCCGCCTTGTCGCCATCCGCAGATGAAGGATTTGGCTCGGCGCCGAACTTGGCGGGCAAATGTGGATCAGTTCCAGTGGGCCTTGATTCCGCCGTCCCTCATGACTCAAAGGAGTGACCAGCGTTTTGCCGAACTTCAAATCCGTCCTGCTGATGTGCCTGCTGCTTGGCGTGGGCAGTTCCAACGTCATGGCCGCCGACGCGCCTGCCGCAAGCACTGCACAGTCGTCGGCACCCGCCGATTCTGCTCCTGCAACAGAACCTGCCAAGCCGGAGATTCTGGTGAAGGGAGGATTGCTCGGTGCGATCAGCTCCAGTATCGACAGCGTTCAGGACAAGCTGGATCTTGACGAGAATATCTTCGACGCCTGGCGCCTGCGTGCAGACCGTGCTGCGGATGAGATCGATACGCTCGTCAATAAGCCGCTGGCGCGTTCGCCGTGGAGCATCACCAGCGACTTTCTGATTCTGTCGGCGGTGTGGATCGGAGCATTTTTGCTGCTCAATCGCATCGCCACCTTTATCGTTGGTCGCCTGTCGCGGCGGCGCGTGTTGATCAAACGTCAGCGGCTTCAGGGAGTGCTGAGCTACGTTCTGCCTTTCACGATTCCCGCGCTGATCTGTCTGCCGCTGACGCTTTATGTCAGCCACTTCATGTCAGCCTCGATCGGTCGCGCGCTGGCGTTGTGTCTGGCGTATTCGACCAGCAGCGGTATCTTTTCAACCTCTGTGCTGCTGTCCGTCATCGTGCTGTTCAACGCGGGGCATAAGCGCGCGGCGGTCCGCGTCATTCGGGGCTACGCACCGCATCCCTTGTTCATCATCGGCTTTCTTGCCGCCTTGAGTGATGCGCTGACCAGTCCACAGATTTCCCGTCAGTTTGGCGGCAACTTCACCACCAGCGTCGCGGCGTTTACCGGGCTGATGGCTTCCGTGATGTTCTGCATCGTGGTGATCAGGATGCGCAGGCCCGTGGCCCATCTGATTCGAAACCGGTCGCTGAGCGCGCGGCTGGCACGGCCGGCGCTGCAACAGACGCTGAAGATCTTTTCGAGCCTTTGGCATTTGCCGATTCTGCTGATGATTCTGGTCTCGGCCGTGAACCTGATCGGCGCCGGCGAGGACAGTCAGGAAGCGCTCCGTTGCGCCTTGTTGACCACGGTCTTGCTCATCGGCACGGTGTTTCTGAGCACCTTGTTTCAGCACATGTTCAAACCCGCCGAACGCCATACTGGACGTGTCTACAAAGAGCGTCTGCTGAGTTTGCTGCACGCGGTGCTGCGCATTGCGCTGGCGATCGGGTTTATCGAGCTGTTGGGCAGGATCTGGGGTTTTTCGTTGTTCGAATTCGCCCAACGTAATGCGTTGGGTAAGGTCATCAGCGACTCGCTCAGCAGTATCGGGATGATCTTCCTGGTGACGTGGTTGCTGTGGGTGGTCATGGATACCGCGATTCAGGAGGCCCTCAAGCCGCCGACCAACAACCGCTCTTCGCGTCAGCCCAGCACGCGGGTGAAAACCATCCTTCCCCTGCTGCGCAACGCGATCAAAATTGTTCTGGTGGTGATCTGCACCATCACTACCATGGCCAATCTGGGCATCAATGTGGCGCCGCTGCTGGCGGGTGCGGGGGTCGTCGGTCTGGCCATCGGTTTCGGTTCCCAGCAACTGGTTCAGGACGTAATCACCGGGTTGTTCATCATCATCGAAGACACCATTTCCATCGGCGACTGGGTGGTGCTGGACTCCGGTCATGCCGGTACGGTGGAAAGCCTGACCATTCGCACGTTGCGCCTGCGTGACGGCAAGGGCTTCGTGCATTCGGTGCCGTTTGGCCAGATCAAGGCGGTGACGAACCAGTCGCGCCAGTTCGCGTATGCGTTCTTCTCGTTCCAGTTCACTTACGATTCGGATGTGGATTCGGCGACTTCGTTGATTCGCGAGGCGGGGCAGGCGATCAGCGACGACTTCTTGCTGTCGAGCAAGCTGCAAGGTCCGCTGGAGGTGTTCGGCCTGGATCGCATGGACATGAACGGGATCGTGATTACAGCGCAGTTCCGCACGTCGTCGGGCGGGCAGTATGCGGTGAGTCGTGCGTTCAACGACAAACTCAAGCGGCTTGTGGATAAGTCGACGGATGTACGGTTTGCGCAAACTTATCCACAACTCGTCATGAGTCCGCATAACGGGGGAAGGCCGCCGTTGGAGGAGGGCGATGGGCAGCAGCCGTTGCCGGGCAAGACCTCGGTGGTGAACAAGGACGGCTCGGAAAGCCCGGCCTAGCGGCGGATGTTAGCGATAGCAGGCTTGTTGCGGGTCGCGTTCGGATTAAGGTGGTGGTCGGCGACATCATCGGTGAATGACAGACCGCATTCGCGGCCCTCGTAACCTCGGACGGCTCCTACAGGGGGGCGTGGCGTTTCGATGCTTTGCGGCGTATACCCAACCGGTGGAGCCGGCTTGCTGGCGAAGGGGATTGGGCATCGGCATCGAGGGTGAATGACAGACCGCTTTCGCGGCCCTCGTAACCTCGGACGGCTCCTACAGGGATCGAGGGGGTTCGATGCTTTGCGGCGTACACACAACCGGTGGGAGCGAGTTTGCTGGCGAATGCGGTGGGGCAGCGGATGGAGCTTTTACCTGAACAACCGGTCGCGCACCTGCAACATCATTTCGGCATCCAGCTCGCCCCAATACAGTGGTTTGCCTGCGACGATCGCCGCGATGGGAACGCCGTCGCGATACACCAGTCGGTTGCCGACCACCGCTGCTACTTTCGCCCCGGGCAGCAAGGTACCGGCGAGGTTGAGCGGGTCGACACCGCTGACGCCAATCAGGCTGCCATCCAGTGGGCGCTTGCGCACGTCCCGCAGCACAGGAATGGCCTCTGGCAGCGCGAACTGTTCACCGGCCAGACCTGCAACGAAGCGTCCACCGCGGATGTCGCCGCGTGCTTCCAGTCGATGAAACGTCCTGAGCAACTCGCGCCAGTTGGGCAGCCAGTCGGCTTCTCGCTCGAGTAATCGCCAGAAAACCACCCCATAGCGGCGTAGCAACGTCCTGGCAATGTGTTCGAGCGTGTCATTGTCGAGTCGTTGCGCCGAGGCAGACGCGTTGGCGGGTGGGCGGCGCAGTAATGCCCAGCGGCCGGCATCGTCCATTCCGCCGATAAATGCACCTCGATTGCGTCGGCTGGTGTGCGCCGCGCGCTTGCTGGCGGGCGTGACCAGTGCCCGCAGTCCGGCAAAACTGTCGGCGTTCACCAGACCGGCGCCGACCAGTTCCTGCAGCGCGTTCTCAAGCTCTGTGCGCAACAGATGCGCCTCCGAGGTCAGTTCATCGAAGAACATCGCGCCGTGGTCCGACAGCACTTCATGAACCCGTTGCGCGCGCAACGACAGTTCGGTCGGCGCGGGCGGCTCGGTCAGCCCGCTCCACAAACGCACCTGTGGGCGCGGCAGCAGCACAATCGGCGTACTGCGCAAGGCAGCGCTGCCAACTTTGTTCCGACTGGTCAGACGCATCCACACCACCTTGCCGGAGCGACACAGGTCGTCCAGCCAGCTCTGGGAATAATCCTTCAAGCGCGCCGGAAGAATCTCGCTGTCCCAAGCGCCTGCCGCTGCGGAATACCCTTCGAGCTGTTCAACCACTTCGGGCAGTGCAGCCTTACCCTGGCTCCGGGTCGACGTGGACAGGCGCTGCCAGTCGAACAGAAACCGCATGAAGTCCTGCAACGAAACCGGCTCGATTTCCCGCCTCAGGCGCTTAACCGTATAGCGATGAATACGTGACAGCAGATGCCGCTCGCACCACTGTTCTTCGCTGACGCCGGGGCTGAAATGGCCGCGTAGTACATAGCCTTCGTTTTCCAGTTGCGCCAAGGCCTGAGTGACGTCGCCGGGTGATAAGGCCAATGGTTCGGCGATGGCCGACAACACCCTCGGCCCGAATCCGCTCAGGCGCGCGCGAACGATTTCGACGCGAGCGTCGTCCTCGCTCCACACTTCGTCGAATCCCGCCAATGCCGCCAGCGGCGGGTGCATCTCGGCGGCGGGATACAGCGCCTGCAGGCAGGTCAGCCGCTCCAGGGGAATCCACAGTGCTTGATCGGGCGTGACTTGCAGGCGAGTCGCTCGGCCAGAACGGGCGAGGCTTTCCAGCCATTTCATCCAGTCGCGTTGATCCCGGGCTTCCGCGCCGCTCACGCAACCGAGGCTCATCAAGGCTTCGTGCATCTCGTCCGGATTCTGAGGCTGCGGCCAGGCTTCTTCGCTGACCGCGACAATCGCATCGGCGTCGAGCGCGCCCAGATCGTCGCCAGACGCCGGGTCGCTCCAGCGTCGATTGAGGACGGCTTGGGTACGTCGTTCCTCCAGAGGCGCGTCGTCCAGAAAGGTGTAGGGCTTGGCATTAAGAATTTCGGCCGCAAGTGGCGAGGGGGCAGGGAGATCGCGACTGATCAGCCGCACTTCGCCGTTCTCCATTCGGCGCAGCAAAGACAGCCAGCCCTCAGCGTCCATGGCTTCGTGCAGGCAATCGTCGAGGGTTTGCTCGACCAGCGGATGCTCAGGAACTTCACGTTCGCCGACCAGGTTCTCCAGGCAGGCAATCTGATCGGGAAATACCGTGGCAATCAGGTCTTCGCTCTTCATGCGCTGCAGTTGCGGCGCGACTTTTCGACCGCCCGCGTAACGTGGCAAGGCCAGTGCAACCCCGGCGTTCCAGCGCCAGCGCACGCCAAACAATGGTGCCTCGAGCACGGCCTGAATCAACAAATGCTCGGCCGTGTTCGAGTGCAGATAACGCCAGACGTCATCCAGTGCAAAACTGTGGGTAGTGGACAGCGACAGCACGATGGCGTCTTCGCTGGCGGCTGCCTGCAATTCGAAATTGAACGTGCGACAGAAGCGCTTGCGTAGCGCCAACCCCCAGGCGCGATTGATCCGGCTGCCAAAGGGCGTATGGATGACCAGTTGTGTGCCGCCGGACTCATCGAAGAAGCGCTCCATCACCAAGGTGTCCTGGGACGGCAAGGCACCCAGCGCTGAGTGGGCGCGCGCGAGGTAGTCGACGATCTGTTCGGCGCTGGCGGTGTCCAGCCCGAGTGTGCTCATCAGCCAGTCGATGCACGGGAGCAGATTGGCGGGATGCGCCGTGAGCTGTTGGTCGATCTCAGCCTGCAACCGCGCGACGGCGAAGGAAAGCTCATTGCTTCGACCGGGCGCTTCACCCAGCCAGAACGGAATGTTGGGCGGTACGCCTTGAGCGTCTTCGACCCGCACGCGCCCGGCTTCGATGCGCAGGATCCGGTAAGACGTATTGCCGAGCTGGAAGATGTCTCCGGCGAGGCTTTCGACGGCAAAGTCTTCGTTGACCGTGCCGATGTTCAGCGCCTGCGGCTCCAGGATAACGCTGTAATCGGCGTTATCCGGAATCGTCCCGCCGCTGGTGACCGCCGTCAGCTTGCTGCCGCGTCGACCCCGCAACGTGCGGGTCACGGCGTCGCGATGCAGATAAGCCGCACGCACGCCCTGACGACCGCTGTAGCCTTCGGCGAGCATGCCCAGCAGCGACTGATAATGGCCTTCGTCGACCTCAGCGTAGGGCGAGGCTTTGCGGAACATCTCCAGCAGCGCATGCTCTTCCCATTCCTGGCAACTGACTTCGGCAATGATCTGCTGCGCCAGAACGTCCAGGGGAGCCTTGGGAATCTGCAGGATGTCGAGTTCGCCACGCCGCACGCAGTCGAGCAGGGCGGCGCACTCGATCAGGTCATCGCGAGAAACGGCAAAAAGGCGGCCCTTTGGCGTGCCGCCAACATGGTGCCCGGAGCGTCCTACGCGTTGCAGAAATGCAGCAATGGAGCGCGGCGAGCTGATCTGACAGACCAGGTCGACATCGCCGATGTCGATCCCCAGTTCCAGCGACGCGGTCGCAATCAATACCTGCAGATCACCGCGCTTGAGCCGCTGTTCGGCGTCCAGCCGCTGCTCCTTGGCGAGGCTGCCGTGGTGCGCGGCGACGGCTTCTTTGCCGAGGCGATCACTCAAGTGGCGGGCCATGCGCTCGGCCAGGCGCCGCGTGTTGACGAAAACCAATGTGGTCCGATGCTCGCGCGCCAGCTCGGCGAGGCGATCGTAAACCAACTGCCATACATCGTTGGCCATCACGGCGGTCAGCGGCACGGGAGGCACTTCGATAGCCAGATCGCGAGGACGCGCATGGCCAATGTCGACGATGGCGCAGGGACGACTGACAGGATCGCTGCCGACCAGAAAGCGTGACACGCGCTCGATGGGTTTCTGCGTGGCCGACAGTCCTACGCGCAGCAGTGGCTTTTCGCACAGCGCCTGCAAACGCTCGAGGCTCAAGGCCAGGTGGCTGCCGCGCTTGCTGGCCGCGATGGCGTGAATCTCGTCGATGATCACGGTTTGCGTGCTCGACAGCATGCGCCGGCCCGAGTCAGAACCCAGCAGCACGTAGAGCGATTCGGGCGTGGTCACCAGAATGTGCGGCGCGGTCTTGCGCATGGCCGTGCGATCTTTCTGCGGCGTGTCACCGGTGCGCACGGCGGTAATGATGCGCAGTTCAGGGAGGCCTTGCTGCACTAGCTGATCCGTGATGCCTGCCAACGGGTTTTGCAGGTTGATCTGGATGTCGTTGGACAGCGCTTTGAGGGGCGAGACGTAGACCACGAACGTTTGGTCCGGCAATTGTCCGCCCGCTTCCAGTCCCTGATGGACCAGATCGTCGATCACCGCCAGAAACGCCGTCAGGGTTTTACCCGAGCCGGTCGGCGCCGCAATCAGCGTGGACTGCCGCCGTTTTATCAACGGCCACGCCTGGGCCTGGGCCGCTGTAACCGCCGGAAACGTGGTGCGAAACCAGGCACTGACGGCCGGGTGAAAGGCGTCGAGCACCGGTTCAGAAGCGTGGGATACATTCATGAGTGAATTTATGCGGGCGCTGGCTGGCGGATGCAAGGGCCGGTGATCGGGGGAATTGCGCCTGCTGAGCGCTGCAGTTTCGGTGGGAGCGAGCTTGCTCGCCAAGAGGCCCACGCATCCGCCACAGGTGCAGCGACTGACATTCTGTCTTCGTGAGCGCTCACTCCCACCGGTAAATCACCGTTTTGCGCCATACCATCGCCCGGCCACCTGTTGGGACTTGTCCACTGACGTGTTATGTTTGCGAGCGTTTTTCACCTATTTTTTTAAGACTGAGCCTGCTGACTCTATGCGAATGCGCCTTATGCTGTTGGGCGGCGGGAATGCCCTTGGGCAGGCGTTGATTCGTCTGGGAGCTGAGGAAGACATTGGATTCCTCGCACCGCGTCCACCGCAAGACGGTTGGGATGCGGCAAGCCTGACGCAACTGCTCGATGACACCCGCCCGGATGCCTTGATCAACCTCGCTTACTACTTCGACTGGTTTCAGGCGGAGAGCGTCAGCGCAGAGAGGCTGAACACCCAGGAGCGCTCTGTGGAGCGTCTCGCCGAGCTGTGCCAATACCACAACATCGTTCTGGTCCAGCCTTCCAGTTATCGCGTGTTCGACGGCTCGCGGGCGACCGCCTACAGCGAGAAAGATGAACCCGTGCCGCTGGGGTCGCGTGGCCAGGCGCTGTGGCGCATCGAACAAAGCGTGCGCGCCACGTGCCCGCAACATGTGCTGTTGCGTTTCGGCTGGCTGCTCGACGACAGTGCCGACGGCGTGCTGGGGCGGTTCTTGACGCGCGCCGAATCGCCTGATGAACTGCTCATGGCCGATGACCGTCGCGGCAATCCAACGCCGGTGGATGACGCTGCGCGCGTGATCATTTCCGTGCTCAAGCAACTGGATTGCGCGGCGCCGCTGTGGGGCACGTATCACTACGCCGGGCATGAGGCGACCACGCCGCTGGCGCTGGGTCAGGCGATCCTTACCGAGGCGCGCCTGATGCGTCCGCTGGCGATCGAAGCACCGACCGCTCAGGCCCACGCCGCGAGCCCTGATGTCGCCGAAGAACCGCAAAACGCCGTGCTGGCCTGCAAGAAAATCCTCCACACCTTTGGTATCAAGCCTCGCGCATGGCGTGCCGGTTTGCCCAGCTTATTGGACCGCTACTACCGTCATGTCTGATGCTCCCGTCCTCATTACCGGCGGTGCCGGTTTCATTGGCTCGCACCTGGTCGACGCCCTGCTCGCCAAAGGTTACGCGGTGCGCGTGCTTGACGATCTGTCCACCGGCAAACGCAGCAACCTGCCGCTGGATAATCCCCGGGTCGAGCTGATCGAAGGTGACGTTGCCGATGCGGCACTGGTCGCGCGCGTTGCGGCAGGTTGTCAGGCCGTCGCGCATCTGGCGGCTGTGGCCTCGGTGCAGGCATCGGTCGACGATCCGGTGAGAACCCATCAGAGCAATTTCATCGGCACGCTGAACGTCTGCGAGGCCATGCGCCAGGCCAGCATCAAGCGGGTGGTGTTTGCTTCGAGCGCAGCGGTGTACGGCAATAACGGCGAAGGCGAAGCCATCACCGAAGACACGGCAAAAGCGCCGCTAACGCCGTACGCCTCGGACAAGCTGGCCAGTGAATACTATTTCGACTTCTACCGTCGTCAGCATGGCCTGGAGCCTGTGGTGTTTCGCTTCTTCAATATTTTCGGACCGCGCCAGGACCCGTCCTCGCCGTACTCGGGCGTGATCAGCATTTTCGCCGAGCGTGCCGAGAAAGGCCTCCCCATTTCGGTGTTTGGTGACGGCGAGCAGACCCGGGACTTTTTCTACGTCGAAGACCTGGTCGACCTTGTGGTCCAGGGTTTCGAGCTGCCTGACGTGGAGGAGGGTGCGGTCAACGTAGGCTTGAACGCGACCACTTCGCTGAATGAATTGCTGGCGGCGTTTGAACAGGTGGTTGGCAGCCTGCCACCGGTGAGCTATCTGCCTGCGCGGTCCGGTGACATCAAGCACTCCCGCGCCAACAACGAGCGTCTGCTGCAACGCTTCAAGGTGCCGACGCCGACGCCGTTGAAAGTCGGGCTGGCGCGCCTGATGGGGCGCTGAATCGCGTAACGCAAAAAGGCACCTTCGAGGTGCCTTTTTTATGCCTGATGCCGTGGTTTAAAACTTGTAGCCGAATCCAAGCATGTAGACCCAAGGGTCGACGTCCACATTGACTTTGGTACGTCCGACGCCCAACGCCGACGGGCCGTCAAGGGCCGCCTGTGTGTCGATGTCCACATACCAGACAGCGGCGTTGACCATCACATGATCGGTCAGCATGTAGTCCATGCCCACCTGCCCGGCCCAACCCCACGAGTTCTTGAGGTGCAGGTTGTTCATGCCCTGTGCTTTGCGGTCGCTGCTCAGGTTCTCGTCATAAAACCAGGTGTAGTTCACGCCGAGGCCAGCGTATGGCTGGAACTTGGAGTTCGCGTCCATCGGGTAGTACTGCAGCGACAGGGTCGGCGGAAGTTGTTTAACGTCGGCCAGCTTGCCATCCAGACCCGCGCCAAGCCCCTTGATCGCAACCGTGTGTTGAAAAGGTGTGGCCGCGAGCAGCTCCAGACCCACGTGGTCGGTCAACATGTAGGCGAAGGTCAGGCCCAGTTGAGTATCGCTGTCCAGCGTTGCTTTGGTCCCCGGTGCCTTTACGCCATCGAACTTCAGATTTCCGCTGTCCTCATTGGGCGCGGTGGTGGCAGCACCCGCGCGAACAATGATGTCGCCAGCCTGGTGGGCATGGGCGGCGATGGGGGCGACGAGTGCGAGCGCGAATACCGATGCGCCGAGCAAGGACTTGTTCATAGGGGCTCCGTAAGGGCATAAAAAAGGGATGCCTTATGTTACGAAGTGTGTAAGTCGCCTGTTTTGACCTGGGTCAACGTGTAGACGCGTGGCGTGTCCGGGATCGGCGGGAAACCCGTCGTAAACCGCTTCGCGACCTGCGCCTACAGAAACGCAGTCAAGCTACTGATCCGGCAGCTCGTAGACCAGAATCTTGTCGGCCTCCATCTGATACCCGGCGTCAGCCAGTTCGCTGGACGTGGATTTGACCTGCATCGGGCCTTCGATCCAGTAGGGTTGATACAGCTCGTCGACCTTCACGCCAAGCTCACTGGTGACGTGGACAATCTGGTTCGGCGGAGGCGGCGGCACGTGGATGCAGGCGCCGAAATACGGCACCAATAGAAACTCCGTCACCCGACCTTCTTCGCTGACTTCCAGCGGCACGATGTACCCTGGCAAGCGGACCCTCTGCCCATCCAGTGATTTGACCACCGGTGCGTGCGGCGCCAGTTGATGAGCGGCAGGTGCCGATTCCACTGACAGCGCGTCAGCCATTTGCGACAAGTTATGGATGGGCGCCGTGATCAATTTCACCGGTGGCGCATCCGGCGGAATCATCTCCTGCCAGGTCAGTACGCGCAGGTCTTGCGCCCACAGTGGCGTCGAGAACATCAGCGACACCATCACCATCCACACCCTATGCATCAACACGTCCTCACAACCGGATCGACAGGCCATCTGCCAGAGATTGCCGATAAGCGCGCCAGGCCGGCACGACACCCATCAACAGCGCGGCGCCGAGAATGCCGCCCAACAGCGCCCATTCATAAGCGCTCGGCAGCGACAATGGCAAGTACAACCCGTAATTCGCCTGCACGTAACCCTGAGCGGCGGCGATACCGATGTAGAGCAAGGCCAGCCCGCTGACCGCGCCCGCGAGCGCGAGCGCGAACGCTTCAAGGATCAACAAGCTCGCGATATGCCAAGGGCGCGCACCGACCGAACGCAGAATCGCCATCTCTCGGCGACGCTCGTTGAGGCTGGTGAGAATCGCGGTCAACATGCCGATCAAGCCGGTGAGCACCACGAACAACGAAATCACGAACAGCGCTTTTTCCGCCGTGCCCATCAGACTCCAGAGCTCTTGCAGCGCCACGCCCGGCAGGATCGCCAGCATCGGTTCGCCCCGGAACTCGTTGATTTCGCGCTGCAAGGCAAAGGTCGAAATCTTGCTGTTCAGTCCGAGCATGAAGGCCGTGATGGCGGTCGGCGTCAGGTCCATGTTGCGCGCCTGATCGGCCGTGATACGCCCCGCGCCCTGCGCCGGCACGCCGTTATGCCAGTCGATGTGGATCGCTTCCATGCCGCCCAGGCTGATGTGCAGCGTGCGGTCCACCGGCGTGCCGGTCCGTTTGAGAATGCCGACCACGGTGAACGGCTTGTCATCGTGCTTGACCAGACTCACGGTCGCCACGCCGTGAGCGAGAACCAGCTTGTCGCCCAGCTTGTAATGCAGGGCGTGCGCCACCTCGGCACCCAGTACCACTTCGAATGGATCGGTGGCGAACGGGCGGCCCTCGGCCAGTTCAAGATGCTGTTGGCGGCCGTACTGGTAATGCTCGAAGTACGATTCGTTGGTGCCCATCACCCGATAGCCGCGGTGGCTGTCACCCAGTGAGATCGGGATCGCCCACTTCACCTGTTTGCTGTTGGCGAAATGTTCGAAGCTGTCCCAACGAATATTGTTGGTGGCGTTGCCGATGCGGAAGACCGAATACAGCAACAGGTTCACCGAGCCTGAGCGCGCGCCGACGATCAGATCCGTACCGCTGATCGTGCTGGCGAAGCTGGCGCGGGCTTCGGTGCGCACCCGTTCGACCGCCAGCAGCAGGCAGACCGACAGGGCAATGGCGAACGCCGTGAGAAACGCGGTAAAGCGGCGGTTGGCAAGACTGGCCAGTGCCAGACGAAGAAGATACATCTCAAACCTCGGTGGCGACGGCGGCGCGATTGAGTTCGGCCAGCGACAGGTTGCGGTCGAACAGTGGCGCCAGGCTTTGATCGTGACTGACAAACAACAGACTGGCGCCGGCCTCGCGGCATTCGGCGAACAGCAGCTTGATGAAGGCTTCGCGGGCGTCGGCGTCGAGGGCCGAGGTGGGCTCGTCAGCGATCACCAGTTCGGGCTGGCCGATCAACGCGCGGGCGGCGGCAACGCGTTGCTGTTGGCCGATGGACAGCGCGTCGGCGCGACGGCTCAACACCTGCGGATCCTTGAGGCCCAAATGCGCGAGCAGGGCCGTAGCGGCATGATCGACGCTGCCATGACGTTGTGTTGCTCGTGCCGCGCGCAGCCTGGAGAAATGACAGGGCAGTTCGACGTTCTCGCGCACTGACAGAAACGGCAGCAGGTTGAACTGCTGGAAGATGTAACCGGTGTGATCGACGCGAAACCGGTCGCGGGCGCCGGCCGACAGCGCTGTCAGCTCCTGCCCCAGCAGGCGAATGCTGCCGCGGTCGGGCTTTTGCACGCC
Source organism: Pseudomonas sp. NFACC02 (assembly GCF_900110765.1). Taxonomy (GTDB): domain Bacteria; phylum Pseudomonadota; class Gammaproteobacteria; order Pseudomonadales; family Pseudomonadaceae; genus Aquipseudomonas. Next base: position 52,043 of record NZ_FOEO01000028.1, read on the forward strand.
GCCCAGCAGGCCCAGCAAGGTGGTTTTGCCGCTGCCGCTGGGGCCTTTGAGAAACAGGGTTTCGCCCGGCTCCAGGCGGAACGCCGGAATGTCCAGCAGAGGGGCGTGTCCCGGCCAGGCAAAGCCGAGTCCGGACAGCTCGATAAGTGCTTGAGTCATGGCCTCAGTCGCATTTGAAAGGTGAACGACCGGGAGGTCCCGGTCGTATGTGAAGCCACGTGGTTTAAAACTTGACCACTGGGTTGCTTGGACGCACTTCCGCGCCCATCTGGCGTTTCGGTGTCACCAGTTGGACCTGAATGGTCTGGGTGGCCGGGAAGCTTTTGAACAACTGGGTCAGGTCCAGCTTGTTGAGCACGGCGGGCACATCGCAGGTGAACTGGTAGTGACCGTGGATTTCGCTGTGTTCGTGCTCGTCCGCATCACCGTCATCGTGGTCATCGTCCTTGTCGCCAAACAAGGGGCTTTCCAGCTTCTGTTTGGTGACCGTGCAGCCCGCCGCTTCCGGAATGCTGAACAGGCCGTGAGGTTTGAGCAAGGTTTCCCGCGCCAGCGCCAGCGTCGTTTTGTCGGCAGCGGTCGTTGCGGCGTGTTCAAAGCCGACGATGTTCATGGCCGGGGTGTCCAGTTCCAGCTCCAGCGTGCGGCCATCCAGCGCCACGTCCAGTCTCGCCACACCGTGAACATGCGCGCCGAGGCTGCCGTGCTCATGATCGTGGTCATGTTCATCGGCAGCGTGAGCGAAAGTCAGGGGCAGCAGCGCGAAGGGCAAAGCGAGGAACAGACGACGCATAGAGAAGGGCTCCGGGAGAAGGTTGGAAATTTGTTATGTGATCTTATAACAATACGTTGCGCGCGTTCTTAACTTTTTTGTTGGGACTGTAGAAGCGCGCTTGCGTCGTTCGGACGTTCCGGGCTCGGCGGATCACGTGCAGCACGGGAGCACCTGTGGGACCATGCCGCTCACTCAACCAGAGGACACACATCATGTTGCGAATCCGTGGAACCGTTGGCGACATGCCGGTGGATCTGACCGTGGAGATGGACGAAAGCGACTGGGCCCGGCTGGGTACGCAGCTGGGCGTGCACGTGCAGCAGACCGAACCGCTCAACGAATCACCGGCCAAGCCGATCGCCAGTCGTAACGACGCGGTCTGGGAGATCGCACAGGAACTGCTGCGCAAGGCGGGGCATATGAGCGGACCTGACCTGCTCGGACAGCTGGAAGGGCTGGCCGGCAGCACGGCGGCGGGCAAACGCCTGATGGTGCGCATGCGCCACAGTGCCAACGTCAAAGTCGAAAGCCATGGCGATGCGCCGGAGTATCACTGGATCGAGTGATGCCTGGGATCTCCCGACGCAATCCTGTCTAAAGCCCTACAGGGCCGAAGTCACATCAGTAGAGCGCAGCAAACAACTTGCGGCGATAGGTGGTCACCAGTGGGTGATCGTTGCCCAGCAGGTCGAACACCTGCAGCAAGGTCTTGTGCGGTTGGCCTTCGTTGTAGTTGCGGTTGCGGATAAACAGTTTGAGCAAGCCTTCCAGCGCAGCGTCGTACTGCTGGCGGGACAACTGGTGGATCGCCAGTTGATGCGCGGCTTCATCGTCCTGCGGGTTTTGCGCCAGACGGCTCTTCAGGTCCGCCGCATCCGGCAGTGCCTGGGCTTCCCCGAGGAAGGTCAACTGGGCTTTCGCGCCGGCGAGCGCGGCTTTGTGATCATCGCCTTTGACCGCGTCCAGCACAGCACGGGCTTCGGTCAGCTCGCCACGTTCAGCCAGGCAGCGTGCGTACAGAATCAACGCGGCGGCGTTGCTGTTGTCCTCGGCGAGGATAGTCTGCAGCACCGCTTCCGCTTCCGCGAAATGGCTCGCGGCAAACATTTCCTGAGCGGTTTGCAGCGGGTCTGCCGCAGCCGGTGGCGGCATCTGGACGTGCGGTTCGAGCAGCGCGCGAATCTGCGATTCAGGCTGGGCACCGGCGAAACCGTCGACTGGCTGGCCGTCCTTGAACAGCACCACGGTCGGCAGGCTGCGAATACCAAAGCGGGCAACGATGTCCTGCTCGGCGTCGCAGTCGACTTTCGCCAGCAGCAGCTCGCCCTGATAGCTCTCGGCAATCTGCGCCAGCAACGGCATCAGCACCTTGCACGGCGCGCACCACTCGGCCCAGAAATCCACCAGCACCGGTTTGTGAAAGGAGTTCTCGATGACCAACTGATCGAAAGTGGCAGTGGTCGCATCGAAGATGTACGGCGTGTCCTGGCTCATCGCAAGTCTCGAAAAAGGCTTAATGGCGCCAACTATAAAGGGCGGCCGGGTGTTGTTGAAAGGTCGGTGACGTCTTGTAGGGGCGTGGCTTGTCCCGCGACCGGCGACGCAGTCGTCGTAAACCCTGTAAATGCAGTTTTTCGGTTGTACCGCGTACACCGGATTTACGACTGCTTCGCAGCCGCTCGCGGGACAAGCTACGCACAAGGGGAGGCGTTATCTTGCCGCGTGATAAAGACTCACCCTGCGAAACTCCCAGGGCTCGGCCAGATCCGGCAAGGTCAGTGCCTCCAGAATCCCCAGTCGCTCATACAGCGGATGCTGGAAATCCCTGACGCGGGAGTCGGCGACCAGCGCGGCTTTGCCCCGGCTGAGAAATTGGTCCAGCAACGGCAGGTTGGCCCGGTCGTACAGCACGTCGGCCACCAGAATCAGGTCGAAACGGTCGGCCTCGGCAAAGAAATCAGCCGAGTAAGCGAGCGTCACGCCGTTGAGCTCGGCGTTGGCCTTGCACGAGGCGAGGGCGATGGGATCGAGATCACACGCCACCACTTCCAGCGCGCCGGCCTTCATGGCGGCGATGCCTGCGACGCCCGAGCCTGCGCCGAAATCGAGTACCCGCTTGCCCTCGACCCATTGCGGGTGCTCGGCGAGGAAGCGTGCCAGCGCCAGGCCGCTGGCCCAGCAGAAGCTCCAGTAGGGCGGCTCTTCAAGGATGCGTCGGGTTTCTTCAGGACTGAACGCACGGTCCATGTTGTCCGCGTCGATCAGCCATAACTTCAAGTCCGTGCCCGGCAACGGCTCGGCGACCAATCGGGCGTCGCCCAGCAGTTCGTTCAACGCCGCCTGCAGATGCGGCGGCGGGGTCATGGCGCCGTGACGAATTGCAGTTGTCCGAGCGACTGGGTGTCAGGCCTGGCGATCAGCACCGACGGCAGATGCAGGATCAACTGACCCGACTGGCTGGCGCGGCCGCGTAACTCGACACGCGCACCTTGTGGGAACGCTTCCGGGTTGAAACGCAGTTGAAACGGCAGCGACTGGTTGTTGCCGGTGAGCTTGGTGCTGCTCAGCAGCTTTTGCGGGCGGTTGCGGTCATCGATCACCAGCAGCGCCAACTCAACTTCGGCGCCGGTGGGGACACCCAGCAACTGTCCGCTCAATTCGCGCTGATACGGCAGAAGCGGGCCAGGGCCCGCGGGCAGCTTGATCGCATTCGGCGCAGGCTTCGCGGGTGCAGCGGGTTTGGGCGGCTCGGCAGTGCTACAGGCGGCGAGCAGGCCGAGCAGGCTGATTACAGCGAGCGAACGTAGCGTCATGAACAGCTCCAGCAAAAACGGAATCGATCGGGATACCCGGGACATCACGCAGTGTCCCCAAGGGTGACGGCTTTCGCCGCACAGGATGCGCGTCTATATACCTCAAACCCCGAGACTTGTCTTGCCGGCGGGATGCGCTACCATGGCCCTCCCTTTTTTTGTTGCCTGCCACCATGCACTGTCCCTTTTGCGGTGCCAACGACACCAAAGTCATTGACTCGCGCCTTGTCGCCGAAGGCGATCAGGTTCGTCGCCGTCGTGAATGCGTCGCGTGCGGCGAACGATTCACCACGTTCGAAACCGCCGAACTGGTGCTGCCACGGCTGATCAAGCAAGACGGCAGCCGCCAGCCCTTCGATGAAGAAAAGCTGCGCGCCGGCATGCAGCGCGCGCTGGAAAAACGCCCGGTCAGTGTCGAGCGTCTTGAAGCGGCCCTGGCTCACATCAAGAGCAAACTTCGGGCGACCGGTGAGCGCGAGGTCAAATCCTTGGTCGTTGGCGAGCTGGTCATGGCCGAGCTGCAGAAACTCGACGAAGTGGCGTATATCCGCTTTGCTTCGGTGTATCGGCGGTTTCAGGACCTCAACGAATTCCGCGAAGAAATCGACCGACTGGCCCGTGAGCCGGTTAAAGAGTGAGCATGTCTCCGACAGAGCAAAGCGTGCTCGACGCCGCGTATATGGCACGAGCGCTGGAACTGGCGCGCAAGGGCGTCTACTCGACGCACCCTAATCCACGGGTGGGTTGCGTGATCGTGCGAGACGGCGAAGTGGTCGGCGAGGGTTGGCATGTCCGCGCAGGCGAGCCCCACGCCGAAGTCCATGCGCTGCATCAGGCCGGTGACAAGGCCAAAGGCGCAACCGCCTACGTCACCCTCGAACCCTGCAGCCATCACGGACGCACGCCGCCTTGTGCCGACGCTTTGGTTAACGCAGGTGTGGCGCGTGTGGTCGCGGCGATGCAAGACCCCAATCCCGATGTCGCCGGACGCGGCCTGCTGCGTTTGATGAGCGCCGGTATCGCCGTTCAGAGTGGCGTGCTGGAAGGTGAAGCGCGTGCACTCAACAAAGGCTTTCTCAAGCGCATGGAGCATGGCCTGCCGTATGTGCGGGTGAAGCTGGCGATGAGTCTGGACGGTCGCACGGCCATGGCCAGCGGCGAGAGCAAGTGGATCACCGGCCCTGAGGCCCGGTCTGCGGTGCAGCGTCTGCGTGCCCAGTCAAGCGTGGTGCTGACGGGCGCCGATACGGTGCTGGCCGACCATGCGCGTCTGACGGTTCGTCCTGACGAGCTGGGCCTTAATGCCGAACTGACGGCGCTTGCCGTGACACGGCCGCCCCTGCGCGTGCTGATCGACGGGCGCTTGCGTGTGCCGCTCGATGCTCCGTTTTTCAAGGCGGGCAATGCCCTTGTCGTGACCTGTGCAGCCGCCTCGGCGCGCGAGCGTTATCACGAAGAAGGCCATGAAATGCTGGCGTTGGCGAGCAGCGGCGGTCATGTCGATCTGCGCAAGCTGTTGGTCGAGCTGGCGTCCCGTGGCGTCAACGACGTGCTGGTCGAAGCAGGTCCAAAGCTTGCCGGTGCGTTCACCCGACTGGGCCTGGTCGACGAATTCCAGATTTTTGTCGCCGGCAAGTTCATGGGGTCGTCAGCGCGTCCTTTGTTGGACCTGCCATTGGCGCAGATGAGCGAAGCGCTCGAGCTCAAGATCATCGAAATGCGCGCTGTGGGCAATGACTGGCGAGTCATCGCAATACCAACACCGAGCGCGAGCGTATAATTTTCGGCCATCGTATCAACGCTGGCCCTGTTCTCCCGGAGGACCCATGTTTACCGGCATTATCGAATCCATCGGCAGCATCCGCGCCATTACGCCTAAAGGCGGCGACGTCCGCGTTTATGTAGAGACCGGCAAACTCGACCTCTCCGACGTCAAACTCGGTGACAGCATTGCCGTCAACGGTGTCTGCCTGACCGCCGTCGAATTGCCAGGCGATGGCTTCTGGGCCGACGTCAGCCGTGAAACCCTGGACGTCACGGCGTTCGTGGACTTGAAGACCGGCAGTCGCGTCAACCTGGAAAAAGCCCTGACCCCGACCACTCGCCTGGGCGGCCATCTGGTCAGCGGCCACGTCGACGGTGTCGGTGAAGTGCTGTCCCGCGAAGAAAACGCCAGGGCGATCCAGTTCCGCATGCGCGCGCCTCGTGAGCTGGCCAAGTACATCTCGCACAAGGGTTCCATCACCGTCGACGGCACCAGCCTGACCGTGAACGCCGTGAATGGCGCCGAGTTCGAGCTGACCATCGTGCCGCACACCCTGGCTGAAACCATCATGGGCGACTACCGCCCCGGCCGTAAGATCAATCTGGAGGTCGATCTGCTGGCGCGTTACCTGGAGCGTCTGCTGCTCGGTGACAAGGCCGCCGACCCGACGCCCGCCCAGGGCGGCACCATCACTGAAAGCTTTCTGGCCGCCAACGGCTACCTCAAATCCTGAATTGAAGGGGGTGCCGCGTGGCGCTCAACAGCATCGAAGAACTGGTTGAAGACATTCGCCAAGGCAAGATGGTCATCCTCATGGATGACGAAGACCGCGAAAACGAAGGCGATCTGATCATGGCCTCCGAGTGCGTCAAGGCCGAGCACATCAACTTCATGGCGCGTTACGCCCGCGGCCTGATCTGCATGCCGATGACCCGCGAGCGCTGCGAAACCCTGAAGCTGCCGTTGATGGCGCCGCGTAACGGGTCGGGCTTCGGCACCAAGTTCACGGTTTCCATCGAGGCCGCCGAAGGCGTGACCACCGGTATTTCCGCGGCCGACCGTGCGCGTACCGTCCAGGCCGCTGCAGCCAAGGACGCCAAGGCGGACGATATTGTCAGCCCGGGCCACATTTTCCCGCTGATGGCTCAGGCGGGCGGCGTGCTGTCCCGCGCCGGTCATACCGAAGCGGCCTGCGACCTGGCGCGCATGGCCGGTTTCGAGCCGACCGGCGTGATCTGCGAAGTGATGAACGACGACGGCACCATGTCCCGGCGTACTGAACTCGAGGCCTTCGCGGCCGAGCACAACATCAAAATCGGCACCATCGCCGACCTGATCCATTACCGGATGATCCATGAGCGTACCGTTCAGCGGATTGCCGAGCAGCCGCTGGACAGCGAACTGGGCCAGTTCAACCTGGTGACCTACCGTGATTCGGTCGAGGGCGACGTCCACCTGGCGCTGACGCTGGGCAAGGTCTGCGCGGAAGAGCCGACGCTGGTGCGTGTGCACAACATGGACCCGCTGCGTGACTTGTTGATGGTCAAGCAGCCCGGCCGCTGGAGCCTGCGCGCCGCCATGACGGCCGTTGCAGAGGCTGGCAGCGGTGTCGTGCTGCTGCTCGGGCACCCGCTCGATGGCGATGCCGTGCTGGCCCATGTGCGTGAAACCGCCGGGGGAGCAGCGGTCAAAACGCCGACCACTTACAGCACCGTCGGGGCCGGTTCGCAGATTCTCCGCGACCTGGGCGTACGCAAAATGCGCCTGATGAGTTCGCCAATGAAGTTCAACGCGATATCCGGTTTCGATCTGGAAGTTGTAGAATACGTGCCCTCCGAATAAAGGCCGGCAGGTCACTGGCCGTGAAAGCGTGAAGCGTTCACGGTTTTTGTTCCTGCGGTCGCCGATTCGTGGCCTAAAATCCTGAAAGCGCGCGTGGTGCGCGCTTTCTTGCTCTTTAATACGAGAACACGAGACTCAGCCGAATGACCCTGAAGACCATCGAAGGTACCTTCATCGCCCCCCAAGGCCGCTATGCCCTGGTGGTAGGCCGCTTCAACAGCTTCGTCGTGGAAAGCCTGGTGAGCGGTGCCGTTGATGCCCTGGTTCGCCATGGCGTGAGCGAAAGCGACATCACCATCATCCGCGCGCCGGGTGCTTTCGAAATCCCGCTGGTCGTGCAGAAAGTCGCTCAGCGCAGCGAATTTTCCGCGATCATCGCACTGGGCGCCGTCATTCGTGGCGGTACGCCGCACTTCGAATACGTGGCCGGTGAATGCACCAAAGGCCTGTCCCAGGTGTCCATGGAGTTCGGCGTGCCGGTCGCTTTTGGCGTACTGACCGTTGATTCCATCGAGCAAGCCATCGAACGTTCCGGCACCAAGGCCGGTAACAAAGGTGCTGAAGCTGCCCTGTCCGCCATCGAGATGGTCAGCCTGTTGGCGCAGTTGGAGGCCAAGTGATTAACGACGAAAGCGATCAGTTCAACCCGCGCGAACCTCGCCCGGCCGACGCTGGCAAACCCTCGAAGAGTGAAAAGCGCCGTGCTGCGCGCAAGCTTGCCATGCAGGCGCTCTACCAGTGGCATATGGCCAAGCAGTCGCTGAACGAGATCGAAGCCCAGTTCCGTGTCGATAACGACTTCAGTGATGTCGACGCGGCGTACTTCCGCGACATCCTGCACGGTGTGCCAGCCAAGAAAGCCGAGATCGATGTTGCACTGACGCCGTGCCTGGACATCACCATCGACGAGCTGGACCCGGTGGAACTGGCAGTCCTGCGCCTGTCTACGTGGGAGATGCTCGAGCGCATCGACGTGCCCTACCGCGTGGTCATCAACGAAGGGATCGAGCTGGCGAAAGTCTACGGTTCGACCGACGGCCACAAGTTCGTCAACGGTGTGCTCGACAAACTGGCTCCGCGTCTGCGCGAAGTCGAAGTGAAGGCTCACAAGCGCTGAGGCGTCTGGGTTTCTCCAGACTCTCAAGTGTTGCCACGCCATGGGCGAGTTCGAGCTGATCCGCAATTACTTTGCCGCTGCGCCCTGTGCGCAGCCTGGCGAAGGCGTTGCATTGGGGATTGGCGACGACTGCGCCCTGTTGTCGGTAGCGCCCGGCGAACAACTGGCGATTTCCACTGACACGCTGGTCGCCGGGGTGCATTTCCCCGACGTCTGCGACCCTTTCCTGCTGGGCCAGCGTGCGCTCGGTGTCTCTGCCAGTGATCTGGCCGCCATGGGCGCCAGCCCGCTCGCGTTTACCCTTGCTCTGACCCTGCCGGACGTTTCTGCCGACTGGCTGCAAGCGTTTGCCCGTGGTTTGAACGAGATGGCCCAGGGCTGTTCGATGCGCTTGATTGGCGGCGACACCACGCGCGGTCCGCTGAGCATGACCGTGACCGTGTTCGGCTCGGTGCCGGCGGGGCAAGCGTTGACCCGCAGTGGCGCGCGGCCCGGTGACCTGTTGTGTGTGGGTGGCCCGCTGGGCGACGGCGCCGGTGCGCTGCCGCTGGTGTTGAACCAGCGCAGTACCGAGGCGTCTACCACACAGGCCCTGCTGGCACGTTACTGGTCGCCGCAGCCGCAACTTGGGTTGGGACGGGCGTTGCGGGGGAAGGCCTCGGCCGCGCTGGACATCTCTGACGGCCTGCTCGCCGATTGTGGACATATCGCGCTCGCATCGGGCGTACGCTTGCAGGTGGAGCGTGAGCGCTTGCCGATGTCCGCCGCGCTGCTGTCGTTCCTGGGGCTTGAAGACGCACGACAGGCTGCGCTGACCGGCGGCGATGACTACGTGCTCGCGTTCACCTTGCCGCCATCGGAACTCGATAGCCTGGTGTCAGCGGGCTGGCCGGTGTCGGTGGTGGGGCGCGTGGTCGAAGGGCAGGGTGTGTCGCTTATCGATGAACAAGGACGAGACATCACTCCGTTGACGCGGGGCTACCAACATTTTCGGGAGACACGGTGACAGACCATCCTAATCAGGTCCCGGCGGAAAACGTTCCGCCCTCGGTGTGGACCAACCCTTGGCACTTCCTGGCGTTCGGCTTCGGCTCCGGCACGTTGCCCAAAGCGCCTGGTACCTGGGGCTCCATGGTCGCCGTGCCATTCATTCCACTGTGGCAGATGCTGCCAGACTGGGGCTACTGGCTGATGCTGGGGCTGACCATGCTGTTCGGCTTCTGGCTGTGCGGCAAGGTCGCCGACGATCTGCGCGTGCACGACCATGAAGGCATCGTCTGGGACGAAATGGTCGGCATGTGGATAACCTTGTGGCTGGTGCCTGAAGGCTGGGTCTGGTTGCTGGTGGGTTTTCTGGTTTTCCGTTTTTTCGACATCCTCAAACCGTGGCCGATCCACTGGATCGACAAACACGTGCACGGCGGCGTCGGCATCATGCTCGACGATGTTCTGGCCGGCGTTTTTGCATGGTTGGCGATGCAGGGTCTAGTCTGGGTGTGGGGCGTGTTATAGGAAACCACTCATGGGCCGCGTAAGGATGAAAGGGCTGCCTGGCCTGACGCTGTCAGTAATGATCGGGGTGTGGGGCGCAACGAACGAAGCCTATGCGGGCGCTGCCTCCGAAAAACCTTCTGACATTGTGCTGGTCAGCGAGCAGTGGAACGCCTACACCGAAGCCGATGGCAGTGGGTTGGGCTGGGACCTGATGCGGGAGATATTCGAACCGGCCGGGATCAAGGTGGCGTCACGCACAGAGCCTTACACTCGCGCCGTCGGTCTGGTGCAGCGTGGCGAAGCCGATGCGTGGGTCGGCGCCTACGAGCATGAGGTCGAGGGCACGCTGTATCCCAAGTGGCATTACGACACCGACGAAATCTACGCGCTGGGACTGGCGTCCAGACCGGCACCGACCTTGAAAACCCTGGGCAATTATCGTCTGGCGTGGGTTCGCGGTTACGAATACCAGCATTACCTGCCCAACGTCGTTCACTTCAACGAAGTCGCCCGGCGCGATCACATCCTTCCGATGCTCGATCATGCGCGCGCGGATCTGTACATCGACGCCAGGCCAGAGGTCAATTTCATCCTCGGGCAAACCCAAGAGCCGCAACGTTTTCGCATGACCTACCTGATGTCGATTCCATTGTTTCTGAGCTTTGCCGACAATGCACGAGGGCGTTTTCTTCGCGATGTCTTCGATGAGCGCATGGCGCAACTGGTGCGCTCCGGCAAGCTACGAGTGATTTTTACTCGCTGGCACCAGCCGTATCCGTTCGACGCTGACGATGCTGCTCAAAAAGCCGGGCCGCGGCATGATCAAACTTCCTGATCTGAATGGCCGACAATTCAGCCTAAGCGTCTGCTGGAACCTGCTGTTACAATGCCGCCTTGCGAATTTCCAGCCCCCATACTGATCAGGAGCACACGGTGCCCGTCGTATTTGTCGCGGCTTCCAAGCTGCCTACCCCTTTTGCCACTTTCAAAATGAACGGCTTTCTTGAAGAAGAAAACGGCCGTGAGCATGTTGTTCTGAGCCTTGGCGATGTATCGGATGGCGAGCCGGTGCTCGGTCGTGTGCATTCCGAATGCCTGACCGGTGATGCGCTGTTCAGCCAGCGTTGTGACTGCGGCTCACAGCTCGAAGCAGCGTTGCGCGCGATTGCGTCCGAAGGCCGTGGCGTGCTGTTGTACCTGCGCCAGGAAGGGCGCGGCATCGGCTTGATGAACAAGATCCGTGCTTACGAATTGCAGGACGGCGGTGCCGATACCGTTGAAGCGAACGAGCGTCTGGGGTTTGCCGCTGACCAGCGTGATTACGCTATCTGCCTGCCGATGCTGGAGCACCTGGGCGTGAAGTCGCTGCGGCTGATGACGAACAATCCTCGCAAGGTCAAAGCCCTGACGGACATGGGGATCAGTGTGGCTGAACGCGTGCCGCTGCACACCGGCCAAAACCCGCACAACAAACTGTACCTGGCGACCAAGGCCGGCAAGCTCGGCCATATGATGGGCAATGAGCACCAGAGCGAGGTCGATCCGGCGTGACACGGGGCAACGTGCGCCGTCGTTTGGCGCTGGCGTGGTGGCGGCAACTGGGATTGACGTTGGGGCCGCTGCTCGTTGTCTGTGTGTTTTTCGGAGGGGGTGAAGAGCCTGCCAGCCCATCGGTGTTCGCCATGCCGTTGTTCATCGCAGGCGTGGCCTCGATGTTTGTCAGCCTCAAGCCGTTCGGCGCGTACAAGCGCTCGTTGATTGCGGTGCAGAAATCACTGGATACCCCGGAAGAGCCCGCGGCCTGGCTGCGGCTTGCTGCCGATCGACGCATGGCGTTCCTGGTCGCCGGGTTGCCGGCCTGGATCGCCGCACTGGCAGTGTTCGCCGGTCTGGAGCCACTGCCCCTGGCCTTATTGGCACTGTCCAGCGTCATCCTGCTTTACCTCTATCGCATCCCTCGCCAGTTGGCCTGATGCGCCGACTCCTTGCCTGCCTGCTGTTGCTGACGGCCTGGCCCGTCAGTGCGGCTGAACGTGTTATCAGCCTGGCCCCTTCGCTGACGGAAATCGTTATTGAACTGAACGCTACCGACTTGCTGGTGGGCGTGCTTGATGGTGGGGAACGTCCTGCGCAAGTCGCCGCTTTACCGTCGGTGGGGCGCTATGGGCAGTTGCAGATGGAACAGCTGCTTTCGCTGCGCCCCGATCTGCTGTTGCTGTGGCCCGGCAGTGTCAGCATTGCCCAGCGCGATCAGTTGCAGCGGCTGGATATTCCAACCTTTGTCGCCGAGCCGCACACGCTCGATGAACTGGCCGATCAGATCGAGCAGGTAGGCGTACGTCTGGGACGTGCCGAGCGGGGGCGGCAGGTGGCGGGCGAGTTTCGTGAGCGATTGTCTGCGCTGCGTCAGCGCTACCAACGGGCGACGCCTGTCAGCGTGTTCTATCAGGTCTGGGATCAGCCGCTGTACACCGTGGGAGGAGGGCAGATCATCAGCGATGCGCTGAGTGTGTGTGGCGCGCGGAACGTGTTCGCGGACCTCACTCAGCCCGCGCCGCAGGTCAGTCTGGAGGCGATTTTGCAGCGTGACCCTGAGGTGATCCTGACGAGCGATGCCCGGTTGTTGAGCGGCTGGAACGCGTGGCCTCAGCTTAAGGCGGTCAAGAACCAGCATCTGCTGGCCGTGCCGGACAAAGGCCTGGAGCGCGCCAGCGGGCAGATGATCGATGCCGTCGCGAAGCTGTGTGAACGGCTCTCGCCCGATCGCTGAGCCGCTGCGTCGATTCTGGCCGGCACCTTGCGATGGGCCGCACCGTCTTTGACTCTGGCCGGAGGCCGTGGGAGCAAGCTTGCTCTGGGCTGCACTCGGACGATCTGCCGCGCAGCGGTAGCAAAACCAGGCGACTTGGCCGTTTCAGGCGCATCGAGTGCACAGGATTTACTGCCGCTTCGCGCCAGATCGCGGGACAAGCCACGCTCCTACGCCTACGGCAGAAGCGAATCTGTGTCGGCAGCACTGTTTTTGATTCTGGCCGAAGGCCGTGGGAGCAAGCTTGCTCGCGATCTACCGCGCAGCGGTAGTAAAACCAGGCGACTTGGCCGTTTCAGGCGCATCGAGTGCATAGGATTGGCTGCCGCTTCGCGCCAGATCGCGGGCAAGCGCGCTCCTACGCCTGCGGCAGAAGCGGATCTGTGTAGGACATCAAGCAGCCTTCGGCAGAAGCGAAGCGCATTGTCCTTTAAAACGCAGGCGTCCAGGTCACGCCGAACAGCCAGGTCCGGCCTTCCTCGCGGTATCCGTATTGGCTGCCATCAAAGCTGTACAGCGAGCGGCTGTAGTGCTTGTCCAGGGCGTTATCCAGTTTGAACTCCAGCTTGACCTCGTCGCTGGCTTTCCAGCTGCTGCGCAGTCCGACCAGTGCGTAACCGCCGATGTGCTGGGTGTTGGCTTCGTCGTTGTAACTGTCGCTGACCGCCTGCCAGCTGGCGCCGACGCCGAGGCGATTGAACTGGCGGTCCAGGTCCAGATTGACTGTTCGGCGCGCGCGGCGATTAAGCGTGTGGCCTGTATCGCGATCACGGGGATCAATGATCGACGCACCGAGTTTGCCGGTCCAGCCGAACAGTTGCTGTTCGAGCGATGCTTCGAAGCCATTAATGCGAGCCGAGGCAATGTTCTGCGGGCTGAAGTCTGCATCCAGCGCGATTGCATCTTTCAGGTCAGTGCGATACAGCGAAGCCTCCAGTTTGCTGGCGTCGCTCAGGCGGCTGCGCCATTGCAGCTCGTAGCTTTTCGAGTGCTCGGGCTTGAGATTCGGGTTACTGAAACCGGGGTAGTACAGATCGTTGAACGTCGGCGCGCGGAAACCTTCGCTGTAGGACAGCAGCACGTCGTTGGCATCGTTGAGGGGCACGGTCAGCGTGCCGCTCCAGGTGTTCTGGCTGCCAAACTGCTGATTCTGGTCATGGCGCATCCCGAGCTCGGTGGAGAAGCCGTCGCCTTTGTAGCGGTGCTGAATGAACGCCGCGCGGTTCCAGCGGCTGTCTTCGTCGAACGGCGTGCTGCTGGCCACCCGGTCCTCGTACCCATCGGCACCGAGCATCAGGCTGTTGCGCTCATCAAGGGCCAGGTCGTTTTGCCAGTTGACCGAGTCGCGATAGGTGTTGAACACGTATCGGTCGTCGCTGAGCTTGTCGAAGGTTTTCTCGCGGTTCTCGCTGTGCCCCAGTTCCAGACGGGTTTTCCACGTCGGGTTGATTCGGGCGTCCAGGTAAGTGCCCAGGCTGCTCACCTCGAAGTCGCTGTATTGCTGCTGACCCACGCTGTTGAACGTGACCGGGTCAAACAGGCCGAACGGGTTGTCGAACTCGTTCTTGCCCTTGTTATCCAGCGCGTTGAAGCCCATTTCCACGTCGTCGTTTAGCCAATGACTGAGGTTCAGGCTCATGGACTTGTTGCGGTAGGCGTCGTGGTCGTCGTCACTGGCAAACGACAGCCCCGTGCTGTCGATCCCTGCGGTTTCGTCGAGGCTGGCGCTGAGATTGAAATGCGTCTGTTCGTCGCCACCTGACAGGCCAAGGCTGTTCTGGCGCGTATTGCGGTTGCCGAAGCCTGTGTGCAACCGCGCTTGCAGTCCCTGCTCAACGCCCCGGCGGGTGAAGATCTGGATCACGCCGCCAATCGCGTCGGCCCCGTAAATGACCGAGCGCGAACCGCGCAGCACCTCCACGCGCTCGATCTGCTCGATATCCAGAAACTGCAACGCGCTGTCGCCGGAGGTGGCGTTCGCGATGCGCTGGCCATCGACCAGTACCAGGCTTTGCGCCGCCTTGGTACCGCGTATGTAGATGCCCGGCAGACTGCCACGTCCTCCACTTGGCGCCACTTGTACACCCGGCACGCGGTTGAGCAGGTCAGTGACGTTGCTCGGCTGCAGTCGCTCGATGTCATCACGGGTGAACACGGTATTGGCTGCCGTGCTGTCGTCGCGTTGCTCGACCTGGCGATTGGCGCTGATCAGGACATCAGGCAGTTTCAAGGCATTTTCGCGGTCCGGCAGGTCGGCGAAAGCCTGAGACAGGGGAAGCAGCGAGAGGGTAAACGCGAGGCGGTGCAGGTTCATGTTCGTTCGTTTCAGTGATCGTTCCCACGCTCTGCGTGGTAACGCTGCCCCGGGCGCTCCGCGTCCAGCGCAGAATGACGCGGAGCACCGTGGGGTGCATTCCCACGCAGAGCGTCACTAGTGTCCGGTAAAAACCGAAGGGGGAGCTTGCTCCCCCTTGCTGTTGGCCGCCTTCAGTCATAATCGGATTTTTCAGACTCGATTTTGACTCATGTTTTCCAGCACTTTTTTAACTCAGTTGCTCAGTGCCATCCCACGCTCTTCATTCGAGCGATCCGTCGAAGCACATCAAGCTGATCGCTACGTCAAACGCTGCACTTCCTGGCAATTGTTGGTGACGTTGGTCAGCGGCCATTTAACCCAAGCCTTGAGCCTGCGGTCCCTGGCGACTTTCTCCGAGACTCTGGCCCCGCATCGCTACCATCTCC
>NZ_FOEO01000031.1 GCF_900110765.1 Pseudomonas sp. NFACC02
GGGCACTTTTGGTTACTTTTGGTGCCTTTTCAAAAGTGACCCGCCGGAGGGGCGGAAAGGTGAATCGGCGCCCCCGAGAAAATGGATCTGCCCACCCTCCCAATGCCCAACCCAACAAACCCACCGCGATCTGCCGGGAACCGGCAGCAAACCCGGTGCATGCGGAGTGCCAGTCATACACGGATCGCCTGATTTTGCTGCCGCTGCGCGGCAGATCGTCCGAGTGCGGCCCAGAGCAAGCGCGCTCCTACAGGGACTGCGTCAATCTGATAGCGCTGCGTCTGCTTTTCGACATCAACGGCCCAAACACCGCAAATCGCGGATAGATGCGAAGAACAGAGGCCAAAGAGACTCACTGCACCTTCTGTGGCGTCTCCTGCCCCATGCACCTCACGGCCTGCTTGCGATCATTCACCAACACGCCGGTCAGGCCCTTCTGTCCGGTATCGAACAACACTAAGACCCCCTCGATACACTGAGCCACCTGCGGTGCCGGCTCCAGCGCGACTTTGTAGTCTTCTCCCGGCACCGTCTTGAGCATCGTGAACTCGCTCAACTGCAACGCATCCTCAGGTTTTGCAAAGTGCAGATACCCGTAGTACCACAACGTCCCGACGGTCAAAAAAATACAGCCAATGCCCGTCAGAATCTGCGGGACCACATTGCGTTCGTCACTCATTTCGAACCCTCTGCCGGTTGCGTTTCCGATGGCGCAGAGGAGGTCTTTTTGCTCGCATCAGGCTCAGGGTAATTAGGGATTTCGGCCAGACGCCGCAGGCCGTTGAAATGCTGCGGATCGTCCAGATACCGGACCATGACTTCACGCCAGGTCGGGTCTTCGAAGGTCTGCACATGCGGTCCGCGTGTCAGTTGCAGGACGCGCGGCAGGGGTGCCGACTGATACAGGCTGATGCCGTTGTGCAGCGGCACCTGCGAGTCGTCGAGGCTCTGGAACAGCAGCATGGGTGTTCCCTGCAATTGCCCGATGCCGTTGATCGCGCTGTCACCGTCAGGAATCACCCACGACAATGGCCGCTTGAACGCCCAGGTGAGCCAGGAGGTGCTCAGGGTGTAACGCGCGACTTCGCGATAACTGGCTGGCACGCCGTCCAGCACCAGGGCTTTCACCCGCGAACGCTGTTGCGGGTGCTGTGACAGGTAGTGCACACCCAGCGCACCCCCTATGCTCTGCCCCAACACCACCAGCGGTTTACCCTGCACCTCAGGCGCCTTGTTCAGCCAGTCGAACGCCGCGTCGATGTCCTGATAGACCGCAGGCAGGCTGGGGTCGCCTTCGGAGTGGCCGTAGCCGCGATAGTCCAGCAGCAGCACCTGGTAACCCTGCTCGGGAAGCCAATAGCTGCCGCTGAGGTGCCAGGCCATGTTCCCGCCGTTGCCGTGCAGGTGCAGCACGGTGCCCTTGACCGGCACGCCCTCCTTGGCCGGCAGAAACCAGGCATTGAGTTTTTTGCCGTCGGCGGTGATCAGCGTGATGTCGCGATACGACAAATGCGCCTTTGCCGGGGTCAGGGGAACGTCCCGTTCCGGGTAGAACAGCAGTTCGCTGCAGCCCGTGAGGGATAAGAACAGCAACAGCGTGAACAGAGGCTTCAAGCGATGTCCTTTTATGCAAATTATCCAGAACCCTGCGTAACACTGTGGGAGTGAGCGTGCTCGCGATAGCGGTTGATCGGCCAACGGTGGTTGATCAGGCTGGCCTCATCGCGAGCACGCTCACTCCTACAGGGAATACCCGTGCGCGTTCCCGCAATGGGGATAGCGATCAAAGGATATTCGAATAATCCGCTTCGATCCGGTCCAGGCTTAAATGGTTCAGGAAGTTGGAGAAGCACATCCAGGCCGAAAGCGCATTCATGTCGCGGAACTGCTCCGGAAGGTACTTGGGCGGCACCACCAACCCTTCGTCCACCAACTGGCGCAACGTTCGCATGTCTTCCAGCGTGGTCTTGCCACAAAACAGCAAAGGCACCTGCTCCAGCTTGCCCTTCCTCACGGCCAACTGGATGTAGTTGTAAACCATGATGAAGCCCTTGAGGTAGGACAGGTCCTTGGTGAACGGCAGACCGTTAGGCACCGAGCCGCGGAAAACGCGGCTGGCATTGCCGTAGCTTTCCGGCATGCCGAAGCCTTGCTCGCGGTAGAACTCGAACACCTGAAGGAAATCCGCGCCCTCCTCGGCCATATGAATCGCACGTGTGCGGTTGGTCAGCTTGCGCAGGCGGCTGGGGTAAGAGGCGAAGCCGATGACTTCCATCAGAATCGCCAGGCCTTCCTGCGTCACGGTCGACGACGGCGGACCTTTCGCGAGGAAGGTGCAGATCGGCTGATTCTGACCGTTCAGGGTGGTGCCTACGTGCACCAGGCCTTCGTGAACCTCCAGCGCCCGCACGTCGCGCTCGTTGAACATCGCGTCGCTGCGGATCTTGATGTAATCAGCGCCCGCCGCCGCGTCTGCGACGATGCCGTCGGACTCGAACACGCGGATGGTTCCTTCAGCCTCGCCGAAGGTGCGATTCAACCGGCTTTGCAGCATGGCCACCGCGTCTTTCGCCGTCAGAATCTTCGGTTCGTCCTTGAGGTCACCGCGCCCGGCGATGTTGTTCAGGTAATCGGAGAGCATCAGACCAAGGTCGGCCAGCGTCGGGTCGCCAGCATGAAACGCATCGGACGCCGCGCCATATAGCTCCTGGGAGATCAGGCCAAAATCCGGCGTTCCGCGGGCTTCGAGCATCCGGATCACCATCCGGTACTCCTTGCACATGCGCCGCATGATCTGCCCGACCGGGTTGAACTGCCCCAGTTGCCGGGTGATGTCGCGTTCGATGTTCTGGAATTCCAGCTTCAGCGCGCCGGAGTCGAAACCCAAAGGGCGATTCTCGTAGTAAGCGCGATCGATCTCGGGCATTTGCTTGCCCTTGGCGGAAAGAAAATGCTTGCGGATGCTGTCGTCCCACTTCACCGCATCGAGCACACGGATCGGCGTTTGCGCGAACACGATACGATCGGACAACGTGCGAATGGTCTGCTGGTAATCGTCCACCCAGTCCCCCTTTGATTGACCCTTGGCGCTATTTGGTCATGCGCTGATATTGAGCTGCCTTGAGAAAGACATCGGAATTGGCGGTGTCGTCCAGATAGGCAAACACCTTGTCCATGGAGGTGGTGATCAGTACACCGTCACCCTTCTCGGTTTCAATCGGCTCGCCTTCGAAGGTCTTTTGCTCGATCAGTTGCTGCATCCGCTCCAGGTCGAGGTCATAAATCACCAGTTCGTCGGCCGCGTTATCGTTGTCGATCAGGTCGAAGCCGGCGATGACGTAATGGCCACCGTACTTCTCAGGCAACGCCGCCGACAAATACCAGCGGCTGCCATGGCGCGACACGGTGAAGGTGTATTCGTCGCGGTTTTTGCGATCGCCCTTGCGGTAACTGACGGCCTTGTATTGATTGGCGCCGGCCCGGCTTATTTCCAGCTCCAGCGGCTCGCCCCAGGCGTTCTTGCTCGTCCAGGTGCCGAGCAGTCTGGGCGGCGCGGCGGAGGTGTTTGGAATGGGGTCCTTGAAAGTCACCAGGCATCCGCTCAACAGCGCGAACGACAAGGCGAGCACGACGCTCCAGACTTTCATCGCTTCTCCTGAAGGTGAGCCCTCGACACCGGGCTCTGAAATTAACCGTTGCAGCCCGCCGCTGGCTTGGCGGTGCCCAGCACCAGATGCATCTGGCGGGTAAGAATAGCGAGCATTTCTTCGTCTGCGTGGGGACGAGGCCCCTCGAGCAAGCCCTGATATTCCATCCGCCCGATAATCCCCGTCAACACTTGCGCATCCACGTGCGGTTGGGCCGACCCCATGACCTCGAGAAACTGGGCGCTTCCTTGCAACAGAATCTGCTGGTGAGCACTGACCAGTGGCGCCAGTCGCGGGTTGATCAGCGCCTCCAGGCGAAAAGCGTGTTCGGCGATCAGTTGATCGCGACGCGTCAGCAACTGATGGCGCACGTAGTCCAGGGTCATGCGCGCGATCTCGTCCGCCAGCCGCGCCCGCGCATCGGCACTGCCGTCGTTGCGCGCGACCATTTCGCGCAGCAGGGTTTCGGTGTTCGTCCACAGTTTGGCCATGTAGGCCGCGCTGCGCTCGACGTACTGGGCGAAGGCATCGGTGAGCAGGTCGTCGATGTCCTTGAAGTAGTAGGTGGTGGCCGACAGCGGCACCTGCGCTTCGGCAGCCACGGCACGGTGACGCACGGCACGCACGCCGTCACGAATGAGAATGCGCATGGCCGCGTCCAGAATTTGCTGTCGGCGCTGTTCGCTTCCCTGTCGGCTTGCCTTGCGGCCTTGATACTGAACACTCTGTGCGACGGCCGTGGCAAGACCCGCGGCTCCCTTTTGAGCGATCGTACGATTCACGACAGGTTTTCCTCTTTGAATGACTGGCAGGCGCGGAGCCTGTAGGAGCGTGGCTTGTCCCGCGATCGGCGGGGAACCCGTCGTAAACCCTGAGCACACGGTTTTCCTGATACACCGCATTCGCCGGTTTTGCGACGACTGCGGTCGGACGCGACCCCGGTGCGATCGCGGGACAAGCCACGCTCCTACAAACGTGCCCGGTTACAACACAAAAAAAAGCCGCCCTGCTCAGGCGGCTTGTTTTACAGCGCTTATGCTTGCGGCCGCATGTGCGGGAACAGGATGACGTCGCGGATCGACGGCGAGTTGGTCAGCAGCATCACCAGACGGTCGATACCGATGCCCTCACCCGCTGTCGGCGGCATGCCGTATTCCAGTGCGCGAACGAAGTCGGCGTCGTAATGCATGGCTTCGTCGTCGCCGGCGTCCTTGTCAGCCACCTGCGCCATGAAACGCTCGGCCTGGTCTTCCGCGTCGTTCAGCTCGGAGTAGGCGTTGGCGATTTCGCGGCCACCGATGAACAGCTCGAAACGGTCGGTGACGTTCGGGTTGTCGTCGTTACGACGGGCCAGCGGCGACACTTCGAACGGGTACTGGGTAATGAAGTGCGGCTGCTCCAGCTTGTGCTCGACCAGCTCTTCGAAAATCATCACCTGCAATTTGCCCAGACCTTCGAAGCCCAGCACCTTGGCGCCGGCTTTCTTGGCGATGGCGCGCGCCTTGTCGATGTCGTTCAGGTCGTCGGCGGTCAGGTCGGGGTTGTACTTGAGGATCGAGTCGAACACCGACAGACGCGCGAACGGCTCGCCGAAATGGAACACCTTGTCGCCGTATGGCACATCGGTGCTGCCCAGAACCAGTTGAGCCAGCTCACGGAACAGCTCTTCGGTCAGGTCCATGTTGTCTTCGTAGTCGGCGTACGCCTGGTAGAACTCCAGCATGGTGAATTCGGGGTTATGACGCGTCGAGACCCCTTCGTTACGGAAGTTGCGGTTGATCTCGAACACTTTCTCGAATCCGCCCACGACCAGCCGCTTGAGGTACAGCTCAGGCGCGATACGCAGGAACATTTCCATGTCCAGTGCGTTGTGATGCGTTTCGAACGGCTTGGCCGCCGCGCCGCCCGGAATGGTCTGCAGCATCGGGGTTTCGACTTCCAGGAAGTCACGCTTCATCAGGAAGCTGCGAATGTGCGCGATGACCTGCGAACGCACGCGGAAGGTCTGACGCACGTCTTCGTTGACGATCAGGTCGACATAGCGCTGACGGTAGCGCTGCTCGGTGTCGGTCAGGCCATGGTGCTTGTCCGGCAGCGGACGCAGTGACTTGGTCAGCAGACGGACGCTGGTCATTTCGACGTACAGGTCGCCCTTGCCGGAACGGGCCAGGGTACCTTCGGCGGCAATGATGTCGCCCATGTCCCAGGTCTTGACCGCGGCCAGCGTCTCTTCGGACAGCGTCTTGCGGTTGACGTAGACCTGAATGCGACCGGTCATGTCCTGAATCACCATGAACGAGCCACGGTTGAGCATGATGCGACCGGCAACCTTGACCGGAATCGCCGCTTCGGCCAGCTCTTCCTTGGTCTTGTCCGCGTACTGTTTCTGCAGGTCGTTGCAGTAGTTTTCGCGGCGGAAGTCATTCGGGAAGGCATTGCCCTTGGCGCGCTCGGCAGCAAGCTTTTCCTTGCGCAGGGCGATCAGGGCGTTTTCTTCCTGTTGCTGGGCTTGCGGGTCGAGTTGTTGGTCGCTCATGTCTTTAGATTTTCCATCACAGGTTCGTTGCTTCTTGCCACGGGCAAGGGATCACGGGCCGGACGCGATAAGGAGGCGCCGAACCCGTAACAGTGGGGTCGCGATTACAGCCCCTGCTTGAGGCTTGCTTCCAGGTAACCGTCGAGGTCGCCGTCCAGCACCTTGTTGCAATCGCTGCGCTCAACGCCGGTACGCAAGTCCTTGATACGTGAGTCATCGAGGACGTACGAACGGATCTGGTGACCCCAGCCGATGTCCGACTTGGTGTCTTCCAGCGCCTGGGACGCCGCGTTGCGCTTCTGCATTTCCAGCTCATACAACTTGGCCCGCAGCATTTTCATGGCGGTGTCCTTGTTCGCGTGCTGGGAGCGTTCGTTCTGGCAACTGACCACGGTGTTGGTCGGTACGTGGGTGATACGCACGGCCGAGTCGGTGGTGTTGACGTGCTGACCGCCGGCACCGGACGAGCGATAGGTATCGATACGCAGGTCGGACGGGTTGATGTCGATCTCGATGCGGTCGTCGATCTCGGGGGACACGAACACCGCCGAGAACGAGGTGTGGCGACGGGCGCCGGAGTCGAACGGGCTCTTGCGGACCAGGCGGTGTACGCCGATCTCGGTGCGCAGCCAGCCAAAAGCATATTCGCCCTTGATGTGAACCGTGGCGCCCTTGATGCCGGCGACCTCGCCTTCGGACAGTTCCATGATGGTCGCGTCGAAGCCACGCTTGTCGGCCCAGCGCAGGTACATGCGCAGCAGGATGTTGGCCCAGTCCTGAGCCTCGGTGCCGCCGGAGCCGGCCTGGATGTCGAGGTAGGCGTTGTTCGGGTCCATTTCACCGCTGAACATGCGACGGAATTCGAGCTTCTCCAGCGACTCGCGCAGGCGATCGATTTCAGCAACGACATCGGCGACAGCGCCTTCGTCATTTTCTTCGACGGCCATGTCCAGCAAGTCTTTGGCGTCAGCCAGACCGGAACTCATTTCATCGAGGGTGTCGACGATCTGTGCCAGCGAGGCACGCTCACGGCCCAGTTCCTGGGCGTACGACGGGTTGTTCCAGACAGCTGGATCTTCGAGCTCGCGGTTGACTTCGGTCAGACGATCATGTTTGTGATCGTAGTCAAAGATACCCCCGAATGGCTTCGGAGCGCTCGGACAGGTCCTTGATGCTGTTTAGGATCGGGTTGATTTCCATGGTGGGCAGCACTCGCAGGCGAAATTTTCAAAGCCGGCGAGTATACCCCAGCTCCCGCCCCGATGGCAGTCCGTTGGGCAGGGTGAGAGAGGATCAATGCATTCTCTGGAAAACTCAAAAATGGGTGGGTGTCCAGCTTCCAGGTGCAGTCCATTCTGTAGGAGACGTCGGAGGTTACGACGGCAGCGAAGGCGGTGGGGCGGTCTCCATCGAGGTCGGCTGAAGACCGCATTCGCCACTGTCGTAACCTCCAGCAGCTCCCACAGTGTTGCGCACGTCCATTGATCAGTATCGGATCAGCCCACCACCACCTGATTGCGCCCATTGTGCTTGGCGGCGTACAAGCCTTGATCAGCACTCTGGATCACTTGACGACTGTGGCTGCCGACCTGCGGCACGACGGTCGACAGGCCGATGCTGACGGTCAGACTGGCGCCTTCGCCGGGGGCGATGTGCGGGATCTTCATGCTGGCCACTGTCTGGCGCAGTTTTTCAGCCAGCAGCCGCGCGCCGCCGGGCGAGGTGTTGGGCAGCACCAGCGCGAACTCTTCCCCGCCATAACGAGCCGGCAAATCGGAGGGGCGGCTGCAACTGGCGCGAATCGCCTTGGCAACCTGACGCAGCGCTTCATCCCCCTCCAGATGACCGAAATTGTCGTTATAGGCCTTGAAGTAGTCGACATCGATCATCATCAGTGACAACTGCGTCTGCTCGCGAATTGCCCGGCGCCACTCCAGCTCCAGGTACTCATCGAAATGCCGACGATTGGACAGCCCGGTCAGTCCGTCGGAGTTCATCAGCCGCTGCAGCACCAGATTGGTGTCCAGCAACTGCTGCTGGCTGACCCTCAATGCGCGATAGGCCTCGTCGCGCTGGAGCAGTGTCATGTAGGAGCGCGAATGGTAGCGGATACGCGCCACCAGCTCGATGTTGTCTGGGAGTTTGACCAGATAATCGTTGGCGCCGGCGGCGAACGCCGCGCTCTTGATCAGCGGTTCTTCCTTGGTGGAGAGCACGATGATCGGGATGTCTTTGGTGGCCGGGTTGTTGCGGTACTCGCGCACCAGCGTCAGGCCGTCCAGGCCTGGCATGACCAGGTCCTGCAGGATCACCGTCGGTTTTATCTGGATCGCCTGCGCGATGGCCTGATGCGGATCGGCACAAAAATGAAAGTCGATATTTTCCTCATTCGCCAGCCCACGCCGGACTGCCTCGCCGATCATCGCCTGATCGTCGACCAGTAACACCATGGCAGCGTTTTCGTCCGTGGCGTTTACATTGTCCAGCTGCAAATCATGCATTCAGGGTCTCCTGGTCACAGGCGGACTGTGAAATCACCTGGAAAATCATTGGGTGAACACCTCGTTCAAGCGAGGCGCTATCGTGTCCAGCGGGCGAATCTCGTTGGCGGCATCAATCGCGGCTGCCGCTTTGGGCATGCCGTACACCGCACTGCTTCGCTGGTCCTGGGCGATCGTGAGAAACCCCCGCTGACGCATGAGCTTGAGCCCCTGCGCGCCGTCGCGCCCCATCCCCGTCAACAGGACGCCCACTGCGTCACCGTTCCAATAGCTGGCCACGCTTTCGAAAAACACATCGATCGAGGGCCTGTAAATCTCATTCACCGGCTCTGCGGTATAAGCCAGCGTGCCGTTCTTCAGCAGACGAATATGGTGGTTGGTGCCCGCCAGCAGCACGGCGCCACGTTGCGGCGGCTCACCGTCTCGGGCCAGCCGAACCTGCAACCCCGAAGCGCCACTCAACCACTGCGCCATCCCGGCGGCAAACACTTGATCCACGTGCTGAACCAGCACGATGGCGGCCGGAAAGTCCTTCGGCAGCGCCTTGAGCAGCACTTCCAGCGCCGCCGGGCCTCCCGCGGACGATCCGATGGCGACCAGCCCCAGGCGCTGCGAGGCTTCGCGCAGCGGTGCCGGTCCCGGACGCACGCGGCTGTCACTCTGCCCCATGAGCCAGCCTATATTAAGAATCTTGCGTAACAAAGGTGCCGCAGCCTCCTGGGGATTGCCCGCGCCGATTGCCGGGGTATCCACGACGTCCAGCGCACCGTGGCCCATGGCCTCGAATACACGGTGGACGTTCTGCTCGCGATCCACCGTCACGATCACGATGGCGCACGGCGTAGCGGCCATGATGCGTCGAGTGGCTTCCACGCCATCCATCACCGGCATGATCAGGTCCATCAGGATCAGGTCCGGCGTCAATTCGGCGCACCGTTCCACCGCCTCGGCACCATTGCCGGCGACCCACACCACCTGATGCGCGGGCTCGAAGGCCAGCGCGCGGCGCAGCGCCTCGACCGCCATGGGCATGTCATTGACGATGGCGATCTTCATCCTTGCGCATCTCCTATCAGCTCGACGACTGCGTCGAGCAACGCGTCGTCATGAAAACTGGCCTTGGCCAGATAATAGTCGGCACCGGCGTCGAGCCCCCGACGGCGGTCTTCCTCGCGATCCTTGTAGGACACCACCATCACCGGCAATGACTGCAAGCGACTGTCGCGACGCAGCAGCGTCACCAGTTCGATACCGTCCATGCGCGGCATGTCGATGTCGGTGATCAGCAGGTCGAAGTCCTCGGCACGCAATGCGTTCCACCCGTCCATGCCGTCCACCGCCACCGTCACGTCGTAGCCGCGCCCGAGCAACAACTTGCGCTCGAGCTCGCGCACCGTCAGCGAATCGTCGACCACCAGCACGCGTTTACGCGCCTGGGTATCCGTCTGACGGTTGCGCCGGTCAATCCGTTCCAGGCGTCCGGTATTCAGCAATTTTTCAACCGAACGCAGCATGTCCTCGACATCGATAATCAATACCGCGGAACCATCGTCGAGCAGCGCGCCCGCCGAGATGTCCTGAACCTTGCCCAGGCGCGGATCCAGTGGCAGCACCACCAGGGTCCGCTCGCCGATGAATCGCTCCACCGCGACCCCATACACAGCGTCGCGCTCACGGATGATCACCACCTTGAGCACGTCTTCGTTGTGCTGACCGGCGGGGCGGTTGAGCAACTGACTGGCCGCGACCAGGCCGACATGACGCTCTTCGTGCCAGAAGTGCTGTCGCCCTTCGAGCTGCACGATTTCATCGGCCTGTACATCACGCATGCGTTCGATATGCGCCAACGGGAAGGCATAGGCCTCACCGCCGACTTCCACCACCAGGCTGCGCACCACCGACAGCGTCAGCGGGACCTCCAGGTGGAAGGAACTGCCCTGCCCCGTCTTCTGAACCAGTTCGACGCCCCCACGCAGCTGCCGAACCATGTGCTGCACGGCGTCCAGACCGACACCCCGGCCCGACACTTCCGTGACCTTGTCGCGCATGCTGAAGCCGGGCAGGAACAGGAAGCTCAACAACTCTTCCTCGCTCAACTGCGCCGCCGTTTCCTCGGGTGACAACTTGCGGTCGATGATGCTGCGACGCAGGCGTTCAAGATCGACCCCGGCGCCGTCATCGATCAGCTCGACCACCAGCAGACCCGCTTGATGAGATGCCTTGAGCTGAATCAACCCCTCCGGCGCCTTGCCGCTGGCGAGCCGTTGCTCGGGTGATTCGATGCCGTGATCAACCGCGTTGCGCAGCAGATGCGTTAACGGAGCCTCCAGTTTTTCCAGCACATCGCGGTCTACCTGAGTCTTCTCGCCTTCAATCTCCAGACGCACCTGCTTGCCCAAAGAGCGTCCAAGGTCGCGAACCATGCGCGCCTGCCCTGTCAGAACATCGGCAAACGGACGCATGCGGCAGGCCAGCGCGGTGTCGTACAACAACTGCGCTCGCTGAGTCGCCTGCCACCCGAACTCGTCAAGATCCGAGGTCTGCTGGATCAACAGGTGCTGGGCTTCGCTCAACAGACGCCGGACTTCTTCCAGCATCTTTTGGGCGTCCGGATCGACGTTGGCATCCAGCAAGGCTTCCAGGTTATCGAGCGCTCGGCTGGCGCTGCCTTGTGAGCGTTTAACCCGCTGCATGGCGGTCAGGTAAGGTTTGAGGCGCTGTGTTTCCACCAGCGATTTGCTCGACAGGTCGAGCAGGTTATTCAAACGCTCGGCCGTCACCCGCAGCACACGCTCACCGCCCTCGGCAACACGGCGCTCCTGGCGGCGTCCGGATTTGGAGGGTGCGGGGTCGTCTTCGTTTTCGACAGGTGCCGAAGACGCTGGAGGGACGGGCAGCAACAGATCGGCAGGCAGCGGTTGCGCGGACAACGGCGCACTTAACGCCGCAGGCCCCAGCGCCGACTGGACGGATTCCACCAGCGCCTGAGCGTTGGCCAGCAGCAAGTCGTCCATAGAGGGCGTCGCACTTGGCGTAATGACCGCATGACGGACATCGGGCTTGATCAGGTCGGTCATCAGCGCGACATATCCATCGACATCGCTTTGACCAACGCTGCTCTCGCCCGGAGACGCAATGCGCATGAGCATGTCGGTGCCCATCAGCAGCGCGTCGATGTGCTCGGGTTTGAGATGAAGACGGCCTTCCTGTGCCTCGACCAGGCAATCTTCCATGACATGGGAAACACTGACACCCGCGTCCACCCCGACGATCCTCGCCGCGCCCTTGAGCGAATGCGCGGCGCGCATGCAGGCTTCCAGTTGATCCGCCTGTGCGGGGTTGCGCTCAAGCGCCAGCAAGCCTGCGCTCAGCACCTGGGTCTGGGCTTCGGCTTCCAGGGTAAACAGTTCGAACAGCGAAGCGTCGCGCATCTGATCGGGCGTCATGTCAGGCTCCGGTTCACGGCCGACAACAGTTGCTCTTCATCCAGCAACCGCAGGCTGCGGTTTTTCCACTGCACCACGCCTCGGGTGAATCGGGCATTGCTGTTCTGCGCGGGCGCCGAGGCAGAATCCAGCAGCCGCGCCTCGATGGCATGAATTCCGTCCACTTCATCGACCGGCACCACCACCGGTCCGCCCTCGGCCGACACGATCAACATGCGCGGTGTGATACGCGCAGACAACGATGGCACCGGTGTCGAATCCAGTCCGAGCAGTTCGACGAATGACAGGCAAGCCACCAGCGCGCCGCGCACATTGGCAACGCCCAGCAGCGCGCGGGAGCGTTGATGCGGGAGCGAATGAATGGTCTGCACGGGCGAAACCTCGACCAGGCAACGCGTCGGCAGTCCCAGCCACTCTTCCCCCAGACGAAACACCACCAGGGAGCGGGTCTTGACGTCGCTCGCCAACGCCTCGCCATGCATCGACACGCGCAGCTCTTGAGCCAACGCATAGCGGTCCAGCAGTCGAGTGGCCGCTGCCGAATACACCGAACAGTTGCGGCAATGAATGTGCTCCTCCAGCAACGGGCACGAGCGGTCGCCATGAATGCCGATCCGGTTCCAGCAATCGTCGATGGCCTGAGCATCATGGCTCACCAGTTCACTGTGTACCCCGGTCATCGATTACGTCCTTCTTTGTTCACGCCGCGCGCTGCGCGCTCCTGCAAACGGCGAGCCCCCGCGACATCGCCCTGCGCCGCCAGCAATGCCGCCAGTTGAGCCAGCGCTTCCGGGTGCTGAGGTTCGAGGTACAAGGCCTTGCGGTAAAAGCCTTGAGCCCCCGCTACGTCACCGCTCACTTCGCTGAGCAGCCCCAGCCAATAGAACACGCGAGCCACCGGCTCGTAGCGCTTGAGGTATTGATCACAGGCGGCTTTGGCCTCTGCACTCTTGCCTTCATTGGCAAGACGCCTGATGTCGTCCAGCAAGGCCGCGGCGTCACCCACGTCGGCCGGTGGCGTCGCGCGGGTGAGCGGTTGAGGCGCTGTAAACGGACGAACGCTGCTTCGGGCACGTGCAGCGCCTGGCGGCAGCGACATTGCCTGACGTGACCGCTCGACGGGCAGCGGCGGCAAGACCGGCGTCGCGGTCACGACTGCGAGCTGATCCGGCATCGGGTCGGCGCGGTGCCTGAAGGCAAAGGACTGGGCAATGCCGATCGATGCCATGCCCATCCGGCCGAGCAGACTGCCTTCGGCAGGGCCAATGAACAGCACTCCGTCATCGCGCGTCATGCGCTTGAGCGCTTCGAAACCACGCTTCTGGGTGTCGACGTCGAAATAGATCAGCAGGTTGCGGCAGAACACGAAATCGTACGCCGACTGCGCCACGAGCAAGCCCGGATCGAGCAGATTGCCGACCTGAAAGCTGACGCGCTCACGCACCCGATCCTCGACGCGATAGCCCTCATCGACGTGACTGAAATAACGCTCACGAAAACCGAGGTCACTGCCACGAAACGAATTTTTGCCATAGACACCCTGACGCGCGCGCTGCAACGACATCGGGCTGATATCCACCGCTTCGACCTTGAACTGCTGCGGTTGCAAACCGGCATCGAACAAGGCCATGGCGATCGAATAGGGCTCCTCCCCTGTCGAGCACGGGAGGCTGAGGATCCGCAGCGGCCGGACGCCGTTTAGCTGGGCCAGGCGCGTAGCGGCCAGTTTGCCCAGCGTGCCGAAAGACTCCGGGTAACGGAAAAACCAGGTTTCAGGCACGATCACCGCTTCGATCAGCGCTTGCTGTTCGTCTGCGGACGCTATTAACAGTTGCCAGTAAGCATCGTGATCCGAGGCCTTGGCGCTGAGGCAACGCTGGCGCACGGCTCGCTCGATAATGGCCTCGCCAACAGAGGCCACATCCAGACCGATACGGTTCTTGAGGAACGCAAAGAAGCGTGCGTCTTCGCTCATGGCGTCGCCTCGAACGGTTCAAGGCTCAATGGCTGCGCCGGGAACAACAATTCACGCACCGATTCATTCAGCAAATCCTGCACCCGAATCCATTGCAAGAGACCCAAGGCGTCTTCGCGGACCGGGCCAAGGTACGGCGCCTGCCGGTTGTCCAGGCCGTAACTCTTGAACTCGTCCGGCGCACAGCGCAGGGTGTCGGTCGCCTGCTCCAGAATCAGTCCCAGCCACTGGGGCGCGCGCTCTGCGCTGACGCAGTAGTTCACCAGCACCAGACGTGTGCTGGTTCGCGGCTGGGCCGGCTCACCGAAGGTCAAGGCGCTCAGGTCGATGACCGGCACCACCACGCCACGATGCGCAAACACCCCCGCGACCCAATGTGGCGCCTGCGCGATGGGTTTGAGCACCAGCCGAGGCAGCACTTCGGCGACTTCCATCGCTTCCAGCGCATAACGCTCCGTCCCGATGCGAAACAGCAGGAACAGTTTGTTCTTCGGCAACACCACGGTACTGCGTTTGGCTGAGTGCTCGATCATGGTCCCGGCTCAGACCTTGAAGCGCGAAACGCCGCTGCGCAGTCCCACGGCCACCTGACTCAACTCGTCAATGGCGAAACTGGCCTGGCGCAGGGACTCCACGGTCTGACTACTGGCATCGCCCAGTTGCACCAGCGCCTGATTGATCTGCTCGGCGCCGGTCGCTTGCGCCTGCATGCCTTCGTTGACCATCAACACCCGGGGCGCCAGCGCCTGCACCTGATGGATGATCTGGGAAAGCTGCTCGCCGACCTGCGTCACTTCGAACATGCCCCGGCGCACTTCCTCGGAGAACTTGTCCATGCCCATGACGCCCGCCGACACCGCCGACTGGATCTCACGCACCATTTGCTCGATGTCGTAGGTCGCTACGGCGGTCTGGTCGGCGAGACGACGGACTTCGGTCGCGACCACGGCAAAACCACGGCCATATTCCCCAGCTTTCTCAGCCTCGATAGCCGCGTTGAGGGACAGCAGGTTAGTCTGGTCGGCGACCTTGACGATGGTCACCACCACCTGATTGATGTTGCCGGCTTTCTCGTTGAGGATCGCCAGTTTGGAATTCACCAGATCGGCCGCGCCCATCACCGAATGCATGGTGTCTTCCATGCGCGCCAGCCCTTGCTGCCCGGAACCGGCAAGGATCGAGGCCTGGTCCGCCGCGGAAGTCACTTCTGTCATGGTCCGCACCAGGTCACGGGACGTGGCGGCGATCTCCCGCGACGTCGCACCGATCTCGGTGGTGGTCGCTGCGGTTTCCGTGGCGGTCGCCTGTTGCTGCTTGGAGGTTGCCGCAATTTCGGTCACCGAAGTCGTGACCTGTACCGATGAGCGTTGCGCCTGGGAGACCAGCGCAGCGAGCTCGGTGATCATGTCGTTGAAGCCCGTCTGGACGGAGCCGAACTCGTCGTTGCGGTCCAGGTTCAGACGGCTGCTCAGGTCCCCGGTGCGCATGGTCTCGAGAATGCTCACGATGCGGTTCATCGGCGCCATGATCGAGCGCATCAGCAACAGACCAGAGCCAGCCGCCACAATTACAGCGACGAGCAGCGAAATACCCAGCGTGATCTTGGCACTGGAAACAGCCGCCTGAATGTTATCTGACGAGCGATCAGCGTTGCCCTTGTTCTTGGTGCCCAACGCATTGAGGACCTTGCGACCTTCAAACCACAATGGCGTCAACTGCTCGGCAAAGATGCGTTGCGCCAGCGAAAAGTTGTCGCCCTGATAAGCCGCGAGAATACCATTGAGTACCAAGCCGTAACGCTCGCGCACCTGCAGAAACTGGGCGAAGTCATTACGATCGCTTTCTTCGAAAATGCCTTTTTGATAGTTGACAATCTGGGCCTGCAACCGGTCTTCGAACTCTTTGTACTGGTCTTCTTCGGCACTGCTCAGACTGCGTCCCGCGCCCTCGGCGAGCAATTGCTGGGTGCGCAGGTAACTTTCCACCCATGCGCCACGCACGGTGCTGCTGTAATAGACGCCAGGCAACGCATCCAGACGAACTTCATCGCCGCTGTTTTCAATGACCAACAGCCGATTGAACGACACGACGACCATCAACAGCATGATGGTGATGATTACAGCGAAGCTCGCCAAAATACGTTGACGCAACGTCCAGTTCTTCACAGTCAGCCCTCAAGAGTTCAACACCGGCAAAACCGGGTTCAAGAAGCGGACCGCAGACGGCCCCAAGCGAGCGGAGTATAGCCTAGTGACTTACCAATTAACCGGGCTGTTTCCGACATAGATAACGCGATAACGCACAGATATCTCAGAAATATCTGAC
This sequence comes from Pseudomonas sp. NFACC02, assembly GCF_900110765.1. Taxonomy (GTDB): domain Bacteria; phylum Pseudomonadota; class Gammaproteobacteria; order Pseudomonadales; family Pseudomonadaceae; genus Aquipseudomonas. The sequence goes on from NZ_FOEO01000031.1 coordinate 16,431, forward strand.
ACGTTATCGGCTTATGGAAGGTTTGCTTGATGGCGGATTACCGGGCTGACTGGATCACCCCGAACTTGTGGGATACGCCGGAGGTTACGACGGCAGCGAAGGCGGCGGGTCAGTCTCCATCGAGGTCGCCGGTAAGACCGCATTCGCCACTGTCGTACCTCCAGCAGCTCCCACAGGTTTTGCGGTACCCACGGCTTCCGCAGCGGGCATGGAATTCTCGGCGTACGCGGTCTCTGTAGGAGACGCCGGAGGTTACGACGGCAGCGAAGGCGGCGGGTCAGTCTCCTTCGAGGTCGGCTGTAAGACCGCATTCGCCACGGTCGTACCTCCAGCAGCTCCCACAGGTTTTGTGGTGGCCACGGCTTCTGCAGCGGGCATGGAATTCTCGGCGTACGCGGTCTCTGTAGGAGACGTCGGAGGTTACGACGGCAGCGAAGGCGGCGGGTCAGGCTCCATTGAGGTCGGCTGTAAGACCACCACGGTCGTAACCTCCAGCAGCTTTTACAGGTTTTGTGGTGGCCACAGCTTCTGCGGTTGCCCTGGTTTTACTGCTGAGATTGGCGCACCTGGTTTTCCAGCTCTTGCTTGAGCCCCGGCTCGATCTTCAATTGTTTGGCCAGCTCATCCAGGTAGGCGCGCTCCATGAAGTGTTCTTCGTCGACCATCATCACGCTCGCCAGGTACATCTCGGCAGCGATTTCCGGGGTGCGGGCGGATCGGGCGACATCGGCCGGGTCCAGCGGTTTGTTCAGCTCGACGTGCAGCCATTGCTGCAGGTCCTTGTCGCCCGTCAGGCGGGTGAATTCGCCTTCGATCAACTGCCGTTCATTGGTGTCGACGTGACCATCAGCCTTGGCCGCCGCCACCAGCGCTCGAAGGATGGCCTCGCTGTGTTGCTCGACCTGTGCAGGAGGGACCCGATCAACGGTCTGTGGCTCGGTCTGTTGGGAGGTGCCCTGATAAGCCTGCCAGTTGCCGTAGGCCTTGTAAGCCAGTACGCCCAATGCGGCCAGTCCGCCGTAGGTCAGCGCCTTGCCGCCGATCTTGCGCGCGCTTTTATTCCCCAACAGCAACCCCATCGCCCCGGCCGCCAATGCGCCGCCCCCTGCTCCGGAGAGCAGCCCGCCGAGGTTGCCGCCACCCACTTTGCCGAGCAGATCGCTGAGGCCGCCCTGGCCGCCCTTGCCCTGTCCGCCGCTGCCGTGTGAGCCGGATTGCGCCGGCGCGCCTGAAGAGTTTTTCAGAAGGTCCTGACCGGATTTCAACAGTTGATCGAGCAAACCACGGGTGTTCATAAGAAAGCTCCTGAAAACGGAAGAAACGTTTCGACACGCAGGTTACGGCGAAGTGGGCAAGTCGGACTTTCAGGTGTACTTCTGAATGTTGCCGCGAAAAATCGGGCCGCTGGTTACCCCTCAGAAAAAACGATATACAGTCGCTTGATTCTAAAAACACGAGCGAGCCTGCTGTCATGATGACGCTACGCCAGATTCGACACTTCATCGCGGTGGCGGAAACCGGGTCGATCTCGGCGGCCGCACAGGCGGTATTCATTTCTCAATCAACCCTGACCCTGGCCATTCAACAACTGGAAGAGGAGATTGGGGTCTGCCTGTTCAGCCGCCACGCCAAGGGCATGACGCTGACCCATCAGGGGCACCAGTTCCTGCGTCAGGCTCACCTGATTCTCGCCACCGTTGAAAACGCCAAACGCAGCTTGCAACAAGGCGCCGACCAGGTTGCTGGACAGTTGATCGTCGGCGTAACGAGCCTGGTCGCCGGTTACTACCTCGCAGACTTGCTGACCCGTTTTCAGCGCGCGTATCCGAATGTGGACATCCGCGTGATGGAAGACGAACGGCCCTACATCGAACACCTGCTGGTCAGCGGTGAGATCGATGTCGGCGTGTTGATCCTTTCGAACCTGGAAGACCGGCACGCGCTGCAAACCGAGGTCCTGACGCACTCACCCCACCGCCTGTGGCTACCGGCCCAACATCCGTTGCTGGAGCAGGACAGTATCAGCCTGGCCGATGTTGCGCGTGAGCCGCTGATTCAACTCAACGTCGACGAAATGGGCACCAATGCCCAGCGTGTATGGTCGCGCGCCGGGCTGCAGCCCAAGGTCACATTGCGCACCGCGTCCACCGAGGCGGTCCGCAGCCTGGTGGCAGCCGGTCTGGGCGTGTCGATCCAGCCAGACATGACCTATCGTCCGTGGTCACTGGAAGGCGACATCATCGAGGCGCGCCCGATTGCAGACCTGACCCAGACGCTGGACGTCGGGCTGGCATGGCGACGTGGCACGGCGCGCCCTTCGTTGGTCGATCCGTTCCTCAGCGTAGCCCGCGAACAACCCCATCCGGGACGCCGGCCATCTATTTAATCGAACGCTGCGTTCAGTATTTAGAATTTGTCGGGCGCAGGAAGCCGCACTAGGCTCTGATGCTTGGGAACTGAGTTGTTTCGGAATGTGAAAACGACCTCGCTTTAGCCGGCGCGGGGAAAACGCTTGCCCGCGAACATGTCGGCACAGACGGCAAAGGTCCATCGCGTGCTGAATCGTTCGCGAAATTTTTCAAACCGATCAGCAAAAAACTCGACACAAGGAAGCTCGAACAATGGCTGGCGCAGCAACCTCATACGCCGCATCCCCTCAACTGTTCACCTCGTTGCTGATCGACGGTGAGCTGGTCGCAGGCCAAGGGTTGGTCGAACCGATCCTGAACCCCGCCACCGGCGAGGTATTGACCCACATCGCCGAAGCCAGCACCGAGCAGGTGGAAACCGCCATTCTGGCCGCCCACCGGGCCTTCACCGGCTGGTCGCGCACCACGCCGCAACAACGCTCCACTCTTTTGCTGAGCATTGCCGATGCCATCGAAAAGAACGCCGACCATCTGGCGCAACTGGAATCGCTGAACTGCGGCAAGCCCCTGCACCTCGCGCGTCAGGATGACCTGACCGCCACTGTCGACGTGTTCCGTTTCTTCGCTGGCGCCGTTCGTTGCCAGACCGGTCAGTTGTCCGGCGAATACGTGCCGGGCTACACCAGCATGGTCCGTCGTGACCCGATTGGCGTCGTTGCATCGATTGCGCCGTGGAACTACCCGATCATGATGGCCGCCTGGAAAATCGCTCCGGCGCTGGCGGCGGGCAATACGCTGGTGTTCAAACCCTCGGAACACACGCCGCTGTCCGTCCTGGCACTGGCACCGGTTTTCGCCCACCTGCTGCCCGCCGGCGTGATCAACATTATCTGTGGTGGCGGCGAAGGCGTCGGCAGTCACCTGGTCAGCCACCCGAAAGTGCGCATGGTCTCGCTGACCGGGGATATCGTCACCGGCCAGAAAATCCTTCAGGCCGCGGCAAAAACCCTTAAACGAACCCACCTCGAACTGGGCGGCAAGGCGCCGGTGATCGTCTGCAACGACGCCGACATCGCTGCGGTCGTCGAAGGCGTGCGCACCTACGGCTATTACAACGCGGGCCAGGACTGCACGGCCGCCTGCCGCGTCTACGCGCAGGCCGGCATTCACGACACGCTGGTCGCCGAGCTCGGCGCGGCGGTCAGCAGCCTGCGCTTCGCCGGCAAGCGCGATGCCGACAACGAGATCGGCCCGCTGATCAGTGTGCGACAGCGCGACCGGGTGGCCAGCTTCGTCGAGCGTGCGCTGAGCCAGCCTCATATCGAACGCGTCACCGGGGCTGCGGTGCACTCGGGCCCCGGCTTCTTTTATCAGCCAACGTTGCTCGCCGGGTGCAAACAAGGCGATGAGATTGTCCAGCGTGAAGTGTTCGGTCCCGTCGTGACGGTGACCCGCTTCGACGAGTTATCCCAGGCCGTGGATTGGGCCAACGACTCCGAATACGGACTGGCGTCCTCTATCTGGACGCAGAACCTGGACAAGGCCATGCAAGTGGCTGCGCGTTTGCAGTACGGCTGCACCTGGATCAACAGCCATTTCATGCTGGTCAGCGAGATGCCCCATGGCGGCCTGAAACGTTCAGGCTACGGGAAAGACCTGTCCAGCGATTCACTTCAGGACTACAGCGTCGTCAGACACATCATGGCGCGCCACGGCAGCGATCTGGCGTGAACAGGAGACGCAACATCGGCTTCAACTAACATCGCTACGCTAATAAGAGCTTGAAACAAGCACGCTGCACCGAGTCACCGTTCAAAACTGCCCCGACCATAATTTGAAAAAAGAGGGAACCCCATGTCAGTGCAAAAGACCGCGCTCCTGAGCGCTGTAATCACCGCGTTGTTCGCCAGCGGCACTTTGCAGGCGGCTGAAACGCTCAAGGCTGTCGGCGACGGCGAAGGCCAGCTGGATATCGTGGCGTGGCCGGGCTACATCGAACGGGGCGAAAGCGACAAGGCCTATGACTGGGTCACCGGCTTCGAACAGGAGACCGGGTGCAAGGTCAACGTCAAGACGGCGGCGACCTCTGACGAGATGGTCAGCCTGATGACCAAGGGCGGTTATGACCTGGTGACGGCATCGGGGGATGCGTCGCTGCGTCTGGTGGCCGGCAGGCGTGTGCAGCCGATCAACACCGACCTGATCCCGAACTGGAAAACCCTCGACCCTCGCCTGAAAGACGGCCCGTGGTACACCGTCAACAAGCAGACCTATGGCACGCCCTATCAGTGGGGCCCGAACGTGCTGATGTACAACACCAACGTGTTCAAGACGCCGCCCGTGAGCTGGAGCGTGGTGTTCGAGGCGCAGGACCTGCCGGACGGCAAACCGAACAAGGGTCGCGTGCAGGCGTATGACGGCCCGATCTACATTGCCGACGCGGCGCTGTACCTGAAAACCGCCAAGCCGGAACTGAAAATCGAAGACCCTTACCAGCTGACCGAAACCCAGTACAAGGCCGTACTCGACCTGTTGCGCGCCCAGCACCCGTTGGTGCACCGCTACTGGCATGACGCGACCGTGCAGATGAGCGACGTGAAGAACGAAGGCGTGGTGGCCTCCAGCTCCTGGGGGTACATGGTCAACGGCCTGATCGCCGACAAGCAACCGGTGGCCTCGACCATCCCTCAGGAAGGCGCGACCGGTTGGGCCGACACCACCATGCTGCACGCTGACGCCAAGCACCCGAACTGCGCCTACAAGTGGATGAACTGGTCGTTGCAACCGAAAGTCCAGGGCGACGTAGCCGCCTGGTTCGGCTCGCTGCCAGTGGTGCCGCAAGCGTGCAAAGCCAGCGAGCTGCTGGGCGCCGAAGGCTGCGCCACCAACGGTTTCGACCTGTTCGACAAGATCGCCTTCTGGAAAACCCCGCAAGCCGAGGGCGGCAAGTACGTGCCTTACAGCCGCTGGACCCAGGACTACATCGCGATCATGGGCGGGCGATAAAGCCACACAGGTGTTGGACGACTCCGTTCTCCGACACCCCGCAAAAAACCTGTAGGAGCGCGCTTGCCCGCGAATGCGATCTGTCTGTGACATTGAGGGTGCCTGACACACCGCCATCGCGGGCAAGCGCGCTCCTACAGGAGACGGCGCTCTTACAGGTATCTGCATGTTGATGCACCCGGCGAGCCCGCTGCAACGGCGTTCGCTTTCACTTGAGGTTTCACCATGACCCTTGCAGTCCAGTTCACCCACGTTTCCCGTCAGTTCGGCGAAGTGAAAGCCGTTGACCGGGTCTCCATCGACATCAAGGACGGCGAGTTCTTTTCCATGCTCGGGCCGTCGGGCTCGGGCAAAACCACCTGCCTGCGCCTGATCGCAGGCTTCGAACAACCCAGCGCCGGTTCGATCCGCATCCATGGCGAAGAGGCCGCCGGCCTGCCGCCCTACCAGCGCGACGTCAACACCGTGTTTCAGGATTACGCGCTGTTCCCGCACATGAACGTGCGCGACAACGTGACCTATGGCTTGAAGGTCAAGGGCGTCGGTAAAAGCGAGCGACTGGCGCGGGCCGAAGAAGCCTTGAGCATGGTTGCCCTGGGCGGCTACGGCGACCGCAAGCCCGTGCAACTGTCGGGCGGTCAGCGCCAGCGTGTGGCCCTGGCGCGTGCGCTGGTCAATCGCCCTCGTGTGCTGTTGCTCGATGAGCCCCTCGGTGCCCTCGATCTCAAATTGCGCGAGCAAATGCAGAGCGAACTGAAAAAGCTGCAACGCCAGCTGGGCATTACCTTCATTTTCGTCACCCATGACCAGACCGAAGCGCTGTCGATGTCGGACCGTGTTGCGGTCTTCAACAAAGGCCGTATCGAGCAAGTCGACACCCCGCGCAACCTGTACATGAAACCGGCGACCACCTTCGTCGCCGAATTCGTCGGCACCTCCAACGTGCTGCGCGGCGAACTGGCGCAGCACCTTTGCGGCACCCCGAACGCGTTTTCCATTCGCCCGGAACACATTCGCTTCGCGGAGGGCCCGGTGGCGAGTCATGAGATCGAAGTCAGCGGCCTGCTGCATGACATTCAATATCAGGGCAGCGCCACCCGTTACGAGCTGAAACTGGACAATGGCCAGACCCTCAGTGTCAGCCAGGCCAATACCCAATGGCTAGACACCAGCGCACAACACCAGACCGGTCAGCGGATCTCTGCACGCTGGGCGCGCGAGGCCATGATCCCGCTGGCTGACACCGTTGCAGAGGCCCATTGAGATGAGCCAGACACTCGCCCATTCGGCGTCGATGCCAGGGCAATCGCCGCTGCGGCGCTTTTCCAATCTGCTGTACCGACGGCCGAACCTGTACCTGTCGCTGCTGTTGATCCCGCCGCTGTTGTGGTTCGGCGCGATCTACCTTGGCTCGCTGCTGACGTTGTTATGGCAAGGGTTCTACACCTTCGACGACTACAGCATGACGGTCACGCCGGACCTGACCCTGGCCAACTTCGGCGCGCTGTTCAGTCCGGCCAACTTCGACGTCATCCAGCGCACACTGAGCATGGCAATCGTCGTGTCCATCGCCAGCGCCCTCGTCGCCTTTCCCATCGCCTATTACATGGCGCGCTACACCACGGGCAAAACCAAGGCGTTTTTCTACATCGCGGTGATGATGCCGATGTGGGCCAGTTACATCGTCAAGGCCTATGCCTGGACGCTGCTGCTGGCCAAAGGCGGCGTCGCGCAGTGGTTCGTTCAGCACCTGGGGCTAGAACCCGTGTTGCAGGCAATCCTGGGGATTCCCGGGGTCGGCGGCAGCACCTTGTCGACCTCGCACCTGGGGCGCTTCCTGGTGTTCGTCTACATCTGGCTGCCGTTCATGATCCTGCCGATCCAGGCCTCGCTGGAGCGTCTGCCACCGTCGCTGCTGCAAGCCTCGGCCGACCTGGGCGCCAAGCCTCGGCAGACGTTCATGCACGTCATCCTGCCGCTGTCGGTGCCGGGCATCGCAGCCGGTTCGATCTTCACCTTCTCGCTGACGCTGGGCGATTTCATCGTGCCGCAACTGATCGGTCCGCCCGGCTACTTCATCGGCAGCATGGTCTACGCGCAGCAAGGCGCCATCGGCAACATGCCCATGGCAGCGGCCTTCACGCTGGTGCCAATCGTGCTGATCGCCGTCTACCTGTCCATCGTCAAACGACTGGGGGCTTTCGATGCGCTCTAAACCTTTCGTGAAGCAGGGCGACCAGGCGTCCTGGGGTCTGAAGATTGCGGCATGGGCCGGGCTGGTATTCCTGCACTTCCCGATCCTGATCATCTTCCTGTACGCGTTCAACACCGAAGACGCGGCGTTCAGCTTCCCGCCGCAAGGCTTCACCCTGAAGTGGTTCAGCGTGGCCTTCTCTCGGCCTGATGTGCTGGAATCGATCAAGCTGTCGCTGCAGATCGCCTGCGTCGCCACACTCATTGCACTGGTGCTCGGGACACTGGCTTCGGCGGCGCTTTACCGGCGGGACTTCTTCGGCAAAGACGGCATCTCCCTGATGCTGATCCTGCCAATCGCCCTGCCCGGTATCATCACCGGCCTGGCACTGCTGTCGGCGTTCAAGACGCTGGGCATCGAGCCGGGGATGTTCACGATCATCGTCGGTCACGCAACCTTCTGTGTGGTGATCGTCTACAACAACGTCATCGCCCGTCTGCGCCGCACGTCTCACAGCCTCATCGAAGCCTCGATGGACCTGGGGGCCGACGGTTGGCAGACCTTTCGCTACATCATCATGCCCAACCTGGGCTCGGCGTTGCTGGCCGGCGGCATGCTCGCGTTCGCGCTGTCGTTCGACGAAATCATCGTCACCACTTTCACCGCAGGCCACGAACGCACGCTGCCGATCTGGCTGCTCAACCAGCTCAGCCGCCCTCGGGACGTGCCGGTGACCAACGTCGTCGCCATGCTGGTGATGATCGTAACCATGCTGCCGATTCTCGGCGCGTATTACCTGACCCGTGGCGGTGAGAGCGTCGCCGGGAGTGGCGGGAAGTAATGAATACAGAATCAACACACGCCACTGATCCCCTGTGGGAGCGAGCTTGCTCGCGAAGAGGACCGTACATCCACAGCAGATGTGGGGGCTGGAAGTCAGTCTTCGTGAGCAAGCTCACTCCCACAGGGTGGTGTTCCACCGGATAAGCATCGCAGGCCAATGTGCCGCGACGAAACATTCAGTAGCGCCAAGAAGAGGACAACAACACATGCAAACCAAACTGCTGATCAATGGCCATCTGGTCGCCGGTGACGGTCCCGCTCAACCGGTATTCAACCCTGCCTTGGGCCGGGTGCTGGTGGAGATCAACGAAGCCAGCGAAGCGCAGGTCGACACGGCGGTGCGCGCTGCCGATGCGGCGTTTGAAAGCTGGTCGCAGACCGCGCCGAAAGACCGCTCGCTGCTGCTGTTGAAACTCGCCGACGCGATCGATGAACACGCCGAGGAACTGGCGAAGCTGGAATCGGACAACTGCGGCAAGCCCTACCACGCTGCCTTGAACGACGAGCTTCCAGCGATCGCCGATGTGTTCCGCTTCTTTGCAGGCGCCAGCCGCTGCATGAGTGGCTCGGCCGCCGGCGAATACCTGCCCGGTCACACGTCGATGATCCGTCGCGATCCGGTGGGCGTGATCGCGTCCATTGCCCCGTGGAACTACCCGCTGATGATGGTGGCCTGGAAAATCGCGCCAGCGCTGGCCGCTGGCAACACGGTTGTGCTCAAACCTTCGGAGCAAACGCCGCTGACAGCGCTGCGCCTGGTGGAGCTGGCCAACGATATTTTCCCGGCAGGCGTACTGAACCTGGTATTCGGTCGCGGCCAGACCGTCGGCAATCCGCTGGTGACTCATCCGAAGGTGCGCATGGTCTCGCTGACCGGCTCGATCGCCACCGGTTCACACATCATTTCCAGCACCGCCGACAGCGTCAAACGCATGCACATGGAATTGGGCGGCAAGGCGCCAGTCATCATTTTTGACGATGCCGACATCGACGCGGCGGTGGAAGGCATTCGCACGTTCGGCTTCTACAACGCCGGACAAGACTGCACCGCCGCATGCCGCATCTACGCGCAAAAAGGCATCTACGAGCAGTTCGTGCAAAAGCTCGGCGAAGCGGTCAGCAGCATCAAGGTCGGCCTGCAGGACGATCCGCGAACCGAACTGGGGCCGCTGATCACCGCGCAGCATCGCGACCGGGTGACCGGTTTCGTGGAGCGTGCCGTGGCGCAGTCGCACATCCGCCTGATCACAGGAGGCAAGGCCATCGAAGGCAACGGGTTCTTCTTCCAGCCGACGGTCATTGCCGACGCGCAGCAGGACGATGAAATCGTGCGCCGAGAAGTGTTCGGACCCGTGGTGTCGGTGACGCCCTTCGACGATGAAACGCAGGTGCTGGGTTGGGCCAACGATTCGGATTACGGCCTGGCGTCGTCCGTCTGGACACAAGACGTCGGTCGTGCCCATCGCCTGTCGGCCCGCTTGCAATATGGCTGCACCTGGGTCAACACGCACTTCATGCTGGTCAGCGAAATGCCGCACGGCGGGCAGAAGTTGTCCGGCTACGGCAAAGACATGTCCATGTACGGGCTGGAGGATTACACCACCGTGCGGCATGTGATGTTCAAACACTGACGCAGCACCACTGTGCTGATCGTGCAGGTCTGAGCGTTTCCACGGCGAGCTTGTTCTTGACCGCACACTGCTGCTGAAAGTTGAAACAGGTTGCTCACCGGCGCTCAGGCAGGTTCCGTCTCGCCTCAAAAAAAATGATTAGAATTTGATATCACTGCGCAACCCCGATCTGTAGACATGGTCAATAGATCAGACGCAGCCTTGGAGCAATCAAGGTTTTTTGCTATTCGTATGAGTACCAGACAACCCCTTGAGCGCTCCATTCACCCTTCAATCGGATTTGAAGGGTGAGGATTTTTCCAGTCCGGCTCCGTACACTGATTCCCCTTGACTGGAGCTTGCCTCGTTGACCAGATACCCGCGCTTCCCCGCAGGCGACAGTGAGGCGGGTCGTGCTCTGATGGAAATCGACTGGAGCACAACGGCACTGGGGCCAATGGAACACTGGCCCGCTGCGTTGAAGATTCATTTGAACCTGATCCTTAATTCCCCAGAGTCGATGTACCTGCTGTGGGGTGCCGATCTGTTGTTTTTTCACAATGACGCCTATGCCCCCATTCTCGGGCCACGTCGCGGCCAGGCCATGGGCGCGCGCGTCGAGGCGCTGTGGTCGGATGTCTGGAGTCAGGTTCAGCCTTACGCAGAGAACGCCCTGCGCGGCATTCCCTATGAATGCGAAGACTTGCCGCTGACCATGGCCCGCTACGGGGAAATCGAACACACCTGGTGGTCATTTACCTTCTCGCCCATGATCGACGAAAACAACGAGGTGGTCGGGCTGTTCTGTGTCACCAACGAAACCACCCGTCGCGTGCTCGACCAACGTGCGTTGCAGGCCAGCGAGCAAAGCCGTCTGGACCTGATTGCCGACCTGGAGCGCAAGGTCATCGAGCGCACGCACGAGCGCGGGCTCACCTGGCAAGTCAGCCCCGACCTGCTGTCGGTGATGGCGTCGGATTGGCATTTCGAAACCACCAACCCTGCCTGGCAACTGACCCTTGGCTGGTCTGACGACGAACTGCGCGGTTTCACATTCACTGACCTTGTCCATCCTGACGACGTCGCGCGAAGTCAGGCGGCGCTGGACGCACTCTCGAGCAATCACCCCGTGCTCAATCTGGAAACCCGCTACCGGCATAAAGATGGCAGCTATCGCTGGCTGTCCTGGGTCGCGGTGCCGGAGAGCGGCAAGCTGTATTGCAGCGCCCGGGACATCACGAACGAAAAACAACAAGCCGAGGCGCTGCGCACAGCCGAAGAAGCCCTGCGCCAGTCGCAGAAAATGGACGCGGTGGGACAGCTCACCGGAGGACTGGCACACGACTTCAACAACCTGCTGATGGGGGTCAGCGGCAACATCGAGCTGCTGAAGAACCGCGTCGCCAAAGGCCGCACCGAGGGCCTGGAGCGGTACATCAACGCGGCGCTTGAAGGATCCCGGCGGGCGGCGGCGTTGACCCACCGTTTACTGGCATTTTCGCGTCGGCAAACCCTTGATCCGAAACTCACCGATGTCGACCAACTGGTTGACGGCATGGCCGAGTTGATTCGTCGGACGGTTGGCCCGTCCATTGCCATGGACGTGATCGCCACACGGGACGCGTGGCCGGCCCTGGTGGACCCTCACCAACTGGAAAACGCCCTGCTCAACCTGTGCCTCAATGCCCGCGACGCGATGCCGGATGGTGGTCAGATGTTGATCGAAACGAGCAATCAACATCTTGAAGAACCAGACGCTCGGGGACTTGAACTGTCGCCCGGTCACTATGTGGTGTTGTGCGTCAGTGACAACGGCACCGGCATGGGCGAGGAAGTCCTTAAGCGGGCGTTTGATCCTTTTTTCACCACTAAACCCATCGGCATGGGGACCGGTCTTGGCCTGTCGATGATTTACGGTTTTGCGCGGCAATCCGGTGGTGCCGTATGCATCCAGTCAACGCCCGGGCGAGGCACGCGGGTATGCATTTATGTCCCGGCCTGTCATGAGTCCGCCCCGATCGCCCTCGATCCTCCTGCCCACCGGGAATTTCCCGATCACACTGCCGGAGGTGAAACCGTGTTGGTGGTCGATGACGAACCTGCCGTACGGGCGCTCGTGGCCGAAGTCCTGACGGATCAGGGTTATCGCGTACTGGAGTCGGGAAGCGGAGCCATGGCGCTGGATATTCTGCGAACCCGGGAGACCATTGATTTGCTGGTTTCGGACGTCGGATTGCCCGGCGGCATGAACGGTCGCCAATTGGCCGACGCCGCGCGCTCACTGCGACCTGGCCTGAAAGTCCTGTTTGTCACCGGCTACGCGGAGAATGCCGCAGTGGGCAACGGCCAACTGGAGCCCGGCATGCATGTGCTGACCAAACCCTTTTCAATGCCCGCCCTGAGCGAACGGGTGAAGGAACTGCTGGAGCAATGAGAGGCGGTGTGTCATTCGGCTCGGTGTTTGCTGATCCACCGCATTCGCCAGCAAGCCGGCTCCCAAAGGTCTGCCGTCTGGACACAGGTTGGTGAGACAACCCGGATCCCTGTAGGAGCCGTCCGAGGTTACGAGGGCCGCGAACGCGGTAGGTCAGTCACTGTAGATGGTGCTGACCGGACGCATTCGCCAGCAAGCCGGCTCCCACAGGTCTGCCGTCTGGACACAGGTTTGTGAGACAACCCGGATCCCTGTAGGAGCCGTCCGAGGTTACGAGGGTCTGGGCCGCAATTCGGACGAAGGCGGCGGTTCAGTCACTGTTGATGGCGCTGACCCACCGCATTCGCCAGCAGGCCGGCTCCCGCAGGTCTGCCGTCTGGACACAGGTTTGTGAGACAACCCGGATCCCTGTAGGAGCCGTCCGAGGTTACGAGGGCCGCGAATGCCATGTGTCAGTCACTGTTGATGTCGCTGACTCACCGCATTCGCCGGCAGGCCGGCTCCACCAGGTCTGCGGTCTGGACACAGGTTGTGCGAACCGACTACCGCAGGTCATGACGCAAATGGCCGCTCACTGGCCCCTCCACGCCTTCGGCAGCAGGAGGTGGTTCGACGGTGATCAGTCGCGCAGATCCGACTCGTGGATGGGCTGGTCACGGTGCGTTGCACGCTGGTATTGCGCCGGCCACACCGCCTTGCGTCCCCCAAGATCGTCATCGGCGTGCAGCGGCCAATACGGATCGCGCAGCAGTTCGCGCGCCAGCAGGATCAGGTCCGCCTGCCCCGTGCGCAAAATGGTGTCCGCCTGGAACGGTTCTGTAATCATCCCGACCGTCCCGGTGGCAATTCCGGACTCACGACGCACACGACCAGCGAATTCAGTCTGATACCCCGGCCCGACCGGAATCTCGGCATTGGCTGCCGTGCCGCCAGACGACACGTCGATCAGGTCGACGCCCAGCGCCTTCAAACGCTTGGCCAGTTCGACCGTTTCGTCCGGGTTCCAGCCATCTTCCACCCAGTCCGTCGCTGACACGCGCACGAACAGCGGCAGCTCTTGCGGCCACACCTCGCGTACAGCCTTGGTCACCTCCAGCGTCAGCCGGATGCGATTGTCAAACGATCCGCCGTATTGATCACGGCGCTGATTGCTCAACGGCGAAAGAAACTGATGCAACAGATAACCATGCGCCGCGTGGATCTCCACCACCTTGAACCCGGCGGTCAGGGCGCGCTTGGCGGCATCGACGAAGGCTTGAATCACCGTCTGGATCTGATCCTCCTCCAGCGGTGTCGGCGATGTGTGTTGCGGGTCGAAGGCAATCTTCGACGGTCCCCACGGAATCCACCCACCCTCTTCCGGCTTGATGCTGCCGTGCTTGCCCAGCCACGGGCGCCAGGTGCTTGCCTTGCGCCCGGCATGCGCGAGCTGAATACCGGCCACGGCGCCTTGCGCGGTGATGAATCGGGTGATGCGTTGCAGCGGTTCGATCTGTTCGTCGTTCCAGATGCCGAGGTCTTCGGGGGTAATCCGTCCGTCGCGGGTCACCGCCGCTGCCTCGGTGAAGATAAGGCCGGCACCGCCTACGGCGCGGCTGCCGAGGTGGACCAGATGCCAGTCATTGGCCAGACCGTCGACGCAGCAGTACTGGCACATCGGCGATACCGCAATGCGATTCAGAAAGGTCAATTGGCGAAGGGTGTAGGGTTCAAGCAGCAGGCTCATGGGCACCTCTCAAGTCGACGTAAAGGTTCCTTGTGTTCTGAACCTAGAGCCTAGTCGACAACCCGAGAGAAGTTCAGGTTCCTGCTGCCTTGCATCGGGAGTGTCAGCGCGGCGAGATGTGCGCCACCAGCAGCTGCACGGTTTCGTTGCCGCGGAATTCGTTCAGGTCCAGCTTGTAGGCCAGCTCGACCCAGCGAACCGTCGGGTTGGGCCACACATCGCGATCGACGCCGAACGCGATGCCGTCGAGCTTCACCGTGCCACATTCGGTCTTGAGCACCATCTTCAAATGCCGTTCGCCCACCACGCGCTGTTCCACCAACTGGAACACGCCGTGGAACAACGGCTCAGGAAAGTGCTGGCCCCAAGGCCCGGCATTGCGCAACGCACGCGCCAGCTCCAGATGAAACTCTTCAACCGCCAGCGTGCCGTCCGACAGCAGGCGCCCGGTCAGGTCTTCTTCGTTCAACTGGCGACGCACTTCATCATCGAATGCCTCGGCAAAGGCCGCAAAGTTCGCCTCCGGCAACGAGAGGCCGGCCGCCATCGCGTGGCCACCAAACTTGCTGATCAATTCGGGATGCCTCGCGGCCACCGCATCCAGCGCGTCGCGAATGTGAAAACCCGGCACCGAGCGCGCCGAGCCTTTCAAGACACCCTCACCCGCACTGGCAAACGCGATGGTCGGGCGGTGATAACGCTCTTTCAGCCGCGAAGCGAGAATGCCGATCACCCCTTGGTGCCATTCGGCGTCGAACAGGCAAAGACCGAACGGCATCGATTCCACCGGCAAGTCCTTGAGCTGCGCCAACGCCTCGCGCTGCATGCCCTGCTCGATGGATTTTCGGTCCTGATTGAGCTCATCCAGTTGCACCGCCATCTCCCGCGCCTGCGTCTCGTCATCGCAGAGCAGGCATTCGATGCCCAGGCTCATGTCGTCCAGACGTCCCGCCGCGTTGAGCCGAGGCCCGAGGATGAACCCCAGATCGGTCGAGGTGATACGCGACGGTTCCCGGCGGGCAACTTCGAGAATCGCCCGCAAACCGGGACGCGCGCGACCGGCCCGGATACGCATCAGGCCCTGATGCACGAGGATGCGGTTATTGGCGTCCAGCGGAACCACGTCGGCCACACTGCCCAGCGCAACCAGGTCCAGCAGCTCCCCGAGGTTGGGCTGAGCACGGCCATTGGCCTCGAACCAACCTATGTCACGCAAACGCGCGCGCAAGGCCATCAGTACGTAGAACATCACCCCCACACCAGCCAGCGCCTTGCTCGGGAAGGTACAGCCGGGCTGATTGGGATTGACGATGGCGTCAGCGGCCGGCAATTCGTGGCCGGGCAGGTGGTGATCCGTGACGAGTACCCGCAACCCCGCAGCCTTGGCGGCAGCCACGCCTTCGACGCTGGAGATGCCATTGTCCACGGTCATCAACAGCTCAGGTTGACGCTCCAGCGCTACCTGCACGATCTCAGGCGTCAAACCGTAGCCGTACTCGAAGCGGTTCGGCACCAGATAATCTACATGAGCTGCACCCAACAGGCGCAAACCCAGCACACCGACCGTGCTGGCCGTGGCGCCGTCCGCATCGAAGTCGCCGACGATCAGAATACGCTGGCGCTGTTGCAGGGCCGCCACCAGCAGATCCACGGCGGCGTCGATGCCCTTGAGCTGCTGATAAGGAATCAGACGCGCCAGGCCCTTATCCAGCTCATCCGGCGACTGCACACCCCGAGCCGCATAAAGACGAGTCAACAGGGGCGGCAGGTCGCCCAGAAAAGGCAGGGTGTCGGGCAACTGGCGTGGTTCGATGCGCATGCGGGTTCCGCTGATGTTCTTCTGTTGGAGCTAATGGGGTGTTGCGTCAAGCAGCGTCGGCGATCAGCCGCGCTCGCCCACCAGCCACTGCAGTTGTACTTCGTGCTGACCGCGATCATCGGTCACGAAGATCGTGCCTTCGCTGATCATCACATCCCACTTGATGACCCGTGGCATGTCCTTGGCCAGCGTTTCCAGCACGTCCTGTGGAACGGCGGCGATGTTGACGTTCTTCAGGTTCTTCACCGCCGGCACGACCTTGCCTTCCCAGACCCGCAGGCTGCCGTATGCCAGCAAGCTGGTGCGCTCGGTACGACGCGAGCACCAGGTCAGACGCTCCGCGTCCGGCTGGCCGACTTCGATCCAGTGCACGACACGATCGTCCAGGCTTTTTTCCCATAGCGCAGGTTCGTCGACTTCTGACAGCCCCCGGCCAAACGACAACTGCTCGTTGTACCAGAACGCGTAGGCCAGCAGGCGCACGGTCATGCGCTCTTCCGTTTCCGAAGGGTGGCGAGCGATGGTCTGTTTGACGTTTTCGTAAACCCCACGATCAAGGTCGGTAAGGTTCAGTTCGAATTTGTAGGTCGTGGACGGCTGGGCCATGAACGGGCTTCTAAAGACAGGAAGGGCGCCAAGTCTAACCGATGCGGGAGCATTGAACGAACAACTCGACGGTCGAGCCCTCCTCACTCGCAAATTCAAACGGTCCGACTCGGCGCGCGATGCTTTACTGATCTCAAGGTGGCGAGTGTTAAACAAATGATCCACTGCGCCGATACCTTACTGCGAGACCCTCGAGCATGAAGTACTCAGAGCGGCCCGTTGCCAACGCCTGCTGTCGATCCGCCAAGCGGGATCGGAGGCGTATTGTCCTCGGCCTCAGTCAGATTTTTCGGGAATTACATCGACGGATGGTCAATCGTTACCCGCGTTGCCCCAAAGCCGGGCTGGTGCTCCTTGTTCTCTCAGTGCTGGGGGCGACACCGGGCACTGTATACGCCAAGGAGACCCTGACCTGGTTGCTACGTGACTTCCCGCCGCTCACGATTTTCGCCGGCCCGCAAGCGGGGCAAGGCGCCATCGACAAGCTGATGCCGGAGCTGATTGCACGGATGCCCGAGTACAACCACCAGATCATGCACGTCAACCGGGCCCGCGGTACGCAGATGCTTCAGGACCCCGATGGTTTTGCCTGCGATCCGACCCTGCTCTGGACGCCGGAACGTGAGAAAACCATCCTGTTTTCCATTCCCACTTATGCCACGCCCAGCAATGGCGTCACCATCGAACGCCGCAAAGACGCCCTGTTCAAGCCATTTCTGACCGAAGACGGACACCTTGATCTGGCTGCCCTGCTGGCCAGCAACACGGTCAAAATCGGCATTGTCGCCGAACGCAGCTATGGGTCGGTGGTGGACAAGATTCTGGGCGCAACCACGCAGCCGGACAATTTGATCCTCCACTACGGCAACTCCGCCGTGGGCAGCATGCTGCAAATGGAACGCATGGACCGTTTTCAGGCCATCATCAGTTACTGGCCCGAGGCGCGTTATCACGCCCAGCAGCAAGGCATTCCCCTGACAGAACTTGAGTTTTTTCCGGTCAAGGGCGCCCCCAAATACCAGTTCGCGCACATCGGCTGCTCAAAGACTGACAAGGGCCGCGCTGCCATGGACATCATCAACCGGGAAATGCGCGTGCTGCGCACGACGAAACTGATCGGCTTCTATGCGCAGTGGATGGTCAAGAGAGAAGAGTACCTGCGCGATGCGCAGACGTTTTTCGATGAGCCGGAAAAGTAAACGCCAGACCGCCGCCAAGTGGACGTCGGACGTACAGGCAAAAAGAAACCCCGAGCAGCGGGGAGACTACTCGGGGTCAACCGTGGTCCTTCTTGGACCCGTACGGCAGGCAACATAAACACCGGAGCACAATGCCTGCGCCTGCCGTAACGGATAGGAGCCTAATCAATCGATAAGGTTCCCCGCCGCTCAGACAAAAGCCCGACCCGCGGTAAAAGGGCTGGCCTGCGTCGCATTGCGCATGGCCGCGATCACACACGGTTCGATTCGCCCTTCGGCGACCATCAAATCACGGTGAAGCCCGTCCACCACATCGGTCAACTGGCGCTTGTCGCACAACTGGGCAGCGGAATACATGCGTTCGATCACAATCGCACCGGCTGCATTTCTCAGCGTCACCAGACGCTCGCCATTCACACCCGCAGCGCCCAGGCTTGCCTGATACGGTGCCAGTGCCTCGCTTAGCAGTAAGCTGATATTTTCCATCCGGATCACCACTCAACAGTTTGAATGCAAAGGTGCTTATCACTGACCATCGACCGAACCGGAAAGTTCTTTTTGCCGTGAGCGGGATGATTGCGGCAACCTGAGTACCGGAGCATGCCTGCCGGATGTGACAGAAAGAATTCTGTACCTGAGTGCCCGAGGCAGCGCCTTCAGCTCATCCCTGGATCGTGACGAAGACCGACGACGGCTGATTGACCTCGTCGTTCTGAATGTGGCGATAACGACCGAGCGCTTGACGAACCGAATACGGACAAGGCGTGATACGCGCCACACAATCGGTCATCAGTGCTGTAGAAGAGGTTCGCTCCTCCCGATATATCGGGTGTTCCTTGCACATACGCATCGAAAACTCCTGAGACAAGACGACTGACCTTGAGTCTGGGCCAGAACCGTCTAAAGGCCTTTAAGACGCGTCCGAAAATCAACGAGGGCCGGACTCAAAGGAGCCGCCAAGATGGCCACCGACAAGCGACCGTTGCGCATTATCCTGGCAGACGATCACCCGATATTCCTGATTGGTCTGAAGGTGGTGATCGAGCAGAACAAGCGCGCCACGGTGATCGCACAAGCCAGCGCCCCGGACGAGTTGCTGGAAAAACTCCGCGGACACCCCTGCGACCTGCTGGTGACTGACTTCATGATGCCCGTCCAGGATCAGAACGACGGATTGCGGTTGCTGGAGCGGATTCGACGTGATTACCCCGCCCTGCCGATCATCGTGGTGACCATGCTCAACAATGCGGGGCTGTTTCGTTCGATGCTTGCCTTGAAGGTCCAGGGGTTGCTGAGCAAGGCCAGCATGGCCAACGAACTGCCTGCGGCCATCAGCAGTGTCAGCCAGGGCAAACCGTTCGTGGCCGAATCCGTCCGGCGCAGCCTGCTGGAAGCTGCGGATTACGGTTCCGATACGCTGGTCGCGTTACAGGACCTCTCGCCCCGAGAGCTGGAGGTCATCCGTTTACTCGCTGCGGGCAATTCGGTCGGGGCCATTGCGATGCAGCTTCACCGAAGCAAACAGACGGTCAGCGCACAGAAAGTCAGCGCCATGCGCAAGCTGGGTCTGGCCAACGACGCAGCGTTGTTCATTTACCTTCAGGAGCACGGCCTGGTCTGAGCGCATCGAATGGCAGGACGCGTTCAGGGTGGCGCTCAAACACTTGAAGCCAGTTCAGAAAGTCGGCCTCCGGCATCGGCCTGGCAATGAAATAGCCCTGTATCACGGGATGACTGAGCATCAACAACGCTTCATAGTCGTCGGCGGTTTCAACCCCTTCGACCACCACGTCCAGCGCCATCTTCTGCGCCATGAACAGAGCACCGCCGACGATCGCCGATTTGCGTCGGTCTTCGGCAAGGCCGCGCACGAATTCCGCTGGAATCTTCAACTCGCTGAAGGGCAATTCAAGCAACCGCTGGATGTTCGACGCCCCCGTTCCAAAATCATCGATGGCAAGACGGCAGCCGGCCATGCGCAACCTGAGCAGGTTTTCGAACTGAACCACCGCCAGTTGCCGCGCCGATTGCTCGACCACCTCCAGCGTCAACATCTGTGGCCTGACCGGAAATCGCTCCAGCAACACCAGCAGTCGCGGAACGAAGTCCGGCTGATCCAGCAGCGCTGGCGGAATGTTCACCGCAACCGGCAACGCCCGGCCTCGAGAAAGCAGCAACTGATGCGACAGACTCAGCGCCAACTCAAGCATGTGCCACGTTAGCGCTTCCAGCAGTCCGGCTTCTTCAAGCAACGGGAGAAAACGGCCCGGCATCAGTAATCCATAGTCCGGATGCTCCCAACGGGCCAGAAGCTCGACACCGGCGAGCGCTCCATCGAGGCCCACCTTCGGCTGAAAATGGGCGATCCATTGCGAAGCGTAATCCAGGGCAGGATCAAGCGGACTCAAGGTGGGCAGCTCTGGCGCAGCCAGTGGGCTCAAGACTGAAGCCGCCCCCGACCCAATAGCTGGCGATTTGCTGAGCAACACTCCGATGGCGGCAACCGATGCCGGTTTGCGCATGATTCCCAGCACATTGATGCCTTGCTGTCGCGCGAGCTGTGCCGCGCTGTCCAGCACTGTCTCTTCAGCGCTACTCAAAAGGATGATCGCCTGGGCCATGCCCGTCGCTGCGAGGTGAGCGATCATCGAAAGCCCGTCCTGGCCATCCATCTGCAAGTCGCAGATGGCGACGTCGACCGGCCCGCGCAGCTCGAGCGAACGGCGCGCGGCTTCGACACAGTCCGCCGTCAGTACGTCAAACACCTGGTTGGCGTTGAGCATCTGGTGCAACGCCATCATCTGGAAAGGATTGTCTTCGAGTATCAGAACCTTGAGCGAACGCACACGCTGGACCCTCTTGCAGTCAAGGGTCTTTCGGCCCCGGGATCTGCACTCTAAAGAGCCCGCCATCTGGCCTCCATAAGACACGTCCTAAAGTGCTGGCACGTCGACCAGATGGTCCTCAAGTGCGTCAAGCAATGCGTGCATGCAAGCGTCCAGGGCCTGCCACGAGGCCTCGAGACTGGCGGTGCGCTGTTCACGCACCTCGCCGTCCATCCGGGCACACGCTTTGGCCAGCGGCACCGCATCGATCAGACAGGCCACCCCCTTGAGACGGTGCAGGCTGGCGCTCAAGGCTGTCCAGTCCTGCCCGGCCACTGCCGGCACCAGCAAATCGCGCTCCTGTCGAAGGTTGTTCCAGAGCTCGGCCAGCATGCGCTGGATCTGCACCTCGTTGGCCTGGGTCATGTGATGCAACACCTGAATGTCGAACGCACGCTGTTCTCTCCCCGCGGGCATCACGACGTCTTCGAGCTGTTGTGCCAATTGCGCCAGAGAGACCGGCTTCACCAACAGTGCATCCATGCCCGCCGCCTCACACCGGTCACGCTCCTCATGCATCGCGTTGGCGGTGCAACCGATGATCGGGCTCTCGCATCGACGAGCCCGCTGTTCAAGCCCCCTGATGATCCGGGTCAGTTCGTAGCCGTCCATGCCAGGCATGTTGCAATCGGTGATCAGCGCATCGAAGTTTCCGTCGCGCCACGCCTTGAGGGCAGCTTCACCGCTGTCGACGGCTGTCACCCGATGCCCGAGCAATTGCAGTTGCCCTGTCAGGACCAGGCGGTTGGCAGAAAGGTCATCGGCAACCAGGATATTCAGACGCGTCCCGGAAGGCCTCGCGAGAGTGGGCTCTGTCTGCGGCAGGACCGGGACCTGCGCCGGTTTCACCGGAAGGTCAACATCAACCCGGGTTCCCTCCCCTGGCGCGCTGATAACGGTGATCCGCCCGCCCATCAAATCGACCAGGCGTTTGCAAATGCTCAGTCCCAGACCGCTCCCGCCCAAAGGGCCGGCGGCCTGCTCATCGCCCTGACTGAATGGCTGAAACAAACGTGCTTGCTGCTCCGGGCTCATGCCGGGACCGGTGTCGGCAATTTCGATGTGCAGGCCGGTCCGCTCTGGCCCGGGACCGCGTGTCACGGTGATCGAGACCGACCCTGCCGCCGTGAACTTCAGCGCATTGCCAATCAGATTGTGCAGGATCTGCCGCACGCGCAGCGGATCGATGAAGTAAGCGGGTTCTACATCAGGCGCCACCGTGAGGGTGAGCGACAAGGCATTTTCCTGGGCGTGAACTCTGAACAACCGGTGGACGTCCTCCAGGAATGGCCGCAGTGACGTCGCCGCCGTCGACAGTTGCAGCCGCCCCGATTCGATCTTGGCCAGATCAAGACTTTCACCAATCAACTCAACCAGTTCACAGGCTGCACGGTGCGCGACGCTCAACCCTTCGGAAGGTGTTTCACCGCGCAGCTTGCGCTGCTCACATTCGAGCTCCAGCAGGCCGATGATGGCGGCCATTGGCGTTCGAATGTCATGACTCATAGTCGCCAGAAATGTACTTTTCGCTTGGTTTGCCTGCTCAGCCTCTTGCTGTGCCAGGGTCAACTCGCGCTCCAGTCGCTTGCGTTCGGTGATGTCGATCCAGCCCCCCAGCAGCCCCTGCAACTGACCATCGGCGCTGTAGAACGGCACCGTCCATTGCCATGCCTCGATGTGTTTGCCGGACAGCAGCATGCTGCGATCCGCAAACACGGGCTGCTGGGTTTGCAGCAGCATCATGTAGTCGGCATGCATGCGTTGGGCGCTGTCGTGGGGAATCAAGTCCACATCGATCAGCCGACGGCCATTCATCTGCTCGTAGCTGATACCGAAGCTCTCCTCATAGCTGCGGTTGCAGGAAATCAGCCGACCGGTGAGGTCACGGACGTAAATGGGGTTGGGTATGCCATCGAGCAACGCGCGCTTGAATGCCAACTGGTCGCTGAGCTGCTCTTCTGCGCGCAGCCGCTGGCGGATCTGAAACTTGAGACGGCTGCTCCAGGCCAGCGACACCAGCCCCAGTAGCAGCGCTATCGCAAGTACCCAGTACACCCATCCCGGAATACGTTGCCACAGCGAGGGTTGAGAAATCACTGCGCCCAGCCATTTCAACCGGATCGCGCGCATTTCCGCGACCGGAAACTCGTCGAGCGCCTTGTTCAGGATGCTCAGCAATTCAGGCTGGGTCTTGATGACCGAAAAGCGATCCGGGGACCATTTGCCTTCGACACTGCGTCCGACTTTCAAACGGCCCGGTGGATACAACCAGGCCCCCGCTTCATTCTGAATGGTGGCTTCGGCCTGCCCGGTTTCCACCAGCCTGCGCGCCTCGTCATAGGTCGGCACCAGACGCAACTGGATATCGGGGTAGTGGGATTGAATGAATTCCAGCAATGCGTGACGGGCAGGCATCGCCAGGACTTTGCCCCCCATCTGCGAGAGATTGATCTCGGAAGCGCGATCCGAGCGCACCACATACACCCAGTTATTGCCGCCGAAAGCGTACGTGAAATCGAGAAACGCCCTGCGGCTGGGGCTTTCGGCGAGCGAGGTGTTCATGTCCGCCACGCCTGCATTCAATGCATCCAGCGCAGCCTGTGTCGACGGCATGGCCTGATGGACGAACTTGAGCCCGGTCATGCGGGCGATACGGTTGAGCACATCGATGTTCAAGCCGACCCAGTTGCCGCGGCTGTCGGTGTAGATGTAGGGCGGGTGTTGAGTAGAGGCTACCGTGACCTGCGGGTGATTACGCACCCACAATTGCTCGGCGGCACTGAGATGAATCCGTTGCTGGGCGATATCGGCACCCAGCCCGGCGGTCCAGCGACCTTGAATCTCTCTGCTGGTCGATTCTCCCAGGTCGGCGAGCGCACGATTGAACAGGGCAAGCAGCCTGGGCTCATCCTGTCGCATGGCGAATGCAAAACCGGTAGGCGGCAGCAGGCTATCGAACTTGATCTGCAGGCCCAGATACGGTCGTTGCGCGTTGTAGGCGCGAACGATCACTTCGTTGCCAATGAACGCATCGACATCGCCATGTGACAACGCCTCCATCGCGCTGTACAGCGTGGGCGCCAGCATGATGTCGCTGTCGGGATACACACGGTGCAGCACCTGCGCGTCAGCATAACCATCCAGCAAGGCCAGCCGTTTTCCCTTCAGAGAAACTGTCAGACTGGCGTCGTTGCCCCGCCCGACCACCACTGCCCGGTCCGGCAGGTAGTCCTGGGTGAATGCCAGTCCCTTGACCCCGCGCTCATACCCGTTGCCGCTGGTCAGCAAGTCGATGTCACCGGCCAGCAACGCCTCGACCCCCTGCTCCCGTTTGGCGAAGCCCGAAACCCGGACGGGGATCCCGAGCTTGGCGCTGATCAAGCTCAGATAATCGGCGCTCACCCCTTGATAACGATTGCGATCGGTCGTGATGTCGATGGGTTCGTAATCGGCGATCGCAATGCCGACCCTTAATACCTTGTGCTCATCCAGCCATTGCCGATCAGCATCATCGAGCACCAGCGCCGGCTGACTCAAAAATGGGGAGCCGAGCGCAAACGGCAGGTTTTGAGCCGCCTGCCCACTCGCGCTCCAGACAAACGCCAGCAGCAACAAGCTGCAAAGCGCATGTCGAAGGAGTCTGGTCGTGATGAGCACTGACGAAGCGCTCATGTTCATGTGTTCTACCGCCACTGGTTTGTCCGCGATTTTCAGAAAGACCTCGCAA
The DNA here is from genome assembly GCF_900110765.1 of Pseudomonas sp. NFACC02. Classification (GTDB taxonomy): domain Bacteria; phylum Pseudomonadota; class Gammaproteobacteria; order Pseudomonadales; family Pseudomonadaceae; genus Aquipseudomonas. Next base: position 40,849 of record NZ_FOEO01000031.1, read on the forward strand.
GTGTGGCACGCAGAAATGAGAAGGCCCGCTGGGGAGCGGGCCTAAAGTTGTTACACGGAGAAACCGTTAGAGCGGCTTGCCTCGGTTACCGTGCTGACTGACAAAGGCCTGCATGGCTTTGAGGTCATTCGGCAGCACCGTGCAACGCTCGTCTCGCTCGAACAAATCAGACAGATGTGCAGGCAGCTCTAGCGCTTTTCCTACGCCCGCTTTCTGCACCGCTTCCGGGAATTTGACCGGGTGGGCCGTGCCCAGAATCACCATCGGCGTGTCGAGACTACGACGGCAATCGCGCGCGGCCTTCACCCCGATCGCCGTGTGCGGATCCAGCAATTCGCCGGTGCTGGCGAACACTTCGGCGATGGTTTCGCAGGTTTGCTCGTCGCTGACGGCCAGCGAATCGAACAGCTTGCGGGTTTCGGTCCAGCGGTCTTCTTCGACGCTGAAACCGCCACCCTGCTTGAAGCTGTCCATCAGCGCGGCAATCGCCGAACCGTTACGGCCGTGCATGTCGAACAGCAGACGCTCGAAGTTGGACGACACCATGATGTCCATCGACGGCGACAGTGTGGCGTGCAGGGTTTCCTTCACGTACTGATTGCCGCTCATAAAACGGTGCAGGATGTCATTGCGGTTGGTGGCGACGATCAACTGGCTGATCGGCAGGCCCATGTTGCGGGCCAGATAACCCGCGAAGATGTCGCCGAAGTTGCCGGTCGGAACCGAGAATGCCACCGAACGCGCCGGGCCACCCAACTGCAGGGATGCGTGGAAGTAGTAGACGATCTGGGCCATGATCCGCGCCCAGTTGATCGAGTTCACCGCCACCAGACGCGTGCCTTTGAGGAAGCTCTGGTCAGCGAAGCTGTTCTTGACCATTTCCTGGCAGTCGTCGAAGTTGCCTTCGATGGCGATGTTGTGAATGTTGTCGCCGAAGATGGTCGTCATCTGGCGGCGCTGAACGTCCGACACGCGATTGTTCGGGTGCAGGATGAAGATGTCGACGTTGTCGCAGCGACGGCAACCTTCGATGGCGGCAGAACCGGTATCACCAGACGTGGCGCCGATGATCACAACGCGCTCGCCGCGCTTTTCCAGCACGTAGTCCAGCAGACGACCCAGCAGTTGCAGGGCGAAGTCCTTGAACGCCAGCGTCGGGCCGTGGAACAGCTCCATCACCCACTCATTGCCGTTCAACTGACGCAGCGGCGCGACCGCGCTGTGCGCAAACACACCGTAGGTCTCTTCGAGGATTTTCTTGAAATCAGCGTCCGGGATGCTGCCGGTGACGAACGGGCGCATCACGCGGAACGCGAGCTCGTGGTACGGCAGGCCCGCCCAGGAGGCGATTTCTTCCTGTGTAAAGCGCGGCAGGTTTTCCGGAACGTACAGACCACCATCGCTGGCGAGGCCGGCGAGCAGCACGTCTTCGAAATTCAGGGCCGGTGCCTGGCCACGGGTACTGATGTAGCGCATAGTCAAACCTTCGGTTTGGGCCGCAAGCTTCACGCTGCAAGCTGCAAGTCAGAGCCATTCAGCGTCGACTTGTGACTTGCGGGCTGAAGCTCACCGCGAAGTTGTTTTGCTGTTTCTTGCAGCTTGAAACTTGAAGCCTGTCGCTGCTTAATCAAGATGCTCGACACGGATACGGACAACCGGGCCAGCCACGTCCTGCAAGGCTTCCAGTGCCTGAATCGCATCGTTCATGCGCTGCTCGACCACGCGATGGGTCAGCAGGATCATTGGCACCAGACCGTCATGCTCTTCGACTTCCTTCTGCATGATCGATTCGATGTTAATGCCGCGCTCGGACAGGATGCTTGCCACCTGGGCCAGAACCCCCGGGTGGTCCTTGGCCTGAATGCGCAGGTAATACGCACTCTCGCAGGCTTCGATCGGCAGGATCGGATGCGCCGAGAGCGAATCAGGCTGGAACGCCAGGTGCGGAACGCGGTTTTCCGGATCAGTCGTCAGGGCACGCACAACGTCGACCAGGTCGGCGACCACCGACGATGCGGTCGGCTCCATGCCAGCGCCGGCACCGTAGAACAGCGTCGAACCGGCGGCGTCGCCATTGACCATCACCGCGTTCATCACGCCGTTGACATTGGCGATCAGGCGGTCAGCCGGGATCAGGGTCGGGTGAACGCGCAGTTCGATGCCGGCACTGGTGCTGCGGGCCACGCCCAGGTGCTTGATGCGATAGCCCAGCGCTTCGGCATAATGGACGTCAGCGGTGGTCAGCTTGGTGATGCCTTCGGTGTAGGCCTTGTCGAACTGCAACGGGATACCGAAGGCGATCGACGCCAGGATGGTCAGCTTGTGCGCCGCATCGATGCCTTCAACGTCGAACGTCGGATCGGCTTCGGCGTACCCCAGCGCCTGGGCTTCGGCCAAAACGTCCGGGAAGGTGCGACCCTTCTCACGCATCTCGGTCAGGATAAAGTTGCCGGTGCCATTAATGATGCCCGCGACCCAGTTGATGCGGTTGGCGGACAGGCCTTCACGAATCGCCTTGATCACCGGGATGCCGCCAGCGACTGCCGCTTCGAATGCGACAATGACGCCCTTCTCGCGGGCCTTGGCAAAGATTTCGTTACCGTGAACGGCGATCAGCGCCTTGTTGGCGGTGACCACGTGCTTGCCGTTCTCGATGGCTTTGAGCACCAGTTCGCGGGCGACGGTGTAGCCACCGATCAGTTCGACGACGATGTCGATTTCAGGGTTGATGGCCACGTCGAAAACGTCGGTCGTGGTCGGGGTACCGGTAATCTGGCAATGGGGGTTGGGTGTACGCACGGCGATCTGCGCCACTTCGATTCCACGCCCGGCACGGCGGGCAATCTCCTCGGCGTTACGCGTCAGCACATTGAAGGTACCGCCACCGACAGTACCCAGCCCACAGATGCCTACTTTGACCGGTTTCACTATGAACTCCCCATAAAACGGCCGACGCGAGGCCGGCCGTGAAAACAGCCGCAATGTTTTGCGGCTCGCTATTGATGAAACACCGGCAGATCCGGCGCTTCACTGTTCGTCGCGGGCAGAGCGCGCCGAACAGGATTACTTGGCGCTGAGTGCCAGTTTGGCGACTTGCGGCGCAGGCTGGTAGCCCGGAATCACCTGACCGTCAGCCAGAACGATGGCCGGCGTGCCGTTCACGCCAATCGACTGACCGATTTCGAATTGCCTGGTCACCGGGTTGGCGCACTTCGGTGCCTCGATGTTTTTGCCATCGACCATGCGGTCCATGGCACTGCGACGATCCTTGGAACACCATACGGCCTGCAGTTGTTCGTCACCCGGCGAGCCCAGACCCTGGCGCGGGAAAGCGACGTAACGCACTTCAATGCCGCGTTTGTTCAATTCGGGTACTTCGCCGTGCAGTTTGTGGCAGTACGGGCAGGTCGTGTCGGTGAACACGGTGATGTGCGATTTGGTCTCGCCAACCGCCGGGTAGACCACCATGTCGGCGGTCGGAATGCCATTGATCGTCTTGGAAATCGCCTGACGTTCGACTTTTTCGGTCAGGTTGACCGGTTTGCCGCCCTGAATCTGGTACAGGTTGCCCTGCATCACGAATTGACCGTCGGCACTGGCGTACAGCACGCGGCCGCCCTTCAGGTTGACTTCGTACAGGCCATTGAGCGGGCTGCTGGAAATGCTTTCGACCGGAATTTCCAGGTTCAGGGATTCCAGGGTTTTGCGGATGGCCTTGTCAGACGCCTCATCGGCGTGGGCAAACAGGCTGAAGGTGCTGGCCAGCGCTACAACGGCAGCACCGATAATACGAGTCACGCGCATGAAAACTCCTCGGGCGGTGGGCTGACGGGCGGCCATGAAAACGGCGGACGCGGGCGTACCTGCAGGTTTTCGGACCGCCAATCGGCGAAACCGGCAAAGCCTATCACATAAGGCCCGCAACACCGACGCCGACTGATGTAAGACACGTCGTAAATTACGGTCGCCCTCACCCTCTCGGGTGGTGTTTGGCGTGCAGGTCCTGCAGCCTCGCGCGCGCCACATGGGTGTAGATCTGCGTAGTGGACAGATCGCTGTGCCCGAGGAGCATCTGGACCACACGAAGATCGGCGCCGTGGTTAAGCAGATGGGTGGCGAACGCATGACGCAACGTGTGCGGCGACAACGATTTGCCAATGCCCGCCACCTTCGCCTGGAGCTTGATCCGGTGCCAGAACGTCTGTCGGGTCATCTGTTCGCCCCGCAAACTGGGAAACAACACGTCGCTGGGGCGTCCGCCGAGGATTTCCTGACGTGCATCCCGCATGTAACGCTCGACCCAGACGATGGCCTCCTCCCCCATTGGCACCAATCGCTCCTTGCTGCCCTTGCCCATGATTCGCAACACACCCTGGCGCAGGTTGACCTGCTCCAGCGTCAGGCTGACCAGCTCGGTCACCCGCAGACCGCAAGCGTAGAGCACTTCCAGCATCGCCCGGTCTCGCTGACCAATGGCCTCGCTCAAATCAGGCGCAGCTAGCAGCGCCTCGACATCGGCCTCGGACAGAGATTTGGGCAAAGGCTTGCCCAGTTGCGGCATGTCTACCTGCAAGGTGGGATCGACAGGGATCAGTTTCTCGCGCAGCAGGTATCGATAGAACCCTCGTACGCCGGACAGAAATCGTGCACTCGAACGCGCTTTGTAGCCGTTATCGACACGCCAGGCCAGGTGATCGAAGATCGCCCCACGCCCAACGGCCATCAGGTCGATTCCGCGCTCCTGCAACCAGCCATTGAACAGCGCGAGATCGCTGCGGTAGGCATTGCGGGTGTTGTCCGAGAGCCCCTTTTCCAGCCACAGGGCGTCGAGGAAGCGGTCGATCATGGGGTGGTCTAGGGCGGGCATGGATTCGGCTTGAGCAGAGGAAAACGAGGGGCAGTCTTTCATATAAGCAAGAGCGGTACAAAACCATCAGGCGTGCACAGCACCTGTGGGGGCCCGGAGTGGCTTTTCTTCAGAAAACAAAAAAGCAGCCCGTAGGCTGCTTTTTTCTGCATCGGAGACTGGGATTAAACCAGTTTTTCCTTGATGCGAGCTGCTTTACCGGACAGGTCACGCAGGTAGTACAGTTTGGCTTTGCGAACGTCACCGCGACGTTTCACAGCCATGCTGTCGATTTGCGGGCTGTAGGTCTGGAAAGTACGCTCAACGCCAACACCGTTGGAGATTTTACGAACAGTGAAAGCACTGTTCACACCACGGTTACGCTTGGCGATGACAACGCCTTCGAACGCTTGCAGACGCGAACGGTCGCCTTCCTTCACTTTCACCTGAACGACAATGGTGTCGCCCGGGGCAAAGGGAGGGATTTCTTTGGTCATCTGCTCTGCTTCGAGTGCAAGAATGATTTTGTTAGTCATGCTGTGCTCCTAAGGTAAATCAGTCGGATTTACCATCGATACGTTAACTATCGTCCCGCTCGCGGAGGTATTCCGCCAGCAGCTTCTTCTCTTCTCCAGAAAGCGAGCGGCTTTCCAGAAGATCGGCGCGTCGTTCATAGGTCCGCCCAAGGGACTGCTGTAAACGCCAACGCCGGATGTGTGCGTGATTGCCACTTAGCAATACGTCGGGAACACGCTGATCCGCATACACCTCCGGTCGGGTGTAGTGCGGGCAATCCAGCAGACCATCCGTGAAGGAATCTTCCTCCGCGGAATCCACATGCCCTAAAGCTCCAGGCAGCAGTCGCGTAACCGCATCTATCAGGACCATGGCCGGCAGCTCACCGCCAGACAACACATAGTCTCCAATCGACCACTCTTCATCGACATGAGCATCAATAAAACGCTCGTCAATGCCTTCATAACGACCGGCAATCAGGATAAGTGCTTCCTCCTGAGCCAACTCGCGTACCGCAGACTGATCCAGCTTGCGGCCTTGTGGCGACAGGTAAATAACCTTCGCCGCATCCCCGGCAGCCTGTCTGGCCTGAACCAGCGCATCTTCCAGAGGCTTGATCTTCATCACCATGCCAGGGCCACCGCCAAACGGGCGATCGTCCACAGTGTGATGCCGATCCGTGGTGTAGTCCCGCGGATTCCAACAAGTCAGCTGCAACAGCCCTTGTTTCACCGCACGGCTGGTAATGCCGTATTCGCTGATGGCGGAAAACATCTCGGGAAACAGACTGATGACTTCTATGCGCAGGCTAGCCATTGCTTAGAAATCCGCGTCCCAATCCACCTTCATCTCGCCAGCAACCAGATCGACGGCCAACACGCATTGCTCTGTGTAAGGCAACAAGCGTTCGCGATCATCCAGGCTGCCCGCGCAGGGCTTGACCACCATTACATCGTTCGAGCCGGTTTCCAGAAGATGATCGATCTTCCCGAGCAATTGCCCAAGGTGGTCGATGACCTTCAAACCTACCAGCTGGTACCAGTAGTACTCGCCGTCGGTTAGTTCAGGGAACAGGTTGCGTGGCACGCAGATCTCATAACCCGCCAGAAGACGAGCTTCTTCGCGATCATCGAGACCTTTGAGCTTCGCGACCAGGAACTTGTCGCTCCCGCGTCCACTGACCAGCTCAACCTGCTTCACATTGCCTTCGCGCTTGAGCGTCCAGGTTTTGTACTGCAACAGGTTTTCAGTCGGATCAGTAAAGGAATACACCTTCACTTCGCCGCGAACGCCATGAACAGAATAAATTTTGCCAACGACGATCAGGTCATCAGCAACAACTGGCGTCGCGTTCATATTGCTCAGGCCGCAGCCTTGGCAGATTCCTTCAACAACTGAGCAACGCGCTCAGAAGGTTGTGCACCAACGCTCAGCCAGTAGGCAACGCGCTCTTGGTTCACGGACAGACGGATTTCCTGACCACGGGCAACCGGGTTGAAGAAACCTACTTGTTCCTTGTGCGAACCGTCGCGTGGGTTACGGCTGTCGGTCACAGTCAGGTGGTAAAACGGGCGCTTTTTGGAGCCGCCAAGGGCAAGACGGATTGTTAGCATTGAACAAAGTTCCTGTAGTCGGTGCTGCAAATCTAAGATGCACAGCGGGCATGGGTGCCCGAAAGGCCGCATATTCTAAGGAATATCCGGACTTTTGCAAATGACTTTTTCCGGCGCGCGCCGTAGGGCCATCAAGATTTGCCATGGAGCCGTCTTCATCAACGGCCATTAAGCGCCTGCGCGAGCAGGCCAGTGGGACGGTTGCCCCAAAGAAGGACGCGCGAAAGAAACTCCCGCGCGGTGCAAATCACATCCTGGGCATGCCGCCGCCGGGCAGCATTCCGCCCATGCCACGCATCATTTTGGCCATGCCGCCTTTGCTGGAAAACTTTTTCATCATCTTCTGCATCTGCTTGTGCTGCTTGATCAGACGCCCGATGTCCTGCACCTGCGTGCCGGAACCCATGGCGATGCGGCGTTTGCGCGAACCGCTGATCAGTTCAGGGTCGCGGCGCTCGGCCGGGGTCATGGAGTTGATGATGGCTTCCATCTGCTTGAACTGTTTCTCTGCCGCGCTCTGGGCATTGCCCATCTGCGCCAGATTGACGCCGCCCATGGTCGGCAGCTTGTCCATGAGGCCACCGAGGCCGCCCATGTTTTTCATCTGTTGCAGCTGATCGCGGAAGTCTTCGAGATCGAAGCCTTTGCCCTTCTTCAGCTTCTTGGCCAGTTTGTCGGCCTTTTCCCTGTCGAGGGTCTGTTCGGCCTGCTCGATCAGGCTGAGCACGTCACCCATGCCCAGGATGCGCGAGGCGATACGGTCAGGGTGGAAAGGCTCCAGAGCGTCGCTCTTCTCGCCCATACCGATGAACTTGATCGGCTTGCCGGTGATGGCGCGAACCGACAGCGCGGCACCGCCTCGTGCGTCACCATCGACCTTGGTCAGGATCACGCCGGTCAGCGGCAGCGCGTCGCCGAAGGCCTTGGCCGTGTTGGCGGCGTCCTGGCCGGTCATGGCGTCCACCACGAACAGCGTTTCAGCCGGCTTGACCACCGCGTGCAGCGCCTGGATCTCGCCCATCATCTCGGCGTCGATGTGCAGACGGCCGGCGGTGTCGAGAATCACGACGTCAATGAATTTGAGCCGGGCTTCTTTAATGGCCGCTTCGGCAATCGCAACAGGCTTCTGGCTGATGTCGGACGGGAAGAACGTCACGCCGATGTCGTTGGCCAGGGTTTCCAGCTGCTTGATGGCCGCAGGACGGTAAACGTCCGCCGATACCACCATCACGGTTTTCTTTTTGCGCTCTTTGAGGAATTTCGCCAGCTTGCCCGCGGTGGTGGTCTTACCCGCACCCTGCAGACCCGCCATCAGGATGACCGCCGGCGGCGCGACGTTGAGGGTCAGCTCTTCGTTGGCAGCCCCCATCATCTCTTCCAGTTCGGCCTGGACGATCTTCACGAACGCCTGACCCGGTGTCAGGCTGCGCGACACCTCGGTGCCAACGGCGCGCTCCTTGATCCGGTTGACGAAGTCTTTGACCACCGGCAAGGCGACGTCGGCTTCGAGCAGCGCCATACGCACTTCACGCAGAGTGTCCTTGATGTTGTCCTCGGTCAGCTTGGCTTTGCCGGTGACCTGGCGCAGCGTCTGTGAGAGACGATCTGTCAGATTTTCAAACATGCGTGATCCTTTGAGTTCGTCATGAACCCCAGTTGATGCGGCCCCGCTCCCCGATGCAGCGCCAGAAAACGACGCATTTATATAGAGGGAACAGCGCTCGACGAGCCTGTGGCTTGAGCAGGTCGCGGATTATAGCGAAGAGTCTGGCGCACGGACACCACGACGTCTGCTTCTGTGGTCTTTCGTGGACTGTCGGTTCTATGCCAAACTCAGCGGCTTTCGGGCACGCCCATCAGGATCTATGTTCCCCTTGTCACCCAGTTTGCTATTCAGCCTCGCCGCCGCCGTTCTCTACGCCGCTGCGACCCTCTATCAAGGTACTCGCCTGCGTCAGGGCAAAAGGGCCGATAAATGGCTGCTGTGCCTGATCGGCACCCTGGCCGTCGCCTGTCAGACCAGTGCGCTTTTCGGGCAACTGGTGCGTCCCATCGGCCTCGGCCTGGATTTTTTCAGCGCCGCCAGCCTGATTGCGGTCGCGGTGATCATCGTGACGATGCTGGCATGCATCCGCCTTCCCGTTGAAATTCTGTTGATCCTGCTGTTTCCGCTCGGGATTCTGACCACGCTGATGGCGCAATTCGCGCCGGCAGGCACGTTGCAGCCCATTGAGGCAGAACCTGGTCTGATCGGGCATATCCTGCTGTCGATCCTCGCTTACGGCATGTTCACCATCGCGGTGTTTCAAGCCCTGCTGGTTCTGCTGCAGGACCATCAACTGAAGAACAAGCACCCGTCTGGCCTGATCAAAAGCTTCCCGCCGTTGCAAACTATGGAAAGCCTGCTGTTTGGCTTCCTCTGGGCCGGCTGGACGCTGCTGTCGATGTCGCTGATTTCAGGGTGGCTGTTTGTCGAAAACCTGTTCGCCCAGCATCTGGTCCACAAGACCCTGTTGTCGATCCTGGCCTGGATCGTATTCAGCGTCCTGTTGTGGGGACGCAACCGTCTAGGCTGGCGAGGCCATAAAGCCATTCGCTGGACCCTGGGCGGTTTTCTGCTGTTGATGCTGGCCTACTTCGGCAGCAAGCTCGTCCGCGAATACATCCTGCACATCTGACGGGCGCTGATCATGGATAACCTGCCCACCGGCACGATGCTTGCGCTGCTCGCCCTGCTCACCTTGTGGTCGGCGCTGTTCACCGCGGTCGAAGCCGCTCACCACAATTTGCGCGCTGCCCGCGTCCATCCGCGCTCGACCGAACCGCCCAAGCCGACGCTGGCGTTCAACCTTAACAGCCTGATCCTCGGCAACACGCTACTCAAGGTGTTGGTTACCGTGCTGGCCACGCTGCTGGCGATCAGTCAGTGGTATTTCCATGGCCCACTGATTGCCTGGCTCGCGGTTGCGAGCGTGCTGGTCATCGTCACCGAATTCATTCCACGCAAACTGGCCGCACGCCGCCCCGAGGCCATCCTGCTACTGGGCAACAATGTCCTGCGCATTCCCGTCCGCCTGCTGCGGCCGCTGACCTGGGTCTACAAGAACATCGCCAAGCTGCTGCTGCGCCCGTTCCTGTCAAAACGCCGGCCGGACACCGCCGACGATGACGACGACATGGGGCCGACGATCTATCAAGACAACGAAAGCCAGTTCGGCCGCGCGCATATCATTTCAGGGATTCATGCGCTCGACAGCATGAGCGTCAACGACATTCTGGTACCGCGCAGCGAAGTGGACGGCATCAACCTGGATGACACCATCGAAGAAATCGCTGACAAGCTGATCATTTCTCGCCACACCCGCCTGCCGGTTTACCACAACGACATCAACCAGGTTGAGGGCGTGCTCAATACCCGCATGATCAGTCATCTGCTGCCGCGTGGAGAACTGACCAAAGAAGCGCTGAAAGCCGCCTGTTATGAACCCTACTTCGTGCCGGAAAGCACACCACTGCAGCTGCAATTGCTGAATTTCCACAAGCAGCAGCGGCGCATGGGCGTGGTGGTTGACGAATACGGGGAGGTGTTGGGCATCGTCAGCCTGGAAGACATTCTCGAAGAAATCGTCGGCGAATTCGAAAGCGAACAATCGCTCGACAACCCGCACATTCACCCACAGCCCGACGGGCGTCTGGTGGTGGATGGCGCCGCGTCGATTCGCGACCTGAACAAGACCCTCAGCTGGCACCTTCCCGCCGACGGCCCGAAGACCCTCAACGGCCTGATCACCGAAGCGCTGGAAACCATTCCCGACAGCGCCGTGTGCCTGAAAATAGGCCCGTACCGGCTGGAAACCCTCGAGACCGAGGACAATCGCGTCACTCGCGTGCTCATGTGGCAAAACACCCGAACCAAGGACGTGATCTAAAGCGCGCCTGGAAACACTTGTTTCCAGGCTTAGGCCCTTCCTATAATCGAGCCGCTTACCCAGCCCCGCCGATCCGCGTGCTACCCGCACCAGGCGCGATCCGGCCAGTCACTCAGCCTGACGTCTTCACGCCACTCCTTGGCGCCCGCTCACACCCCGAGCGTTGCCAGTCGCCTTTGCCCGCATCCGGGCTAGTCTGTTCAGCGCTGTACCCAAAATAATTAACGATTGCCCCAGCGCGCGGACGATCTTTCGTTCTTCGCTGACAGGCAAGATGACTGCCAGGGATACCCGCATGACCAGCACCTCCACGTATCAGCCAAGCGACGAGCGCGAGGCACGTCCTGCCAACTCCGCCGCCCGCGTGGCCACCGCCAGCTTCATCGGCACCGCCATCGAGTTCTATGACTTCTACGTCTATGCCACCGCCGCCGCACTGGTGATCGGACCGGTGTTCTTCCCACAGACCTCCAGCACCGCACAAATGCTGTCGGCCTTTCTGACCTTCGGCATCGCGTTTCTGGCGCGCCCCCTGGGTTCCGCGCTGTTCGGTCATTTCGGCGACCGCATTGGCCGTAAATCGACACTGGTCGCCTCCTTGTTGCTGATGGGCATCTGCACCACGTTGATCGGCGTGCTGCCGGGCCATGACGCGATAGGCTCGTGGGCGCCGATCCTGCTGTGCGTCCTGCGCTTTGGCCAAGGCCTCGGGCTGGGCGGCGAATGGGGCGGCGCGGCACTGCTGGCCACCGAGAACGCCCCGAAGGGCAAACGCGCGTGGTTCGGCATGTTCCCGCAACTTGGCCCGTCGATTGGCTTCCTTGCGGCCAACGGCCTGTTCCTGACACTGGCCATGACCCTGAACGACGAACAGTTCCGCTCCTGGGGCTGGCGCATTCCGTTCCTGCTCAGCGCGGTGCTGGTCGTGATCGGGTTGTACGTGCGCCTGAAGCTGGAAGAAACGCCGGTCTTCGCCAAGGCCATCGCGCGCCACGAGCGCCTGAAAATGCCGATTGCCGAGCTGTTCTCGCAATACTGGGCGCCGATGCTGCTGGGCGCGGCATCGATGGTGGTGTGTTATGCGCTGTTCTATATCTCGACCGTGTTCTCGCTGAGCTACGGGGTCAAGACGCTGGGTTACAGCCGTGAGTCGTTCCTGGCCATGCTGTGTTTCGCCGTGTTGTTCATGGCACTGGCCACCCCGCTTTCGGCATGGGCAAGCGACCGTTTCGGGCGCAAGCCGGTGCTGATCATCGGTGGTGTGCTGGCGATCCTGTCGGGCTTTCTGATGGAACCGCTGCTGACCCACGGCACCACGTGGGCCGTGACGCTGTTCCTGTCGATCGAGCTGTTTCTGATGGGCGTGACGTTCGCCCCCATGGGCGCGATGCTGCCAGAACTGTTTCCTACGCGCGTGCGATATACCGGCGCGTCGGCGGCTTACAACATCGGCGGCATCGTCGGTGCTTCCGTCGCACCGTTCTTTGCGCAGCAACTGGTGGAAATGGGTGGATTGAGCTGGGTCGGCGGCTACGTATCGGCGGCGGCACTGATCAGCGTGATCGCCGTGCTGTGCCTGAAAGAAACCCGCCATGCGGATCTGGATACCATCAAGTAATGCTTGATGTGTAGGAGCGTGGCTTGTCCCGCGATCTGCCGGGGCACCGGCAGCAAGATCAGGCGACTTGATCGTGTCAGGCAAACCGCATTTGTAGGCTTTACTGCCGGTGCCCGGCAGATCGCGGGACAAGCCACGCTCCTACAGGATTTTGTTACACACAAAAAACGGCGCCACTGAGGCGCCGTTTTTTATTGCGCTCAAGGCTTACAGCTGAACCTTGACCGCCATCGAGGAGCGAGTCGCTTTGGCACGTGCCGCTTCGATCGACTCGTCACGCGCCAGGGCAACGCCCATGCGGCGCTGGCCGTTGACTTCTGGCTTGCCGAACAAACGCAGCGCGGTGTCGGGCTCGCTCAGGGCCTGTTCAAGGTTGGCAAACGCCGTCTGGGTCGACTTGCCCTCTACCAGGATCACCGCCGAGGCCGATGGGCCGAACTGACGGATCAACGGAATCGGCAAGCCCAGGATCGCGCGGGCGTGCAGCGCGAACTGCGACAAGTCCTGAGAAATCAGGGTGACCAGACCGGTATCGTGAGGACGCGGCGACACTTCGCTGAACCAGACCTGATCGCCCTTGATGAACAACTCGACACCGAACAGCCCGCGGCCGCCCAGCGCTTCGGTCACGGCCTTGGCCACGCGCTCGGACTCGGCCAGCGCCACCGGGCTCATGGCCTGTGGCTGCCAGGACTCCTGATAGTCGCCCTTCTCCTGACGATGGCCAACCGGCGCGCAGAAGGTGGTGCCGCCGACGTGACGCACGGTCAGCAGGGTGATTTCGTAGTCGAAGTCGATGAAGCCTTCGATGATCACGCGGCCCTTGCCTGCGCGACCGCCTTCCTGCGCGTAATCCCACGCTTTCTGGATATCAGCTTCGGTTTTCAGCAGGCTCTGGCCCTTGCCCGACGAGCTCATGACCGGCTTGACGACGCACGGGAAGCCGAGGTCTTCGACGGCTTGCTTGTAGTCTTCGAAGGTGTCGGCAAAGTGATACGGCGAGGTCGGCAAGTCCAGCTCTTCAGCCGCCAGACGGCGGATGCCTTCGCGGTTCATCGTCAACTGCGCGGCACGCGCGGTCGGGATCACGGTGAAGCCTTCAGACTCAAGCTCCACCAGCGTCGCGGTGGCGATGGCTTCGATTTCCGGGACGATGTAATGCGGCTTCTCGGCCTCGATCACAGCACGCAACGCGGCGCCGTCGAGCATGTTGATCACATGGCTGCGGTGCGCGACCTGCATGGCCGGCGCGTTGGCGTAACGGTCGACGGCAATCACTTCAACGCCCAGGCGTTGCAGTTCGATCACCACTTCCTTGCCAAGCTCACCACAACCGCAGAGCAATACGCGGGTCGCGGTCGGCGACAGTGGAGTTCCGATTTGAGTCATCTCAGGTCCTCGTGGAGCAGATATCGAGGGCAGCCCGCCAAGGACGAGCAACCGCAGGGGAGAAAGGCGCGCAATTTACCACGAAGGCTGAGGGTTGGGGTGTGGCGGCGGACGGGTGATCCGATGATCGCTCCGGTTCCGGCGTTGACGCTTGCACAAGAGGCCTTGCCACCGGGCATCCGCAAGCTGCGGCTCACTCCAACAGGTTAAGCGCAGGTCAAGGGGATCAATTCGAACCGGGCACCGAAAAGATCATTCCGCTGGCCCGCGCCCGTTCGCCGCATAACAGCAACACCGCGCGCCGCTCGTCGTTGCTCATGCGACTCCAGCCCGTGATTTCCGTGACGGTGCGTTGGCAACCGACGCAGACATCGGCCTCGTCCAGCGCACAAATGCTCACGCAGGGCGAACGGACCGGTTTTTCATGGGGTATCGGGTCAATGGACATCAATCTTCCTGTGGCGCCAGATCGCGAGCGTAACGCTGTGCATTGTGAACGTAATGGGCTGCGCTGGCTTCGAGCATTTTCTTCTGGGCGTCGGTCAACTCTCGAACGATCTTGCCCGGCGACCCCATGACCAGCGAGCCATCTGGAATGACCTTGCCTTCGCCGATCAGCGAATTGGCGCCGATGATGCAGTATTTGCCGATTTTCGCGCCGTTAAGGATCACCGAGTTAATGCCGATGAGCGTGTTGTCGTCGACGGTGCAGCCATGCAGCATGACGTTGTGGCCGATGGTCACGTTCTTGCCGATGGTCAACGGCGACCCCATGTCGGTGTGCATGACCGTGCCATCCTGAACGTTGCTGTTCTCGCCGATGTCGATCAACTCGTTGTCACCACGCAGCACCGCGCCGAACCAGACGCTGGCATTGGCTTGAAGCCTGACCTTCCCGATCAGGGTGGCGGTCGGTGCGATCCAGCTTTGCGGGTGCGCTTCGACGCGCGAATCCCCCAGGCGGTATTTCATAGTGTTGTCCTCAAGGCGCTACGTCCGTGGCTCGAGCGCATGGCTCACGGTTGAATGAAAAGGTACGGTCAGGACTTCAAGGTGTGAATGATCGAGCGCTTGGGCGGATGGTTGAGGCTGATATTGCTGTCGAACAGCACGTTCATCAGCTCGACGATCATGATGGCAGTCAGCCCCCAGATCTTGTATTCGCCAAAGCGGTAACTCGGCACGTACCAACTGCGACCCTGATAGTCGATGCGGTGGGTGTGCTCGCGAGCGTCCTGCCGAAAGAACGCCAGCGGAACGCTGAACACAGCGGCAATTTCACCATCGTTGGGACGGTATTCGACGAAGTCCGGAATCACGCCAACGTACGGCGTGACCTTGATTCCATGCTTGGAGATGAGCGGACTGAGGGGGCCTACGATCTCGACCAGGCCGGGCGGCAGGCCGATTTCTTCCTCGGCTTCGCGCAGCGCAGTGAAGATCAGGTCCGGGTCTTCCGGATCGCGCCGGCCACCGGGAAACGCCACTTCGCCACCATGCGTCGACAGACCGCTGGCGCGCAGGGTCAAGACCAGTTCAGGTTCGTCACTGCGGGTGATGGGCAGCAACACCGCCGCCTCGGGAAAGCGTCTGTCGGTCTCCAGAGTGCCCGGCGTGTGGCTGCTTATACGACCAAGTAGCTCGTCCAGCATGGGAATTCTCGTCCTGTTGCCTACCGGGCATCATGCACCAAAGCGTGAAAGTGCCCAACCCCTTGCGAGACAACCGGGCAATCGTTCACAAGACGCCACTTGCCGACCACCCGCGCCGCACGCCAAGATAGCCGCTGACGACAGGAACCCGATTCGATCATGAAATTCTGCAGCCAGTGCGGCGAACAGGTTATCCAGCGCATTCCCGAGGGCGACAGCCGCCCGCGTTACGTGTGCGAACACTGCCAGACCATTCATTACCAGAACCCGAACATTGTCGCGGGCGTATTGCCGGTCTGGGACAACAAGGTGTTGCTGTGCCGCCGAGCCATCGAACCGCGCCTGGGTTACTGGACGCTGCCGGCGGGTTTCATGGAGAACGGCGAAAGCGTCGAGCAGGCCGCGCGACGGGAAACCGTCGAGGAAGCCTGCGCGATTCTGGAAGACCTGCATCTGTACGCCATGATCGATGTGCCCCACATCAGTCAGGTGCATATCTTTTACCGGGCGAACATGGCCAGCGCGGATTTTTCCGCCGGCGTTGAAAGCCTTGAGGTGAAGCTGTTCGACGAAGCCGACATCCCATGGTCGGAGCTGGCTTTCCACACGGTTCGCCGTACCCTAGAATGCTTCTTTATCGACAGGAGGCATCAAGAATTCCCGGTGCATACCGATTGCCTCACTGTGTCACCCCCTCTCAAAACCACTTGATCAGATGACGACGCGCGATTGCGCGCGAGCTTCAGGGATGCTGTGTACATGCGTTTTTTGCTTGCCGTTCTATGTCTGTCGTTCGTTCCGCTGTCGCAAGCTGCGTTCACCCAGACCATCGTCCCGAAAGGGAGCGAGCAGAAGTTCATCGGCGGAAAGGTCGTGGACACGCAGGACATCTCCGACCGCACCATCGACAAGATTCTGGTGCTCAAGTCCGCTCACCAGTTGCAGCTGATGAGCAAAGGCGAAGCGCTGAAGACTTATCGCATCTCGCTGGGCAAGTCACCCAAGGGACCGAAACTGCAGGAAGGCGACCAGCGCACGCCTGAAGGTTTCTACTGGCTGGATTACCGCAAGACCAGCGACGCCTATAACCTGTCGCTGCACATTTCCTACCCGAACATCTCCGATTCCGCCCGCGCGCGCCGCGAGGGTGTGAACCCCGGCAGCATGATCATGATCCACGGCACGCCGGTCAGCGAAGAGTACCCGGAGTGGTATTTCCAGACGCTCGACTGGACCAACGGCTGCATCGCCATGAAGAACAGCGACATCCGCGAAGTCTGGGATCTGGTCAAAGATGGCACGATGATCGAGATTCGGCCGTAAGCCTCGGTAACGCTTGCCAAGCAGCGCCTCTCGCGCAGGGACCAGCCCCCCTGGAAAAGGGGGTTCGCGTTTAGATATCCGCCAGCTTCCACACGTCATAAGCGGGAGTTTCATAGGGGTGGCTGTCCTTGAGTGCAGCCACCGCCTGCTGAATCAACGCATCGTCGACGACCAGTTCGACTTTCCACTCCTCCACGTGCTCGATCTCACCGGTTTGCCCAATGAACGGCTGACTGCCGTCCAGCGGGCGAAACTGGCCGTGGCCGAGCACCTGCCATGAACAGCAGTCATACGCGCCAATTCGCCCCGCACCGGCGGCGAACACTGCGCGTTTGACCAGCTCCACATGGCTCGGTGGAACAAAGAAAGCGAGCTTGTACATCGTCTATCAGTTAACCCACACGCGCGCATTGCGGAACATGCGCATCCACGCGCCGTCCTCGCTCCACTCATCCGGACGCCACGAGTTGTTCACCGCACGGAACACGCGCTCAGGGTGCGGCATCATGATGGTGACGCGACCGTCGCGGGTGGTCAGGCCCGTGATACCGCGCGGCGAGCCGTTCGGGTTGGCCGGATAGGTTTCAGTGACCTTGCCGTGGTTGTCGACGAAACGCATCGCGACGGTGCCGGACAGATCGCTTTCAAGCAGTGCTTCAGGCGACTTGAATTCCGCATGACCTTCACCGTGAGCGATGGCGATCGGCATGCGCGAACCGGCCATGCCTTGCAGGAAGATCGACGCCGATTTCTGGATTTCGACCATCGCCACGCGCGCTTCGAACTGCTCGGAACGGTTACGCACGAAGTGCGGCCAGAACTCGCTGCCCGGAATCAGCTCGTGCAGGTTGGACATCATCTGGCAACCGTTGCACACGCCCAGCGCGAAGCTGTCGGTACGCTCGAAGAAGCCCTGGAAGGCATCACGGGCGCGGCTGTTGAACAGGGCCGACTTGGCCCAGCCTTCACCGGCACCCAGCACGTCACCGTAGGAGAAGCCGCCACAGGCGACCAGGCCTTTGAAGTCGTTCAGGTCGACACGACCCGCGAGGATGTCGCTCATGTGCACGTCAACCGAGGCGAAACCGGCGCGGTCGAACGCAGCCGCCATCTCGACCTGACCGTTCACACCCTGCTCACGCAGGACCGCCACTTGCGGGCGCACGCCTTTCTTGATGTAAGGCGCAGCAATGTCTTCGTTGACGTCGTAGCCGAGCTTGACGCTCAGGCCCGGGTTGTCTTCTTCCAGCAGCCCGTCGAACTCCTGATCGGCGCAGTCGGCGTTGTCACGCAGACGCTGGATCTGGTAGCTGGTCTCGCTCCACTGACGTTGCAGCAGACGACGATCACCCTTGAACAGCGCCTCGCCATTCAGGCTGATGGTCACTTCGCTGTTGTTGACCGGCTGACCGATGACCGCAACACAGTTCTCGCCCAGGCCGGCAGCGCTGAACTGAGCGAGTACCACTGGCGTCGCATCGTGACGCACCTGAATCACCGCACCCAACTCTTCGTTGAAGAGGATGGCCGCGACTTTTTCACGCTTGCCGGTCAGGGTTTCAAGTTGCAGTTTCAGACCACAGTGACCGGCGAAGGCCATTTCCAGCACGGTCGCCATCAGGCCACCGTCGGAACGGTCATGGTAAGCCAGCAGATGGCCGTCGGCGTTCAAGCCCTGAATCACGGCGAAGAACGCTTTCAGGTCTTCAGCGTCATCGACGTCCGGCGCAGCCTTGCCCAGCTTGCCGTGGGTCTGCGCAAGAATCGACGCCCCCATGCGGTTCTTGCCACGGCCCAGGTCGATCAGGATCAGATCGGTCAAGCCCTTGTCCATGCGCAACTGCGGCGTCAGGGTGCCACGAATGTCCGTGACCGGCGCAAAGCCGGTGACGATCAGCGACATCGGCGAAGTGACGGTTTTTTCCGTACCTTCATCGCTCCAGCGGGTCTTCATGGACATGGAGTCCTTGCCCACCGGAATGGTGATGCCCAGCTCGGGGCACAATTCCATGCCGACCGCTTTCACGGTGTCGTACAAACGAGCGTCTTCGCCCGGGTGACCGGCAGCGGACATCCAGTTGGCCGACAGCTTGATGTCGGAAATCTTGCCGATGCGCGAAGCCGCAATGTTGGTCAGGGTCTCGCCGATCGCCATGCGACCGGAGGCCGGTGCATCCAGCAATGCCAGCGGTGTGCGCTCGCCCATGGCCATGGCTTCACCGGTGTAGACGTCGAAGCTGGTCGCGGTGACAGCCACGTCAGCCACAGGCACCTGCCAAGGGCCGACCATCTGATCGCGATTGACCAGGCCGGTAATGCTGCGGTCGCCAATGGTGATCAGGAAGTTCTTGCTCGCCACCGCCGGGTGATGCAGTACGCGCTGGACGCTTTCTTCGAGGTCGAGGGTGCTTGGGTCAAAATCGTCGCCCAGCTCGGCTTCACGATTGGCCGAACGGTGCATGCGCGGCGCCTTGCCGAGCAATACTTCCAGCGGCATGTCCACAGGGCTGTTACCGAAGTGACTGTCGGTCACGGTCAGTTGCGGCTCTTCGGTGGCTTCACCGACGACGGCAAACGGACAACGCTCACGTTCGCAGATGGCTTTGAAGCGCTCGAAATCAGGCGCGCTGACGGCCAGAACATAACGCTCCTGAGACTCGTTGCTCCAGATTTCCAGCGGCGCCATGCCTGGCTCGTCGTTCGGCACGTTGCGCAATTCGAAACGGCCGCCACGGCCACCGTCGTTGACCAGTTCAGGGAAGGCGTTGGACAGACCACCTGCACCGACGTCGTGAATGAATGCGATCGGGTTCTTGTCGCCCAACTGCCAGCAGCGGTCGATCACCTCCTGGCAACGACGCTCCATTTCAGGGTTTTCCCGCTGGACCGATGCGAAATCCAGATCAGCCGAGCTGGTGCCGGTCGCCATAGAGGAAGCCGCGCCACCGCCCAGGCCAATCAGCATCGCCGGACCGCCCAGCACGATCAGCTTGGCGCCGACGGTGATTTCGCCCTTCTGCACGTGCTCTGCGCGGATGTTGCCCATACCGCCCGCCAGCATGATCGGCTTGTGGTAACCACGGACTTCTTCGCCGTGCGGGGTGTCGATCGACTGCTCGAACGTACGGAAGTAGCCGGTCAGCGCCGGACGACCGAATTCGTTGTTGAACGCGGCGCCGCCCAGCGGGCCTTCGATCATGATGTCCAGCGGGGTCACGATGCGCTCAGGCTTGCCGTATGGCTTCTCCCAAGGCTGTTCGAAACCCGGAATGTTCAGGTTGGAAACGGTGAAGCCCGTCAGGCCGGCTTTCGGCTTGGCGCCACGGCCGGTCGCGCCTTCGTCGCGGATCTCGCCACCGGAGCCGGTGGATGCGCCCGGGAACGGAGCGATCGCGGTCGGGTGGTTGTGAGTCTCGACCTTCATCAGGATGTGCACCGGCTCCTGCACCGCACCGTACTGGCGGGTTTCAGGGTTCGGGAAGAAACGACCCGCCACGCTGCCGACGATGACCGATGCGTTGTCCTTGTACGCGGACAGAACGCCTTCGTTGTGCATCTGGTAGGTGTTCTTGATCATGCCGAACAGGCTCTTTTCCTGGCTCTGACCGTCGATGTCCCAACTGGCGTTGAAGATCTTGTGGCGGCAGTGCTCGGAGTTCGCCTGGGCGAACATCATCAGCTCGATGTCGTGCGGGTTGCGTTTCAGGCCGGTGAACGCATTGACCAGATAATCGATCTCGTCTTCGGCCAGGGCCAGGCCCAGCTCGACGTTGGCTTTTTCCAGCGCGGCGCGACCGCCACCCAGCACATCGACCGCGGTCAGCGGCTTGGGCTCGGCGTGGCTGAACAAGCCTGCTGCCTGCTCCAGCGCGCCCAGGACCAGTTGGGTCATGCGGTCGTGCAGGTTGTCGGCGATGATTTGTGCTTCAGCTTCGCTGAACTGACCTTCTACATAGAAGGCAATGCCGCGCTCCAGACGCTGGATCTTGGTCAGGCTGCAATTGCGGGCGATGTCGGTGGCCTTGCTCGACCACGGCGAAATGGTGCCGAAACGCGGCAGCACCAGGAACAGACGACCACGAGGCTCTTGAACCGGCACACTGGGGCCGTATTTCAACAGACGCGCAAGGACTTGCTGCTCATCCTCTGTCAGGACGCCGGTAACCTCAGCGAAGTGAGCGAATTCAGCGTACAGGCCACTCACAGCCGGAACTTTATCGTTCAGCTGCTCAAGTAATTTCTTGTGGCGGAAGGCGGAAAGGGCGGGAGCACCACGCAAGATCAACATCGTCGGGACAGCCTCGGGGAAGGGGGTGTGCTTTGAGGCCGTGCATTCTAGCCTAAACCGGGGGCTTTCGGCACCCGTAACAAAGGCTTCTGCGCATCCGAATGTCGGTGTTTGCGGATCCCTACCGAGATGAGTAAAGAATCCGACTGCTCTATCAGACGCGATCATCTCTGTCGAGATATGGCGGTCAGTGCGCTTTGCGTATACTGCACCGATGTTTTCCCCATCTGATTTCCGCCCACGCTGCGCCAAGTGGCTCATCGCAACCGGAATCTTCCTGCTGCTCGGTGCCTGTGTTGAGAAACCCAACACGCTGGAACGAGTCAAGGAGGATGGCGTTCTGCGCGTCGTCACCCGCAACAGCCCGGCGACCTACTTCCAGGATCGCAACGGTGAAACCGGTTTCGAGTACGAACTGGTCAAGCGTTTCGCCGACGATCTGGGCGTGGAACTGAAGATCGAGACCGCTGACAACCTCGACGACCTGTTCGACCAGATGAACAAACCCGGCGGCCCGGTACTCGCAGCGGCCGGCCTGGTCAGCACAGAGAACCGCGCCAAACAGGTCCGTTTCTCGCATTCCTACCTTGAAGTCACGCCTCAGGTCATTTACCGAAACGGTCAGTCGCGCCCTACCGATCCGAGCGACCTGGTGGGCAAGCGCATTCTGGTGCTCAAGGGCAGCAGCCACGCCGAGCAACTGGCGGCATTGAAGGTCAAGTATCCCGGCATCAACTATGAAGAGTCCGATCAGGTCGAAGTCGTCGACCTGCTGCGCATGGTCGATGAAGGCCAGATCGACCTGACGCTGGTGGACTCCAACGAACTGGCCATGAATCAGGTCTATTTCCCCAACGTGCGCGTGGCGTTCGATCTGGGTGACGGGCGCGACCAACGCTGGGCCGTGGCATTGGGCGATGACAACAGCCTGCTCAACGAAATCAACGCCTTCCTCGACAAGGTGCAGAAGAACGGCATGCTGCAGCGGCTCAAGGATCGCTATTACGGCCATGTCGACGTGCTGGGTTACGTCGGCGCCTACACCTTCGCCCAGCACTTGCAGGAACGTCTGCCCAAATACGAGAAGCACTTTCAGGCTGCCGCCAAGCAGGAACAGGTGGACTGGCGTTTGCTCGCAGCCATCGGCTATCAAGAATCGTTGTGGCAGCCGGCGGTGACGTCCAAGACCGGCGTTCGCGGCCTGATGATGCTGACCCAGAGCACCGCGCAAGCGATGGGTGTTTCCAACCGGCTGGACGCCAAGCAAAGCATTCAAGGTGGCGCCAAGTACTTCGCCTACGTGAAGGATCAACTGGAGGACACGATCCAGGAACCGGATCGCACCTGGCTGGCGCTCGCGTCCTACAACATCGGCACGGGGCACCTCGACGACGCGCGCAAGTTGGCGGAAAGCGAAGGCCTGAACCCGAACAAATGGCTGGACGTGAAAAAGATGCTGCCGCGCCTCTCGCAGAAGAAGTGGTACAGCAAGACCCGCTATGGATACGCCCGAGGGGGCGAGCCTGTCAGTTTCGTTGCGAACATCCGCCGTTACTACGACATCCTGACGTGGGTGACCCAGCCGCAGTTGGAAGGCAGTCAGGTGGCAGAAGGCAACCTCCATGTCCCGGGCGTGGACAAGACCAAACCGCCAGAAGAAAAAGCCCCGCTCTGATCACTGCCTGCACGACGACCCGACTGCCCACGGTTACGGTGGGCGCCTTACTGACGAATGCGCTGGGTCAACACCCTCAACAGTGACTGCCCCACCGCATTCGTCCGAATTGCGGCCCATACCCTCGTAACCTCGGACGTCTCCCACAGGGATCTCGTCGTTTCAAAGAACTTAGAACGACGCAGAAACTGTAGGAGCGCGCTTGCCCGCGATCTGGCGCGCAGCGGCAGCAAAATCAGGCGACTTGGTTGTGCCAGACACTCCGCATGCACCGGTTTTACTGCCGGTTCCCGGCAGATCGCGGGACAAGGTGGAGCGCCACCCCGGTCGCTCCTACGCCCTGCGGGCAGAAGCAGTGTCTCGATAAACCCAAGATCGTGATC
>NZ_FOEO01000042.1 GCF_900110765.1 Pseudomonas sp. NFACC02
GGATCTGCGCATGCGGGGTGACAGGGAGATCGAGTCGTCTGATTTTGCTACCGCTGCGCGGCAGATCGCGGGGCAAGCCACGCTCCTACAAGGTGGTGTGCGAAGGATTGATGCACGCATCAAAGAATGCGAGGAGCGTTAGCTCCAGCCAGCATTGCTATTGTACGCGACAGTCCAGACACCACAAAACGCGACTTGGGTGCAGGCCAAACGCAGACGACGCGCAGTGGGCCGAGCGGCATGGATGCCGCGAGAGCGCTGCCAGGACATGGATGTCCGTTCAGCGCGGGCCCACGGAGCGTCGTCGGAGTGCGGGTACCCGACGCAGGAGGGCCAAGCCGGGAGCAAAGCGTTTTTGGTCACTTTTGGCTGGGCCGGCATTCCGGGCGCTTTTGCCAAAAGTGACCCGCTGTAAGAGCGGAACCATAATCCGCCGTTACCGCAGCAACGGATATTCACACCATCCAGCAGCCAACACCAAAAACCAAAAAACCTACTTATCAGGCATCGGCATCGGAAACGGCATCACATTCCCGGTCTGACGCGCCTCGCTGATCTTCGCCGTCCCCATCCGCTCAACCTCATCGATACGCACAATCGAATGCATCGGCACGAAACTGCGTACCACACCGTCGAACTGCGCCTTCAACTTCTCTTCGCTGGGGTCCACCACCACCGTCGTGCGCTCACCAAAGACGAACTCCTCGACCTCCAGAAAGCCCCACAGATCACTTTGATAGATCTGCTTGGCGTACATCTCGTACACCTGACCCTGGTTGAGAAAAATCACCTTGTAGATTGGAGCTTCGCGTTTGGTCATAACAGGCAGGCAATGATCGGGGTTTGAAAAAGGGCGCGAACTATAGCATGCCGCTCGGTAGACGACGCTAGGAACCCGAGGCCTTGGTCACTATAATGCGCGGTTCTTTGAATCACCTGATGAACCCGCATGGCCAAGAAGCTTTACATCGAAACCCACGGTTGCCAGATGAACGAGTACGACAGCTCGCGCATGGTCGACCTGCTGGGCGAACATCAAGCACTGGAAGTCACCGCTCGCGCGGAAGATGCCGACGTCATCCTGCTCAACACCTGCTCCATCCGCGAGCGGGCGCAGGACCGTGTCTACTCCCAGCTTGGCCGCTGGCGCGAACTGAAACTGGCGAACCCGGACATGGTGATCGCCGTCGGTGGTTGCGTGGCCAGTCAGGAAGGCGCGGCGATTCGTGATCGCGCGCCTTACGTGGACGTGGTCTTCGGCCCGCAGACCCTGCACCGCCTGCCGGACATGATCGACGCGGCGCGCGTGACCCGCCTGCCGCAAGTCGACGTGTCATTTCCGGAAATCGAGAAATTCGACCATCTGCCCGAACCCCGCGTCGATGGCCCGAGCGCTTATGTTTCGGTCATGGAAGGCTGCAGCAAATACTGCACGTTCTGCGTGGTGCCCTACACCCGCGGCGAAGAGGTCAGCCGCCCGTTCGATGACGTCATCACCGAGGTTTTCCATCTGGCGGAAAACGGCGTGCGCGAAGTGACGCTGCTGGGCCAGAACGTCAATGGTTATCGCGGCACGACCCACGACGGACGCGTTGCGGACCTGGCTGAGCTGATCCGCGTGGTGGCGGCCATCGATGGCATCGACCGCATTCGCTACACCACCTCGCACCCGCTGGAGTTCTCGGACAGCCTGATTCAGGCCCACGCCGAAGTGCCCGAACTGGTGAAACACCTGCATTTGCCGGTGCAATCAGGGTCGGACCGCATTCTGGCGGCGATGAAGCGTAACCACACGGTGCTCGAATACAAATCGCGCCTGCGCAAACTGCGCGCCGCAGTACCCGACATCTGCATCAGCTCGGACTTCATCGTCGGCTTCCCCGGCGAAACCGAGAAAGATCACCAGCAAACCATGAAGCTGGTCGAGGATGTCGGCATGGACTTCTCGTTTTCCTTCGTTTACAGCGCTCGCCCTGGCACGCCCGCAGCGGACCTCGCCGATGACACTCCGGAAGACGTGAAGAAGGCACGACTGAAACAGCTGCAGGACCTGATCAACCGTCAGGGCTTCGAAATCAGCCGCAAGATGGCGGGCACCGTGCAGCGCATTCTGGTGACCGATTACTCAAAAAAAGACCCGGGCGAGTTGCAAGGCCGTACCGAGAACAACCGCATCGTCAACTTCCGTTGCGACAACCCGAAGCTGATCGGCCAGTTTGCCGACGTGTACATCGACAGCGCGCAGCCGCACTCGCTGCGCGGGTCGTTGTTGCAGTAACGCCGAAAAGCTACAAAAGCGACGCACTACGCCAATAGGCGACGCCGGGAAGGCGCTATACCTTGTCCCGCAATCTGCCGGAAACCGGCAGCAAACCCGGATACCCGGTTACATCTGGCATTCAGAGGTAGCTGAGGTTGCTGCCGCTGCGCGCCAGATCGCGGGACAAGCCACGCTCCTACAGGTTGTATCGCAACGCCAATCCAACCATTAGTAAGTGAGCCCTTTCGGACACTGCCCACAGGGGTTATCCTTCCTTTCACCTTCATTGCCGTCGGGCGGCTAAAAACCACTTTGAACGCACCTATCGAACCACATCGTTTCAGCCTCGAACCTATCGAGGCACACCGCTTCGCCAATCTGTGCGGGCAATTCGACGAGCACTTGCGCCTGATCGAACAGCGCCTGGACATCGAGATCCGCAATCGCGGAGGCCAGTTCGAGATGATCGGCGAACGAAAACAAACCACTTCGGCAGAAAACCTGCTGCGTCGGCTGTACCGGGAAACCAAAAGTACCGAGCTGTCGCCAGACATGGTGCATCTGTTTCTCCAGGAATCCGGCGTTGAAGAGCTGGACAATCACCCTGCCGCCGAAGTCGGCGTAGCCCTGCGTACCAAAAAAGGCATGATTCGCCCTCGTGGCCTGAATCAGCAGCGGTACGTGAAGGAAATCCTCGCCAACGACATCAACTTCGGCATCGGGCCAGCCGGTACCGGCAAGACCTACCTTGCCGTGGCGGCCGCTGTCGACGCGCTGGAGCGAGAGCAGATCCGGCGCATCCTGCTGGTGCGTCCGGCAGTCGAAGCGGGCGAAAAGCTTGGCTTCCTGCCCGGCGATCTGGCGCAGAAGATCGACCCTTACCTGCGACCGCTCTACGACGCGCTGTACGAGATGCTGGGCTTCGAATACGTGGCCAAGCTGATCGAGAAACAGGTCATCGAAGTCGCGCCGCTGGCCTACATGCGTGGCCGGACGCTCAATAACAGCTTCATCATTCTCGACGAAAGTCAGAACACCACGGTCGAGCAGATGAAGATGTTCCTGACCCGTATCGGCTTCGGCTCAACGGCGGTGATCACCGGTGACATCACCCAGATCGACCTGCCCAAAGGCACGAAGTCGGGTCTGACCCATGTCATCGAAGTGCTCAAGGACGTTCCTGGCATCAGCTTCACTCACTTCAAACCCAAGGACGTCGTGCGCCACCCGCTGGTGCAACGCATCGTCGAGGCGTACGAACGGTTTGAAGAGCGCAGCGACCAGAATGGCTCACGGGACAACCGCCGCGATGCTTGAGCTGGATCTGCAGGTCGCCAGTCAAGCCAGTGCGCCGAGCGAAGCCCAATTCCGCCTCTGGTGTGAAATGGGCCTGCGCCAACGCTCGGCTGATTCAGAGATGACCATTCGGCTGGTCGACGAGGCCGAAGGCCGCGACCTGAATCACACCTGGCGTCACAAAGACTACGCCACCAACGTGCTGTCGTTCCCGGCCGATGTACCCGATGAGCTCCTGGATATCCCGTTACTGGGCGATCTGGTGATCTGCGTCCCTGTCGTCGCCCGCGAAGCCGCCGAACAGGGCAAGGCGCTGGATGCACACTGGGCGCACCTGGTGATTCACGGCTGTCTGCATTTGTTGGGCTACGATCACATCGACGATGACGAAGCCGAAGAGATGGAAGCACTGGAACGAGAGTTGCTTGCAGAGTTGGGCTATCCGGATCCCTACGCCGACGATGAAAACGTCGACACCCCCCATACAGAAACACCAGGCAAGGACCACGAGTAAGGGCTATGAGCGAAGACCGATCGAGCAACGGGCAAAAGTCATGGTTGGGCAAACTGACCCAGGCATTTGCCCATGAGCCGAAAAACCGCCAGGAGCTGCTTGAGCTGCTGCGCGAAGCCCATCAAAACAAACTGCTGGACAGCGAGGCGCTGGCCATTGTCGAAGGTGCCATTCAGGTCGCAGACCTGCAGGTGCGCGACATTATGGTGCCTCGCTCCCAGATGATCAGCATCAAGGCCAGCCAGAGCCCTCGTGAATTCCTGCCGGCGGTGATCGATTCGGCGCACTCGCGCTACCCGGTGATCGGGGAAAGCCACGACGACGTGCTGGGCGTGCTGCTCGCCAAAGACCTGCTGCCCTTGATCCTCAAGGACAACGGCGGCGCTGGCGACGTGAAGAATTTGCTGCGTCCGGCGACGTTCGTGCCGGAATCCAAGCGATTGAACGTGCTGCTGCGTGAGTTCCGCGCCAACCACAACCACATGGCCATCGTCATCGACGAATACGGCGGCGTGGCGGGCCTGGTGACGATCGAAGACGTGCTGGAGCAGATCGTCGGCGATATCGAAGACGAACACGACGTCGAGGAAGACAGCTACATCAAACCGCTGCCCAGCGGCGACTTCCTGGTCAAGGCGCTCACGCCAATCGAAAGCTTCAACGAGTTCTTCGACAGCGAATTCTCCGATGACGAATTCGACACGGTCGGCGGTCTGGTGATGAATGCGTTCGGGCACCTGCCCAAGCGTAATGAAATCACCGAAATCGGCGCGTATCGTTTCCGCATTCTGAATGCCGACAGCCGCCGTATTCACTTGCTGCGACTGAGCCCGATCTCCCGCTCGTAAGGTCTTATCCCTAATAAGGAATGTAAATGCGCTGGATCACCCGCCCCGGCTGGCCCGGTAACCTGCTGGCCATGGTGGCCGGCGCGCTGATCACCCTGGCGTTGGCGCCGTTCGATATCTGGCCACTGGCGATCGTTGCGCTGGTGGTTTTTTATCTCGGGCTGCGTGACCTCAAACCTCGCCAGGCCCTGTGGCGAGGCTGGTGTTACGGTTTCGGCCTGTTCGGCGGCGGCACCAGCTGGATCTACGTCAGCATCCACACATACGGCGAAGCACCGGTCTGGCTTGCCGTTTTCCTCATGGTGCTGTTCTGCGCCTCCGTCGCGTTCTTCTTCGCCCTCCCCGCCTGGCTGTGGGCGCGCTGGATCCGTCGCAACGAAGCGCCGCTGGCCGATGCTCTGGCGTTCGCTGCACTGTGGTTTGGTCAGGAAATGTTTCGTGGCTGGTTTCTGACCGGCTTCCCCTGGCTTTATTCCGGTTACAGCCAGCTCGATGGACCGCTGAAAGGCCTCGCCCCGCTCGGCGGAATGTGGCTGATCTCCTTCAGCCTGGCACTGACCGCGGCACTGCTGTGCAACCTGCATCGCCTGCGCGCACGTCGAAGCTTTCTGGCCGCCGCCGTTGCTTTATTACTGGCACCCTGGGTGATCGGTGTGGCACTCAAGCATCACGCCTGGACCGAGCCGTCCGGCGATCCACTGAAAGTCGCCGCCATGCAGGGCAACGTCGAGCAAAGCATGAAGTGGGACCCGGCGGCCCTGAATGCCCAACTCGCGCTCTATCGAGACATGACGTTCAGCGCCCGAAAAGCCGATCTGATCATCTGGCCGGAAACGGCAGTGCCCGTTCTCAAGGAGCAAGTTGAAGGCTACCTGTCGGTGATGGGGAAGTTTGCGGCAGAACGCGACTCGGCCTTGATCACGGGCGTGCCGTTGCGCCAGAAAGGCGGCCATGGCGAATATCGCTACTACAACGCGATTACCGTGGTCGGCGAAGGCGACGGTACTTACCTGAAACAGAAGCTGGTCCCGTTCGGCGAGTACGTGCCCTTGCAGGATCTCCTGCGTGGGCTGATCACGTTCTTCAACCTGCCCATGTCGGACTTCGCTCGCGGACCGGCCGAGCAGCCACTGCTGCAGGCCAAGGGTTATGAGATTGCGCCTTTCATTTGCTATGAGGTGGTGTATCCGGAGTTCGCAGCCGGTCTTTCCGCCCAGAGCGACTTGCTGCTGACGGTGAGTAACGACACGTGGTTCGGCACCTCCATTGGCCCACTGCAGCACCTGCAGATGGCGCAAATGCGTGCGCTGGAGGCTGGCCGCTGGATGATCAGGGCGACCAACAACGGCGTCAGCGCGCTGATCGACCCGTTCGGCAAGATCACCACCACCGTGCCGCAATTCCAGCAAGCCGTGATGTACGGCGAAGTCACGCCGATGCAGAACCTGACGCCTTACCTGCATTGGCGTTCGTGGCCGCTGATCACGCTCTCGGTGCTGTTGATCGGTTGGGCGCTGGTGGCGAGCCGGATTGCAAAAACCGTTTAGCCGTTAGCGCGAGACGTTGCAGGAGCGCGCTTGCCCGCGATGCGTCGGTAAATCCGACACAACGATGTAGCCGGAAATATTCATCGCGGGCAAGCGCGCTCCTACAGACTGGAGAGAAGCCGTATTACCGGTAAAACAACCGATACCCGATCAATCCCGCCACTTCGTTCAACAATTGCCCGTTCTGCCAGACCGCCTTCGACTCAGGCACCCAGCCGCCAAACGGCCGCGCGTTGTCCACGCTCAAAAATCCCACTGGCGCCGGGACCACGCTGAATCCCGCCTTTTCGAAACTCCACACCGAACGCGGCATGTGCCAGGCCTGGGTCACCACCACCACACGTTTGATCCCCTGCGGCAGCAGGATCGCGGCGGTCATGTTGGCGTTTTCCCATGTGGTGCGGCTCTCGGCTTCCTGCCAGCGAACATTCACGCCGAAGTCGTCGCGCAACGAATCGGCCATGATTGCTGCTTCACTGGGCGGCTCACCATAATGCAGGCCGCCCGTCGTCAGAATCGGCAGACCGGAGGCCTTTGAAAGCCTGGCTGCAAAGCGCATTCGCTCCAGCGCCACGCCAGTCGGGATATCGCTGCCCCACGTCGGGTCCCTTCGCTCTCGCCCGGACCCGAGCACCACAATGGCGTCCGCGCGCCGGGCCAGATCGGCCCATTGATCCTGCGGCAACGGCGGGATGCTTTCGAGGCCGCGCGCCGACCACTGCACCACGATGGGCAGGCTCATGGCCAACATTCCGACAAACCCGATCGCAAACAGCAGACGCGCCAGACGCGGCCTGCGACTTCTCAGCCACCAGGCAAGCCCCAGAAGAAGCAGGAAGATGCCGGGTGGCAACAGCAGGTTTTTGATCACGTAGCGAAAAGGCATCGGGCATCTCCAGAAGATGCCCGAAGCCTAAAAGGATTGACGCTAAGCAACAATGCTTAATCAGACGGGGTCATTGCCCGTGAAGGTTAACGCTTGAAATGTTTGGTGGAACTGTAACGACGCAACTTTGCCGACACATTGGCGCGACGCTGGTCCTTCAGCCAGATGACATTGGCTGAAGGGTGCGGGGCGCGCATCGGCTCCGAAGGCTCCCGTGAAGTGGTGGAACTCCCCTTCGTTGTGGTCAGTGAATCCTCTTTTACAACGACGTCCTTCTTTTCTGGACAAGCATCCAGATACGCCTCGATGAACTGGAATTCGGCTTGGCTCAATCCACGCAACTCCAGTTCAACGGGGCATTCATTGCGAAGCCGGACTGATGTTTTCGCCATGTCCAGGGCAAGCCCCAGACGATCAATCAAACGGTCATACAGATCAGGTTTCTTTACTTGGTGCCGCAGCTCTGCCATCCGTTCACCTCACTGAAGATAAACACATACCCTCGTCACTGAGCTTAGCGGCACTGCAAAAACCGGCGCGATGCCGCGACCAACGGCGGCTCCCGGGGCTTATGCGGCGATCTACGACAATCTTGGTTTCCCTCGATCCTTCGGCCTCATGTATGCTACGGCGCTTTCCTGTAATTCCACTTCGGCTGACCCGGCCCCGAACCCGTCGCACCGCCAAAGGCTCAGCCAGGCAAGCGAATGGGTCCGCCCAGGGAACGCAGCGAAGCGGTCAAGGGTCACCCATTTCTAGCCAAAAGTAGCCATGCACGAACTCTATCAGCCCCGCGAAATCGAAGCCGCCGCTCAGTCGTTCTGGGACGAGCAAAAGTCCTTTGAAGTCAGTGAACAGCCAGGCAAGGAAACCTACTACTGCCTGTCGATGTTCCCTTACCCAAGCGGCAAGCTGCACATGGGTCACGTGCGTAACTACACCATCGGCGACGTTATCTCCCGCTATCAGCGCATGCTCGGCAAGAACGTCCTGCAACCGATGGGCTGGGACGCCTTCGGGATGCCGGCGGAAAACGCCGCCATGAAGAACAACGTGGCGCCGGCCAAGTGGACCTACGAAAACATCGCCTACATGAAGACTCAGCTGCGCAGCCTGGGTCTGGCGGTTGACTGGTCGCGCGAAGTCACCACCTGCAAGCCCGATTACTATCGCTGGGAACAATGGCTGTTCACTCGCCTGTTCGAAAAGGGCGTGATCTACCGCAAGAACGGCACCGTGAACTGGGACCCGGTCGACCAGACCGTGCTGGCGAACGAGCAAGTGATCGACGGGCGCGGCTGGCGTTCGGGCGCGGTGATCGAAAAACGCGAAATTCCGATGTACTACTTCAAGATCACGGCCTACGCCGATGAACTGCTGGAGAGTCTGGACGAGCTGCCGGGCTGGCCTGAGCAGGTCAAGACGATGCAACGCAACTGGATCGGCAAATCCCGTGGCATGGAAGTGCAGTTCCCGTACGACCATGACTCCATCGGAGAAGCCGGTGCGCTGAAAGTCTTTACCACCCGTCCTGATACCTTGATGGGCGCCACCTATGTCGCCGTCGCAGCCGAGCACCCGCTCGCGACACTGGCCGCGCAAAACGATCCTGAGCTGCAAGCGTTCATCAACGAATGCAAAAGCGGCAGCGTCGCCGAAGCCGACGTCGCCACCCAGGAAAAGAAAGGCCTGCCAACCTCCCTATTCGTCGAGCACCCGCTGACTGGCGAAAAATTGCCGGTGTGGGTCGCCAACTATGTGCTGATGCACTACGGCGACGGCGCTGTCATGGCCGTACCGGCGCACGACGAGCGCGATTTCGAATTTGCCACCAAGTACAACCTGCCGATCAAGCCGGTGGTCCGCACCAGCGCGGGCGACACATCCCCCGCGCCATGGCAGGACGCTTACGGTGAGCACGGTCAACTGATCAACTCCGGTGAGTTCGACGGCCTGGACTTCGCGGGCGCATTCGATGCCATCGAAGCGGCACTGATCAAGAAAGAACTCGGCAAGTCGCGCACCCAGTTCCGCCTGCGTGACTGGGGTATCAGCCGCCAGCGCTACTGGGGCTGCCCGATTCCGATCATCCACTGCGACGCCTGTGGCGACGTGCCTGTGCCGGAAGATCAACTGCCCGTCGTCCTTCCGGAAGACGTGGTGCCGGACGGCGCAGGTTCGCCTCTGGCGCGCATGCCCGAATTTTACGAGTGCAACTGCCCGAAATGCGGGAAGCCCGCCAAACGCGAAACCGACACCATGGACACGTTCGTCGAGTCCTCGTGGTACTACGCACGCTATGCGTCGCCGCACTTCGAAGGCGGCCTGGTCGAGAAATCCGCAGCCGACCACTGGCTGCCGGTGGATCAGTACATCGGTGGCATCGAACACGCGATCCTGCACCTGCTCTACGCCCGCTTCTTCCACAAGCTGATGCGTGACGAAGGCCTGGTGAGCTCCAACGAGCCGTTCAAAAACCTGCTGACCCAAGGCATGGTGATCGCCGAAACCTACTATCGTCGCGAAGCCAACGGTGCCTACACCTGGTTCAACCCGGCGGAAGTCGAGCTCGAGCGCGACAGCAAGGCCAAGGTCATCAGCGCCAGACTGATTGCAGACGGCCTGCCGGTCGAGATCGGCGGCACTGAGAAGATGGCCAAATCGAAGAACAACGGCGTCGACCCACAGTCGATGATTGACCAGTTCGGCGCAGACACCTGCCGCCTGTTCATGATGTTCGCTTCTCCTCCCGACATGAGCGCGGAATGGTCCGACTCGGGCGTCGAAGGCTCACATCGGTTCCTCAAGCGTGTCTGGCGTCTGGCGCAAGCGCACGTGACGCAAGGCTTGCCGGGCAAGCTCGACATCGCCAACCTGAATGAAGAACAGAAAGCCGTTCGCCGCTCGATTCACCTGGCTATCAAGCAGGCCAGCCACGACGTCGGGCAGAACCACAAATTCAACACCGCCATCGCTCAGGTCATGACGCTGATGAACGTGCTGGAAAAAGCCGCGC
The DNA here is from genome assembly GCF_900110765.1 of Pseudomonas sp. NFACC02. Classification (GTDB taxonomy): domain Bacteria; phylum Pseudomonadota; class Gammaproteobacteria; order Pseudomonadales; family Pseudomonadaceae; genus Aquipseudomonas. The sequence goes on from NZ_FOEO01000042.1 coordinate 10,368, forward strand.
AAGCCACCGAACAGGATCGCGCGCTGGTTCACGAAGGTCTGGAAACCGTGACCTTGCTGCTGGCGCCTATCACGCCGCACATCAGCCATGAACTGTGGACCCGACTGGGCCATTCCGATGCGGTGATCGATGCGCCCTGGCCCGTTCAGGATGACAGCGCACTGGTTCAGGACAGCCTGACACTGGTTGTTCAGGTCAACGGCAAGCTGCGCGGCCAGATCGAAATGCCGGCCAGCGCCAGCCGGGAAGACGTCGAAGCAGCGGCACGGACCAATGAAAACGTCCTGCGCTTCATCGACGGCCTGACGATCCGCAAAGTGATCGTGGTGCCCGGCAAACTGGTGAATATCGTCGCTAGCTGATGGGATCGCGCGCCCGGTTCGCCGGGCGCCAGACATACTTCCAGGACCCGCACTTCGGGCTCAAACGGATTCAAGGGGAGCAACAAGATGATCAAACGCAATCTGCTGGTAATGGGCCTCGCTGTCTTGCTGAGCGCCTGCGGTTTCCAGCTGCGTGGCACCGGCACCAACGCCTTGTCGATCAAGGAACTGGACGTCAGCGCACGTGATGCCTATGGCGAGGTCGTGACTCAACTGCGTCGGACCCTGACCAACAGCGGTGTGCACGTCTACACCGGCGCGCAGTACAAGCTGTTCCTGGCCCGCGAAGACGAAACTCAACGCGCCGCCAGCTACGCAGGCTCTGGTCGCTCGGCTGAATACGAGCTGACCACCGTGCTGAAATACGAAATCCAGGGCAGCAAAGGCGTTGTGCTGCTGGATGACAACGTGCAATCGACCAAAACGTTCGTTCACGACGGCAACAACCTGATCGGGTCGGACCAGGAAGCCGATCAAGTCCGCAAGGAAATGCGCAACGACCTGGTGCAGAAAATGATCGCCCGTCTGCAGCAGCTGACACCTGAGCGCCTGGACGAACTGCAAGCCAAGGCGGACGCCGCTGCCCGTGCGCAAGCCGATGCGGAAGCCGCAGCTCAACGGATTCGCGACGAGACACCGCAACAGTCTCCCGTCGAAATCCCGACCAAGTGATGGCGCTGGGGCCGGTTCGCCGGTCCCAACCTCTTCTGACCCATGAAACTCGCCCCCGCCCAACTCCCCAAACACCTCCAGGGTACGTTGTCGCCTGTGTACATCGTCAGCGGCGATGATCCGCTGCAATGCCAGGAGGCCTGCGACGCCATTCGTGCTGCGGCCAGACAGCAGGGCTTCGATGAGCGCCAGGTCTTCAGCGCCGATTCGAACTTCGACTGGGGCACGTTGCTGCAGGCGGGCGCGAGCATGTCGCTGTTCGCCGAACGTCGCCTACTGGAACTGCGCCTGCCGTCTGGCAAACCCGGCGATAAAGGTGCCGCGGCACTTCTGGAATACTGCAACCGCCCTGCCGAAGACACGCTGCTGCTGATCAGCCTGCCCAAACTCGACGGTGCGGCACAGAAAACCAAATGGGGCAAGGCGCTGGTCGAAGGCGCGCAAACCCAGTTCGTGCAGATCTGGCCGGTGGATGCGAGCCAGTTACCCCAGTGGATCCGCCAACGGCTTTCGCAAGCAGGCCTGGCAGCCAGTCCCGACGCCGTCGAACTGATCGCCGCCCGGGTAGAAGGCAACCTGCTGGCAGCGGCGCAGGAAATCGAGAAGCTCAAGCTGATGGCCGAGCAGGGTCAGATCACCGTCGAAACCGTGCAGGCCGCCGTTGCAGACAGCGCGCGCTTCGACGTGTTCGGGCTGACCGATGCCATTCTCAATGGTGAAGCCGCCCATGCACTGCGGATGCTCGAAGGTCTGCGCGGCGAAGGCGTTGAGCCTCCGGTGATTCTCTGGGCGCTGTCTCGTGAGCTGCGCGTGCTCGCCAACCTGGCCTTGCAATACAGCCAGGGCGTGCCTCTGGACAAGGCATTCAGCCAGGCACGGCCGCCCATCTGGGACAAGCGCAAGCCGCTGATGAGCAAGGCGCTGCAACGGCATTCCGCGCGTCGCTGGGCTCAACTGCTGATGGACGCGCAGCACATCGACGCGCAGATCAAGGGCCAGGCGCAAGGCTCGGTGTGGAACAGCTTGAGCCGATTGTCTCTGCAAATGGCGGGACAGCGGTTGGCGTTGCCATCGGAATGATTCACACCACCCCCTTTGTAGGAGCGTGGCTTGTCCCGCGATCGGCGACGCAGTCGTCGCCAATTCGAACGGCGCGGTGTGTCAGCCAAGCTGCATTTGCCTGATCTTGCGACGGGTTCCCCGCCGATCGCGGGACAAGCCACGCTCCTACAGGGAGCACATCTAACCCATAGCGCAGATCAATTAGACCTTCGCGCCCATCTGTCCGATCATCACCGCCGCTTCATCCCCCCACCGAGAGAGACCTGCCATGAGCAAGCCAAAGAAACGGCCGAACAAGGCCAAATCCATCATCGCCCAGCCCCTGTTCCGCAGCCGTCAGGAACAACCCGCCAAGGGCAAAGGCAGCTACCGCCGCGAAGCCTTCCAGTCGAAAAACTGGGAGGCTTCTTCCGTTATGGCGGCCTGAAAACACTTCAGGTTACTGACTGGCACCCCGCCAGCCTGGTCAGCATGTTAAGGTCTGCACCTTACGGTTTATACCTGTGGACCCCAGAATGCCCTTTAGCTTTCCCCGTCGTTGGCCTGTTCGCCAACTGATCGCCGCCTCCAGCCTCTCCGTACTGGTCGCCTGCGCGGAACAACCTACCGCTGCCGTCGCCACGCCTCTCCAAGCCGCTCCTCTCAATGTCGCCAAAGCGTCGCCTTCCGCGCCGTCTGCCGTGGCCCAGCCTGACGACGCCAACTTTGAAATTCTGCCTGCGATGAGCTTCAGCGAGTGGCAGAACATGTTTCGCGCGCAAGCGTTGAATGCGGGTATTCGTCCTGACGTGTTCGACCGCGCTTTTGCCGGCGTCACACCTGACATGAGCGTGGTCAAAGCCGATCGCAGCCAACCGGAATTCACCCGTCCGGTCTGGGAATACCTCGACAGTGCAATGTCTGCCGTGCGCGTACGCAAAGGCCAGGCGTTGCTGGCGCAGTACGCGGACGCCCTCACGGCAATCGAGCAACGCTACGGCGTGGACCGCCAGGCACTGATCGCGGTGTGGGGCATGGAAAGCAGCTTCGGTCAGTTCCAGGGTACGCAATCGGTGATCCGTTCACTGGCAACGCTGGCCTATGAAGGCCGGCGCCCACAGTTCGCCCAGGATCAACTGATCGCGGCCTTGCAGATCATTCAGCACGGCGACATCGATGCGCCGAGCATGCTGGGCTCATGGGCCGGGGCGATGGGACAGACGCAGTTCATTCCCACGACCTACAACACCCACGCCGTGGACTTTGACGGTGACGGCCGCCGCGACATCTGGAACTCACCACTGGATGCCTTGGCGTCCACCGCGCACTACCTGCAAAGCTCGGGCTGGCAGAAAGGCCAACCGTGGGGCTTTGAAGTGCAACTGGCGCAAGGTTTCGATTACGCCCTGGCCGACGCGTCGACGCGCAAGACCATCGCTGAATGGCAACAGTTGGGCATGAAGCTCCCCAACGGCTCGGCACTACCGGCCAATCTGTTGCAGCAGCAAGCCGCCTTGCTGCTGCCAGCGGGCCACAAAGGCCCCGCCTTCCTGGTCATGGACAACTTCCGGGCGATTCTCAAATACAACAACTCATCCTCTTACGCATTGGGCATCGGACTGTTGTCGGAGCGCTTTACCGGTGGCGGCTACGTAATGGGCCAATGGCCACGCGGTGACCGTCCTCTGAGCCGTTCCGAGCGCATCGAACTGCAAACCCTGCTCTCGGCCCGCCAATACGACGCCGGCGCTCCCGACGGGATCATCGGCGCCAATACCCGCAAGGCCATCCGTAGCGCCCAGCAATCCTTTGGCTGGCCCGCCGATGGCTATCCGACGCAAGAGCTGCTGGACAGCCTCAGAAGGCCCTAAACATCGGCTGTAGGAGCCGGCTTGCTGGCGAATGCGGTGCGTCATTCAGCAGTGTCGTATCTGACTCACCGCGTTCGCCAGCAAGCCGGCTCCTACAAGAGGACCTGACGCGAAGCACGGTCAGCGTTCATAGCGCGTTGTTGACGTGCAAACAAAAACGGGCCGGATATTGCTATCCGGCCCGTTCTTTTTTGCGCGTCGATAACGCTAGCGATCAGCCCGCCGTCAGCAACGACTTGGTCAGCTTCGCCTGCTCGTCGGCGTGGTACGAGGAACGCACCAGCGGCCCCGACGCGACGTTCTTGAAGCCCATCTTGTAACCTTCTTCGGCGAACCAGGCGAAGGTGTCCGGGTGTACGAAGCGCTGCACTGGCAGGTGGCTGCGCGAAGGCTGCAGGTATTGGCCCAGGGTCAGCATGTCGATGTTGTGCTCGCGCATGCGCTGCATCACTTCGATCACTTCCTCATCGGTTTCGCCCAGGCCCAGCATCAAGCCGGATTTGGTCGGTACGTGAGGGACCATTTCCTTGAAGCGTTGCAGCAGGGTCAGCGACCACTGATAGTCCGACCCCGGGCGCGCAGCCTTGTACAGGCGCGGCACGGTTTCCAGGTTGTGGTTGAACACGTCTGGCGGCGTTGCAGCGGTGATTTCCAGTGCGATGTCCATACGGCCACGGTAATCCGGCACCAGCGTTTCCAGTTGCACGTTCGGCGACAGGGCGCGGATCTCGCGGATGCAGTCAGCAAAATGCTGAGCGCCGCCGTCACGCAGGTCGTCGCGGTCAACCGAGGTGATCACCACGTATTTGAGTTTCAGGTCGGCAATCGCGACGGCCAGGTTCTTCGGCTCGTCAACGTCCAGCGCTTTCGGGCGGCCATGGCCCACGTCGCAGAACGGGCAACGACGGGTGCAGATGTCGCCCATGATCATGAACGTCGCGGTCCCCCCGGAGAAGCACTCACCCAGGTTCGGGCAAGAAGCCTCTTCGCACACGCTGTGCAGCTTGTGCTTGCGCAGCAGCGCCTTGATACGGTCGACCTCAGGCGAAACGGGAATACGGACACGGATCCAGTCCGGCTTTTTAGGCAATTCCACCGTCGGGATAATCTTTACCGGGATGCGCGCGACTTTTTCCGCGCCACGCAGCTTCACACCCGCTTCAACTTTTGGACGCGCGGCACGCTCAGGCGTTGCCACGGTCGCTGTCGGGATCAGGGTTTGCACGGCATCTGCCGTCTCATGCGCAGTAGTCATATCAATCGATTCCGCCCGTTAGGGTCGTCTGCTCAGCGTAGTCGAGGTGTTTGACGAGCTGCGCACGCAGCCGGGCACTAACCTCGGCAAATTCAATCGGGCCTGCCTGTTCGCGCAGCTGGGTCATCGCCAGCCCCGCATACCCGCAGGGATTAATCCGTTTAAACGGGTCCAGATCCATGTCGACATTCAGCGCCAGTCCATGAAATGAACAGCCATTACGGATACGAAGGCCCAGGGACGCGATTTTCGCCCCGTCGACGTAGACCCCCGGTGCTTCGGGTTTGGCTGCCGCCGTTACGCCGTAACTGGCCAGCAGGTCGATCAGGCTGCGCTCGATCCGCGTGACCAGCTCGCGCACGCCATAACCCAGGCGACGAACATCCAGCATCAGATAAGCCACCAGTTGACCGGGGCCATGATAAGTCACTTGGCCACCGCGATCGACCTGTACCACCGGAATATCACCCGGAAGCAGCAGATGCTCGGGTTTTCCGGACTGTCCCTGGGTGAAAACCGGCGGGTGCTGCACCAGCCACACTTCATCGGGCGTGTCGCGGTCACGTCCGTCCGTGAACCGCTGCATGGCTTGCCAGGTGGGCTCGTAGTCGATCAATCCAAGATCGCGAAAGCCCAGACAACCGCCCATCAAAGCACCATGTGCACTTTACCCGTAGCGCGCAAATCGCTGTTAATGTCGTAAAGCTGATCCTGGCCTGTAGCGACAATATGCAACTGCAAGGTGGTGTATTTGCCGTTGCTGCTCTGGCGCTCGGCCACTTTTTCATCATTGATCGTTGCGTGCTTGGCGACGATCGCAATGACCTGGTCTTTGAACCCGACGCCGGTGTCGCCGATGATCTTGATCGGATAATCAGTGCAAGGGAATTCGATTTTCGGTGCTTTTACTTCGGAATCTGTCATGGCAGTGACGGCCTCGTAAGCCGGAAAACGGACAGTCCCCCACCGCGATGGCGGCAGGGGCGTACGGAGCAACGATCAATCAGTGATCAATCGCGATCAGTTGAACAGACTGTAGAAGAACATGCGAATGCTGTCCCACAGGCGGCGGAAGATACCACCTTCTTCGACTCCGTCCATGGCGATGAGATTAGCGGTGCGAACGACTTTGTCGTCCAGCTTCACTTCAACCTGACCGATGACGTCGCCCTTGGCGATGGGCGCAACCAGTTTCGGGTTGATGGTCATGCTGGCCGTCAGCTTCTTCATCTCGCCCTTCGGCATGGTCATGGACAGATCATCCGCCAGACCGGCCTTGACCTGACGCTCGGTGCCTTTCCAGACAGGCGCCTGAGCCAGTTCGGTGCCCTTCTGATAGAAGGTCTGGGTTTCGAAGAAACGGAAACCATACGTCAGCAGCTTCTGGGTCTCCGCTGCACGAGCCTGCTCGCTGTTGGTGCCGAACACCACGGCAATCAGACGCATGCCGTCACGAACGGCCGAGGACACCATGCAATAGCCGGCTTCTTCGGTGTGACCGGTTTTCAGACCGTCGACGGTCTTGTCACGCCACAGCAGCAGGTTGCGGTTTGGCTGTTTGATGCCGTTCCAGAGAAACTCCTTTTGCGAGTAGATCGCGTAGTGAGCAGGGTCTTCGTGGATGATCGCACGCGCCAGAATCGCCATGTCATGGGCGGTGGCATAGTGATCAGGGTTCGGCAGGCCGGTAGGGTTCATGAAGTGGCTGTTGACCATCCCCAGGTCAGCCGCCGTCTTGTTCATCATGTCGGCGAACGCGTCTTCGCTGCCGGCAATGTGCTCGGACAGTGCAACGCTGGCGTCGTTACCGGACTGGATGATAATGCCGTGCAGCAGGTCGCTGACCGTAACCTGACTGCCCACCTTGATGAACATCCGCGAGCCGCCGGTACGCCAGGCGTTCTCGCTGACGGTGACCGGGTCGTTCTCACCGATCTGGCCACGGCGGATTTCCAGCGTAGCGATGTACGCGGTCATCAGCTTGGTCAGACTGGCGGGCGGCAGACGCTGATCACCGTTGTTTTCGACCAGAACGTTGCCACTGTTGGCATCCATCAACACGTAAGCCTTGGCAGCCAGTTGAGGTGCCGACGGCGTCATCTGTTCTGCTGCGAACGCGACAGGTGCGGTGAATAGCGGGATTAACAGGCAAAGGCGTTTTGCAAAGGTGGTGATGTTCATCCGTCTCTCGAAAATGCTAATGGGCAAACATGCCCTTGCGGGCAAAGCGGTGGTGCCGGGCTACCCCGGCAAACGGGCTCACATTCTACAGATGAACCCGTGAAAAGCTGCTGACAACGCATGCTCTGGCGGCAAGTCGCTTGCCAGGCAGCCTCGATTCGACCCCGTTACCAGGAGCGAATCACTGGTCTGACGTCACTGATCCGATGTAACCACGCTTGGCGAGCCAAGGTTGGCCGACCTTACGCTGTTTTGCAGTTGCTGGGCTTCACCCGGCGTGTCGACCGGCCCCATCCGTACGCGGTAGAGCGTCTGTTGATTGCGCGCTATCGAACTCACGAAAACCGGGGCTCGAACCATCCCGCTCAGTTTCGACCTCAGGAGTTCCGCAGCGTCCGGGTTGGCGAAGGCTCCCACCTGGAGAAACAGCCCAGACGCTTGTCCGGAAGCGTTTTTTTTTGCGTCGATCGGGACCGGCGACACCGGCGCGGCGTGCTGAGCCGGTGGCGGTGTCCACTGTTCGATGGTGCCCGCCGATGCGGTGATCACTGGCGCTGCGACCGGTGGCGCCTGTCGTGGCGCAGGATTGCTCGCAACCTGAGGCTGATCGAGCATCAACGGCGCAGGCTTGCCGCGCTGCGCCCAATATTGCGCAGGGTCGATGCCTTCGACCTTGACCCGAGCGGTGCCGATTTCGGCATAACCCAGCTTTTTCGCCGCCGCGTAGGACAGGTCGATGATGCGATCCGAATAGAACGGCCCGCGATCGTTGACCCGCAGGATCACCGAGCGGTTATTGTCCAGGTTGGTGACGCGCACGTAACTGGGCAGCGGCAGCGTTTTGTGCGCGGCGCTCATGCCATACAGGTCATACACTTCACCGTTGGCCGTGTTCTGACCGTGGAATTTGGTGCCGTACCAGGAAGCAGTCCCGGTCGCGATGTAATGACTGGAGTCGCTGAGCGGGAAATAGGTCTTGCCCAGTACGGTGTACGGGTTGGCCTTGTACGGGCCGGTATGCAGGGTCGGCACGGCATCGGGAATACGCGAAACGTCAACGTCCCACCACGGCGCACCGTCTTTGTGGGCACGGTTGATGTCCAGTCCTGGTTGCGCGCGGATGATGTTGCCCTTCTGGACGGTCGGTCGACTGGTGGAGCAACTGACGACCAGCAATGCCAGCGCCGCGAAGGCCATCAACTTCAATGGTTGTTGCATCGGCAATGACCGCATTACTTGACGCCCCGAGCTTGAACTAGCATTTCAGACAGCTGATGCACGGCCATGGCGTACATCACGCTGCGGTTGTAACGCGTGATAGCGTAAAAATTCTTCAGACCCATCCAGTATTCAGGGCCATTGTCGCCTTCGAGGCGAAACGCCGTGACTGGCATATCATCGCGCAGCGCATCATGACTCGCCCACCCCAAGGCTCGCAACTCCCCAACGGTCTTCACTGGCTCGATTCCCGGGCTCAATCCCTCATCGACCCGATCACCGCTCACACTGGCCCGGCTGACCACCGGCTCACCGGCGACCCAGCCATGACGCTTGAAGTAGCTGGCGACACTGCCAATGGCATCATCCGGATCGTTCCAGATATTGATGTGACCATCGCCGTCGAAATCCACCGCATACGCGCGAAAACTGCTCGGCATGAACTGGGGCAACCCCATCGCGCCCGCGTACGAACCTTTAACGGTCAGCGGGTCAACCTGCTCCTCGCGAGACAGCAGCAGGAACTCACGCAGCTCCTTGCGGAAGAATTCGGCACGGGGAGGATAGTCGAAACTCAGCGTCGATAAAGCGTCGATTACCCGGTAATTTCCGGTATTACGCCCAAAAAAGGTTTCTACGCCGATGATCGCGACGATCACCTGGGCGGGCACGCCATACTCTTGCTCGGCACGCGCCAACGTTGCCTCGTGCTGTCGCCAGAAGTCTACGCCCCGCGCGATGCGCGCGTCGGTCAGGAACATCGGACGGTAATCTTTCCATGCTTTGACCCGCTCGGCCGGCCGGGAAATCGCGTCGAGAATCGACTGTTTGCGCTCAACATTACGAAACACTTCGATCAATTGCTCGCCTGCGAATCCATAATCCCGGGTCATGTCACTGACGAACTGGGCGACCTGAGGAGAGCCCTCATAGTCACCCGCAAGCGACTCCTGCACTGAACCGAGGATGCCCATCAGACCGACCAGCGGCACATATCGAGCAGCCCAGCCACGCACTACTTGCATTGAGTTCCTGACCTTAAAACCTGAGCGGTTATCCACTTTAATCAAACCTGAGCGATCCACTTGCGATGAGTATGGATCGACATCAAAACCCCAAACGCTGACAGCAGCGTCACCAGCGAAGTTCCGCCATAACTAATGAAGGGCAACGGCACGCCCACCACCGGCAGCAAGCCGCTGACCATACCGATGTTGACGAAAACATACACAAAAAATGTCATGGTCAGACTGCCCGCGAGCAGCTTGCCGTAGAGCGTCTGCGCCTGAGCCGTGATGACCAGACCGCGACCGATCAGCAGCAGGTAGATCAGCAACAGGGCACAGATACCCACCAGACCGAACTCCTCGCCCAGCACGGCAATGATGAAGTCGGTGTGGCTTTCCGGGAGGAAATCCAGGTGAGACTGGGTGCCCAGCAACCAGCCCTTGCCAAAGACCCCGCCTGAGCCGATCGCGGCCTTGGACTGAATGATGTTCCAGCCGGTGCCCAGCGGATCGCTCTCGGGGTCGAGGAACGTCAGGATGCGCTGCTTCTGATAGTCGTGCATGAAGAAGAACCACATCGCCACCGCAACCGGCACCGCCGCCGCGATCACGCTGATGATCCAGCGCCAGCGCAGGCCCGCCATGAACAATACGAAGGTCCCGGACGCCAGAATCAGCAACGAGGTGCCAAGGTCCGGCTGACGCACGATCAAAATGAACGGCAGCCCGATCAATCCGAGGCTGACAGCCACATGCTTCAGATGCGGAGGCAGAGTGCGCTTGGACAGGTACCAGGCGATGGTCGCCGGCATGATGATCTTCATGAATTCCGACGGCTGGAAACGGATCACGCCGGGAATGTTGATCCAGCGCGTCGCGCCCATGGCGTTGTGGCCCATGACGTCCACCGCCACCAGCAACAGCACGCCGAAGACGTAGGCGATCGGCACCCAGCGGGCCATGAAGCGCGGCTCCAGCTGCGCGATCACAAACATCGATACCAGCCCGATGCCGAACGAGGTGGCCTGCTTGATCAGCAGATCCCAGCTCTTGCCGCTGGCGGAATACAGCACGAACAGGCTGCCCGCCGCCAGTGTCAGCAGCAGGATCAGCAAAGGGCCGTCGACGTGGATTTTCTGCAGGAAGGTGGCGCGACGGCGCATCACATCTTCGCTGGAGAGGATGCGGTCGAAATTACTCTTCACGGGCCGCGGTCTCCGGAGGCAGTGTATTGCTGGCGTATTCGGGTTTCAGATGACCCTGAGGGTCCAGAAGCCAGGCATCCATGACCTGACGCACGACAGGTGCAGCGGCGCCGGAGCCCGATTCACCGTTTTCAATCATGACCGCCACCACGATTTTCGGGTTGTCGGCCGGCGCAAAGCCAACGAACAACGCGTGGTCGCGGTGGCGCTCCTGCACCTTGGAGCGGTCGTACTTCTCACCCTGACGGATTGCGACGACCTGCGCCGTACCGCTCTTGCCCGCGATGCGGTATTGCGCGCCGATGGCCGCTTTACGCGCGGTACCACGGGCCCCGTGCATCACCTGTTGCATGCCGTGGTTGACCTTGGCCCAGTCCGACGGGTCGCGCAGGACGATATCGGGCATCGGGTTTTCATCCACCGGTTTCTGGCCTTCGATGGTCCTGGCCAGATGCGGACGGTTCCATTTGCCCTTGTTCGCCACCAGCGCTGTAGCCTGAGCCAGTTGCAGTGGCGTGGCCTGCATGTAGCCCTGGCCGATACCGAGGATCAATGTTTCGCCCGGGAACCACGCCTGACGCCGAGTGACGCGCTTCCAGTCACGGGACGGCATCAGACCGGGCGACTCTTCGAACATGTCCAGTGAGACCTTTTGCCCGATGCCGAACTTGTTCAGGTAGGTCGACAGCCTGTCGATGCCGACCTTGTGCGCCAGGTCATAGAAATAGGTGTCGTTGGACCGCATGATCGCCGTGTCCAGATCGACCCAGCCGTCACCGGTGCGGTTCCAGTTACGGTATTTGTGATCGTAGTTGGGCAGCATGTAGTAGCCGGGGTCGAATACTCGAGTACTGGCCGTCACCACGCCCGTGTCGAGGCCGGCGATGGCCACGGCAGGCTTGATGGTCGAACCCGGCGGGTACAGCCCCCGCAGGATACGGTTGAACAGCGGACGATCCACCGAGTCGCGCAATTCCGAGTAAGCCTTGAAGCTGATGCCCGTGACAAACAGGTTCGGGTCGAAGCTTGGCTGGCTGACCATCGCCAGCACTTCGCCGGTGTTCGGGTCCAGCGCCACCACGGCGCCACGACGTCCGGCCAGGGCGGTTTCCGCGGCTTCCTGCAACTGAATATCGAGGCTCAGCACAATGTCCTTGCCCGGCACCGGATCGGTTCGTTTCAGGACCCGCAATACCCGGCCGCGCGCATTGGTCTCGACTTCCTCGTAGCCCACCTGACCGTGCAGTTCGGGCTCATAGAACCGCTCGATCCCGGTCTTGCCCATGTGATGGGTGCCGCTGTAGTTCACCGGATCGAGACTTTTCAGCTCCTTCTCGTTGATGCGCCCCATGTACCCCACCGAGTGCGCGAAATGCGCGCCTTGCGGGTAGTGTCGAATCAACTGCGCGACCACTTCCACGCCCGGCAGGCGGAACTGATTGACCGCGATCCGGGCGATCTGCTCCTCGGTCAGCTCGAACAGGATCGGCACCGGCTCGAAGGGACGGCGCCCTTGTTTCATGCGTTTTTCGAAGATGATCCGGTCATCCGGTGTCAGCTCCAGCACTTCGACGATCGTATCAAGGACCTTGGCCCACTCACCGCCCGCGCGCTCGCGAGTCATGCTCAGGTTGAAGCTGGGCCGGTTGTCCGCGATCACCACGCCATTGCGGTCAAAGATCAGCCCACGACTCGGCGGGATCGGTTGCACGTGCACCCGATTGTTTTCCGACAGGGTCGAGTGATAGTCGTACTGGATCACCTGCAGAAAATACAGGCGCGCCACCAACACGCAAATCAGCACGATGACGGCCACGGCACCGACCACGACTCGGCTGCGCACCAGACGTGCGTCCTTTTCGTGGTCTTTCAGGCGAATCGGCTGAGACATTTAGGGCGTGTTCACAGTGAAGGCAGCAGCGCTACTTGTGATAAGGGTGACCGGACAACACCGTCCAGGCACGATAAATCTGCTCACCGATGAGAATGCGCACCAGCGGGTGCGGCAATGTCAGCGGCGACAAAGACCAACGCTGCTCGGCACGGGCACAGACTTCCGGCGCCAGCCCTTCCGGGCCACCGACCATCAGGTTGACCGTACGCGAATCCAGCCGCCAGCGGTCAAGCTCGACCGACAACTGCTCCGTGCTCCACGGCTTGCCGTGCACTTCGAGGGTGACGATCCGTTCGCCCGGCTGCACTTTCGCCAGCATGGCCTCACCCTCCTGACGGATCAGGCGTGCCACGTCGGCGTTTTTGCCACGGGTGTTGAGCGGAATCTCTACCAGTTCCAGCGCCAGTTCGGATGGCAGACGCTTGGCATATTCGTGCCAACCCTCTTCCACCCATTTGGGCATGCGTGAACCGACAGCAATCAGACGCAGACGCACGATGAGCCCTTATTGTTGCTCTTTGTTCAGCTTGGTGAAGTGCTCATGCGCGACTTCCGGGCTGTGGTGTGCAGCACTGGCCGAACGGCTTTGCTCGGCACCGGCCCACAGACGCTCCAGGTCGTAGAACTGGCGTGCCGAGGCGGTCATCATGTGCACGATCGCGATGTCCAGGTCCAGCAGCACCCAGTCGCTGTCGCCCTTGCCTTCTTCGCCCAACGGCTTGAGACCTTGCTTTTTGACCTCTTCGCGAACCTTGTCGAGCATCGCGTTGATCTGGCGGTTGGAAGTACCGGTCGCGATGATCATGTAGTCAGTGATGCTCTGCTTGTCGCGCACGTCCAGCACCTGGATGTCCTGCGCCTTCACGTCTTCCAGGGCATCGGTGATCACTTTGATCATCGGGTTTTCAATCACTGCATCTTTGTTCGTCATATAAAACTCATTCAGCTCGTATGTTTGGGTATTTCTTCGCGCTCTCGGCAGCGTTGAAACACACCTTCAGTTCGACGCACGGTACAGCCCGTGCGTATCGATATAGGCCAGTACCGCGTCTGGCACCAGAAAACGTACCGACTTCCCGCTGGCCAGCAGTTGGCGGATCTGGGTGGCAGACACCGAAAGCGGCGTCTGCCAGACGAATGTAATGTGTCCGCCGGGCCCCTTGAGGGCCTTCGGATCGCTGACCGCCCGCGCCGCCAGCAAGTTACGCATGGCGTCCGGCGACTCACTGTCGGCGTCCGGGCGTTGCAGCACCACGATATGGCAGTGCTCCAGCAACTCTTCCCACCGGTGCCAGGAGGGCAGCCCGCAAAAGGCGTCCCATCCCAACAGCAAAAACAGCTGGTCATCGACGGCCAGTTCAGCGCGCATCGATTCCAGCGTGTCGATGGTGTACGACGGCTTGTCCCGCAACAGCTCGCGGTCATCCACCGTCAAAGGTGACACGCCCTGGACCGCGCACTGAACCATCGCCAGACGGTCCTGTGCCGAAACACTGGGCGTATCGCGATGAGGCGGTCGGGCGCTGGGCGTCAGACGCAACTCATCGAGTTCAAGCAGCGCGGCGACTTCCAGCGCGCCGCGCAAATGGCCGATATGGACCGGATCGAACGTCCCACCCAGCATGCCGATACGCTTCGGCTTGCGTGCAATGGAAGGTTCTCCCCCGGCAGGCTCGATCACAGCTTTCGCAAGGTTGCCTGCGTGCTGCCGAATCTCGGCCAAGTCAGACAGGCCCCTGCCCGCGCAACTGGCGACCGTCACCGACGACGATGTACTTCTCGCAGGTCAGGCCTTCCAGACCGACCGGCCCACGGGCGTGAATCTTGTCCGTGGAAATCCCGATCTCGGCACCCAGGCCGTACTCGAAACCGTCGGCGAAGCAGGTGGGCGCGTTGATCATCACCGAACTGGAGTCGACTTCCGCCATGAAGCGGCGCGTCTGAGACTGAGAATCGGAGAGGATGGCGTCGCTGTGGTGCGAGCCGTAATGATTGATGTGCTCGATGGCCTGATCCAGCCCGGTCACCACGCGAATCGACAGAATCGGCGCCAGATACTCGGTGTGCCAGTCCTCTTCGGTCGCCGGGATCGCGTCGATCAGCTCGCGGGTACGCTCACAACCACGCAGCTCGACCCCTTTTTCGCGGAACTGGGCGGCCATCTGCGGCAGGAAGTCAGCGGCAATCGCCTGATCCACCAGCAGCGTTTCCATAGCGCCGCAGATGCCGTAGCGATAGGTCTTGGCGTTGAAACAGATGCGCTGCGCAGACGTCAGGTCGGCATGCGCGCTGACGTAGACGTGGCAGATCCCGTCGAGGTGCTTGATGACCGGCACCTTGGCCTCACGGCTGACGCGCTCGATCAGCCCTTTGCCGCCGCGCGGGACGATGACGTCCACGTATTCAGGCATGGTGATCAGCGCGCCAACGGCGGCGCGGTCGGTGGTTTCGACCACTTGCACCACGGCAGCCGGCAGGTCGGCTTCGGCCAGACCGCGCTGAATGCAGGTGGCGATGGCGCGATTTGAGTGAATCGCCTCGGAGCCGCCCCGCAGGATGGTGGCGTTGCCGGACTTCAGGCACAGGCTGGCGGCATCGATGGTCACGTTCGGACGCGACTCGTAGATGATACCGACCACGCCCAGCGGCACGCGCATCTTGCCAACCTGAATGCCCGAAGGCTGGAAATTCATGTCGCGGATCGTGCCCACCGGATCAGGAAGGCTGGCGACCTGACGCAGACCGGCGATCATGCTGTCGATACGAGCCGGGGTCAGGGCGAGGCGTTCAAGCAAGGCAGGTTCCAGACCATTCGCGCGGCCAGCAGCCAGATCCTGCTCGTTGGCGGCGGTCAGTTCGTCACGGGCAGCATCCAGCGCTGCAGCCGTGGCGGCCAGCGCGCGGTTTTTCTGCGCCGTACTGGCACGGCCGATCACGCGCGAAGCTTCGCGGGCGGCGCGACCCAGACGGGTCATATAGTCAAGAACGGACTCAGTCATGGTCTCAGAGGTCTTGGCAGAGAAGAAAGCGGCCGATTATAGCTGTCGGGCGGGCTGAACGACAGCGGCGACAGGCGGATGGTCGATATAAGCCGTTTTTGTTCGGTAAAACCCCGGAGCCCAGGCTTTCAACCCTGATCGTTCCCACGCTCTGCGTGGGTAATGCAGCCTTGGACGCTCCGCGTCCGCCGATGATGGACGCGGAGCGTCACGTTCGGCATTACCACGCAGAGCGTGGAAATGATCACGCGCACGTTGAACCGCCCCAGATACGCCATTCAGGTGCAATTAAGCTCGGCGTTGCTATCATCGCGGTCCGATATACCGATACCTCACGCCAAGCCATGCCCGACCCGTCTGCCCACGCCCTGCCCGACAGCTTCTTCAACCGTGACGCCCAGACACTTGCCCGCGATTTGCTGGGGAAAGTCATCCGGCACAAGGTCGGTGAGCTATGGCTGTCCGCCAGAATCATCGAAACCGAAGCTTATTACCTTGAAGAAAAAGGCAGCCACGCCTCGCTCGGCTATACAGAAAAGCGTAAGGCTTTGTTTCTGGAAGGCGGCCACATCTATATGTATTACGCAAGAGGCGGCGACTCGCTGAACTTCAGCGCGCAGGGTCCGGGCAACGCCGTGCTGATCAAATCGGCTTATCCATGGGTCGATGCGTTCTCGGACGAAAACAGTCTGGCGCAGATGCAACTCAACAACCCCGACGCCAGCGGCAATCTCCGCCCACCCGAGCGGCTGTGCGCCGGCCAGACGCTGTTGTGCAAAGCCCTTGGCCTGAAAGTGCCGATGTGGGACGCCAAGCGCTTCGATCATCAGCAGATCTTCGTCGAAGACGCCGGGCCACGACCTGCGCGAATCATTCAAGCCGCGCGCCTGGGCATTCCCTCCGGACGCGACGAGCACCTGATGTACCGCTTCGTTGATGCCGAATATGCGCGTTTCTGTACGCGGAACCCGTTGCGGCGCGGGCAAGTCGAAGGCCGCGATTACTTCATTATCGAGCAAGGACACTGACCCATGGGCTCATGGCTGGACAGCATCACCGCGTGGCTGACCATCAACCCGTCGTGGCTGGGCGCTGCGATTTTTCTGGTTTCGTGCCTCGAATGCCTGGCCATCGCCGGCATCGTGGTGCCGGGCACTGTGGCGTTGTTCGCCATTGCCGCGCTGGCCGGCAGCGGCATCCTGCCGTTGAGTGAGGCGCTGCTGCTGGGTTTTCTGGGCGGCCTGCTGGGTGACGTCGTTTCCTACTTTCTGGGGCGGCGCTTCCATCAGAACATTCGCCGCCTGCCGGGTTTGCGCCATCACCCGGAATGGATCGCAGGCGCTGAAACCTACTTCCAGCGGTATGGCATTGCCAGTCTGCTGGTCGGGCGCTTCATCGGCCCACTGCGCCCGATGCTGCCGATGGTGGCCGGGATGTTCGACATGCCGTTCGTGCGCTTCGCCGGGGTCAGCCTGATCGCGGCGGCCGGATGGTCTGTCGCCTACATTCTGCCGGGCTGGGCAGCCGGTGCGGCCATCCGCCTGCCGTTGCCTGACGGGTTCTGGCCAGAGGCCGCCGTTGTGGGGGCGGGGCTGGCGATCCTGCTCGGCGTGGCGATTCAGAGCAGCGTGCGGGCCAGGCGCAACGCCACCAAGCTGATCGCGCTGACCAGCCTGATCATGCTGATTGCCGTGTTTCTGGGCTGGCCCTATCTGTCCCACCTCGATCAGGGCGTGATGACGCTGGTGCAAGAACACCGCAGCGCCGCCGCCCAGAACTTCGTGATCCTGGTCACTGGTCTTGGCGACTTCCGGACACAGTTCTGCGCAGCCGCCCTGCTTCTGATCATTCTGGTCGCCACTCGCCAATGGCGGCATGCGATCTTCGCCTGCGCCACGACGCTGGGCGCGGCGATCATCAATCAGAGCATGAAGCACACGTTCGCCAGGGCGCGGCCGGAGGTGCTGGCGGAGCCGCTCGCGACCTTCAGCATGCCGAGCGGACACGCCTCGGCGTCGTTCGCCCTGTTCATGACGCTGGCCGTCCTCGCGGGCCGAGGGCAACCTGCCCGGTTGCGCCTGACCTGGCTGCTGCTCGGCGCGATACCTGCCGCATCGATCTGCGTATCGCGGGTGTACCTGGGTGTTCACTGGCCGACGGACGTACTGGCAGGCATGCTGCTGGCGTTCTTCACCTGTGCGGCGAGTCTGGCCTTCGTGCAGAACAAAGAAGTATTGCCACCCTTGCCATTGCGGGTGTGGTGGTTGCTGCTACCGGCCATGGTCGCGCTGCTGGGAGGGTTTGCCTTCCATTCGATGGCGCATGGCTTGATTCGGTATGAGTATTAAGGCGCGGTACGCATTGTAGGAGCGCGCTTGCCCGCGATGAGGCCGTGTCAGTCGACATCGATGCCAGGGATGTATCGCCATCGCGGGCAAGTGCGATCCTACCGTTCAGTTGACCACGGTCACGCCTGCATATCGCCCTGCATCTCATCCAGCAAATCCTGGATAGCGTCGAGGCGTTCTTCGGCGTCGTCGATTTCCAGCAGTTCGATCTTGTCTTCCTCGGCAAACGGCAGCAGGTAAGCGAGCTGGTTGGACAGCGACTGTTGGCCACTGGCCGTCAGGCCCATATTCAGCGCGGCCACCATGGGGTGTTCAGCGAGCGCGGCCAACAACGCGACCAGGTCCTCGTCCTCTTCCTGCAGCGGTCTTTCGTCCGGTTCCTCCAGCCACTCCACCTCGGCCAGCAACAGGTTGTCGCGCTGGGTCTGGGCTTCGACCACTCGAAACCGTCGACCGCCCACCACACGAATGCCCAGCAGACCGTTGTCCTGCTGCTGGAAGTCGGTCACCAGCGCTTCACACCCGATCTGCGAAAAGCCTTCAGGCACGTCACCCACCTCACTACCCTCAGTGATGCAGACCACGCCAAAGCCTTCACCCTGTTTCATGCAGCGGCCAATCATGTCCAGGTACCGCGCCTCGAAAATCTGCAGATCGAGTACGCACCCCGGAAACAGCACAGCGTTCAGCGGAAACAACGGCAACGACATAGACACACCCTCAAGCAACCAGAGACACCGCCAACGGCAGGAACAACGCCGTGGCGACACCCATCAGACTCATGGCCAGCGCCGCAAAGGCACCGCACTCCTCACCTTCCTGCAAAGCCGCCGACGTCCCCACCGCGTGGGCGGTCAGCCCCAGCGCCATGCCCCGGGCCTCCGGGCTTTGCACGCCCGCCAGGGTCAGCAAGCCGGGGCCGAATATGCCGCCGATGACGCCTGTGATCAACACGAACACCGCAGCCAGCGCCGCCACTCCGCCAATCTGCTCCGCCACCAGCATGGCGATGGGCGAGGTCACGGACTTGGGCGCCATGGTCATCAGGATCATATGATCGGCGCCGAGCACGTAACCCAGCCCCACGCACAATGCCGTCGCAAACACACCGCCAATCACCAGCGTAGTCAAGACCGGCCAGAACAACTGCCGGATACGCCGCAGATTCAGATAAAGCGGCACCGCCAGCGCGACGGTCGCAGGCCCCAGCAGAATGCTGAGGATCTCGGTGCTTTTGCGGTACTCGACGTAACTCAGCCCGCAGGTGACCAGCACGCCGATTACCACCAGCATCGAGACCAGCACCGGCTGCAGAAAGACCCAGCGGGTCTTTTCATAACCGGCCAGCACCATTTGGTAGGCGCCCAGCGTGATGGCGATGCCGAATAAAGGGTGATGGATCACGGACAACCATGCGCCTTGCCAATCCAGACTCATGATGGCTCCCGACGGCGGACCTGACGGTCGATGAGCTTCTGCATCAACCATCCGGCAAAGGTGAGCGAGATCATCAGGGACAACACCAGCGATCCGACGATCGCCCAGAAATCGTCAGCGATCTGCCCGGCATAGACCATGACGCCCACCGCAGGCGGCACCAGCAACAACGGCAAATACCGCAACAAACTGCTGGCGGCCAGGCTGACAGGCTCGGTCACCTCTCCGCGAATCATCAGGTAGATCATCAACAGCACCAGCCCGATGATCGGGCCTGGCAGGATCGACAGGAATAAATGATTCAGTGCCGTCCCCACCAACTGGAACAGCACCAGCCATGTCAGGCCTCTTAACAACATAGAAAACTCCAGCCAATTCGCGGCGCCATTATACGCACGCCGTCTTGTGAGCTATGGGTCGGTATTCGCAACCCTTCAGATTCTTGACCACAGCCCTGTGGCGTGCTGATCTTCTTCGCGTACAGCAACAACGTGTAGGAGCGCGCTTGCCCGCGAATGACGGAGTGTCATTCGACGGATGCTTCACAGACACGCCACAATCGCGGGCAAGCGCGCTCCTACATGAGCTAATCAACCGCAGTCGAGCGCAGCAATAAAGAAGCCTATAGCCGCAGATCCCTGAAAAAACAAAACCGCACGCCGAAAACAATTCACTAAGGAGAGTATCGATGCCCTACGTACCCGTTGCAGAGCTCAAACGTTATGAAGGCAAGGAACTGGGAAGTTCCGAATGGCTGACCATCGACCAGGAACGGATCAATCTGTTTGCCGAAGCCACCGGCGACTTCCAGTTCATCCACGTCGACCCGGTCAAAGCGGCGCAAACGCCGTTTGGCTCGACCATCGCCCACGGTTTTCTTTCGCTCTCGCTGATTCCCAAACTCATGGAATCGCTGCTGGTGCTGCCTGAAGGTCTGAAGATGGTGGTCAACTATGGCCTGGACAGCGTGCGCTTCATTCAACCGGTGAAAGTCGATTCGCGCGTTCGTCTAAAAGTTGCGCTCACGGAAGTGACCGAGAAAAAGCCCGGCCAGTGGTTGCTCAAAGCCACCGCAACGCTTGAAATCGAAGGCCAGGAGAAACCCGCGTTCATCGCTGAACCACTCTCCCTCGCCTTCGTGTAAACCTCCTAAAACGTGAAACAGTCGTAACAGACTGTTTCACCGCGCTTCCCGGCTGCGGCATACTCGCTGCGGCTGTGTGAGCGACTCGAAACAAGTCCGCGATCCGATCACGCCGAAACACCTCATTTTCGGGATTTACCATGCGCGCGCTTGCTCCTCTGGCCCTTACCCTTCTGATTACCGCGTGCGGTGACGGCGAATCGCTATTGCCGCCCGACGCACGCTTGCCCGACGGTGGCCGCTACCGTGGCGATGTCGTCAATGGCGTGCTTCAGGGCAAGGGTCGCATCGACTACCCCAACGGCAGCTGGTATGCCGGGGAGTTCGCCCGAGGTCAGTGGAACGGTCAGGGCGAGTGGCATGCGAGCAATGGCGACGTCTATAAAGGCGGCTTTCGGGACGGTTTGTTCGATGGTCAGGGCACGCTGACGACCAGCAGCGGCAGTTACGTCGGCGGCTACAAACTGGGGCGGCGCGACGGCGAAGGCACGCTCAAAGAGCACGGCATGAGTTACCGCGGCGAATTCAAGGCCGACCTTTACGACGGCCTCGGCCACCTGGAACTCGAAGACGGCAGTCAATACCAAGGCCAGTTCTCCCACGGCAAACCTAACGGCGAAGGCCAGCGCAGCGATGCTTCGGGCAATCAATTCAGTGGCAGATTCGTCGACGGCCAGTTGGAGGGCACCGGCAATTTCACCAGCGCCGACGGCGATCAATATGTCGGCGGCTTCCACAACAATCAGTTGAGCGGTCGCGGTCGCTATGAAAACGCTGATGGCGATGTCTGGTCCGGCCAGTTCAAGGACGGCGCGTTTACCGGTAAGGGCGAACTGATCGGTTCAGACGGCACCAACTATCAAGGGCAATTCCGTAACTGGCGCTTTGCAGGCGAAGGGCGGTTGAAATTGCCCGACGGCAGCCTCTACGTCGGTCAGTTCGACAACGATAACTACAACGGCGCCGGCGTGCTGACCTCGGCAGACGGACGTGTGCTAAGCGGCACATGGTCCAACGGCCAACGCGTGCGCGATGCGCTGGGCAAACTGCTGCCTGATCCGCTGGAAGTCGGTTTGCTTGCACAGGGCCCGTTACTCGAAAAGGCCCTTGCCGCCGTACCGGCGTCCACACCTGCGACTGAGCTGTACAGTCTGGTGGTCGGCGGCGACGGCAAGCAAAGTGTCTTCCTGCGCGAAGCAGATTACGTCAACTCGCTGCTGTCGAGCCGCTTCGGCGCGTACGGCCAGATTACCCTGGTCAACCATCGCGACCACATGACCGACCGCCCGCTGGCGACACGCGAAAACATCAGCCGCGCGGTGCAAACCCTCGCCCAGCGCAGCGGGCCGGAAGACCTGATCTTCATTTACCTCACCAGTCACGGCACCCAGGAGCACGAACTGGTGCTGGACCAGCCGCGCCTCGAACTCTCGGACTTGCCCGCCAACGAGATGGCGAGCGTGCTCGCGCCGTTGAAGAATCGAGACAAGGTGGTGGTGATCTCGGCCTGTTATTCGGGCGGATTCATCCCGGCCATCAAAGACGACAGAACCCTGGTCATCACCGCGTCGCGTGAAGATCGTGTGTCGTTCGGTTGCTCGGAAGAGGCTGACTTCACGTATTTTGGCGACGCGCTATTCGGCAAGGCACTGGTGGAAACCGATGACCTGATGCAAGCCTTCAACGACGCCAAAGCCATCGTGGCGCAGCGCGAGATTGAGGAAAACTTCGAAGCCTCCGAGCCGCAGATCTGGGCGCCCAAAGGCGTACTCGCACGCTGGCAGCAACTGCGCAAAAGTCAGGCAGAACGTGCGTTGAACACCGTTTCGGTCGGGAAAGGCATGAAGGCGGCAGCCAGCCACTGATTCTCCGCATCAGGCAGCCGAAACCGCGGCAACATGAAAAATTCGTGAGTTTTGTGAAACCAGCGTTATCCGCAAAGAGTCTGTTCCGATAGAGCGCCTATGCTTGTGCGTATCAAGGGAGAACGACCATGTACTTGACGCCGCAACACATCCTGCTTGCCGGAGCGACTGGACTGACGGGCGAACACTTGCTCGATCGTCTGCTCAATGAGCCCACCGTCAGCCGGGTGCTGGCGCCCAGCCGTCGGCCGCTGGCCGAACATCCTCATCTGGAAAATCCCGTAGGCGACTTCACCTCCCTGCTCGCCGAACTGAGCGGTCGGGTCGATATCGCGTTTTGTTGCCTGGGCAGCACGATCAAGCAGGCAGGCTCTCAAGATGCGTTCCGCGCCGTCGACATGGACATGGTCGTGGCGTTTGGCAAGCGCGCTCGCGAGATGGGTGCGCGTCACTTGCTGGTCATCAGCGCGGTAAACGCCGACCCTGAATCCAGCATTTTCTACAGCCGTGTCAAAGGCGAAATGGAAGAAGCACTGAAGGATCAGAACTGGCCCCAACTGACCATCGCCCGCCCTTCCCTGTTGATTGGCGAGCGCGAAGACCAGCGACTGGTCGAGCAACTGGCGGCGCCGATCTCCCGGTTGATTCCCGGCAAATACGGCGGCATTGAGGCCTGCCAACTCGCCCGCGCACTCTGGCGACTGGCGCTGGAAGAGCAGGACGGGGTTCGGGTGGTAGAGTCGGATGAACTGAGACGGCTGGGGAAATAAGCCCAGGATCAAAGCTGACGCTTACCTGTGGGCGTGAGCTTGCTCGCGAATGATCTTTCAACCGATGCGAATGTGTCGGTTCTATTGACCATTCGCGAGCAAGCTCGCTCCCACAGGTGTTTATCAGCAGGTCATTTATCAGCAGGTCATTTACCGACCTACAACCCACCCGTCGCCTGAAACCCTACGCCCAGCGCGGTCAGAATCGACAGCGGCAGCAACAGCGTGTCCAGCAATGCGCTGCCCGGCAGGTCCAGCATCGGGTATTTCGGCGCCTCGGCACCGAACCGGTCCTTCTCGCAGCAACCTCCGCGAATCGCATACAGATCCAGCCGCGTGCCTGAATACACCACAGGGGCGCCCGGCTGATTGGCATCCAGCGTACGCACCGTTGAACAACCGGTGGCGAGCAGAAGGCCCAGGGTGAGGACAAACAGTTTCTTATTCATCGGCGCCAAAATGATGCTCGCCCCAACGCGGCAGCATGTCCTGAGGAATGTTGAGCAGATTCAGAACCCGTGCGACGACGAAGTCGACCAGGTCATCGATGGTCTGCGGCTGGTGATAGAAACCTGGCGAGGCCGGAAGAATGACCGCGCCCAGATTCGACAGCTTGAGCATGTTTTCCAGGTGGATGCTGGAAAACGGCGCTTCGCGCGGCACCAGAATCAGTTGACGGCGCTCCTTGAGGGTCACGTCGGCCGCGCGTTCGATGAGGTTGTTGCAGGCGCCCGTGGCAATGGCGGACAAGGTGCCGGTCGAACACGGCACGACGACCATGGCGCTCGGCGAACCCGAACCAGACGCCACCGGGGACATCCAGTCTTCTTTTCCGTACACCCGAATCTGCCCGGCGGCAGCGCCCGTGTATTCCGTCAGGAACGCCTGCATCATCTGAGGTTTGGGCGGCAAGGTCACGTCTGTCTCGGTGGCCATGACCAACTGCGCTGCCTTGGAGATCAGGAAATGCACTTCGCGATCTTCACGCACCAGGCAGTCGAGCAGGCGTAGGCCGTATTGCGCGCCAGACGCGCCCGTCATCGCCAGCGTAATGCGCTCCGGGCCGCTCATTTCAGCGCCTCAGCCAGTTTGCCGTGCAGTCCGCCGAAGCCGCCATTGCTCATGATCACCACGTGAGTGCCGGGCTGGGCCTGACTTTTCACGCGCTCGATGATGCCTTCCAGCGAGTCGCAGACCACCGCCGGCACCTTGCACTGAGCAGCGGTTGCGCCCAGATCCCAACCCAGATTGGCGGGCGCATACCAGACCACCTGATCGGCCTGATCGACGCTTTCGGGCAGTCCGTCCCGGTGCGCGCCCAGCTTCATGGAGTTGGAGCGTGGCTCGACGATGGCAATGATCGGCGAGTCGCCAACCTTCTTGCGCAAGCCATCCAGCGTGGTGGCGATGGCGGTCGGGTGGTGAGCGAAGTCGTCATAAATGGTGATGCCGCGCACTTCAGCGACTTTCTCCATGCGCCGCTTCACGCTTTTGAACGCACTCAACGCTTCGACGCCTTGTTGCGGGACGACGCCGACGTGCCGAGCCGCTGCCAGCGTGGCGAGGGCATTGGCGACGTTGTGTTGACCGGTCATGCCCCAGTTCACCATGCCTTGGGCGACGCCTTCGAAGAGGACTTCAAACTTCGAACCGTCTCCGCTCAGCAGCTTCGCTTGCCATTGACCGCCCTGCCCGGTGGTCTGTACCGGCGTCCAGCACCCCATCTGGATCACACGCTCCAGCGCAGGCTCGGTGGTCGGATGAATCACCAGACCTTCGCTGGGAATGGTGCGCACCAGGTGATGGAACTGACGTTCGATGGCGGACAGATCAGGGAAGATGTCGGCGTGATCGAACTCAAGGTTGTTGAGGATCGCGGTGCGTGGGCCGTAGTGAACGAACTTCGAGCGTTTGTCGAAGAACGCACTGTCGTACTCGTCGGCTTCAACCACGAAGAACGGCGTGTCCCCCAGGCGGGCGGACACCGCGAAATTCTGAGGAACGCCACCGATCAGGAAACCGGGCGACATGCCTGCGTGCTCCAGCACCCAGGCCAGCATGCTGCTGGTGGTGGTCTTGCCATGGGTGCCGGCAACCGCCAATACCCAGCGACCGCGCAGCACGTGATCGGCCAGCCATTGAGGCCCGGACACATACGGAAGGCCTTTGTTGAGCACGTATTCAACCGCCGGATTCCCGCGCGACATGGCGTTGCCGACCACGACCAGATCCGGAGCAGGCTCCAGGTGTGCAGGGTCGTAACCCTGCATCAGCGTGATGCCCTGCGCTTCGAGCTGCGTGCTCATCGGCGGGTAGACGTTGGCATCGGAGCCGGTGACTGTATGGCCCAAATCCTTGGCGAGAACCGCCAGCGACCCCATGAACGTGCCGCAAATACCCAGAATATGAATGTGCATGACCAACCTCTTTAAACCTTCGCGCAGGTTAGCTTAGAGAGGGTCGATTCGCACAGTTCAATCGGTGCAATGGCTTTCTACTGTGGTCTGCGGTATAGACACAGATGCTTGCGTTAACCCGGATCCTGTAGGAGCCGTCCGAGGTTACGAGGGTCTGGGCCGCACTCGGACGAATGCGGAGCGTCAGCCACTGCTGATGGTGCTGACCCACTGCATTCGCCAGCAAGCCGGCTCCCACAATTCAGACTGCGTACGCAGCGCTTATCGGGAAATCCCATGCTTGCGCAGCTTTCTATACAAGGTATTGCGACTGACCCCAAGCTCCTGCGCCGCGTGGGTCATGTGCCACCTTTGAGCCTCCAGGGTCGCTATCAATGCAGCGCGCTCGGCATCGTCCAGTGGCGACTCACCGGGTTCGACCTCAGCGCGTTTTTGCACAACGCCCTGACGAATCAACACCGGCAAATCGGCTACACAAATCTGATCGTCCTCGCACAGCGCCGCCAGGGTCCTCAACACATTGCGCATCTGCCGCACGTTACCCGGCCAATTGAACGCAAGCAGTGAATCCCGCGCTGCGGGCTCAATCACCACAGCATGGCCCCCCGCCTCTTCCTCCAGCAGGAAATCCAGCAACTGAGACTTGTCACTGCGTTCACGCAACGGCGGGAGAGCGATTTCCAGGCCGGTGAGTCGATAGTACAGGTCCTCGCGGAAGCTGCCGTCTTCGACGCGACTCAGTAAATTCCGGTGCGTGGCGCTGATGATTCGGACGTCCACCGATTGCGGTTCGCCGCCGATCGGCACCACCAGCCGGTCCTCCAGCACCCGCAGCAAGCGCGTCTGCAACGCCACCGGCATGTCGCCGATTTCGTCGAGAAACAACGTGCCGCCATCGGCCTGCTGCAGCTTGCCGCGCATCCCTTCCTTGCGGGCGCCGGTAAAACTGCCGCCGCGATAACCGAACAGCTCGCTTTCAATGAGGCTTTCCGGAATCGCCGCACAGTTCAGCGCGACAAAAGGCTTGCCGGCCCGCTGGCTGGCCTGGTGCACCGCCTTGGCGAAGGCCTCTTTACCCGAACCGGTTTCGCCATTGATCAACAGCGGCACATCGCGCTCAAAGACTTTGAGCGCCCGACGAAAATCGGTTTGCAGCGACGGATCGCCAAGACAGATCCCGCTCAGCGCCGCCTGCGAGGCCGGTTCGCGCGCAAGGGGGATCGAAAGCGCTTTCGGTCCGGGCCGTGACTGTCCACGCAGAAGCGCAAAAAATCCGCGCCCGTCTCGCATCCGCAGTGGCCAGCGGGTCGTCGCATCGGGAGACGCGCGCGCCATCAGTTCATCCAGCGAGCAATCAAACAACGACGCCACGGACTGCCCGACGAGCTCCGCGCGCACCAGACCGAGGAGATTCAGCGCACTCTGATTCAGCGCACTGATGCGTCCCTCGCCATCGAACGCCAGCAAGCCTTCGCTGAACAGCCCGACCGCCCCCGCCTGCAAATGGAAGCGCAGCAGCCACTGATCGTCGCAGTGACGAAGGAAATAACTGCTTTCGATCATCTTCGCCGACAGATTCACCAGCGCCATGGTGTGAAACTGGCTTTGCCGGGACACGTCATGCCGAGCCGAGGAAACGTCCAGCACCGCAAGCAGATCGCCATGCGGATCGAACACCGGGCTCGCCGAGCAGGTCAGCCCGGTGTGCCGACCGCGAAAGTGCTCGTCGCGATGAATCGTCACCGGCTGCCGCTCGACCACACAGGTGCCAATGCCATTGGTCCCCTCGCGCGCTTCGCTCCAGTCAGCGCCCAGCCACAATCCGGCACGCTCGAAAATCCTGCGCTCGCCCGGCTCCGTCACGCAATTGAGGATGACGCCACGCGCATCGGTCAGCAGCACGGCATGACCGGCCGATAACTGCTGATGCAGGTTGTTCATCTCGCCACCGGCGATCGTCAGCACTTGTTGCAGACGCTCGCGGCTTTCCAGCACCCGTGCGTGCTCAAGCACAGTGGGCGCCATGGCCTGTGCAGGGTCGAGGTGATAGTCCTCCAGACAACGCAACCACGAACGGGCAATGGACGGATCGGCACCGGGACCGTATTGATGATGAGCGTTGCCCTGGGCAACGGTCAGGACCTGCTGGGCATGTCGAGAGAAGGGGCTGCTGTGCATTTTTATTGTTCTTCCTAGGTTCTGCCTGGGGAGTTGTGCCCAGCATCCTCTTCGCCCTCGGTCATTGCAATGCTCCCAAAGGCGCAGCCCGGCGGGAACGTCCCACATTCGATACAAAGTGTCACCCTGGCCGTATCGACGCTGGCACAAGGACACTCCTCAAGCGTCCGATTTATGAACCAACCCCTTATAAACCGGGCACCAGACGGCAGTGGCCCGCCGTTTGCTCTACGCTCTTACCAAGCACAGCCGCCTCACTGCCGCTGAATCAAGCAGCCGTGCGTTATCCCCACACAATCACAAGAGCAAGGAGATATTCACCATGCGTTATGCCCATCCCGGTACTGAAGGCTCGATCGTTACCTTCAAGACCCAATACGGCAACTACATCGGTGGCGAATTCGTGCCGCCGGTCAAAGGCCAGTATTTTGAAAATACGTCGCCGGTCACCGGCAAGCTGATCGCCGAATTTCCCCGCTCCACTGCCGAAGACATCGAGAAAGCCCTGGATGCTGCCCACGCCGCTGCCGATGTATGGGGCAAGACCTCCGTTCAAGAACGCTCGCTGACCCTGCTGAAAATCGCTGATCGCATCGAACAGAACCTTGAACTGCTGGCGGTCACCGAAACCTGGGACAACGGCAAAGCCGTTCGCGAAACCCTGAACGCCGACATTCCGCTGGCGGTCGATCATTTCCGTTATTTCGCAGGCGTGCTGCGGGCTCAGGAAGGCTCCGCCGCTGAAATCGACGGCAATACCGTGGCGTACCACATTCACGAACCGTTGGGCGTGGTCGGTCAGATCATCCCGTGGAACTTCCCGCTGTTGATGGCGGCCTGGAAGCTCGCGCCTGCACTGGCGGCCGGTAACTGCATCGTGCTCAAGCCCGCCGAGCAAACCCCGTTGGGCATCACCGTATTGATGGAACTGATCGGTGACCTGCTGCCAAAAGGCGTGCTCAACGTTGTGCAGGGTTATGGCCGTGAAGCGGGTGAAGCCCTGGCCAGCAGCAAGCGTATCGCCAAAATCGCGTTTACCGGCTCGACCCCGGTCGGCTCGCACATCATGAAACTGGCGGCCGACAGCATCATCCCGTCCACCGTGGAGCTGGGCGGCAAGTCGCCGAACATCTACTTCGAAGACGTGATGAGCGCCGAGCCTGAGTTTATCGACAAAGCCGCAGAGGGTGTGGTGCTGGCGTTCTTCAACCAGGGCGAAGTCTGCACCTGCCCTTCGCGCTGCCTGGTTCAGGAGTCCATCTACCCGCAGTTCATGGAAGCGGTGATGAAGAAGGTGCTGAAGATCAAGCGCGGCGACCCGCTGGACACCGAAACCATGGTCGGCGCCCAGGCGTCGCAGCAGCAGTTCGACAAGATCCTCTCCTACCTCGACATCGCCCAGGGCGAAGGCGCCGAGCTGCTCACCGGTGGCAAGGTCGAGAAAATGGAAGGTTCGCTGGCAACCGGTTACTACATCCAGCCGACACTGCTCAAAGGCAACAACAAGATGCGCGTGTTCCAGGAAGAAATCTTTGGCCCGGTGGTCAGCGTCACCACCTTCAAGGATGAAGCCGAAGCCCTCGCCATCGCCAACGACACCGAGTTCGGCCTGGGCGCTGGCGTCTGGACCCGCGACATCAACCGCGCCTACCGCGTGGGTCGTGCGATCAAAGCGGGTCGCGTCTGGACCAACTGCTACCACCTGTACCCGGCCCACGCCGCGTTCGGTGGCTACAAGAAGTCCGGCGTCGGCCGCGAAACCCACAAAGTTGCCCTCGAACACTACCAACAGACCAAAAACCTGCTGGTGAGCTACGACATCAACCCGCTGGGCTTCTTCTGATTCAGCTTCTGATCAAGCGATAGCGCGTCACATGACGGCCTCTTCGGAGGCCGTTTTTATTGAGTGAATAAAGCCTGGCACGGGATCTGCGGTGTTGTGGACTTGGCAAACAGGCATCCAGCCCGCTTTTGGATTGCGCTTTCTAAACCGCTTAGGCACAGTCAAAACCGTCTGTCCCAGTGCCAGGCGCGTCCTCCCCCTTTCATGCATTGCACAATGAAGCTGAGGCCCAACCATGCGGATCATCCAAGCCACCCTGGAGCACCTGGACCTGTTGACCCCTTTGTTCGTCAAATACCGTGAGTTTTACGGCGAACTGCCCTTCCCCGACTCCTCGCGCGCCTTCCTCGAAAAGCGCCTGCGTCGCGAAGAATCGGTGATCTACCTGGCCTTGCACGATGAAGACGACAGCAAACTGCTGGGCTTCTGTCAGCTCTACCCAAGCTTCTCCTCGCTCTCGCTCAAACGCGTCTGGATCCTCAACGACATCTACGTCGCCGAAGACGCCCGCCGCCAGCTCGTCGCCGATCACCTGATTCAGACAGCCAAGAAGATGGCCCGGGAAACCCAGGCGGTGCGGATGCGCGTCTCCACCAGCGCCAACAACGAAGTCGCCCAGAAGGTCTACGAATCGATCGGCTTCCGCGAAGACACCCAGTTCAAGAACTACGTGCTGCCGATTAACTAACTGTTTTTCACCGCTAACTGTAGGAGCGTGGCTTGTCCCGCGATCGGCTGCGAAGCGGCAGCAAAACCCGCGGGTGCGGTGTTCAGGACATTCGCCTGCAGTGGTTTCACGGCTGCTTCGCAGCCGATCGCGGGACAAGCCACGCTCCTACAAGGAATGAAGAGCGGCATCACTACCAAATGTTGCAATCTCCCGATCGCCCAAAGCACCACCCCGCTCCTTCCCTCTATAATGCGCTCCACATCCCTCCACTTAACCACCCGCACGACCCGGATCGGGTCTCTTACTCAGGTGCCGTACATGGACTTCAACCCCCTCGACATCATCCTTCACCTCGACGTCTACCTCGACATGCTGGTGACCCAATACGGCACCTGGGTCTACGCGATCCTGTTCCTGGTGATTTTTTGCGAGACGGGGCTGGTCGTCACGCCGTTCCTGCCGGGTGACTCCCTGCTGTTCATCGCAGGCGCCGTTGCGGCGGGCGGTGGCCTGGACCCGGTCTGGCTGGCCGGCCTGTTGATGGCCGCCGCCATCCTCGGCGACAGCACCAACTACGTGATTGGCCGGACCGTGGGCGACAAGCTGTTCAAAAACCCCAACTCCAAAATCTTCCGTCGCGACTACCTGACCAAAACCCACGAGTTCTACGAGCGCCACGGCGGTAAGACCGTCACCCTGGCGCGCTTCCTGCCGATTATCCGCACCTTCGCTCCGTTCGTGGCCGGTTTGGGCAAGATGAACTACCTGCGCTTCGTGAGTTTCAGCGTGCTGGGTTCGATCCTCTGGGTAGGCGGTCTGGTCACGCTCGGTTTCTTCTTCGGCAACATCCCGTTCATCAAGAAGAACCTCACCCTTCTTGTGCTGGTCATCATTCTGCTCTCGCTGCTGCCGATGATCATCGGGCTGGTTCGCAGCCGCATGGGCCGTTCTGCCGAGGCGCGCTGATTTCATGTGGTCGCTGCGCGGCTGGCTCAATCGTCGCACGCTGGCGCGCCATCCCGTTGACCCGGCGCTCTGGGAGCGGGTCCTCCAGCGCTTGCCGATTCTCGATGGCCTGAGCGCCGAAGAGGACCGTTACCTGCTCGACAGCGCCGTGCTGTTCCTGCAAGCCAAACACCTCACGGCGCTGGAAGGCGTCCATCTGGATGACGAGTCGCGCCTGTTTCTCGCCGCGCAGGCGCAACTGCCGTTACTCGCACTGGGCGACCTGAACTGGTATCAGGGGTTTCACGAAATCGTCCTGTATGGCGACGACTTCATCAGCCCGCAGAAGCACCGCGACGCCAACGGCATCGAGCATGAATGGGACGGCGAGCACAGCGGCGAAGCCTGGTCGCAAGGCTCGGTCATCCTCGCATGGCCGGGCGTGCTGTCGAGCGGCGGCTGGGAAGCCTACAACCTCGTCATCCATGAACTGGCGCACAAGCTCGACATGCTCAACGGCGACGCCAACGGCCATCCGCCGCTGCACAACGATATGCGCATTAGCGACTGGACCGACGCCATGCAAACGGCTTACGACGACATGAACCGGCAGCTGGACGCGGACCCCGACGCCGAAACCGCCATCGATCCTTACGCCGCCGAAAACCCCGCGGAGTTTTTCGCCGTCACCAGCGAATACTTCTTCAGCGCACCGGATTTACTGGTGGAGACCTACCCGGCGGTTTATCAGCAGCTCAAGGCGTTCTATCGTCAGGACCCGCTGGCGCGACTGTTGGCCCATCAACCCGGCACTTCGGTCTGAAAAGCCGGTCTATCAGGCTCCTACCAACGTCCAGGGCCGATCGGCGCACATGGCAACCGTTGCCGAATGTGCCTATAATCCGGCCCACTTTTGGTGTCGCACGTTGGTGTTGCACGCCACATTCCGAATGGTCAACCAAGGGGGCAAAGCCCAATGAGCTACAGCAAGATTCCGGCCGGTAAAGACCTGCCGAATGACATCTACGTCGCAATCGAGATCCCGGCCAACCACGCGCCGATCAAGTACGAGATCGACAAAGAAAGCGACTGCCTGTTCGTTGACCGTTTCATGGCCACCCCGATGTTCTACCCGGCCAACTACGGTTTCATCCCGAACACCCTGGCTGACGACGGCGATCCCCTGGACGTGCTGGTAGTCACCCCTTACCCGGTAGCCCCTGGTTCGGTCATCCGCGCCCGTCCAGTCGGCGTGCTGAACATGACCGACGACGGCGGCGGCGACGCCAAAGTCATCGCCGTCCCACACGACAAGCTGTCCCAGCTGTACGTCGACGTGAAGGAATACACCGACCTGCCGCCACTGCTGATCCAGCAGATCGAGCACTTCTTTGCTAACTACAAAGACCTCGAAAAAGGCAAATGGGTGAAGATCGAAGGCTGGGCCGGCGCAGACGCCGCCCGCGAAGCCATCACCAAATCGGTCGCTGCCTACAAAGGCTGATCCGATTCGCTTGCTTCAGAACGCCCGCCTCGGGTGTTCTGAAGCGGCAACCCTTCGCAAATCGACCCGCTCTCCCCCGTGTGCGAATTCATTCGTGATCGGCTGCGAAGCAGTCGCAAAACCTCCCCCTCCTCTGCTTCTGACGCCCCCTCGCCTTCAAACTCGCATCAGCTCCCACGTTTTTTGCACCCAGATGTTTAATTACATCGATTACCAAACAATTCGTTTACCCCACTAAAACATCCGCCTATTCAGGCAACAATCAAGGCACCCATGTTCATCAGCGACCCAACAACCAACGCTCTAAAAAGCCACACCTTGCAATACACCCGTAAAACCGCCACGCTCACAACCTTTCAAACACTGTTGACCTAAAACAAAACAGTGAAAGAAATGCCCTACAAGCGCCATCAAACACTGTAATCCCGAGACTCATTCACAACTTTGACGCCCCACTCATTTGAACACTTCGTTCATTTAAACAAACTTGAACCTTCCGTAAACTTCGATCCATGAATACATCAGGTGATCGACTACGCATCCTTTTGAGAGAGTGCCATCTCTCCGCCACAGACTTCGCCGCCAACCGAAAGGTGACGCCGCAACACGTGAACAACTGGTTCAAACGCGGCATCCCCATGGCACGCATCGAAGAAGTCGCCGAACTGCTCAGCGTCAACGCACGCTGGCTGCGCACGGGCGAAGGCCCCAAACACCCCGGCGAAGAGCGCGGCAAGCGTGGCCCGGGCGGCCTTGTGAAACTGCGCCCGGAGCGCAGCGGCCGCGAAGAACTGGACATCCCCCTGTACACCGAACTGCCCACCGAAACCCCGGGCAAGACGGCTGTCGGCGAAGTCCCCAACCACCGCGTGAAACTCGCGCGGCGCATCCTCGAAGCCATGGACGTCGAACTGCAAAACGCCATCTGCGTCGCCATGGTCGGCAACAGCATGGCCGACAAGATTCAGGACGGCTCCCTCATCGGCGTCGACAAAGGCCGCACCCACGTCATCGACGGCGAAATCTACGCCCTCGAGCACGACGGCATGCTGCGCGTGAAATACCTCTACCGCCTCCCCGGCGGTGGCCTGCGCCTGCGCAGCCACAACGCCGGCGAATACCCCGACGAAATCTTCAGCGCCGAACAAATCCAGGAACAGAACATCAACGTCCTCGGCTGGATCTTCTGGTGGTCCACCCTCAACAACCGCCGCCACCCCGCGACAATGCCTTGATTCACAAGGAAAAGGACAAATGGCAGTGCATCAAGGGTGTGCATCCGCCACGAACATGAGTATCCTGCACGCCTTCGTTTCAACACCCCTCGGCTACCCGCGGAGGGGTGACCGACCAGGCCACGTCCCCGCGACCGCCTCGTCTACCTCACAAGCGCCTCTTCGTAGCGCGCACTTTTGCGGATGGGTGCGGATAGCCAAAAACTAACCAAACCTGTCACCGAGAAGCCGGCCACAAGCCGGCTTTTTAATGCCTCAAATTTTTAAAAATCCTGCTTTCCAGGAAGCATTTCATCGAGCCAAGCCATGGCGGGCTGCTCAGCGCTACTAACGGGCACCTGTCCCAATTCAACTGAGTGTCACGGTTTGTGCTGTCGTAGTCGATTGTGTCCCCACTCCGAATCCAGAGTACGTAAGAAACATCGCTGTTCACTTCAAAAATGTCCTACACCTTGGAATGCCTCAGCCTACATCCCGAAGCCTTGCATTACCCGAAACTCCTCAACCGCAACATTTCTTGAATCGGTTAGGAGAACGTCTATGTCCTTTGACGCATTCATCCAGATGGATGAGATCGGTGGCGAGGCTCTGGATGACAAACACAAAGGCTGGATCGAAATTACCGGCTGCAACTTCGGCAGCCACCAAAGTAAAACGGCCACCGCCAGCTCCGAATACACACAGAATGGCAGCGGCGGCAGTAACGTCGCGGGTGGATGGGACCGAATCGGCAACAAAAAATACGCCTGAGGTATCCCATGGCCACGCCTTACAGCTTCATCAACCCACGCATGCAAACCTATCAGGGCCTGAAGTCCAGCGTCTCCCTGGCCGGGAAGTCCCTGGCAAAGTTCGATACGCTCAACGCGCACATTCGCGACACTGTCGTGCTCGCTGGCGAGATGGTCATCATTGGCGATTACTCCACCAAATCCTGCACCACCCAAGAGGCCTACCTGATGAAAAAGGCCACCAAGGTGCACCACATGCTGCTCATCAACGGCATGGCAGGAGACAGCTACATGATCGAGAACTACGACTTCTTGCAAGACGTCCTCGACAGAACCTCCATCGCGACAGGTACGATCTCTGACGGCTGGAGCCGACATCTCAAAAACATCGAGGGCAGCCTGGGAGAAATCAATGCGCTCTACAAAAGCCATTTCTCCTCCGGGAAACTCCAGAACCGCGAGCTCTTCTTCCAGAAGCGCACCCTGCTGGAAGCCAAAATACAAAAACAGTTGAGCAGCTACGCCAGCACCGGCTCAGGCCTGGGCAAAAACACCCGCATCAAGGACCTGTTGGGATTGTCGACCAAAAGCTATGCAAAACACGGCGAGATCGCCCGCTACGCCGACACCGTGGCGGGCGTTGCAAAAGCGGCAACCATCATCAAACGAGGCGGATACATCGGCGTCGCGCTTGAAGTGGCGTCCACCTCGCTGGAGATCAGAGAGGCGTGTCTGGCCGGGGATGAGCGACAGTGCAG
>NZ_FOEO01000044.1 GCF_900110765.1 Pseudomonas sp. NFACC02
TTTACTGCCGGTTCCCGGCAGATCGCGGGCAAGCGCGCTCCTACGCCCTGCGGGCAGAAGCGGCGTTGTGGTAGAGGCCGGATGCGATCTGACGGTATGCTGCCTGCCCTTGATTCTGGCCGAAGGCCGTGGGAGCAAGCTTGCTCGCGATCTGGCGCGTAGCGGCAGCAAAATCAGGCGACCTGGTTATGCCTGACACTCCGCATGCACCGGTTTTGCTGCCGGTTCCCGGTAGATCGCGGGCAGGCGCGCTCCTGCGCCTTGCAGGCAGAACCTTTAGAGCTACACATAGTTGCTACGCCCTGCGGGCAGTATCCAGAGCCAGTGCATTCTGCCAGCGGGCAATCGCCAGGCACGCCACGCAGTTGCCCAGCACGTTGGTCAACACCCTGCACTTCATCAAGCGCTCTACGCCTAGCAACAGGCCGACACCTTCCAGCGGTACGAGGTGGAACAGGTTTAGCGTGGCGATCAATGTGAAGAAGGCCGATCCCGCCATGCTGGTCGAGCCCAGCGACGTCACCAGTGATATCAGCAGCAGCGTCAGCAATTCGCTGGCTGTCAGTTCGATCCCCGACATCTGAGCCAGAAACAGCGCCGCCGTGATCAGGTAGATATTCGAACCGCTGAGGTTAAAGGTGTAGCCGGTGGTCAGCACCAGGCGCGTCAATTGGCGGTCGCAGCCCAGCGTCTGCATCTTCTCGATCAGGCCCGGCAGCGCGGCCACGGACGAGCCTGTGAAGGTCACGAGCAGCAACTCGTCTTTCAGGTGCATGACCAACCGCCAGAGCGGTGCGCCGGACGCTTGGGCAATGGGGGCCAAGATCAGCAGCACGAACGCGGCTGAGGCCACATACATCACGGCGACGAACTTGAGCAGCGGCAATGCCGACGCGGGCCCGAACCGTCCGATGGTGAAGGCGATGGCGCCGAAAGCGGCAAGCGGCGCGAAACGCAGGATCAGCCTCAGAAC
Source organism: Pseudomonas sp. NFACC02 (assembly GCF_900110765.1). Lineage (GTDB taxonomy): Bacteria > Pseudomonadota > Gammaproteobacteria > Pseudomonadales > Pseudomonadaceae > Aquipseudomonas. Next base: position 974 of record NZ_FOEO01000044.1, read on the forward strand.
GCTGAAGAGCAGGCCCACCGCCTTTTCCAGCCATGCGCGCAACGCGTCGGCGTGACGCTGCCCCCGTGCGCGAGCGATTAGGGCTCCCGTCAGCAATCCGGCGAGCATGATCTGCAGTATCGGGTTTTGCGCAAGTGCTCGGGTGATGACTGCTTCGGCGGCTGACCACGAAAACTCGCCGCTGTTTATGCCTGCGTCGATCAAGGGGAGGGACAGATTGGGTGTGTTGGACGCAACGCCGTTACCGGGATGCAGGGCGTCGGCCATCAGGCAGGCGAGCGACAACGACAGCAGCGCCATGGTCTGGAAATAGATCAGGACCTTGAGCCCGAGGCCGCGTTGCCTGACCTGTAAACCGGCGACACCCGACGCGATCAGGAGGAACATCATGAACGGCATCAGCCAGCCGATGACGCGAATGAATCCATCGCTCAACGGTTTCATGTCAACGGCAAGCAGTGGGTCGAAGGCGCCCAGCAGCACACCGCAGACGATGGCGATGAGGAGTTGCAGCGTGGGATTGCGCAGAAGCCTGAGTGGCATCGGTGTTCCGGGCGTTCAGCCTGTTTATTGTTATGAGCGTGCCTTGTCAGCGCTGGATGGATTGGGCACGCTTGCCGGTCAATGTCGCATTGATCGGGCGGCCATCATAAAACCTTGAGGCGGGATAGACCACCATGGAGCTTCGTCATTTGCGCTATTTCGTCATGGTGGCCGAGGAGCGGCATTTCACACGGGCCGCCGCTCGCCTGAACATGCAGCAACCGCCGCTCAGTCAGCAGATTCGCGCACTGGAAGACGAACTGGGATTCGACCTGTTCAAGCGTCACCCCAAGGGCGTCGATCTGACGGCGGGTGGGCGGGTGTTCTTGCAGGAAGCGCAGGACATTCTGGCGCGGGTCAAAGACGGTTCGCTCAAGGCGTCTCGCGCTGCTCACGGCATAGAGGGGCAGTTGAGCATCGGGTTTACCAGTTCGGCCGCAGCCCATCCGCTGATCCCGCGTATCATTCGTGCCTATCGCGAGCGCTATCCGGGTGTGGCGGTTTCCCTCAAGGAGGGGAGTGCACAAAAGCTCACTGACCTGAGCATCGAGGGCGGTGTCGATGTCGGTATCCTGCGAGCACCGGTCAGCCGCCATCAAAGCATTGAATTTCATCGCCTGCTCAATGAGGAAATGCTGCTCACCTTGCCGGTGGGCCATCGCTTGCTGGCGGCGCATGACCCGTCTGTCGAGCCGCCGTCGATCCCGCTCGATGACCTGCAGGATGAGCAATTCATTCTCGTGCGTCGGCCTGGCGCGCCCGGGATGTACGCCAACCTGATCAAAGCCTGTCAGAACGCCGGCTTCAACCCGAAGATCGCCTTTGAGGTGGAGCGCATGCTGACCAACGTCAGTCTGGTGGCCGCGGGCGCAGGGGTTTCCATCGTCCCGGCCTCAATGAAGGATGTGCACAAAGAGAGTGTCGTTTACTGCCCGATTGCCAATGCCAGGCCTCGGCTGCATGCGCCGATCACGCTGGTGTGCCGCAGCTTCAATCAACTGCCGCCGTTGCAGAACTTCATCGATCTTTCACGCGAACTCAGCGGGCGCAGGGCCCTGCAGCGGGCATAAAAAAAACCGGCACGTGGCCGGTTTTTTTGCAGCGGCGAAGCTTAGCGCTTCAGCGATGCGGGTACGTACGGAGCGATCGAGGTCAGCACGGCCTTGAAGCATTTGGTGTTGCCAGCAACGATGTGGCCTTTCTCGAGGAATTCGTGACCACCGTTGAAGTCGCTGACCAGTCCGCCCGCTTCCTGAATCAGCAGGGCGCCAGCGGCCATGTCCCACTCGGACAGACCCGATTCCCAGAACGCGTCAAAGCGACCGGCAGCCACGTAGGCCAGGTCCAGGCTCGCTGCGCCCGCGCGGCGGATGCCAGCGGTCTGGCCCACCAGCGAACGGAACATGTTCAGGTAGTTATCGAGGTTATCCAGCTGGTTTTCGCGGAACGGGAAGCCGGTGCCTAGCAGGGCGCCTTCCAGGCTCTTGCGAGGGCTGACGCGCAGGCGACGACCGTTGAGTTGTGCACCACGACCACGGCTGGCGGTGAATTCTTCCTGACGGACCGGATCCAGAACAACGGCGTGTTCCAGACGACCACGGTATTTGCAGGCAATGCTGACCGCAAAGTGCGGAACGCCACGAACGAAGTTGGTGGTGCCGTCGAGCGGGTCGATGACCCACAGGTAATCGGCGCCTTCACCGCTGCCTTCGTGCAGGCCGCTTTCTTCGCCGAGGATGCCGTGGGTTGGGTACGCCTTCAGCAGGGCGTCAATAATGGTTTTTTCAGCGGCGCGATCGATCTCGGTTACGTAGTCTTTCGCGTCTTTTTCGTCGACCTTGATGGTATCCAGGCGCTCGATGGAGCGGAAAATCAATTCGCTGGCGCTGCGGGCGGCGCGCAGCGCGATATTCAGCATGGGCTGCATGGATGTATCACCTAGGTCGTTAAAGAGAGCCGGGCATTCTATGGGTTCTTTTCGACGATTTCCAGCGCAAGTGCAGCCTTTAGCCTGCGTCCGGTCGCCTCACGACCCCTGGATCGTCGCTGGTTTGGCGCGCCTTGAAGGTGTATCAACGTCGAATGGCGCAAGGGTTCGTAGCCTTGCGCCGGGCGCTTCTGTAAGATTCCTCCCCCTTTTCACCTGCTAGCGAGACTTCACCAGTGCTGCAAAATATTCGTGTCGTCCTGGTCGGTACCAGCCATCCGGGAAATATCGGTGGCGCTGCTCGTGCCATGAAGAACATGGGGCTTTCGCGTCTGGTGCTGGTCGACCCGGCGATGTTCCCGCATCACGAAGCGGACGCCCGTGCGTCCGGGGCAGGCGACATTCTGGAAGGCGCCCAGGTGGTGGCGACGCTTGAAGACGCGCTGGTGGGCTGCAATCTGGTGCTCGGCACCAGCGCGCGGGACCGCCGCATTCCCTGGCCTTTGCTCGATCCGCGCGAGGCGGGCGTGAAGACCGTTGAGCACGCCGCGCAGGGCGAGGAGATCGCCTTGGTGTTCGGTCGTGAATACGCCGGTTTGACCAACGAAGAGCTGCAGCGCTGCCATTACCACGTACACATCCCGTCCGATCCGGGATTCAGCTCGTTGAATCTGGCGGCCGCGGTGCAGGTGCTGAGCTACGAAACACGCATGGCGTGGCTCGCGGCCGGCGGACAGGCGACCAAGGTGGAGAAGTTCGAAGTCAATTCCGTGCGCAGCACCGAGCTCGCGACCATGGATGAGATGGAAAAATTTTATGAGCATCTGGAAACCACCCTTGTGAACATCGGCTTTCTGGATCCGGAAAAGCCTCGTCATCTGATGGCCCGGTTGCGCCGGCTCTATGGACGCGCGGCCGTCAACCGTTCTGAAATGAGCATTTTGCGTGGCATCCTCACCGAGACCCAGAAAGCGGCCAACGGCGAGCCCTACAAGCGGAAGGATCAATGATGTTCGAGCGTCTGCGAGAAGACATTCAAAGCGTGTTTCACCGGGACCCGGCCGCCCGCAACGCATTTGAAGTGCTGACCTGCTATCCCGGCATGCACGCGATCTGGTTGCATCGTTTGTCTGGCTGGTTGTGGCGCAAGGACTTGAAGTGGCCAGCCCGTATGGTTTCCAACTTCGGCCGCTGGCTGACGGGGATCGAAATCCACCCCGGCGCGAAGGTCGGGCGGCGTTTCTTTATCGATCACGGCATGGGCATCGTCATCGGCGAGACGGCCGAAATCGGCGATGACGTGACGCTTTATCAGGGCGTGACCCTGGGCGGCACCAGCTGGAATAAAGGCAAGCGCCATCCCACGCTGGAATCTGGCGTTGTCGTGGGGGCGGGTGCCAAAGTGCTGGGCCCGTTCACGGTGGGCGCGGGCGCCAAAGTCGGCTCCAATGCGGTGGTGACCAAAGCGGTGCCGGCAGGTGCGACCGTGGTCGGTATTCCCGGTCGGATCATCGTCAAGTCGGACGACAGCGAGGCTGAAGCCAAGCGCAAGGCGATGGCCGAGAAGATCGGTTTCGATGCGTATGGTGTGAGCGAGGACATGCCCGACCCGGTCGCCAAGGCAATCGGTCAGTTGCTGGACCATTTGCAGGCGGTGGATGTGCGCATGGAAGACATGGGCAAGGCGCTCAAGAGCCTGGGCTGCGAATACCGCGAGAAGGCGCTTCCGGAGTTGCATCAGGAAGTCTTCGACTGCATTAAAGAACGCAGCGAGAACAAAGCCGCCCAAGACTAAAGGAGGGGTGGGGGTCGGGAAACGCAGAAGTGCCATTCCAGCCCGGGTTTTGCTATGATGCGGCCCGCTGTTTTGCGGGTAATCCCGACTGTTTCACTAGGTCTTATAGTTGACTTAAATACTCGGGAATAGCATACTCGCCCTCATTCCGAACCTCCGCGGTACACGTCATGCGATTGACTACAAAGGGCCGATACGCCGTCACTGCCATGCTTGATCTGGCATTGCATGCGCAGCATGGGCCAGTGTCTCTGGCCGATATCTCCGAGCGGCAGGGGATTTCCCTTTCCTACCTCGAGCAACTGTTCGCCAAGCTGCGCCGTAGTAACCTGGTGTCCAGCGTGCGTGGACCTGGCGGTGGCTATCAGCTGTCCCGCACGATGCAAGGCATCCAGGTGGCGCAGGTGATCGATGCGGTCAACGAATCGGTCGATGCCACACGCTGTCAGGGACTCGGTGATTGCCATGCTGGCGATACCTGTCTGACCCACCATTTATGGTGTGACCTCAGTCAGCAGATTCACGAATTTCTAAGCGGTATCAGCCTGGCCGACCTCGTCACTCGCCGTGAAGTGCAGGAAGTCGCCCAACGCCAGGACCTGCGTCGTTGCAACACCAGGACGCAGCCACTGGACAAGATTGAAACATCCGCCGTTGAGTGAACGCAGATGAACGCGCGGCGCGCCTGCCCGATAGGAGATATTCAATGAGATTGCCGATTTACCTCGATTATTCCGCGACGACCCCGGTCGACCCGCGTGTTGCGCAGAAAATGAGCGATTGCCTGCTGGTTGATGGCAACTTCGGTAACCCGGCCTCGCGTTCCCACGTCTTTGGCTGGAAAGCAGAAGAAGCGGTGGAGAATGCCCGTCGTCAGGTCGCTGATCTGGTCAACGCCGACCCGCGTGAAATCGTCTGGACGTCTGGCGCTACCGAGTCCGACAATCTGGCGATCAAAGGCGCTGCGCATTTCTATGCCTCCAAAGGCAAGCACCTGATCACCAGCAAGATCGAGCACAAGGCTGTCCTCGACACCATGCGCCAACTGGAGCGTGAGGGTTTCGAAGTCACCTACCTGGAGCCGACCGAAGACGGTCTGATCACTCCGGCCATGGTTGAAGCAGTCCTGCGTGACGACACCATTCTCGTTTCGATCATGCACGTGAACAACGAAATCGGCACCGTGAACGACATCGCCGCAATTGGCGAGCTGACCCGTTCGCGCGGCGTGCTGTTCCATGTCGACGCCGCTCAGTCCACTGGCAAGGTCGACATCGACCTGTCGAAACTGAAAGTCGACATGATGTCCTTCTCGGCCCACAAGACCTACGGTCCGAAGGGTATCGGCGCGCTGTACGTCAGCCGCAAGCCGCGTGTGCGCATCGAAGCGACCATGCACGGTGGCGGTCATGAGCGCGGCATGCGCTCCGGCACACTGGCGACTCACCAGATCGTCGGCATGGGTGAAGCGTTCCGCATCGCCAAAGAAGACATGGCCGCCGAGAATGTGCGCATCAAGGCACTGAGCGATCGTTTCTACAAGCAGGTCGAGCACCTTGAAGAGCTGTACGTCAACGGCAGCATGACCGCCCGCGTACCGCACAACCTGAACCTGAGCTTCAACTACGTCGAAGGCGAGTCGCTGATCATGGCGCTCAAGGACCTCGCGGTGTCGTCCGGTTCTGCCTGCACCTCGGCTTCCCTGGAGCCGTCCTACGTGCTGCGTGCCCTGGGTCGCAACGATGAGCTGGCGCACAGCTCGATCCGTTTCACCTTCGGCCGTTTCACCACTGAAGAAGAGATTGACTGGGCTGCGCAGAAAGTTTGCGAGGCTGTCACCAAGCTGCGCGCTTTGTCGCCGCTATGGGACATGTTCAAAGACGGTGTCGACATCTCCAAGATCGAGTGGGCGGCGCACTAATTTAAAGTCGCCACAGATGCGGCGCTTTGAAGACGCGTTGTCCGGTTTTTGAAGTGTCGCGAGAGCGATTTACCTGATGAGAGGATTGCACCATGGCTTACAGCGAAAAGGTCATTGACCACTACGAGAACCCGCGCAACGTCGGCAAGATGAACGCGGAAGATCCTGATGTCGGCACCGGCATGGTCGGCGCTCCGGCGTGTGGCGACGTGATGCGCCTGCAGATCAAGGTCAACGAGCAGGGCATCATCGAAGACGCCAAGTTCAAGACTTACGGCTGCGGTTCCGCGATCGCTTCCAGCTCCCTCGCCACCGAGTGGATGAAGGGCAAGACGCTGGATGAAGCAGAAACCATCAAGAACACTCAACTGGCGGAAGAGCTGGCGCTGCCGCCGGTGAAAATTCACTGCTCCGTACTCGCTGAAGATGCCATCAAGGCCGCTGTTCGCGATTACAAGCAGAAGAAAGGCCTGCTCTGAGCAGTCTTCATCCCGCTTGCAAGAGGTAAGGAGTTCCGATGGCTATCAGCATGACCGAAGCTGCCGCTAATCACGTGCGTCGCTCCCTCGAGGGACGCGGCAAAGGTGACGGCATTCGTCTGGGTGTGCGCACGACCGGGTGTTCGGGCCTGGCGTACGTGCTCGAGTTCGTCGACGAGCCGGAAAGCGAAGACACGGTGTTCGAGCACCATGGCGTCAAGGTGATCATCGATCCCAAGAGCCTGGTTTACCTCGACGGCACCGAGCTCGATTTCGTCAAGGAAGGGTTGAACGAAGGCTTCAAGTTCAACAACCCCAACTCGCGCGGTGAATGTGGCTGCGGCGAAAGCTTCAACGTTTGAGGCTGACTGTGGGCACTCCTTGTCATTTCGCTTTATTCGATCTGCAGCCGGGTTTCCGTCTGGATCTTGACCTGCTGGCGACGCGTTACCGCGAGCTTGCCCGTAGCGTGCACCCCGACCGCTTCGCTGACGCTTCCGAGCGTGAGCAGCGCGTTGCGCTGGAGCGCTCGGCAAGCTTGAACGATGCCTATCAGACGCTGAAGAGCGCGCCTAAACGGGCGCGTTATCTGCTGGCGCTGAGGGGCGAAGTCCCCCTTGAAGTCACCGTGCATGACCCCGAGTTTCTGATGCAGCAGATGCAGTGGCGCGAAGAACTCGAGGATTTGCAGGACGAAGCGGACCTGGAAGGTGTCGCGACGTTCAAGCGTCGGCTCAAGGTTGCGCAGGAAGAACTGAACGAAAGCTTCGCGGCCTGTTGGGATGATGCTGCACAGCGTGAGCAGGCCGAAAGGCTGATGCGCCGCATGCAGTTCCTCGACAAGCTCTCTTACGAAGTGCGCCAGCTGGAAGAGCGCCTCGACGATTAACCCCGCGCCGTCTTTGGGCGGCGCGCCAGTGATATCAGAAAAGCAATGGCTCTACTGCAGATCGCCGAACCCGGCCAAAGTCCAAAACCTCATCAGCGCCGTCTGGCCGTCGGGATCGATCTCGGCACCACCAACTCGCTGGTGGCTGCGTTGCGCAGCGGCATCAGTGAACCGCTTCCCGATCAGAACGGCCAGGTCATCCTGCCGTCGGCGGTGCGCTACCACGCCGATCGCGTCGAAGTGGGCCAGGCGGCCAAAGACGCTGCCGCCACGGATCCCCTGAACACGATCATTTCGGTCAAGCGCCTGATGGGCCGCGGCATCTCCGACGTGAAGCATCTGGGTGAGCAACTGCCTTACCGCTTCATTGGCGGTGAATCGCACATGCCCTTCATCGAGACGATTCAGGGCGCCAAAAGCCCGGTCGAGGTGTCCGCCGATATCCTGAAGGTACTGCGTCAGCGTGCCGAAGCGACGCTGGGTGGCGATCTGGTCGGGGCGGTGATTACCGTGCCTGCCTATTTCGATGACGCTCAGCGGCAGGCGACCAAAGACGCTGCCAAGCTGGCGGGTTTGACTGTCCTGCGTTTGCTCAACGAGCCTACCGCGGCGGCCGTGGCGTACGGTCTGGACCAGAACGCCGAAGGCGTCGTGGCCATTTATGACCTGGGCGGCGGCACGTTTGATATTTCAATTCTGCGCCTGACCGGCGGTGTGTTCGAAGTCATGGCCACCGGTGGCGACAGCGCGCTGGGTGGTGACGATTTCGATCACGCCATCGCCAGTTGGATCATCACTGAGGCCGGTCTTTCCGATGACCTCGATCCTTCTGCCCAGCGCAGCCTGATGCAGACCGCCTGTGCCGCCAAGGAAGCGCTGACGGACACTGACGCAGTCGACGTCGTGCACGGTGCATGGAGCGGCGTGCTCACCCGGGCCGCGTTCGACGCGCTGATCGAGCCGATGATTGCCCGCAGTCTCAAGGCCTGCCGTCGCGCTGTGCGTGACAGCGGCATCGAACTGGATGAAGTCGAAGCGGTGGTCATGGTCGGCGGTTCGACCCGTGTGCCCCGTGTCCGCGAAGCCGTTGCCGAGCTGTTTGGTCGTCAGCCATTGACCGAAATCGACCCGGATCAGGTGGTGGCCATTGGTGCCGCGATCCAGGCCGATACCCTGGCGGGTAACAAGCGTGATGGCGGCGAGCTGTTGCTGCTGGACGTGATTCCGCTGTCCCTTGGGCTTGAAACCATGGGCGGCCTGATGGAGAAGGTGATCCCGCGCAACACCACGATCCCGGTGGCGCGCGCGCAAGAGTTCACCACCTATAAAGACGGCCAGTCGGCCATGATGATTCACGTGCTGCAAGGCGAGCGTGAACTGATCAGCGACTGCCGTTCACTGGCGCGTTTTGACCTGCGCGGCATCCCCGCCATGGTCGCGGGCGCTGCGAAGATTCGTGTCACCTTCCAGGTTGATGCCGACGGTCTGCTGAGCGTGTCCGCCCGCGAACTGGCGTCCGGTGTGGAATCCAGCATCCAGGTCAAGCCGTCCTACGGGCTGACCGACGGCGAAATTGCTCGCATGCTCAAGGATTCGTTCCAGTACGCCGGCGATGACAAGGTCGCGCGTGTGCTTCGCGAGCAGCAGGTCGACGCCCAGCGTCTGATCGAAGCCGTCGAAGGTGCGCTGCAGGCCGATGGCGAGCGTTTGCTCGACGCCGAGGAGCGCATGGTCATCGAGATGCAGGTGGAAGAACTCCGTGAATTGATGAAGGGCACCGACGGTGCGGCCATCGAGCAGCAGACCAAGCGTCTGTCGCAGGTGACCGACGCCTTCGCGGCCCGCCGCCTGGACTCGACGGTGAAAGCCGCGTTGGCAGGGCGCAACCTGAATGAGATTGAGGAATAACTGATGCCGCAGGTCATTTTTCTGCCACACGCCGAGCATTGCCCGGACGGTATGGTTGTCGAGGCCGAAACCGGCAAGTCGATTCTTGAAGTGGCACATGACAATCACATCGAAATCGAGAGTGCGTGCGGTGGTGTCTGTGCCTGCACCACGTGTCACTGCATCATTCGCGAGGGTTTCAATTCCCTGGAAGAGGCCGACGAGCTGGAAGAGGACTATCTTGATCGTGCCTGGGGCCTTGAAGCGCAGTCGCGTCTGTCGTGCCAGGCGAAGGTCGGCACTGAAGACCTGACCGTCGAGATTCCGAAATATTCGCTTAACCATGCAGCCGAAGCGCCGCACTGACCGAGGAGTTGTCATGAGCTACGGTTGGAATGATGTACAGCGTATCGCCGAGGAGTTGTATGAGGCTCATCCGGATACCGATCCGTATTCGGTCGGCTTCGTCAGGCTGCAGCAGATGATCCAGCAACTGCCTGATTTCGATGACACCTCTGGCCGGGTCGGCGAGAAGGTGCTCGAAGCGGTTCAGACCCTTTGGGCCGCTGAAATAGACTGATCATCTTTGCACGTTAGGCAATACACCAGAACCCGCGTATAATTCGCGGGTTTAATTTTTCGCAACAATCACTGTTTCTGGAGTTACACCATGGCTGTTCAACGTACTTTCTCGATCATCAAGCCTGACGCCGTTGCAAAAGGCGCTGCCGGCGAAATCGTTACCCGTTTCGAAAAGGCTGGTCTGAAAGTGGTCGCCTCGAAAATGAAGCAACTGTCCAAAGCCGAAGCCGAAGGTTTCTACGCTGAGCACAGCGCCCGTGGTTTCTTCGGTGACCTGGTTGCTTTCATGACTTCCGGTCCGGTTATCGTTCAGGTTCTGGAAGGCGAAAACGCTATCCTGAAGAACCGTGAGCTGATGGGCGCTACCAACCCTAAAGAAGCCGCTGCCGGCACCATCCGTGCTGACTTCGCCGAGTCCATCGACGCCAACGCTGTTCACGGCTCCGACTCCGAAGCGGCTGCTGCTCGCGAAATCGCTTACTTCTTCGCTGCTACCGAGGTAACCACTCGCTAAGCTGCTGCGAGTGAGGGTGAATCCATGACTGATACCACTGGCAAAATCAACCTGTTGGGTCTGACCCAGCCGGAAATGGAAAAATTCTTCGAGTCCATCGGGGAGAAACGCTTCCGCGCCGGTCAGGTCATGAAGTGGATTCACCATTTTGGCGTCGATAATTTCGAGGCCATGACGAACGTCGGCAAGGCGCTGCGCGAAAAGCTCGAGCGTCGTGCCGAAATTCGGGGTCCTGAAGTCGTCAGCGAGGACATTTCCAGCGACGGTACCCGTAAATGGGTCGTTCGCGTGGCGTCCGGCAGCTGCGTCGAGACCGTCTACATTCCGCAAGGCAAACGCGGCACCCTGTGTGTTTCGTCCCAGGCGGGCTGCGCGCTGGATTGCAGTTTCTGCTCTACCGGCAAGCAAGGTTTCAACAGCAACCTCACCGCCGCCGAAGTCATCGGTCAGGTGTGGATTGCCAACAAATCCTTCGGCAGTGTCCCGGCGACCGTCGACCGTGCCATCACCAATGTGGTGATGATGGGCATGGGCGAGCCATTGCTGAACTTCGACAATGTCATTTCCGCCATGCATCTGATGATGGATGACTTCGGCTATGGCATTTCCAAACGCCGGGTGACCCTGTCAACCTCGGGCGTGGTACCCATGATCGATGAGCTGGCCAAGCACATTGACGTTTCGCTGGCCCTGTCGCTGCACGCGCCCAACGACGCGCTGCGCAACCAGTTGGTGCCGATCAACAAGAAGTACCCGTTGAAAATGCTGCTCGAGTCTTGCCGCAATTACATGTCGGCACTGGGCGAGAAGCGCGTTCTGACCATCGAGTACACGCTGCTCAAGGACATCAACGACCGTCCGGAGCACGCCATCGAGATGATCGAATTGCTCAAGGACACGCCGTGCAAGATCAACCTGATTCCGTTCAACCCGTTTCCGCATTCGGGGTATGAGCGTCCCAGCAACAACGCGATCCGTCGTTTCCAGGATCTGCTGCATCAAGCTGGGTATAACGTCACCGTGCGCACCACGCGCGGTGAGGACATCGATGCTGCCTGTGGCCAGTTGGTCGGGCAGGTAATGGACCGCACGCGTCGCAGCGAACGTTACATCGCTGTGCGTGAGCTCAGTGCCGACTCCGAAGGGACTCAGGTCGCTGCGGCCCGCACCTGACTGCGAACTTGACTGAGAGGATCTCTATGTCCCTGCGCGCTGCGCTGCTGCTGTGTTTTGCCACGTTACTGGTGGGGTGTGTGTCCACCGGCAACGTCGATCCGCTGAGTACCGGCAAGGGACGTGAAGAGGCTCGTCATGCGTATGTGCAGTTGGGCCTGGGTTATCTGCAGCAAGGCCAGATGGAGCGGGCGAAAGCCCCGCTGAAAAAAGCGCTGGAGCTGGACAGTTCGGACGCTGACGCAAACGCTGCCTTGGGGCTCGTGTTCCAGGCCGAACTCGAACCTGAACTGGCCAATGAGTATTACACCAAGGCGCTGGCCTCACGTCCCAAGGACGCTCGCATCCTCAACAACTACGGTGGTTTTCTTTACGAGCAGAAGCGCTACAAGGAAGCTTATGAGCGCTTTCAGCAGGCCGCCGATGATAATCTCTACGCCGAGCGCGCCAGGGTTTTCGAGAATCTGGGCCTGACGTCCCTGAAGCTTGGAAATCGTGACGCAGCGCTGGAAGAATTCACCAAAGCCTTGAGGCTTGATCGTCAACAACCTCGCGCGTTGCTGGAAATGGCTGAGTTGTCTTACGAAGACAGGCATTATGTGCCGGCGCGTGACTATTACGACCGTTTCAGCCAGCTTAGCGAGCAGAATGCACGTAGCCTGTTGCTGGGCACACGGCTCGCGAAGATTTATGACGATCGCAACAAGGCAGCCAGTTATGGCCTGCAACTAAAAAGACTCTATCCCGGTACGCCGGAATATCAGCAATACCTGTCGGAGCAATGATGAAAGCGGCGCATCCCGAAGTTGTAGCAGCCACTCGCAGGAACCCTGGTGAAACGTTGCGCCAGGCTCGCGAGAGTAGAAACTGGTCGCTGCCAGATGTGGCTTTGAGGCTGAACCTCACCGCGACTTCCCTGGGTTATGTGGAGGCGGGCGATTTTGACAAGCTCCCCGGCCATACCTTTGCCCGGGGTTACATTCGCGCCTACGCAAAACTGATGGGCCTGGATCAGGCTGCGCTGGTCAGTGAGTTCGACCAGTACACCGGCACGGACGGCAAGGGCAGCAATGTCCATGCCCTGGGTCGCATCGAAGAACCTGTGCGTCTTTCCCACAATATCCTGCGCATTGTCAGCCTGTTGCTGCTGATTGCACTGATCGGCGGCGGTTTTGTCTGGTGGCAGGATCAGGCCACCTTGCGCGGCAAAGAGCCGACGAATCTGGGTATGGAACACGTCGAAGTCGAAAGCGCCGACGGCACTACGCAGATTCACCCGCTGGACGAGCCGGAAGATCAGGCGGTCACTGATGCTCAGGACAACGCATCGGCGCCATTGCCGTTGAATAATGCCGAGCCGGTCACGGCAGCACCGACGACGCCAGCTGCACCGACCACCACCGCGCCCGCCACGAGTGCAACGGCGCCTGCGCATGGCACTGCTGCCACGCCTGCCGCTCCTGCGCATACCGCGCCGACGACGCCTGCCACATCAACCGTACCGGCGCCTGCCGCTGCACAAACGCCAGCCGCCACGGAGGCTGCGCCGGTTCCTGCCGGTGCCGGCCAGGTGCATATCGCGTTCAGCGCCGATTGCTGGTTTCAGATCACCGACGGTAACGGCAAGGTGCTGGCCAGTGGCCTCAAGCGTTCTGGCGACAGCGTCGATGTCAGCGGCAAGCCGCCTATGGCGGTGCGACTGGGCGTGGCCCGCGCTGCACAGGTCAGCTACAACGGTCAGCCGGTCGACGTCGCACCTTTCACTTCGGGCCAGACGGCTCGCATGAAACTGGGGCAATAAGTCATGCACGGCGAATCTCCGATCAAACGTCGCGAATCTCGTAAAATCTGGGTCGGCTCGGTGCCGGTCGGTGGTGATGCGCCGATCGCGGTACAGAGCATGACCAACAGCGACACCAACGACGTCGCTGCAACCGTCGCTCAGATCAACCGTCTGGAAGCCGCAGGCGTGGACATCGTCCGCGTTTCCGTCCCGGACATGGACGCCGCCGAGGCGTTCGGTCGTATCAAGCAACTGGTCAAGGTGCCTCTGGTCGCCGACATCCACTTCGACTACAAGATCGCGCTGCGCGTCGCCGAGCTGGGTGTCGATTGTCTGCGGATCAACCCGGGCAACATTGGCCGTGAAGATCGCGTGCGCGCGGTGGTTGATGCCGCGCGTGATCGCGGTATTCCGATTCGTATCGGCGTCAACGCCGGCTCGCTGGAAAAAGACCTGCAGAAGAAATACGGCGAACCGACGCCGGCGGCGCTGGTCGAGTCCGCGTTGCGCCATGTCGAGCACCTGGATCGCCTGGATTTCCAGGACTTCAAGGTCAGCGTGAAGGCGTCCGATGTGTTCATGGCCGTTGAAGCCTACCGTCTGCTGGCCAAACAAATCGTCCAGCCATTGCACCTTGGCATCACCGAAGCCGGTGGATTGCGTTCAGGCACAGTGAAATCGGCCGTCGGCCTAGGTATGCTGCTGGCCGAAGGAATCGGCGATACCATCCGTATCTCGCTGGCCGCTGATCCCGTCGAGGAAGTGAAGGTCGGTTACGACATCCTCAAGTCGCTGCACCTGCGTTCCCGTGGCATCAACTTCATCGCCTGCCCGAGTTGCTCGCGGCAGAACTTCGATGTGGTCAAGACCATGAACGAGCTGGAAGGGCGTCTTGAGGATCTGCTGGTCCCGCTCGATGTCGCGGTGATCGGTTGTGTGGTGAACGGACCGGGGGAAGCCAAGGAAGCCCATATCGGCCTCACCGGCGGCACACCGAACCTGATCTACATCGATGGCAAGCCGTCGCAAAAACTGACCAATGACAATCTCGTGGACGAGCTTGAGCGCTTGATTCGCGAGAAAGCGGCCGAAAAGGCCCAGGCCGACGCAGCGCTGATCGTTCGCGGCTAACCCCGTTTCCAAGGAATATTTGTGAGTAAGTCTCTGCAAGCCATTCGTGGCATGAACGACATCCTGCCGGATCAGACGCCGCTGTGGCGCTATTTCGAAGGCACCGTATCGCGTTTGCTGGATAACTACGGTTATCGCCAGATCCGCATGCCGATCGTCGAGTTCACCGAGCTGTTCAAGCGCTCCATCGGCGAAGTGACCGACATCGTCGAGAAAGAGATGTACACCTTCGCCGACCGTAACGGCGACTCGCTGACCCTGCGGCCTGAAGGCACGGCGGCATGCGTGCGTGCGGTGCTCGAGCACGGCATTACCGGCGGTGGTCAGGTCCAGAAGCTCTGGTACATCGGCCCGATGTTCCGCCACGAACGTCCGCAGAAAGGCCGTTATCGCCAGTTCCACCAGATCGGCTGCGAAGTGTTCAACCTCGACGGTCCGGACATCGATGCCGAGCTGATCGTGCTGACCTGGCGCCTTTGGGGCCTGTTGGGTATCCGCAACGCGGTCAAGCTCGAACTCAACAGCCTGGGCACCAGCGAAGCGCGTGCCCGTTACCGCGAAGCGCTGGTCGAGTACCTCTCGGCCCGTCTCGAACAACTGGACGAAGACAGCCAGCGCCGTCTGAAAACCAACCCGCTGCGGGTGCTCGACACCAAACACCCTGAAACCCAGGCTGTGCTGGTCGATGCGCCGAAGCTGGCGGACTATCTGGATGACGAGTCGCGCGTTCACTTCGAAGGCCTCAAGGCGCGTCTCGACGCGGCCGGCATTCCTTACGTGATCAACCCGAAACTGGTTCGTGGTCTGGATTACTACAGCAAGACCGTTTTTGAGTGGGTCACCGATCAACTCGGTGCCCAGGGCACGGTCTGCGCGGGCGGTCGTTACGACGGTCTGGTCGAGCAGATGGGCGGCAAGCCGACCACGGGCGTCGGTTTCGCCATGGGCATCGAGCGCCTGGTGTTGCTGCTGGAAACCCTGGAGCAGGTCCCGGAAGACATTTCGCGCACCATCGACGTGTACGTCTGTGCCTTTGGCGAAGCCGCAGAGCTCGCCGCGCTGGCATTGTCGGAACGTCTGCGTGATCAGGTACCGAACCTGCGTCTGCAGGTCAACGCCGGCGCTGGCAGCTTCAAGAGCCAGTTCAAGAAAGCCGACAAGAGCGGCGCGTTGTACGCGTTGATTCTCGGTGACGAAGAGCTGGCTCGCAAGGAAGTGGGCGTCAAGCCTCTGCGCGGTCAGGGCGAACAACAAAATATTGCCTGGGATGCTCTTTCCGAGCACCTGGCCACCTGCATCGTGCAGGGTTGAAGCTGATAAACAGCCGAATCAGATAGGAGTATTGGGGTGTCGAGTACCGATGATGAACAGCTGGCGGCGGTAAAAGACTGGTGGCAGCGTAACGGCAAGCCCTTGGTCACCGGCGGTCTGCTCGCGGTGATCGTGGTGTTGGGCTGGCAAGCCTGGCACCGCTATCAGAACAACCAGGCACAAGGTGCTTCGGCCCTGTATCAACAGTTGCTGGAAACAGCCTTGACCCCAAGCGGGCAGGCCGATGCCGGTCGTGTCGCGGAGATTGCCGGCAAGCTGAAAAGCGAATTCGGTGGCACCGCCTACGCCCAGTACGGCAGTCTGTTCGTGGCCAAGGTGGCGGTGGAAACCGGCAAGCTGGACGACGCTGCAAGCGAACTGAAAGCGGTCAATGACAAACCGGCCAACCCGACATTGGGTGAAATCGCCCGTCAGCGTCTGGCTCGCGTGCTCGCGGCGCAGAACAAGCCAGAAGACGCGCTGAAGCTGCTGGACGGTCAGGTCGACAAGGCCTTCGCCGCCAGCCGTGAGGAGTTGCGTGGCGATCTGCTGGTTCAGCTGGGTCGCACCGACGACGCTTATGCTGCATACAAAAAGGCCAAGGCTGCGCTGTCCGAAGAAGCGGCAGTGGGTGGCTTGCAAATGAAGCTCGACGATCTGGCGAAAGGGGATGCGTGACGTGATCCGTTGGAAACATGCAGCATTGCTGGCTCTGGCCGTTTTGGCCGCGGGTTGCAGCAGCAACACTAAAAAGGAATTGCCCCCGGCCGAGCTGACCGACTTCAAAGAAGAAGTGGTCCTGCAAAAGCTGTGGAGCCGCTCGGTGGGTGATGGCCAGGGCGACCTCTACAACATGCTGGTTCCTGCCATCGACGGCGAGAACATCTACGCTGCGGACGCCAACGGTCTGGTCATGGCGATCAACCGTAGCAATGGCGACGTGGTCTGGAAGAAAGAGCTCGAGCAGCCTGTCTCCGGTGCTGTCGGCGTAGGCTCTGGCATGGTCATGCTGGGCACCCTGCGCGGCGAAGTGATCGTCCTGGACGAAGCCACTGGCGAGCAGAAGTGGAAAGCCAAGGCGACCAGCGAAGTGTTGTCTTCGCCGGCCACCAACGGTGACGTGGTTGTCGCTCAGACTCAGGACGACAAGGTCATCGGTTACGACGCCGTGACCGGTGATCAGCGCTGGATCTACGAAAGCAGTCCGGCGGTTCTGACCCTGCGCGGTACCGGTGCGCCGCTTGTCACCAACCAACTGGCGGTTGCAGGCTTGTCGACCGGTAAGGTCGTGGCGCTGGACATCCGCAACGGCGTGCCCGTCTGGGAGCAGCGCGTCGCGATTCCGCAAGGCCGTTCCGAGCTGGACCGTGTGGTCGACATCGACGGTGGCCTGCTGTTGTCCGGCAGTACCCTGTACGTCGCGACCTATCAAGGCCGCGTCGCGGGGCTGGAACTGCAGAGCGGCCGTGTCCTGTGGCAGCGTGATGCGTCGAGCTATTCGGGTGTTGCCCAGGGCTTTGGCAGCGTCTACGTTTCGCTGGCCAACGGCACGGTTGAAGGCGTCGATGAGCGCTCTTCGACCGCACTGTGGAGCAACGACTCGCTGGCTCGCCGGCAGTTGGGCTCTCCGGAAGTGTTTTCGAGCTACGTAGCGGTGGGCGACATGGAAGGCTACCTGCACCTGTTGAGCCAGGTTGACGGTCACTTCGTCGGCCGTGAAAAGATCGACAGCGACGGCCTGCGTGCACGCCCGCTGGTGTCGGGCAACACCATTTACGTCTTTGGCAACAGCGGCAAGCTGGAAGCCCTGACGATCAAGTAGTGGCTGTCTATGCTTGAGGAGGCCAGTGAACCGGCTTCCTCGGGCGGCCCCGCTCTGACGGGGCTTGCGGCACTTCGGGTGCCGCTCCGAACTCCGGCCGCTGCCTTGCAGCGGCTTTTGTATTTTCTGAAATAACGAAGTGGAGAGCCGCATGGTTCCCGTAATCGCCCTGGTGGGTCGACCGAACGTCGGCAAGTCCACCTTGTTCAACCGCCTGACCAGGACTCGCGACGCCATCGTCGGCGACTTGTCCGGTCTGACCCGTGATCGCCAATACGGTGAGGCCAAGTGGCAAGGGCGTACCTACATCCTGATCGACACCGGCGGTATTTCCGGTGATGAGCACGGCATGGACGAAAAGATGGCCGAGCAGTCGCTGTTGGCCATCGAAGAAGCCGATGTCGTGTTGTTCCTGGTGGATGCCAAGGCCGGCTTCACCGCCGCCGACCAGATGATTGGCGAGCACCTTCGCAAGCGCAACAAGACCTCCTACGTGGTCGCCAACAAGGTCGACAACATCGACCCCGACATGGCTCGCGCCGAGTTCGCGCCTTTGGGCATGGGCGACGCGATTCCGGTCGCCGGTGCGCACGGTCGCGGCATCACGCAGATGCTGGAAATCGCCCTGCGCGAATTCCCGAAAGACGCGGACGAAGTGGAAGAGGGTGAAGAAGAGGACGTCGCTGAAGGCGAAGAAGCCAAGCGCATCCCGGGCCCGAGCGAAAAAGACGGTATCAAGATCGCAATCATCGGTCGTCCGAACGTCGGCAAATCGACGCTCGTCAACCGCATGCTGGGCGAAGACCGCGTTATCGTCTATGACCAGCCAGGCACCACGCGCGACAGTATCTACATCCCGTTCGAGCGCAATGACGAGAAGTACACGCTGATCGACACTGCCGGTGTGCGCAAGCGCGGCAAGATCCACGAGGAAGTCGAAAAGTTTTCCGTGGTGAAGACGCTGCAGGCGATCAAAGACGCGAACGTCGTGATCTTTGTCATGGACGCGCGTGAAGGCGTGGTGGACCACGACCTGAACCTGCTGGGCTTCGCGCTGGAAGCCGGGCGGGCGCTGGTCATCGCGCTCAACAAGTGGGACGGCATGGTCCCGAGCGAACGTGACTACGTGAAAACCGAGCTGGAACGCCGGTTGTTCTTCGTTGACTTCGCCGACATCCACTTCATCTCGGCGCTGCACGGCACGGGCGTGGGCAACCTCTACCAGTCGGTTCAGAACTCGTTCAAATCTGCTGTCACCCGCTGGCCGACCAGCCGTCTGACGCAGATTCTCGAAGACGCCGTCAGCGAGCATCAGCCACCGATGGTCAACAGCCGCCGGATCAAACTGCGTTACGCTCACCTGGGTGGCGCTAACCCGCCGCTGATCGTGATCCACGGTAACCAGGTCGAGAAAGTACCGAAGTCGTATGTGCGTTATCTCGAAAACACTTACCGCCGTGTGCTCAAACTGGTCGGTACGCCGATCCGGATCGAGTTCAAAGGCGGCGAGAACCCCTATGAAGGCAACAAGAACACGCTGACGGACCGGCAGGTCAACAAGAAGCGTCGCTTGATGTCGCACCACAAGAAAGCCGAGAAGAAGCGCAAGGACAAGCGCTGATCCGGTAACGGACTTTCTTCGAAAAAGGCGCCAATGGCGCCTTTTTTTGTGTTCGCCGTATGGGCTATCCTGCGAGTCCCCGCGCCGTTCTGGAGCCGGGTGTGGAGCAGGAAAACCCTATGATCACCAGTAAATTGCCGAACGTTGGCACCACCATCTTTACCGTGATGTCCCAGCTTGCAGCCGAAACCGGGGCGATCAATCTTTCTCAGGGTTTTCCCGATTTCGATGGGCCAGACGCGCTGCGTGAAGCCCTGTGCCGTCACACGATGGACGGTCATAACCAGTACGCGCCGATGACCGGACTGCCTGCATTGCGCGAGCAGGTGGCGGCCAAGATCGCCCGATCCTACGGGCGTCAGGTCGACATGAATACCGAGGTCACGATCACCCCGGGCGCGACGCACGCTATCTTTTGTGCGATCCAGACCGTGGTGCGTGCAGGCGACGAAGTCATCGTGTTCGATCCCAGCTACGACAGTTATGAGCCCTCGGTCGAACTGGCGGGCGGTCGTTGCGTACACGTCCAGCTCAAGGACGGTGATTTCTCCATCGACTGGGAAAAGCTCGATGCGGCGCTGAGCCCACGCACGCGCATGATCATCATCAACACGCCGCACAACCCCAGTGGTGCCTTGATCACCCGCGACGAGCTCGATCAGTTGGCGGCGTTGATCCGTGACCGCGACATCTATCTGGTCAGTGATGAGGTCTACGAGCACCTGGTGTTCGATGGCGTGAAGCATGCCAGCGTTCTGGCCCACGAAGAGCTGTATCAGCGCGCGTTTGTCGTCAGTTCGTTTGGCAAGACGTACCACGTGACAGGCTGGAAGACAGGTAATCTGGTCGCGCCACCCGCGTTGACCGCCGAAATGCGCAAGATTCACCAGTTCGTCGGTTTCTGTGGCGTGACGCCGCTGCAGTGGGCGCTGGCCGATTACATGGCCGAGTGCCCGCAACATGTCGATGAGTTGCCAGCGTTCTATCAGGCCAAGCGGGACTTCTTCTGCGATCGCCTTGAGTCATCGCGTTTTACCTTCACGCGAGCGGCCGGCACCTACTTTCAACTGGTCGATTACTCGCAGATCCGTCCGGACCTGAACGATGTCGAGATGTCGCTCTGGATGACCCGTGAGCATGGCGTCGCGAGCATTCCGATTTCCGTGTTCTATCAGAATCCGCCTGAAGGCCAGCGCATCATCCGGCTGTGCTTTCCCAAGCGAGAGGAGACGTTGCGTCAGGCAGCGGAAAAACTATGCGCGATCTGAGCGACCTGCCGAACCTGAACATCGCGTTGGTGCAGACCACGTTGGTCTGGCACGACTGCAAAGCCAACCATGCGCATTTCGAGGAATTACTGGACCAGGCTCGGGGTGCCGATCTGGTGATTCTGCCTGAGATGTTCACCACCGGCTTCTCGATGGAATCCGAAACCCTCGCTGAGCCCGAAAACGGGGTGACGTCCAGATGGCTGCTGGCGCAGGCCAGGCGCATCAACGCGGTCGTGACCGGTAGCGTGATTGTGCGGTCGGCCGATGGCAGTCACCGCAATCGGCTCTTGTGGGCGCGGCCAGACGGCGAGCTTCTGCACTATGACAAGCGTCACCTCTTCCGCATGGCAGGCGAGCATGAGCATTACAGTCCGGGTGAGCGTCAGGTGCAGTTCGAGCTCAAGGGCTGGCGCGTTCGTCCGCTGATCTGCTACGACCTGCGTTTTCCGGTCTGGAGCAGAGATGCGCGAGACACTGACTTGCTGCTGTACACCGCCAATTGGCCGGGGGCCCGCCGTCAGCATTGGAACCGCCTGTTACCTGCCCGGGCCATTGAAAACCTGTGTTATGTGGCAGCGGTCAACCGGATCGGCACCGATGGCAAAGGGTTTGCCTACACCGGCGACAGCCAGGTGCTGGATTTTCAGGGCGAAAGCCTGCTCAACATCGGGGAGGCGGCGGGTGTTTTCCATGTCAGCTTGTCTGCCGAGAGTCTGGCGGCATACCGGCAGAAATTTCCGGCCTATCTCGACGCTGACACGTTCGAGTTAAAGTGAGTCCATAACGCCTGTGGACGAGGCGGTCCACCGCGTTGTCCCCGAACCTTCAGTTCTTGGCAAGCCGGCCGATACAGCGTGCACTAGACAAGGAGTGCATCATGACCACGATTAACACGAGTTCGTTGAGCGCTTACTCGAGCGTATTCTCGGCTGGCGTCAAAAATGACGGGTCCGCCAAGAGCGATGCCACGACCGCCAGCGTGAACCTTCGCGGCAACGTTTATCAATCGCCAGGCGCTTCGAAGTCCGGCGAGGCGGAGAGCGGCGGTTCACCGCAGGAACAGGTTATCAAGCAGTTGCAGGATCAGATCAAACAGACACAGAAGATCCTCCAGCAACAGCAGCAGCAATTGGCCGTCGCCATGAACAGCAAGGCACCGGAACAGGAAAAGGCCGCGCAGGTGATGTCCATTCAACAGCAGATTTCCGGCACGATGGCGCAACTGAGCGCGCAACAGGCGGCGCTGTTGGAGTTGATGAAAGGCACGGTCAACACCACCGCTTGATTTCGCCCGATGGAATAAAAAGAAAAGGCCCTGAAGCGTTCACTTCAGGGCCTTTTTGCTGAACGGGCTTGGGAGAAGCGAGCTTCGGTCAGGCTGCCTCAGCGGCCGCTTCGGCCTGGGACAGGGCACGGTTCAGCGCGCTGAACAGGGCCTTGAAGCTGGCGGTGGTGATGTTTTCATCGATGCCCACGCCGTGTACCGCACGCTCGCCGTTCACCCGCAGTTCGATGTAGGCAGCGGCCTTGGCCGTGGTGCCGGCGCCGATGGCGTGTTCGTTGTAGTCCATGATCTCTGCGTTGACGGGCAATCCCGCCACCAGCGCTTCCAGCGCACCGTTACCCTTGCCGCGCCAGTGCAGGTTGGTCTCGCTGTCGCTTTTGCCGGTGACTTCGACTTCCACCTCACTGTTGCCGTTTTCTTCCCGCAGGCGATGGCTGACCAGCGCGTAGGGCTTGTTGGCTTGCAGGTACTCGCGCTTGAACAGCGAGTAGATCTGCTGAGCAGTCATTTCCAGGCCCAGACGGTCGGTTTCGCCCTGTACCACCTGGCTGAATTCGATCTGCATGCGACGTGGCAGCGAGATGCCGTATTCCTGCTCCAGCAGGTAGGTGATACCGCCTTTGCCGGACTGGCTGTTGACCCGAATCACTGCCTCGTAGCTGCGGCCGATGTCGGCAGGGTCGATGGGCAGGTACGGGACTTCCCACAGCGTGCCTTCCTTCTGCTGGGCAAAACCCTTGCGGATGGCGTCCTGGTGCGAGCCGGAGAACGCAGTGTGGACCAGATCGCCGACATAGGGGTGACGCGGATGAACCGGAATCTGGTTGCACTCCTCGACGACCTTGCGCACGCCATCGATGTCGGAGAAGTCCAGTTGCGGGTTCAGGCCCTGGGTGTACATGTTCAGTGCGACCGTCACCAGATCAACGTTACCGGTACGCTCGCCGTTGCCGAACAGGCAGCCTTCGACGCGATCCGCACCCGCCATCAGGCCCAGTTCGGTCGCCGCCACGCCGGTGCCGCGGTCGTTGTGGGTGTGCAGGCTGATGATCACGCTGTCGCGACGGCTGATGTTGCGGCAGAACCACTCGATCTGGTCGGCGTAGATGTTCGGGGTGGCAACTTCCACGGTGGCCGGCAGGTTGAGAATCACCTTGTTCTGCGGCGTGGCGTTCCACACTTCGATCACGGCGTCGCAGACTTCCTTGGCGAAGTCCAGCTCGGTGGCGCTGAACGTTTCAGGCGAGTACTCGAACTGCCATTGGGTTTCCGGCTGCTGCGCGGCGTATTTGACGAACAGCTTGGCGGCGTCGACGGCGATGGCCTTGATGCCTTCCTTGTCCTGGTTGAAGACAATGCGACGGAAGGATGGGGACGTGGCGTTGTACAGGTGAACGATGGCCTTCTTGGCGCCGCGCAGGGATTCGAAGGTGCGCGCGATCAGGTCTTCACGGCCTTGGGTCAGCACCTGAATGGTGGTGTCGTCCGGGATGTGCCCGTCTTCGATCAGCGTGCGTACGAAGTCAAAATCGGTCTGGGAGGCAGCCGGGAACGAGGCTTCGATTTCCTTCACGCCGACCTTTACCAGCGTCTTCCAGAAACGCAGCTTCTTGACCGAATCCATCGGCTCGATCAGCGACTGGTTACCGTCGCGCAGGTCGGAGCTGCACCAGATCGGCACCTCGGTAATGGCCTTGGAAGGCCAGGTGCGGTCAGGCAGGTCGATGACCGGAAATGCGCGGTACTTCTGCGAAGGGTCTTTGAGCATGGTCATGTGATCAGTCCTTTTTTGTACTCAGGGCCGAGAGAAGGCGGCCAGCCGATAAATGCGGGGTGTAGCGTCGAGGCACCGCGATTTAGCCTGGCAGTCGTGCACTGACGAGGCTGAGGCAGCGATGTTGACGCAGCAGGATAAGGGTTTGAGAGGCTTTCATGTGCTCAACCGTAACCAATGGGGTGAAAGGTGGCAAGCAGTTGAAAAAAATTGGGAGAAGTTTTCGCTAGTGCCGAACCGGCGCGATTTATCGGCTGGTTATTGCGTATTTTAGAGATTTTATTGCTGAGCTGTTTCTGTCTGCGCAACTCGATCAACTGTAGGAGCGCGCTTGCCCGCGATTGCGTTTGTCAGGCAGCACCGGGCTGACTGGCCACACGACAATCGCGGGCAAGCGCGCTACGGGGTTCAGATCCCAGGCCTTTTGGCTTACGTTACGGCTGGAACGCGTTAATGAAGATCGCCGGATCCACGCGCGCATCGTTCAGGCTGACGTTCCAGTGCATGTGCGGGCCGGTTGCACGACCGGTCGAACCGACGCGTCCCACCACGCCGCCCCGGGGTACGGCGTCGCCGACTTTCACGTCGATCTTCGACATGTGGCAGAACATGCTGATGAAGCCCTGCCCGTGATCGACGAACACCGTGTTGCCATTGAAGAAGTAGTTGCCGATCAGAATGACCTTGCCGGCTGCCGGTGACTTGATCGGTGTCCCGGCCGGAACGGCGAAATCCAGCCCTGCATGCGGGTTGCGCTCTTCACCATTGAAGAAACGGCGTACCCCGAACTTGCTCGACAGCGGGCCGTCAACCGGTTTGTCCAGCAACAGGTTGCTTGGCGTGCCCGGGCTGAAACTGCGGTAGGCGCGCAACTGTACGTCCAGCTCCTGCTCGATGCGTTTCAGGTCATCCGGGTTCGGATTGACCTGGCGCTGGTTTTTCAGGGTGATGTGCTGTTCGGGGTATTTCTTGCTGGCCACGATAAACGGCAGATTGCGTCCCCCGCTGTTCACCTGCTGGGACGTACCTGGCTTGATCGTCAGTGGAATGCCGACAATGGCCAGCCAGTGGGCGTCCTGATCCTTGACCACCAGCACCGGCTTGCCCTGCCAGGTCGCTTTCGGCGGCTGAGCAGCCGGTCCCAGATCGACCACGGCCACGCCACCGGGCACGGGTTTGTTCAGCAGGCGAGAAATGTAGCTGTCAGCGTGAGCGGGCAGCGTTATGCAAAGGGCCAGCGCGACGCCAGCCAGAGAGCGGGAAATAAAGGGCAGCATCGGTCAATCCAGAAGAGAAAGGGTGACGGGCGTCAGGTGGTTGTCTTCGACGCGCACGTGCAGTTCGCCTTCGGCGAGTTTGGCGGTCAGCCGCTGGCCGGTGTGGGTCTGTTCGGCGGTCCGGATCGCCTTGCCGCGTTCGTCCAGCAGAATGCTGTAGCCGCGTCCCAGCGTCGCCAACGGGCT
Organism: Pseudomonas sp. NFACC02; assembly: GCF_900110765.1. Taxonomy (GTDB): domain Bacteria; phylum Pseudomonadota; class Gammaproteobacteria; order Pseudomonadales; family Pseudomonadaceae; genus Aquipseudomonas. Next base: position 26,145 of record NZ_FOEO01000044.1, read on the forward strand.
TACCACGTTGAGTGTCTGCACCTGCGTTTGCAACTGCAGGCGGCGGGTCTTGAGGTTTTCCTTGATCGCACGCGGCAGGCGCTCGGCCAGAACGTCCAGTCGCTGGCGCAGGAATGCCAGCGTGCGTCCTGGGTGCTGCGCGGCCAGACGGCTTTCCAGGTGACTCATTCGCACCTGACGTTTGTGCATCTGTTGCTCGAACGCTCGGCGCATGCGCATGTCCAGATCGTCCAGACGCTGAGCGCGCTGGCGCAAGCGTTCACCGGGATGACGCAAACGCCGCGAGACACCCTCCAGCCGCAGTCGCTCGCGCATCAGGCGGTCTTGCATGCGACTGATGAGTCGCCGTTGCAGGCTGTCGACGCGGCGGTGCAGGTCGCTGGAATCGGGTGCCAGAAGTTCGGCCGCAGCGGAGGGCGTCGGCGCGCGAACGTCGGCGACGAAATCACTGATGGACACGTCGGTTTCGTGACCGACCGCGCTGACGATCGGGGTCACGCACGCATCGATGGCGCGGGCGACGGCCTCCTCGTTAAAGCACCACAAGTCTTCCAGCGAGCCGCCGCCGCGGGCAAGGATCAACGCATCGAAACCGCGGGAGTCCGCCAGTTTCAGCGCGCGAACGATCTGGTTGATGGCTTCGCGACCCTGCACGGCGGTAGGGATCAGGGTTAGCTCGACCTGAGGCGCCCGGCGACGGAACACGCTGATGATGTCGCGAATCACCGCGCCGGTCGGCGAACTGATGATGCCGATGCGTTGAGGGTGCAAGGGCAGGGTGACTTTGCGCTCGGCGCTGAACAGCCCTTCGGCGCTGAGCTTTTCCTTCAGTGCATCGAATGCCAGCCTCAGCGCACCGTCGCCTGCCGGTTCGACCGTATCGAGGATCAACTGGTAGTCACCGCGACCTTCAAACAGCGAAACCTTGCCCCGCACCTTCACCGCCAGACCGTCTTTCAGCGCCTGGCGCACGCGCGCGGCGTTGCTGCGGAACAAGGCGCAACGCACTTGCGCGCCGGTGTCCTTGAGCGTGAAGTACACGTGACCGGAGGCCGGGCGCGACAGGTTGGAAATCTCCCCCTCGACCCAGATGCTGGCGAAAACGTCCTCCAGCAACACGCGCGCGCGGCCGTTGAGCTGGCTGACAGTGAGGACTTCCCGGTCAAGGCCGAGTCTTGCGAAGGGGTCTTTGATCATGGCGGGCATGATAAAGGCATTAGCAGGCGATGTCGTGCATCGGCGGCCAGTGCGGACCCTGTAGGAGCGGTCGGAGGTACGACGGCCGTGAACCGGGTCTGTCAGACGCCACTTGATTGACTGGCAAAACGCAATCGCAGGCAAGCGCGCTCCTGCAGTATTCTTCCTGCCACCTACGATCCATGGAAGACACAATGCTCACCACCCTCGCCGAGTTGTCGGATGCCTTCACTCAGTTGGGATTGACCCCGACCGACTGGCTCGTTATAGAAGTCGGCGTTATCGCCGCCTATCTGGTGTTCGCGATTGCCGGTTTCGGTACCGCGCTGGTGGCAGGCCCCATCCTGATTCACTTCATGCCGTTGTCGCGAATCATCCCGCTGCTGGTGATGCTGGATTTCCTCGCCGCGTTCAGCCATTTGCTGCCGTCGCGGCAATCTGTGGCGCGCGCCGAGCTGCTGCGCATGGTGCCGTGCATGGCAGTGGGTTGCACGCTGGGCGTGCTGTTCTTGCTGAACCTCAAATCCGACCTGCTGCTGTTATTGATGGGCATGTTTCTGATCGGCTATTCGGTCTACAGCCTGGCGGTGAAGGTGCGTCCAACCCAGTTGTCGGCGGCCTGGTCGATTCCGATGGGCACCGTGGGCGGGTTGTTCGGCGCGCTGTTCGGCAGCGGCGGCTTTTTATATGCGATTTACCTCAACGGCCGTCTGACCGACAAGACTCAGGCCCGCGCCACGCAAAATGCGCTGATCAGTTGCAGCACCATCGTGCGCCTGAGCCTGTTCGTCATCACGGGTGTGTACGCACAGATTTCCCTGTTGTTGCTGGCCGTGTGTCTGCTGCCGGCAATGGTCATCGGCTCGTGGATCGGTCGTCATCTGGTCATGCGCCTGTCGCGGGAGATGTTCGTTCGTTTGGTCACCTGGATGGTGCTGCTCAGCGGCATTACACTCATCGGTCGTTATCTTGCCGGTTGAGGACACCCTACTTGACGGCAATGGCGGTGGCATTAAGCTGCCGCCCCCGAGCAAACGTCAGACAGGCCCGTCATGAACACCCAAAGCATCATCGTCCCGCAAATCTCCAGCTTTCCTGCGCGTGAAGCGAAGGCGCGGGCGATCCTGCGCTGGCTGGTGAAGCTGGACGTGGTGGAGGAATCGCTGACCACCTGCGGGCGCAGTTTCAATCGCATGGCGTACGCCATCGCACCCGGCGCGCGGCGTTTTGTCGAAAACCCGGATGCATTGCCGTACGGGCAGGCGGTGAACGGCCTGGAAATCGTGCTCAAGCGCTGCATCTATACCCCACAGCAGGGTTTCAAGGAGGAGGCCGGTTGCCCCGAGTGCCGGCGTGAGATCGGCGAAGCGTTGTTCGACAGTCTGGAAGAATGGATGCCGGGGCACACCGACAACTTCATCTGCCCTGAATGCCGTCACGAAGACGACATCAATGGCTTTCTGTTTCTGGATCCGTGCGGCTTTTCCAACCTGGGTTTCATCTTCAACGACTGGCTGGATGCAGGCTTCAAGACGAGCTTTTTGGAAGAATTCGCCGAACGTCTGGATCGCCCGGTGTCTTTCGTCAAAGTCCGCCTATAAATGCATCAGTCAGTGATAGAGCGCGTCGATCATTCTGATTATTAAATAGACCGATGTTTACATTGAGCATAGGCACCTGTCTGGGTATAATGGCGCGCTTCCATTTTCCCGCTCGGGAGCCCAGCGATGCTGCGTATCAGCCAAGAAGCCCTTACATTCGACGACATTCTCCTTGTGCCCGGTTATTCCGAGGTGCTTCCCAACGAAGTCAGTCTGAAAACCCGATTGACCCGTGGCATCGAACTGAACATCCCTCTCGTTTCCGCCGCTATGGACACCGTCACTGAAGCCCGTCTGGCCATCGCCATGGCTCAGGAAGGCGGCATCGGCATCATCCACAAGAACATGACCGTCGAGCAGCAGGCTGCCGAAGTGCGAAAGGTCAAGAAGTTCGAAGCGGGTGTGGTCAAGGACCCGATCACCATCGAGGCGGATGCCTCCGTTCGTGATTTGTTCGAACTGACGCGTCAACACAACATTTCCGGCGTTCCGGTTCTGCACGACGGCGAACTGGTCGGCATCGTGACTTCCCGAGACGTGCGCTTCGAAAATCGTCTGGACATCCCTGTTCGGGAAGTGATGACGCCGAAAGAGCGTCTGGTCACTGTTCGTGAAGGCGCCGACAAATACGAAGTCCGCGACCTGCTGCACAAACACCGTCTGGAAAAAGTCCTGATCGTCGACGACAAGTTCGCGCTCAAGGGCATGATGACCGTCAAGGACATCGAGAAATCCAAAGCCTACCCGCTGGCCAGCAAGGACGATCAAGGTCGTCTGCGTGTGGGCGCTGCGGTCGGCACCGGTAAAGACACCGGCGAGCGCGTCAGCGCCCTGGTCGCCGCCGGCGTTGACGTCATCGTCGTCGACACCGCCCACGGCCACTCCAAAGGCGTGATCGACCGCGTTCGCTGGGTCAAGCAGAACTTCCCGGACGTCCAGGTCATCGGCGGTAACATCGCCACCGGCGCTGCTGCACGTGCACTGGTCGAAGCCGGCGCTGACGGCGTCAAGGTCGGTATCGGTCCTGGCTCCATCTGCACCACCCGTATCGTGGCAGGCGTAGGTGTTCCGCAAATCAGCGCCATCGCCAACGTCGCCTCGGCGCTTGAAGGCACCGACGTTCCTCTGATCGCCGACGGCGGCATCCGTTTCTCCGGTGACCTGTCCAAGGCCATCGTGGCCGGTGCCTACTGCGTGATGATGGGCTCGATGTTCGCCGGTACCGAAGAAGCACCGGGCGAAATCGAGCTGTTCCAGGGCCGCTCGTACAAGGCATACCGCGGCATGGGCTCGCTCGGTGCGATGTCTCAGGCGCAAGGCTCCTCGGACCGCTACTTCCAGGACTCATCGGAAGGCGCCGAGAAACTGGTGCCGGAAGGCATCGAAGGCCGTGTGGCCTACAAGGGCTCGCTGTCCGCCATCATCCACCAGTTGATGGGTGGCCTGCGTTCTTCCATGGGGTACACCGGCAGCGCCCACATTCAGGAAATGCGCACCAAGCCTGAATTCGTACGCATCACCGGCGCCGGCATGGCCGAGTCTCACGTCCACGACGTGCAGATCACTAAGGAAGCGCCGAACTATCGCGTAGGTTGATCCGAGATACGCCTGATTTTTCAGGTGTATTTCTGAAATATGTGTAGCGGGGCTGTTCATTACAGCCCCGTCTTGTTTCTGATTTTCGACGAGAATGACTCATGGCCCTCGACATTCACGCCCACCGTATCCTGATCCTCGACTTCGGTTCCCAGTACACCCAGTTGATCGCCCGCCGCGTGCGTGAGATCGGCGTGTACTGCGAACTGCACCCGTTCGACATGGACGACGAAGCGATCCGCGAATTCGCTCCAAAAGGCGTCATCCTCGCGGGTGGCCCCGAGTCCGTGCACGTCGCTGACAGTCCGCGTTGCCCGCAAGCGGTCTTCGATCTCGGCGTTCCGGTTTTCGGCATTTGCTACGGCATGCAGACCATGGCCGAACAACTGGGCGGCAAGGTCGAAGGGTCCGAAATGCGTGAATTCGGTTACGCCCGTGTCGACGTCGTGGGCAAGAGCCGTCTGCTCGACGGCATCGAAGACCATGTCGACGCCGACGGCGTGCTGGGTCTGGACGTGTGGATGAGTCATGGCGACAAGGTCACCAAGCTGCCGTCCGAGTTCCACATTCTGGCCAGCACCCCAAGCTGCCCGATTGCCGGCATGGCCGACGACACCCGTGGTTACTACGGCGTGCAGTTCCACCCGGAAGTGACCCACACCAAGCAGGGCGGTCGCATCCTGTCGCGCTTCATCCTCGACATCTGCGGCTGTGAAGCGCTGTGGACGCCGTCGAAAATCGCTGAAGACGCCATCGCTCAGGTCCGCGCTCAAGTCGGCACCGACAACGTCTTGCTGGGTCTGTCCGGCGGTGTTGACTCGTCTGTCGTGGCGGCGCTGCTGCACAAGGCCATCGGCGATCAACTGACCTGTGTCTTCGTCGACAACGGCTTGCTGCGTTTGCACGAAGGCGAGCAAGTGATGGCCATGTTCGCCGAGAACATGGGCGTCAAGGTGATCCGTGCCAACGCCGAAGAGCAGTTCCTCAACAACCTGGAAGGCGAAAGCGATCCAGAGAAGAAGCGCAAGATCATCGGCCGTACCTTCATCGACGTGTTCGATGCCGAATCGAGCAAGCTGCACAACATCAAATACCTGGCGCAGGGCACCATCTACCCTGACGTGATCGAGTCCGCTGGCGCCAAGAGCGGCAAGGCTCACGTGATCAAGTCGCACCACAACGTGGGCGGCCTGCCAGAAGAAATGAACCTGAAACTGGTCGAGCCGCTGCGCGAACTGTTCAAGGACGAAGTCCGCCGTCTGGGCCTGGAACTCGGCCTGCCGTACGACATGGTCTACCGCCACCCGTTCCCGGGCCCAGGCCTGGGCGTGCGCATCCTTGGCGAAGTGAAGAAGGAATACGCCGACCTGCTGCGCCGCGCCGACCACATCTTCATCGAAGAGCTGCGCAAAGCCGACTGGTACCACAAAGTCAGCCAGGCCTTCGTCGTCTTCCAGCCGGTCAAATCAGTCGGCGTGGTCGGTGACGGCCGTCGTTACGCCTGGGTCGTCGCCCTGCGCGCCGTGGAAACCATCGACTTCATGACCGCACGCTGGGCGCACCTGCCCTACGAACTGCTGGAAACCGTCAGCGGCCGCATCATCAACGAAATCGAAGGCATCTCCCGCGTCACTTATGACGTGTCGAGCAAGCCGCCGGCTACGATTGAGTGGGAATGATCCCGCGTCCGGCACTGCCCGGCATGATCTAGCAAAAAATGCCCTGAAGCCCGCGTAATTGCGGGCTTTTGGCTTTTTGGGGCTGGCAAAAATCGGGCAGCTTTGTGCATCGATAAGCGCCGTGTTCATGTGGCGTTGTACAGGGGATTGACTGAGACAAATGCCATGTTCGGCGCTCGATACCATGTCGTCCTGGTAGGGTAGGGCAAGGTATCAAATCTCATCATCAGCCCGGTTTCATTGGGTTTTATCGTGGTGCATGAGTGCTTTTCTGAGCATGGTATTTTTTCCATGGAATCCCCGACTGCCATGCTGACCGATCCCAAGCTGCGTAACCTCAAGCCGAAAGAAAAACTCTACTAGGTGAACGACCGCGACGTGCTGTACGTGGTCGTCACTGCTGCCGGTTCCATCTCATTTCGTTACAACTACTCAATCAATGGCCGTTAGGAGACCATCACGTTCGGTCGTTATGGCGTGGGTGGCATCACACTTGCGGAAGCTGGTAAGTCACCTGCCAAAGAGAAAGCCCGTGCCAAGGCACGTACCAAAGTTGCAGAGACGTCTGATGCGTGGGCTGAGAACTGGCTGAAGTAGTCATAATGCCGTTATAGAAGACCCATCTCGATAGCTTTCAGAAAATATTCTTCACCTCGTGCTATGCGGAGAGTCAAGGGTTTGGCCGTGAACGCCAAGGCACACGAGACTATTAGATCTTTAGGATTCTCGCTGCTGATTTTCTCAGGATCGTTCGTGATTCGTCACCAATCCTGACAGATAGCCCTATGGCTACATCGATTCGGTTCGCAACATCCCTTCGCTTAGGACGATTCAGACATCTGATCCGAGTGGCATTTGTGATGCCGTCTGTAAGAGGGCGAAGTGATGCTTTTGTGGCTGAAGCACTCCACCGGTATTCGCGCCCGGAACTGGCCTTGCTGTAGAGCGCAGATGTGCTTTATCCCAGCGGAGCCATTAACCCCGAGGTATATCTACGCGCAGACATCACCAAAGGTTGTCGGCGACGCAATGTAACTGGCCCATCACGATGCCGTGCCGCCTTGGAGGGGTGGATCGCAGTCCGTTTGCACCCCTGCGGAGGCCTCTCAGGCACTGATGAGTGCCCAGGCCTACGCCGAGCTTCGAAGCTGGTCAGCAGACACAAATGCTAATCCGTTTAGCCGGGGTTCACGCATGGTGAGCTGGACGGAGGGTCATAGGTTACCGAGCCTTTGATTCGCTCAGGCGGACCATAAGTTGTCCATCCATACTGGTAGGCCAGTATCAAGCAGGGAGATTCGTATCGCTGCGGGCGCTACCTTGCGGCCAAGATGCTGGCGGCAAGAGGCGATTTGGGATAGCTCAGACCATTCTTGGCCATTCCTGTCTGCCTTGTTTTACCGTCGACCAACCGACATTTTATATGCATTCGGAGTTGCACTGGGATGGCGACATCAGTAGTGTCTGTTGGATGTGCCTCGGCTTATGAATCGATCCATACGCTAAGCGCCGAGATATATAAAAGCGCCGCTTTCATACGGTGCTCCAGAATCCGAATTTTCTTGCATAAGGACGACGCATGGACAGCTATCAAAATCCCGAGTCAGGAAAGACATATATCAGTCCGCAACTAGATTCTTTCGGCGACAAAGAGAGGAAGGTCAGGATCGCGACCAAGTTAATTGAGCATCCCGAGACCTATGCTTTCGCCAAAATAAACAGCGAGCTTGTACTTCGGCACAAAGACGGCGCGAAAAGCTGCATAACGGCTAAGTTCTTTGAAGATGATCGAAAGATATTCGTGCTGAATATCCAAGGTTACACAGTCGCGACAGACAAACCCCACAATGCCAGTTTCTCATTTGTAGGGGAGGAAATCGGAAAACTCGTGGAGTTTCTTCATCACGTCCAATCGATGCCTCTTGAAGGGCGCGGGCCTAAGAAGATAAAGGATGAGGATCTTCACAGACTTGTTTTGTCCAGCAACCAAGCAAGAGCCATGTTGCAGGATAATCAGGAACTTTTTGCCGAGGTAATAAAGTCAGCTGTTACCAAAGAGGACGTCATCGCAGTTGGCTACCGCAAACGTCAGCTCGAGGTTTTCGATAGGTTGCTAAACGATGAAGTGTACTTTGAAAAGATTAAAGCTAGTCTCAGCTGTAAAGACGAGATGCTGTGGCAGCGGTTTTTAGAGAAAAATCCTTGGATCTTTGGCTATGGATTAAGCTATATTTATGCGTCGTCGTTAGATGGTAAGAAGCTAGAGCAAGTTGTGCAAGGACATTCCGTATCTAACCATGGAAAGCGGGCGGATGGGCTTCTTAAAACAAAAGGTTTCATTTCGAGTCTGTGTTTTGCTGAAATCAAGACTCATAAAACGCCTCTTCTCCAGAATAAACAATATCGAGCCGGATGCTGGGCTCCTTCCAACGAGCTAGCAGGCGGTGTATGCCAAACTCAAGTAACCGTTTCTTCCGCTGTAGACTCGATTCAGGCCAAGCTGGCGATAACTGATGAAAGCGGAAACCCGACAGGCGAAGAAGCATTTAACTACATGCCTAAATCCTTCCTTGTTGTCGGTAGCCTGCAGGAGTTCGTTAGCGGGCATGGTGTAAATCAAGAGAAATACAGATCGTTTGAGTTATATCGAAAGAACACCACGAATCCAGAAATCATAACTTTCGACGAACTTTATGAACGCGCCCGATTTATCGTAACGCAGTATGAAAGATGATCGACGCTCTTTGAGAAGTTCACCTTGAATCCAAAAGGGTTAGGCCTAGGTCACAGCCGGGGGGCTGGGTGCCTCGCTCAGCGCGGAAGGATCGCGTGACCCATCCTCCGACTGGCTTTGACTTGATCGAGTAGTGTCGACCCGACAACGCTTAGGCAAGGTTCGACCTCAACGAATGCCTGATGTACTGAACACCTTATCGGCCATTCGACGACAATGGCCGTTTGAAAAGCAAATGCTATAGTGGCGGCAAGTGAACCGGCAAAATTTAGGGCCGGAAATTGATTCCCTCCTTGATTTATAAGGAATAATTTTAGGTAGATAGTCGGCAATGTCATTTACACCGTATATTCCCCAAGACAGGGCCCCTGAGGAACTGCAAGACCAGATCGTCAAGATCATGCGCCTCGATGCGGAACTCCACGGCAAGATCCCGCGCCCGCTGCGCGTGCCGATGACCAACTTATTGCGTGTGGTGAACTCGTACTACAGCAACAAGATTGAGGGTAACTCCACGCTATCGGCTGATATTCTGCGCAGCGAACAGGTTGCAGATGGGGCCCAGGAGGTCAAAGCCAGCGAGGACTTCTTGGAGATCAAGCGCCATATCGAAGCGCAGCGCCGCCTTACCGACGACCCGATCAACTCGATTGAGGTCTGTACTCGGGATACCATCTCGCGCCTGCATCGCGAGTTCTATGGCGGTGTGCCAGAGGAGATGCTGGATATACAAATGAATGAACAAGGTGACGTCGTCCGAATGGTCCCTGGCGTATTTCGCGAGTATGGCGTCAGGGTTGGCCAACACATCGCGCCGACCGCTGAGCAGATGAATGTCTACCTAGGCCAATTCGAGCGTGTTTACCGACTGGACTGGATTCACGGGCTTTCGCGTTTCCTCGCGGCCGCTGCAGCACACCACCGGCTGATGTGGATCCACCCCTTCATGGATGGAAACGGCCGCATAGGGCGTTTGTTCACTGACCAGTACCTAAAGGCCGCCGGTTTTGGAGGCTATGGGCTTTGGTCGATGAGCCGTGGTTTTGCCCGAAACACCGCCGTGTATTACGACATGCTCAATGCAGCCGACCACCCCCGTAAAGGTGACCAGGACGGTCGCGGCATTTTGTCGGATAGCGGTCTGATGCGCTGGACTAGGTACTTCGCCGAGACCGCGCTGGATCAAGTTCAGTACTTCAGCACGCAGCTTGATCCAGAGAAACTGGGCGAGCGGATCAATGTGTACTTTGAGATGCGCAGTCGTGGCGCGCTCTCAGACGGAAAGGGCAATGCCCTGCCAGAGCTCCGGATCGAGGCCAAGAACGTTTACAAAACCTTGCTCTACATGGGAGACCAGCCACGTGCCGAACTGCAGGCCAGCCTTGGCGTTGGTGAACGCACCACTCGGGGCCTGTTGAGCCAGATGGCAAAAGAGGGCTTAATCACCCTCGACGGCCGCAAGCCCGTATCCCTGAACCTCTCGCGGCATTCGATCGAGTTCCTGTTCCCCTACCTTTGGTAGTGGTGTCGGGAATCAGCCAAAGAAGCTAATGACCCCACCGCATGAGTAATGCCGTGCGTGCGGAAACAGTTTCCGGTTAATGGCATTTTTCGTGGTATCGGCTTGTACGCTTTAGGTAACATAATGATTATTAATGAGTTTTTATTGTTGTTTATGTTGGAGTGGAATGATCCCTAATTAGCAGCTATTGCTAGCGTGTATTGAATAGGTTGAAAGCCCGCATGGTTGCGGGCTTTCGACTTTTTTAATCCAGGCAACGATCGACGCGCTGGTTTCTCAAGGATCTTGAGAGATGCAGCGATACAGACAACTAGACCTTGACGACTTGATGCCGTAGCCCGCCATTCAAAAATACGGGGCAGCGGTTAATCGTTGGGACAGCCACCAAATATTGCCGGAAGGATCGCATACGCCACCTTGCCTGCCGCCAGCGCTTTCTCGACGGCCTCGTCGGCATTGGCGACGTACAGGTAGAGCGCGGACTGACTTGAAGGAAACTGTTCCGTCGATTCGCTAATCATAATGGTTGCTGTATCGAACCTGAGTTGGCAGTTGGCGATACGCCCATTGGGCATCGTGCTTCTGCCGATCTCATGCGCCCCGAAGGCAGACTTCAAAAACTGCACGTAGGCGTCTGCTTCTGATGCAAAAATATACGGCGTTACGACAGAGAATCCTGGCGGAATATGCATTTAACGCGCTCCTGTTGAGGGGGCAGTGTGGCCGATTCTGCAGAGCAGCGATTGGATGAGTTTTACGCGCTCGCTGGGGTACGTGGCGGGCGTAATGCCGGTGAATGCGATGAAGTCCCGGATCCTGAGGGACGGCTCAAAATACCGGCATCGACAGCCAAGGCCGCCCAACTCGCCTTATATTCGCCGTATCCGATCGCAATAACGCTCATTCATGGCTAAGAATATTGACCAGGCGTCCGAAGGGATCGCGCGCGAAAAAGCGACGAACACCCCAAGGCTCGACCGTCGGCCCATACTCGATGGGATATCCGGATTGCGACGCACGCCGGTAGATCTCGTCAAAATTATCGACCTCAATGGAGAGGTCGGGAACCGGCGTTCCCGACCCCCCTTCGGTGGCAATACTGATCTGTGGTGCCATCTGGGTGTCAGATGCATAAGTGACGATCCACCCATGATCCATCACAAGTTCCATTCCGAGGATGTCGCCATAAAAGCGCTTCGCGTCCTCCAGCTTTTTTGAACTGATGTTCATGACGATGCGTTTTACGACCACGGCAATTCCTTCTGAATCAGTTTTAAAAAAACCGGCTTCGTTTTCTTCATTGAGCCAACTTCGCATGCTCTTCAGCTAACGCCGCATCTTCCTGTGTGACTTTGAGAACGGCCGGCCTGCCTGAGATGCGAGCGATATAGTCGGAAATGACCAGTCGCTCGGGAAGGAGGCCGAATGCGCTGCTCCAGCGCAGGGAAGTGCCCCAAAGGATATCTGCGGCCGAGATCGTCTCTCCGAGCAGATAGGGCTTATCTCCCAACTCGCCGAGCACCGTGTCAAGCACAACGTCGAAGCTGCCATAGGGCGATATCGCCGCCGGTCCAGGTTCGCGTTTCAACGCCCGATCGACCAACGCCGGCTCATAGCAGGCGCCGTAGAGGGCGAGCCAGCGGAGATAGGGGCCTCGTAGCGGGTTATCGAGCCTCGGAGCCATACCTGCCTCTGGGAAAAGGTCGGCCAAGTAGATGTAAATGGCGACCTGTTCGGTGACGAGCATGCCGCGATGTCGGATGGCCGGCAGCTTGCCGAGTGGATTGATCGCCAGATAAGGCGCGCTGCGCTGCTCACCAGCCTTCATGTTGATCACATGCAATTCGTGGGGCGCGCCGAGTTCCTCCAGGAGGATTCGGACGCCAGCGGAGCGTGATTGGGGAGCATGGAACAGGGTGATCTTGTCGTCGTTCATCTTGGCCTCTCGCCTGGACGTTCTCTTGGTTTCGACTAATTCGCTTGGGCCATCGCCTGGTATCCAGCGGAGCGTGGCTGACACGTCACTCGTTGTGGAAACGCCGGGATACGCCGACGGAGCGGCCGTCCAGTCTGCCTGAGCGGCCGCCGATCCTGTCCTTATCGATGCTTCTGGCAGAAGCGAATGCGGTTCCCGAATGGATCATGTACTTCCATCTGTTGACCCCAAGGCTGGCGAACGACCCCGGGGCGGCCATAACCGTACTGCTTGGCGGTGAGTTCGCCATGGAAGGCTCTGATGTCCTCCATCCATACGAACGCCGTTGAGCCCGGGGTTGCATCGCCATGGTGCTCGGACAGATGAAGTTCGAGCCCGGCTCGCTCAACCGCCATGTAAAGTGGCATGTCCGGTTCAAAACGATGCTCCATCGTTACTGAGAAACCGAGGAAGTCGCAGTAGAACTCCCGCGCTTTCAAAACATCGAAAATCCGGAAGATCGGGATTGTCTGCCGGAAAGCTATGCCGCTTCCGCATGAAGACGACAATTTCGCGGCGGCAGTATTCCAATCGCGATGTCCGAGTTCGGCAGCAATGAGTTCGAGACTGACGGCCTGTGGTATTTCGATGTCGCGCTCCGCCAAAGCAGAACGTAGACGCTTCGCCATTACCTTGGCTTGTTCGATCGTGGGCATGATAAGTTCTCGCGCCAGCGACAGTGTATCGGGTGCTCGCGTTGCCGATCTATCGCCGGGCGGACTATCCGGTGAGATCAAAAAAATCGATGCCTTCACCATGCCCTTTTGGGCGCGAGCGGCGGGCGGCATTAGCCAGCGCTTTATTAGCCAGAAACGGATTGCTTTTGTCAACGGCACAAAAACGTTTTCTAGCGGCACTACGTTTCCCTTCGCTTGGCCGCAGACGGGGCGGTAAGCGGCTGGTTTTGTTATGTTTCCCCAAGAGTTGCGGGCCTTTTGCCTTTATTACCTTCCGAACAGGCATCTGGGTAAGGCTGCTCAACACGGTTGCATCCTCAAGAGGCCAGCGTGATTGAGCATATCGACCCACTACCACCACAGCCGCATTTTCTGTCAGTGACGACTGTTGCTGGGTTGCGCGCTGGTGTGGCACTGATGCATGGAATCATTGGCGACCTATTCGATGATCCGGTCGCCAGGGCCGTCATAGGGTTTTCGATCCAGCAAACAGTCAATGAATGCACCGAGGAGGGCGGGTCGATGTTGCCTGCTTGGGTAGTAGAGAAACAGCCCCGGACGTGAAATCGACCAGTCCGGCAGGACCTGGACCAGTCGTCCCTGGGCCAGGAGCTCGCCCACGCCATCTTGCTCAAAGTGATAGGCAATGCCGAGCCCGTTCAGCGCAGCAGCGATCCCGATGTCGGCATGATTGGTGACGACGGGACCGTCCACCGCCACCTCATACCGCTGCCCTCGTTTCTGGAACTCCCAGCGATATTGCCTGCCGTCCATCTGGAGCCGCCAATTGATGCAAGCATGATCATGCAACTCGGCAGGTGACTTGGGTGTTCCTCGACGTGCGAGATAGTCTGGGGACGCCACGGCAACCATGTTCATGTCCGGCGTGAGGCGGACGGCAACCATGTCTTTTTCGAGCTGTCCGCCCACACGGATGCCTGCATCAAAGCGGCCAACGACAATATCCGCCAACGCGTCGTCCACCACGATGTCGAGCACCACGTCAGGGTGTGCTTGGTGGAAGCGTGAAAGTCGGGGCGCGATGATGGTTCGCGCTGCGATCCCCAGCGTGTTGATGCGAAGCGTGCCGCTCATCAGTCCTGTCGCTTCACTGGCTTCAACGACTGCAGCAGCCATCTCTCGAAACAACGGCGCGATGCGCCTGTAGAGCAGTTCGCCACTTGCCGACGGGGCGACGCTTCGAGTCGTGCGATTCAAGAGGCGAGCGCCGATGCGGCGTTCGAGCTGTCGGATCGTCTGGCTGAGCGCCGAAGGCGACAGACCCAGATGCTCGGCAGCTCGCGAAAAGCTCTGGCGCTCCACCACGGCTACGAAGGCTTTGAGCTCAGCGAAGTCAGATCCACGCATTCTGTATCGTTTCCTAAATAACCCATCAAGATTCTAGGGTATTCACTCACTAGACGTCGACGCGCATTCTGAGGCCTTCGTTGAATCCACGGAGCCTGAAAGATGAGCGACTTGAACCTCCCTGAGCCAATTGCCGCGTATTTCGCGGCCGAACACAACCCGGACGCCTTGGCGCGTTGTTTCACCACGCAAGCCGTCATGAAGGACGACGGTCATACCTACACGGGCATCAATGCCATCAAGGCTTTTATGGCAGAGGCATCGGCCAGGTACAGCGCGACGAGTGTGCCGTTCGCCCTCGACCGGGAGGGCGACTTCCAGTGCGTCCGTGCCGATGTCACCGGCAACTTCCCTGGCAGTCCGGTCGTTCTGTCCTACCGCTTTCGCCTTGAACGCGGCCTGATCGCATCGCTGGAGATCACGGCATGAGCTTCGACCTTCATCTGAATGGCCTGCGGGCGTTGGTCACCGGCGGCACACTGGGGCTTGGCGCAGCAGTCGTGAAAACCCTTGCGGAGGCTGGCGCTCGGGTGACGACATCCGCACGCAGCGTGCCCACGGAGCCGGTGCCTGGTGTCAACTACGTGGCTGCCGATCTGTCGACGGCGGAAGGTGCGACTCACCTTGCTCAGACCGTCCTGCGGGACTGGGGCGGTGTCGATATTCTGATCAACGTGCTTGGCGGTTCGAAAACGCCCGGTGGCGGTTTCGCCGCGATCAGCGATGAGCACTGGCTCGCCGAGCTGAACCTGAACTTGATGCCTGCCGTACGCCTGGATCGTGCGTTGTTGCCGGCGATGTTGGCTCAGGGCTCCGGCGTCATCATCCACGTCAGCTCCATCCAGCGCGTGCTGCCGTTGCCCGAGTCCACCACGGCCTACGCCGCAGCCAAGGGGGCTCTTACGACCTACAGCAAGTCTCTGGCCAGAGAGGTGGTGCCGAAGGGCGTTCGCGTGCTGAGCGTTGCGCCGGGCTGGATCGAGACCGAGGCTTCCGTCGCGTTTGCGCAGCGGATGGCCGCGGAAGCCGGAACCGATTACGAGGGTGGCAAGAAACTCATCATGGATTGGTTGGGAGGCATTCCAGTGGGCCGACCGGCCAAACCACAAGAAGTGGCGGATTTGATCGCATTCCTGGCATCCCCGCGGTCCGCTTCGATTGCAGGCTCCGAGTACCGGATCGACGGCGGCACTGTTCCTACCCTGTAGCCTGCATCCGCCTTTCAGGCGCTTGAGAGCCTTCAGCCACATGATGGTTTCTGCGACACGCAAACAGCGGGCGCGAGGAGGCAGGGCGTTCTGTGTCCCTCCGCGCTCGATTGCTACGAAATATGTACCGTGTCACACCGTCGCTTAAGTTTCTGCAAATGCGGGTGTATCTTATCCGCCCTTCGCAAAGGCTCTCATTTAGCGCTTTGTTTTGTTACTCGGTTTATACAGGTGCCGTGGCTGATGTCTTTCACCCGTCGACAAATTCTCGGAGGTCTGGCCGGTCTTGCTGTGGTCGGGCTCGGCGCGGGCGGAGCTTCGCGTTACTGGCTTGGACGCACGGGGCCGGGGGAAGGGCATGACTACGAGTTGATCGCCGCACCGCTGGACGTCGAGTTGGTCCCCGGTTTCAAGACACCGGCCTGGGCGTTTGGCGCTTCGGCTCCGGGGACGGAGTTGCGGGTTCGGCAAGGTGACTGGCTGCGGGTGCGCTTCATCAATCAGTTGCCTGTAGAAACGACCATTCACTGGCACGGTATTCGGTTGCCGCTGGAAATGGACGGCGTGCCTTATGTGTCCCAGCTGCCGGTCAAGCCGGGCGAGTACTTCGACTACAAATTCCGCGTGCCTGACGCGGGCAGCTATTGGTATCACCCGCACGTCAGCAGCAGTGAAGAGCTGGGGCGAGGGCTGGTCGGGCCGTTGATCGTTGAGGAGCGCGAGCCGACCGGTTTTGCTCACGAACGCGTGGTCAGCCTCAAGAGCTGGCACGTGGACGAGCAGGGCGCGTTTACCGATTTCAGTGTCACGCGCGAAGCCGCCCGTGAAGGCACGGCGGGGCGGTTGTCGACGATCAATGGTGTGCCGCAGGGCGTGATCGAGCTGCCTGCCGGGCAGGTCACCCGTGTGCGCATTCTCAATCTTGATAACACGGTGACCTATCGCCTGAACCTGCCGGGTGCCGAGGCGATGATTTATGCGCTGGACGGCAACCCGGTCAAGCCACGGCCGTTGGGCAAGGATTACTGGCTCGGGCCGGGGATGCGCATGTGTCTGGCGATCAGGGCGCCTGCGGCCGGTGAGGAGTTGTCGTTGCGCAACGGTCCGGTGCGGTTGGGGACCTTCCGCTCGGTGGCCAGTCATGACACTCCGGGCGACTGGCCGCCCGAGCTGCCCGCCAATCCGGTCGCCGAGCCGGACCTGGCCAACGCCGAGAAGCTTAACTTCAATTTCGAATGGGTCGGCTCAATGTCGGTCACTGCCGAGGGCAAGCCGCCAAGCCTGTGGCAGATCAACGGCAAAGCCTGGGACATCACTGACAAGACGTGCGCCGATCGGCCAATCGCGAAGCTGGAAAAGGGCAAGAGCTACATCTTCGAGCTGAAGAACATGACCCAGTATCAGCACCCGATTCATTTGCACGGGATGAGCTTTAAAGTGATCGCGTCCAACCGCAAGGACGTGATCCCGTATTTCACCGACACCTATCTGTTAGGGCGAAACGAGCGGGCGCGCATTGCGCTGGTAGCGGATAATCCCGGCGTGTGGATGTTCCACTGCCATGTGATCGATCACATGGAAACCGGTCTTATGGCAGCTATTGAGGTTTCGTAATGCGGCAGCCACACATCATTGATCGCAGCCGCGATCAGCATTTCATGCGAGAGGCATTGGCGTTGGCCGCCGAAGGCGCGCTGCTGGGCGAGGTTCCGGTGGGCGCGGTGGTGGTTCAGGACGGCGTGATCATTGGCCGAGGTTTCAACTGCCCGATCAGTGGCAGCGACCCCAGTGCGCATGCGGAAATGGTCGCTATTCGTGCGGCGGCTCAGGCGGTCAGCAACTACCGCCTGCCGGGCAGTACGCTCTATGTCACGCTCGAACCCTGCAGCATGTGCGCGGGCCTGATCGTGCATTCGCGCATTACACGTGTGGTGTTCGGTGCCACCGAACCCAAGGCGGGCGTGGTGCAGAGTCAAGGGCAGTTCTTTACTCAGCCGTTTCTGAACCATCGGGTGCTGTTCGAAGGCGGCGTGCTGGGCGAGGAGTGCGGAACGATGTTGAGTGAGTTTTTCAGGATGAGGCGGGCAAAGGGATAACGAAGTGCTTGCCCACCGTATCAGCGTCGTCCTCACGTCCTCGGAGCGACGCGGTTTCTGCGGGAGACGTCCGAGGTTACGAGGGTATGGGCCGCAATTCGGACGAAGGCGGAGGGTCAGCTACTGTTGAGGGTGCTGATCCACCGCATTCGCCAGCAAGCCGGCTACAGGTTCGGCGTGAATCAGCAGCAGGCGGCATGCCGCCAGATCACGATCTTGGGTTTATCGAGACACTGCTTCTGCCCGCAGGGCGTAGGAGCG